>NC_009792.1:0-1200000 GCF_000018045.1 Citrobacter koseri ATCC BAA-895 | reverse complement strand
GCACGCCCAAACTCATCCCGCGCCGACATGCCGACTATAGCTATAACTTCAGCGCTTCTGCTGAACTGTGCGGCATCAGCCAACAGAGCGTGTATCTCGCCGTCCTCCCGGTGGCGCATAACTTTCCGCTGGCCTGCCCCGGCATTCTGGGAACGCTTGCCTGCGGCGGAAAAGTGGTGCTGACCGACAGCGCCAGCTGTGATGAGGTGATGCCTTTAATCGCGCAGGAAAGAGTGACTCACGTCGCCCTGGTTCCGGCGCTGGCGCAATTATGGGTGCAGGCCAGGGAGTGGGAAGACAGCGACCTTTCGTCGCTGCGCGTCATTCAGGCAGGCGGCGCCCGGCTCGACCCGACGCTTGCTGAGCAGGTTATCGCCACCTTTGACTGTACCCTGCAACAGGTTTTCGGTATGGCGGAAGGCCTGCTCTGTTTTACCCGGCTGGACGATCCGCATACCACTATTCTCCACAGCCAGGGGCGCCCGTTGTCCCCTCTGGATGAAATCCGCATCGTTGATCAAGACGAGAACGACGTCGCACCGGGCGAAACCGGGCAATTGTTAACGCGCGGCCCTTATACCATCTCGGGCTATTACCGCGCCCCTGCTCACAACGCGCAGGCCTTTACTGCGCAAGGGTTTTACCGCACTGGCGATAATGTCAGGCTGGATGAGGCGGGGAACCTGCACGTTGAGGGGCGCATAAAAGAGCAGATCAACCGCGCCGGAGAAAAAATAGCCGCTGCTGAAGTGGAATCGGCACTGCTGCGTTTAGCGGAAGTGCAAGATTGCGCGGTGGTCGCCGCGCCGGACACGCTGCTTGGCGAGCGGATTTGCGCGTTTATCATCGCGCAGCAGATGCCAACTGACTACCAACAACTGCGTCAACAACTGACCCGTATGGGACTCAGCGCGTGGAAAATTCCTGACCAAATCGAGTATCTGGACCACTGGCCGCTCACCGCCGTCGGCAAGATAGACAAAAAACGCCTGACGGCTCTCGCCGTCGACCGTTATCGCCATTCTGTCCAATAAGCGCAAACCGACCCGAAACAGGTTGAAATAAACCCGTTTCGGGTAGCACCACTATTAGAAATAGTTATCATTTTCAATTCACCATTGTCGGTATTTTTGGCGTTTCGCCGTCTTACAGGGACTCACAACAATGAAAATGACACGGCTTTATCCTCTGGCCTTGGGGGGATTATTGCTCCCCGCCATTGCTAATGCCCAGACTTCACAGCAAGACGAAAGCACGCTGGTGGTTACCGCCAGTAAACAATCTTCCCGCTCGGCATCAGCCAACAATGTCTCGTCTACCGTTGTCAGCGCGCCGGAATTAAGCGACGCCGGCGTCACCGCCAGCGACAAACTCCCCAGAGTGTTGCCCGGGCTCAATATTGAAAATAGCGGCAACATGCTTTTTTCGACGATCTCGCTACGCGGCGTCTCTTCGGCGCAGGACTTCTATAACCCCGCCGTCACCCTGTATGTCGATGGCGTCCCTCAGCTTTCCACCAACACCATCCAGGCGCTTACCGATGTGCAAAGCGTGGAGTTGCTGCGTGGCCCACAGGGAACGTTATATGGCAAAAGCGCTCAGGGCGGGATCATCAACATCGTCACCCAGCAGCCGGACAGCACGCCGCGCGGCTATATTGAAGGCGGCGTCAGCAGCCGCGACAGTTATCGAAGTAAGTTCAACCTGAGCGGCCCCATTCAGGATGGCCTGCTGTACGGCAGCGTCACCCTGTTACGCCAGGTTGATGACGGCGACATGATTAACCCCGCGACGGGAAGCGATGATTTAGGCGGCACCCGCGCCAGCATAGGGAATGTGAAACTGCGTCTGGCGCCGGACGACCAGCCCTGGGAAATGGGCTTTGCCGCCTCACGCGAATGTACCCGCGCCACCCAGGACGCCTATGTGGGATGGAATGATATTAAGGGCCGTAAGCTCTCACTTAGCGATGGTTCACCAGACCCGTACATGCGGCGCTGCACTGACAGCCAGACCCTGAGTGGGAAATACACCACCGATGACTGGGTTTTCAACCTGATCAGCGCCTGGCAACAACAGCATTATTCACGGACCTACCCTGTCGGCACATTACTCGTTAATCTGCCGCAACGCTGGAATCAGGATGTCCAGGAGCTGCGCGCCGCAACCCTGGGCGATGCGCGTACCGTTGATATGGTGTTTGGCCTCTATCGGCAGAACACGCGCGAGCAAATGCAGGCAACTTACGACATGCCTACCATGCGTTATCTGACCAGCGCCGGCTATACCACCGCTGAAACGCTGGCCGCATACAGTGACCTGACCTGGCATTTAACCGATCGTTTTGACATCGGTGGCGGCGTTCGCTTCTCACATGATAAGGCCAGTACGCAATATCACGGCAACCTGGCCGGAAACCCATTTGGCGATGATGGAAAAAGCGACGACGATCAGGTACTCGGACAGCTATCCGCAGGCTATATGCTGACCGACGACTGGAGAGTGTATACCCGTGTAGCCCAGGGATATAAACCTTCCGGGTACAACATCATTCCTACCGCAGGTCTTTCTGCCAAACCGTTCGTCGCCGAGAAGTCCATCAACTATGAACTTGGCACCCGCTACGAAACCGCTGACGTCACCCTGCAAGCCGCGACGTTTTATACCCACACCAAAGACATGCAGCTTTACTCTGGCCCGGTCGGGATGCAGACATTAAGCAATGCGGGTAAAGCCGACGCCACCGGCGTTGAGCTTGAAGCGAAGTGGCGGTTTGCGCCAGGCTGGTCATGGGATATCAATGGCAACGTGATCCGTTCCGAATTCACCAATGACAGTGAGTTGTATCACGGTAACCGGGTGCCGTTCGTACCACGTTATGGCGCGGGAAGCAGCGTGAACGGCGTGATTGATACGCGCTATGGCGCACTGATGCCCCGACTGGCGGTTAATCTGGTCGGGCCGCATTATTTCGATGGCGACAACCAGTTGCGGCAAGGCACCTATGCCACCCTGGACAGCAGCCTGGGCTGGCAGGCGACTGAACGGATGAACATTTCCGTCTATGTCGATAACCTGTTCGACCGTCGTTACCGTACCTATGGCTACATGAACGGCAGCAGCGCCGTCGCGCAGGTCAATATGGGGCGCACCGTCGGTATCAATACGCGAATTGATTTCTTCTGATCCTTTAAATAAACAGGGATGCCGTCACGGCATCCCTGATGCGCTTATCCCGCCCAGGGCAGCTCAGACTTGAGCTGCCAGTTTCAAATCTGGCTGTTGGCTGTGAGTGAGGAGCAGACATGGTTTTGAAGATGTTACTGGCTTTTATTTAGTGTCAGTGTCTCAGTCCGTAATAGGTTTGCTCATATTGATACCCGTAACCCTGAATCCGCTGGTTTCATAGACATGCCGGGCGCGAGCATTATCACCTGCAACACGCAATCTGATCTCTTTAAAGCCCTTCGCTTGCAGATACTCTTCAAAAGCACGTAGAGATTGTTTGCCAAGCCCCAACCCCTGACTGGAGTTGAAAATATGAAAATCGTAGATAAAAACAGTGTGCTTAGTCGAGTCTGGTTTGTACCAGAGATAACCTACATGGTTGTTAGCCTTGTCCGACTGAGCAACAATACACATTAATACTTGCCCATGAGTATTAACTCCATCGGGAAGCATTTCCGAAATTTCCTGCTTCGCTCTGGCAAGAGAATCACGAAGGGATGCCCCGTAGTTTGATTCGATCTCATATGCATAATCATTAACAAAATATTCGAGATAAGCAGGATACTCATCTTTTGTCATCATTCGGAAAGAAATCACACCTGTCCCCTCACCCTTATCATGCTGAAAATATGAATATATTAATGACGATGCAGTCCTCTATCGTCAATCGTATTCACTTCTAAATACGCGTTCAGGCCAGGTGATTAACATAAAAAGGGTATTAATGTCCGCTCCTGGCACACAGCGGACACGTTAACTGGGCTAAAAGTCCGCTGTGAGCGAATAGCAGCCAATGGTTTCGAAGATGGTGCTGGCTTTTATTTAGTGTCAGTGTCCTTACGTTACAAGAATGAATGCAATATATGGGATAAACGCCGTGGTTGTGCCAATGTTTACAGAAGCCCACATGCGAATGTGGGCTTCTGGTATTACTGTTCTTCGCCTTCCTTACCGTAGTAAAGTTTACCGAGTTTGATGAGCGGCCTGCCCTGCGATTTACGGTGCATATTAGTATCACGCAGTGAATAGACGCAGCCACAATACTCCTGCTGGTAAAACTGCTCGCGTTTGCTGATCTCAATCATGCGCGATGACCCGCCCTGCTTACGCCAGTTGTAATCCCAGTATGCCATTCCCGGATAATGCGCAGCAGCGCGTTGTCCGCAGTCGTTAATCTGCTGCATATTCTTCCAGCGGGAAATCCCGAGTGAGCTGCTGATCACGCTGAACCCATGTTCCGCGGCATACAGCGCGGTGCGTTCAAAGCGCATATCAAAGCACATGGTACACCGAACACCGCGCTCAGGCTCCCACTCCATCCCTTTCGCACGCTCGAACCAGTTGTCGGTGTCGTAATCCGCATCAACAAAAGGCACGCCGTGTTTTTCGGCAAAACGGATATTCTCCTCCTTACGGATGAGGTACTCCTTTTGCGGATGAATATTAGGGTTATAAAAGAAAATTGTGTAATCAATGCCCGAGGCCTGAATCGCCTCCATGACTTCCCCCGAACAGGGCGCACAGCACGAGTGCAGCAGTAGCTTGTCTGCGCCGTTCGGCAGCGTCAGTTGCGGGCGTTTAAAATCAGCGTTCTTCATAAATGGATGCTTTGGCAATAGTGAAACTTTCAGGAATTTTAGCATTCACATCGGCGATAACGAAATTAAGAAGTCGCTGTTGTCGTTGAACAAAGGTTTGCTGAGAAGCATCTGAAACGGTCGACAAAATCTGACCGCGATTTGAGAGCTGGTCAGAACAATTAAACTTCCGCTCCTGGCACACAGCGGACAAGTGCGAAGGTCTACTATGAGCGAGAAGCAGGCATTGACGATGCCCCTGGTACAACATATATGTCGGTTGACTCAAATGCCATTCTGAAATGAATGTATGTGTAGAACCTCGCTGCAACATTTCCAGAATTGGGCATGTTTTGCCGTTTCATTTTTCAGTAACTAAATTCTTCTCTCAACAATCCAAATACCCAATCATCATGCCAGCAACCATGCAGGAAATAGTTTTTTCTTAGAGTTCCCTCCTGCTGAAATCCGACTTTATGCAATATTCTCCGCGATACATTGTTGCCAGCTGTTACCGTAGCAGTGAGCTTACGATACCCATGCTCATCGAAAGCAAAGCGGGCAATATCTTTTAACGATTCTGTACCAAAACCTTTGCCGTGAAATTCTGATGCCAGGATAAACCCCACTTCCGCGATGCCCTCACCACGATTAATAAAGCCAGTTACACCAATTGGTATATCTGTATCCTTTCGACTCATTATCATACATAACCAGTGTTCACTGCCTTTATGCCAGGGCTGTAGACGGCTTTCAAAAGACTGGGTTCTAATCTCGTCATCAGTACGTGAATCACTAATAAAATGCATCACATGACGATCCGGATTTAATGCCAAAAAAAATGGCCAGTCTGTATGCTGGAGACAGCGATAATTGAGACTGACAGAAGAGATATGATGCATTAGATTTAATCACCTTTTTAGAGAGAGGAGTTAACAACTTTATCATTCACACCTGAATGATCAACTTTGACTGGCGCACGTATAAAGTATACAACTTCCCCTCCTGGCACGCAGCGGCTGGGCTGAGTGGTCGTCACGTCTACAGTGAGCAAGGAGCAGAATTTTTTTGAAAAAATATGGCACCATTCTCTCTGCATTAGTCATGACAATTTATCTTTCTCACATAAAACTAATGTCATAAAACGGCTATTTGGGTCAGACTGATAATCAGCAAACGGCTCGCAGTTAACGAAACCGTGCTTGATATAAAGTTGATGGCAAGCGGAAAACCCTGGCTGTGTTCCGGTTTCTAAACTTAAACGTCGTAGGCCTTTGATATGCGCAACCTGCAAGATATGCTGTAAAAGCTGATTCGCTACGCCACGACGCAAAAAATTTGGCGCGGTACGCATTGATTTCAGCTCACCATGTTCATCATCCAGTATTTTCAGCGCGCCAATTCCTGCGAGTTGTACCCCTTCCCATGCTGACCAAAATATCACAGCTGGGTCACGCAGTTTTCGAATATCTAAAGCATGGCTGCTTTCTGGTGGGGACTGCTCCAGCATGCCGGAAATATGATAGGCCACTAACGCTTGCACTGCTGGATGGGAGAGATCGTCAGTTTTGATAGTGAACAAGACTTTTCCAAAAAAATTGATTACATATTTGTAACATACAAGCAAGCGGCAGTATCTTTGTCTAATATCTATTTCTTATGGCACTGACCTGCACTCCGCTGATTAATACGCCGTTGCATTAGCAACGTCCCCTCCTGGCACAACACAGTCAGTCTAAAGCGCCGTCAGGTCTGCCATAATCGTACCTGAAAGCCCATTCCGAACCGCATTCTGGACGTTCTAGCGCAACAGTACCTTACCCAGCAGATAAGTTGTTGCCTGTCCGCCGATGTGGACTCGATCCCCCACTCGCTGGCAGCGTAAATCCCCGCCACGTTCGGCGCCCTGGTGCGCCAGCATTTGTGTTTTTTTCAGTTTTTCAGCCCAGTACGGAATTAGCATGCTATGTGCTGAACCTGTAACGGGGTCTTCCGCTACGGCTTCTCCCGGGCAAAAGAAACGGCTGACAAAATCGTATTTCTCTTCGCCGGGCGCGGTTATGCAAACCATTTTTCCCAGAGGGAGCATGGCATTAATGTTCGGGCGTAGCGCTTCTACCTGCCGTTGATTATCCAGCACGACCATGTAATCACGCGCCACGCGCACTTCTTTGTATTCTGTGATGCCCAACGTTTCCAGCAATAAGGACGGCGGCACGACGGGCTCGGTTTCCCAGGCTGGAAAATCAAGCGTCAACCACTCGCCGCTGCGTGCTACTGTCAATGGGCCAACAAACCGGGTATCAAAATGGATAGTCGCGCCCGGGTAATCAAGATGTTCAAAGATGACGTGCGCGGCAGCAAGTGTGGCATGCCCACACAGATTTATTTCCCCTTGAGTGGTAAACCAGCGCAACTCGAAGCCGTTTTCATTTGGGACAAAAAAAGCCGTTTCTGACTGGTTATGCTGTTTGGACATTTTCAATAATGTCTCATCAGGCAACCACTCGGTGAGCGGACACACGGCTGCGGCATTGCCGCCAAAAGTAGCCGTGCTAAAGGCATCAACCATGTAAAAATCAATTTGTTGCATAGCGCAAACCTCGAATCATTCTTTGAGCCCCCCCACTCTACCATGCCTCGACAACGCGCAATCTCGTATTTTTCATCGTTTGATGTTCGGCTTCGGCGCCATTCCGTTGCTGGCGCTGTATCCCAATACCAGACGACATTTAAACAACGTCGCAACACCCCATTGACCTTCAAGTGAACTTTAAACTTATACTTTGAAAAAGGCCAATGGGCCGGGACACCCATCTGACATTGTCGAAGAGGAAGTGAGATGCAAACGATTCTGGGGGCAAGCGGACAGATTGCCCGGGAACTTGCTCGCGAGTTAACGCATTCTTACAGTGCTGAACTGAGGCTTGTAAGCCGCAATCCACAGAAGGTAAATGGCAGCGATAGCCTTATGCCCGCTGATTTACTGGATGCCCGTCAGACACTGGAAGCGGTTAAAGGAAGCCGCATTGTCTATTTTGCGGCGGGTCTGCCGCCGGATGCCGACCTCTGGGAACAGCAGTTTCCGGTAATGCTGCAAAACGCGCTGAACGCGTGTCGGACAGTGGGGGCAAGTTTTGTTTATTTTGACAATACTTATATGTACCCGCAGGACAGCAGATTGCAGACCGAGGAAACGCCGTTCCTGCCGTCAGGGCGCAAAGGGCGGGTTCGAGCCCTGATGGCAAACAAAGTGCTGGAGGAGATGCGTCGGGGCGACATCCCTGTGCTTATCGGGCGCGCGCCCGAGTTTTATGGGCCGGGGAAAACCCAGAGTTTTACCAATGCCTTAATTTTAGACAGACTTAAAGCAGGGAAAAAACCACGCGTGCCATTACGTGACGACACGTTACGTACGCTCATATGGACCCCCGATGCCAGTCGGGCTTTAGCGCGTCTTGGCAACACCCCTGATGCCTTCGGTCAGACGTGGCACCTGCCCTGTTGCGATGAACGGCTCACCTATGCGCAGTTCGTTTCTCTGGCCTGTAACGTGTTCGGGAAAGAAACGTCATGGTCTGTCCTGAGCAAATTCGCCTTGTTCGCCGCCGGTATCTTTTCCAAAGGCCCACGGGAACTCCGGGAACTCCTGCCCCGCTATCAACATGATAACCTGTTTGATTCATCAAAATTTAAGCGGCGATTCCCGGACTTTCAGATAACAACGTACCGTCAGGGACTGGAAACCCTTTACCGTGAATGGAAAGCGTCGCTCACCGTAAAGAAAGACCAATAAACAGCCACGCGGGTGGTATCGCTAATCAACCCCTGACATTAAACAGGTAGAATCAGATGAAACTCATTGAGATAACAGAAGCTGGCGGCCCTGAAGTTCTGAAGGTAAGCCAGGGAAAAATGCCGGAATGTGGCGAGAACGATGTCCTGATCTCAGTTAAAGCGGCCGGCGTGAATCGCCCGGATATTATGCAGAGAGAGGGAAAATATCCCATGCCAGAAGGTGTTACGCCGGTTCCCGGACTGGAAGTCGCGGGTATCGTACACTCAATCGGGAAAAACGTTGCTCACTTTTCAGTTGGCGATCGCGTCTGTGCGCTCACCAATGGCGGGGGATATGCAGAATTTTGCGCCGTTCCGGCAGGTCAGGTATTGCCTGCCCCACAAAATTTAAGTTTTACAGAAGCAGCAGCGCTCCCGGAAACATTCTTTACGGTATGGGCCAATCTTTTTTCGTTGGGAAAAGTGAAAAAAGAGGATGTTGTTTTGATCCACGGTGGCGCAAGCGGCATAGGGACGACCGCGCTGGCGTTGTGTAATGCCATGAATATTAAAGCGTTCAGCACCGTCGGAAGTGACGATAAAATTCCGTTTCTGCAACAATATGGGGAAATCATTAACTACAGAACCCATGATTTTGAAGAAGAAATCCTCAGCAGAACCGACGGAAAAGGCGTTGATGTTATTCTTGATATTGTCGGAGCCGCTTATTTTAACAAGAACCTTCGCCTTCTTAAAAAGGACGGTCGGCTCGTACTGATTGGATTTATGGGGGGCAGGATGGTTAAGGAATTTGATATCCAGGAACTGATCCTTAAAAGAGCGGTGGTAACCGGTTCAACGATGAGGAGCCGGGACGCTGCTGAAAAGGAAGAAATCGCCCAACAGCTCATACAAAAAGTATGGCCTTTAATCGAAGCCGGAAAGTGTAAACCCGTCATTCACCAGATAGTTAAATTTGAGGATGTCCGTCAGGCACATACGTTACTGGATGCCGGAACTCATATCGGTAAAGTTATCCTTACCCTTGAATAAGCGCAAAGGGCGGGAGCATCCCCTGTCCCGCCCTGAGCAATTATACAATCCTCAGCGGGCCAGCCCCTGGTAACCGGGTTATCAGATTTGCGCCCATTAACGTGGCCGGCGTGTAGGCCCCTCCTGCAATCCGGTTCATCATCAGGTGCTCAACCACCGCTAACGCCCCCATAATGGTCAGGGTATAACCATTCGGTGTACGGATACGGGCAGTTTTTTTGTCGCCACGGGCGTTGATGGCCTCTCCCCACACAAAAGAGGGCGTCTGTTCACGTTTCATTTCTCCGGGGCCTTTCACCGTTCGGGATATATAAGCCTTGAGGAGCTTCTGCACCCATGCCAGTCGCAGCAATGGTCTGATGTAGTTTGCTCTCCGGGCCTGGGAAATCATGCGCGTCGAACCCGGCACAAAGACCTGAATGTCTGGAATACCTGTCGTGTAATACGCCGTGGACACGTCCCCCCAGGGGATTGTCATCGCGTCCTTCTCGCCATCGCCGAAGTCAATACGGCGAACTTCATAAGCAAGCGGCACGGTAATGATCTTCCCTCCTCGCCGAATTTTTCCGCCCTGCGCCAGCCCCTCGATCGCCGTTTTCGCCGTACCCGGAGAAAAAACAGAGCGTGAATCGAATCCCAGGTTAAGGCGGATCGCATCCGGCAGGGCCTCCTTCAGGGCGGCCGCCACGCAGTCCGTAGGAATAACGTCAAACCCGACGCCGGGGCACAATACAACACTGGCATCCCGGGCACGGGTATTCAGCAGTTGTGCCGCTTCGAACACGCCTATCTCCCCTGTAATATCAAGATAATGGGTTCGGGTTTGCAGGCAGGCCTCCATCAAAGGCGCCGCAGTAGCGGAGAACGGCCCCGCACAATTTAATACCAGAGCACACCCTTCGAGCTGTCTGAGCAGTTCAGCCGGATTATCAAGGGCGAAGGCGTGAGCCTCAAGCCCGAGATTGCAAGCCAGAGAGTCTATCGTTTCTTGCCTGCGCCCCGCCAGAACTGGCCTGAATCCTCGCCGTACGGCCTCACGGGCAATCATTTCTCCGGTATAACCGTTCGCGCCATAGATCATCCAGCGCGGAAATTCTGGATGGGAATGTTGCTCATTCATTGCATTAACCCCTTTAATAAATAAATTGCCCGGCTTACGTCACAGCATAACCTTAAAGTTAACTTCAAGGTCAATATACCCGTCATACTTCACGTGGCATGTACATTGGTTGCGCCGTAACGGTGACAGTTCAAATCTGAGCCAGGAGGTATAACGTAATGATTAAATTCACCAGCGAATGATAAAGCCAATACCATTACTTTTATTCCGCCTTATTTTTATTCGTCATTGATTGTCAGACGGCAAAATAACGATTAAAATAGTTTCTATCGCATTCACCCTTCGTTGAATCCTTCTCATTACATCTTCAGAGAAATCGTCAGTCATGATTATCAGACCAGAGCAACATTGGTTTTTTCGATTATTTGATTGGCATGGCTCGGTATTGTCAAAAATAACATTTCGGTTATTTTTAAACCTTGTCATGTCAGCTATCGCAATTATCATTTATCAATGGTATGAGCAACTGGGCATCCACTTAACCGTTGCCCCTTTTAGCCTGCTGGGGATCGCAATCGCTATCTTTCTCGGCTTTCGCAACAGCGCCAGCTACAGCCGTTTCGTTGAGGCACGGGGACTATGGGGAACCTTACTGATTGCCGAGCGTTCCATCATCCGTCAGTTAAAAAATTTGTTGCCGAATGACGTTGAGCTACATAAAAGAATTTCAGGTTATCTGATTGCCCTTTGCTGGAGCCTGAAACATGAATTACGCAAAACCGACGCCGGATATGATATGTACCGAATTCTGCCCCGACATATTCTTACCCAGGTCATGTTCAGCCCGATGAAAACCAACCGGATATTATTATTGATCGGCGATGAAATGGCAGCATTGCGTGAACAAGGCAAGCTGAGCGATATTACATTCGGCCTCATCGATAATAAAATAGATGAAATCGCCCACGTTATTGGCGGCTGTGAGCGAATTGCAAATACCCCGGTGCCGTTTGCTTATACATTAATACTCCAGCGAACCGTTTATCTTTTTTGTACCCTTCTTCCTTTTGCGCTGGTTGGCGACCTGCATTACATGACGCCATTCGTATCCGTTTTTATTTCCTATACCTTTTTATCCTGGGATTCCCTGGCGGAAGAACTTGAAGATCCCTTTGGCACATCGGCTAACGATTTACCGCTCAACGCGATTTGCAACACCATTGAGCGCAATCTGAAAGAGATGACCGGGCAACAGCCCCTGCCGGAGCCACATCAGCCCGATCGCTACTTCAATCTGACCTGAGTCCATTGCCCGCTATCCACCAATGTATGACAGGTTTTGCGTAATGCCGGTGTTCCCCTGATGTAAAAAATGCGTCTGTTTTTTATGCGTCAGCGCATCGGCAATACGCATCTTAAGGGCATCCTGCTGCGTATCGTCTTGCAGCACGTCTCGTAAATCGACCCCGCCATCACCAAAAAGACATAAATGCAGTTTGCCGATGGAAGAGACGCGCAGCCGGTTGCAACTGGCGCAGAACGTTTTTTCATAGGGCATGATCAGGCCGATTTCGCCTGCAAAGTCCGGGTGGCAAAAGACCTGTGCCGGGCCATCGCTGCGCTGGCGAATCTGGCGCACCCAGCCGCGTCGCAGCAGTTCATCACGCAGCACCACGCCCGAAATATGATGGCGTTGAAACAGCTCGCTGCCCTCACCCGTTTCCATCAGTTCGATAAAGCGCAACTGAATGCGGCGAGGCTTAATCCAGGCCAGAAACGTGTCCAGTTGATGATGATTCACATCGCGCATCAGAACCGTATTCACCTTGACCTTTTCAAAACCGGCGGCAAACGCCGCATCAATACCGTTCATCACTTCCTGAAATTTATCCTGCCCGGTGATGGCATAAAACTGGCGAGCGTCCAGACTGTCCACGCTGACGTTGATGGCGGTTAATCCGGCCTCACGCCAGCGTGCGACGTCACGCGCCAGGCGATAGCCATTGGTCGTTATCGCAATCTGGCGAATCGCCGCATTTTCACGCACCGCCGCGATAATATCGATAAAGTCGCGGCGTAAGGAGGGTTCCCCGCCGGTAAGACGGACTTTTTCCGTACCCAGCGCGGAGAACGCGCGGGTGACGCGGCGAACTTCATCCACCGACAAGAATGACTTGTTGCTCACGCCGCCGGGTTTGTACCCGTCCGGCAGACAGTAGGTACAACGAAAATTGCACACATCGGTAACGGACAGACGTAAATAGGTGAATTTACGCTGCCATGAGTCCATAAGCGGTTGCATAGATAACCTCGGGAGACAACGAACAGGCAGGCCACATCACGCTGATGTGGCCTGAGACAGGAAGTAAGACGTGTTAGTGGGTTTTCATCCCCGCCGCCAGCATCAGCAGCTTAAACCCGGATGCGACGACGGCCAGCGCCATAACGCTTGCCGCCCAGATGATGACCATCCAGCCCACCCTTTTCCACCAGACGCGTGGGGCGGTATCCGCAGGTTTAGCGTGCTCTGTGTCTGATAGTGAAGCCATTAATGATACCCCTCATCAGGATTAATTTTTCCGCGAAAGACGTAGTAACTCCAGCAGGTGTACATCAGAATTACCGGGATAATCAGTAGCCCCCCCACCAGCATAAAGCCCTGGCTTTGCGGCGGTGACGCGGCCTGCCAGATAGAGATCGACGGCGGAATGATATTGGGCCAGATGCTGATGCCCAGCCCGCTGAATCCCAGGAAAATCAGTCCAAGGGTCAGCATAAACGGCCCATAGCTCGCTTTGCGGTTATAGGCGGAACGCACAATTCCCCAGCAGCAAACCAGCACTAACAGCGGGACAGGCGCAAACCAGATGATCTCTGGCAGGCTGAACCAGCGTTGAGCAATTGCCGGATGCGTCAACGGCGTCCACAGGCTGATAATGACGATGATCGCCAGCAGCAGCAGCGTCAGGATAATCGCCTTCTCCGACATGCTTCGGTGCAGCGGGCCTTCCGTTTTCATGATAAGCCAGGTGCAGCCCAGTAACGCATAGGCCACCACCAGCCCCATGCCGCAGAACAGCGGGAAAGGCGCCAGCCAGTCCATCGTCGAGCCGCTGAACGCCCGTCCGGTTACCTGCAAGCCGTTAACCAGCGTTCCCACGGCGACGCCCTGGCTGAAGGTTGCCAGCACAGAACCGCCGATAAAGGCTTTATCCCAAAGCGGACGGTGTTCCGGCGTCGCTTTAAAGCGAAATTCAAACGCCACGCCCCGGAAAATCAGCCCCAGCAGCATGGCGGTTAGCGGCACGCTGAGCGCATCGACAATCACCGCATAAGCCAACGGAAACGCGCCATATAACGCCGCGCCGCCCAGCACCATCCAGGTTTCATTGCCATCCCAGACGGGGGCCACGGTATTCATCATCATGTCGCGCTCTTTCTCGTTCTTATTGAACGGAAAAAGAATGCCGATCCCCAGATCAAAGCCGTCCATCACGATGTACATCAACGTTGCGAAGACAATGATGACGAACCAGATTATTGACAGGTCGATGCCCATTTTATTCTCCCCTGCGTGTGTTCATGGGTTCGCTCACCGCCGATAACGGACGCGCTGGCGTACCCCCCTGAGCGATATCATGCGCATGTTCGCGCACTGGCCCCTTTTTGATCAGCCGCACCAGGTAGAGGTAGCCCACCCCAAAGACGGACGAATAGACGAGGATGAACGCCAGCAGGCTGACGGACATGTGCATGTCGCCGTGTGCGGAAACAGCATCACGCGTGCGCTGCAAACCGTAGACCACCCACGGCTGGCGGCCAATCTCGGTGGTAAACCAGCCCGCCAGAATAGCGATTAATCCTGATGGCCCCATGCAGAATACGAACCACAGGAAAGGACGACACTGATACAACCGGCCACGCCAGCGCAGCCACGCGCTCGCCACCCCGGTCAGGATCATCAGCATCCCCAGCCCCGCCATTATCCTGAACGACCAGAAAATGATGGTTGAGTTTGGGCGATCCTCTTTCGGGAACGACTTCAGCGCGGGCACTTGTTTGTCGAGGCTGTGCGTCAGAATCAGGCTTCCCAGATAAGGGATTTCAAGGCTGTACTTCGTTTTTTCCGCATCCATATCCGGTACGCCAAACAGAACCAACGGCGTGGCTTCGCCTGGCGGGTTTTCCCAGTGCCCTTCAATCGCCGCAATTTTCGCCGGCTGATGTTCCAGCGTATTGAGACCGTGCGCATCGCCGATCACCGCCTGAACCGGTGCGACAAACAGCGCCATCCACAACGCCATCGAAAACATCTTTCTGATCGCGGGCGTGTCGTTTCCTTTCAGCAAATGCCAGGCCGCCGAGGCGCCGACGAAGAACGCGCTCGCCAGAAACGCCGCCGTGGACATATGCAATAAACGGTACGGGAACGACGGGTTAAAGACGATGGCCATCCAGTCCACCGGCACGACAACGCCATCCTCAATCGCGTAACCCTGCGGCGTTTGCATCCAGCTATTGGAAGAGAGGATCCAGAACGTTGAAAACAAGGTTCCCAGCGCAACCATACAGGTCGCGAAGAAATGCAGTCCCGGCCCGACGCGCTTCCAGCCGAACAGCATCACGCCCAGAAAGCCCGCCTCAAGGAAGAATGCCGTCAGAACTTCATACGTCAGCAACGGACCGGTGATACTTCCGGCAAATTGTGAAAAGCCGCTCCAGTTAGTCCCGAACTGGTAAGCCATGACCAGGCCTGAGACCACCCCCATCCCAAAATTGACGGCAAAGATCTTTGACCAAAAATGATAAAGGTCGCGATACGTTTCATTTTTGGTTTTGAGCCATAGCCCTTCAAGGACGGCGAGAAAACTTGCCAGGCCAATTGTTATTGCGGGAAAAAGAATGTGAAAAGATACGGTAAAGGCAAATTGTATCCTCGCAAGGTGAAAAGCATCTATTCCAAACATAATTCCCCCCACGGAGTCGACATTGACTGATTTATTTTGTACAACGCTTTCATTTCCAGCCTTTTTCTTTGATTAATAGCGATTTTCTGAATATTTCAGAGCAGGTGAATCTAATAATTTTCGGCGTGTTTAATTAGTCTCAAACAATTATTCAAAAAGTTCAAATAGGTTAAATTTAATAAGTGATAGATAACATTTATTATGATAATGATAAAATCCTGTTATAATTTCTTTAAATCGACAGCGCAGACGCCGCATAATCCGGGCAAACCCCGCGAATTAACTGGGTTCCACCATCTGTTATATAAAGTTTTATATAACGAATAATAAAAGATGTTGCTGTTATCTCCCGGATAGAGACAACTGTTTGTATTTATTAACCATCACCATTACCCATTTTTTAAATAAGGTTAATGGCTTTTCAAATGGATATTTGTCCGGCTGGCTTTTATTTATATAACGCGCAGCCGCTAAACGTAATTGTTAAATACACTGGAATAACCCTACCTGTTATGTAGCTATTTCAGGATGCCAATGTGACCAGAATAGTCAGGAGTTCATATGAATAAGAAAAGACGTTCAGTTCCCGGAGTCAGACACTATGACGGTCCTGCTGGCGGCTGGGGCGCGTTAAAAGCAACGGCCATTGCCGTTCGTACACAAATGGACGCGCTTGAAGCACCCGTTACCCTGTTACGCACAAATCAGCCAGACGGCTTTGACTGCCCAGGATGCGCATGGCCGGATAAAGAACATAAATCAACGTTTCAGTTTTGCGAAAACGGTGCGAAGGCCGTCACGTGGGAAGCGACAAGCAAGCGCGTCACACCGGCGTTTCTGGCCAAAAATACCGTCAGCGCGCTGCTGAAGAAAACAGATTTCGAACTTGAAGGGTATGGTCGCCTGACTCATCCGCTGGCCTATCACAAAGAAAGCGACACATTTCGCCCTGTCGAATGGGAACAGGCCTTTGCCCGCATCGGCGAAGTGCTTCGCGGTCTCTCCCCTGAACAGGTGGAATTTTACACGTCCGGTCGCGCCTCCAACGAAGCGGCATATCTGTTCCAGCTTTTTGCGCGCGAATACGGCAGCAACAATTTTCCCGACTGTTCCAATATGTGCCACGAAGCCACCAGCGTAGGCCTGCCTCGTTCAATTGGCATCGGTAAAGGAACCGTATCGCTGGATGATTTTGAAAAGACGGAACTGGTGATCGCTATCGGCCATAACCCAGGGACAAACCATCCCCGTATGATGGGGACGCTGCACGAGCTTGCACGCCGCGACGTGCCGATTATCGTCTTTAACCCGCTGCGTGAAAGAGCGCTGGAACGCTTTGCCGACCCGCAGAGCATCATCGAAATGGCGACCTACAGCTCAACCGACATTGCCTCAACCTATTTCCAGGTCAGGGCTGGCGGTGATGCCGCCGCGCTGAAAGGCATTGCCAAACATGTGTTGCAGCTGGAAGCCGAGCGTGGCGATGTTCTGGATCGCGAGTTTATCGCCGCCCATACGCTGGGCTTTGACGATTTTGCCGCAGATATTGCCGCAACCTCCTGGGAATCCATTGAGCGCGAATCAGGTTTAAACCGTGAGCAACTGGAAAAAGTCGCGGAAGCCTACGCCAGGTCCAACGCCACCATCATCACCTACGGCATGGGCATTACCCAGCATAACAAAGGGACGGCGAACGTGCGTCTGATTGCCGACCTGCTGTTAATGCGCGGCAATATTGGCAAACCCGGCGCAGGTATTTGCCCGCTTCGCGGCCACTCCAACGTTCAGGGGAACCGCACCGTCGGCATTACCGAGAAACCGGCGCCAGAATTCCTCGAACGGTTGAGCGATGTTTTCGGGTTTGTTCCCCCGTCGAAACACGGACACGACGCCGTACAGGCGACGCAGGCCATGATCGACGGGCGCGCCAGGGCGCTGATCTGCCTGGGCGGTAACTTTGCCGTGGCAATGCCCGATCACGAACAGGGGTTCCCGGCAATGCACGGGCTGGACTTGAGCGTCCACATCGGCACCAAACTGAACCGAACGCATCTGCTGGTCGGGAAAGAGACGTTCATCTTTCCCTGCCTCGGACGCACCGAACTGGATATTCAGCGCACCGGCAGACAATCCATCACGGTAGAAGATTCTATGTCGATGGTGCATGCCTCCTCCGGCAAACTAAAACCGGCGTCGCCGTTATTGCGTTCGGAGCCTGCCATTATTGCCGGAATGGCGAAAGCCACGCTGACAAACAGCAAAATCGGCTGGATGGAGCTGGTTGCTGATTACGATCTCATCCGCGAACTGATTGAACAAACCATTCCCGGTTTCGACAATTACAACGATCGTATCCGGGTGCCTGGCGGTTTCCGTATGCCGCTGCCGCCGACCGAACGCGTCTGGCCGACATCGACGGGCAAAGCTATGTTCTCCGTATTCCACGGCGTTAACGAGAACGTGACCGGCGAAGGTGAAAATACGCTGCGTCTGATTACCCTGCGAAGTCACGATCAGTACAACACCACCATTTACGCGATGGACGATCGTTATCGCGGCGTATTTGGCCGTCGTGACATTATCTTTATGAACGAAGGCGATATGGAGCAGTTAGGGCTTGAACATGGCGATCGCGTCGATATCCGAACGGCCCTGCCTGACAGCGATCTCTGCCTGGAAGATATCACCGTCGTGGCCTACAGCATTGCGGCAGGTTCTGTCGGCGCCTATTATCCTGAGGCCAATGTTCTGGTTCCGCTCAATTATATTGATAAAGAGAGCGGTACGCCTTCTTATAAATCCGTACCGGTAAATATCACCTTGCGCTCAAAAGAAATTCGCGCGCTGTAAAATTCGCCCCTTATTCATGACGTTCTGCTGAATAAGGGGATTTATTTTTCAGCCACTGACGCGCAGAAACGGTATTGTTACGCCGCAATTCGGTTACAAAATTTATACATTCATGCAATAATGTGAACCCATGTCGTAGCGCAAACGGCTGCCGGAGCCTCTTCTTTGCCCCCAACAGACCGTCTGCCGAAGAGATGAATGATGGACATAAAACAACTCAAATATTTAATCGCGCTGGATCAGACCCGTCACTTTGGTAAGGCCGCATCGCAGTGTAATATCACGCAACCCACCCTCTCCATGCGCATTCGCAATCTGGAGGAGGAGCTTGGTCTGGTGCTTATCGTTCGCGGGCAACGCTTTGAAGGCTTTACCCCGGAAGGCGAACGTATTCTGGCATGGGCAAAATCCCTGCTGGCCGCGCACGATGGCTTACAGGCCGAGGCCGCGCTCTGCAAAGGACAGGTTGTCGGCGTGCTCCGTCTGGGTATGGTGCCGCTCGCCAGCGTCGATCCTATGCTGTTTATTCGCGAATTAACCCCCAAATACCCGGAACTGCAATTTAGTCTCTATTCCATGACCTCGGAGCAAATTGCCGAAGGCGTAAACAGCAACCAGCTGGAGCTGGGAATATGTTATCTGAATAACATTGATGTCAGTCCGTTTGATGTTATCCCGTTAGCGAAAACCCGGATGGGTCTGCTGCACGACACGCGCCATTTCAAAATAGAAAATGAGAGCCTCTCCTGGAACGATCTCATTAATTTCCCGCTGGGTTTTCTGACCAAAGGTATGCATTACAGAGAGCACATGGATATGAGTTTTAAATCAGCCGGAATCTCGCCTAAGCATATTTTCGAAAGCGATTCAACATTCCAGATTATTCAGGCCGTACAGCGTGGCATATGTTGCGCCATTATGCCGCTCAATAATGGGCTGGAGAATTTAAACAGTAATTTCCATATTACGCCGGTCGTCAATTCCAACATTGAAGCCCCTGTCGGCCTGATCATGCGTAAGCAAGCGCCGGTTTCTTCGCTCGCGCTGCGCTGCTTTACGGACGCGCGCGACATCTACGCCGCCCACAACCCACAGCATTCGTAATACCCGCAACCCGCGCCTTTGCGTGGATTGCTTACACAAGCCATCCATCGTCATCATTGCAGGATTCGCACATGCCGTTTCTGTGCCGGTTTTTTTCCTTTACGGCATTTAAAAACAGTAATAATTCACGATCGGTTCTTAAGCGGAATTTCGTCATTAACGCGTTTCGATGCGCCAGCACCGTTTTCTGACCGATCGCCATTTTGTAAGCAATCTGCTTTGACGTCATCCCCGCATAAAGAAAGGCAGCGAGCTGGTTTTGTTGCCCGGTAAGCGTCTTATGCGGGCAATACCCGCAGTGGTGTACGGCATGGGGCGTTTTTGCCTGCTGTAAAGAAAACCAATGCTGCTTAATCACTCTACTGATCTTACTGACGCTTGCATTGAGCGGAATAAACACGATGTTTTCTATACATGAGGGAATTTCTCCTCGCGCGGGAATATGTTTTTTATCCACCAGGCCAATCATCAGGCGTGGCGCACGAAATCGCATTTCAGCATGACAAATATACTGTTCACCGGGGTGCAGCATCAGAATTAAGATATCGGCACAGGCGGCGTTTGCGTAGTCATAGTCGTTAAAGGTGAGCGTGGTCCGATTCAGGTTCGGTGGAAATATTTCGCACAATAACGCGCGCAATCCGTATTGATAAAAACGATCCTGACATCTGATGACAATATTCATGTATACGCGGCTCCGGGTAATAATTACTGATAGCTCAATGAAACCGTCACAACCGAATCAATGGTTCCCGGTGAGACCTGCCCTTGTTCACTGTAGAGCCGGGCGCGTAAATTCCAGGTGTAACGCTGTGCGACAATTTCACTGGTCAGAACCTGACCGTTGCCCAGCGGTCGACCGTCCGCCGCCTGCAACTGTATCGCGACAGGGGTAGCGGTTCCCAGATTGCGATACATATCATCGCGATGCATGTCATCAGCGTTGCCGTTAAACTGAATCATCACGCCGGTTGTGCCTTCCGGGCAATGTTCAATGCTGAAATCAAAACTGACCCACGGCGTCGTTGACCCTGCGGTATACATTGATGAAGCCGTTACCGGACTCCCCGCCGTTAAATCAACGGTTTTAGTGATGCTGTCGCTGCTCACCTGACACGGCGCGGCTTTCACATTCCCTTTGATGTTTAATGCGATCGGATCGCCCTGACCCCATACCTGACCAGTAAGCAGCATCAGGGCCAGCAGCCAGCGTTTTCTTCCAGGCATACTTTTTCCTTGGGTTATTGGTAGGTAATATTCAACGTGGCGGTGGCATTCGCGCTGCCCGGCTTCACCTGGCTTTTGGTCTGGTAATAACGCGCCACCAGCGGAAATGTCTCCTGCCCGCCTGCGGATTTTTTCAATACGATGCGGTTATTCAGTTGCAGCGGCACATCGTTATAAACTATCTGGACTCCCACGCCGTCTGCCGTTTCGGGGCTACCCTGCCCGGTCAGCGCCAGAACGCTGGTGTCAGCCGGCGCGTCAGGGTTTTGCGTTCCCGCCAGTTCAACATTGATATTCGCTCCCGGATCGCAGTTCAGCCCCAGATTTTGCGTATCGCTGTGCGACAGCACGGCTCCGGGCTGGCCGGTGAACTCGGCGGCATTAATATCACCGAGCTGAAAATTAAGAATCTGGCTGGAAAACGAACATGCGAGCGCCGTCACCTGGGTATCGGCGCCCATTGAAATCTGCATAAAAGAATGATTCGGCGTACCAAACCATCCCTGTGTAATCACTCCCGGCGTCAAATATCCCGATTGGATCGTTGCTGTTTTAATCAGCATCACGTCATAGTTACCGAGGTTATAGATATAGCTGGCGCCATTTGATGGCAGCACAAAATCCCCTGCGGGAATGGATAGCCTGATTCCCACCCCTTTCAGATTGGTGTTGTAAACATGATTTATCGGCGAAGGCGTCGCTGACAGGTAATTGATCGCATAAGCACCGTTACAATAGACGGCACCGCCAGGCGCCGTGACCAACAGTTTGGCATACCCGGAGACCCTGGCGCGGGCGATTTCTGCCCCTACCGGCGCATCTCGCTGCACGACAATATTCCCCATTGAGACGGTATTAAATAATGTCGTATTCACGGTACAGTCATCGGCAACGCTGAACCCTGAAAAAAGCATCAGTAAACTGAATAAGAGATAAGTTCGTTTCATTGTCAGATTCTCACACGAGGTCAGCCCACTTAGCGGCAAAGAGAGCCGGTCACGCTAACGCCGCTGTAGTTCTCGGCTGCGGTTAATGAATAATTTGCCGTGCAGCGCTGCTCGCCGTCACGTCCCCAGACCACATTCAGCGTCCCTTCCGGCGGCATGCCGCTTAAATAGACCTGCCCCTCGTCACCAACAATAAATTGTTGTTCTTGCGCGCCTTTTAACGTCACCATCGCCCCAAATAGCACCGTCGAACCGTGGGGCCTGGTCAACGTCAACAGCACGCGCAGCCCAACATTAGCGACATAGTCCGCCCTCACGACCGCGCCACGGGTTGGCACAACGGTTTTGTTGGTGAGCGCCAGCTCAACATCGTCCGCAACGGATGCCGTATCCAGGCCGATATCATTTTTGCGATACGGTGAAACATTGGCGGAAACGGTGTAGCCACGAAAATCAGTTCGTACGCCGCTCTGGTTTTTAATCCCGACCCCCGATGCGCCTGGCGCGCCAATCAGCACGTTGGTTTCCCCCAGAGGCTGAGAGAACGTTACGCCATCGGCATATGCCAGCACGCCCCCCGCGAGAGCGTAATTCACGCGCTGCGAGTGGCGATCGTAACGATACCCCCCGCTAACATCGGCGTAAGTACCCTTATAATCCGCGCTCAGACTACCGGTATACCCCACGTCATCCGTACCGTAACCTTGCTGAATATTCCAGTTCAGCGCGTTTCCAGCCAGCGCCGTTCCACTCAGCCCTGTGCTATGAGTCGCGCCCTTCCCGCTGCTGGCATTCATGCCATAACTGGCCCAGGTATTGCTCATAAAGCGATCCAGCGGAATGCTGATATTCAGCGCCAGCTGTTGGTCTTTATCATAACGATCGCCGCTGCCGTTTTTACTCAGCGTCCAGGCGACGCTATAGCTCACGCCGTTCCAGGCATTGTGATACCCCACGCTCCACGACTGCATCGGTTTTCCGGTATGCCAGTAGTCCTCCTGTACCGCGCTTAACGCCAACGATCCGCCGCCTGCGCCCAGGGACTGGTTGACGTTGGCTTCCATACGGTTACGTCGTTTCGTTATCTGCCCGGAACTACCGCCATACGTATCGAAAGTGTCCTGCATACCGTAGTAACCGCGCGTTGAATATCGGTAACCCGCAATCGAAAAGTTTGTTCCTGTCGCGATGCTATTTTTGCTATAGCGCACACGCCAGGATTGCCCCTGAGTCTTGCTGCCATCAGCGGGTTGCGCCCATGACTGGATTACGTCGGCAGAAAGCGCGCCAATCGTTCCCAGATTTTTACCGACGCCGGACGCTATAGCCCGATAGTTACGGGAAGTCTGGACGCCGCCATAAAGCGTGAAACCGCCCGGCAAACCATAAATCGCGGTTCCCTGGCCGAAATCGGTTTGTTCCACACGACTGTCGCTGGAGCGATAGCGCCCGCCGGTTAACGCATATTTGAACCGGCCTTCACGCTGTAACACCGGTAATGATGCGAACGGGACGGTGAAGTGCTGCTCACTGCCATCCGCCTCTTTAACCGTGACCTCCAGATCACCGGCGCCTCCCGTGGGGAACATGTCGGTAATGTCAAACGCGCCAGGGGCCACGTAACTTTGGTAGATTTGGTAGCCATTTTGCCGGATGACGATCTGCGCATTGGTGCGGGCAATACCGCGCACCACGGGCGCATACCCCTTCAGCGAATCGGGCAGCATGTCGTCATCCGACGCAAGCTGGCCGCCACGAAACGGTATACTGTCAAAAACATCCGCAGGAGAGGCGCTGTCTCCCAGCACCAGTTGCGCTTTCAGCGGGACGATATTGCGCTGGACATAGGTATAAATCGAATCCCAGTCCTCATCGCCCTGACCGCTGCGCCGCCAGGTGGTGTAATTGCGCAAACGCCACGGGCCGATATTTATTCCGGGGCGCAAATTAGCGTACTGACTATTACTGTTATCACCGCTCAGACTGTAGTTAAGCATCGCGGCGGTAATGCCCTCATCCCAGAGTTCCGGCGCGACATCCCCCCGCGCTCTGGCAGATAACGCCGCCTGCGGAATACTTAACAACAGCTTTTGCGTCGAAAACTGGAACTCACTTGAAGCCTGTGGAATAGCGGACAGATCGGCGCAATCCCCTTTGCCCTGCACACCCGGATACTGCGCGATGTTAACGCCATAGCGTTGCAACATTTCCCCTGACAGGCAGGGCTCAAGCGCATCCTCACCAGAAGGCGTTGGTGTTTTATTGAATGCGATATCCTGCGTGTCCAGAAACTGCCCGTTGAGGATAATATCGACATGGTAAGTGCCCTGCGCCTGCCCTCCCATTTCAAAACCAGAAAGATCGATATTCTCGCTACCGGATGGTATATGCTCCAGTAGCGCCGGATTAAAGTAATCCCGACCCAGAACCTCATTCAGCACGCTGAATATTCCCAGGGAGATAAACAATACAAGCCTGGCCGGATACGGATTAATTATATATTTGGCTATCATCATTAACGTAATTCCGACCCGTCGCGACTTAAACAGAACCGCTGTACTCCTCGCTGATTCCACCGTAATCATTAATAATCCTGAATTTCACGCTTCCGCCATTTCCGCCCGAAGGCAGTGCAAAACGGGCGGTACTCCCCGGCGCCACAAACGTTACATTGTCAACTTTCTTACCGGATACGGTAATTTCATTGAAATTAACGTAATAAGGCGTGGGGTTATTTACCTGAATAAACGCCCCGCTCCGGCTCCAGCTTAACTTTCCGAGCTGCGCTTCAGGCGTTGACTTGCTCAGCAACGCAGGCCGATAAATCAGTTTTATTCGTGTTTTAACCGCAATCTGTAACGTATTATCCTTACGTTGGGCCGACGGTATCGATTTAATATTCAGCCAAAACAGGGACTCTTTATCCTCAGGCAGATTTCCCGCCCGAATAATACGCATTACGTTTTGCTGCCCGTTATCAAGTCGGTAAAGCGGCGGTGTAATAATAAAAGGGGCTTTGCCCTTACCGTCATTTTGCGTTTCGATCCACGACTGAATTAAATACGGAATATTATCGGGATTACTGACGCTTAATGACGCTTCTTTTTTACCGCCATCGTAAATAACCCGTGTTCCGCCAATGGAAACACCAGCATTCACACTGGAAACGCCGATAACAAACAGCGCCAACGCGGTGGCGCAAACACGTAATACTTTCATGGTAAACCTCTGAGAGGGCCGGTTATCGGCCCCCCAACAACATATGCTCGTCAGTTATAGTTAACGGTGAAGTTTGCTACGGCATTCACGACGCCCGGCACAACAGGCACGCTGGTGGCGACATAGGCGGCGTAGAAATCCAGTTGGTTGTCAACCATATCTAACAGTGAATAGGAATAGCCATTGATCTGATTAAGGCCTAAAGGCGCTCTGTCTGCCGTCATCAGTCGAATGGCCACCCCGCTTGCCGAACCGGGATCTGCGGACAGCGCTAACAGATCGGTATTACCCGAATGATTAACGCCATCAAACTTCACCCGCGCGGACGTGACGGAAGAGGGGCAGTTAATCAGACGCAAGGTAAATTTGGTCGTTGACGCTTCATCCCCTGCGTTGGTAAACGCTGTTTTATAGACACTTCCCATATCAACGGTCATCGTATTATTGGCGCCAATATCTACGGTACAGGCGGTATCAAGAACCTGACCCACAAATTTGACCGTGCCGTCATACGCTATCGCATGTGATATTGACAAAATGGCCGCAGCGGAAAGCGCCATCGCTATCATATTTTTTTTCATCATCGCTATCCTTAACACCTGTTTATTTATCGCGTTACGACATAATGTCCATACATTTTCTGCTCTGGAAATAGGCTGCCGGGAAACGCTTATTTTTGGCTATCATCGTAAAGACAAGGAGATAAATAACATGCGATTTCCCCTTCAGCATTCCGGGCCGCATCACGTCAGCGGTTTGAATCCTGAATCAAGGCGCGATGTCAATTAAGTTCTCCTTAATTTAAATTTTCATATAAATGCACATATTTGCTCAAGTGATTTTTTGGTGTAATTTTACACCTTGTTCTGGATTCACTTATTTTTAGTCTGTCACCATAATTATTAGCTCAAGCAAGGCGTTACGCTATTACAGAGACTATTATATGGGAGGACAGATCATGCCTGAAACCAAAATAGCTATTGAATCAAGTATGTATAAGGCTCTGCCTCTGAAGCCAATTGAACATGTAGAAAAACTGATTGCGCACCTGAAGCCACACGCAAACACACGAGAAACAAAATGCAGACAAATTATTAACAACGAAAATAATAGACCACATCAATGTTATTTATTGCTGAAGGGAACCATTGGGGTTTTCAGAGCACGGGACGGCTTCATGCTTAACTCAGAAGTCGCCCCCTTTATTTTTGGCCTCAGCAATCAACTGGTTGATGCTGAATATTTGCTGATGCGCAGTGAGGAGTGTTCTGAGATCGCCTTTATTCCACTGGAGAAAGTTAACGACGTTATAGCAAATGAGAATCTTTGGGAAAGTCTGGCGAAGGTGCTTATCTACACCGCCGGTCGGGTGTACGACCACTGTACGCGCATTTCAGCGCCGACATCCTATGATATTATTCGCGCTCAGTTGTATGAATTAATGCGCGAGTCTAATGAATTCAGGCAAAATATAACTGCCGCAAATTATATTCAGTCAAGAACATTTCTGTCGCGCAGCAGCGTGATGAAGATACTGGCCGATTTAAAAAAAGGCGGCTACATCGTGACCGATCGTGGTGTTCTGAAGCAAATTCAGCAGAATATTCCCCTGAAATACTAGCTATGCTCAACACGCATTAACGCAGAGCCACTAAAATAGAATGACAATGACAGTGACCGGATAACACCTACCATGCCCCTGGATTCTTCCTTTAATCAACTGAAGCAGCCTTCGCCCTATGCAATTGCGCTGCTCAACGCACTCACGTCAGAACAGGATTTCAAACGGTACCCTCGCGGAAGTCGCTTTGTCTTCGTCCAGGGGGGCGAGCACCAGTGCCTGTTTTTCCGCACGGGCGTCGTAAGCATTGAGAACATCGAAAATAGTCTGTTGCTGGGGATAGCTTCTGCCCCGGTCTCCCTGGGGTTCACCAGCGCCCTGTCGGATAAACTGCTGATTCGCGCGCTCGAAGAGTGCGAAGCGGCGACAATTCCCCTGGATGACGTGATGGAAACCATTGAGCGCAAGCACCTGTGGGAGATCATGGCAAAGCATATGATCATCGTCACCAATAAATTGTTTATCCAGAATGAAATGGCAACAGCGCCGACCGCTTACGATCTGCTGTGCTACCAGTTGCAGGCGCTAAGCCAGGAGCCGGAAAGCATCCGCTCTCAGATGGCGGCCTACCAGTATATTCTTGAACGTACCCGCCTTTCGCGCAGCAGCGTGATGAAAATGCTGTCAGCGCTGAAAAAAGGCGGCTATATCGAACTGGAACAGGGCAAATTAATCGCAATTAATCACCTCCCTTCTCGTTTCTAACCCCCCGTTTTTTACGCTTAAAGCGGCGGCATTCGTTGGTCGGGATCGCAATTCTGACGATTACCTCGCCTTTGCGTTCCATAATGAAACATGATTAAGCATAAATGTTCCGTTGATGAAACATGTTATGGCCGAATTTTCTTTTCCGCTCACTGTTGCACAATAAGGCTATCGGCAGTGAGTGGTAGCCGTGTCATGGTACACAACCGATACCCCTACAGCAGAAGATGCGGAGCAAAATAATGAAAAAGCTGATTAACCGTGTAGAAGAGGTACTGAACGAACAACTCGCTGGTCTGGCAAAAGCGTACCCGACGCTGACGCTGCACCAGGACCCGGTCTACGTTACCCGGTCAGATGCGCCAGTGGCAGGAAAAGTGGCGCTGCTTTCCGGCGGCGGCAGCGGGCATGAGCCCATGCACTGCGGCTATATTGGGCCAGGCATGCTCTCCGGCGCCTGCCCGGGCGAAATTTTTACCTCGCCGACGCCAGACAAAATGTTTGAGTGCGCCATGCACATTGACGGCGGCGAAGGCGTCTTACTGATCATTAAGAATTACACCGGCGACATCCTGAATTTTGAAACCGCCACGGAGCTGCTGCACGACAGCGGCGTAAAAGTCACCACCGTCGTGGTGGATGATGATGTAGCGGTCAAAGACAGCCTTTATACCGCCGGTCGTCGCGGCGTCGCCAATACGGTATTAATTGAAAAACTGGTGGGCGCGGCCGCAGAACGCGGTGACATGCTGGAAGCCTGCGCGGAGCTTGGCCGTAAGCTGAATAATCAGGGGCATTCAATCGGCATCGCGCTCAATGCCTGTACCGTGCCTGCGGCGGGCAAACCGTCCTTCACATTGCAGGATAACGAAATGGAGTTTGGCGTGGGAATTCACGGCGAACCCGGCATTGACCGTCGCCCCTTCTCTTCTCTCGATCAAACTGTCGATGAAATGTTTGACACGCTACTGGAAAACGGCGCATACAGCCGCACGCTGCGTCACTGGGATCATCATCAGGGAAGCTGGCAGGAAGATAAGCAGAGCAAACAGCCGTTGCAGCGTGGCGATCGCGTCATTGCGCTGGTCAACAACCTCGGCGCCACGCCGCTGTCTGAACTGTTCGGCGTCTATAACCGGCTTGAAAGCCGCTGTCAGGAAACCGGCATTACCATTGAACGCAACCTGATCGGCTCTTACTGCACCTCTCTGGATATGACCGGCTTTTCCATCACCCTGCTAAAAGTGGACGATGAAACGCTCGCGCTCTGGGATGCGCCGGTTCACACGCCTGCGCTCAACTGGGGCAAATAAGGAGATTATGTATGTCACTCAACAGAACACACATTGTTAACTGGCTCTACCGCTGCGGTGAGATTTTCACCAAAGAGAGTGATTATCTGACGGGTCTGGACAGAGAGATTGGCGATGCCGACCACGGGCTGAATATGCATCGCGGCTTCAGTAAAGTCGTCGAAAAATTACCCGCGATTGCGGATAAAGACATCGGCTTCATTCTGAAGAACACAGGGATGGTGCTGCTCTCCAGCGTCGGCGGCGCCAGTGGCCCGCTGTTCGGCACGTTCTTCATTCGCGCCGCCCAGGTGACACAGGCGCACCAGAGCCTGACGCTCGACGAGCTGTACCAGATGATGCGGGAAGGCGCAGAAGGCGTGACCAGCCGAGGTAAAGCAGAGCCTGGCGATAAAACCATGTGTGACGTCTGGGGGCCGGTTGTGGAGTCGCTGCGCCAGTCATGCGAACAGCACCTGTCGGTACAGGCGGCGCTGGATGCCGCCAGCGCCCAGGCCGAAGCGGCGGCGCAGAGCACCATCACCATGCAGGCCCGCAAAGGGCGCGCCAGCTATCTTGGCGAGCGCAGCATCGGCCATCAGGACCCGGGCGCAACCTCCGTGATGTTCATGATGCAAATGCTGGCGGCAGCGGCAAAAGAGTAAGGATAACGCGATGGTAAACCTGGTCATTGTTTCGCACAGCGCCCTGCTGGGTGAAGGCGTCGGGCAGTTAGCCCGGCAGATGTTAATCGGCGATGGTTGTAAACTCGCGATTGCAGCCGGTATCGACGACCCACAAAATCCGATTGGCACCGATCCGCTCAAGGTGATGGAAGCCATCGAATCCGTGGCTGATGCGGACCATATCCTGGTCATGATGGATATGGGCAGCGCATTATTGAGCGCCGAAACCGCCCTGGATTTGCTCGACCCGGCGATTGCGGCGAAAGTCCGCTTATGCGCGGCGCCGCTGGTAGAAGGCACGCTGGCGGCGACGGTCAGCGCGGCAATGGGCGCCGGTATTGATAAAGTCATCAATGACGCCATGAGCGCGCTGGATGCCAAGCGTGAACAACTGGGTTTACCGTCACCCACTCAAACCGGGGGCGTCGCCACAAAACCAGCATTTCAGGATAACGACGCCCACTCCATTTCTGTTGTGGTGAAAAATCCAAACGGGCTGCATGTTCGTCCGGCATCGCGCCTGGTCTCCACGTTGTCGGGGTTTCGGGCCGACATGCTACTGGAGAAAAATGGCAAATGCGTGACGCCGGACAGCCTGAATCAGATAGCGTTATTACAGGTGCGCTGCAACGATACTCTGCGCCTGATCGCCAAAGGAGAACAGGCCGACGAGGCGCTGGCGGCATTCAAACAGCTGGCGGCGGAAAACTTTGGCGAGTCCGTGGAGGAGACGCCAGCCAGCAGCACGGCGCGTCAGCTCCCCGCGCGGGTCTCCGGCGTGGTGTTCTGCTATTCCCCCGCTGCACCGGACGTCGCGAATCCGACGACCGTCAATTTGCCGGAAGAGCAGCAGCGCCTGCAAACGGCGATTCGTCAGACGCTGGACGATCTCAACGCGCTGACCACGCTGGCGGAAGATAAATACTCCGCCGATCTGGCGGCGATTTTTTCCGGGCATCACACGCTGCTGGATGACCCCGAGCTGTACGAGATGGCGTGTGAAGTGATGCGTGATAAACCGTGTCGGGCGGAAACGGCGTGGCGCAGCGTGCTGGACGATCTCCGCGATCAGTACCGACAGCTCGACGACGCCTATTTGCAGGCCCGCTATATCGATATCGACGATATTCTCCATCGGACGCTGAGGCACCTGAGCGGAATAAACGCGCGCTTGCCGGTATTCACGCGCCCGACTATCGTGGCGGCGGAAAATATCTTCCCGTCCACCGTGTTGCAGTTCGACCCACAGACGGTTAAAGGGATCTGCCTGAGCGCAGGCAGCAATGAATCACATTCGGCAATCATCGCCCGTGAAATGGGGATCGGCTGGCTTTGTCAGCAAGGGGAAGCGGTATATGCCCTGAGCACCGGCGAGTCGATTACGCTGGATCTCGCGGCACAGCGCATTCTCTTTTCTGACTGACCGCTCTCCCATCGCGCGTCCTCTTCTGAGGGCGCGCTGTCGCATTCCCACGCTTCAACCGGCGATAACGGGAAATGTTTACCAGTTCCCAAAATAGCGGTTCGATCACGCGCACATGGCAATCCTGGACTAAGGTTTTGTCATGGTTCATGCCGCTGACTGCGGCACGCCGTTAAGGAGAATATTGATGATAACACCTGCGCTTCGCCATTCCGGCACGCTCTCTTTCGCCATAAAACTGACCGTTGCAAGCACCCTGCTGACATTCGCGTCGCTCTCGGCGCATGCTGAGGAACAGCCGGCCAGTCCTCCGCAGCCCCCGGATATTCTGCTGGGGCCGCTGTTTAATGACGTGCAGAGCGTCAAACTGTTCCCCGATCAGAAAACGTTCGCCGATGCCGTGCCTAACAGCGATCCGCTGATGATCCTCGCGGATTACCGGATGCAACGAAACCAGTCAGGCTTCGATTTGCGTCACTTTGTTGATGTGAACTTTACGCTGCCCAAAGAAGGGGAAAAATACGTTCCGCCGGAAGGACAGTCGCTGCGTGAACATATTGACGGCCTGTGGCCCGTGTTGACCCGCACAACGGAGAGCGCCGGAAAATGGGATTCGTTATTGCCGCTGCCGGAACCGTATGTGGTGCCTGGCGGACGTTTCCGGGAAGTCTATTATTGGGATAGCTATTTTACCATGCTGGGACTTGCCGAAAGCGATCACTGGGATAAGGTCGCCGATATGGTGGCGAATTTCGGCTATGAGCTGGATTCCTGGGGGCATATCCCCAACGGCAACCGTACCTACTATCTGAGCCGCTCGCAGCCGCCTTTCTTCGCATTTATGGTGGAATTGCTGGCGCAGCATGAGGGCGACGACGCCCTGAAAAAATACCTGCCGCAGTTGCAAAAAGAGTATGCCTACTGGATGGAGGGCGTGGAGAATCTCCAGCCCGGCGAGCAGAATAAGCGCGTGGTGAAACTGGATGACGGCACCGTCCTGAACCGCTACTGGGATGACCGGGACACGCCGCGACCGGAGTCGTGGATGGAAGATATCACCACCGCGAAGAGCAACCCGAACCGCCCGGCAACCGAGATTTATCGCGACCTGCGATCTGCCGCCGCATCGGGCTGGGATTTCAGCTCGCGCTGGATGGACGACCCGAATCAGCTGAGCACCATTCGCACCACCAGCATCGTCCCTGTCGATCTCAACGCCCTGCTGTATAAACTGGAGAAAATGCTGGCGCGCGCCAGCAAAGCGGCAGGCGATGACGCCAACGCAAACCAGTATGAAGCGCTCGCCAGCGCCCGTCAGAAAGGCATTGAAACGCACCTGTGGAACAATCAGGAAGGCTGGTATGCCGACTACGATCTGAAAAGCAAAAAGGTGCGTAACCAACTGACGGCGGCCACGCTGTTCCCGCTGTATGTCAACGCGGCGGCGAAAGATCGCGCCAGCAAAGTGGCTGCCGCGACCCAGGCGCACCTGTTGCAGCCTGGCGGACTGTCCACCACCTCGGTGAAAAGCGGGCAGCAATGGGACGCCCCCAATGGCTGGGCGCCATTACAGTGGGTGGCGACCGAAGGGTTGCAGAATTACGGGCAGGACAACGTCGCGATGGATGTCACCTGGCGCTTCCTCACTAACGTTCAGCATACCTACGACCGCGAACAAAAGCTGGTTGAGAAATATGACGTCAGCAGTACGGGAACCGGCGGCGGCGGTGGAGAATACCCTCTTCAGGATGGTTTCGGCTGGACCAACGGCGTGACGTTAAAAATGCTCGACCTGATCTGTCCAAAAGAGAAACCGTGCGACAGCGTACCGGCCACTCGCCCCGCAGCGCCAGGCGCTTCCCAGCCTGCGCCGCAAAAACAGGTTGAAACCACGCCGTAATGTGACCCGACCATCATGCTGACAAAAATCCGCGCGCCGTCGCGGATTTTTCTTCCTGGCAATGCCGCGCGTTCAGCTCTGCCCCTCATAGCTCTTAAGGGTTAGCCCCCCTTTTCATCGGTGAGAATTTGATACTGAACAAGTTTTTTAACGTTATATATGTAAACATATAGCGATTTTTTAACCATTTCAGGATGAAAACAATGCTGCTCACAAGACGGAGATTCGCTCAGGCGATGGCCTCTGCGCTGCTGTTTCGCCACCTCCCTGGCATTGCGCAGACACCGCTGACGTTTGCTATTGGCCGCCCGCCGGAAGGCAATATTATTCGCCGCGTGGTGAGCGCTGGTGCGCCCGCCGATGTGTTACTGCTGGCCGTCGCGCCGGAAAAGCTGGTGGGTTTCTCCTCTTTTGATTTCTCGCGCCAGGCGGCGATTCCCTTCCCCGAGTCCATTCGGGCGTTGCCCAAACTGGGCAGGCTGGCGGGGCGCGCCAGCACGTTGTCTCTGGAAGGACTGCTGGCCCTGCATCCCGATCTGGTAGTGGATTGCGGCAACGCCGATGAAACCTGGCTTTCGCAGGCGCGCCAGGTCAGCGCTCAGACCCGGATTCCGTGGCTGCTGATTAACGGTGAACTGCGGCAAACGCCGGAACAACTGCAAGCCGCGGGACAAGCGCTGGGAATGGAGGCGCGTACTGCCGCTCAGGCGGCGCTGGCTCAGCGCTTCATTGCGCAAGCGCTCGCGTTTTCCCACACGCCTGCTGCCGGTATTCGTTTTTATGCGGCGCGGGGCGCCCGAGGTCTGGAGACGGGATTACAGGGATCGCTGCATACGGAAGCGGCAGAGTTGCTGGGATTACACAACGTAGCGCGAATCCCAGGACGAAGCGGACTGGCCCAGGTCTCTATGGAAAACTTACTCACCTGGCAGCCCGACATCATTCTGGTACAGGATGCCGCCACGGCGCACTACCTGCGTCACGACCCCGTCTGGCAAGGCGTTAAGGCGGTTGCGGACAAACGCATTCTTTTCCTGAGCGGCCTGCCGTTTGGCTGGCTGGATGCGCCGCCGGGCATTAACCGTTTACTCGGGCTGCGCCGGTTGCATGCCTGGCTGGACCCGAACGTTAATCAACATTTTAAAGACGATATGGTGCGTTATGCGCGCCTGTTCTGGCATACGTCGCTGACTGACGAACAGTATCAACAGTGGGCGATCATCTGATGAGAACGACCACCCTTTCTGTCCTGATGCTGGGGATTGCCCTTCTCTGTATTGCCTTTGCCACTGTATCGGGCGCTTATCACCTCGATGCCCGGCAGGTGCTGGCGATGATCTTCAGCCATGACACGGTGCCGACACAGGATCAAATCGTGTTCTGGCAGATCCGCCTCCCCCGCATTCTCGCCGCGCTGCTGCTGGGCGCTGCGCTGGCGGGCGCGGGCACGACGTATCAGGGGATGTTTCGCAACCCGCTGGTCTCCCCGGATATTCTCGGCGTTGCCGCCGGAGCGGGTTTAGGCGCATGTACGGCGATTTTGCTGGGCCTGCCGATTTTGTTTATCCAGCTCTACGCGTTCGGCGGCGGTCTGCTGGTGGTTGCTGGCGTCTGGCTGATTACCCGCCGGGTGACGCGTCACGACCCCGTATTAACCCTTGTGCTGGTGGGTATCGCGCTCGGTACGCTGTGCGGCGCGGGAATTTCCCTGATAAAAACGCTGGCCGATCCCTATACCCAGTTGCCCTCCATCACCTTCTGGTTACTCGGCGGGCTCTCTACCATCACGCTGCATGATCTTTGCTTCTCGGCGCCGCTGATTCTGTTCGGCGCCATCCCTTTGCTGCTACTGCGCTGGCGTATGAATTTACTGACGCTTTCAGATGATGAAGCCCGTTCCCTGGGCATCAACGTTACCCGCCTTCGGCTCGCGCTGATTGTCTGCGCGACGCTCATCACCGCCAGCACGGTGGCGATTGCCGGGATTATCGGCTGGATAGGCTTAGTCGTGCCGCATATCGGCAGGTTGCTCACCGGCAATAACCACCAGCAGTTGCTTCCTGTCTCAATGGGCGCCGGCGCCATTTTACTGCTGCTGACCGACACACTCGCGCGCGCAATCAGCAGTACGGAGATTCCACTCGGTATCCTCACCGCATTTATCGGCGCCCCTTTCTTTTTGCTGCTTCTGCTGCGCGGAGGACGCCAATGACACGACTGACGGTTCACCACGCCAACCTGGGATACGCTCGACGCCCGGTTTTGCGCGACGTCTCTTTTACCGTACCGGCGGGAGAAATTTGCTGTTTACTCGGCGCAAACGGCAGCGGCAAGACCACGCTGATGCGCACCATTCTTGGCGTTCTCCCCTTGATCAGCGGCGACATCCTGCTTGATGGCGTGGCGGTGCAGCGTTTTTCAGACCGGGAGCGCGCCAGCGCCATTGCCTGGGTGCCACAGGCGCACGACGGCGCGTTCGCCTTCACCGCTCTGGATATGGTGATGATGGGGCTGACGCCGAAAATGGCGGCATTCGCCGTTCCCGGCGCCAGGGAGCGAGAAATTGCCCACCAGCAGCTCGCCGCGCTTGAAATCGTCCATCTGGCGCACCGACGCTGGAACACCCTGAGCGGCGGAGAGCGTCAACTGGTGCTGATCGCCCGCGCTCTGGCGCAACGCCCTCGCCTGCTACTGCTGGATGAACCCGCCTCCAGCCTCGACTTTGGCCACCAGATCCGCCTGCTCGACACGCTGGTGACACTGAAAAAAACGGGGATGGCGCTACTGATGTCAACCCATCATCCGCTCCATGCCAGGGCGATAGCCGACAGCGTCGTGCGCGTGGAGTCCGACGGCCAGGTATCGCAAGGCGCGCCAGAGCGCCAGCTTGCTGCCGACAATCTGGCCGCGCTTTATCGGGTCTCGCCCACACAAATCCACCGCCATCTTTTTGGCGATCAGCAATAAGGGACAGCCATGCTCATTGATGACATTGATTTTGCAGACCTCTACCGCCAGCAGCTGTTGCAGGCGAAACGAACGGAAAAAACGCCCGACCATTGGGATAAACGGGCAGAGAAAATGGCAGAAAACTGCGCGTCGCCGACGGACACCTACCTGCAACAGTTGATGGAGAAAATGGATTTGCAGGGCGTGAACTCGCTGTTTGATATGGGCTGTGGCCCGGGCACCGTCTCGCTGGCGTTAGCGGGCAAAATACCGCATATCTGCGGCGTGGATTACAGCCCCGGAATGCTGCGAGTTGCCGCCCGTCGCGCGACAGAGCAACGGGCAACCCATGTTCACTGGGTGCAACGCGCCTGGGAAGAGGACTGGAGCGATCTCCCGCGCTGCGATATCGCCGTTGCCTCCCGCTCAACGCTCGTTGCGGATATGCGCCAGGCGATGACAAAACTCAACAACCAGGCGCGGCTGCGCGTCTATACCACGCACCTGGTCAGTTCCTCTTTTGTTTCCCCCACTATCCAGCGCGCGTTGGGTCGCGAGGTTATCGAGCTGCCTAACTATATTTATGCCCTCAATGTCCTGTACCAGATGGGGATCTGTGCCCATGTCGATTTTATCCGTGGGCAGAACTGCCAGCAGGACAACAGCACCTGGGAACGCTTTGCTGAAAACGTTCGCTGGAGCATGGGCGACATCAGCGATGAAGAGCGTGAACGTCTGTACCGCTGGTATCAACAGCAGGATGCCAGCGCCCTTGCCCCGGCCAGCCGGGACTGGGCGCTGATCTGGTGGGACAGCATTCCACAAAAGGCGCTGAAATGATCTACTTCTCACACGCACAAACGGACGCATTGCTGCTGGAGGATATTCAGGGAGGCGACCTGACCACGCGCGCTCTGGGCATCGGCAATCTGCCAGGCCGCATGACCTTCCGCCATCGCCAGGGCGGCTGCGTGAGCGGCATTGCCGTGGCCAGACAAATGTTGCAGTCGCTGGGGCTGACCGTCCTGGAGCAGATGAACGACGGCGAGCGCGCCGCAGCCGGTCAACAATTGATCAGCGTCAGCGGGAATGCGGCGGCGCTGCACCAGGGCTGGAAGGCCGTACAAAACGTACTGGAGTGGAGTTGCGGCGTTTCACACTATCTCGACAGCATGCTTCACATCCTGCATAGCCGTTACCCCGACGGGCAAATAGCCTGCACGCGTAAAGCCATTCCCGGCACCCGGCTGTTAGCCGCACAGGCGGTGCTCGCCGCAGGCGGAATCATTCACCGCGCCGGGTGCGCGGAAACCGTGCTGCTGTTTGCAAATCACCGCCGCTTTCTCGCCCCCGGTAACGACTGGGCCGGGGCCATTTCGCAGTTGCGCCGTCATGCCCCGGAAAAAAAGATCGTCGTCGAAGCAGACACCCCAGAGGAAGCCCTTGAAGCGCTCCGCGCTGGCCCCGACGTTTTGCAACTCGACAAATTTACCCCACATCAGGCGGCGGAGGTGGCCCGGACGGCGCCTTCACTGGCTCCCCATTGCACGCTGGCGCTGACTGGCGGCATCAACCTCGCCACTCTGGCGAGTTATCTCGACTGTGGTATCAGGCTCTTTATTACATCCGCACCGTACTACGCACCACCGATGGATATCAACGTCATCCTGAACCCGGACGAAAGTGACATATAACATTGATAAATGGAATAAAAACAATGAAATTCACTCAGAGTTGTCTTTACACGGCATTATCGGTAGCTTTTGCGCATAATGCGTTTGCTGGGCAAGAAAGCGACACCATGACCGTCTGGTCGAGCCCCGCCTCTGCGGCGACCACCACGGTGCTTGGTCAACAAACCATGCAGGATCTGGATAAGCAGAATGTGGCGCAGGCATTAAGCGTCATCCCCGGCGTGGCGTTGCAAAAATCAGGCAACCGCAACGAACAGCAGGTCAAAGTTCGCGGTTTTGACAGCCGCCAGGTTCCGATCTTTTTCGACGGCGTGCCGGTTTACATCCCTTACGACGGCAACCTCGACTTAGGGCGCTTCCTCACCTCGGACATTGCCTCCGTTGAGGTGTCCAAAGGCTACTCATCGCTGTTGCAAGGCCCTAACCAGATGGGCGGCGCGATCAACATCACCACCAAAAAACCGACAAAACCTCTCGAAGGGAGCATCGGTTATCGCCAGGGATGGAGCCGGAGCAAAGATAACGCCCACGATATGCACGCCTCGTTTGGCGCCAGTAATGAGCTGGGTTATCTGCAAGTCAGCGGTAGCCAGTTGAAGCAGGATTTCCTGGGTCTGCCGCACGGGGTGGACAACGCCATTGCAGGCAGCAACGGGAAGATGATCAACTCGTCGGCAGATGATAAACGGGGCATTGTTAAGTTGGGCTTCACGCCGCGCGAAAATGACGAGTACACCCTGACCTATATCAACCAGGACGGTGAAAAAGACAACCCGCCATACGCAGGCACCAGCAGCCAGAAGTCGCGCTACTGGCAGTGGCCGCAATACGATAAAGAGAGTTATTACTATCAGGGCACCACGCATCTGGGCGATCGCTTTACGCTGAAAAGCCGGCTTTATCGCGACACCTTTGAAAACACGCTGATGATGTACAACTCCCTTGCCGACCTGAAAAACAAGAAAGGCAGCTATAGCCACTATTCTGATTACAGCGATGGCGCAGGGTTACAACTCGCCGCCGAAATGCGTGAAAACGATCTGCTCTCGTTCGCCGTTAACTGGAAAGATGACGTCCACCGTGAAAAAGGCGCGCCGCATGCGGCATACGATCGCTATGAAGACCGTACCTGGTCGTTAGCCAGCGAATACCAGTGGGCCGCAGCCGATAATGTGGATGTCGTGGCCGGTATTAGCTATGACTGGCGTGACAGTCTGGAAGGGATGAAACACGAAAAAGACGGCAGCGTAACCCACTACGACGACAACAACCAGTCGGCGTTTAACTGGCAGGTCATGACCAAATACCACTTCGCAAACGAGGACACGCTGGCGCTCTCTTACTCTGACCGGACGCGTTTCCCGACGCTCAAAGAGCGGTATACCACGTCGAAACCGGCGTATAACCAGGTGGCTATCGTCAACCCGCAGTTAAAACCCGAACGCGCCCGCAGCGTGGATCTGACCTGGAACGGTTCGCTGACCCGCGACTGGGGATTCGAGGTCAGCGTGTACTATAACCGTGTGACCGACGCAATCCTGTCGCACAACATTGATGCCGATACGATCCAGAACCGCAATAGCGGCCGGGTGGATTACACCGGTCTGGATGCCGGAATCAAAGGCAATGTGTCTGAAATGCTGGATGTCGGGCTGAGCTATGGGCTGATCCACGCGGACGTCAAGCGTGATGAAATCGGTGAAATCACCGATTTGCCAACGCAGACGCTCACCGCATGGATGACGCTCAAGCCGTGGGAACCGCTGAGTGTTACGCTGTCAGAAGAAGCGCGTTCCTCCAGCTACAGCAATTCAGACGGTTCACAGAAAGCGGGCGGATTTGCCATTACCCATATCCGCGCGGATTATGCGGTGGGCTACGGTTTTAGCGTCAACGCGTCCGTGAACAACCTGTTCGATACGAAGTATGCCTACAGCGAAGGGTTTATCGAGGAAGGCCGTAATTTCTGGGCCGGGGTGGAATATAAGTTCTGATTGTTCCGCCGAATGAAAACGAACCCGGCCTGCGCAATTGCAGGCCGGGTTGCTATCAGAAGCTGTAGCTGGCGCCAACCTGAACGGTGCGGTCGCGACCAATCCAGCAGTTGTTGTCGTCGTAACAGCTAAACGTCTCTTTGTTGGTAATATTCTGCGCACTGGCCTTCAGCGTCACCCCGCTCAACGATGGGATCGCCTCTCCCAGACGGTAAGAGACGGCCATATCATACTGCGTCGTGCCGCCGAGTTTGCCTTTGTCGTTAGCTGGCGAGATCTCCATCGGCCCGGTATAACGGACGCCCGCGCCAACGTTCAGCCCGCGCAGCGGCGTATTATCAAAGGTGTAATCGCCCCACAGGTTAAACGCGTTTTCCGGCACCTGAGTCGGACGTTTGCCTTCATACGTTTCATCTTCCGTGTTGATCGCATGGGTATAGGCATAGTTGGCGATCAGCGTGACGTTATCCGCCGGACGGCTGACAATCGACAGTTCGGCCCCTTTTGACTCAATCTCGCCGGTCTGGCGGTAATCCCAGGTTGGCGTGGCGGAAAGCACATTTTTCTGGCGGATATTAAACACCGATGCGGTAAAGGTGGTCGCGTATTCCGCCAGCAGGTATTTCACCCCGCCCTCAACCTGCTTGCTGGTGGTCGGCTTCACCTCTTTCGAGGTCAGTGTCCCTTGCGGCGAGATCGGCTTAAAGCCTTCGGAATAACTGATAAATGGAGAGATCCCATTTTCAAACGCATATAACGCACCGAAACGTTTGGTGACGCGATCCTGTGAAATCCAGGTTTTATCGCCGTTTTGCAGATAGTCGGTCGTGGCGGAACGATAGTCATCGTAACGCACGCTCGCCAGCAGGTTCAGGCCGCCAAACGCAATCTGATCCTGAAGATAATAACCATTCTGCTGATAAGAGAGACGGTTATTCTGCGCAGTACTCAGCCCTAAATCGTCGGTATGAATCTGACGATAGTTCGGGTGGCGCATGTCGATCCCCGGCGTGCTGCTGGCATAGCGGTAGAAGTAATGGCTGTCGAGCTTCTGGTAATCGAAGCCTGCCAGCAGATGGTGTTGCCAGTCGCCTGACACTACCGTTTTCGTAACCTGGTTGTCGATGTTAAAACTTTTCAGGTCTTCATCGGTCGTGTAGGCAAACCGGTTCAACTCCCAGACCGGATTCCCCGTATTTCCGGTGGAGTAGACGCTGCGCTGGTGGGTATCCACATCAAAGTAGCGCGCTTTCTGATTGAAGCCCCAGCCGCTGTCAAACTGGTGTTCAAAGCTGTAACCCAGCATCCATTGACGCTGCTTAAAGCCGCTCCACTCATCTCCGGCAAAATCACGGCGCCCCGCATACTCTGAACGCAGATAAGAAATGGGCAGCGGGTTGGAAGGCGACAGCGACGGTGTATTCTGCGCCAGCGCATCAATCGTCAGACGCGTTTTGTTGTCCGGTTGCCAGGTAACGGACGGGGCAACCAGATAGTTTTCATAGCGGGAGGTATGCGGTTGATCATCCCCTTCCGTCGCTTTGCCGAGTAAACGGTAGTTCCAGTCGCTGTCGCTGATTTGCCCGGTTGAATCCAGATAACCCTCTTTCAGATTACGGGTGCCGGTGTTGAAGCCCACTTCCGTTTTCTGTTCCGCCTGCGGTTTTTTACTCTGGATGTTTACCAGTCCACCCGGCGAGCCATTGCCGTACAGCACCGAGGCCGGGCCTTTCAGAATATCCACGCTTTCAATCAGCAGCGGATCAATACGCGCTTTGGTATTCCCGGTCACGTTGTACGGCAGTTGCAGGCCGTTGTAATACTCCTGATCCACCGTAAAACCGCGAATCTTATATTCACTCATATAGGAGGTATTACCGCGAACTTCCGTTGACACGCCCGGCGCGTAGCGCAGAATTTCATTCACCGAGTTGGCGTGGCGTTGCTCAATCTCCTGCCTGTCGATGGTGTTGATCACCTGCGGCGTTTTGCTTTCCGGCACGGCGGATTTGGTGGCGCTGTTGGTCCAGGCCGGAAGAAGGCTCTCCTGCCCGGCGGCGGTGACCACAATGGTCGACTCTTTTGCCTCTTCAGCATAAGACGGGACAGTCAGGGCTAAGGTGATACATCCAGAGAGCGCGCGTAATGTGAAACGATGAGTTGTTTTCATGAGCAAATTATTATATGTGAAATGGAATGACAATTATTCTCATTTTTATTCACAAATCAAGCCAGCTTTCGCCGTTAATCCGGCCAGGCGTTGCTCAGGAATACAGATTGTTCTGACGTCTGTTGAATCCCCGTAAACGTGCCGGGAAGACGCCTCCCCTGACACGTTCACGACTGATAATGCGCCAGAGCGATAATGGGCATCAAGTGAACGGAAAACACGCCAGGGTAGCATGTCGCCGATTTACGCCCTCATCCCCACATCCGCTCTGTTCATTTAATTGCGCCGCAGAAGGCGAAAAACGCCGAGCACAACAATCGCCCCGACGACGGCCACCAGGAAACTGTGAAGATTGAACCCGCTGATGCTGCCGCCGATACCAAACATGGTTGCCAGCCAGCCGCCGACAACCGCACCAACGATACCGAGAATACAGGTCAGTATAAAACCACCGCCATCGCGACCCGGCATAATCAGCTTAGCGATAACACCTGCAATCAGACCAAAAATAATCCAGGCAATAATTCCCATATTCAGGCCCTCTTTCCAGTGAAAGCATGCGCAAGACGTTCTTGCGCCAGTCCCTTAAGTATAGGCAAATCAACCGGCCATGCTTTTCATCCTGCGACGTTATGCGCTGGCGTTGATAAAAATTTCACCCATTTGTCTTAAGTTCCGTCATGCCATGCCGATAACCAAACGATAATCTGTCAGGCATCCAGGAGTCATTACGCGTGAGTCACTACAGTGAGCAGTTCCTGAAGCAAAACCCGTTGGCGGTATTAGGCGTACTCAAAGATTTAAACAAGAGCCAGGCGCCGCTACGCATCTCCTGGGCCGGGGGGCAGTTCATCAGTAAGATTCTGGACGTTAACGCGGAAAAACTGGTGATGGATTTCGGCAGCCAGGACTATGAAAACATCGCCGTTCAGCGCGCCAGACAGATAACCATTACCGCAGAAACGCAGGGCGCGAAAGTGGAGTTCACGCTGGATCAGCTCACCAGTGGCGAATACCGGCAGCTTCCGGCATTTATTACCGCGCTGCCGCCCGAGCTGTGGTTCGTTCAGCGCCGGGAGTATTTCCGTATTTCCGCGCCTTTACATCCCCCCTACTACTGCCAGGCGAAAATGCCGGACGACAACACGCTACGTTTTCGCTTGTTCGATCTCTCGCTGGGCGGCATGGGCGCATTGCTGGAAGCGACAAAACCCGCCGGATTAACCGAAGGCATGCGCTTTTCGCAAATTGAGCTGAACATGGGGCAATGGGGCGTTTTCCACTTTGACGCCCAGCTTATTTCCATCAGCGAACGCAGAGTGATTGACGGTAAAAATGAGACGATTACCACTCCCCGCCTGAGCTTTCGTTTTCTCAACGTCAGCCCGGCGGTGGAGCGGGAATTACAGCGGATTATTTTCTCTCTTGAACGGGAAGCGCGGGAAAAATCCAATAAGGTGCGTGAATAACCCCCGTGCGGGTTACATCGCATCCAGCGCTTGCTGGAGTTTCCAGATATAACGCGGCGCCTGTGGCGCAGGATGATTTTTGGCAACGTGCTCGAAAAACTCATCCGCGCTCAGATCGTTGATTTTCTCAATCGCTTTTTTGCGATCGGAAGAGAACGTGCGCAGCAGCGCGCCCGCGCCATTGGCATAAGAGACCACCAGCGCGTACTGCATCACCTGCGGATCGTTAATACCGGCCAGCGACCCGTGTTCCAGAATACTCAGGTACGCCGTCCCCATCGAGATATTCCGCTCCGGGTTTTTCAGTTCGCTGGTCGACGGTTCGCCGCTCCAGCCCATATGACGATAAACATCGCGCCCGGACGTCGAGGCCTTCAGTTGCATTAACCCAACCGCCCCGGATTTACTGACCACCGTCGGATTACCGCCCGATTCAATCGCGATGATCGCGGTAATCAGACGCGGGCTGACGCCCCAGGCTTCCCCGGCTTTTTCACTTATCGGCATCCACTGCATTGCCCGTTTAACCGGGACTTCGGCGTTCCAGGGCGGATTCTTGTAATCCTGCTTTGAACTACAGCCCGCCAGCAATACAACCAAAAAAGCAAACCATCTCAATTTCACGTCATCTATCCTTATAGCCGGAATTCGCCGCTGCGAGTGACAACGACATGCTCAATCGGCATGATATACATTTGGTTTTAGATGTCAGCAAGGAATTGCCATGTCCCTGTTTCACTTAATCGCCCCATCGGGTTACTGCATCAATCAGCAAGCGGCTTTACGCGGCGTACAACGGCTGATCGAATCCGGCCACCAGGTGGATAACGCCGCCGTCATTGGCCGCCGTGACCAGCGTTTTGCCGGTTCAGACGCCGAGCGTCTGGCGGATGTTAACGGCCTCGCCCGCCTGATGACGCCCGATACCATTGTGATGCCGGTTCGCGGCGGTTACGGCGCCAGTCGTCTGCTGGAGAGCATTGACTGGCAGGCGCTCATCGCACGGCAGCAGGCGAACCCGCTGCTGATCTGCGGCCACAGCGATTTTACGGTGATTCAGTCCGCCCTGCTGGCGCTGGGCAAGGTGATAACGTTTAGCGGCCCCATGCTGGCGGCGAATTTCGGCGCGGAGGAGATGAACACCTTCACCGAGCGCCATTTCTGGCGGGCCTTGTGCAACGCGCAGTTCACGGTGGAGTGGCAAGGTAACGGCCCGACATGTGAGACGGGAGGCACGCTGTGGGGCGGCAATCTGGCCATGCTGGTCTCCCTTATCGGCACCCCGTGGATGCCCGCCATTGAAAATGGCGTACTGGTGCTGGAGGATATTAACGAGCATCCTTTCCGCGTTGAGCGAATGCTTCTGCAACTGTATCACGCGGGGATTCTGGCCCGGCAGAACGCGCTGATATTGGGCAGTTTCAGCGGTAGCGCGCCGAATGATTACGATGCCGGTTACGATCTTGACGCGGTTTACGCGTTTCTGCGTTCCCGTCTCTCCATCCCCGTCGTGACCGGTCTGGATTTCGGTCATGAGCAACGTACCGTTACGCTGCCGCTCGGCGCCCACGCGGTGCTAAAAAATGGCGAAAATGGCAGCCAACTCACACTCTCCGGCCATCCTGTCCTCAAATCATAAAAAAAGCCGTCGCCTGGGCTAAGTAAAACGCTGTTTCTGTCGTTATTATGTTAGGGTTTATTATTAGAAACAGCGTAATTCAGGAGTAACATAACGTTGGATGCCGCAGCCATTATTAGTCTTTTCATTTTAGGTTCAGTCCTCGTAACCTGTAGTATCTTATTAAGTTCATTCTCATCTCGTCTTGGCATCCCTATTCTGGTTATCTTTCTCGCGATTGGCATGCTCGCGGGTGTTGATGGCGTTGGCGGTATCCCGTTTGACAATTATCCTTTCGCGTACATGGTGAGTAACCTCGCGCTGGCAATTATTCTGCTGGATGGCGGGATGCGTACCCAGGCCAGCTCCTTTCGCGTCGCCCTGGGCCCGGCGCTCTCGCTCGCGACGGTAGGGGTACTGATTACCTCCGGTCTCACCGGCATGATGGCCGCCTGGCTCTTTCATTTGGATCTCATTGAAGGGCTGCTGATTGGCGCCATCGTCGGTTCAACGGATGCGGCTGCCGTTTTTTCTCTGCTGGGCGGTAAAGGGCTTAACGAACGCGTCGGTTCGACGCTGGAAATCGAATCCGGGAGTAACGACCCGATGGCGGTTTTCCTGACCATCACACTGATAGAGATGATTCAGAAACATGAGACCGGCCTGAGCTGGCTTTTCGTGCTCGATATCATCCAGCAGTTTGGACTGGGGATCATGCTGGGGTTAGGCGGCGGATATCTGCTTCAGCAAATGATTAACCGGATTGCCTTGCCCACCGGGTTATATCCGCTGCTGGCGCTGAGCGGGGGAATTCTCGTTTTCGCCGTGACCACCGCGCTGGAAGGCAGCGGCATTCTGGCCGTTTACCTGTGTGGATTCCTGCTGGGCAACCGCCCTATCCGCAACCGGTTTGGCATCCTGCAAAACTTTGACGGCCTGGCCTGGCTGGCGCAAATCGCCATGTTCCTCGTGCTGGGACTGCTCGTTACGCCATCCGATCTGCTGCCTATCGCCGTTCCGGCGCTGGTGCTGTCGGTCTGGATGATTCTGGTGGCTCGCCCGCTCTCCGTTTTCGCGGGCCTGCTGCCGTTTCGGGGCTTTAATCTGCGTGAGCGGATCTTCATCAGTTGGGTGGGGCTGCGTGGCGCCGTGCCTATCATCCTGGCGGTTTTCCCGATGATGGCCGGGCTGGAGAATGCCCGACTGTTTTTTAATGTCGCATTCTTTGTGGTGCTGATATCGCTGCTGTTCCAGGGAACGTCCCTGACCTGGGCGGCCAAAAAAGCCAAAGTGGTGGTGCCTCCCGTCGGCTGGCCGGTTTCGCGTATCGGGCTGGATATTCACCCGGAAAACCCCTGGGAGCAGTTTGTCTACCAGTTGAGTGAAGATAAGTGGTGCGTCGGCGCCGCGCTGCGCGATCTGCACATGCCGCAGGAGACCCGCATCGCCGCCCTGTTTCGCGACAACGTGCTGTTCCACCCGACCGGAAGCACCCGTTTACGCGAAGGCGACGTTCTGTGCGTTATTGGACGTGAACGCGACCTTCCGGCGCTGGGCAAACTGTTCAGCCAGTCGCCGCCGGTCGCGCTGGATCAGCGCTTTTTCGGCGATTTTATTCTCGAAGCCAATGCGAAGTTTGCTGACGTCGCCCTGATTTACGGTCTGGACGAAGGAACGGAATATCGCGATAAACAGCAGACGCTGGGGGAAATCGTACAGCAGTTGCTGGGTGCCGCGCCGGTTGTGGGCGACCAGGTGGAGTTTGCCGGCATGATCTGGACGGTCGCAGAGAAAGAAGACAACGCCGTGCGTAAGGTCGGGGTTCGCGTCGCGGGGGATGAAATGGAATAATGGAAACGCTGCCGGATAGCGGCGTTGACACGCCTTATCCGGCCTACACTCTGTCTTCTGTAGGCCGGATAAGCACAGGCGCCATCCTACGGCGCCACAAAAAAGTTACGCCGTCACAACCGGAACACGCGGCGCCAGCGCGCACATCAGTTCATACCCCACCGTTCCCGCCGCAGAGGCGACATCATCAATCTTGATCTCTTTCCCCCACAGTTCCACAGACGTACCGATACCCGCCTGCGGGCACGGCGTCAGGTCCACCGCCAGCATATCCATCGACACGGTGCCAACCGTTCCGGTACGCACACCGTCCACCAGCACTGGCGTGCCGTTTGGCGCATGACGGGGATAACCATCCGCGTAGCCCGCCGCCACAATCCCGATGCGCTGCTCCTGGGTCGCGGTATAGCGTCCGCCATACCCGACCCGATCGCCCGCTTTCAGCGTCTGTACGCCAATAATCTGGCTGCTCAGGGTCATAACCGGTTTCAGCCCGGTATTGGCGATATCCCGCCACTGCCCTGACGGCGATGCGCCATACAGAATAATTCCGGGGCGCACCCAGTCAAAATGGGCTTCAGGATGCCACAGCGTAGCCGCTGAATTCGACAGCGAGCGACGGCATTCAAGCCCTTCCGTCGCATGGGCGATTTTCGTCATCGCCTGGTCGATCCCTTCCGGGTGCTCAGCATCGGCAAAGTGCGACATTAACGTCATTTCGCCCACATTCGGCAGCGCCCGCAGTTGCTGCCAGACGGTCTGTACCCGCTCGGGTAAAAAACCCAGCCGGTTCATGCCGCTATTCACTTTGAGATAAACATCCAGCGGCGCGTTCAGGCGCGCGTTTTGCAACACTTTGAGCTGCCAGTTGCTGTGTATGCAGGTCGTCAGACGGTATGTGTCATATATGGCCAGCTCGTCGGCATGGAAGAACCCTTCCAGCATTAAGATCGGCCCTTTCCATCCCCGCTCTCGTAGCGTAATCGCCTCTTCGAGATTGAGCATGGCAAAGCCGTCGGTCGCCCCCAACGCCGTCCAGATACGCTCGATACCATGTCCGTAGGCATTGGCTTTCACCACCGACCAGACGCGAGCGTCCGGGGCGGCCTGGCGCACAATGCCAAGATTTTGTTTCATCGCCTGCAGGTCAAGGCTGGCCAGTATAGGGCGGGTCATCTCGCTTCCTTATTAGTTATGCGCGCCATGAAGATGCCGGGGTCGTGACGGCGTAAAGCCAGGACTGTACCGCGCTACGCTCAGGTCGTCATAAGGAATAGCAGGTGTACGACCTGAAAGAATATCGCTCAATAATTGCCCTGAACCGCAGGCCATTGTCCAGCCCAGCGTCCCATGCCCGGTGTTCAGCCACAGGTTTTTGAAGCGCGTCCGTCCGATCACTGGCGTACCATCCGGGGTCATTGGCCGCAGCCCGGTCCAGAACGTGGCTTGTTCCACATGCCCTCCGCGCGGGAAGAGATCGCGTACGACCATCTCCAGCGTTTCACGACGCGGTTGTAATAATTCAGTGTTAAAGCCGACAATTTCCGCCATTCCCCCCACGCGAATGCGCTTATCAAAACGGGTAATGGCGATTTTGTAGGTTTCATCAAGGATAGTCGAAACTGGCGCGCCATCGTCCTGTGCGACCGGAATCGTCAGCGAATAACCTTTAAGCGGATAGACCGGAATATCGACGATCCCTTTGAGCATCGCCGTCGAGTAAGAGCCAAACGCCATCACGTAAGCATCGGCTTTGATGATGTCATCCCCGCACTTCACGCCGTAAATTTGTTCACCTTCGTACAGCAGTTTTTCCACCGGCGTGTTGAAGCGAAACGTCACGCCCGCCTGTTCCGCCATCTGCGCCAGGCGCTGAGTGAACAGCTGGCAATCTCCGGTTTCATCATTGGGTAGACGCAGGCCGCCGGTCAGTTTGTGCGCCACTTCCGCCAGCGCAGGTTCAACCTCCGCCAGACGGCTGGATTCCAGTAGCTGATACGGTACGCCGGCATCTTCCAGAACGGCGATATCGCGGGTGGCGTTCTCATACTGTTGCGCGGTACGGAATAACTGCAATGTTCCGCCCTGACGCCCTTCATACTGAATGCCGGTTGAGGCGCGCAGCGCTTTCAGGCAATCACGGCTGTACTCCGCCAGACGTACCATGCGCCCTTTGTTCTCCATGTAATGGCGGGTGTCGCAGTTACGCAACATTTGCCACATCCACTTCAACTGAAACTGCGTCCCGTCCAGGCGAACAGCCAGCGGCGCATGGCGCTGGAACATCCACTTGATGGCCTTCAGCGGCACACCCGGCGCCGCCCACGGCGCGGCATAGCCCGGAGAAATTTGTCCGGCGTTCGCCGCGCTGGTTTCCAGCGCCGGGCCAGGTTCACGATCGATGACGGTGACGTCATGCCCAGCCTGACACAGATACCAGGCGCTGGTTACGCCAACGACGCCACTTCCCAGTATGACAACTCGCATAGCCACTCCGTTAACAGTAAAAGAACAATCTTCTAATTACATCTTGATAACTCAGTTGAAAATATTATTCAACATATGGCTTTTTTATGGTGACGCACCTCACATCTGCCTCTGTTGTCAGGGATCTCTCTGCTTTGGCATCTCCTGCTGTGCGTCATTTTTATCCAGCATAAAATATCGCAGCCATGCCAGTTTCTGGCGTGCCGGCGCTGCGAAATCGCAAAGAAAAATTTTCTTCATCAGCACGTTTTTTAACACGGTGTTCTATGCTTGAAATGAGGTGCTCCAGACAGAGAGTGCCGCCAACAATGAGGGTGCGCGAATGGCTACGATTGATTCCATGAACAAGGACAGCACACGTTTGAGCGATGGACCCGACTGGACGTTTGATCTGCTGGATGTCTATCTGGCGGAGATTGACCGCGTCGCGAAACTCTACAAACTGGATACCTATCCGCACCAAATCGAGGTGATCACCTCTGAGCAGATGATGGATGCCTATTCCAGCGTCGGGATGCCGATCAACTATCCTCACTGGTCGTTTGGCAAAAAATTCATTGAAACCGAACGCCTGTATAAGCACGGTCAGCAAGGGCTGGCCTATGAAATCGTCATTAACTCCAACCCGTGTATCGCTTATCTGATGGAAGAGAACACCATTACTATGCAGGCGCTGGTGATGGCGCACGCGTGCTATGGGCATAACTCTTTCTTCAAGAATAACTACCTGTTCCGCAGTTGGACCGACGCCAGTTCGATTGTCGATTACCTGATCTTTGCCCGTAATTACATTACCGAATGCGAAGAACGCTATGGCGTGGACGAAGTTGAAAAGCTGCTGGATTCCTGCCATGCGCTGATGAACTATGGCGTCGATCGCTACAAACGCCCGCAAAAAATTTCATTGCAGGAGGAGAAAGCCCGGCAGAAAAGTCGCGAAGAGTATCTGCAAAGCCAGGTGAATATGCTGTGGCGTACTCTGCCGAAGAAAGAGGAAGAGAAAGCCGTCGCCGAAACGCGGCGTTACCCGTCTGAACCGCAGGAAAACCTGCTCTACTTTATGGAAAAGAACGCGCCGTTGCTGGAGTCATGGCAGCGCGAGATCCTGCGCATCGTGCGCAAGGTCAGCCAGTATTTCTATCCGCAAAAACAGACGCAGGTGATGAACGAAGGCTGGGCGACGTTCTGGCACTACACCATCCTGAATCATCTTTACGATGAAGGTAAAGTGACCGAGCGCTTTATGCTGGAGTTTTTACACAGCCACACCAATGTGGTGTTCCAGCCGCCGTACAACAGCCCGTGGTATAGCGGAATTAACCCTTATGCGCTTGGCTTCGCGATGTTCCAGGACATCAAACGCATTTGCCAGTCGCCAACGGAAGAAGACAAATACTGGTTCCCGGATATCGCCGGTTCAGACTGGCTGGAAACCCTGCATTTCGCGATGCGTGATTTTAAAGACGAGAGCTTTATCAGCCAGTTCCTGTCGCCGAAAGTGATGCGTGATTTCCGTTTCTTTACCGTGCTGGACGATGACCGGCACAACTATCTGGAAATTTCGGCCATTCACAATGAGGAAGGTTATCGCGAGATCCGTAATCGGCTTTCGTCACAGTACAACCTGAGCAATCTGGAGCCGAATATTCAGATCTGGAATGTGGATTTACGCGGCGATCGCTCTTTGACGCTACGCTATATTCCTCACAACCGCGCGCCGCTGGACAAGGGACGTAAAGAGGTGCTGAAACATGTGCATCGCCTGTGGGGGTTTGATGTCATGCTGGAGCAGCAGAATGAGGATGGCAGCGTTGAACTGCTGGAGCGGTGCCCGCCGAGAATGAACAGCCTGTAGTTTAATTGCCGGATGGCGGTGTAAACACCTTATCCGGCCTACAAACAGCACATCACCGTAGGCCGAATAAACAAAGCGCCATCCGGCGCAAACAAACAGCACACCACCGTAGGCCGGATAAGCGAAGCGCCATCCGGCACAAACAATCAGCACACCACCGCAGGCCGGATAAGCGAAGCGCCATCCGGCACAAACAATCAGCACACCACCGCAGACCGGATAAGCGAAGCGCCATCCGGCACAAACAAACAGCACATCACCGCAGGCCGGATAAGCGAAGCGCCATCCGGCGCGAACAAACAGCACACCACCGTAGGCCGGATAAGCGAAGCGCCATCCGGCGTATAACGATTAGCGGCCCTGAATGGCCAAATCGCCTGGCAAATTCTTCTGCATACGATGCCAAATCTCACCGCTGTCATGACCGTAACGGCGTACCGTTTCGTACACCTGGTCATGCGCGCCCTGTTCGCAAAGCGATGACAGCTTATGGTAGAAACCGAGCGCCAGGCTCCGGGCTTCCGGGTTGGCGAAATAGTGACGACCAATGCGGGTATACAGCCCTTTCATCCCGTTCAGGATCAGACCGTAAATCGGATTACCGGAGGCAAACGCCAGACCGCGGAAAATGTTGTAATCCAGCTCCGCGAACGCATCGGCGTAGTCGGCCACTTCATTCGCCGTCGCCAGTACCTCCTGCGCCTTATCAGGATGCTGACGAAACGCGGTGCGGATAAAAATCGTGGAGATATTGGTTCGCACCGACAGCAGATTATCAATCAGCTGCGGCACGCTTTCATGATCAAGACGCGCGAGCGTTTCAAGAATATTCAGCCCGGACGTTTCCCAGAAATTGTTCACCTTTGTCGGTTTGCCGTGTTGAATCGTCAACCAGCCGTCTCGCGCCAGGCGCTGCAATACTTCGCGTAACGTGGTGCGCGTCACTCCGATAAGTTCGGAGAGTTCACGTTCGGCAGGCAAAATAGTGCCAGGTGGGAAGCGGTTATTCCAGATACTTTCAATGATGTACTCTTCCGCGAAACCCGCCGGGCTCTGCGCCTTAATGACCATAGTGAGATTTCCATTACACAGCAAAACATAGTTACACTCATCATACCAGACGGGTTTCATGGCTGATAGCGGACAGGATGAAGAAAAAGGGGATCAAGGCTTCATTTTCTGGATAACGCCACGCCATCACGTTAAGGACTTGCCTGCTTTTACCCTGGCCGCTAAGCTTTGCGCCTAAACATAAAAACATGATTCTCACATTTACAGGTAAGGGAAACTGCCATGGAACTCTCCTGGGGTCGCGCATTCTGGCGCAACTTTCTGGGCCAGTCGCCTGACTGGTATAAACTTGCATTAATCGCTTTTTTAATTGCTAATCCACTGATTTTCTTCATCAACCCATTTGTAGCGGGCTGGCTGCTGGTCGCTGAATTTATTTTCACGCTGGCGATGGCGCTGAAGTGCTATCCCCTGCTGCCCGGCGGATTACTGGCGATTGAAGCGGTCATCATTGGGATGACCAGCGCAGCGCATGTGCGTGAAGAGGTTGCCGCCAACCTCGAAGTGCTGCTGCTGCTGATGTTCATGGTCGCAGGCATCTACTTTATGAAGCAGTTGCTGCTGTTCATTTTTACCCGCCTGCTGCTTAGCATTCGTTCCAAGATGCTGCTGTCGCTCGCATTTTGTATGGCTGCCGCCTTCCTGTCCGCTTTCCTTGATGCCCTGACCGTTGTCGCGGTGGTCATCAGCGTCGCGGTCGGCTTTTATGGCATTTATCATCGCGTCGCCTCTGCGCGCGGCGAAGAGAACGATCTCCAGGATGACGACCACCTCGACCAAAACAGTAAAGCGGTGCTGGAGCAGTTTCGCGGTTTCTTGCGCAGCCTGATGATGCACGCGGGCGTAGGCACCGCGCTGGGCGGCGTAATGACGATGGTTGGCGAACCGCAGAACCTGATTATCGCCAAAGCGGCGGGCTGGCATTTCGGCGATTTCTTCCTGCGCATGTCGCCGGTGACGGTTCCGGTGCTAATTTGCGGGCTGTTCACCTGCGTGCTGGTCGAGAAACTGCGCTGGTTTGGCTATGGTGAAACGCTGCCGGAGAAAGTGCGTCATATTTTGCAGGAGTTCGACGATCAAAGCCGTCAACGTCGTACACGCCAGGACAAACTCAATCTGTTTGTGCAGGCGATTATCGGCGTCTGGCTGGTGACGGCGCTGGCGCTGCATCTGGCGGAAGTGGGCTTGATTGGTCTGTCGGTCATTATTCTGGCCACGTCACTCACCGGCGTCACCGATGAACACGCGATTGGCAAAGCATTTACTGAGTCCTTGCCGTTTACCGCGCTGTTGACGGTTTTCTTCTCCATCGTGGCGGTCATTATCGATCAGCATCTTTTCGCCCCGATCATCCAGTTCGTTTTACAGGCTTCCGAACATGCGCAGTTAACGCTGTTCTACCTTTTCAATGGCCTGCTGTCGTCCATTTCCGATAACGTGTTCGTCGGGACGATTTACATCAATGAGGCCAAAGCGGCTATGGAAAGCGGCGCAATCAGCATGAAACAGTACGAACTGCTGGCAGTGGCGATCAACACCGGCACCAATTTGCCATCCGTGGCGACGCCAAACGGCCAGGCGGCATTTTTATTCCTGCTCACCTCTGCGCTGGCGCCGCTGATTCGTCTCTCTTATGGCCGTATGGTCTGGATGGCGTTGCCATACACGCTGGTGCTCACCCTCGTTGGTTTACTCTGCGTCGAGTTTACCCTCACCCCCATCACGGAGTGGATGACGCAATCTGGCTGGTTAGCTACATTCTCATAACATCAAACCGGGCAAATCACTGCCCGGTTTGACTTTTTGCATGATAATTATCCGATTATACTTTATTTCATTTCCCACTACTGGCGCATAAATTGAATTGGTTTACACTGCGGTGTCTACGCATGTTGCAGGGAAATAATTATGTTGCGATTTTTAAACCAGTGCTCACGGGGTCGGGGCGCGTGGTTACTGATGGCGTTAACTGCCTTTGCGCTCGAAATGGTAGCGCTGTGGTTCCAGCACGTCATGCTGCTCAAACCTTGCGTGCTATGTATTTACGAACGTAGCGCGTTATTCGGCGTGATGGGCGCGGGTCTGGTTGGCGCTGTCGCCCCTAAAACGCCGCTGCGTTATGTGGCGATAGCGATCTGGATTTACAGCGCCTGGCGCGGGTTGCAGTTGGCTTATGAACACACGATGATCCAGCTTCATCCTTCGCCGTTCATGACCTGTGATTTTGCTGCGCGCTTCCCGACGTGGCTGCCGCTGGATAAATGGCTGCCGCAGGTCTTCCTGGCTTCCGGCGACTGCGCCGAGCGTCAGTGGTCGTTTTTAACCCTGGAGATGCCGCAGTGGCTGTTGGGGATTTTTGCGGCGTATCTGGCGATCGCGATCCTGGTGTTGATTGCTCAACCGTTTAAGCCGAAAAGACGCGATCTCTTTAGTCGATAACAGAACGCTCCTTCGGGAGCGTTTTTTTTCGCCTGACGGCGTTGCTTCCGGGCATCTATAAGATGTATATTAAATACATCTTATAGATGCCCCCACAAGGAGACGCCTTATGTCCCATTTACGCATCCCGGCAAACTGGAAAATTAAACGTTCCACTCCCTTCTTCACCAAAGAGAATGTGCCAGCCGCACTGCTCTCCCACCATAACACCGCTGCGGGTGTCTTTGGGCAACTCTGCGTGATGGAAGGCACGGTCACTTACTACGGTTTCGCTAACGAAGATGCCAAAGAACCTGAACTCAAAGTGGTCATTAACGCCGGTCAGTTTGCGACCAGCCCGCCGCAATACTGGCACCGCATCGAATTAAGCGACGATGCGCAATTCAATATCAATTTCTGGGTTGAAGACGACAACCACAGCGATGAAATGTATCAGGCGAAAAAAGCGTAATTAACGCTTGCTGAACAATGGGCGGTTCAGTCCGCCCATGAAGGTTTGTTTAAGATGTGATCCTGCCAGTCCCGCACTTCAGATTCTTTCACCGCAATATGGCGCACGGAAATACGCTCGCCGTGCATCGCCGCTTTCGACCCGGTCAACAACGGATGCCAGCCCGGCAGCCCCTTTCCTTCCGCTAACAAGCGGTAGGCGCAGGTCATCGGCAACCATTCAAAGGTTGGCAGATTATCGCGGGTGAGTTTAATGCAGTCTGGCTCGTACTCGAACCGACGTTCATAGTTACGACACTGGCAGGTTTTGATATTCAACTGACGACACGCCACGTTGGTGAAATAGATTTCGTCGGTGTCTTCATCCATCAGTTTGTGCAGGCAACACTGGCCGCATCCATCACACAACGACTCCCACTCGGCATCGGTCATGTCATCCAGGGTTTTACTTTGCCAGAAAGGTATGTCGCTCATCAGGGTATCCGCCATTGCTGTAAAGCTGCACCTTATAACCAGTCTGGCACGCTGATGCAAGTTTTGCCGCCCGAAAAGGCGGCAAGCAGAGATTACAGGACGCGCGTCGTCAGCGTTTGACCGTTAAAACTGACTTCCAGCTCGTCGCCGCTTTGCAACGGGCCAACACCTTCCGGTGTGCCGGTCAGGATCACGTCTCCCGCTTTGAGCGTGAAGAAACGGCTCATGTAGGCGACGAGCGGCACGATGTGGTGGATCATCTCCGCCGTCGAGCCTTGCTGACGGATTTCGCCGTTCACTTTCAACCCGAGCGCAGTATTTTGCGGATCGCCATGAAATTCCGAAACCGGAATAAAACCTGACAGCGGGCAGGAATTATCAAACCCTTTTGCTTTTTCCCAGGGCTGACCGGCTTTTTTCATTTTGCCCTGAATATCCCGCAGCGTCAGATCGAGCGCCACGCCATAACCGGCAATCGCCTTGCGGACATGCTCTTCCGTCGCCTGGCGCAGAGTTGAGCCAATCAATATCGCCAGTTCGACTTCATGGTGAACGGCGCCCATGTCCGTTGGAATCGCCAGCGGCTGGCGCAGATCGCACAGCGCCGTTTCCGGTTTAATAAAAAGAACGGGTTCATCCGGCGTTGCGCTACCCATCTCCTTAATATGCTTTGCGTAGTTACTGCCTACACAAACCACTTTACTTACCGGGTAATCAAGCAGAGCACCTTGCCAGTTGTGATGTTGATACATTATTTTCCCCTAACGTAATCGTGGATTTCAGGAACTGCATCGACAGGGCGTTCGCATTGCCGGATACAGTTTAACTTTTAGCGTCTGGTTTATTTTCGCCCGGCGCAGAAAGATGTTGTTTGAGTAAATCTTCCGGCGGTGGCGGCAGTTGTAAATAATACCCCTGGTCGGTTAACGCTTGTTTTACTTTCTCCAGGTCGGCATTCACTAATTTCTTACGCCCATCCAACGGCAGAATCATTGCCAGCGTTGGCTGCCCGAATCCCTTCATCAGATCTTCAGGAACCCGTGAGAAATCGTCTTTTTTTTCGACGTATAAATAGGTCTGGTCGCGTTTGCTACTTCGATAGATCACACAAAACATACTTTTACTCTGAATTAACGGGATGGTGACTTGCCTCAATATAATACTGACTATAACATGCCTTCTAGTCTTCGGAATATCGCCCCGCATTGGGGATGATAAATAGCAAATTGAGTAAGGCCAGGATGTCAAACACGCCAATCGAGCTTAAAGGCAGTAGCTTCACCTTATCAGTGGTTCATTTGCACGAAGCTGAACCCAAGGTTATTCGTCAGGCGTTGGAAGACAAAATCGCTCAGGCACCTGCTTTTTTAAAACATGCTCCCGTGGTCATTAACGTCAGCGGCCTTGAAAGTCCAGTAAACTGGCCTGCGCTGCAAGAGGTGGTGACGTCTACCGGTCTGCGTATTATCGGCGTTAGCGGCTGCAAAGACGCGGCGCTAAAAGCGGAAATTGACGAGATGGGTCTTCCTTTACTGACTGAAGGTAAAGAGAAAGTCGCTCGTTCCGCCCCGGTTGAAGTCCCGGCACCGAGCGCGCCGCCGCAAAATGTTACCCCCATCACAAAAACGCGATTAATTGACGTACCGGTTCGTTCCGGTCAGCGCATTTATGCTCCACAATGTGATCTAATTGTTACAAGTCACGTCAGCGCTGGCGCAGAGTTAATCGCAGACGGTAATATCCACGTTTATGGCATGATGCGGGGTCGCGCGCTGGCAGGCGCCAGCGGCGATCGGGAAGCGCAAATTTTTTGTACCCATCTGACGGCAGAACTGGTGTCTATCGCAGGTGTTTATTGGCTGAGTGATAAAATCCCGGCAGAATTTTATGGCAAAGCGGCGCGTCTGCGGTTAGCAGATAACGCTTTGGCAGTTCAACCGTTGAATTGATCCCTTTTTAACAAGGAATTTCTATGGCACGCATTATTGTAGTTACTTCGGGTAAAGGGGGCGTTGGCAAGACCACCTCCAGCGCGGCCATCGCTACTGGTTTGGCCCAGAAGGGAAAGAAAACTGTCGTTATCGATTTCGATATCGGTCTGCGTAACCTCGACCTGATCATGGGATGTGAGCGTCGTGTCGTTTACGATTTCGTGAACGTGATTCAGGGCGATGCGACGCTAAACCAGGCGTTAATCAAAGATAAGCGCACTGAAAATCTCTTTATTCTTCCGGCATCGCAAACCCGCGATAAAGACGCGCTGACCCGTGAGGGCGTAGCAAAAGTTCTCGATGACCTGAAAGCAATGGATTTCGACTTTATCGTCTGCGACTCTCCGGCGGGCATTGAAACCGGCGCGCTGATGGCGCTCTATTTTGCCGATGAAGCGATTATCACCACGAACCCGGAAGTCTCCTCAGTACGTGACTCTGACCGTATTCTGGGCATTCTGGCGTCAAAATCTCGTCGTGCTGAAAACGGCGAAGACCCGATTAAAGAGCATCTGCTGCTGACGCGTTACAACCCAGGCCGCGTTAACAGAGGCGATATGCTCAGTATGGAAGACGTGCTGGAAATCCTGCGCATCAAACTCGTGGGGGTTATCCCGGAAGATCAGTCAGTCCTGCGCGCATCCAACCAGGGAGAGCCGGTTATTCTCGACATCACTGCTGATGCGGGTAAAGCCTATGCAGATACCGTAGAACGTCTGTTGGGAGAAGAACGTCCTTTCCGCTTCATTGAAGAAGAGAAGAAAGGTTTCCTCAAACGCCTGTTCGGAGGATAAGTTATGGCATTACTGGATTTTTTTCTCTCGCGGAAAAAGAGTACAGCCAACATCGCTAAAGAGCGACTGCAAATCATTGTTGCGGAGCGCCGTCGCAGCGACGCCGAGCCGCATTATTTACCGCAGTTGAGAAAAGATATTCTCGAAGTCATCTGCAAGTATGTGCAAATTGATCCAGAAATGGTCACCGTACAGCTTGAGCAAAAAGACGGCGATATTTCAATTCTCGAGCTTAACGTGACATTACCGGAAGCCGAAGAGTCCAGATAATCTCTTTTCGGATAACGCAACGCGATAAAAAGGCAGAGTATTCTGCCTTTTATTTGCTGCTGTGCCATAAACAGTAACGCGGCGGTGCTTATTCCAGGCTGAACTTCGGGTAACGCTCCTGAAAATAGCGGCGCAGAAATTCAACCGTAATGCGAATTTTTGCCGACGAGGAAAGACGGGAAGCAGAGACCGCCCAGATATTGGCAGGCTGATAATACTCCGGCAGAACCTGTACCAGATGGCCGCTGGCAATGTTATCGCAGACATCCCACCACGACCGCAACGCAATGCCCTGCCCGTCCAGACACCATTGATGCACAATTTCACCGTGGTTGGAGGACAGTGACCCTGTCACTTTAATCGAATATTCCCGTTCTTTTGTGCGTAACTGCCAGATTCCAAAGGGATGGTCACGCTCTTTAATCACCAGACACGGAAAGGCTGCCAGATCGCTGAGCTGCTTCGGCGTGCCGTGCTGCTCCAGAAACGCCGGTGATGCGCATAAAATACGGTAATTGGTTCCAAGCTTATGCGCGATTAAATTAGAGGCAATCTCATCACCAATACGAATATCAAGATCGACCCCTTCATTCACCAGATCTACCAGCCGGTCCTCAACGTCAAACCGCAACTCCAGCTGTGGATACTGCTTCGCCAGCGCCGACAGCGCTGGCGCAACAATCCGCCGACCGAAGCCAAAACTGCTGATAATACGCAGCATACCTTGTGGGACTTGCCGCACGTCAGACAGCTCATCCATCATCTGATCCACATCCTGCAAAATGCGCTGCGCCCATTCGTAAATACGCTCGCCCTCTTCCGTGATCGTCACCCGCCGGGTCGTTCGGTGGAGCAGCACCACGTTCAGCGTCTGCTCCAGCAACGCCACCCGTTTGCTGATAAACGCCGGTGAAACGCCCAGCTCTTCCGCAACCGCGCTAAAACCCGCACGCCGGGCAACCCGCATAAAGACGCGTAAATCATTCAGGAGAGGCAGATTATTCATGATCTGTGTTTTATGTTTCACCAGTTGGAAGGATTAACTCTCAATCAGTCAATTATAGGATAAGGGGTAAGTCAATTTTGACTGCTGATAAGTGAGAGCTGGTATGAAGAAAACCTGTCGTATTGCCGCTATTCCCGGAGACGGTATTGGTAAAGAAGTCCTGCCTGAAGGTATTCGCGTATTGCAGACCGCCGCTGAACGCTGGGATCTCTCGCTCAGCTTTGAGCCGATTGAGTGGGCCAGCTGCGAATATTATGCACATCACGGTACGATGATGCCTGACGACTGGCATGCGCAGCTAAAATCGTTTGATGCGATCTATTTCGGCGCCGTCGGCTGGCCGGATACCGTCCCGGACCATGTTTCATTGTGGGGATCGCTGCTGAAATTCCGTCGCGAATTTGACCAGTACGTTAACCTGCGTCCGGTACGTCTGTTTCCCGGCGTTCCCTGCCCGCTGGCCGGAAAAAAAGCGGGAGATATTGATTTCTACGTCGTGCGCGAGAACACCGAAGGGGAATACTCCTCGCTGGGCGGGCGCGTTAATGCCGGAACCGAGCACGAAGTGGTGATTCAGGAGTCGGTATTTACCCGGCGCGGAGTGGATCGCATTCTGCGCTACGCCTTTGAGCTGGCGCAAAGCCGACCGCGCAAAACGCTGACGTCCGCCACCAAATCCAACGGCCTGGCCATCAGTATGCCTTTCTGGGATGAACGCGTTGAAGCCATGGCGCAGCACTACCCGGAGATTCGTTGGGATAAGCAGCATATCGACATTCTGTGCGCCCGCTTTGTCATGCAGCCGGAGCGCTTTGACGTGGTTGTCGCCTCAAATCTGTTTGGCGATATACTGTCCGATCTTGGCCCGGCCTGTACCGGCACCATCGGCATTGCGCCTTCCGCAAACCTGAACCCGGAACGCACATTCCCGTCGCTGTTTGAACCGGTACACGGCTCTGCGCCGGATATATACGGTAAGAATATCGCCAACCCTGTTGCCACCATCTGGGCGGGCGCCATGATGCTGGATTTCCTCGGCAATGGCGATACGCGCTACCGGGAGGCACATGACGGTATTCTCGCGGCCATTGAGCAGGTTATCGCTAACGGCCCGAAAACACCGGATCTGAAAGGCGCCGCCTCCACCCGGCAGATGGCGGAGGCGATCTGTCAGGCGCTGCGCTAATGACGGAGCGGCCGGATAGCGGCCATCATCCGTATTACAGCGGATATTCCTGCAACAGATTCCGCAGTTTTTCCGCCATCAGTTCCGCACGCCAGCCGGAGATAAGTTCCGGCTGCGTGGCCTGCGGTTTTAACTTCCAGTGCCAGTTAAGCAACTGGTTGATTTGCCGACGCGACGCCAGCAATTCCGCACTGACGTTGTGCGTCGCGCTAACGTCTGCCACCAGCGCTTTGATGGCTTTAAACGCCTTGCGATAGCCTGGCATATCCATCAGGTTCAGCAAGGGTTCCGGCAGCATCTCTTCCGGCAGCGCCTGCGCCTTCTCCACTAACGCGATCAGCGTCTTACCGTGAAAACGAATTTCGCTGCCAGAAAGCCCCAGGCTGTCCAGTTCGCCCAGACTCCCCGGCATATAGCGCGCCACTGCCCACAGGTGCTCTTCGCGCACCACAAAGTTGACCGCCAGATCGCGCTCACGCGCCTTGCGCAGCCGCCAGTCGGCCAGCAGTTGCAGGCAGGCCAGTTGACGGGTACGCAACTGCCACGCATTGGTGATGTCACGCCAGGCATCTTCCGGCGCCAGAATTTCCTGACGACGTTGCTGCATCAGACGGCACTCATCCAGCGCCGCAGGCAGCCAGCCGGATGCTTCGGTTTCGACCATCAGTTTTTTGGTGATCGGTAACAAATACCAGACGTCCGCCGCCGCATACTCGCACTGGCGTTCGGTTAACGGTCTTGCCAGCCAGTCGGTACGGGACTCGCTTTTATCCAGCGCGACGCCCGTAAACTCCTCGACCATCGCGGCAAAACCCCAGGACAAGGGGCGGCCGCAAAATGCGGCAAGGATCTGCGTGTCGATCAGCGGTTGCGGCAGCTCCCCGAAGGTATTGAGAAAAACCTCCAGATCTTCGCTGCCCGCATGCAAAAATTTGGTTATCGCGGTATCACGCAACACGGCGCGCAGAGGCGACCAGTCGGTAATGCCGTGAGGATCAATCAGGGCGACATGCTCGCCATCAAACAGCTGGATAAGCCCAAGTTGCGGGTAATAGGTACGCGTACGGACAAACTCCGTATCAAGGGCAATCGCCGGAAATGCCCGAACCGCTTCACATAACGTCGCCAGCGCGTCGTCCGTAGTGATCATTTGGTAATTCAAATCATATTCTCTTTAGTTTGCGCCAAAAAAAACGCCGGCTTAACCGGCGTCTGGCGACTTGCTTAAAGCTCAGGCTTTATTGTCTACTTTGCCACGCGCTTCGTCACGTAATTCTCGTCGTAAAATTTTTCCGACGTTCGATTTAGGCAGTTCGTCGCGAAACTCCACCAGCTTCGGCACTTTATACCCCGTCAACTGGCGACGACAGAAGGTAATCAATGCCTCGTCGGTCAACGCCGGGTCTTTCTTCACGACAAAGATTTTCACGCTTTCACCGCTGCTGCCCGAAGGCACGCCGACTGCCGCCACTTCCTGAACGCCAGGATGCTGCATCACCACGTCTTCAATTTCATTAGGATAGACGTTAAAGCCGGAAACCAGAATCATATCTTTTTTGCGATCGACGATGCGCAAGAACCCTTCGTCATCAATCACCGCGATATCCCCCGTGTAAAGCCAGCCGTCTTTGACGATTTCATCCGTCGCGTCCGGGCGCTGCCAGTATCCCAGCATCACCTGCGGCCCCTTCACGCACAGCTCGCCAGGCTCGCCTGTCGGCACCTCGTTGCCCTCGTCATCCACCAGTTTTACATCGGTAGAGGGAACGGGCAGCCCGATACTGCCGCTGTGATAATCGATATCATGCGGGTTCACGCTGACCAACGGCGCGCACTCGGTCAGACCGTAGCCTTCAAGCAAATATTGTCCGGTCAGTTTCACCCAACGTTCTGCAACCGCATGCTGTACCGGCATACCGCCGCCAGCAGAAAGGTGCAGCGTAGAGAAGTCCAGTTGCTGGAATTCTTTGTTGTTCAGCAAGGCGTTAAACAGGGTGTTAACGCCGGTCATCGCGGTAAACGGATATTTCGCCAGCTCTTTCACCATGCCCGGAATGTCGCGCGGGTTAGTGATGAGCAGGTTTTGCCCGCCCAGTTCAATAAACAGCAGGCAGTTCATGGTCAACGCAAAAATGTGATACAGCGGCAACGCCGTCACCACCAGCTCTTTCCCCTCATGCAGCAACGGCCCGTAGGTGCCTTTTACCTGCTCCAGGTTTGCCAGCATGTTGCGGTGCGTCAGCATCGCGCCTTTCGCTACGCCGGTTGTACCGCCCGTGTATTGCAGGAACGCCAGATCGTCGGTGACCAGCTCAGGCTTCACGTACTGCATCCGATAACCTGCGTGTAGCGCGCGGCGAAAAGAGATCGCATCCGGCAGGTGATATTTCGGCACCAGACGCTTAATGTATTTCACGACAAAGTTAACCAGCGTACCTTTCGCGGTAGAAAGCTGGTCGCCCATGCGCGTCAGAATTACGTGCTGTACGGACGTTTTATCGACCACTTTTTCCAGCGTGTGGGCAAAGTTAGAGACGATCACGATAGCCGCCGCTCCGCTGTCATTGAGCTGATGCTCAAGCTCACGCGGCGTATACAGCGGGTTGACATTCACGACGATCATCCCGGCGCGCAAAATACCAAACAGCGCGACCGGGTATTGCAGCAGATTCGGCATCATTAGCGCGACGCGGTCGCCTTTTTTGAGGCCCAGTCCTTCCTGCAAATAGGCCGCGAATGCCCGGCTGCGCTCTTCCAGTTTGCGGAAGGTCATCACCTCCCCCATATTGACGAACGCAGGCTGGTCGGCGTAACGCACGACGGCATGTTCAAATAATTCAACCAGGGATTGATAACGGTCAGGATTGATCTCCGCCGGGACATCAGCGGGATATCGGTTAAGCCAAACCTTCTTCAAAGCATCACCTCTAAAATGAGTGTTCGTCGTCATCGCAACCCCAGTTAATAAACAAGTCGTTAACATAATATTAACTCAGCGTACCAGTTTATTAATCACTCAACGAAAAGGTTGCGAAGCGCGTCACTATTTATTTTTCTTATGTCCGTATTAATGCAGAAACAGCGGACCAGCCGCTGTTTCTTTTACTGATAAAACAAGGGGTTATTCAGTTACGATCGTTTGAACCTGTGCGGGGCCTGGGTTATACCATCCCCAACCGCCATAGCCGTACGGCCAGCCTCGTCCACCGTAGAACCAGGGATCGATCGGCTGTGGCGGCATGATGATCTGCTGAGTAAGGTGCCAGCGTTTATAGCCCGTTGCCTGCATCAGCATAAACTTATACGGCGTACTGCCGACCTTACCGTCCACCGTGCCGGTAATCGGCCCGACGACCGTCACCAGTTGCCCACGGAAGTCTACCGGGTCAAGGAAGCCGTTCACGTCGGCATAAATCCGCCCTCGCGAAGCCTCACCGAGGATCGGACGCGCGCCGTTATCAAGCGGCACGCTGGCGATTTCCAGCCGCGTTTTTCCCTGCTGGTTTTGCACATCCACCACTTTACCGCCAAAACGCGCTTCCTGGCCGACGTACAGCTGCGGCGCATTCATAACCCGCACCAGATCCTGCTGCGGCGTGGGACTGGAACCTTTGATGGCATCCGGGACGGTAACGCAGCCACTCAACGTTAACGCGACCACTCCCGCCAGAATTCCTTTCATTACCTGTTGTTGAACCGCCATAGTGCGACTCCTTTTTTCTCAGCACATATTCTCGTCATACTTCAAACTACCTGTGTGTAACAGCTACGTTCAAATTATTCAGGGTGATAATACTGAGATTCATTCTTTGCCCGGAAGTTTCTTCCACGCGACGTTGTTACGTAAATAAACCGGTTCGGCCTGTTCAACCGCGACGGTTTTCCCCGCTGCCAGCATCTGACTGGCGAGAGGCAGCATATCCTCCGCCGCCGGAAGCAGAACGTCGCCATCGCGCAAAGCCAGACCGCTGTCTTTACCCAGATCAGGCCATGCAGGCCAGCCTGTGCCAACAGTAGCCCACTCCCCGGAAAGCTGCTTCAACCGTTCGCTAACCAGCCTGGGATTTAACACGGCCTCGGTCTCTTCCCCGTGCCAGACGCCATTTTCATCACGCTGGTATTCCGCCCAGTAGACTTCACCCATACGTGCGTCAATCGCCGCCAGCACGCGCGTCGCGCCGCTTTTACGCCAGGCGCCCTGCGCCATTGTCGCCAGCGTTGAAACGCCAGTCATCGGCAGGTTCGCGCCCAGCGCCAGCCCCTGCGCAATGCCAATGCCAATACGCACGCCGGTAAAACTGCCGGGGCCGCGACCAAACGCCAGCGCGTCGATATCGGTAAGCGTAATGCTGTTGGCGGCCAGGATATCCTGCACCATCGGCAAAATACGTTGGGTATGTTCTCGTGGGCAAAGCTCAAAATGAGCGTTGATATTACCGTCATTCCACAGGGCAACGGAACACGCTTCTGTGGCGGTATCGATAGCCAGAATTCGCATGGGTCTTCGTGCTTAAATCAATAAAATGGCGCGCATCTTACCATACTCCGTAACAAATTACTCGGCCGTTGGTATGGCGAGAAATCTGACGGCGCGGGCGATGTCCCGGGTGCGCGGCGTGGGCGGCAGGCTCGCCAGGAAGGTGGCGCCATACGGTCGCATCACCAGCCGGTTATCACAAATCACCAACACCCCACGATCGTCGGAATCGCGAATCAGACGCCCCACCCCTTGTTTCAGCGTGATGACCGCGTCGGGTAGCTGCACTTCATCAAACGGATCGCCGCCGCGCAGACGACAATCCTCCATCCGCGCTTTCAGCAAGGGATCGTCAGGAGAGGTAAAAGGTAATTTATCGATAATCACCAGCGACAGCGTATCGCCGCGCACATCCACCCCTTCCCAGAAGCTGCTGGTTGCGACCAGTAGCGCATTACCGGCGCTGACGAACTGTTGCAGCAGTTGACCTTTGCTGGTTTCGCCCTGCAACAGGACGGGCAGCGTCATGGTGGCGCGGAACTGTTCCGCCAGATCGCGCATCATGGCATGCGACGTACACAGCATAAAGCAGCGGCCATTGTTGGCTTCGATGATCGGTCTTAACATTGCCGCCAGCTGTCGGGCAGAGCCCGGCTGGTTGGTCTGCGGCAGGTTACGCGGCACGCACAACAGCGCCTGGCGGGTATAGTCGAACGGACTGGGCAACAGCATCGATTCGGCCTGTTCAATGCCCAGCCGCGCCGTAAAGTGATGGAGATCGTCGTTCACCGACAACGTGGCAGAGGTAAAAATCCAGCTGCCGGGTTTCTGCGCCATCACCTCTTTGAATTTATCCGCGACCGTAAGCGGAGTGAGCGCCAGCGTGAAATGGCGCGACGTGCATTCGTACCAGTAGCTGTACCCTGGCTGGTTGATCTCTTTTAAGCGTTTCAGCCGCGCGCGATACAAGGTCGCACGCTCGAAAGCGGCATCCAACAATGCGGAACGCCCCAGAGACAGTTTTGCCACGTCGTAGCAAAGCTCAAGCGTATCGTCGAGCAGCAATAGCGCGCGCTGTACCCGTGGGTCGGCCAGCAGCTCACGTAAATTTCCGCGATAGCCCGGCTCGCCCAGTTGCAGGCGAAAATCCTGCGCGCTCTGCGCCAGTCGGTCGGCGCATTTCTGCAACTGCTGGGTGTCTTTCAATTCCGTGCGGTAGGCGATGGTAAAATCTTTCGCCAGGTCGAGGAGCTGTCGGCTGGAGAGCGACTGGCCGAAATACTGGCTGGCGATATCAGGAAGCTGGTGGGCCTCATCGAAGATCATCACCTCCGCCTCCGGGATCAGTTCGCCAAACCCACTCTCTTTGACCACCATATCCGCGAGGAAAAGATGGTGGTTGACGATAACCACATCGGCGTCCATCGCCTTTTTACGCGCTTTAACCACAAAACAGTCTTTATACAGCGGGCAGTCGCTGCCCAGACAGTTGTCATTGGTGCTGGTGACCAGCGGCCACGCCTGCGAGTCTTCCGCTACGCTGACGCAGGTACTGATGTCGCCGTCTTCGGTTTGATTCGACCACGAACGCAGCAAAATCACATCGCTTAAAATTTGTACCGGCAAATCGCCGCCCGCCAGCGCTTGCTGTTCGAGACGTTCCAGACAAAGATAGTTAGAGCGCCCTTTCAACAACGCCAGTTTACCGGTGAATTTGAGGGCGTTTGAGACGGTGGGAAGATCGCGACTGTAGAGCTGATCCTGCAATGCTTTCGATCCCGTCGAGATGATCACTTTTTTTCCGGCGCGTAACGCCGGCGCGAGGTAGGCATAAGTTTTGCCTGTCCCTGTCCCGGCTTCGACAACAAGCGGTTGTGATTTTTCAATAGCATGCGTGACGGCAACGGCCATCTGCCGCTGTGGTTCGCGCGGTTTAAATCCCGGTATCGCTTTAGCCAACTGACCGTCTGCTGCAAAATCGTCCGTCACACTACCCCCTGTTGATTTGAACAGGGATTATGTCAGGACGCCGTCGCTTACGCCAGTTGAAGAGGTGACGGCAACGCAACATTATGGCAGTCTTGCCGCGTCGAACGGAAAGTTAACGAGGAATGATTTATGACTATCATACGTATTGATGCCGAAGATCGTTGGTCTGATGTAGTAATCCATAACAACACGCTTTATTACACCGGTGTGCCGGAAAACCTCGACGCCGATGCGTTTGAACAGACCGCCAACACGCTGGCGCAAATTGATGCGGCGCTGGAAAAACAGGGCACCCGTAAGTCACGTATTCTTGATGCCACTATTTTCCTGGCCGATAAAAGCGATTTTGCCGCCATGAACAAAGCCTGGGACGCGTGGGTCGTTGCCGGTCACGCGCCGGTACGCTGCACGGTGCAAGCCGGGCTGATGAACCCGAAATACAGAGTTGAGATCAAGATTATCGCCGCAGTGTAACGCGACGTTATTCGTCCTCATCCTCAAAACGCGCCACGATCCGCTCGCCGGTGTGGGTGGCGCGCAGTTCATCCGCCACCTGCGCGATTGCCTGTCCGCTGCTCATTCCTTGCGACATCAGTTCCTGAATGCGCTCTACCGCTTTTTGTTGCTGCTCGTGGCTGAGTGAAGGTAAACCTGCAAACATTGTTAACTCCTGCTAAATTGTCTGCGCTAATTATTTCATGCTACCCGGCACATAGCCAGTAGACCAGGACCGATGAAGACATTATCACCCGCTGTTATTATTTTACCGTGGCGCCCGGACGCCGCCGAGTACTATTTTGCCCCGCTGAGCCATCAGCCCTGGGCCATGCTGCTGCATTCCGGTCATGCTGAACATCCGCATAATCGTTTTGATATTCTGGTGGCCGACCCCGTGGCAACGCTGTCAACACACGGCGAAGAGACCCGCGTGCGCGATAAACATGGCACGACCACGACCGCCGACGATCCCATGACCGTGTTGCAGGCGGCGCTGGCATCTGCGGGCATCCAGCCGCCATATGACCCCAATCTGCCGTTTCAGGGCGGCGCGCTGGGGCTGTTAGGTTACGACCTTGGCCGCCGTTTTGAATCCCTGCCCACGCTCGCACAGCGCGATATCACCCTGCCGGATATGGCGATCGGCATTTACGACTGGGCCTTAGTCGTCGATCATCGCAGACAGACCGTCTCTCTGTTGAGCCATACCGACGTTCACGCTCGCCTTGAGTGGCTGGCGCGTCAGCAGACGCCGGTGCGAAAACCCTTCGCGTTGACCTCCGCATGGCAATCAAACATGACCCGCGCACAGTACGGTGAAAAATTCCGCCAGGTGCAGAGCTGGCTGCACAGCGGCGACTGTTATCAGGTTAACCTCGCCCAGCGTTTTCAGGCTGACTATCAGGGAGACGAATGGCTGGCCTTCGTGCGGCTTAATCACGCTAACCGCGCCCCGTTCAGCGCGTTTTTGCGCCTGGAGGACGGTGCGATTCTGAGCCTTTCTCCCGAGCGCTTTATTCAGTCCGAAGAGGGGCACATTCAGACTCGCCCAATCAAAGGCACCCTTCCCCGGCTGGACGACCCGCAGGCGGATCGCCAGCAGGTGCTAACGCTCGCGATGTCGGCAAAAGACCGCGCAGAAAACCTGATGATTGTCGATTTGATGCGTAACGACGTCGGCCGCGTTGCCGTTCCGGGGTCGGTCAAGGTTCCCGAGCTGTTTGTGGTTGAACCCTTCCCGGCAGTACATCATCTTGTCAGTACCATTACCGCCCGTTTGCCCGATAATTTACATGCCACCGATTTGCTGCGCGCCGCTTTTCCCGGCGGTTCAATTACCGGCGCGCCAAAAGTCCGGGCGATGGAGATCATTGACGCGCTGGAGCCGCACAGACGCAACGCCTGGTGCGGCAGCATCGGCTACCTGAGTTTTTGCGGCAACATGGACACCAGCATCACGATCCGCACGCTTACCGCTGTAGACGGGCATCTCTATTGCTCTGCGGGCGGCGGCATCGTAGCGGACAGCCAGGAGGACGCGGAATATCAGGAGACGTTTGATAAAGTGAATCGAATTTTGCAGCAACTGGAGAACTGAGTCGTGGAAAACAGCAGCCTGACCCTTGATGATTTTTTATCACGCTTTCAACTTTTGCGCCCGCAGGTGAATGGTGAGACGTTAAACCGTCGTCAGGCTGCCGTGCTGATCCCGGTGGTTCGCCGCGCCCGGCCGGGTCTATTGCTGACTCAGCGTTCAGCGCGCCTGCGCAAACACGCCGGTCAGGTCGCGTTCCCCGGCGGCGCCGTTGACAGCAGCGATGCGTCGCTGATTGCCGCTGCGCTGCGTGAAGCGCAGGAAGAGGTGGCAATCCCGCCGGAATCCGTCGAAGTGATTGGCGTGCTGCCGCCCGTAGACAGCGTCACGGGTTTTCAGGTTACGCCGGTGGTCGGCATTATTCCCCCGAATCTGCATTATCACGCCAGCGAAGATGAGGTGGCCTCTGTCTTTGAGATGCCGCTTTCAGAAGCTCTGCGTCTGGGGCGTTATCATCCGCTGGATATTTATCGACGCGGCGATTCACATCGCGTATGGCTTTCGTGGTATGAGCATTATTTCGTCTGGGGAATGACCGCCGGAATAATTCGTGAGCTGGCGCTGCAAATTGGCGTGAGACCCTGACTATACTTATCTTTACACGCGCAGAACACAACTTGAGATTCCCGTCCCAACATTAGTAAATACGTGGTTATCCATTAGTTTAATTCATGTGAATAGTTAAGCCGATCGCCGCGTTCCCTCTTACACTATGCGCAGTTATTACATCGTAACCGGGAAGCCCGGTCACCCTGTCAGGAGTATTATCGTGATTAGTCTATTCGACATGTTTAAGGTGGGGATTGGTCCCTCATCCTCCCATACTGTAGGGCCTATGAAGGCGGGTAAACAGTTCGTCGATGACCTGGTCGAAAAAGGATTACTGGATAGCGTTACTCGTGTCGCCGTCGACGTGTATGGTTCACTGTCGCTCACGGGTAAAGGTCACCACACCGATATCGCCATTATTATGGGTCTGGCGGGTAACGAACCTGCCACCGTGGATATTGACAGCATCCCTGGTTTTATTCGCGACGTTGAAGCGCGCGGTCGCCTGTTACTGGCGCAGGGCCAGCACGAAGTGGATTTTCCCCAGGATAACGGGATGCGTTTTCACAATGGCAACCTGCCATTGCATGAAAATGGAATGCAGATCCACGCGTACAATGGCGAAACCGTCATTTATAGCAAAACGTATTATTCCATCGGCGGCGGCTTTATTGTCGATGAAGAGCATTTTGGTCAGGACGCCGCCAATGAGGTCAGCGTCCCTTATCCGTTTAAATCGGCGACCGAAATGCTGGAATATTGCAACAGCACCGGTCTGTCGCTCTCCGGGATGGTGATGCAGAACGAACTGGCGCTGCACAGCAAAAAGGAAATCGAAGAGTATTTCGCCAACGTCTGGCAGACCATGCAGGCGTGTATCGATCGCGGGATGAATACCGAAGGGGTTCTGCCGGGGCCGCTGCGCGTTCCGCGTCGTGCTTCCGCACTGCGTCGCATGCTGGTTTCCAGCGACAAACTGTCCAGCGACCCGATGAACGTCATTGACTGGGTCAACATGTTTGCGCTGGCGGTAAACGAAGAAAACGCCGCGGGCGGGCGTGTCGTTACGGCGCCGACCAACGGCGCTTGCGGGATCGTGCCTGCGGTGCTGGCTTACTATGACCACTTCATTGAACCCGTCAGCCCGGATATCTACACCCGTTACTTCCTGGCCGCTGGCGCTATCGGCGCGCTGTACAAGATGAACGCCTCGATTTCCGGCGCCGAAGTCGGCTGCCAGGGGGAAGTCGGCGTCGCCTGCTCAATGGCGGCGGCAGGACTGGCGGAGCTGCTTGGGGCCAGCCCGGAGCAGGTGTGCGTCGCCGCGGAAATCGGCATGGAGCACAACCTGGGGCTGACCTGTGACCCGGTTGCCGGTCAGGTTCAGGTGCCGTGTATCGAGCGTAACGCGATTGCTTCGGTAAAAGCGATCAACGCGGCGCGTATGGCAATGCGCCGTACCAGCGCCCCGCGCGTCTCGCTGGATAAAGTCATTGAGACCATGTACGAAACCGGCAAGGACATGAACGCGAAATACCGCGAAACATCACGCGGCGGACTGGCGATTAAAGTCCAGTGTGATTGACAAAACATAGCCTGCCACTTCGCCCATCTCCCACTGATGGGCGAATTTTTCTCATCAATCTCGTCTGCGGTAAATTTCCCCACTACACTTGCTGTGTTGCAATTGGCTTTTGTGACCAACGGCTTATCAGGCGGCCCGCATGCAAACAGCACAACGGATCATTAAAAATTATCGCCGCAATCGTTTCATCGTCTGCACGGTCTGTGCGCTGATCACGCTTATCCTCACATTGAGTGTCCGATTTATTTCGGAGCGAAATATAAATCAGCATCGCACCGAAACGTTCGCCGCTCACGCCGTAGAGACGCTGGATGAAGTGCTCCGCCCTCTACAGGCAGGGCGCGATCTCCTGCTGCCCCTGGTAGGACAACCCTGCCCGGCCGCGCATTTTCCCCTGCGTAAGCAGGTCGCCAGACTGCAAACCGTGCGTTCCATTGGTCTGGTTCAGAACGGTATTCTCTACTGCTCCAGTATCTTTGGCTCACGCGACGTGCCGATTCACCAGCTACAACCCGATCTGCCTGCGCCAAATAACCTGTTGCTGCTGTCTACCGATCAGTCCCTGCTCAAAGACAGCCCGATTCTGATTCAGTGGTATCCGTCATCGCCTGATGGCAAAAACGGGCTCTTTGAGATCGTCAATATTGATCTTCTGGCGATGATGCTGCTTGAACCGCAACAGCCGCAGATCGCCAGCGCAAGCCTGACGGTCGGCAACCGCCACTTGCTCTATGGTCAGGGGGTGGTGGAGGCGCTACCCGCCCTGAACGGTGAAAAACGTTATCAGCGCGCGTCCCAGCACTTCCCCTTCACCATCAGCGTGACGGGGCCCGGCGCTGGCGAGCTGGCGCTACGCCACCTGCCGACGCAGCTGCCGCTGGCGGTGATGCTGAGTTTACTGGTGGGATACCTTGCCTGGCTGGCAACGGCCAGCAGAATGAGTTTTTCATGGGAGATCAATCTCGCCCTTGCCGCCCGTGAATTTGAACTGTTTTGCCAGCCGCTGTTAAATGCCCGTACGCAGCAATGCGTGGGGGTTGAGATCCTGCTGCGCTGGAATAACCCGCGACAGGGATGGATTTCTCCCGATGTTTTTATCCCTATCGCCGAAGAACACAACCTGATCGCTCCCCTTACCCGCTATGTCATTGCGGAAACCATTCGGCAGCGGCATTTTTTCCCGATGAACAGCCAGTTCCATATCGGCATCAACGTTGCGGCCAGCCATTTTCGTCATGGCATGCTATTAAAAGATCTCAATCATTACTGGTTCAGCGCCCATCCTGTTCAGCAACTTGTGCTTGAGCTGACGGAACGGGATGCCTTACTGGACGTCGATTATCGGCTGATGCGTGAACTTCACCGCAAAGGGGTGAAGCTCGCCATTGATGACTTTGGCACCGGCAACAGCTCGCTGTCATGGCTGGAGAAATTGCGCCCGGACGTGCTGAAGATCGACAAATCATTTACTGCGGCGATCGGTACTGATGCGGTGAACTCCACGGTGACCGATATCATCATCGCGCTGGGGCAAAGACTGAATATTGAACTGGTGGCGGAAGGCGTTGAAACGCGAGAGCAGGCGCAATATTTGCGGGGACACGGCGTTCAGGCGTTGCAGGGATTTCTGTTCGCAAGGCCTATGCCGCTTCACGATTTTCCTCAGTGGCTGGCGGGCAGCGCACCGCCGCCCGCCCGGCATAACGGACACATGACGCCCGTTATGCCGTTTCGTTAGATCCCGGTTTTACCGGGGAACGGCGCTTATTCGTCTTCGTAGTGAGCAGGTTGTTCTTTAACAATACGAACCAAATCAACACGGTAGTCGTTCGCTTCGACAATCGTGATATGAAGCGGCGCAACGTCGATAACATCGCCCACCTGCGGGATATGACCGTTTACGGCGATAACCAATCCAGCGACGGTGGCGATGTCTTCCTCGTCGTTCACCAGGTTATCGACATCCAGCGCCTGTTGCAGGGCATGCAGATCCGTTCCCCCCTTCACCAGCCAGCCGCCCGCTTCGGTAATGATCTCTGGCGTTTCGTCGGCATCCGGGAACTCACCGGCAATCGCTTCCAGCACGTCCAGCGGCGTAACCAGCCCCTGCACGACGCCAAACTCATTGGTGACGATGACGAAGCTGCCGCGAGCGCGACGCAGGACGCCCAGCAGATTAATCGGGTCCAGCGTTTCCGGGACGACAATCGCTGGTGATTCTGAAGCAATCGCGGCCACATCCACGCCCTCTTCCAGCGCCACCAGCAGTTCTTTCGCACGAACAATACCGATGATCTCATCCAGTTCGCCGCGACACACCGGGAACAGGCTGTGCGGAGAAGAGAGTAACTGTTCGCGGATTTCATCCACGCTCAGGTCAGCATCCACCCAGCTGATTTCACCGCGAGGCGTCATGATGCCGCGCAGCGAACGGGACGCCAGGGTCAGCACGCCGTTGATCATATAACGCTCTTCTTCAGCAAACGCGCCTTCAGGTACAGGCACCGTCGCCGGGCTGTCAGACTCGTGCTGCGCGCTCGCCTGACGTTTACCGCCCATCAGTCGCAGGATGGCGTCTGCGGTGCGTGCACGTAGCGGTAACGTTGACTGATGGCGAATAAAGTTACGACGCGCAATCTGGTTGAACAATTCGATGACGATTGAGAAACCGATAGCAGCGTACAGATACCCTTTCGGAATATGGAAGCCAAAACCTTCCGCCACCAGGCTCAGACCGATCATCAACAGGAAGCTCAGACAGAGCACTACAACCGTCGGATGCTGGTTGACGAAACGGGTAAGCGGCTTAGACGCCAGCAGCATCACCGCCATCGCAATCACCACGGCAGCCATCATCACCGGCAGATGGTTAACCATACCCACGGCGGTAATTACCGCGTCAAGGGAGAAGACGGCATCAAGGATAACGATCTGCGTTACCACGACCCAGAAACTCGCATAGCCTTTGCCGTGCCCCGAGTCATGCTCACGGTTTTCCAGGCGCTCATGCAGCTCCGTCGTGGCCTTAAACAGGAGGAAGAGACCCCCGATGAGCATGATCAGATCGCGCCCTGAGAAGGTGAGATCCCAGACGGTAAAGAGTGGTTTCGTTAAGGTCACCATCCACGAAATGATGGACAGCAGGACCAGACGCATCACCAGCGCCAGCGACAAACCGATAAGACGCGCCTTATCACGCTGCTTTGGCGGCAGCTTGTCAGCCAGAATCGCGATAAAGACCAGGTTATCAATACCCAGAACAATTTCGAGGATAACAAGCGTGAGCAAACCCGCCCAGATTGAGGGGTCCATTAAGAATTCCATGACAAGCTCCTGCTTAAGGAATAGCGAACAGGCGAGAAAGCAATATGCGAATTAAGGTTGCGGCCAAAAGAGCCAGACAGACAGGCCTGATACGGCCTCAAAGTGAAATGACGTCGGTGACGATCCATACGGCGGGCTACTGCCCTATACTCCTTACTAATTAAACGGAAGCTAAACATAACAGAGACAATGTCTTTTTGGCAAAGATTTACCTTCCTTTGCAATGAGATGTTACAGGGATATTTTACACTACGAAATTTCTCTGATGTGAAAGCTAAATTGCGGATCTTCATCACATAAAATATTTTTTTCGCTATCTAAAATAATTCCCGGAAATAACTGTTTTTTCATTATAACCCTTATCTGAATCGATTCGAGTGCGGACGGCGATTCAAAATACATCTGTCACGTTGATGTGTTAACGATAATAAAGGAGGTAGCAAGTGACCATTGCTATTGTTATAGGCACACATGGTTGGGCTGCAGAGCAGTTACTTAAAACAGCAGAAATGCTGTTAGGCGAGCAGGAAAACGTCGGCTGGATCGATTTCGTTCCAGGCGAAAATGCCGAAACGCTGATTGAAAAGTACAACGCTCAGTTGGCAAAACTCGATACCAGCAAAGGCGTGCTGTTTCTCGTTGATACATGGGGAGGCAGTCCATTTAATGCTGCCAGCCGTATTGTCGTCGACAAAGAGCACTATGAAGTCATTGCTGGCGTCAATATTCCGATGCTGGTGGAAACGTTCATGGCCCGCGATGACAATCCGAGCTTTGACGAATTAGTCGCTCTGGCGGTAGAAACCGGTCGTGAAGGCGTGAAAGCGCTGAAAGCGAAACCGGTTGAAAAACCCGCTCCGGCGCCGGTTGCTGCGCCAAAAGCGGCGGCGCCCGCTAAACCAATGGGACCCAACGATTACATGGTAATCGGTCTCGCCCGTATCGATGACCGTTTGATTCACGGCCAGGTCGCCACCCGCTGGACCAAAGAGACCAACGTCACCCGCATCATCGTCGTGAGTGATGAAGTTGCGGCGGACACCGTACGTAAAACGCTGTTAACACAGGTGGCACCTCCGGGCGTAACGGCGCATGTGGTAGACGTTGCCAAGATGATTCGTGTCTACAACAACCCGAAATACGCAGGCGAACGTGTGATGCTGCTGTTCACCAACCCTACCGATGTGGAACGTATCGTTGAAGGCGGCGTGAAAGTGACTTCCGTAAACATTGGCGGTATGGCTTTCCGTCAGGGTAAAACGCAGGTTAATAACGCCGTTTCCGTCGACGAGACCGATATCGACGCCTTTAAAAAGCTCAACGAACGCGGTATCGAGCTTGAGGTTCGTAAAGTTTCCACCGATCAGAAACTGAAAATGATGGATTTGATTGCCAAAGTGGCGAAATAACCACCCGGCATTTAATTAGCATTCACACTTAAGTCTGTATAGCAATAGGAGAAGTACAATGGAGATTACCACTCTTCAGATTGTGCTGGTGTTCATCGTCGCATGTATCGCGGGTATGGAGTCGGTACTTGATGAATTTCAGTTCCACCGTCCATTGGTGGCCTGTACGCTAATCGGTGCCGTTCTTGGGGACATGAAAACCGGTATTATCATCGGTGGTACCCTGGAAATGATCGCGCTTGGCTGGATGAACATCGGTGCTGCCGTTGCGCCTGATGCCGCGCTGGCTTCCATTATTTCAACCGTGCTGGTTATCGCCGGTCATCAAGGCATTGGCGCAGGTATCGCGCTGGCGATTCCACTGGCGGCCGCAGGTCAGGTGCTGACCATCATCGTACGTACCATCACCGTGGCATTCCAGCACGCGGCGGATAAAGCGGCCGATAGCGGCAACCTGACGGCACTGTCCTGGATCCACGTATCCTCCCTGTTCCTACAGGCAATGCGTATCGCGATTCCGGCGGTTATCGTGGCGATTTCTGTCGGCACCAGTGAAGTTCAGGGCATGTTGAATGCGATCCCGGAAGTCGTGACCAGCGGTCTGAACATCGCCGGCGGCATGATCGTGGTTGTCGGTTACGCAATGGTCATCAACATGATGCGCGCGGGCTATCTGATGCCGTTCTTCTACCTCGGCTTCGTCACTGCGGCATTCACTAACTTCAACCTGGTTGCTCTGGGCGTAATTGGCGCGGTAATGGCCATCCTCTACATCCAGCTGAGCCCGAAATATAACCGCGTAGCCGGTGCGCCAGCTCAGGCTGCTGGTAACAACGATCTCGATAACGAACTGGACTAACAGGTGAACGAAATGGTTGATATGACTAAAACTACCACTGAGAAAAAACTCACTCCGAGTGATATTCGTGGCGTGTTCATCCGTTCTAACCTGTTCCAGGGGTCATGGAACTTCGAACGTATGCAGGCGCTGGGCTTCTGCTTCTCCATGGTGCCGGCGATCAAACGCCTGTACCCGGAAAACAACGACGCGCGTAAACAGGCGATCAGACGTCACCTGGAGTTCTTCAACACCCATCCTTACGTTGCCGCTCCGGTACTGGGCGTTACGCTGGCGATGGAAGAACAGCGCGCCAACGGCGCGGAGATCGACGATGGTGCCATCAACGGTATCAAAGTTGGTCTGATGGGGCCGCTGGCAGGCGTGGGCGACCCGATCTTCTGGGGTACGGTTCGTCCGGTATTCGCCGCGCTGGGCGCGGGTATCGCGATGAGCGGCAGCCTGCTGGGACCGTTGCTGTTCTTCATTCTGTTTAACCTGGTGCGTCTGGCGACCCGTTACTACGGCGTGGCTTACGGCTACCGTAAAGGCGTCGATATCGTTAAGGATATGGGCGGCGGCTTCCTGCAAAAACTGACTGAGGGGGCGTCAATCCTCGGCCTGTTTGTCATGGGGGCGCTGGTTAACAAGTGGACGCACGTCAATATTCCGCTGGTGGTATCACGCATCACTGACCAGACGGGTAAAGAAAACGTCACCACCGTGCAGACCATTCTCGATCAGTTGATGCCGGGTCTGGTTCCGCTGCTGCTGACCTTCGCCTGTATGTGGCTGTTGCGTAAGAAAGTAAACCCGCTGTGGATCATCGTTGGCTTCTTCGTCATCGGTATCGCCGGTTACGCTTGCGGCCTGCTGGGTCTGTAATTCTGTTGTACACTACCGGGGCCCTTTGGCCCCGGTTTTTTTATCTGGAGGATTAATGACTGTCACGGACCTGGTGCTGGTTCTTTTTATTGTCGCGTTACTGGCTTACGCCATTTACGATCAGTTCATCATGCCCCGCCGTAACGGCCCCACTCTGCTTGCAGTGCCTCTGCTGCGTCGTGGTCGTGTTGATAGCGTTATCTTCGTCGGCCTGGTCGCCATTCTTATCTACAACAACGTTACCAGTCACGGCGCGCAAATTACCACATGGTTATTATGTGCACTGGCGCTGATGGGGTTTTATATTTTTTGGGTTCGCGCCCCCAGGATCATCTTCAAACAGAAAGGTTTTTTCTTCGCCAATGTCTGGATAGAATATAACCGTATTAAAGAGATGAATTTATCGGAAGATGGCGTACTGGTGATGCAATTAGAACAACGGCGCCTGCTTATTCGCGTACGAAATATCGACGATCTGGAAAGAATATATAAGCTTCTTGTTTCATCTCAATGAGTTACAGATATAGCCTGAACTATGTTTTAAGTATATTCGCGATCAAAAAAACATAGCTAAGGCTATATTCATCCCGCCTGATTTGTTATTTATTTTAACGTTTTATTGATAATTAAATCTAAATGAAAATCGTTTTCAATTAGAAGTCAAATAATATTTCTCCATTGTTGTTTTATATTCTCAAAATATGTTAATGTTGCGCCGTCATTTGGGGAGTAGCCGATTTCCAGACTCAGGAAATGTACGTGTCAACATACTCGTTGAAAAACGTGGCGCGTACGGACTGATATCACTCTATTTTCAGTCAGGCGAGACCATATGCACATCAACTGCTATGCATAGCTTATGAACGCCATGTTCGGGTATGCATGTTCGCTGGGGGCAGTGATGTGTTTTATGGAACCCCGGTCAGGACGCTGTTATGAATATCACCGCAACTGTTCTTCTCGCTTTCGGCATGTCAATGGATGCTTTCGCGGCATCGATTGGTAAAGGCGCCACGCTACACAAACCTAAATTCTCCGAAGCCCTGCGCACCGGCCTTATTTTCGGCGCGGTTGAAACGCTCACCCCGCTGATCGGCTGGGGGCTGGGTATGCTGGCCAGCAAATTCGTGCTGGAATGGAATCACTGGGTTGCGTTCATCCTGCTGGTGTTTCTGGGGATTCGTATGATTATCGAAGGCGTTCGTGGCGGTAATGACGAAGATGACGAGCCGTTACGCCGCCACAGTTTTTGGCTGCTGGTCACTACCGCTATCGCCACCAGCCTGGATGCAATGGCCGTTGGCGTCGGTCTGGCATTCTTGCAGGTGAACATTATTGCGACCGCGCTGGCTATCGGCTGTGCCACGTTAATCATGTCCACGCTGGGCATCATGGTGGGGCGCTTTATCGGCCCGCTGCTCGGCAAACGGGCGGAAATTCTTGGCGGGGCTGTACTTATCGGTATCGGCGCCCAGATCCTCTGGACACACTTCCACGGTTAACGCTCACGTTGCCAGATGTGAAGGCTGAAATCCGTCTGGCAATCAAACTGCTGGCAAGCCGCCAGCCGCTCCCATACGTCAGGTTTTGCACGCCAGGCGAAAGGCGTCATCTGGAGCAACGCAACGGCCTCATTACCGCGCAACCGCATCTCATACCCTAACGCCATGCTTTGCTGCAACGTAAACCCTTCAAGCTGCTCAGTATGCGGGGCATGTAAGCGCACTTCATCATAGATCAGCCCTTTTAGCGCCATCAGATGGCGCGGCCCCGGCGTAGCGGTGATTACCCAACCACCCGGTTTTACCACTCGCGCTAACTCTTCAGCCTTACAGGGGGCATAAATCCTGACAATCGCATCCATAGACGCGTCGGCGAAAGGCAGACGATGGCTTGACGCCACACAAAACGTCACCTGCGGATAACGTTTCGCCGCCGCTTTAATGGCGACTTTCGCGACATCCAGACCAAATGTGGTGCCTGACGCCAGCGTTTCGGCGAAGGCATGTGTGTAATACCCTTCACCGCAGCCGATATCCAGAATCGACGTTGCATTCTCGTCCAGCCGTTCGGCAAGTATCCTGACGATGGCATCGCGCAACGGCTGATAATGCCCGGCATCAAGGAATGCCCGACGCGCCTGCATCATTTCGGCGCTGTCGCCCGGGTCCCGTGACCGTTTATGCTGCACGGGCAACAGGTTGACGTATCCCTCTTTCGCCACATCAAACTGATGCCGTTGTGGGCAGATAAAACTGTTTTTCACCTGCGCAAGTGGCTGATGACAAAGGGGACAAGAAAACGACATGACAACTCCGGCCGGTAATTTTAGGGCGCAAGTGTAACGCGAATTGCGCCCTGGGAAAATAACTTACAGCGAGGGGGACGACAGGCGGTTGCCGTGCATCACTAACAGGTGGTCGGAGTCGGCGGGCATACCGTCCGGTTTAACGTTTTCCAGGCGCAGAACATCGCCCATAATCTGGCTGAACACCGGCGCCGACACCGCGCCGCCATAGTAAGAGCCGTTTTGCGGATTGTTAATCACAACCACCAGCGCAAACTGCGGATCGCTGGCCGGAGCCACGCCCGCCGTATAGGCCACGTATTTATCGACATACTTACCGTCATCGCCGATTTTCTTCGCCGTACCGGTTTTTACCGCCACGCGATAATCTCTGACTGCGGCTTTGGTTCCTCCCCCGCCGGGGAGCGCGACGCTCTCCATCATATGCTCAACCTGATGCACCAGTTCGGCGGGCATCACACGCGTCCCCACAACGGGCGGATCAATACGCGTAATGGAAAGCGGTCGGTAGATACCAAAACTGCCGATGGTGGCATATACGTGCGCCAGCTGGAGCGGCGTCACCATCAGACCGTACCCGAAGGCAAACGTCGCCCGATCCAGATCGCTCCAGTAACGACGCTGCGGCAGTAAGCCGCTGCTCTCCCCGGTGAGCCCCAGTCCCGTAGACTGCCCAAAGCCAAAGCCTTTATACGTATCCAGCAGTCGTTGAACCGGCATAGCGAGCGAGAGACGCGACACGCCGGTATCACTCGATTTTTGCAGGATTCCGGTCAAACTCAGCTCCGGGTAATACCCCACGTCACGAATCCGGTGGCCGTCAAGATTAAACGGATGCGTATCAATCACGCTGTCGGGCTGGACAATGCCCTGCTGAAGCGCCGTCATGATCACCAGCGGCTTGACCGTGGAACCCGGTTCAAAGGTATCGCTGATGGCACGGTTGCGAAAATCATCCAGCACGGCGCCTTCCCGGTTATTCGGATTAAAGTCCGGGAAGCTTGCCATCGACAGAATTTCCCCCGTCGCGATGTTGACCAGTACCGCCGCGCCGGACTCCGCTTTGTTCCAGGTGACGGCGTTATCCAGCGCATCCTCCGTCACTGTCTGTAGACGTTCATCAATACTGAGCTGAAGCTCATGCGCTGGCACAGGATTTGTTTCGGTTATGTTCTCGATAACATGACCAAACTTATCTTTGCGAACAAGGCGGGAACCGGGTTTCCCCGTCAGTTGGGCATTAAAACTTTTCTCAATCCCCTCAATCCCCTGCCCGTCAATGTTGGTAAAGCCAATCAGGTTGGCTGCCACATGCCCTGCCGGATAAAAACGCCGGGACTCTTCACGCAGGTTAATGCCAGGAAGATTGAGCTTATCGATCCATTCGGCCTGCTGCGGCGAAATCTGGCGCGCCAGATAGATAAACCGCCCGGTAGGATTGCTGTTTACCCGCTCAGCCAGCGTAGCCAGTGAAAGATGCAGCGTCTGCGCCAGCGCCTGCCAGCGTTGGTTATACCCCACGCCACCTTTACTGACGATCGTCTTCGGGTCGGCCCAGACCGCATTGACCGGCACGCTAACGGCTAACGGACGCCCTTCTCTGTCGGTAATCATGCCGCGTGGCGACGCCGTGGTAACCTCACGTAACGAACGCCTGTCCTCCTGTTTAACCAGATTTGTCGGCGTGATGATCTGTAACCACGCCACGCGTCCCAGCAATAACCCCATGCTCAGCAAAATCGCCACGCACAGCAGTACAAAACGGATGGGAGCAAAATTACGCACGGCGCCGTCGCTTTTCTTTTTCACCTGGTCTCCAGCAAGGTCGTTTTTCAGGTGATTGATTTAACGGGAATTGACGAGGGAAAGCGGGAAAAACAATGCTACGAACATCGCGGCTTTGCAACAAAGCGCTAACAGAAGTGTATTCAGAAATATTTTGAAGGAACCTGAATTAAAAAGCCCCGCACTGGCGAGGCTTTATATCTGAGGTTGATGCGCCTTGGCGCTTCAAATCAGTGGTGTCGATCAGATAGCTGTTACGTTAACAGCAGCCGGACCTTTCTGGCCGTCCTGAATTTCGAACTCAACGTTCTGGCCTTCAGCCAGGGTTTTGAAGCCGTTACCCTGGATAGCGGAGAAGTGTACGAACACATCTTTGCTGCCATCAGCCGGAGTAATGAAGCCAAAACCTTTAGACTCGTTGAACCACTTAACTTGACCTTTAATCTTTGCCATTTGCAAAATTCCTTAGAGTGTTTTCTTCGCCCGCAGGCATAACATAGATAAAACTGAGACATTACTGCTTGAGGCACTAATATAAGGTTCGGCAGAGAAGCGGTATTCAACGTCAACGTGTTTACTCAGGACTTCTTTACTGAAAATGCCACACATAAACAGAACTGTACCTCGTTTAACCCAAAACGTGTTATCACATACAACGTTAATTATGGCAAGCCATTTTTAAACGTGTCTCGATCAGTCGCACAAATCCAGAGAGATATCAAAGATCAACTGCACAGTTATGCGGCACAGTTCCCGACGATATATTCTCGCTTCTCCAGGCGCCTTTCGACAGGCTTACGCCCGTACAGCGGCTTTTCTACCATAGCTCAATAACTTCGGTTGTTCCAGGTCATGCGTTGATCTTATCGATACGGTAAACAGATATCACTTTTTATGCTTTGTAATGCATAAATTGTCACAACGCAAAAAAACCAATATTGTTTAAAAATGCGAAGTATTCGACCATTTTTCATCCGTTTCACTGATAGCCAATACGTGCTTTGGTTGTGCACCAAAATAATGAAAGAATGATGACAATGCACAAAAAAAGTGAGAGAAACGTTTCGCTATTAATAAAAACGATCGCTATCACAAAAGCGACATAATCACATTATTAGCGTATGGATAAATATATTTAAGGAGAGATTAAGTTAAAGCATTAAATGATCAATGAAATAACAGACCTGGTATACACAGGGTTACATTAATGAAAACAGGATGGGCCTGCCTGAAGGAATGGCTGGCAGACGCGCATCCTGTCTCTGCTTGTCGTTACCGTTCAGCGACCAGACGGATGATATCGTCATCCTCTTCCTGAGGTTTCGCTTCAGACTCGGCCTCAGCGACTTTTTCAGGCTCGTTAGCTTCGCACAGACGGCGTAGCAAGGCATTTTGCCGCTTTTGCTGATCCAGCAGCGCTTCAAGCAGCTCAATCTGCTCATTTGTTCTTGAACTTGCCCGGTTCACAAAAAACCACAGGACCAGCCCGACAATCAGAACCACCACCGATACAATCAAAGACGTAAAAGTCAGTACGCCAGAATTCAGAACTTCGTTCATGTTACCACCTCAATGTAGACGCCGTATTTTACCACTGCTACACGGGAAGGTAATCAACTGTTGTAAAAATGCTATCACCAGGGGATAAATTTATTGATGGCACAAATTCCGTTGAAAAATTGTACATCCTGATCGCACATTATGTTGAACACCTGCGCCCACAGCAGCAGACATACCAACGCAACAATAATCAGGATTACCCACCGAAACTTTTTCACTCCGCTCTCCGCATCCACATCTTATGCCATCAAATTACCACGCGTTATCTAAACCGGAACTAACTGGAGCGACATTATATACTTTTAGGAATGATACACTTGTTTCAGTGGGCGTTCAGGCTACCCTTATTCTAACCAAAAAAAGAAAAGAGGTAGTAATGCGTTTGATCATTCGCGCGATTGTTTTGATTGCTCTGGTATGGATTGGTTTATTGCTCAGTGGCTATGGGGTTCTGATTGGCAGCAAGGAGAACGCCGCCGGTCTGGGTCTGCAATGTCAATATCTGACCGCTCGCGGCACCAGTACAGCGCAATATGTCCATACTGACAGCGGCATCATTGGTCTGTCAGACTGTCCTGTATTCAGAAAAAGCGCCGTGGTGGTCGATAACGGCTAATCTGGCATCACATCCATTCATCTGCATAAATATCAGGCATAACGTGGTTATGCCTTTTTAATGCGTTTTTTAGCGGGAGAAACCACTCTCCCGCCCCTTTTCAGGGCAATAAAAAAGCCAGCAGGTATCTTCTACCGGCTGGCTTCTGAACGGCTCAGGGCGCGCTCACCTCAGAATGGATAGTCGTTGTAACCCATCTGCTCAGAGATTTTACGCGCTGCCGTGTGCAGCATAGCGACATACTCATGCAGACGTTCTTCGGAGAAACGCAGCGTCGGGAACGAAATGCTCAGACCGGCGATCACCACGCCAAAACGGTCGAACACCGGCACGCCAATGCAGCGCAGGCCTTCTTCCTGCTCTTCGTTATCTTCGCCGTACCCCTGCTCGCGCACCTGATCCAGCATCGGCAGTAACGCCTCGGTGCTGGTAATCGTGCGCGCGGTGCTACGTTTGTACTCCACGCCATCCAGTATCTGTTTGACTTCATCGCGGTCGCGCCATGCCAGCAGCACTTTACCGATTGCGGTGCTGTACAGCGGGTTACGGCGGCCAATGCGGGAATACATGCGCAAATTGTACATGGAGTCGATTTTATGAATGTAGACAATGCTGTCTTCATCCAGCGCACCGAGGTGAATTGTCTCTTTGGTCAGACGGGAAATTTCACGCATCTGAATATCAGCGCTACGGATCAGATCAACGTTTTGCAGCGCACGGGCGCCCAGCTCAAACAATTTCAGGGTCAGCGAATATTTTTCAGATTCACCTTCCTGCGCGACATAACCCAGCGTTTTCATCGTTTGTAAAAAGCGATAAACGGTGCTTTTTGACATCATGACACGTTGCGACAGCTCGGTGATCCCTATTTCGCGCTCTTCACCCAGCGCTTGCAGAATGCCAAAAACCTTCAGCACAGAAGAAACAGAATCAGGTTGTTTATCCAGATCTGCGATAGCCATTTATCACCTCATTGCGAGTGTTTTATAAAAATCAGAACCGGTTTTTATTATAATTTCACGTCATGGCGGTCGCAATCCATCTTTGCTTACTTAGTTACAAATCTGCGACATAACCCCGCGATATCAATGCTAAAATCATTACTCTGATCATAATCCCCCGAAAGACATTGACTCTCTATGGACAAAATCCAGGCCGATGGCCTGCCATTACCCCAGCGTTACGGCGCCATTTTAACCATCATTATTGGTATCTCGATGGCCGTGCTGGATGGCGCAATCGCGAATGTCGCGCTCCCTACCATTGCAACCGATCTCCAGGCGTCCGCCGCCCGATCGATCTGGGTTGTTAACGCTTACCAAATCGCGATCGTGGTTTCTCTCTTATCGCTCTCGTTTCTGGGGGACATGTTCGGCTATCGACGCATCTATAAATACGGCCTGGTCATTTTCCTGTTTTCGTCGCTGTTCTGCGCGCTGTCGGACTCCCTGGAAATGCTGACGCTTGCGCGCGTCGCGCAGGGGTTTGGCGGCGCCGCGCTGATGAGCGTGAACACGGCGCTGATCCGACTTATCTATCCGCAACGCCACCTTGGGCGCGGAATGGGCATCAACTCCTTCATCGTCGCCGTGTCTTCGGCTGCGGGGCCGACCATTGCGGCAGCAATCCTGTCGATAGCGTCATGGAAATGGCTGTTCCTGATTAACGTTCCGTTAGGCATTATCGCATTGCTGTTGGCTATGCGTTTCTTACCCCCAAACAGCGCTCGTAGCGCCAAACCGCGCTTCGACTTGCCCAGCGCAGTGATGAACGCCTTAACCTTCGGCTTGCTGATCACCGCTCTCAGCGGATTCGCACAGGGGCAACCTTTAACGCTGATTGGCGCAGAACTGGCGGTTATGCTTGTCGTCGGTTTCTTCTTCATTCGCCGCCAGCTCTCACTCCCGGTGCCTTTGTTACCGATTGACTTACTGCGTATTCCGCTCTTTTCTCTGTCGATCTGCACCAGTATTTGCTCTTTCTGCGCGCAGATGCTGGCGATGGTTTCCCTTCCCTTTTATCTGCAAACGGTATTGGGGCGTAGCGAAGTCGAGACCGGGTTATTGCTGACGCCCTGGCCGCTGGCGACAATGGTGATGGCGCCGCTGGCGGGCTATTTAATTGAACGGGTTCATGCCGGGCTGCTGGGCGCGTCAGGACTGATAATTATGGCCACAGGACTTTTTGCGCTGATGCTGCTGCCAGCCTCGCCGTCAGATATCAGTATCATCTGGCCGATGATCCTTTGCGGAGCCGGTTTTGGCTTATTCCAGTCGCCCAATAACCACACGATTATCACCTCTGCGCCACGCGATCGCAGCGGAGGGGCCAGCGGGATGCTGGGCACGGCGCGTCTTCTGGGCCAGAGTACCGGCGCAGCGCTGGTTGCGCTCATGTTGAATCAGTTTGCGGACAACGGTACGCATATTTCCCTGATGACGGCGGGCATCCTGGCGACCGTAGCCGCCATTATCAGCGGTTTGCGCATCACTCAACCCCACTCCGTGGCGTAAAAAAAAAGCGCATCATCTGATGCGCTTTTTTAGAATGCCAGGCATACCGCCTTACTTCAGGTACTCGCCGCTACGCAGCGCTTCAATACGCTTATCCAGCGGCGGGTGAGTCATGAACAACTCGCTCAGTGACTTCGACTTGCCGTTGATACAGAACGCCATCATGCTGTTGGCTTCCTGCGGCTCATAGCTGGTTTTCAGGCGCTGCAACGCGGCAATCATCTTTTCACGGCCGACAAGCTTCGCAGAACCGGCGTCCGCATGGAATTCACGGTGACGTGAGAACCACATGGTGATAATGCTCGCCAGTATCCCGAACACCAGTTCAAGAACCATCGCCACCGCGAAATAGATCATTGGGTTGCCGTTGCTGCTTTCACCCTCATCACGGTTTCCACCGAGGAAGCCCGCGGCGATCTGCGCGATAATACGCGAGATGAAGATCACAAAGGTGTTCACAACCCCCTGAATCAGCGTCATGGTGACCATATCGCCATTAGCGATGTGACTGATCTCATGCGCAATAACGGCTTCGGCTTCATCCGGGCTCATGTTTTGCAGCAAGCCGGTACTCACCGCAACCAGCGACGCATCACGGCGCGCGCCGGTCGCAAACGCGTTGATATCCGGCGCATGATAGATAGCCACCTGCGGCATAGCGATTCCGGCCTGACGCGCCTGCGTCGCCACCGTGTTCATCAGCCAGCGTTCTCTTTCATTACGCGGTTGCTCAATGACTTCCCCACCCACGGACTTTAACGCCATCCATTTGGACATCAGCAGCGAAATGAAGGAACCACCAAAACCAAACAGCAGCGCCATAATCAGCAAGCCTTGTACGCTGCTTGACTGTATCCCTGTCAGGCTCAGCACCAGCCCGAAAACGACCATCACGGCCAGGTTCGTCAGCAGGAAGAGCGCGATTCGCATCATAATTTTCTTTTAACCTCAACTTAACAAAACGCACTATGCGATACCCACATCGTATGGGTCTTGTGGCTATTTTCAAGCATCTGCGGGCTGTAAGTCACCAGAAAGACACAACTTTACATTTTGTTGCATAAGACTGACGGCTTAATGCGCTTGTTAAAAAAACAGGCACAATTTCTTGTGCCTGCTTGACGCTATTTGCTGGTTGCGGGTTGCTCCGCGGGCTTCTCTTTCTCAAGATGCGCCAGATCCAGCGCTATCCGTACCGTTTCATCCAGATACGGATCCGGCTCTTTATAATCCTTCGGCAGATCGTCCAGTTTCTTCAGAAGCGGCTTGCCTTCACGTTTAAACCGATCGTTGATACGCGCCAGACGCAGGGCATCGTCTTCGTTATTCTCTTTTTCGCGCTGGGCGAAATTGAGAGAAGCGATATTGCGCTTATCTTTCATCGCGTTAAAGCGGGCAATGTCCTTCAGGATGTACTGGAACTCAGGATCGTTCGCGATGCGCGCGTTATGCTCTTTCAGCAGTTCCGGGCCAAACGGCGTTAAATCATCTGACTTCACGTACGTTGCCGCATCAATGCTGTCCCACGGCAAGGCGTTGTCTTCAAACTTCTCACCGGTTTCCGTCTCTTCATTCCCCGTCGGCATGACGATATCCGGCGTGACGCCTTTACGCTGCGTGCTGCCGCCGTTAACACGGTAGAATTTCTGAATGGTGTACTGCACGGAACCCAGCGCAGGCCATTCAGGACGCAGCATCTGATCATAAATACGGTTCAGGGAGCGGTACTGCTGTACGGTGCCTTTACCGAAAGTCGGTTCACCGACAATCAATGCGCGACCGTAATCCTGCATCGCCGCGGCAAAAATCTCCGACGCGGATGCGCTGAAGCGATCGACCAGTACCACCAGCGGGCCTTTGTAATACACCACGCCATCGGTATCGGCGTCTTCACGCACTTTACCGTTGTTGTCACGAACCTGAACAACCGGGCCAGACGGGATAAACAGACCGGACAGCGAAACCGCTTCGGTCAGCGCGCCGCCGCCGTTGGTGCGCAGATCGATAACAATGCTGCTCACGTTCTGTTTTTCCAGTTTCTGTAGCTGGACTTTGACGTCATCCGTCAGCCCCACATAGAACCCCGGAATATCCAGCACGCCGACTTTCTCTTTACCGACCGTTTTCACCGTCATTTTAACAGCGCGGTCTTCAAGACGAATGCGTTCGCGCGTCAGCGTAATGGTTCGCGTTTTCGTGCCCTTACCGGCAGGCAGAATTTCAAGACGAACTTTGCTGCCTTTTGGCCCTTTGATCAGCGCCACCACGTCATCAAGACGCCAGCCAATCACATCAACCATTCCTTTCCCCGTCTGGCCTACGCCTACAATGCGATCGCCTACGCTTATCGCCTTGCTTTTTGCCGCCGGGCCGCCGGCAACCATCGAGTTGATGACCGTGTAGTCATCGTCCATTTGCAGAACCGCGCCGATACCTTCCAGAGACAGGCTCATTTCAGTATTGAACTGTTCGGTATTTCGCGGAGAAAGGTAGTTAGTATGCGGGTCGATTTCGCGCGCAAATGCGGTCATCGCCAGTGAGAACACGTCTTCACTGTTGGTTTGCGCCAGACGGCGAATCGCAGATTTGTAACGACGCGTCAGCGTTTCGCGAATTTCTTTATCGTTCTTGCCCGTCAGCTTCAGGCTAAGTTCGTCGAATTTCACCTTGCCATCCCACAACGCGTTCAGCTCAGCCTCATTTTTCGGCCAGGGCGCTTTGCTGCGGTCAAGGTTAAACGTGTCGTTACCGGTGAAATCCATCGGGCGTTCCAGCACGCTTAACGCGTACTGATAACGTTCGAAACGGCGTTTTTGCGCCAGGTTATAGAGGTCATAGAAGACATCCAGTTTACCTGTACGCAGCTCATCGCCGAGGACAGTTTTGCTTTTCGCAAACTGCTCCACATCACTCGCCAGCAGCACATTGTGGCTGTAGTCGAGCAGATTAAGATAGCGATCGAAAATCTTTGCCGAAAACGCCTGATCCAGATTGAACTGACGATAGTGGGAACGTGTAAAACGCGAAGTCACGCGCTCACTCACGGTCGCATGCTGCGTTTCTTCCTTCAGAACGGGAATTTGATCGGCGCGCGTAATGTCATCGACGGCGAAGGACTGGCCTGCTATTGCAAGCAAGCCAGCTAACGCGGTAAGCCTAAAAAAAGTGTTCATGCCAGGCCTGGCCTCCGTTTCAGAACACCAGGTGTTCTGCGCGTACAATCAAAGACATACCCGAATTCAGCTGCACACGGACGCCATCTTTGGTGACTTCTAATACGGTGGCATCCATCGCATTGTTGCCTGCTTTCACCTTCAGTGACTGCCCTACCGTCAGCGCTGAAATATCAGACACCGGGGTATGCTGTTCTTCGCGTGGTGCGCGTGGTGCTTTAGCCGCCGGTTTTTCAGCGCGAGGAGTACGCGGAGTCGTCTCTTTACGACGTGGCGCAGGACGCGGTTTACGCTCACGGCGCGGAGCGTCTTCTTTTTCGCCTGCCGCAGCGGCAGCTTCGCGTTTTTTCGCCTGCTGTTCCGCACGTTGCGCCTGGACGCGTGCTTTCGCTTCTTCAAGCTGCTTACGCGCATGTTCAACGTGCTGCTCATCCAGCTCACCGCAAGGGTTGCCGTCGAGATCAACACGCGTTGCGCCCGGCTTAACGCCGTACAGGTAACGCCAGCTTGAAGTATAAAGACGTAAAGCGGAACGAAGTTGTGTCTTGCTGAGGTTCATTTCGCCCTCAACACGCTCTACCAGATCCTGAAAAATGCCAATTTTCAGCGGGCGCGCTTCGCCTTCCGCACTAAAACACTGTGGAAAACGTTCGGCCAGAAACGCGATAACTTCTTTACTGCTATTCAACTTAGGTTGATTTTCCATGAAATTTCCTGATTACAACGGACGTAGCCAACAAGCCGCAGGCATGAACAGGCGTCATTATAATGACGCCATCAGTAATTGCTACGTTATCCGTTGATTATCCTGCAACGGTCGCAAAGAATTTTTTGTAATCCGTCGTTGCAAGCACGGTTTCAAGCCGCGCGACAAGCTCACGCAGGCCTTGCTCATCCTCTTCGGTAAAGCGGCCAAATACCGTGCTATCAATGTCCAGCACGCCGATTATCTGATTGTCTACCGTCAGAGGCAGCACAATTTCAGCATTGCTGGCGCTATCGCAGGCGATGTGTCCGTCAAACGCATGAACGTCCTCGATGCGCTGCACCTGGTTCTGCGCGACCGCCGTACCACAGACGCCGCGTCCAACCGGGATCCGCACACAGGCGAGTTTCCCCTGGAACGGCCCCAGCACCAGCGTGTCGTTTTCCAGCAGATAGAACCCCGCCCAGTTGACGCCCGAAAGGCGCTCAAACAGCAGCGCGCTGGTATTTGCCAGGGTAGCGAGAAAACTGGTTTCACCTGCCATTACTGCCTGAAAGTCGCGGTTAAGATCCGCGTATAGCTCTGTTTTGCTCATTATATAGTCACTTAGTTGTCTTACTCTAAAACTACAGCCTATTAAAATAAGCATTAAATGCGTTAATGCTCAAGATCATTCCCGTCATGAGTTAAGATTACATTAATCTAACACTTTGATTCACGATACATGGCCCTGAACACCCCGCGACTCACGCCAACAAAGAGAATAACGGTCTGGTCTATCAGTGAAGCGTTGCCCCGCGCCCATTATCAGCGCTGCCCCCAATGCGACATGCTGTTTAGCCTGCCGAAAATGCAATCGCACCAGAGCGCATATTGCCCGCGTTGCCAGGCCAAAATTCGCGATGGACGTGACTGGTCGCTGACGCGTCTGGCGGCGCTGGCCGTTACGATGCTGCTGCTGATGCCCTTTGCCTGGGGCGAACCACTATTGCGTATCTGGCTGTTAGGGGTGCGTATTGACGCCAACGTGATGCAGGGCATCTGGCAGATGACCAGGCAAGGCGATCCGCTTACGGCCGCCATGGTGCTCTTTTGCGTGGCGGGCGCGCCGTTAATTCTGGTCACCGCCATTGCTTATCTATGGTTCGGTAATATTCTCGGCATGAATCTGCGTCCGGTATTGCTGATGCTGGAGAGGCTCAAAGAGTGGGTGATGCTCGACATTTATCTGGTCGGCATTGGGGTCGCCTCGATCAAAGTGCAGGATTACGCCTTCCTGCAACCCGGCCTGGGGCTTTACGCCTTTGTGGCGCTGGTGATCCTCAGTATTCTGACGCTGTCGCATCTCAATGTGGAGCAACTCTGGGAGCGCTTTTATCCACAACGCCCCGCCCGACGCCCGGACGAAAAACTTCGCGTCTGTCTCGGATGCCACTTCACCGGTTATCCTGACTCACGGGGACGTTGCCCCCGTTGTCATATCCCGCTGCGCCTGCGCAGAAATCAGAGCATACAGAAATGCTGGGCGGCGCTGCTGGCCTCTGTCGTCCTGCTGCTACCCGCAAACCTGATGCCGATATCCATTATTTACGTGAATGGCGGGCGTCAGGAGGACACGATTTTATCGGGCATTATGTCGCTGGCGAACAGCAATATCGCCGTGGCGGCCGTGGTCTTTATCGCCAGTATTCTGGTGCCATTTACCAAAGTTATTGTGATGTTTACACTGCTGCTCAGCATCCATTTCAAATGTGAGCAAGGGCTGCGTACGCGCATCCTGCTGCTGCGGATGGTGACCTGGATCGGCCGTTGGTCCATGCTGGATCTCTTTGTTATTTCGTTAACGATGTCGCTGATTAATCGCGATCAGATACTCGCTTTTACTATGGGACCGGCTGCGTTTTATTTCGGCGCAGCGGTAATATTGACTATTCTTGCAGTGGAATGGCTGGATAGCCGCTTACTTTGGGATGCACATGAGTCAGGAAACGCCTGCTTCGCCGACTGAAGCGCAGATAAAAACAAAACGTCGTATTTCCCCTTTTTGGCTGCTGCCGTTTATCGCATTGATGATCGCAGGCTGGCTGATTTGGGGAAGTTATGAAGATCGCGGCAACACCGTGACGATCGACTTTATGTCGGCGGATGGCATTGTTCCGGGCCGGACGCCTGTGCGCTATCAGGGCGTTGAAGTAGGTACGGTACAGGACATCAGCCTGAGTAAAGACCTGCGCAAGATAGAAGTGCGCGTCAGCATTAAGTCAAACATGAAAGATGCCTTGCGCGAGGAGACCCAGTTCTGGCTGGTGACGCCAAAAGCGTCGCTGGCGGGCGTTTCGGGTCTGGACGCGCTGGTCGGCGGGAACTATATCGGCATGATGCCCGGCAAAGGAGCCGAGAAAGATCACTTTGTCGCGCTTGATACCCAGCCAAAATACCGTCTGGACAACGGCGACCTGATGATCCATCTTCACGCGCCTGACCTCGGCTCTCTTAACAGCGGGTCGCTGGTCTATTTCCGCAAAATTCCGGTGGGTCGGGTATATGACTATGCCATCAATCCCAACAAACAGGGCGTCACCATTGACGTACTGATTGAGCGTCGGTTCACAAACCTGGTGAAAAAAGGCAGCCGTTTCTGGAATGTCTCCGGCGTCAATGCGGATGTCAGCCTTAGCGGCGCGAAGGTGAAGCTGGAGAGTCTGGCGGCGCTGGTAAATGGCGCAATCGCGTTTGACTCGCCCGACGATTCGCAGCCTGCAACCGCAGATGACGCATTTGGCCTCTACGAAGATTTAGCCCATAGCCAGCGCGGCGTCATCGTCAAACTTGAACTTCCCAACGGCGACGGCCTGAAAGCCGACTCCACGCCGCTGATGTATCAGGGGCTTGAAGTGGGCGAGCTCACCAAATTAACGCTCAACCCCGGCGGGAAAGTCACGGGCGAAATGACGGTTGACCCCAGCGTGGTAACACTCCTGCGTGATAAGACGCGTATTGAGCTGCGCAGTCCAAAGCTGTCGCTGAGCGATGCCAGTATCAGTTCGCTTTTGACCGGCAAAACGTTTGAACTGGTGCCAGGCGAAGGCGAACCTCGCAGTGAATTCGTCGTGGTGCCTGGCGAAGAAGCCCTGCTCCATGAACCAAATGCGCTGACGTTAACCCTGACCGCCCCGGAAAGCTACGGTATTGACGCCGGTCAACCGCTGGTTCTGCATGGCGTGCAGGTGGGCCAGGTCATTGAACGTAAGTTATCCAGTAAAGGCGTTGCGTTCACGGTGGCTATCGATCCGCAACATCGCGCCCTGATTCAGGGTGACAGCAAATTTGTCGTCAACAGTCGCGTGGATATCAAAGTCGGTCTCGACGGCGTGGAGTTTCTCGGCGCCAGCGCCAGCGAGTGGGTGAGCGGCGGCATTCGTATTTTGCCCGGCACAAAAGGCGAAATGAAATCCAGCTACCCGCTGTACGCCAATCTGGAAAAGGCCGTGGAAAACAGCCTCAGCGACCTCCCCACGACCACGGTGAGCCTCACTGCTGAAACGCTCCCGGATGTACAAACGGGGTCAGTGGTGCTGTACCGTAAGTTTGAGGTAGGTGAAGTGATCACCGTGCGCCCACGCGCTAACGCCTTTGATATCGATCTGCATATCAAACCGGAATACCGCAACCTGTTAACCAGCAACAGCGTATTCTGGGCGGAAGGCGGGGCGAAGGTACAGCTTAACGGCAGCGGCCTGACCGTGCAGGCCTCTCCCCTGTCGCGTGCGCTGAAAGGCGCTATCAGTTTCGATAACCTGAGCGGCGCAAGCGCCAGCCAGCGTAAAGGCGACAAACGAATACTCTACGCCTCGGAAACCGCCGCCCGCGCGGTGGGTGGGCAAATCACCCTGCACGCCTTTGACGCCGGTAAACTCGCGGCGGGTATGCCGATTCGTTATCTCGGCATCGACATCGGCCAGATCCAGACGCTGGAGCTGATTACCGCGCGCAATGAGGTTCAGGCGAAAGCGGTGCTCTACCCGGAGTATGTCCAGACCTTTGCCCGAAGCGGTACGCGTTTCTCGGTGATCACGCCGCAAATCTCCGCCGCGGGCGTTGAGCATCTCGATACGATTTTGCAGCCCTACATTAACGTGGAGCCCGGACGCGGCAACCCGCGTCGTGATTTCGAATTGCAGGAAGCAACCATTTCCGACTCGCGCTATCTCGATGGTCTGAGCATCGTCGTGGAGGCTCCTGAGGCAGGTTCGCTGAACATCGGCACGCCAGTGCTGTTCAGAGGTATCGAAGTGGGCACGGTAACGGGCATGACGTTAGGTTCGCTGTCTGACCGCGTGATGATTGCCATGCGCATCAGCCAGCGTTATCAGCATCTGGTGCGTAATAACTCCGTCTTCTGGCTGGCCTCCGGCTACAGTCTGGACTTTGGCCTGACCGGCGGCGTGGTGAAAACCGGCACCTTCAATCAATTCATTCGCGGTGGCATCGCGTTTGCAACCCCGCCAGGGACGCCGCTGGCGCCGAAAGCACAGGCGGGTAAACACTTCCTGCTGCTGGAAAGCGAACCGAAAGAGTGGCGCGAATGGGGCACCGCCCTGCCACGTTAACTCCCCCGCTCCGGCGTGCTCGCGCCGGAGCATTTATGCTACACTGCGCGCCTGTTTTATTGCCGGTGGTACCCAAGTGGCTCAACACGCTGTTTATTTCCCTGATGCCTTTCTGACGCAAATGCGCGAAGCAATGCCTTCGACACTCTCTTTTGACGATTTCCTCGCCGCCTGCCAGCGCCCGTTACGTCGCAGCATTCGCGTGAATACGCTAAAAATTTCTGTGACCGACTTTCTTGCCCTGACGGCGCCCTATGGCTGGTCGCTGACGCCTGTTCCCTGGTGCGAGGAAGGTTTCTGGATCGAACGCGATGATGAAGAGTCGTTGCCGCTGGGCAGCACCGCCGAACATCTGAGCGGCCTGTTTTATATTCAGGAAGCCAGCTCAATGTTGCCGGTCGCCGCGCTGTTTGCTGAAGGGAATACGCCGGAACGCATTATGGATGTTGCTGCCGCGCCGGGTTCGAAAACCACCCAGATCGCCGCGCGGATGAATAATCAGGGCGCCATTCTGGCGAATGAATTCTCCGCCAGCCGGGTCAAAGTGCTGCACGCCAACATCAGCCGCTGTGGGATCAGTAATGTTGCCCTGACCCATTTTGATGGCCGCGTCTTCGGCGCCGCGCTCCCGGAGACATTCGACGCTATCTTGCTGGACGCGCCCTGTTCAGGTGAAGGCGTGGTGCGCAAAGATCCCGACGCGCTTAAAAACTGGTCTGTCGAAAGCAACCTGGATATTGCTGCCACACAGCGGGAACTAATCGACAGCGCATTTCACGCGCTGCGCCCTGGCGGTACGCTGGTCTACTCCACCTGCACGCTAAATCGCGAGGAGAATGAGTCCGTCTGCTTGTGGCTGAAAGAGACCTACCCGGAAGCGGTTGAATTTTTGCCTTTAGGCGATCTGTTCCCGGGGGCGGAGCGCGCGCTGACGGCAGAGGGCTTCTTACACGTTTTCCCGCAGATTTACGACTGCGAAGGTTTCTTTGTCGCCCGTTTGCGTAAAACCGCAGCCATTCCCCCGCTTCCCGCGCCTGGCTATAAGGTCGGCAAGTTTCCGTTCGCGCCGATGAAGGGGCGTGAGGCGACGCAAATCACTCAGGCGGCTAACGCCAGTGGACTTCAGTGGGGAGAAAACCTGCACCTCTGGCAGCGAGATAAAGAGGTGTGGTTATTCCCGGCAGAGATTGAAGCGCTGATCGGAAAAGTCCGCTTTTCCCGCCTGGGCATAAAACTGGCGGAAAGCCATAATAAAGGTTATCGCTGGCAGCATGAAGCGGTGATCGCCCTCGCCGATCCACATCATGCCAACGCATTCGAGCTGTCTCATCAGGAGGCAGAAGAGTGGTATCGGGGGCGGGATGTTTACCCGCAAACCGCGCCGTCTGCCGATGATGTGCTGGTCACGTTCCAGCATCAGCCCATTGGTCTGGCGAAACGGATTGGTTCCCGGTTGAAGAACAGTTATCCACGCGAACTGGTTCGCGATGGCAAACTCTTTACTGGTAACGACTGAAAGCGGTCAAAAATAGCGCACTTTTTTACTGGCGCTTTTGCTGAAGTTGGCTACGCTGAAATTTGGGCGATCAAACTGGTCGTACCACAATCAGCGAACTAACGGAGAGCACGATGATGAAAACCAGTGTGCGCATTGGCGCTTTTGAAATCGACGATGCCGAGTTACATGGCGAATCGCCGGGGGACCGAACGTTAAGCATTCCCTGTAAATCCGATCCAGATTTATGTATGCAACTGGATGCCTGGGATGATGAAACCAGCATTCCCGCCATTTTAAACGGAGAGCACTCTGTTCTATTCCGCACCCGTTACGATCGTAAGTCCGATGCCTGGGTCATGCGTCTTGCCTGACTCAAAAAGAACCCGTCGCCAGACGGGTTATTTATTTCGCCCTTTCCCCCTTGCGACAACCTCTCCTACACTATCGATACGGCAGGACAATTTGAGGATGGAATGTTCGCACTGGTACTTTTTGTTTGCTACCTGGACGGCGGCTGTGAGGACATTGTGGTGGATATCTACAATACTGAACAGCAGTGCCTGTATTCGATGGACGACCAGCGGATTCGTCACGGCGGCTGTTTTCCGGTCGAAGACTTTATTGACGGCTTCTGGCTACCCGCTCGCCAGTACAGTGATTTTTAATTACTGAAGTTGAACCAACGTTAGTTCCCCGCCAAATACCGCGCCGGTATCAATATAGTGCAAATTATCGATATCAACGCGATGACGCAGCGGCGTATGACCAAACCAGAAGTGATCGGCCCCGGCAATGCCGTTTACCTGACCCGCATGCCGCTCGCTCAACCGGGAACGACGCCATAGCACCTGGTGTAAATCCACCTCTTTTTGCCAGGCATAGACCTGATGCGGATAATCAGCATGCGCCACAACATGCATGCCGTTCTGGCAGTGCAATTCCAGAATCCAGGGTAAATGCTGACAGTCGTCGAGCGCCTTTCTCGCCAGGCGCTGCTGGTTTGCCGACAATGCGGCATACCAGTCGCCGCCGTTCATAAACCATAACGACAACTGCGAGGCGGCCAGCGCGTCTAACGCCATCTGCTCGTGATTCCCTCTGACGGCGACCACCCACCGTTTGTGCAGAAGTTCCAGACACCGCAAGCTGTCAGGCCCACGGTCGATCACATCCCCCACCGACACCAGCAGATCCTGCCACGGATCAAACCGACACTGTCGTAGTTTCTCCATCAACTGCGAAAAACAGCCGTGGAGGTCGCCGACAATCCAGACATGCCGCCACTGACTCCCCTCAATTTTCTGATAGACGTTTTCCGGTTGTTTCATTGGTTCACCATCAGTAAAAATGAACCTGACATACTTAACCATAGCAGGAAATCTTCAGTCGCAGGCCGCCTCTCCTGAGACCATTAATTATTTTTATAGCAATAATTTAACCTGCAATAATTCTTGTTGATTTCAATAAAATCATATAAATGCCAACTTATGTAAAAGTGTAATGATAATTATTTTTATTATCATTTTCATGCATTATCTTATTGACTTTGATTTTTTTAACAAAGGAAGTTCGATAATGCGTATTAAACCTCTCGCTTCACTTGTCTTATCTTGTCTGGGCGCCACAAGTTTTAATGTTTTTGCAGAAGATGTCATGGTCGTCACCGCATCGGGATACGAGAAAAAAATCACCAATGCGGCAGCCAGTGTTTCTGTTATTTCACAACAAGAATTACAGACCAATAAATATAATGATCTTGGCGATGCTCTCAGGGCCGTTGAGGGAGTGGACGTTGAAAGCAGTACCGGAAAAACAGGGGGGCTTGAAATAAGTATTCGTGGGATGCCTGCCAGTTATACCCTTATTCTTATTGACGGTATTCGTCAGAATGGAACATCGGATGTAACACCGAATGGCTTTTCTGCAATGAATACCAGTTTTATGCCCCCACTTTCAGCCATTGAACGTATAGAGGTTATACGCGGGCCCATGTCTACGCTTTATGGGTCAGACGCCATTGGCGGCGTGGTGAATATTATTACCAAAAAAAGCACCGATAAGTGGAGCACGGCCATTAATACGGGAGTGAACCTACAGGAAAGTAATAAGTGGGGAAACAGCACAACCGCAAATTTCTGGTCAAGCGGTCCCCTGATTCCTGGCTCGCTGGATATGCAGGTTCGTGGAAGCACAACCCAGCGACAAGGCTCCAGCATTACATCACTGAGCGACACCGCAGAAACACGCGTTCCTTATCCCACTGAGTCGCAAAACTACAACATCGGCGCGAGATTTGACTGGAAAGCCAGCGCAAACAATACGCTATGGATGGATCTCGACACATCCCGACAGCGTTATGATAACAGCGACGGTCAGCTTGGTAGCCTCACGGGCGGATATGATAAAACGCTCCGCTATGAGCGCAATAAAGTGACGTTAGGACATGACACCGCCTTAACGTTTGGTACATGGAAATCGTCTCTTAACTGGAATGAGACAGAAAATAAAGGACGGCAGCTGGTTTCCTCCGCTCTGACGCCCGATCAAGCCTGGAGAGCGGGTGACGATCGTGAACTGAAAAATACCAATGTTATTCTCAACTCGGTGCTTCTCACACCGCTGGGAGAATCACATTTACTGACGGTGGGTGGCGAATACTGGGACGCACGAATGAAAGATGGCGTCGTTCTGGCCAGTTCAGGTGAAAAGTTCCATCAAAAAAGCTGGGCGACTTACCTTGAAGATGAGTGGCATATCCTGGATTCTCTGGCGTTTACCGTAGGGAGTCGCTATGAACATAACGACGTATTCGGCGGTCATTTCAGTCCTCGTGGCTATCTGGTCTGGGATATGACAGATGAATGGACGCTCAAAGGGGGAATCACAACCGGTTATAAAGCGCCTTCTCTTAGCCAGTTACATAATGGCATCAGCGGCGTTTCTGGTCAGGGAACAATCAATACCGTCGGTAATCCAGATTTAAAACCTGAAGAAAGCACCAGTTATGAAACCGGACTTTATTACGATAATGGCAATGGATTCAATGCCAATATAACCGGATTCTACACTGAATATCGCAATAAAATTGTTTCTTATTCGATTGATGACAATACCAGTAGCTATACCAATAGCGGAAAAGCGCGTACCGATGGTGTCGAATTTGCAACATCGTTCCCGCTCTGGTTGGATAATTTGAGTCTGTCGCTCAACTATACCTATACTCAGAGCAAACAGAAAGATGGAGATAATAAAGGCGCACCACTCAGCTATACACCAAAACATATGGCAAATGCCCGCGTTAACTGGCAGACGACAGATGATTTAAATACCTGGCTAAGCGCCCGCTATCGCGGTAAAGCGCCCCGCTTTACTCAGACCTATGACAATCTCAGTGCGGTACAGCAGAAAGTGTATGATGACAAAGGCGCAAATCTAAAAGCATGGACAGTGCTGGATATGGGGTTATCTTATAAACTGACTAAAGATTTAACCCTCAATACCGCCGTCAATAACGTACTGGATAAAGACTTTAGCGACGTCAAATTATATCAGTCTGGCCGTTCCAGCACCTATGCCGGTGATTATTTCCAGACAGCGCAGTCAACGACCGGATACGTTATTCCAGGTCGCAACTACTGGATGTCTTTAAACTATCAGTTCTAATAATACAGCAAGCGTCCATACACTCCGTATGCGGCGCTTGCTTATCTTTTTGTGAGTATAAACAGCCCAAAAACACACGGATATTAATTAATAAATATCTACCCTCACAATATGAATTACCCAATAAAATCAATCTGATTATCGTTATCGCACATCTTGAAAAGATTCAAGACATTAAAAAATAGAGAATAGTCACTGAACAACCCCACTCTTCAATGTGGTATCACTGAGGCATTCTTTGTTGCGACGCAATTCACAACCAGGAAACCTCGCCGTCATCACCGTTGATTTCATTGATGTAAATCAATTCCCTTCATGCGTAGTTACGCGAAAGTAACAGTGATGTGAATTAGTTGCGAGAAGCACCTTATGTCGATAAAAAACTTTACAGGCAAAACAGTGATAAAAAACATCCGTTTTTCATACAGTTTGCTGAAACAAATAGAGCAAGTGATGGCGAAGGAAAAAACCAGCAATTTTTCTGCATGGGTAAAAGAAGCATGTCGTGAAAAAGCCCTGAATTCCAGTACGCCCAAAGACGTAAATAGAAACAAAAATTAACTCTTTATAGCTACGACCAAAATGAAAAGATGCTTATTTATTAGTAAATACACCTTTATCCTGATATCTATTGGGAATGTTATCTATTTCATTTTGAATTATCACGCATTAGACGCGGTACTGATCATACTGTTTTATGTCGCTCTGATTTTTACCCCCGTCATCCTCATCCTGCACGCCTTCTGTGCACAGCATGAGTAACTCATCGAGCATGATTCATAAACGTTCATCCATGTAAACCTGGCTTCACACGACACTCTGACGCACAAAAATTAACATACCAATCAAAAAACCCTGGACGCACTCGGTACAGAGTATGTTATGGTTTGGACAGGATATGGAAAATTCGAGTAACTTTCGTGTGGTTTCGGGTTAGTATCTGAAAACACACTTCAAAACAAACAGATAAAAAGAGACCGAATACGATTCCTGTATTCGGTCCAGGGAAATGGCTCTTGGGAGAGAGCCGTGCGCTAAAAGTTGGCATTAATGCAGGCTAAGTCGCCTTGCCCTTTAAGAATAGATGACGACGCCAGGTTTTCCAGTCCACGACGAAAGTGGCCGGTAAAAAACGACCGTTGTCAGCCGCAACAACGAAAAAACCGCAAGTTCCTCTGCATGAGGCTTGCGGTTTTTTATTGGAAATCAGAAAGATACTTCTGGTAATTAGCAGAGCTTTTCCGCACGTTCAATAAACGGCGCCAGGCTCATTTTTTCACCCGGTTTTGCCGGATCGTCAATCTGAATGACGGTGATAGCCTGCGCGTTGGTTTTGCCGCTTGCAACTTGCTGCTCTGCAACATCGTTCAGCGGGTATTGCACCAGCGTGCTCGGGTTGATGACATACAGGGCATGGCCCGGTCGGCAGGTCAGCATCACCTCTTCGCGGTTAAACGCCCACTTGTCTTTACCCACTTCAAAGCGGCTCACGGTGATAACCTGAGGCGCCGCCAGCGCAGCGCCTGAACTTGCCAACAATAGCAGAGAGAGAATCATTTTTTTCATGAGTTTTGCCAGTCCATCAGAAGGGTTCCAGGGTTGCGAACAGGCTGACAATCGCCAGCACAACGGCTCCAATTCCCCATTCAATCTGAGTCATCCAGATAAACCAGAGATTCGCGCGGCGATTTTCCTGCCGCATACGTGGTACGAGAACATACCGGTTCGTTAGCGCAATTGCCACCATTAGCAGGACAAGGACACATTTTAACAAAAGAAACTGCCCGTACGCGGTATGCCAGGGGGCGGAAAACCCCGTAATAAAAAGCACATTTGCGATGCCGGTGCACAATACGCCCGCGACAAACAGATGACCATAGCGGGAGAAACGCATCATTGTTTCGATGGCCTGTTGTCGCCAGCGACCTTGCGCCATGCGCATACAGTAGATAACCGGCAGCAGGCCGCCAAACCAGGCCGCAGCGCACACCAGATGAGTCGCATGGTTAATCTGCTGTACCGCGCCCACCACGCCATCATTCAGCGTGGCGTGGCCAACGCCTGCCAGTAACATAAACTGGGCAATCATCAGGATGAACAGCAGACGCGGTAAATTTCTCGGCACAACCAGCGTCATGACCAACGTGACAAGCGCGAGAATAATCTGCCACAGCCATACGCCGCCAAATTGAGTCTGTAAAACCGCGCCCCATATCGAAACCGAGATCACGTCCTGCCAGCCCGCCCCCATTAGTCCACCCTGGATCGCCAGCATCAGCGTCGTGCTGACAAAGCTCCACACGGCAGCGTGCTGTTGCAGGCGCAGAAAGCGGCGCGTCATCAGGCGACGAACAGAAACCGGCGCCAGCCACGCGCCATATAACGCGCAGCCAAACACCAGCATCATGGCGCTAAAATGGATAAAGCGAAGCGCTACCCAGGTAAACGTCAGCATGATTACTTCACGCTAAAGGTGTATTGCCCTTTTGTCTTATGACCGTCAACCGACACCACATGCCAGTTAACCGTATAGGTTCCGGGATTAAGCGTCTGATCCAGAGGAATAATGAGCTGTTTCGCATCCTGCTCATTGCGCTTCGCAGGCCGCGTTTTGATGCTTTCCTGCTTTGGCCCGGTCAGCGTCGCCCCGCTGAAGCCAGGCTCAATGCCTTCGGAGAAATTCAGCGTCAATGCCTGCGGCGCGGCAGTCACCTCAGCGTCAGCCGCCGGGTATTGATGCGTCAGATGCGCATGTGCCCAGGCCGCAGGCGCCGCCAGCGTTGAGGCGAGGAAAAGGAGAGCATAGCGCAAAGAAGGTGCAGTAGAAGCCATATCAATTATTCCTTTTTGTTATGTCTGATTTACAGAGAATAACCTTCTATAATGGTCGAGTCGAGAATCATCATTTCCGGCTTGCCATTGAGGCGCACTCTTAGTAACTTTTGCGCGCCATTGATGATAAGGAGAAGCGTATGCAAACGAACCTGGCTCAACTTGAACAAGCTGACATGGATAAGATCAACGTTGACCTGGCCGCAGCCGGTGTGGCGTTTAAAGAGCGTTACAATATGCCCGTCGTGGCAGAAGTCGTTGAACGTGAACAGCCAGAACACCTGCGCGAATGGTTTCGTGAACGTCTGATTGCCCACCGTCTGGCGTCGGTTTCCCTGTCACGCTTACCTTACGAACCGAAAGTTAAATAAACTTATATAGCGTTACACTTCCTTACATATGAGTTGCTACAGTATAAGTACATTCTTAAACTAAGATTTGAGGATGATTGTAGACACTATGAAAAGGAAATCATTATGTCACACTGGAAAATCGCGGCGGCGCAGTATGAACCACCTCGCGCCACGCTGGCAGAACATGTCGCGCACCATCTGCAATTTGTTGAGATTGCTGCCAGCCAGCAATGCGAACTCCTGGTATTCCCTTCCCTGTCGTTAACCGGATGCAACGATACGGCGCAGGCGCTCCCTGTCCCGCCCGATGAGTCCTTATTACAGCCGCTTGCTTATGCGGCATCCGCGTACCGCATGACGATTATCGCCGGGCTGCCGGTTGAGCATAACGGCCAGTTAGTCAGAGGCATTGCCATTTTCGCCCCCTGGGTGACATCGCCGCTGATCTTTCATCAAAGCCACGGCGCCTGCGTGGCCCGCCACCGGAAAACGATAAGCGTGATGGATGAGCAGCCGGAAGGCATTGATATCGATCCCGCCTTTTCGTTATTCACCACCAGCCAGTGCGTCAGCGAACATGATTTATTTACCTCCACCTCCCGGCTGCAACGGTTTTCGCATCGCTTTGCCATTGCCGTGTTGATGGCAAACGCCGGAGGCAGCAGCGCGCTATGGGATGAAAGCGGCCAGCTCATTGTCCGCGCGGACAGCGGTTCTCTGTTGTTAACAGGTCAGCATACGACACGGGGTTGGCAAGGCGATATCATTCCATTACGCTAGGTGTTTTCGGTCGGGAGCACCCCATGTTGCGAGTTATAGATACGGAAACCTGCGGACTACAGGGCGGGATTGTTGAGATTGCCTCTGTCGATGTGGTGGCGGGGAGAATTGTCAATCCAATGAGCCATCTGGTTCGTCCTGACCGCCCCATCAGCCCGCAGGCGATGGCGATTCACCGTATCAGTGAATCGATGGTTGCCGATAAACCCTGGATCGAAGATATCATTCCGCTCTATCACGGAAGCGAATGGTATGTCGCGCATAACGCCAGTTTCGACCGGCGTGTGCTGCCAGAGATGCCGGGAGAGTGGATTTGTACCATGAAGCTGTCCCGCCGGTTATGGCCGGGGATCAAATACAGCAACATGGCGCTCTACAAATCCCGTAAGCTAAGCGTGCAAACACCGCCCGGCCTTCATCATCACCGCGCATTGTATGACTGCTATATCACGGCGGCATTGCTGATCGATATTATGAACACGTCAGGCTGGACGGCGGAACAAATGGTCGACATTACCGGACGCCCGGCTCTGTTAACGACATTTACGTTTGGCAAATATCGCGGCAAAGCCGTTTCTGAAGTCGCCGAGCGCGATCCGGGCTATCTGCGCTGGTTATTTAATAACCTTGACAACATGAGCCCGGAGCTGCGTTTAACGCTTAAACACTATCTGAGCGACGCCTGAGCGCCTGCCTGCCCTGGCAACGTGCCCTGAGCGAGGCCAATCAGAAAAGCGAATTCCAGCGCCACTCCCTCATACGCTTTAAAACGCCCGGACTTCCCGCCATGCCCGGAATCCATATCCGTACACAGCAACAGCAGGTGGTCATCCGTTTTCAGTTCGCGCAGTTTAGCGACCCATTTGGCGGGTTCCCAGTATTGCACCTGCGAATCATGTAACCCGGTGGTAACCAGAAGATGCGGATAGTCCTGTGCGGTGACGTTGTCGTACGGACTGTAGCTTTTCATATACGCGTAGTATTCCGCATCCTGCGGATTTCCCCACTCTTCGAACTCTCCCGTGGTTAAAGGGATAGACTCATCAAGCATTGTCGTCAGGACGTCAACAAACGGCACCTGCGCGATGACGCCATGAAAAAGTTCAGGACGTTCGTTAATCGCGACGCCCATCAACATGCCGCCCGCGCTGCCGCCCATGCCATAGCAAAATGAAGGCGAGCCGTAGCCCAGTTTCAGCAACGCGTCGCAGGCATCAAGATAGTCATTAAACGTATTTTTCTTTTTCAGAAACTTACCGTCTTCATACCACTGATGACCTAACTCACCGCCGCCGCGAACATGCACGATGGCGTAAACAAACCCGCGATCCAGCAAACTTAACCGACTGCTGCTGAAATCGGCATCCATGCTGGCGCCATAGGAACCGTAGCCGTAGACAAGCAGCGGATTTTGCCCCTTGCGGAAATGTTTTCGATGGTAAACCAGCGAAACCGGAACCTCTACACCATCCCGGGCGACAATCCACAGGTGCTCGCTCTGATAATTCGCAGCGTCAAATCCCGGCACATCCGTTTGTTTGAGCACGCGCCGCTCGCCGGTATCCATATCCAGCTCAAACAAGGTGTCAGGCGTCGTCATCGATGAATAACCATAACGCAAGCGGGACGTTTCCGGTTCAGGGTTATAGGCAAGCCATGTGACGTAGGCCGGATCGTCGAACGCAATCCCCGTTACTTCACGCGTTTTACGGTTAATCTGCCGCAGGCTGGTCAAACCACGCTGGCGTTCTTCCACCACCAGCCAGTCGGTAAAAAGGGTAAACCCTTCCAGCATGATGCTCTCGCGCGGCGCAATCAGCTCTTCCCAGGCGTTTTCATCACGTACCCGGCTGCGATACAGACCAAAGTTTTTTCCGTGGCGATTGGAACGCAGATAAAACTTATGCTGGTAATGATCGAGACTGTATTCATGATCTTTACGCCGCGGTAAAAACGAGAAGGGTTCCGCATCGGCCAGTTCAGCATCCAGCAACAGCACTTCACTGGTGGTCGCACTGGCGAGATGGATCACCACATAATGCTGAGAGGTGGTTTTGTGCAAACTGACGTAAAAAGCGTCGTCCTTTTCTTCATAGACCAGTTGATCCTGCGTGGCCGGCGTACCCACGGTATGGCGCCATACCTGGTAAGGCAGCAACGTGGTGCTGTGTTTACGCACGTAGTAAAGCGTCAGCGAATCATTCGCCCAGACAAACTCTGGCGCCACGTTATCCAGCAGTTCCGGGTACCAGTTACCGCTTTCAAGATTACGAAAACGCAGCCCATACTGACGACGGGAAAGATAATCTTCCGCCAGCGCCATGATGGTGTTGTCCGGCGTAATGGCCATTCCACCGAGAGTATAAAACTCGCTGTGGGCCGCTCGCTGATTCGCATCCAGCAATAAATCCCACGCATCCGACTCTTCACTTCGCGCCGGCTGGCGTTGGTAAATAGCATATTCACACCCTGGCTCATAAATTTGCCGGTAGCGATAACCATTTTTGACGTAAGGTGCGGAAACATCTCTGGGCGGAATGCGATCGATAATCTCTTTCAGCACGCGCTCCTGTAACGCCTGCTGTGACGCCATGACCTGATGTCCATAGGCGTTTTCCTGATGCAGATAGTCAAGGACATCAGGCTGCGAGCGGGAGTCGTCTCGCAGCCAATAATAGTTATCGACACGGGTGTCGCCATGCAGCGTCATGGTGTGCGGAATACGGGTGGCTTTTGGTAGCATGTCTTTGTTCTTTTGTCTTTAAACACCCTATAAGGGTGGCAAAAGTCACGCACGATGCAAGCGAAACATGCTATGCAGGGGATTACGTTAGCCTGGCAGAGCCTGTTTTTGCTGTTGCAGATCCTGCTCGATGCCATCCCGCACATCCTGAGGAATTTTCAGCGCATCGCCCAACGCATTCAGATAACTGCGCTCCATAAAATGGTCGATATCAATGGCGGCACAGCTCAGAAAGTAGATTTCCAGCGCCTCTTCCTCATTACGGATGCCTTGCGCCAGACGCTGCGGCTCGAGTGGCTGTTCAATCGCCTGTTCGATAAGCACACGTCCCTGCTCTTCCACCCCGGCTTCACGCAACTGGCGTTCGATGGCTGCACGCTCCTGGCTATCGATATGCCCGTCGCTTTTCGCCGCAAACACCAGGGCGAGGATCAACCGCTCGGTTCGTTGGTCCAGCGGCGTACTCTGCGCGCCGAATTGCGGCTCATCCTGATGCGCAGCACGAACCCTCTCTTTGTATTTGTTCCATAAGACGGTGCCTGCCACCGCGCCGCCGCCAACCAACAGGGCGCTGGTGCCATATTTAGTCAGTAACTTACGGGAAGATTTATTGGCGACCAGTAAACCGGCCAGACCGCCTAACGCGCCGGGAACCAGCAGTTTACTCAGCCCTTGTTCGCCTGAAGAAGATGCAGAGGCTCCGTTTTGCCCGAGAAGAGATTGTAATTGGTTTAGCCAATTAGCCATTTTGCCCCTCAAATACAAACGATGAATCGTCAAAGCGTACTTGAGGGGATGTCAGGAAGTGTCTAATTCAGCAAAAGATGCGCAAATTTGCCATTAGCGGGGCTGGTATTCCGCGGTTCCGGCTTTGCAATCAACCTTTACCAGATAATGAAGATCGGCACTTTTCCCGCGAACAGTCAGAGGAACCATCCAGTTACCCTCTTTGCCGGTAATATCCTGAGTGTTGACCCACACTACCGGATTCGCCTGTCCGACCTTTTTTTGGTCATCAGCCCAACGTACGATACGGTTTTGTTGATAATCGCGCTTTACGCTGGCGGCGATCCCATCAGCGTTCAGCCCTTCACAGGTCGGGAATTTCACCGATTTGCTGGCCGTATCGGCAGCGAAGACCGATACGCTGGCGGACAACAACAGCAGGCTCAACAGCGCTCCTCTTTTTTTATTCATACTTTTTCTCCTTATATCTCCTTCGTCTTTCAGGCTGCATGTTTGCAACGCGAAATCCACGGGCATAGCACAATGATTCAGGAAAAAGCATGGTACAAAACGTCAGGAGCGCAAGTCAGACTCAGGCCGCTTGCGTGTCATCCTCCGTCGTCGCATCGCTTTTAACCACCTGCGGCGACGGCAATTTGCCGGTTTTCAGGATCGTGCTCAATACGTCTTTTTGTTCAGCCAGCCACAGAGAAAGCGCTTCGCGCTGTTCGTCTTCCATCGCTACCGGAGACTGCTCAAGCCATGTGTCGAGCAGGTCTGCCGTATCAAGCATTTTGTCATACGCATCGGCGTCCTTTTTGCTGGTAAACGACATTTTTTCCTCACCTTCCCGAATGACCACGTATTTAACTTCAACCGCCATTTTTGCAGCCTCTCAATTACCTGTAATTATGTACAGCATATTACTTTTCAGTAATGAAATCAACCTGGCAATAAAGACAGACGCAAACGTTTTCGTATATACTGCGCCCAGTTAAATCAGGGGATATATTTTATGACGTTATTAGGCACCGCGCTGCGTCCGGCGGCTACGCGCGTAATGTTATTGGGTTCAGGCGAACTGGGAAAAGAAGTGGCGATCGAATGCCAACGCCTGGGTGTGGAAGTTATCGCGGTGGATCGCTACCCGGATGCGCCAGCGATGCACGTCGCCCACCGCTCACACGTCATCAATATGCTGGATGGCGAAGCGCTGCGCCGCGTGGTTGAACGCGAAAAGCCGCATTTCATTGTGCCGGAAATTGAAGCTATCGCGACGGACATGCTGGTAGAACTGGAGCAGGAAGGACTGAATGTGGTGCCTTGCGCCCGGGCGACGCAACTGACGATGAACCGTGAAGGCATCCGTCGTCTGGCGGCAGAAGAGCTGGCGTTGCCGACCTCTTCTTTCCGTTTTGCCGACAGCGAAGAACGCTTTCGCGAGGCGGTGGCAGAGATCGGTTTTCCCTGCATCGTGAAGCCGGTGATGAGTTCTTCCGGTAAAGGACAGAGTTTCATCCGCAGCGCCGACCAACTGTCGCAGGCATGGGAATATGCCCAACAGGGCGGCCGCGCTGGCGCAGGGCGCGTAATTGTCGAAGGCGTGGTTAAATTCGATTTTGAAATCACTCTGCTGACCGTCAGCGCCATAGACGGCGTCCATTTTTGCGCCCCTGTCGGCCATCGTCAGGAAGACGGCGATTATCGTGAATCCTGGCAACCGCAGCAGATGAGCGATCTGGCGCTGGCGCGCGCGCAGGAGATCGCCCGCAAGGTTGTTCTGGCGTTAGGCGGCTATGGGTTATTTGGCGTCGAGCTTTTTGTCTGCGGCGATGAGGTGGTCTTTAGCGAAGTCTCCCCGCGACCGCATGATACCGGCATGGTGACGTTGATTTCGCAAGATCTGTCAGAGTTTGCCCTGCACGTTCGCGCTTTCCTCGGCCTGCCCGTGGGCGAAATTCGTCAGTATGGCCCTGCCGCGTCCGCCGTTATTTTACCGACGCTCACCAGCCAGAATGTAACGTTTGATAATGTACAAGCGGCCGTCGGAGCGGGTTTACAGGTGCGGTTCTTCGGCAAGCCGGACATCGACGGAACTCGTCGGTTAGGCGTCGCGCTGGCGACAGCGGAACGCGTCGAAGAGGCCGTTGAGCGTGCAAAACACGCGGCGGCGCAGGTGAACGTCGCGGGGTAAAAAAATGCCGGATGGCGCTGCGCTTATCCGGCCTACAACCCTATAAAACGTAGGCCCGGTAAGCGTCGGCGCCACCGGGCATTTGGCTTACTGTTTCGCGCCTTCTACCGCTTCGCGAGCCAGTTTCGTGATGCGATCGTAGTCCCCCGCTTCCAGCGCGTCAGCCGGAACCAGCCAGGAACCCCCGATACACAGAACGCTTTTCAGCGCCAGGTAGTCACGGTAGTTCGCCGGAGAGATACCGCCAGTCGGGCAGAAGCGTACCTGAGAGAACGGACCTGCGATCGCCTGCAACGCTTTGGTGCCGCCGTTAGCTTCCGCCGGGAAGAATTTGAACTCTTTCAGGCCGTAGTCCATACCCAGCATCAGTTCGGAAACAGTGCTGATACCTGGAATCAGCGGAATGGTGCCTTCGGTCGCCGCTTTCAGCAGAGGCTCCGTCAGGCCCGGGCTGATAGCAAACTGCGCGCCCGCTTCCGTCACTTCCGCCAGCTGTTGCGCGTTCAGAACCGTACCCGCACCGATGATCGCTTCCGGCACTTCTTTCGCGATAGCACGGATGGCATCCATCGCACACGCGGTACGTAAAGTCACTTCCAGAACGCGCACACCGCCTGCAACCAGCGCTTTTGCCATCGGCACCGCGTGTTCCAGTTTGTTCACCACGATCACCGGCACAACCGGGCCTGTGGTCAGGATTGCTTCTGCACTTGTTTTCCAGTTTTTCATCAGAGTTTTCTCTCGCCTGAGTACAAAATTTGTCGTCTTAAAACGTCATACAGGTTGCGCCCTGCTCGGCGCCGGACAGTTTTTCACGCAACGCGCTGAACATCTCACGGCCTGTACCGATGCGCGATGCGCTCAGGTCAGGAATGTGAGGCTGGCGAGCGGCAAGTTCCGCATCATCAACCAGCAGCGTCAGTTCGCCTGTCTGTCCATTCACACGAATAATGTCGCCATCGCGTACTTTCGCCAGCAGCCCGCCATCATAGGCTTCCGGGGTTACATGGATTGCTGAAGGCACTTTACCTGAAGCACCGGAAAGCCGTCCATCGGTAACTAACGCAATTTTGAAACAACGGTCCAATAATACACCAAGTGGCGGCATGAGTTTATGTAATTCTGGCATTCCGTTCGCTTTTGGTCCCTGATGGCGCACAACCACCACGCAATCGCGGTCAAGCAGACCCGCTTCAAAAGCCGGTAAAACATCATGCTGACTTTCAAAAACAACCGCTGGCGCTTCAATAATTTGATTTTCAACCGGCACCGCAGACGTTTTCATGACCGCGCGGCCAAGGTTGCCGCTCAGCACTTTCGTTCCGCCGTGGTGGGAGAACGGCTTATCAAAGGTGGCAATCACATTGCTGTCCAGGGATTTCGCCCCCCCTTCGCGCCAGTCCAGTTCGCCGTTGTTCAGCCACGGTTCGAAGGTATAGCGAGACAGACCAAAACCCGCCACGGTATTCACATCTTCATGCAGCAGTCCCGCATTCAGCAGTTCACGCATCAGTGCCGGTACGCCGCCTGCCGCCTGGAAGTGGTTAATATCTGCCGGGCCATTCGGATACAGACGCGCCATCAACGGTACGATTTCCGACAGATCGGAGAAGTCATCCCAGTTAATCAGAATGCCTGCCGCCCGCGCCATCGCGACGAGGTGCATGGTGTGGTTGGTTGAACCGCCGGTTGCCAGCAGCGCCACAATGCCGTTCACGACCACTTTTTCATCAATCATCTTACCGATCGGCATCCATTCGTTGCCGTTACCGGTCAGGCGCGTCACCTGGCGCGCGGCGGCAGCGGTCAGCGCTTCACGCAACGGCGCGTCCGGGTGAACAAAGGATGAGCCGGGCAACTGCATCCCCATGAACTCCACCACCATCTGGTTGGTGTTGGCGGTGCCGTAGAACGTACAGGTGCCTGGCGCGTGGTAAGAGGCCGCCTCAGATTCCAGCAGCGCCATGCGATCGACCTTCCCTTCCGCATATAACTGGCGGATACGCACTTTTTCTTTATTAGGCAGACCGCTTGCCATCGGGCCGGAAGGCACGAAAACAGACGGCAGGTGGCCAAATGACAGCGCCGCCATCGCCAGACCGGGGACGATTTTGTCACACACGCCAAGGAACAGCGCGCCATCAAACATATTGTGAGACAGCCCCACCGCCGCCGACATTGCGATCACTTCGCGGCTCAGCAGAGAAAGCTCCATACCGTCCTGCCCCTGCGTCACACCATCACACATCGCAGGAACGCCGCCGGCGACCTGGCCTACCGCATTCGCAGAATGCAGCGCTTTGCGGATGATCTCTGGATAGTGCTCATACGGCTGATGAGCGGAAAGCATGTCGTTGTAAGAAGTGATGATCCCGATATTGTTACGCAACATGCTCTTCAGTGACGCTTTGTCGTCAGGCTGGCAGGCGGCAAAGCCGTGCGCCAGGTTACCGCATGCCAGCTGCGAGCGATGAACAGTGGATGTTCTCGCTTGTTCAATACGGGCGAGGTAGGCAGAACGTGTCTCACGCGAGCGTTCGACAATGCGTTTTGTTACGCGTAACAAATCTGGATTCATAGAGGCTCCTGAAATTTATTTGTCTGTGCCGCCGATTAACAAAGAGTTTCAGTAAGGTTAAATATTGCTGAATCGCTTGTTATATGGCGCACTGGGGCAAAATCACTTCCGGCAGTGTAATAAAAAAAGCCCCGCGGGTGAATCCACGCGAGGCTTAAAAGTGCAAAAATTGTTCTACAATCTGTGTTAGATCATGTTACCGGTAAAATAACACCTATGGGCTAGATGGAATTTTACTCAAACTCATTCCAGGAACGGCCATCACGGGTGATCATCGCCACCGAAGCGACCGGCCCCCAGGTCCCCGCCTGATACGGTTTTGGCGCATCATTATCCATTTCCCAGGCTTCAGTGATGGAGTCCACCCACTTCCAGGCTTCTTCAACTTCATCACGACGCACGAACAGCGCCTGAATACCGCGCATGGTTTCCAGCAACAGACGCTCGTAAGCATCCGCTAGATGCGTTTGATTGAAGGTTTCGGAGTAGCTCAGATCCAGCTTGGTGATCTGCAAATTGTGTTTGTGATCCAGACCCGGCACTTTGTTAAGCACCTGGATATCCACACCTTCATCAGGTTGCAGACGGATGGTCAGCTTGTTCTGCGGCAGATCCTGCCAGGATTCTTTGAACAGGTTCAACTCAGGCGTCTTGAAGTAGACGACAACCTCAGAGCATTTGGTCGGCAGACGTTTACCGGTGCGCAGGTAGAACGGTACGCCCGCCCAGCGCCAGTTGTCGATGTCCACGCGAATCGCCACAAAGGTCTCGGTGTTGCTGCTCTTGTTCGCTCCCTCTTCTTCGAGGTAGCCCGGCACTTTTTTGCCCTGAGCAAAACCGGTGGTGTATTGCCCGCGAACCGTTTTCTCGCGCACGTTCGAGCGATCGATGCGGCGCAGCGACTTCAGCACTTTCACTTTCTCATCGCGGATGCTGTCGGCCGTCAGATCGGACGGCGGCGACATCGCAATCATGCACAGAATTTGCAGCAGGTGGTTCTGGATCATGTCGCGCATCTGGCCCGCCTGGTCGAAGTAGCCCCAGCGACCTTCAATACCCACCTCTTCCGCAACGGTAATTTCCACATGATCAATCGTGCGGTTGTCCCAGTTATTCACGAACAGCGAGTTGGCAAAACGCAGCGCCAGCAGGTTAAGAACGGTCTCTTTGCCCAGATAGTGGTCGATACGGTAAACCTGGCACTCTTCAAAGTACTCGCCTACCTGATCGTTGATTTCACGCGAGGTCGCCAGCGAGGTGCCCAGCGGTTTTTCCATTACCACACGAGCCGGTTTAGCGTTCAGCTTCGCTTCACCCAGACCTTTACAGATGGCGCCAAAGGTGCTCGGCGGCATCGCAAAATAGTTAATGGTGGTGCGCGATTTTTGATCCAGCATGGCCCCCAGACGACCGAACGCCTCAGTGTCATTAACGTCCAGATTGCAAAAATCCAGACGGCCGCTCAGGGTATCCCACAAGCCTTCATCAATCTTTTCTTTCATGAAAGTTTCGAGCGCTTCGCGAACCACTTTGGTATAGGCATCTTTGTCCCAGTCCGCGCGACCCACCCCGATAATACGGGTATCCGGGTTAATCTGACCGGCTTTCTCCAGTTGATACAGGGAAGGCAGCAATTTTCGGCGCGCCAGGTCGCCTTTCGCGCCGAAAATGACCAGGTCACATGCCTGGGCTGTTTGCGTTACCGCCATGTCATTCTCCTCAGTTAAATATCCCGGTGCTTTTGCCAGGGTATAGTTGTAATTTTATTACAATGCACTGTACTGCTTTTACGTGAATCCCGAAACTGTAAACGCTTATCCACCCGTGCGATTCGGGCGTTCTTCGGTTTTCCCGCGGTAAATAGCCGTAAAACAGATAAAAAAATTGTCGTTTTCGTACATGTAACAGACAGCTAAAATCAGACACCGATCATGTAATGAAAAAAAACAACAACTATTCTATCCATTTTGCCCCCTTCCCGGATGCTCAGGGGTAATATCTAACAAAATCGCATCTCGATTTCTCACATCATTGAAATCGTTATTAACTGTGAGCTTTTCTACATCATGAATATGCTAGAAAAAATCCAGTCTCAACTGGAACATTTGAGCAAGTCAGAACGTAAAGTAGCCGATGTTATCGTTGCCTCCCCCGACCGCGCGATTCATTCAAGTATTGCTACTCTGGCCCAGGAAGCGAACGTCAGTGAGCCTACCGTGAACCGTTTTTGCCGCAGCATGGATACGCGCGGCTTCCCTGATTTTAAACTGCATCTGGCACAAAGTCTGGCGAATGGTACCCCTTATGTTAATCGCAATGTGGATGAAGATGACAGCGTTGAGTCCTATACGGGGAAAATCTTCGAGTCTGCGATGGCCAGTCTGGACCACGTTCGCCAGTCGCTGGATAAATCTGCGATAAACCGTGCCGTCGATTTGCTCACCCAGGCGAAGAAAATCGCCTTTTTTGGCCTGGGTTCCTCTGCGGCCGTGGCGCACGACGCCATGAACAAGTTTTTTCGCTTCAACGTGCCGGTGATCTACTCCGACGACATTGTCCTGCAACGTATGAGTTGTATGAATTGTAGCGATGATGACGTGGTCGTGCTCATTTCCCACACCGGCCGAACCAAAAGTCTGGTGGAACTGGCGCAGCTGGCGCGCGAAAACGATGCGATGGTGATTGCGCTAACCTCTGCCGGAACGCCGCTGGCACGAGAAGCAACGCTGGCAATTACCCTTGATGTGCCGGAAGATACTGACATTTATATGCCCATGATCTCTCGACTTGCTCAACTGACCGTGATAGATGTGCTGGCAACAGGATTTACTTTGCGTCGTGGGGCAAAATTCAGAGATAACTTGAAGCGTGTCAAGGAAGCGCTCAAGGAATCGCGTTTTGATAAAGAATTACTCATCAAGAGTAATGACAGCTAAAAGCAATAACAATGTTCTATCCTTTTCGTCATTCGGATACGTTCATTTTTAACCGTTAAGGTCTCAGAACGACCGGATCAATGTTCACGCAACACCAAGTTGTTTCAGTCAACGGAGTATTACATGTCCAGAAGGCTTCGCAGAACCAAAATCGTTACCACGTTAGGCCCGGCAACTGACCGCGATAACAACCTTGAAAAGATTATCGCTGCTGGCGCGAACGTCGTACGTATGAACTTCTCTCACGGCACGCCGGAAGATCACAAAGTGCGCGCGGATAAAGTTCGTGAGATTGCCGCCAAACTGGGGCGTCATGTGGCGATTCTGGGTGACCTCCAGGGGCCAAAAATTCGTGTATCCACCTTTAAAGAAGGCAAAGTTTTCCTCAATATCGGCGATAAATTCCTTCTTGATGCCAACCTGGGCAAAGGCGAAGGCGACAAAGATAAAGTCGGTATTGATTATAAAGGTCTGCCTGCTGACGTCGTGCCTGGCGACATCCTGCTGCTTGATGATGGTCGCGTACAGCTAAAAGTGCTGGAAGTTCAGGGCATGAAAGTCTTCACCGAAGTGACCGTCGGCGGCCCGCTCTCTAACAATAAAGGGATCAACAAGCTGGGCGGCGGTCTCTCCGCCGAAGCGCTGACCGAGAAAGATAAAGCGGATATCGTTACCGCAGCGCAGATCGGCGTGGATTATCTGGCGGTCTCCTTCCCGCGCTGCGGCGAAGATCTGAATTATGCGCGTCGCCTGGCGCGCGATGCAGGTTGCGACGCCAAAATCGTCGCGAAAGTAGAGCGCGCGGAAGCCGTCTGCGACCAGAACGCAATGGACGACATTATTCTTGCATCAGACGTGGTGATGGTTGCGCGTGGCGACCTCGGCGTTGAGATTGGCGATCCTGAACTGGTCGGGATTCAAAAAGCGCTGATTCGCCGCGCTCGTCAGTTGAATCGTGCGGTGATTACCGCCACGCAGATGATGGAATCGATGATCACCAACCCAATGCCGACCCGCGCGGAAGTGATGGACGTGGCGAACGCCGTGCTGGACGGCACCGACGCCGTCATGCTGTCGGCAGAAACGGCGGCAGGACAATACCCGGCAGAAACCGTTGCGGCAATGGCGCGCGTTTGCCTGGGCGCAGAAAAGATCCCGAGCATCAATGTCTCTAAACACCGTCTGGATGTCCAGTTCGACAACGTTGAAGAAGCGATCGCAATGTCCGCCATGTATGCAGCGAACCACCTGAAAGGGGTAACGGCGATTATCTCCATGACCGAATCCGGTCGTACGGCGCTGATGACTTCGCGTATCAGTTCCGGCCTGCCGATTTTCGCCATGTCCCGCCATGAACGCACGCTGAACCTGACCTCTCTTTACCGTGGCGTTACGCCGGTTCACTTTGACAGCGCGGCGGACGGCGTTGTTGCGGCAAGCGAAGCAGTTAACCTGCTGCGCGATAAAGGCTATCTGGTTTCGGGCGATCTGGTTATCGTGACCCAGGGCGACGTGATGAGCACCATCGGCTCCACCAATACCACGCGTATCCTAACCGTCGAGTAATCGTTGGTGATGAGCCTGATGGCGCTTCGCTTATCAGGCTTACAGGCCGGGTAACAAAAAAGCCTCTCTGACGAGAGGCTTTTTTTATTTGATGGGATACCACTCTTTGCGCTTATACGGCTGAATTTCACCCGGTTTGCGGGTTTTGAGCAGTTTCAGAATCCAGGTATATTGCTCAGGATGCGGTCTGACAAAAATCTCCACCTCTTCATTCATCCGTCTGGCGATAGTGTGGTCATCCGCAGTCAGAAGATCGTCCATCGGCGGTCGCACCTGGATGGTCAGACGGTGCGTTTTACCATCATAAACCGGGAAAAGCGGCACCACGCGAGCACGACACACCTTCATTAACCGGCCAATGGCTGGCAGCGTCGCTTTGTAGGTCGCGAAGAAATCAACAAACTCACTGTGTTCCGGGCCATGATCCTGATCCGGCAGATAGTATCCCCAGTAGCCCTGACGGACAGACTGGATAAACGGCTTGATACCATCATTGCGCGCATGCAGACGACCGCCAAAACGACGACGAACCGTGTTCCAGACATAGTCAAATACCGGGTTGCCCTGGTTATGGAACATCGCCGCCATTTTCTGCCCCTGGGACGCCATCAGCATCGCGGGAATATCCACGCCCCACCCGTGCGGCACCAGAAAGATCACCTTTTCATTATTCCGCCGCAGCTCATCAATGATCTCCAGCCCCTGCCAGTCGACGCGCTTTTGCAGTTTTTCAGGCCCACGAATCGCCAGTTCGGCCATCATGGTCATCGCCTGTGGCGCGGTCGCAAACATTCTGTCGACAATAGCTTCACGCTCTGCTTCGCTGTACTCAGGAAAACACAGAGATAAGTTGATCAGCGCGCGACGCCGGGCGCTTTTCCCCAGACGTCCGGCAAAACGTCCCAGCTTCGCCAGTAAAGGATCGCGAAACGACGCGGGCGTTAATGCAATACCCGCCATTGCGGCCACGCCCAGCCAGGCCCCCCAATAGCGTGGATGACGAAAAGATTTCTCAAACTCAGGGATGTACTCAATGTTATTTTTTTTCGTTTCCATGCTTTTCCAGTGTTTGATGCCACGAAAAGTAAATCTGTTGATAGTGTAGCGGCGCGCTGTGCGCCACACAAAATAAAAAAGCCGGTACGCATCGCGTACCGGCTCCATAAGCGTATTTATTAATCGAAGCGCAACTGCGGCAGGACTTCTTTAACCTGCGCCAGATAAGCACGGCGGTCAGAACCTGTCAGCCCTTCGGTACGCGGCAGTTTTGCCGTCAGCGGGTTAACAGCCTGCTGGTTAATCCAGACTTCATAGTGCAGATGCGGCCCGGTAGAACGCCCGGTATTGCCTGACAGCGCGATACGATCGCCACGTTTCACTTTCTGCCCAGGTTTCACCAGCAGCTTACGCAGGTGCATATAACGCGTGGTGTAAGTACGGCCGTGACGGATAGCGACATAATAACCTGCCGCGCCGCTGCGTTTCGCTACCACGACCTCGCCGTCACCGACCGACAGCACGGGCGTACCTTGCGGCATCGCAAAATCGACGCCTTTATGCGGCGCAACGCGACCGGTCACCGGGTTCAGACGACGCGGATTAAAGTTTGACGAAATGCGGAACTGCTTCGCCGTCGGGAAGCGCAGGAATCCTTTCGCAAGCCCTGTACCGTTTCGGTCATAGAACTTACCGTCCTCCGCGCGAATCGCGTAATAATCTTTTCCATCTGAACGCAGACGCACACCCAGAAGCTGGCTCTGTTCACGTTTGCCATCCAGCATTTCACGCGACATCAACACAGAGAACTCATCGCCTTTTTTCAGCTTACGGAAGTCCATCTGCCACTGCATCGCTTTAATGACGGCGCTGACTTCTGCGCTGGTCAAACCGGCGTCTTTCGCACTGGCGACAAAGCTTCCACCAACTGTGCCTTTCATCAGGCTATTGACCCAGTCGCCCTGCTGCATTTCGCTGCTCATTTTGAAACCCGTTCCGCTACGATCGTAGGTACGCGTTTCGCGGCGTGAGACTTCCCAGGTCAGACGTTGCAAATCGCCGTCCGGCGTCAACGTCCAGGAGATCTGCTGGCCGATTTTCAGATTACGGAGTTCCTTATCCGCAGCGGCCAGTCGGCTGATATCGCCCATATCAATGCCATACTGATTCAAAATGCTGCTCAGCGTATCGCCGGTGGAGACAACATATTCATGCACGCCCACTTCGCCAGACGTTTTGTCGTCCAGCTCATCCTGTGGGATCGCTTCATCTTCCTGCGCCGCCTGATCAATCGGTTCGCTGGCCTCAGGCAGCAGCGAACGAATTTCACTCTTTTCCAGTTCGATGGTTTTGACGATGGGCGCAGAGTCAGGGTGGTAAACGTAAGGCCGCCATACCGCGACGGCCAGTGTCAGAACAGTAAGCGACCCCAGCATAACGCGGTGGGGTCGGGGCAGATTATTAAATGCCAGGGCGACAGAGCGGGCTATCTGTTGCACGTATTCACTTCCTCATTAATCTCCTTTCAGGCAGCTCGCATACTGGTTGGCTAATTGATTCAGAAACGCTGAATAGCTTGTTTTACCCAGTTTAATGTTCGTTCCGAGGGGATCCAACGTTCCCATTCGAACGGATGTCCCTCTCGCAACGGCTTCAACGACCGCTGGCCTGAACTGTGGCTCAGCAAAAACGCAGGTTGCTTTTTGCTCAACCAACTGTGTTCTTATTTCATGTAAACGCTGCGCACCAGGTTGAATCTCAGGGTTCACGGTAAAGTGACCAAGCGGAGTTAGCCCATAATGTTTTTCGTAGTAGCCGTAGGCGTCATGAAAAACGAAGTACCCTTTCCCCTTGAGCGGTGCGAGCTCGTTACCTACCTGCTTATCGGTTGCGGCTAATTGTGCCTCAAAATCCTTCAGGTTGGCGTCAAGTTTGGCTCGACTTTGCGGCATAAGTTCCACTAATTTTTCATGGATTGCAACCGCTGAAGCCCGCGCTATCTCTGGGGAAAGCCAAAGATGCATGTTGTAATCACCATGATGGTGATGTGCGTCACCTTTTTCACCGTGCTCATGCCCGTGATCGTGATCGTCATCAGCGCCTTTCATGAGTAGCGGTTTCACGTCGGCGAGCTGCGCAATCGTTACCTGTTTTCCGTCAGGAATGTTCTTTACTGACTTTTCCATGAACGCTTCCATCTCAGGGCCGATCCAGACAACTAAGTCCGCGCCCTGTAAGCGTTTTACGTCAGACGGACGCAGTGAATAATCATGCTCAGACGCCCCATCCGGCAATAAAACCTGGGTGTCCGTGACGCCATCGGCAATGGCGGAAGCGATGAAACCTAAGGGCTTGAGAGAGGCGACAACGGCGGCATTTGCGGCCTGTGTTGCACCACCCCATAGCGCAGCGGATAATGCTGCGAAAAGAAGCGTATTTTTATGTAACATAATGCGACTAATCATCGTAATGAATGTGAGAAATGTGATATTATAACATTCTATGACTTCTGCAAGCCTAAAATTGACATGACGACTTTGGTTTCACTGGAAAATGTTTCGGTCTCTTTCGGTCAACGCCGCGTCCTTTCTGACGTGTCGCTTGAACTCAGACCAGGAAAAATTTTGACGCTTCTCGGCCCAAACGGCGCCGGGAAGTCTACGCTGGTACGCGTAGTATTAGGGCTGGTAGCGCCTGATGAAGGGCTGATCAAGCGCAACGGGCAGCTGCGTATTGGCTACGTCCCGCAAAAACTGTATCTCGACACCACGCTGCCGCTGACGGTAAGCCGCTTTTTACGATTACGCCCCGGTACGCAAAAAACCGACATTCTTCCGGCCCTGAAACGCGTTCAGGCCGGACACCTCATTGACGCCCCCATGCAAAAGCTGTCCGGCGGTGAAACCCAGCGCGTTTTGTTAGCCCGCGCGCTGCTGAATCAACCACAGCTGCTGGTACTGGATGAGCCGACTCAGGGCGTGGATGTCAATGGTCAGGTCGCCCTGTACGATCTCATTGACCAGCTGCGGCGCGAGCTGGATTGCGCGGTGCTGATGGTCTCGCACGACCTGCATCTGGTGATGGCGAAAACGGATGAAGTGCTGTGTCTGAATCACCATATCTGTTGCTCCGGCACCCCTGAAATCGTTTCCATGCATCCTGAATTCATCTCTATGTTCGGGCCGCGCGGCGCAGAACAGTTGGGAATTTACCGTCATCATCATAATCATCGCCACGATTTACAAGGTCGTATCGTACTGCGCCGGGGAAATGGACACTCATGATTGAACTGTTATTGCCTGGCTGGTTAGCCGGGATCATGCTGGCCTGCGCCGCTGGCCCGCTGGGCTCGTTCGTGGTCTGGCGTCGAATGTCCTATTTTGGCGATACGCTGGCGCACGCCTCGCTGCTGGGAGTCGCTTTTGGGTTGCTGCTGGACATCAACCCGTTCTATGCGGTGATTGCCGTTACGCTGATGCTGGCAGCCGGTCTGGTGTGGCTGGAGAAACGCCCTCACCTCGCTATCGACACGCTTCTCGGCATTATGGCGCACAGTGCCCTGTCGTTAGGTCTTGTGGTCGTCAGCCTGATGTCCAACATTCGCGTGGACTTGATGGCTTATCTGTTTGGCGACCTGTTGGCCGTGACGCCGGAAGACCTGATTTTCATAGCCATCGGCGTGGTTATCGTGCTGGCGATCCTCTTCTGGCAGTGGCGTAATCTGCTGTCGATGACCATTAGCCCGGATCTGGCTTTTGTCGATGGCGTGAAGTTACAGCGCGTTAAGCTCCTGCTGATGCTGGTCACCGCATTGACTATCGGCGTGGCGATGAAGTTCGTTGGCGCGTTGATCATCACCTCATTGCTGATTATTCCTGCCGCCACGGCGCGTCGCTTTGCCCGCACCCCGGAGCAGATGGCGGGTGTCGCAGTAGGAATGGGTATGATAGCGGTTACAGGCGGTCTGACGTTTTCTGCGTTTTACGACACCCCGGCAGGCCCGTCAGTGGTGCTGTGTGCCGCGCTGCTGTTTATTTTCAGTATGATGAAGAAGCAGGCGAGCTAAGCGTGTGTTTCCCGGTGGCGCTCCGCTTACCGGGCCCACGTTCACAGGCAGGCCGGATAAGGCGCAGCCGCCATCCGGCCTAACGCACATAAATTAAGGCATTTCCGGCGGCGTTATTCCAAAATGATTCCACGCCCGCACCGTCGCCATTCGCCCGCGCGGGGTTCGTTGCAAAAAGCCCTGCTGAATCAAATACGGTTCCAGTACGTCCTCAATCGTTTCACGCTCTTCGCCAATGGCTGCGGCCAGGTTATCGAGACCGACGGGGCCGCCAAAGAATTTATCAATTACGGCCAGCAGCAGCTTGCGGTCCATATAGTCAAACCCTTCCGCATCGACATTCAGCATATCCAGCGCCTGAGCGGCGATATCCGCAGAGATGGCGCCGTTATGTTTCACTTCGGCAAAATCACGTACGCGACGCAACAGGCGGTTGGCGATACGCGGCGTACCGCGAGCGCGGCGGGCAACCTCCAGCGCACCTTCATCGCTCATTTCCAGCCCCATAAACCGCGCGCTGCGCCCGACGATGTGTTGCAGGTCAGGCACCTGATAGAACTCCAGCCGCTGAACAATGCCGAAACGGTCACGCAGCGGAGACGTCAATGACCCGGCTCGCGTGGTGGCGCCAATCAGCGTAAAAGGCGGCAGATCGATTTTTATCGAACGCGCAGCAGGCCCTTCGCCAATCATGATGTCCAGCTGATAATCTTCCATCGCCGGATACAGCACCTCTTCCACCACCGGTGATAAACGGTGGATCTCATCGATAAACAGCACATCATGAGGTTCAAGGTTGGTCAGCATCGCCGCCAGATCGCCCGCCTTTTCCAGCACCGGGCCAGACGTGGTGCGCAGGTTCACGCCCATTTCATTGGCGACAATGTTAGCCAGCGTCGTTTTCCCCAGCCCCGGCGGGCCAAAGATCAGCAGGTGATCGAGCGCGTCGCCGCGCAGCTTTGCCGCCTGGATAAAGATCTCCATTTGCGAACGCACCTGAGGCTGACCAATGTACTCTTCCAGCAACTTCGGGCGAATGGCGCGATCGGCAACCTCTTCCACCTGGGTTCCACCTGCTGAAATCAGGCGATCTGCTTCTATCATCCTTTACCTCATAACGCGGCGCGGAGTGCTTCGCGAATCAATGTTTCACTGCTGGCGTCAGGGCGGGCAATTTTGCTCACCATGCGGCTGGCTTCCTGTGGTTTATAGCCCAGCGCCACCAGCGCAGCAACCGCTTCTTGCTCCGCATCATCCGTTGCCGGACTTGCCGGAGAGGTCAGCACCAGGTCGGCGGCCGGCGTAAAGAGGTCACCGTGCAGGCCTTTGAAGCGATCTTTCATTTCAACGATCAGGCGTTCTGCGGTTTTTTTACCAATACCCGGCAGTTTCACCAACGCGGCGGGCTCCTCGCGCTCAACGGCATTCACAAACTGCTGAGCCGACATCCCGGAGAGGATCGCCAGCGCGAGTTTCGGCCCGACGCCGTTCGTTTTGATCAGTTCTTTAAACAGGGTTCGCTCCTGTTTATTGTTAAACCCGTACAGCAATTGCGCATCTTCACGCACCACAAAATGGGTGAATACGGTCGCTTCTTTTCCAGATTCCGGGAGCTCATAAAAACAGGTCATCGGCATATGGACTTCATAGCCTACGCCGCCCACCTCAAGTAATACCAGCGGGGGTTGTTTTTCCAGAATAATGCCTCTGAGTCTGCCTATCACATTGCGCTCCTGCGTTGGGGCCGAAAAAGTAAAGTGGTATCATAAAAAAAGGCTGGATAGATATCCAGCCTCATTTGTCATTATCGTAGCCGCCCACGCGCCAGATTGAGCCGCGAGTCACTCATTTGCATCGCATTCTGGCTAACGTGGCAATGGGTGATGGCGATAGCCAGCGCATCCGCCGCATCCGCCTGGGGATTTGCCGGGAGTTTCAGCAACGTGCGCACCATGTGCTGTACCTGGCTTTTCTCCGCGCTGCCGATCCCGACAACGGTTTGCTTCACCTGACGGGCGGCATACTCAAACACCGGAAGATCCTGGTTTACCGCCGCGACAATCGCCACGCCGCGCGCCTGACCCAGCTTAAGCGCGGAGTCCGCGTTCTTCGCCATAAACACCTGTTCAATCGCGAAATAGTCCGGCTGGAACTGGGTGATGATTTCCGTCACGCCCGCATAAATCAGCTTCAGACGAGACGGTAAATCATCCACTTTCGTGCGGATACATCCGCTGCCCAGGTAAGTCAGTTGCCTGCCCACCTGACGAATCACGCCATAACCCGTGACGCGTGAACCCGGGTCGATACCGAGAATAATAGACATCACGCGCCTCCGATTAGAACGGAATTAAACCACGTCATTATAACGTAGCCGCAACCTCATCAGAGATCTCACCGTTATGGTAAACTTCCTGCACGTCGTCGCAGTCTTCCAGCATATCGATCAGACGCATCAGTTTCGGCGCGGTTTCCGCATCCATATCCGCTTTGGTGGACGGGATCATGGACACTTCAGCGTTGTCCGCTTTCAGACCCGCAGCTTCCAGCGCGTCGCGCACTTTGCCCATCTCTTCCCATGCGGTGTAGACGTCAATCGCGCCGTCATCAAAGGTCACAACGTCTTCCGCACCGGCTTCCAGCGCGGCTTCCATGATGGTGTCTTCGTCGCCCTGTTCGAAGGAGATCACCCCTTTTTTGCTGAACAGGTAAGCTACGGAACCGTCAGTACCCAGGTTGCCGCCGCATTTGCTGAAAGCGTGACGCACTTCCGCAACGGTACGGTTACGGTTGTCAGACAGGCACTCAACCATCACAGCCGTGCCGCCAGGACCGTAACCTTCATAGATGATGGTTTCCATGTTCGCATCATCATCGCCGCCGACGCCACGCGCAATCGCACGATTCAGCGTATCGCGGGTCATGTTGTTCGACAGCGCTTTATCGACTGCCGCACGCAGACGCGGGTTAGCGTCCGGGTCACCGCCGCCCAGTTTGGCCGCCGTCACCAGCTCACGAATGATTTTGGTGAAAATTTTACCGCGTTTAGCATCCTGCGCTGCTTTACGGTGTCTGGTGTTGGCCCATTTACTATGACCTGCCATAAATAATATCTCCAAAAAGCGCGCCTTCTCAGGCGACGTTAATTACAAACTCTTCAATCGCCTGCCGGTTACTCCACGACTTGGTTAACTGCGCGGCTTCATCCGCATTAACCCAACGATAGGTCAGATGTTCGGTGAACACGATCTCTCGTTCAGAGGGAAGTGCCAGGCAAAACCAGGATTCAGTATTACGCTCAATTCCCGGCGCGTAGCGATGACGTAAATGTGAAAAAATCTCAAATTCCACCGTGCGCTGACAGTCAATTAAGGTCAGTTGCTCTGCTGCAACATCTATTGTGACCTCTTCCTTTACTTCGCGCATAGCGGCTTGCGACGCGGTTTCGCCCTCTTCCAGACTGCCAGTAACCGACTGCCAGAAATCAGGATCGTCGCGTCGCTGTAACATCAGCACTCTCCCGGTGTCCTTTGCATAAATCACGACTAACACCGAGACAGGCTGTTTGTATGCCATATCAGTTATTCTCGGCCTTCTTAACGACATCAATACCCAGCTCAGCCAGCGCTGCCGGGTTCGCGAAACTTGGCGCTTCGGTCATCAGACAGGCAGCGGCAGTCGTTTTCGGGAAGGCGATAACGTCACGGATATTGTCGGTGCCGGTCAGCAGCATAGTCAGACGATCCAGACCAAACGCCAGACCCGCATGCGGCGGCGTACCGTATTTCAGCGCATCCAACAGGAAGCCGAATTTCTCGCGCTGTTCCTGTTCATTAATACCCAGAATACCAAACACGGTCTGCTGCATGTCGCCACTGTGGATACGCACGGAACCACCACCGACTTCATAACCGTTGATCACCATATCGTAGGCGTTAGCAACCGCGTTTTCCGGCGCGGCTTTCAGCTCGGCGGCGGTCAGGTCTTTTGGTGAGGTGAACGGATGGTGCATCGCCGTCAGGCCGCCTTCGCCGTCATCTTCAAACATCGGGAAGTCGATAACCCACAGCGGCGCCCATTTGGCTTCGTCGGTCAGGTTCAGATCTTTACCCACTTTCAGACGCAGCGCACCCAGCGCATCGGCAACCACTTTTTTGTTGTCGGCGCCGAAGAAAATCATATCGCCGTCCTGCGCAGCGGTACGATCCAGAATCGCTTCCACGATTTCCGCGTTAAGGAACTTCGCCACCGGGCTGTTGATGCCTTCCAGACCTTTCGCGCGTTCGGTGACTTTAATATAAGCCAGCCCTTTCGCGCCGTAGATCTTAATGAAATTGCCGTAGTCGTCGATCTGCTTACGGCTTAAGCTTGCGCCACCCGGCACGCGCAGGGCCGCTACGCGACCTTTCGGATCGTTAGCCGGGCCGGCAAAGACGGCGAATTCTACAGATTTCAGCAGGTCGGCAACGTCCACCAGCTCCATCGGGTTACGCAGGTCCGGTTTATCGGAACCGTAACGGCGCTCGGCTTCGGCGAAGGTCATGATCGGGAAGTCGCCCAGATCCACGCCTTTCACTTCCTGCCACAGATGGCGTACCAGCGCTTCCATCACTTCACGCACCTGCGGCGCGGTCATGAAGGAGGTCTCGACGTCGATCTGGGTAAATTCAGGCTGACGGTCAGCACGTAAATCTTCATCACGGAAGCATTTTACGATCTGATAGTAGCGGTCAAAACCGGACATCATCAGCAGCTGTTTGAACAACTGCGGAGACTGCGGCAGCGCGTAGAATTTACCTTTATGGACGCGCGAAGGCACCAGGTAGTCACGCGCGCCTTCCGGCGTCGCTTTGGTCAACATCGGGGTTTCGATGTCGAGGAAGCCGTGGTCGTCCATAAAACGACGCACCAGGCTGGTGATTTTGGCACGGGTTTTCAGGCGTTGAGCCATTTCCGGGCGACGCAGATCCAGATAACGGTATTTCAGACGCGCTTCTTCAGTATTGACGTGATTAGAGTCAAGCGGCAGAGAATCTGCACGGTTGATGATCGTCAAATCGGACGCCAGCACTTCGATTTCGCCCGTCGCCATGTCGGCGTTGACGTTTTTCTCGTCACGCGCACGCACGGTGCCGGTCACCTGGATGCAGAACTCATTACGCAGTTCAGAAGCCAGCTTTAACGCATCCGCACGATCCGGATCAAAGAAGACCTGTACGATACCTTCGCGGTCGCGCATATCGATAAAGATCAGGCTACCAAGATCACGACGACGGTTGACCCAACCACACAGAGTCACCTGCTGCCCCACGTGGGACAGACGTAGCTGTCCGCAATATTCTGTACGCATGAGATATCCCTTAACTTAGCCGCTGGCGGATTGTTGCCTGCTTTACAGGCGACGTTGTCGCAGCTTTAGCTGAATGTCACAACTGAATGAAAAAAGGCGGCTATTATACTGGAAATTCTGCCGCACGATAAGTCCGATACTGACTGTACGCGTGTTTGCTACGCGGTTATTGCGTATTCTCACAAAAATTAACAATATTTGTCGTCACTTTCCTTCGGGAACGCGCTTAAGGTGTAGCGGAATCATCTATTTTACAGGAGTCATCATGCTGGAACTGAACGCCGCAACCACTGCCCTGGTCGTTATTGATTTACAGGAAGGGATCTTACCTTTCGCTGGCGGCCCCCATGCGGCAAGCGATGTTGTCGCCCGCGCAGCGAAACTGGCCGCAAAATTTAGGGCAAACGGCTCGCCGGTGGTGATGGTTCGCGTCGGCTGGTCCGACGATTATGCCGACGCGTTAAAGCAACCCGTCGATGCCCGGGCGCCAGCCAACGCGCTGCCGGAAAACTGGTGGCGTTATCCGGCGGCGCTCGGTAAAGGCGACAGTGACCTGGAAGTCACCAAGCGTCAATGGGGCGCGTTCTATGGCACCGATCTTGAGTTACAATTACGCCGCCGGGGAGTCGACACCATCGTGCTGTGCGGCATCTCCACCAATATCGGCGTAGAATCCACCGCGCGTAACGCCTGGGAGCTGGGTTTTGGTCTGGTGATCGCCGAAGACGCCTGTAGCGCCGCCAGCACGGAACAGCATCAAAGCAGCATGACACATATTTTTCCGCGTATCGCCAGAGTGCGCAGCGTGGAGGAGATCCTTAACGCGTTATGATCTACATCGGATTACCGCAATGGTCGCATCCTAAATGGGTGCGTCTGGGTATCACCAGTCTTGAAGAGTATGCCCGCCACTTTAACTGTGTGGAGGGCAACACCACCCTGTATGCGCTGCCGAAAGCAGAAATTGTCGAACGCTGGCATGCGCAAACAACGGACGATTTTCGCTTCTGCTTTAAGTTCCCCGCAACGATTTCGCATCAGGCCGCGCTGCGTAACTGCGACGATCTTGTGCAGGAATTTTTTACCCGCATATCGCCGCTGGAGGCAAGAATTGGTCAGTACTGGCTGCAACTCCCCGCGACGTTTTCACCGCGCGACCTCCCTGCGCTCTGGCGCTTTCTTGACGCGTTGCCAAAGGCATTCACCTATGGCGTCGAAGTGCGCCATCCCGTGTTTTTCGCCAAAGGCGAGGAAGAACAACAGCTCAATCGCGGCCTGGTTGAACGCGAGGTGAATCGGGTGATCCTCGACAGCCGCCCGGTACATGCCGCGCATCCTCATAACCAGGCCATTCGCGAAGCGCAACGCAAAAAACCTAAAGTGCCGGTCCATGCCATCGTGACCGCGAAGCATCCGTTGATCAGGTTCATCGGCAGCGACAATATGGTGCAAAATCAGACATTTTTTGCCGACTGGCTGGCGAAACTCCCGCTGTGGGAAACGACCTCTACGCCGTATCTTTTTCTACACACGCCAGATATCGCGCAGGCTCCCGAGTTAGTGAATACATTATGGGGAGATTTACGCGCGGCCTTGCCCGGCATTGGAACCGCACCGTCTATTCCACAGCAATCTTCTCTTTTCTGAAATTGCCACCTATCATAGACAGTGCCATCAGGCATTTTAAAGGGAGTTTGTATGGTAAGCGCGCTATATACCGTATTAGGTGCGTTGTTGTTGATGAAGTTCTCTTTTGATGTTGTCCGACTACGGATGCTGTATCGCGTTGCCTACGGTGACGGCGGTTTTAGCGAACTGCAAAGCGCCATCCGCATTCACGGTAATGCGGTGGAATATATTCCTATCGCTGTCGCGCTGCTGCTGTTTATGGAAATGAACGGCGCCGAAACATGGATGGTGCATATCTGCGGGATTATTTTAATCGCTGGTCGGCTGATGCATTATTACGGTTTCCACCACCGTCTGTTTCGCTGGCGGCGTTCCGGGATGAGTGCGACCTGGTGCGCCTTGTTGCTGATGGTGCTGGCGAATCTTTGGTATATGCCCTGGGAGTTGGTTTTCTCCTTGCATTAGCGCACAATACGCCACTTTATTTTTCCCGGATTTTTACGTTATGTCTCACCGCGACACGCTTTTTTCTGCGCCTATCGCCAGTCTGGGCGACTGGACCTTTGATGAACGGGTAGCTGAAGTCTTCCCGGATATGATCCAGCGCTCTGTTCCCGGCTATTCCAATATCATCTCCATGATTGGCATGCTGGCCGAACGCTTCGTACAACCCAATACGCAGGTCTACGATTTAGGCTGTTCACTGGGCGCTGCGACGCTCTCGGTGCGTCGTAATATTCATCATGCCAACTGTAAAATCATCGCCGTCGACAACTCCCCGGCGATGATTGAACGCTGCCGCCGTCATATCGACGCTTACAAAGCCCCGACCCCGGTTGAGATTGTGGAAGGCGATATTCGCGACATCAGCATCGAGAACGCCTCAATGGTGGTGCTGAATTTTACCCTGCAATTCCTTGAGCCGCTTGAACGCCAGGCCTTGCTGGATAAGATTTATCAGGGTCTGAATCCGGGCGGCGCGCTGGTGCTGTCGGAAAAGTTCAGCTTTAAAGACACAACGGTTGGCGAATTGCTGTTCAATATGCACCATGACTTTAAACGCGCCAACGGCTACAGCGAACTGGAGATCAGCCAGAAGCGCAGTATGCTGGAAAACGTCATGCTGACCGACTCGGTTGAAACCCACAAAGCGCGTCTGCATCAGGCCGGTTTCGAGCATAGCGAACTGTGGTTCCAGTGCTTCAACTTTGGTTCGCTGGTGGCGCTGAAGTCCGGGGTGCCCGCATGATCGAGTTCGGTAACTTTTATCAGCTGATTGCCAAAAGCCCGCTTTCTCACTGGCTGGAAACCCTGCCTGCGCAAATCGCGACCTGGCAGCGCGATCAGCATGGCCTGTTTAAGCAGTGGTCGAACGCGGTGGAGTTCCTGCCGGAATTAACGCCGTACCGTCTGGATTTATTGCACAGCGTCACTGCCGAAAGCGAAACGCCGTTGAGCGAAGGCCAGCTTAAGCGTATCGACACCCTGCTGCGAAACCTGATGCCGTGGCGTAAAGGCCCGTTCTCTCTGTATGGCATCAATATTGATACCGAATGGCGTTCCGACTGGAAATGGGATCGCGTTTTGCCGCACCTGTCCGATCTGACCGGCCGCACCATTCTGGATGTCGGCTGCGGCAGCGGATATCACATGTGGCGCATGATTGGCGCGGGCGCGCATCTTGCCGTGGGAATCGACCCGACGCAGTTGTTCCTGTGTCAGTTTGAAGCGGTACGAAAATTGTTGGGCAACGACCAGCGCGCGCATCTGTTGCCGCTGGGCATCGAGCAGCTTCCGGCGCTGAATACGTTTGATACCGTCTTTTCAATGGGCGTGCTTTACCACCGTCGTTCTCCGCTGGAACATCTCTGGCAGTTGAAAGATCAACTGGTGAAAGACGGCGAACTGGTGCTGGAAACCCTGGTGGTGGAAGGCGATGAAAACACCGTGCTGGTGCCAGGCGACCGCTATGCGCAGATGCGCAACGTCTACTTTATCCCTTCCGCGCTGGCGCTGAAAAACTGGCTGGAGAAATGTGGTTTTGTCGATGTGCGGATTGCCGATGTCTGCGTGACCTCCACCGAGGAGCAGCGTCGCACCGGGTGGATGGTCACCGAGTCGCTGGCTGATTTCCTCGATCCGAATGACCACAGTAAAACCGTCGAAGGTTATCCTGCCCCGCTGCGCGCGGTGCTGATTGCGCGCAAACCGTAATTGATTGCCCGGTGGCACTACGCTTACCGGGCCTACAAATCCCGTAGGCCTGATAAGGCACAGCCGCCATCAGGCATAAAAAGCGCAAAAAAAGGCCCCTGTTGAAATGGCAGGGGCCTGGTACGAGCAAGCATCATATTGGGCGACATGATGCAACGGTAAAAATCAATTGGCCTGATGGCGCACAATGACTCCTTTCATTTCAGCAACCGCCGCCCCGTCTACCGCATAGCGCGAATACTCGTCCGCTTGTGCGTCAGTTGACATGGACAATCCATGATTGCGATAACGCATTGGTGAGGCTTGCCACGCTCCTGCGGAGCTGTGCACTTCCTGCACCCCGGCATCAAGGAAACGTTGCAGATTCTCTGAACGAACCCCTGCTCCGGCCATAATGATTGGAGCATCGCCCTGCGCAATAAGTTCCATAATTATTGGCAAACCGTGCACCGCATCTGATTTTTGCCCTGAAGTGAGCACTCTGGCGACACCCAAATCCGCGAGATTCTTCAGTGCATTGAATGGATTAGCGCACATATCAAACGCGCGATGAAAAGTGACGGCCAGCGGCCCGGCGGCGGCCATTATTTTCTCCATTCGCGCGAGATCCACATTGCCATCGACATCCAGCACGCCAGTAACCAGACCGGGAAATCCCAGTTCTCTGACAGTACGCACATCCTCAAGCATTGCGGCAAATTCACCATCGGTATAACAGAAGTCGCCGCCGCGAGGACGAATAATGGGATGCACCGCAATCGCAACATGCTGGCGAACCGTGCGCAGCACACCCAACGACGGCGTCAGTCCCCCCTCTTTCGGCGCCGCGCACAATTCAATGCGATCCGCGCCATTTTGCTGCGCGGTGAGCGCACATTCCATGCTGTAACAACAGATCTCCAGTAACGCCATGTTCACTCCTTTTTAGCGTTTTCGCGCGTCACGTCAGTCGGCTGACTGTTCGCTTGCCACAATGGCCTCAATTGACCAGGGATGAAATTTAATGGTCACCTTGCCGTCGGTCACGGCCAGCGTCGGGTTCGGCAGACGCTCGCGCGCCCCTTTCGGCGAACTGGTTTTCACGACAATGCCCGGCTGGCTCAGCCCCTCGTCGGACAACAGCGCCAGCGCCCGCGCGTTCAGGCTCTCCGGCTCGCCCGAGAGGACAATTTCGATATGCTCCCAGCCTTCATGCGGGTAGCGTTTTTCACCCGGCCACGGCAATTCAACAATCGAAAACCGCCAGTGTTCGACGCAAACAGGCTCATGTAATTTGAACAGGCAGATCGGCCTGCCGTTGATGATATTTTCCGACAGCAGCGCGCCGCACTGTTCAAATCCGCGACGCCAGCGCTCAGCGGTCGCATTCTGGTGGCAGCGCAAAGAAATGTGATCGGCTTCAAGCGGTGCGAAATCCAGACCGAGGCGAGTGGAAAGTTCTCTGAACGCCAGAGTGAATCGCGGTAAATCTGCGGAAATATCATGCAGTTCGTCAATAGTCTGCCAGTTCGCCATAATCAAAACTCTTATCGGTGTACAAAGTCGCTAATTTACTCTGTTGTGCATCGCCAACCAACCGCTGATTTCTTTGAATATAAAATGAATGCTTATGCATAATTTTATTGCGCATATTTCCAGCGATACGGCGCGCGCGCAATGCTGACGCCAACGGGCATTTGCAGTATACTCCCGCCCTAAATTCTTAAACTGGCGCGGACTCAGTTAATCCGCGTCTTACACGTAAGGTATTCCGGTGAATATTCAGGCTCTTCTCTCAGAAAAAGTTAGTCAGGCCATGATTGTTGCAGGCGCGCCTGCAAATTGCGAACCGCAGGTTCGTCAGTCAGCAAAAGTACAGTTCGGCGACTATCAGGCCAACGGCATGATGGCAGTTGCTAAAAAACTGGGTATGGCGCCGCGACAACTTGCAGAGCAGGTGCTGACTCATCTGGATCTCAACGGCATCGCCAGCAAGGTTGAAATCGCAGGTCCTGGCTTTATCAATATTTTCCTCGATCCGGCATTTCTTGCAGAACATGTTCAACAGGCGCTGGCTTCTGAGCGTCTGGGCGTGGCTAAGCCTGCGAAACAGACCGTGGTTATCGACTACTCCGCGCCTAACGTCGCGAAAGAGATGCATGTCGGCCACCTGCGCTCCACCATCATCGGCGATGCCGCCGTGCGCACGCTGGAGTTCCTCGGCCATCACGTTATCCGCGCTAACCACGTCGGCGACTGGGGAACACAGTTCGGTATGCTTATTGCCTGGCTGGAAAAACAGCAGCAGGAAAACGCAGGTGAAATGGCGCTGGCCGACCTCGAAGGTTTCTACCGTGATGCGAAAAAACATTACGATGAAGACGAAGCGTTCGCCGAGCGCGCGCGTAACTACGTGGTGAAACTACAGGGCGGCGACCCGTACTTCCTCGACATGTGGCGCAAGCTGGTCGACATCACCATGACGCAGAACCAGATCACCTACAATCGCCTGAACGTTACGTTAACCCGTGACGATGTGATGGGTGAAAGCCTGTATAACCCGATGCTGCCTGGCATCGTCGCCGACCTGAAAGCTCAGGGTCTGGCGGTTGAAAGCGAAGGCGCAACCGTTGTTTTCCTTGATGAATATAAAAACAAGGAAGGCGAACCGATGGGCGTGATCATTCAGAAGAAAGATGGCGGCTATCTCTACACCACCACCGACATCGCCTGCGCGAAATACCGCTATGAAACGCTGCATGCGGATCGCGTGCTGTACTACATCGACTCCCGCCAGCATCAGCACCTGATGCAAGCATGGACCATCGTACGCAAGGCCGGTTACGTGCCGGATTCCGTACCGCTGGAACACCATATGTTCGGCATGATGCTCGGTAAAGACGGCAAGCCGTTCAAAACCCGCGCGGGCGGTACGGTGAAGCTGGCCGATCTGCTGGATGAAGCGCTGGAACGCGCACGCCGTCTGGTGGCCGAGAAGAACCCGGATATGCCTGCCGACGAGCTGGAAAAACTGGCCAACGCGGTTGGTATTGGCGCAGTGAAATATGCGGATCTCTCCAAAAACCGCACTACTGACTACATCTTCGACTGGGACAACATGCTGGCGTTCGAAGGCAACACCGCGCCATATATGCAGTATGCCTATACCCGCGTGCTGTCCGTGTTCCGTAAAGCGGAGATTGACGAGAGCGCCCTGTCCAGCGCGCCGGTCGTTATCCGTGAAGATCGTGAAGCCCAACTGGCTGCGCGCCTGTTGCAGTTCGAAGAAACGCTGACCGTGGTCGCGCGTGAAGGTACGCCGCATGTGATGTGCGCCTACCTGTATGACATTGCCGGTTTGTTCTCTGGCTTCTACGAGCACTGCCCGATCCTCAGCGCGGAAAACGAAGAGGTTCGTAACAGCCGTCTGAAACTGGCGCAACTGACCGCGAAAACGCTGAAACTGGGTCTGGATACGCTGGGTATTGAGACCGTAGAACGGATGTAATCACATCGAGTGATGTGAAAACCCGCGCTATGTCGCGGGTTTTTTATTTTCCCGAATGACCGCCCTCGTAGGCCTGATAAGCGAAGCGCCATCAGGCGGTAGGGCGCACCTTGCCGGATGGCGGCGTAAACGCCTTATCCAGCCTACGAGAAACGGCTACGTTAACTGTAATTTGTAACGACTCACAAGGAATGACACATTTCCGTAGAGAGATGGAACATCTTTTGTCTGTCATGCCGGTGACGCCTCCGTATTATTAGGCGGCGAATTTATCGGGTGTGGACAATGACGTTTAAAGATTTTGCTGCGGAAGAAAAACTCTTTCTGAGACGCGTGATAGTGGCCTTTGGCCTGGTGGTTGTCTGCTTTGGCGTCCTGATTGTCAATCTCTACGATTTACAAATCCGTCAGCATCAGTATTACACGACCCGTTCAAACGAAAATGACATCAAAATGCTGCCCGTCGCCCCGACGCGCGGCATCATCTACGATCGCAACGGTATTCCGCTGGTGCGTAATATCACCTGGTATGATATTTCCGTCACCCCATACAAAATTGCCGACATGGACGCGCTGTTACGTCAGCTTACCCCTCTCGTGGATCTCACGCCTGATGATATTGCGGCCTTTCACCATGCGTTGAAGTCAGGCAGCCGCTATCGCCCGGTGGTATTGAAAAACGCGCTGTCGGACGTCGAAATTGCCCGCTTTTCCGTTAACCAGTTCCATTTCAACGGCGTGACGATCAACAGTTATGAAGACCGTCAGTACCCCTACGGCGCGGAGCTGGCGCATGTGCTCGGTTACGTGTCGAAGATTAACGACAGCGACCTGAAAGCGCTGGATGAGAAAGGTCTGGCTGAGAACTATGCCGCCGATCACAACATCGGTAAGCAGGGCATTGAACGCTATTACGAAAATGATCTGCACGGCAAAACGGGCTACCGGGAGGTCGAAGTGGATAACCACGGACGCATCGTGCGCCTGTTAAAAAATGTCCCGCCCGTTGCCGGCAAAGACATCCACCTGACGCTGGATTTACATCTACAGGAATATATAGAAAGCCTGCTTGCCGGTCAGCGCGCGGCAGTGCTGGTCGAAGATCCCCACGACGGTTCAGTGCTGGCGATGGTCTCCACGCCCAGCTATGACCCAAACCCGTTTGTGAAGGGCATCAGCCATCAGGATTACGGCAGGTTACTGCATGATAAAGATCTGCCGTTGATTAACCGCGTCACCCAGGGGCTGTACCCGCCCGCCTCCACGGTGAAACCTTATATCGCGATGTCTGCGCTGTTAAACGGCGTTATCACGCCGCAAACCACCTTCTTCGGCGCGCCGACCTGGACGCTCCCCGGCACGCAACGTCATTACCGCGACTGGAAAAAAACCGGCCACGGTATGCTGGATGTCACCAAAGCGATTGAAGAATCCGCCGACACCTTTTTCTATCAGGTTGCCTGGATGATGGGGATCGATCGCATTAACACCATGCTCGGTCAATTTGGTTACGGCAAGCCCACCGGTATCGATCTGGATGAAGAGTATAACGGCCTGCTGCCCAGCCGCGAGTGGAAAGAGAGAGTACATAAAAAAGCCTGGTATCAGGGGGATACGATTTCAGTCGGTATCGGCCAGGGGTACTGGATTGCCACGCCGATCCAGATGGTGAAAGCGATGGTAGCGCTGATCAACAACGGGAAAGTGATCGCCCCTCACCTGCTTCAGAGTGAAGTGTCCGGCAAGACCGTCATGCCCTGGCAGGCGCCTCAGACGGAAACGCAGATTGCCGATGCCGCCTCGCCTTATTGGGGGCTGGTGCGACAGGCGATGTTTGGTATGGCGAATGCGCCGAACGGCACCGGTTATAAATTCTTCCACACCGCGCCCTACGGTATTGCGGCCAAAAGCGGCACTTCGCAAGTGTTCAGTCTGAAAGAGAACCAGACCTATAATGCGAAAATGATCCCCATCCGTCTGCGCGACCATGTGTTTTACACCGCTTTCGCGCCGTATAAAAACCCGAAAGTCGCGGTGGCGTTGATTCTGGAAAACGGCGGCAGCGACGGCGTGACCGCCGCGCCGGTGATGCGGCAAATCATGGATCACCTTTTTGCGCCGCAATAACAGCACATGCCGGATGGCGGCGTAAACGCCTTATCCGGCCTACAAACTGCGTCGAACCGTAGGCCCGATAAGCGCAGCGCCATCGGGCGTCCCTCTCAAAAATACTTACGCAAATACTCTGTCAGACACAGTATCGCCATTGCCTGCCCGTACGGCATCGATGTCAGCGGAATGTCGCGATAGAAATCCAGATCGTGCCCCATTCCCGTGCCAAAGGACGTTTGCAGCAGCTCGCCTTCCGGCGAAATGTGTTTCACGATACCGCGAATCGCGTTTTCAGCCGTCTGCGCATATTCCGCCCCAACATAGCGTTTACGCACCGCTTTCAGAATGCCGTAGGCGAACCCCGCCGTTGCCGAGGCCTCCAGATAGGAATCAGGATCGTCCAGCAGGGTATGCCATAGCCCACTCTCATCCTGACAATTTGCCAACGCGGCGATCTGCGCGTTCAGAACCTGAATCAGATAGCGGCGAACCGCGTTCTTCTCCGGCAAATCGACCAGTTCCAGGAAATCTGGAATCACGATGGTAAGCCAACTGTTACCCCGCGCCCAGCGAGCCCTGGCAAAGTTATGATGTCCATCATAGCTCCAGCCGTGGAACCACAGACCGGTCTCTTTATCCATCAGATTCTGTACGTGCAGCAGGAACTGATAAATCGCCTCTTCCACATACTCCGGGCGGTTGAGCAGTTTGCCAATCTTCGCCAGCGGCATCACCGTCATCATCAGCGTGTCATCCCACATCTGCTGATGGTTTTCTTCCGCCAGCGTCATGTGCTGCATACCGCCATGATCGGTGCGCGGCATCTCATTCATCGCCCACTCCGCCCAGGACTCAAGCCAGGGCAGATACGCCGGATTACGCGTCTCTTCATAGCGATACGCCAGTGTCAAAAACGGCGCCATCGTGTTAACGTTTTTAGTGGTCGCGCCTTCGGCAAAACGCTCGGCAAACCAGTTGTCGATAATGTCGCGCATTTTCTCATCACCGGTCTGTTGATAATACTGATGCATACCGTACAGACCGACGCCATGCGTCCACTCCCATCCTGCCCAGCCTTTGGTATCAATCACCCGGCCATCGTCCAGGCGCAGCAGAAATTGTCCGCTCTCATCCCTGATATTGACCAGATTGTTCGTCACCGTCTGAATCAAGGCTTGCAGCGCTTCCCGGGAGATAAATCGCTCCGGCTGACGTAATAATGGGCTGTGTTTGACGGGCCAAACTTTCATATCCTTAACCTCTGTTCAATGTCGAATTCAGCGCAGCGCCCTGTTGAAGCGAAGGCGCCGCAGGTTTATTACGGTTCAGATAACCAATATTGTTGTTACCCCACAGTGATTCATACGGCATACCGGAGAGCATCTCGACGGTCGCACGCGCCTGCGGCGTGATGGCTTCCGGCATCACCCGGCCCGACTCACGCATTTTGGCGGTCTCTTCACGCAGGGTGCCGTGCGTTTGCAAATTCAGTTTGAAACGCAAAGAAACCAGAAAACCAAAGGCCAGCACGGACAGCGTGCCGCAGCTCAGAATCAGCAGAATGGTATGGCTGACCGCTTCAGGCTGTATGCTCTGCCCTGAGACAAAACCAGACATCTGCATCACAATCCCGACCAGCATGACGGCCCCGGCCTGAGAGGCTTTACGGGTCAGCGTCATGATGCCCGCGAAGATCCCTTCCCGCCGTTGACCGGTAATCACCTCATCAACATCGGCAATATAGGTGTAGGTATTCCACGGCACATAGTTGATCCCGCCGCGACCAAGCCCCGCCAGCGCTGAAATCAGCAGCAGCAGCGAATAAACATCGCTTAAGCCCGCATAATAAAGAACGGCATAAGAGAGAGAACTCAGACCAAAGAGCACCACGACCATCCGGTATGACGGCGCAGGCCCGAAGCGAATGCACAGCGGGATCATGGCAATCACCGCAATGAACTGGAAGATAGCCATCGTACCGAGCAGATTCGACGCCAGTGAGGCTTCCTGCATCAGGACAAAAACAACATACCAGGTAAAGACGGCGTTAAAGACGTCCTGTGCGATATATCCCCCAAGATACATCCCCAGATGCTGGCGGAAAATCTTGATGCGCAGCGTCGAGCTCAGCTCAACAAACAAACGGCTCATACTCTGGCTGAACGTCAGGCTTTTCTTCTCTTCTTCCGCGCGCAGCGCCGCCTCCGTCCACTCTTCGCGCGGGCGCTCCCAGGTAAAGAACCACACAAAAGTCAGCATCAGCGCGCACAGCACCGAGAACACCAGGCTGGCATAGAAAAAAGAAACGGGGTTGTCTTTACCAAAGGCAGTCAGCAGGATACCCGGCAGGAACGAGGCCAGAATCGCAGACATCTGCGCCATTGAGATACGCGCCCCGGAGAACCGGGTCTTCTGTTTGAAGTCATCGGTCATTTCCGGCACCAGCGTCTCGTAAGGGACAAGAATCATGGTGTAGACAATGTCGAACAGCAGATAAGTCAGCAGGTAGTACCAGAATCCCATATCGCCAACCCACATGAGCGAGTAGCTAAAGACGCATGGAATACCAAGCAGAATAAAGAATTTACGACGGCCAAAGCGTCTGCCGAACCAGGTCGACCCGAAGTTATCGGTCAGAAAGCCCATCAGCGGGCTGACGACCGCATCCAGAACCCTCGCGGCAGCGAAAATGAATGTCGCCTCAATCGGCGTAAGGCCACAGAAGGTCGTGTAGAAATAGAGTAACCATGCGGCGGTTAATGCAGTGGTTCCTGCGCCCAGAAAATCGCCCGAACCATAGGCTAAATAATTCGCCAATCCAATTTTACGTGTTTTCATGCCGTTAACCCTGCAAATTGTTGGGAGACCCCCGGCATATTGGCTTCGCCAAAGGGAGTTTTTACACGGCCACAGTAAAAGCTAACAGGAAGTGAAACCTTTTCATTTTTGCCACGCCATCAGACGAGATGGCAAAAATACAAAGAGTCTGGCAACGCGCGTCACCGATTTATAAAACAGCGTTTCTATTGAATCAAAAGATGGGGTCAAAATTGTGAGGCAGCCAGCACGTTGTCTGCTGGCTGCTGTTGGCGCGGGGGAGTTAACGATAGTTTACAATCACCTGATTACGCTGCACTTTTAATGCGGGAATCAGTCGCCCGCCGCCCGGCACCTCCCACACGAAGCGCAACGGTTCAGCGGCAGGCACATTCGCGAACCCGTGGGTGGTTCCGCTCTGTCCGTCCAGCTCCACGCAACGGGACTGTGAACACAAACGCGCCCGAAGCCCCGCCGGCGTCGGGCCATTCAGTTCATAGCGCCAGGCGACCAGCGTCATTAAACCGGACACCGGCTGGCCTGACGACAATGGAGCAGACGACGCCGACACCCCACGATGGTTCAGGGTAATGCCGATACTGCTGGCCTGCCACGCCCCTTCTCCGGCGGCCTGTACCGCCAGCGGAAATAACAATAAACCGAGTAATTTACGCATTATTTCCCTCCAATTGTCGCCGTCATACGGATGTTGCGATTATCAGAAAGCTCCATGTTCGACAACACCACCAGCTGCGGCAAACTCCGGCGTAAAAAGCGCGACAGCAGCGGGCGTAGCGCGTGGTTCACCAGCAGAACCGGCGGCGCGCCCAGCATTTCCTGACGGGACAGCGCCTCCTGGGTTTGCGCCAGCAAGCGATCGGCCAGCCCCGGTTCAAGGCCGCCACCACCCTGTAACGCCTGCAACAGCAGGCGCTCCAGCGGAGTATCCAGCCCAATCACCTGCACTTCGTCATTGCCCGGGAACCACTGCTGCGTAATCGCCCTGCCCAGCGCCACACGCACCACGGCGGTTAATTCATGCGGATCGCTCTGCAACGGCGCATGTTCCGCCAGCGTTTCCAGAATTGTGCGCATATCACGGATCGGCACTTTTTCATCCAGCAGGTTCTGCAACACTTTATGCAGGGTCGTGAGCGTTACAACGCCAGGCACCAAATCTTCCGTCAGCTTTGGCATCTCTTGTGATACGCGATCCAGCAGTTGCTGCGCCTCCTGGCGACCAAACAACTCTGCGGCAAACTGACCAATCAAGTGGTTAAGATGCGTCGCCACGACGGTACTGGCTTCCACCACGGTGAAGCCCTGAATCTGCGCCTGCTCTTTCAGCGCGCTTTCGATCCAGATGGCGTCCAGGCCAAAAGCGGGATCAACCGTCTGTTCGCCCGGCAGCGTTCCCGCCGCCGTGCCAGGGTTAATCGCCAGCCAGCGCCCCGGATAGGCGTCGCCGCTGCCAATTTCTACCCCTTTCATCAGAATGCGATAGCGCGCTGGCTGTAAGTCCATATTGTCGCGAATGTGTACCACCGGCGGCAGGAAGCCCATATCCTGGGCAAACTTTTTACGAATACTGCGGATTCGCCCGAGCAGTTCGCCGTCCTGCTGGAAATCCACCATCGGGATCAGGCGGTAGCCCACCTCCATGCCCAGCGAATCTTCAAGTTGTACATCGTTCCAGGTGGCTTCAACTACTGAATTATTTTCCGGCATCTTGACGGCCTGCGGCTCTGCCGGTGGTTTTTGTTCACGCCCGCGCAGCCACCAGGCAAGGCCCAATAGCGCCGCCGTAAACATCAGGAACACCAGGTTTGGCATCCCCGGCACCAGACCAAGCAGGCCGAGAACCGATGCGCTGAGCAGCATCACGCTCGGGTTGCTGAACAGTTGCCCCACCATCTGTTCGCCCACATCCTGGTCGGTGCTCACGCGGGTGACGATAACGCCCGCCGCCGTAGAGATCACCAGCGCCGGGATTTGCGCCACCAGGCCGTCGCCGATCGTCAGCAGGGTGTAACTTTCCGCCGCGTGCCCCATGTCCATCCCGTGTTGCAGAACCCCCACCAGCAGGCCGCCCACGATGTTAATGACCATGATTAAGATACCGGCGATGGCATCCCCGCGCACAAACTTACTCGCACCGTCCATTGACCCGTAGAAATCCGCTTCCTGCGTCACTTCAGCACGACGTTTTTTCGCTTCATCTTCGCCAATCAGACCAGCGTTCAGGTCGGCGTCGATCGCCATCTGTTTACCGGGCATCCCGTCCAGCACAAAACGCGCGCCCACTTCCGCGATACGCCCGGCGCCCTTGGTGATAACCATAAAGTTGATGATGACGAGAATGACGAACACCACGATACCGATCGCAAAGTTGCCGCCGACCAGGAAGTGACCAAACGCCTCGACCACCTTCCCCGCCGCCGCTGCGCCGGTATGCCCTTCCATCAGGATGATACGGGTTGACGCCACGTTCAGCGCCAGGCGCAACAGCGTGGTGAAAAGCAATATTGTCGGGAATGCGGCAAATTCCAGCGTGCGCTGGGTGAACATCGCCACCAACAGCACCATGATCGACAGCGCGATATTAAAGGTGAACAGCAGGTCGAGGATGAAGGCGGGCAGCGGCAGCACCATCATCGACAAAATCAGCAGGATGAGGATCGGCCCGGCAAGAATTTGCCATTGCGTGGATTTCAGGTTGCTGGGCAGGCGCAGCATCGCGACCAGATTAGCCATCAGTATTCTTCTCGTTCATAAAATCCAGTGCTTCAGGCACAGGAAGATTTTCAGGTTGTGGAGGACGTTGCCCACCGGCAAGACGCCAGCGTTTGAGCTGCCATACCCATGCCAGCACTTCTGCCACTGCGGCATAGAGCTGGCCGGGGATTTGCTGACCAATTTCAGCATGCCGATACAAGGCGCGCGCCAGCGGGGGCGCTTCTAAGGTCGGCACCCGATGTTCCGCGCCGATTTCGCGAATGCGCAGCGCCACCAGTCCCGCGCCTTTGGCGACCACTTTTGGCGCACTCATTTTGTTTTCGTCGTACTGCAACGCAACCGAGTAATGCGTCGGGTTAGTCACGATAACATCCGCTTTGGGCACATCTTCCATCATGCGCCGCTGCGCAGCCGCACGCTGCATCTGGCGAATTTTCCCTTTGATGTGCGGATCGCCTTCACTCTCTTTAAATTCATCGCGAATATCTTTACGCGACATCCGCAGTTTCTTCAGGTGGCTGAAGATCTGGAAGACGACGTCAAACGCCACCATCGGAATCACGCCCAGTACAACCAGAAGCGCGCACAGCCCGACTAAATCAAGCGCGTTGCCCATCGCCGTAACCGGAGATTCCGCCATCAGGCGCATCATCTCCGGCCAGTGATGCCAGAGATAAAATCCAGCCACGCTTCCCACCAGCGTCGATTTCAGGATTGCTTTCAGCAGTTCCGCGCCGGTCTGGGCGGAGAACATGCGTTTAATCCCCGATAGCGGATTCAGTTTTGAAAATTTGGGTTGCAGTGATTTACCGCTGAAAATCAGGCCGCCGAGCATGACCGGCGAGATCAGCGCGACCAGCACAACGCCGGTGATGAGCGGCAGCAACGCAATCATCGCCTCTTTAATCAGCAAAATAATCTGCCCGAGGATCAAATTGGGGTCGTTCACCATGCTGTGATCGAAACGCAGCCCAGCCGACAACATCCCCGCCAGGCGACGCGCCAGCGACTCACCGCCGATCCAGATAATGCAAACGCCCACCAGCAAAATCAGCAGTGAGGTCAACTCCTTCGATCGGGGGACTTGCCCTTCCTCCCGCGCTTTTTCAAGTCGGTGGGGTGTGGGGGCTTCTGTTTTGTCGTCGTCGCTCTCTTCTGCCACTGCATACGCCTGCTGCCATTACGTTGCATCGATCATGCCAGAACACGCCGCAGTCAATAGGCGGAATAGCCCCCATAACGCCCTCTTTTTGTCTTGTTTGTCAGCAAGCGGATTTTCTCTGCCGGTCAGGCGTCTTATTTTCGGAATAAGGGAAGTGGGTTCACATTTCATTGACATAAAATACAATGAGCATTTATATAAACCTGTATTACGGAGGTTAATTTCGCCTTCTGCCATCAAGATTAAAGAAGTCTTTAAAATATATTACCTGGTTTTCATTTCTTCAATTTATCTTTTCACCAGAGAAAAAATACTTTATTACAATATTTATGCACAGAAAGCAGGCGACACTGACGGTATAATAGCCTTCATTGATTCACAGAATATATTTTAAATTCACACATATAGATATAATTTAATATTGACCCCGTTTTCTATTTGCAATAAATTCACCCCATCTGAAACTGAACAATTTCATATCATGGATATCACCGTTAAGGAACTACAGTTATGAACGCAAGAGGACATATTATATCAGGCGCACTGCTGGCACTGGCGTCAACGGGAACCTTCGCCGCCGAACTGAATGCCGGTACGATTCACTTCACAGGACAAATTATCGAACCCAGTTGTGAGATTCAGGGCGATGATGGAACGAACAGCACCGTGCCATTAGGTACTTACCCCACCTCGCTTTTTTCCACTCCAGGAACAGAATCAACGCTTGCCCCCTTTTCCATTGTATTAGTGGATTGCCCACTTAAAAGCGATGGTCTGCCCGCCGTTCAGTTAACGTTTAACGGGACAACCGCCCTGACAGGTTCTTCGACATTACTAGATGTCAGTAAAATCACTACCGCCGGAGATACGGCGGCAACAGGGGTCGGTATTGCCGTTAGCCCGGAAAATAAAGACACGCAACTCATTACAATGGATGGTGGAGAAGGACAGGTGTTTATCGAATTACCCACTCTGACGGGCGACTCTGTTCAGGCGAATTTCAATGCCCGTTATAAATCATTCGCGCAAACCGTCACTGCGGGCCCGGCCGATGCGGACATGACCGTAAATATACTTTATCGTTAATAACCTGACTTTACTCATTGATAAAATCCATAGCATCTTCTGGCATTAACAGATTTATTTCAGGAAGGCGAATCTGATAATAGTCCGAAAATGGACCCGGACTATTATCTCCCCCGCTTTTATATGTCCACTTAATATAAGTTAAGGTTATGCGTACTGTATCTCAGGTTTTATTATGCCTCCCTGTAATATTAACATCATTTAGCCATGCCGCTGGAATTCAGGTTGGCCGCACGCGCATTATCTATGACGCAGGAAAAAAAGAGGTCGCCCTTCCGCTGGTCAATAAAGAGAAGGAACTGCCGTGGCTGATCCAGTCATGGTCTGATACCGGCGACGGTAAAACGCGTGGGCCTTTTATTGTCACGCCGCCACTGTTCCGTCTTGACCCGCAGAAAGAACAAAGCCTGCGTATTGCCTGGAATGGAACCGCGCTTCCCACAGACCGGGAATCCCTGTTCTACATGAATGTGCGCACAATTCCCGGTACGGCCAAAGAAGACGATGATAAAAACGTGTTGCGTCTGATTTACAAAACGCGTCTGAAATTGTTCTGGCGTCCGAAGGGCTTGCAAGGTACGCCCACCGAGACCTGCAAGAACCTGCATTTTGTTCGTCGCGGCGAAATGTTAACGGTGGTCAATGAAGGCGCGTTTCACAGCATCTTTGACAGTCTGCTGCTCGGCAACACCAGACTTGAGAAAGCCGATATGGTCACTCCCAGGTCCAGCGTGCAAATCCCGGTGCCGAAAAGCGCCTCGGGAAACACCGTTAGCTGGCGTTGCATTACGGATTACGGCAACGCCTCTGACAAATATACTGTCACTCTGGCTCGGGATTAAACCACCTTATGGCTTTTGGCCCACCTCTTTTACGTCAGCGTCTCACCCCACTGGTGCGTTGCCTTGGCGGTATGTTGCTGGTCTCTTCCTGTGTCGCGAACGCGCGCGAGTATCGCTTTTCGCCTTCTGCGCTGGAGGGGAATATGCTGACGCAGCAGGATATCGATCTTTCCTTATTTTCTAAATCCAGTGCGCAATTGCCCGGCGTTTACGCTTCCCGGGTCATGATTAACGATGTGCGCCTGGATGATGCGGATATCACCTACCTCGGCACGCCTGGCGGCGAACTGACGCCGCAGCTCACGCCGGATATGCTAAGAAAATGGGGCGTGGCGGTCGATAAATATCCTGAATTAGCCGCACTCAATGCGGCGAAGCCACTGCCTGAACCGTTGAGCGCGTATATCCCACAGGCGCTGGCAACGCTCGATTTCTCCGTTATGACGCTGCGCCTTAGCATCCCGCAGGCCGCCATTGCCGGTACGGGTAAAGGCTATATTGATCCGTCACGCTGGGATGACGGCGTCCCCGTCGCCTTTGTCGACTACGCCTTTTCCGGTTCACAAAACCAGGACGACACGCAAAACAACACCACTAACCAGTACCTGAATATGCGCAGCGGCACCAATATTGGCGGCTGGCGGCTGCGCAATTACGCCACCTGGAGCGACACTGACGGCAGCCATCACTGGGAAACCATCAACACCTATTTGCAGCACGATATTGACGCCCTGAAAGCGCAGTTTACCGGGGGAGAAAGCAACACCCGGGGCGACGTTTTTGACAGTCTGCAATACCGTGGCGTCAATATCGCCTCTGATGAAGAGATGCTGCCTTACAGCCAGCGCGGCTACGCGCCGGTGATTCGCGGCATCGCCAGCTCCAACGCCGAAGTGTCGGTACGTCAGAACGGTTATCTCATCTATCAGCAAAACGTCGCGCCCGGCGCATTTGAAATTAACGACCTTTATTCCACGACCAACAGCGGCGATCTGGAAGTCACGGTAAAAGAGGCCGATGGCACAGAGCGCCACTTTACCCAGCCTTATTCCAGCGTCGCCGTGATGCAGCGTCCTGGGCATATGAAATATGAAGTTACTGCGGGTCGCTATCGCGCAGACAGCGGAAGCGAACAAAATGAACCGGACTTCGTGCAGGGTAGCCTCATTTATGGCCTGAACAATAGCGTCACGCTGTTCGGCGGCGTAACCGCCGCGCAGGATTATCAGGCGATGAACAGCGGAGCTGGCCTCTCCCTTGGCATCGTCGGGTCGCTTTCCGCCGATGTGACGCTGGCGAAAACCCGGCTTGATGATGACACTCAGCACACCGGCCAGTCTTATCGCCTGCTCTACTCCGGGAAAATTGACACCACGGAGACGAACTTTACGCTGGCCAGCTATCGCTACTCTACCCGTGGTTATTACAGTTTCGCCGACGCGAATCAAAAGTACGACGATCATGAAGATGATCTGCTGTTTCGCTTTAACAAACGCAACCGGATTCAGGCCAGCATAAGCCAGAACGTGTCCGGCGCCAGCCTTTACCTGAACGGTTATCAGCAGGATTACTGGGGCACCGCCTACAAAGAGCGCAGTATTTCGGCGGGCCTGAATACCACGATTAAAAATATCAGCATCCACCTTGCTTATACCTACAGCAAAAGCAACGGCGAAGAGAGCGACCAGATGATCGCCTTCGGCTTCAGCGTGCCGTTAAGTCAGTGGCTACCGGGGGCCTGGAGCAGCTATAACATCAGCAATAACAAGCATGGCTACACCCAGCAAAATATCGGGTTAAACGGTACGCTGCTGGACGATGAACGCCTGAATTACGCCTTCCAGCAGAGCCATTCCAACCATGACGGCGCAGACACCAGCAGCGTATACGGTAGCTATCGCTCACAATATGCCAACCTCAATGCGGGTTACTACACCTCCTCTGACGATACGCAGCGCTTGAGTTACGGCGTCAGCGGTGCGATTGTCGCCCATCCACACGGCGTCACGCTGGCTCAGCCTTTAGGCAGTCAGTTTGCTATCGTCAACGCCAACGGCGCATCGGGCGTACGCTTCCAAAACCAGCGCGGCATTCAGACTGACTGGCAAGGCAACGCCATCATCCCGTCATTAAGCCCCTATCAGGAAAACCGGATTCGCGTCGACACCAGCAGCCTGCCGGAGGACGTTGATACCAGTGAAACCGCCGTGACGGTGATTCCTTCGCGCAATGCCGCTGTTTCCGCCGCTTTTGATGCGCATGTCGGCTATCGCACGCTCATAAAATTAACCCGCCCGAATGGCATGACGGTGCCTTTTGGCGCGATGGCGACGGTCGACGCCCTCGCCATCAGCGGCATCGTGGATGATACGGGCACGCTCTACCTGGCCGGGGTCGCCGACGACGTTCAGTTAAGCGTCAAATGGGGAAATTCACAGGTTCAACAATGCACAGCCCACATAACGCTGAATCGCGAACACCACGCGGTCAGCCCGACCGGCATCCATTACCTCAGCGCGATTTGTCAGCAGGAACCGCAAAATGTTAAGTAAAATGGGAAAATACGCACGTCTTTCATTGTCCGCAGCAGGTCTTTGCCTGATGGCGTCCGCAACAGCCCAGGCCGCGACCATTCTGCGTGACTGCTTTACCGCGCCACAGTATTACAGCGTCACGTTCAGCAACGAAATCAACGCAAACGACAACACGGCCAACAATATTGTTAAATTTGATGAGCATATTGTCGGGAACGGCGTTGAAATGGCGGCAAACTGCACATGCCCTGGCAATGTGTTTGAATCAACGGCAATAATGGAATTGACGCTGGCCGGAAGCCCGCTTAATGCCGGTATCGCCGGGTACGGTTATCTGACTGAAAACATAGATATTGATGTTGCAGGTTATAGCGATGCCGTTAATTCTCTGGACGGTACCGGCCTGATTCAGATCAGCATTAACCAGTATCCGACGCCGGTGTCGTCGATGGGGAAAGTGATCGAGTCAATGAAACCCACCGAAGGTTCCGCCAGCGTCTGTAGCGACAGCACCCATCCTGGCGCGCCCGCCCCCGCGAAGCGAACGTTCAGATGGAATGTTATCGCCGCCACGTTTTATATCAAAAAGCCCATTCTCGGTATCGAAGTCATTCCCCCAACGATACTCGTGCAAAACTACGCCTGTCTCTATTTTGACTCAGGAAGCTGCGACGCTGGCAGCGCACAGCACGTATCAAATATCTGGCTGAGTGGCTCACTCTCTGCCCCGCTGAGCTGTACGATTAATGCCGGAAGCACCATTGAGGTTGATCTGGGGAAAATTGTGAGTAAACAGTTTGTCACCAGGGGTCAGCCTCCCGAAGGCTACGCCCTGAAAAACGTTGATATCTCTTACCACTGCGACGGCAACGCCGTGGGAAATACCGACAGAATCAAGCTAACGCTCAGCGCCGACCAGGGGGTTGTAGACAGCAGCGATCCCCTGATAGCCAAAATGCTCGGCAGAGACGACCTGGGAGTGAGAATCTTTAATGAGGACAACCAAAATGTTGCGCTGGACGGCACCTTTGAATTTCCGGTGACGATGGATGAGCAAGGTAACGGCGCGGTACGCATCAAAGCCGCACCGGTGAGCACGACCAGCGCAACGCCAGCGCCCGGCGAATTTGAGGGCAATGTGACGGTAAAAATGGATCTGCGCTAAACGTTCCTCAGGTTGTCGGCACAACCTGAGGATACCTTACCGCATCAGAACCCGAGACTATCCAGCAGGTCATCCACCTGATCCTGGCTAGCGACAACGCCGGCTTTGGTGGTGTCGACCTGTGGGCCATTGAGCAGGCTTTCATTCTCGCGTTTCGGACGTGAATTTTGCTCAGGGATGTTTTCCAGCAATACCATCAGCAGCTGGCGTTCGATCTCCTGGATCACATCCATCATGCGCTTGATAACCTGACCGGTGAGATCCTGGAAATCTTGCGCCATCATGATGTCCAGCAGTTGCGCATTGGTGAAGCTGGTATGCCCCGGCACATCACCGAGGAATTTACGCGTATCCGTAACCAGTTCGCGGGCGTCGGCGAGTTCAATCGGGTTTTCGAACCACTCATCCCAGCGTTTGGTCAGCGCTTTGGCGCCCTTCTCCATTTCATCCTGGTGTGGCTGAGAGGCTTCAACGCTGTTCAGCGCACGTTCCGCCGCCTGCGCCGTCATCTGTACAACATAGTCCAGACGATCGCGCGCGTCAGGAATTGCTTCCGCCGCTTCTGCTATCGCCTGATCCAGCCCCAGTTCACGCAGGCTGTCACGCAGCATTCGGGTCAGACTGCCGATGCGCGCAATGATGTCCCCTGCTGAATGCTCATCAACAGGTTTAATTTGTGGTTGCATCATACTCAGACCCTCACATGCCCAGTTTCTCAAAGATTTTGTTGAGTTTCTCTTCCAGCGTCGCCGCAGTGAACGGTTTCACCACATAGCCGCTGGCACCCGCCTGCGCAGCCGCGATAATGTTCTCTTTCTTCGCTTCTGCGGTCACCATCAGCACCGGCAATGACGCCATTGCGCCATCAGCGCGAATCGTTTTCAGCAGTTCCAGACCGTCCATGTTGGGCATGTTCCAGTCAGAAATTACGAAGTCAAAGCCGCTTGCCTGCAATTTGTTCAGTGCGTCAACGCCATCTTCGGCCTCTTCGACGTTATTGAAACCCAGCTCTTTTAGCAGGTTGCGCACGATGCGACGCATGGTGGAAAAGTCATCCACAACCAGAAATCTGAGCTCTTTGTCCGCCATAAAAAAATACTCCTCGTTAAATACGTATTGCCTGTCCGGCACTGATTTTCGCCAGCATCTGCTGGCTTACCTGGCTAAGATCGACCACTTCGCTCACGCCACCCATATTGATGGCCTCGCGCGGCATGCCGAACACCACACAACTTGCTTCGTTTTGCGCGATAGTCCAGGCGCCAGCCTGGTGCATCGCTAACATTCCGGCCGCGCCATCGTTGCCCATACCGGTAAGGATGACCCCTACCGCATTGCGCCCCGCATGTTTCGCGACCGAATGAAACAGCACATCCACTGACGGGCGATGGCGGTTAACCGGCGGCCCGTCATGAATTTTGATTTGATAGTTCGCCCCGCTGCGCGTCAGTTCCATATGCTTGTCGCCGGGGGCGATGTAGGCATGGCCAGGCAACACGCGTTCGCCGTCTTCCGCCTCTTTCACGCTAATCTGGCAGAGCTTATTTAACCGCTCGGCAAACGAACGGGTAAAACCGGGCGGCATATGCTGGGTGATGATCACCGCCGGACTGGAAAGCGGCAGCGGTTGCAGCACATGACGTATGGCCTCGGTTCCCCCCGTCGAGGCACCAATCGCGATCAGTTTTTCAGAACTGAGCAGCGGCCCCGCTTTTAGCGTCACAGGCGCAGCCATCGGCTTATGCGCCGCCAGGCGAGCGCGTGACGCGGTGCGGACTTTCTCTGCGATCATCTCGCTGTACGCCAGCATCCCCTCGCGAATGCCCAACTGAGGCTTGGTGACAAAATCAATCGCCCCCAGTTCCAGCGCACGCAGTGTCACCTCTGAACCTTTCCCGGTCAGAGAGGAGACCATAACCACCGGCATCGGACGCAGGCGCATCAGTTTCTCAAGAAAATCGAGACCGTCCATGCGCGGCATTTCCACATCCAGCGTCAGCACATCGGGGTTATATTTTTTGATTAAATCCCTGGCAACCAGCGGATCGGGCGCCGTCGCCACCATTTCCATATCGCTATGGCTGTTAATAATTTCGGTCATGATTTGGCGCATCAGCGCTGAATCGTCAACCGACAACACCCTGATTTTACTCATGCTTTGTCCTTACTTAGCGCATACACCGTCTGTCCGCGCAGGCTAAAGTCGCGCACGAGGTTGCTAAAGTTTTCTGAGTGACCCGCAAACAGCAGTCCGTCAGGCTTAAGGAGTGGAACAAAACGACGCAGAATGTCCTGCTGCGTTGTTTTATCAAAATAGATCATGACGTTACGGCAAAATATCGCGTCGAATGGCCCAGGAACGTTGTACTGTTTATCCAGCAGGTTGATGGTGGAAAACTCAACGTAATTAGCCAGTTCCTGTCGCACGCGCACCAGCCCTTCATGCGGGCCTGTACCGCGCATGAAATAACGCTGCAACTGTTGTGGCGACAGCGTTTTCAACTCGTCCTGACGGTAAATCCCGCTTCTCGCCTTTTCCAGTACTTCGGTGTCGATATCGCTGGCGAAAACTTTCCAGCGCCCCGGCGCCATCCCTAAGGCATCCGCCAGCGTAATGGCGATGCTGTAGGGTTCCTCTCCGGTAGAGGCCGCCGCGCTCCACACACGGTATTCCCCGTTGCGGCGACGCGCGTGATCCGCCAGTACCGGGAAGTGATGCGCTTCACGGAAGAAGGCCGTCAGGTTAGTGGTCAATGAGTTAATAAAAGCCTGCCACTCAGCGCTGTTCTGGTTGGCTTCCAGCATGCTGAGATAACGGCCGAAATCATCCAGCCCCAGCGTTCTCAGGCGACGAACCAGGCGGTTGTAAACCATATCCCGCTTGTGGTCCGCCAGCACGATTCCCGCGCGCTGGTAGATTAATTGACATATCCGACGAAAATGCGCGTCAGACAGCGCGAGGCGCTGTGTCATCTGTAACAATAATGACGTTTGCCCGGTGGGCAGCGATGATGTCATAGCGCCTTCTCAATCACATTCAGGATACAACGGGTACCGCTTGCGGCGGCGCCGACTCTTGTTGTGTTACGACTTGCTCTTCAAGCTTAAATACCGCGACACGGGCAGAGAGATGGTCTGCCTGGTTCGCTAACTGATCGGTGGCGGCGGCAGCTTCTTCGACAAGCGCGGCGTTTTGTTGCGTCACCTGATCCATCTGGCTGACGGCTTGCGCCACCTGCTCAATTCCTCTGCGCTGTTCATCGGAGGCCGAGGCGATTTCGCCCATAATGTCGTTCACCTGGGTTACCGAACTGACGATCTCCGTCATGGTATTCGCGGCGGTGTCCACCAGTTGCGATCCCTGATGCACACGGTTTACGGACTCCTCAATCAATCCTTTAATCTCTTTGGCCGCCTGCGCGCTGCGGCTCGCCAGGTTACGCACTTCGCCTGCGACAACGGCAAAACCGCGCCCCTGCTCACCGGCCCGCGCCGCTTCGACCGCCGCATTCAGCGCCAGAATATTGGTCTGAAACGCAATGCTGTCGATAACGCCGATGATGTCGCCAATTTTCTGCGAACTGGCGGCAATATCCTGCATTGTGCTGGCCATACGCGAAGCCTGGTCGCCGCCTTTTTTCGCGGTATCCGCCGCGCTTTTCGCCAGACCGGAGGCCTGACGGGCGTTATCGGCGTTCTGCCCGACCGTTGCCGTTAGCTGCTCCATACTGGCTGCGGTTTGCGCCAGCGACGCCGCCTGCTGTTCGGTACGCGACGACAGATCGTTATTGCCCATCGCGATTTCCGAAATGCCGGTATGCATCGCTAAACTGCCCTGCCGCACGTCGCTGACCGTTTCGCGCAGCGCCTGCTGCATGGCCTTCAGGCTGGCGAAAATAGCGGAAATCTCGTTGCGCCCATACACGGCGATCGGCCGCGCCAGGTTTCCGTCCGCAATGCTGTCAAAATGGCTGCCGATAATCGCCAACGGCTGAACAATCATTTTGCGTGACCAGAACAGCGCCCCGGTGGTTAATAACGCGGCGACGACCACCATCGTGATAAAAATGATCGCCGAGCGGTGATAATTGTCTTTTCCCTGTTCGCTGGCCGTCTCCAGAACACGGTTAATATCCTGCTGCCAGGTCGTGACGTTGGCGTCAAAGGCGTCCTGCGATGCCTGTACCGGCGCGGTCAGAAAATCCGACAGCTGGTTGCTTTCAAGCCAGGTGGCCTGATGCTCCAGATCGCTATACCACTGCGTATAACTTTTTTCCGTGGCGGCCTGTAACGCTTTCCCCTCTTCCGTACTCGCCTCTGTCGCCATAAAACCTTTAAACACAACGCCGGACTGCGCCAGGCTTTCCCGGGCGGTGGTCATCAGCTGTTTGATATCCTCGGGTGGATAGCTCAGCGCGGTTAACGTCCCGGCTTTATTCAGCGCGGTACTGGCCTGTAATAAAACGGCGCGTGTTTGCGCCAATGCTGCACGTTGCTGATTACTCTGCTCGACCTGGTTCAGACTCTGAAAACCATCGCGAAATGCCCAAAAGGACAAGCCATTACTGCCAATCTGCAAAACACCGCAGAGGATCAAGATTAAAAACAGCGTGGTCGAGATTCGAATACGATTAAACATCAACGCTCCCATTAGGCGGCAAAGGCCACGATTAAAAGACGATCAAAATGTTTCCCAGTGAGTATCTTGTTCAGTTGCAAGCTGGCGTGGTTGCGCTGTACGCGGCGCCGCTGCGGTTGTATTCAGGTCTGTTTTTACGGTTAATGGACGAGATGCCAGACGAAACGCGGATACCGCCATCGTTAAACGGCTGGCCTGCTCTTCAAGCGCGGCCGCTGCGGCCGCCGACTCCTGCACCAGCGAGGCGTTCTGCTGCGTGACGCGATCCATCTCAGAGACGGCCAGCGCCACCTGATCGATCCCGCGGCTTTGCTCATCGGAAGCCGACGCGATTTCACCCATGATGTCCGTCACGCGGGTCACGGCGTTGACAATGTCTCTCATCGTTTCACCGGCGCTTTCCACCAGTACGGAGCCGGTATCCACCCGCGAAACGGAATCTTCAATGAGCGCTTTGATCTCTTTCGCCGCCTGCGCGCTGCGGCTTGCCAGGTTACGCACTTCCCCTGCCACCACCGCAAACCCGCGCCCTTGCTCCCCGGCGCGCGCGGCTTCAACCGCAGCGTTCAGCGCCAGAATATTGGTCTGGAATGCAATGCCGTCGATAACGCTGATGATGTCGGCGATTTTCTTCGAGCTGTCGGCAATTTCATGCATGGTGTTGACCACGCCATCCACCACTTTCCCACCGTGTTGCGCAGTGTCGGAGGCGCTTTGCGCCAGGTGCGACGCCTGACGGGCGTTGTCGGCATTCTGTTTCACCGTCGCGGTGAGCTGTTCCATGCTGGCAGCCGTTTCTTCCAGCGCCGACGCCTGCTGCTCGGTGCGGGAGGAAAGATCGGTGTTGCCCGTAGCGATTTCGCTGGTGCCGGAATAGATGGCGTCAGACCCTTCACGTACCTGAGTCACCGTCTCAATCAGCGAACGCTGCATATGATCAACGGTTCCCGCCAGTTCACCGATCTCATTGCGCCCGGAGACGGTCAGCGTATTGGTCAGGTTACCGCTGGCGATGTCACGAATATGGGCAATCACTCGCGCCAGCGGATTCAGCAAGGTATGACGAATGCCGTACCACACCACAACCAGAATCAGCACCAGGACAACCGCCAGAATACCCAATTGCCACTGGGCAAAATGGTAGTCACGCGCGCTCTCATCAAACGCCTTGCTGTACAGTTTTTCGCTCACGCCAGCGTATTTGCCCAGCGCTTCGCCAAGTGCGTTCTGCATCCCCTGGGTTGGCTGCGCGAAGTAGGCATCCATGTTGCCGTTTTCGAGGAACTGAACCAGTTCCGCCAGCGCCGCATGGTATTGCTGGTATTTTTCATCCACATTGCCGCTGGCTTCCGCCATCTCCGGCAGCGGATTGATATTTTTGAAGTTGGCATAATGCGTTGCCGCCTGCTCCAGCGTGCTTTTGGCGTTTTTCAGCAGGTCGTTTTTCGCGCTGCTCTGCTGATTAGAGGCATCCATCATCATGCGGGCCGAAGAACGGCTCAGGTTAATACGCGTTTGCAGCATGAGATCCCATGTCGAGGTCAGTTCGCTCTGCTGCTGGCGTAAATCATTTGAAATAACAAAACTTTGCTGGTTCTGCTGTAATGACGAAAACAACAGACCACCGGAAACAAGCTGTAGCAGTGCGAAAACCCCCAGCACCATCATCAGCATTGTGACAACGCGGATACGGTTAAACATAAGGCACCTTCCTGAAAACGAGTTATCAACGTTATCGGCACCAGAGAAGAGAACTTTACATTTGCGAAAAGGAAATAGAAGCAGGAAGCGCCGATCGACGGATCGCGGCTGGCGGTTTTGGGGCGGCAACCAGACATTGACAGAAAAACATCATTATTATCATTATATTAACATTCATCACCCTCCTGGACAGTTTGCATTTTGCCGACAAAAACGATTCTTATGTGACTCCGATCACATAAGCACAGCCGTCAGAACACAACAAAATGAATAAATAATAAAAAATAGTTGTATCCCCCTGCGCTTTAATTCAATTTATATGATGAATATTTCAGTGCGACTCAATAAATAAAACAAAAGCGTTACTGACAACAACATGTTAAATCCAGCCAGAGGGCTTTTCAGTGGCAAGTGCAAACAAACTCACGTTATTTATCGTGATCTTCATGCTGGCAGGCATCCTGTCAGGCGCGGTGATTCACTCTTACGCGTCACAGGAGGCGATCGCCGCCTGGTCCGATAACATCACGCTCCTCACCGATATTTTCTTACGGCTCATTAAAATGGTGATTGCCCCGCTGGTTTTCAGCACGCTGACCGTGGGCATCATGCGTCTGGGGGAAACCGCCACTATCGGCCGCGTTGGCGGTAAAGCGATGGTCTGGTTTATCAGTTCTTCCGTGTTGTCCATTCTGGTGGGGCTGTTTATCGTGACGATTGAGCATCCGGGCAGCGGTCTGAATCTGGCAATTCCGGCAGAATCGGTCGACACCGGGCTTGCGGTGGGTGGTATGAGCTTAAAAGGATTCCTGTCGCACACCATTCCGACCAGCATTGCCGGGGCGATGGCCAATAACGAAATTTTGCAGATCGTCGTGTTTTCCATGTTCTTCGGTATTGGCGGCGCGTCGCTTGGCGAGAAATTCAACGCGCCGCTGGTCGCCGCCCTGGATGTGGTTTCACATATTATGCTGAAGGTGACCGGCTACGTGATGTACGTTGCGCCGTTGGCCATTTTTGCCGCGATCTCCTCGGTGATCGCCACTCAGGGGCTGGGGATTCTGCTTAACTACGCGTCGTTTATCGGCGGCTACTATGTGGCGATTCTGCTGACCTGCCTGGTGCTGTTGGCCGTGGGCTATATAGTGCTGAAAAAAGAGGTGTTCCGGTTAGTCAGCATGTTGAAAGATCCGGTGCTGGTCGCCTTTACTACCAGCAGCTCTGAAGCCGCTTACCCGAAAACGCTGGAACAACTGACGAAGTTTGGCTGCTCACGTAACATCGTGTCGTTTGTGCTGCCTATTGGTTACTCCTTTAACCTCGTCGGCTCAATGGTGTACTGCTCTTTCGCGTCGATGTTTATCGCGCAGGCTTATAATATTCATCTCTCTTTTGCGGAAATTACGGTGCTGATGCTGACGCTGATGCTGGCGTCAAAAGGAATTGCAGGCGTGCCGCGTTCTGCGCTGGTGGTGCTGGCCGCCACGATTCCGAGCTTCAATATTCCGGTGGCGGGCATTTTGTTGCTGATGGGGATTGACCATTTTCTTGATATGGGACGTTCCGCCATTAACGTGTTAGGAAACGGGATTGCCACCGCGATGCTGGCGCAGAATGAAGGTTTGCTGGAAGAGGACGCGGAAGAACGCGTTCCGCAGCAGTTAGTGGGGTAATGTATTTGCCGGATGGCGGTGTAAACACCTTATCCGGCCTACATACAGTGATGAGTCATGTGTAGGCCGGATAAGCAAAGCGCCATCCGGCACAAACAGAGCGCGCCTCACCCGTAGGCCGGATAAGCGAAGCGTCATCCGGCACAGGCAGTCAACGGTTATGCAACGTGGGAAGCGGCGATATCAAGCAGCGCCATCTCATCGCTGTTCAGCAGTTTCTCAATGTTCACCAGGATCAACATACGTTCGCCAAGCGCGCCCAGACCGGTCAGATATTCCGTAGACAGGGTAACGGCAAACTCCGGCGCCGGGCGAATTTGCTCCGCCGTCAGCGACAGCACGTCAGACACGCCGTCCACCACAATCCCTACCACGCGTTGTCCCAGATTCAACACGATGACCACCGTGTTATCGTTATACTCAACGTCGCCCTGGCAAAACTTCACGCGCAGATCGACAATCGGCACAATCACGCCGCGCAGGTTCGTCACCCCTTTAATAAAAGAAGGCGTGTTAGCGATGCGCGTGACCTGATCGTAGCCACGGATCTCCTGCACTTTCAGGATGTCGATACCGTACTCTTCATCTCCCAGTGTAAATACCAGGAATTCCTGACCTGACGGCTCGCCGGCCAGTTTGGTTACATTACTCATACCGGTCATATAATTACCTTTCTCAATCAATCAGGCGGCTGTGATCGCCATACGTTGTTCACGGTTTAAACCCTGCAATGCGGAGACATCAACGATCAGCGCCACGCTGCCGTCGCCCAGAATCGTCGCCGCAGAAATGCCTGGCACCTTGCGATAGTTGCTTTCCAGGTTTTTCACTACCACCTGGTGCTGTCCAATAAGCTGATCAACCAGCAGTGCGTAACGGCGACCGCCGCTTTGCAGGATCACCACAATGCCCTGCGTGGCTTCAGTTTTGGCGCCAACGACATCAAAGACTTTCCACAGTTCCACCAGCGGCAGATACTCGCCGCGCACTTCCAGTACGCGCTCGCCTCCGGCCAGCGGGTGCAGATCGTCTTCACGCGGTTGCAGCGATTCCATTACCGCATTCAGCGGCAGAATGAACACTTCGCCCGCCACGCGGACGGACATCCCGTCCAGAATAGCCAGCGTCAGCGGCAGCAGAATGCGAATGGTGGTGCCCGTCCCCTGCTTCGACTGGATTTCAACGTGGCCGCCCATCTCCTGGATGTTACGTTTCACCACGTCCATGCCCACGCCGCGACCGGAAACATCCGTCACCTGCTCGGCGGTGGAGAAGCCCGGCGCAAAAATCAACATGCCCACTTCTTCATCGGTCATGTTTTCGTTGACCGCCATCCCCTGAGAGACAGCTTTCGCCAGAATGCGCTCGCGATTCAGCCCCGCGCCGTCATCGGTCACTTCAATGCAGATATTGCCGCCCTGGTGTTCAGCGGAGAGGATCAGATTACCGATCGCATTCTTCCCGGCTTCAAGGCGTGTTTCCGGCATCTCGATACCGTGATCGAGGCTGTTGCGCACCAGGTGGGTTAATGGATCGATAATGCGTTCAATCAGACTTTTATCCAGTTCCGTCGAGCTGCCAACGAGGGTCAGTTCGACCTGTTTGCCCAGTTTACCCGCCAGGTCGCGCACCAGACGCGGGAAGCGGCTGAAGACGTACTCCATCGGCATCATACGAATCGACATCACCGACTCTTGCAGATCGCGGGCGTTACGTTGTAACTGACCCATGCTGGTGATGAGATCGCCATGATTAACCGGGTCCAGTTCATTAGAACGCTGGGCCAGCATTGACTGAGTAATCACCAGTTCGCCGACCAGGTTGATCAACTGGTCTACTTTCTCAACCGCCACGCGAATACTGGTTGACTCTCGCTCACGGGCCGGCTTTTCACGCTCGGCGCGCCCGGACTGCGGTTCGCTGGCGGCGGCTTTGGCAACAGGAACCACTGCGGTCGGTTGCGGCGTAGTTGCCACAGCAACAGGCTCCTCGACCTGCGCGACCGGGGCTGAGGAGACCGTCTCAAAGGCTATCTGATCGGCTTCAATCACAAAGCAGAGCACCGCAATGATGTCATCTTCCGCAATCGTGCCGTCGAGGGTCGCGGACAGCGAATCCTCGCCTTTCACCACATCCGTTAAGGTGGCCAGGTTGCCCAACTCTTCTTCAAGCAGATCGACTTCATTGGCTTTCAGGCGCGAAAGAACCACGCGCAGTTTGCTCTCTTCCGCGCTGTTTTCCTGTGCGACTGTCTCTTCCTGTATCGCCGTACCGTCGACGACGCTCAGTTTGGCAGCGTTAACCACCGCCGGAGCGGTTTCCCCTTTCGCCTCGAGCGCTAACTGACGTAACGCGTTGCAGATATATTCGAAGCTTGCGGCATCCGGCTCTTCCGAGCTTTTATAGGCGTCGAGCTGTTCCTGCATAATATCTTTCGTTTCCAAAAACAGGTTGATAATGTCGGTATTGAGCTGCATCTCACCGCGCCGGGCTTCATCCAGCAGGTTTTCCATCAAGTGGGTTGTTTCCTGCAAAACGGTAAAGCCGAAAGTACCTGCGCCGCCTTTAATGGAGTGCGCCGCACGAAAAATGGCATTCAGTTGCTCAGAGTCCGGGGCTTCAGGCGCCAAATCAAGCAGGTGCTGCTCCATGTCAGCCAACAGCTCGTCAGCTTCATCAAAAAATGTCTGATAAAAATCGCTAATATCCATGCTCACGCTATCACCTCGGATTGGCTGGTGGCGATGTGGGAACGCTTACCGGCGGGAGTGCCGCTGGCTGTTGTAAGACACTTACCGGCTCATTCTGGCTTTCAGCGTTTTCATGCAAAATGGCCTCTTCTGCCTGCTTGTTCAACACCAGCAGACTTATACGGCGGTTGATGGCGTCATCAGGACCGCGATCGCTCAGACGCATCGTGGCGGCCATGCCTACCACCCGTAATACTTTTCCATCATCCAGACCGCCAACCACCAGCTCGCGACGCGAGGCATTGGCGCGGTCGGCCGACAATTCCCAGTTGCTGTATCCCCGTTCGCCGCTGGCGTACGGGAAATCATCCGTATGACCGGAAAGGCTGATGCGGTTAGGAATACCGTTCAACACCGGCGCAATACCACGCAGAATGTCACGCATGTAAGGTTCAACCTCTGCGCTGCCCGTCTTAAACATCGGGCGATTCTGGCTGTCGATAATCTGAATGCGCAGCCCTTCCTGAACCAGGTCAATCTTCAGGTGCGGCCGCAATGCGCGCAATTTGGGATCGGACTCAATCAGCTGATCCAGGTCGCCGCGCAATTTGCTCAGACGGCTCTGCTCCATACGCTTTTTCAGTTCATCAATATTGGGTTGCTTGTTCACTTCACCCTGCTGCTGGGTGTAGTCCTCGCCGCCGCCGGGGATCGGACTTTCACTGTTCGCGATGCGATGTCCGCCCGTTATCGCTGTTGCCAGCGGCGTACGGAAATATTCGGCAATTTGAATCAATTCTTTAGGACTGGAGATAGAAATCAGCCACATGACGAGGAAAAAAGCCATCATCGCCGTCATAAAGTCGGCGTAAGCAATTTTCCAGGAGCCATGCGCCCCGCCGTGACCCTTATGTTTCCGCCGTTTTACGACGATAATTGGATGGGGCTGATTCTTCATGCTTCCTCGGTCGTCGTCTGCTGCTGGTTCGGGTTTCTCACTGCGCGTACGTGCTCTTCCAGTTCAATGAACGAAGGACGTTCGCTGGAATACAATGTTTTACGACCAAATTCGACGGCGATCGGCGGCGCATAACCGTTCAGGTTAGAAAGCAGTGTGATTTTTACGCACTGCATCATTTTGGTGGTTTCAGCGCTCTTTTGACGCAGCACGCTGGCGAGTGGCGAGATAAACCCATAGGCCAATAAAATCCCGAGGAATGTCCCCACCATCGCATGGGCGATCAGCGCCCCCAGTTCAGCCGCCGGACGATCGGCGGAAGCCAGCGCATGGACAACCCCCATGACCGCCGCAACGATACCAAATGCCGGTAATGAATCGCCCATCAGCGCCAGGCTGTTGGCAGGAACTTCCGCCTCGCTTTCGTGGGTTTCAATTTCCTCATCCATCAGCGCCTCAATTTCAAAGGTATTCATGTTGCCGCTGATGATCAGGCGCAGATAATCGACGATAAAATCAAGCATGACCGCGTCGGCCAGAATACGCGGATAGCTGGCAAAAATTTCACTCTCTTTCGGGTTTTCAATGTCACGTTCCAGCGAGAACATCCCCTGCTGACGCGATTTGGCCATCAGGCGATAGAGCAACGCCAGCAAATCCATGTACATCGCTTTTGTGTATTTCGAACGACGAAACAGTAACGGGAGCGCCTTTAACGTCCCTTTGATCGCTTTGCCGTTGTTACCGACAATGAATGCCCCGATCCCCGCACCACCGATGATGACGAATTCAGCCGGTTGATAGAGTGCTCCAAGGTGTCCGCCGGTCATCATGTAACCACCGAAAACTGTACCGAGAACTACCAGGTAACCTAATAAGATAAGCACGACATCATCCTTCCGCTGTTGACTAAAACAGGATGTACAGTCGGGCGAATAACACGTCGGCAAGGCAAAAAAAGCAGCGGTAATTACTTACCGCTGCTGGAGTGTTTGTCCACACCGTATCGGTTAAACAGCCTGTTCGATCTGTTCATCCAGCAGTTGTGGAATAATATCGGCAGCATTTTGGGAAAGTTTACGTCTTTTTACTGCGCGGGACGGCGGCTGGCACAAACTACAGGCAAAACTCCCCGCAGGCTGATGCGCATGGGTAATAAAATTCCCGCCACAGCAATTACAGGTCGATAATTCAAGCAGCCCGCTTTCCACGAAACGCACCAGCGTCCATGCGCGTGTTAACGCCAACAATGGCCCGTCTTCCGCCTGCGGGCACTGTTCCAGATACAGACGGTACGCTTTAATGACCGCATCCACGCCGCTGCACAGACCGGTTTTGAGTAAGAACTGCCAGGCGTTGCAAAACATGGAGGCATGAATGTTTTGCTCCCATGTCATAAACCAGTCCGTTGAAAAAGGAAGCATACCTTTTGGCGGAGGACTGCCGCGTAACTCTTTGTATAATTTGATGAGGCGACCACGACTTAACTGCGTTTCGCTTTCCAGCATTTGCAAACGGGCGCCCAAAGAGATCAATTCCATCGCTAACTGGATATCGCGAGCTTCCTGAACAATGCTTTTTTCACTCATCATCAAGCCCTTTTCTTACGCGCCGCATCATCGGCCTGATTCACATCGTGTAACAGGCGTGTTGAAAGCATGATACCGGTATGAATTTGCTGAAGATCGTCAACGCGAGAATCCTGGGTCAGCTGGGTAACTGTCTGGTGGTTGTCAAAACGGAAATGACATACCAGCTGGTTTGTTTCGGCCAGTTTAACCATTTGTGGAAGAGTCAGAGTACCCAACGTGTTCGCCATCTCTTCACTGATACCAAGGCGGAACATCGCGGATGCTTTGTCCTGAACGATCAGACGCTGTGCAAGGAGTAAATATGACAGATTGATGTCATAAATGTGTTTCAGCAACTCGGATGTATGCATTGTTCCCATCCAGAATAACCAACTTTATTTTTATGCGGTGTAACCGCACCCCGTGATGTCGCCGGGAATCCCCGGTAAAAAAAGCAAAAAGGTCAAATGCATAGCCACGCCCAGGCACCGATGCATACAGTAAAACCCCCCTTAATGGGGTGTCAGGTTTTTACACGTTTACATGATTTATTACAAAATGCCTAAGATTTTTCCTAATTCGACGCAACTCTACTCGTCAGCACGAACACATACAACGGAGCCGGGCTGCGAATTTGAGAAATATGTGATCCAGATCACATAAATCATCCAAATACTTAACATAAATCCATCAGTTGAACTTTTATTTTGATTATTTTTTAGCCTTTCGTTCAGTTTTTCTATTCCAGATACACGAATATGTGCGTAAATAATCACTCATGCGTTATGTTTAGCACCGTTAAAATAACATCTGAAAATATCCCCCTTCCTGAATATTCCTGTCGGGGACGTAAAATAATTTAATCGTTTCTAAACAACCACTTAAATATTAAGCAGGGTTAACCAATAGACGGTATCTATGATGCATAACAAGTTAATTTTTGTTACATCGTAATTAACATTTTGTTTTCATAATTGGTCGATTTAAGTTAAAGCGCGCAATAACGTTTACAATGTGCGTTATGCCACTATTCCATTTATAAGAATAATTAATGAATTATTATGATAACCTTCACACTATCGTCACAGGAAAACATTGCAGAATTCGACTAAACAGAGTAAAGCTGAAGAAGAAACCTCATATTCTTGCAATAAGGAGCGAGTTATGAGCTATACGCATATTCTTGTCGCCGTCGCCGTTACCCCCGAAAGTCAGCAGCTGTTAGCGAAAGCTGTCTCCATTGCTCGTCCCGTCAATGCCCGCATTAGCCTGATTACCCTCGCCTCTGATCCCGAGCTGTATAATCAATTCGCCGCCCCCATGCTGGAAGATTTGCGGGAGGTGATGCATGAAGAGACGCAGGATTTTCTCGACAAACTGAGTGCGAAGGCAGACTACCCGATTGAACAAACATTCATTACTTACGGGGAGTTAAGCGCGCATATTCTGGATGTGTGTCGTAAGCAGCAGGTGGATTTGGTCATTTGCGGCAATCATAATCACAGCTTCTTTTCGCGAGCGTCCTGCTCAGCGAAAAGTGTCGTTAGCGCCAGTGAAGTTGATGTATTGCTGGTTCCGCTTGCCGGTGATTAGCGGGCGTCAGGCAAGCTTTGGGAAGGTGGCGACCTTATTGCGATGCAGCGTTTCTGCGCTACGTGGCGCGACATCCTTTAGGTCGCGAATAAACCGTTGCTGCCAGTGATTAATATCATTTTTAATAATCGTCTCAAGCATTTCCGCGTGGCGTGAAATGCGTTCGGCAAGCGGCATGGTCAACGCGCGGTGGAGCGCTACGGCCACATCATCCCGATCATAAGGGTTAACAATGAGCGCGGACGTCAACTCATTCGCCGCACCGGCAAACTGCGACAAAACGAGAACGCCGGGATTTGCCGGGTCCTGCGCGGCGACAAACTCTTTCGCGACCAGATTCATGCCATCCCGCAGCGGGGTCACTAACCCGACATCCGAGTAGCGGAACACCTTCATCAGCAGCTTGCGATCAAAGTGCTGGTTAAGATAGTAGAGCGGCGTCCAGCCAAGCTGTCCATATTTACCGTTGATACGCCCTGCTTCCGTCTCCAGTTGGTGGCGGATATCCTGATAAGCCTGCACTTCACCGCGCGAGGTCGGCGCTATCTGCGTGTAGCGAATTTTCCCGTGGTGCTGGGGGTATTTCTCCAGCAGCGCTTCATACGCCTGGAAACGCTCCGGTAATCCTTTGGAGTAATCCAGACGCTCAACGGAAAAAATGTTTTGCACATTTTTCAGCTCCGCTTTTAGCTGCGCCAGTTTCGGCGGTAACGGCCCGGAAGCCTGTTGTGCGATCTCGTCAGGTTCAATGCCAATAGGATAGACCTCAGTGCGGAAGGATTTCCCCCATGCCGAATGGCTCTTACTGCCGCGCGTGGTTACTCTGGTCTGACTTGACAGACTGTCCAGAAACGCCAGGCGGTCGTTTTCCGTCTGGAATCCCAGTAAGTCAAAATCACACAGTTGTTCCAGCAGCGTATCATGCGGCGGCAAAGCATTGAAAATTTCCGGCGTCGGGAAAGGGATATGCAAGAAAAAGCCGATGCGATTATTCACGCCCCGCTTGCGCAATTCACTGGCAAACGGCAATAAATGATAGTCATGAACCCAGATAATATCGTCATCTTTCAGTAAGGGCAGCAGCTTATCCGCCAGCAGCGCATTCACCCGTGAATACCCTTCCCACGCGGGGCGCTGGAACTGCACCAGATCGAGTCGATAATGGAAGGCAGGCCATAAGACCGCATTCGAAAACTGGCAATAATATTCCTCGTAGTCCTGCTCGCTCAGATTAAAAGACGCCCAGGTCATATTGCCTCGTGTGACCTTTTTTAACGGCTTATCCTCGTTGCCCGTCTCGCCACTCCAGCCGAACCACAATCCGCCCGCCGCTTTCAATGCGCCCAGTACGCCAACTGCCAGGCCACCCGCGCCGCCTTTATTATCCGGGGGAGCAATTCGATTAGATACTACGACTAAACGACCCATAGCCATCTCTCCTGTCATTCATTAATTTTTTTTCTTGTTGTGGATTGTTAATTTCTTCCAGCCAGCGCCAGACCTCAGGAACGCCTGCCAGACGTCCTGTTGCCCGGGTCGCCCCGGCACCCACTTTGACTGAAATCCCTCCCAAATTATTGACGACGTCAAAGCCCGCCTCATCCGTCAAGTCATCGCCCACAAAGACAGGGATACGCCCTGCAAATGGCGCTTCTTGCATAAACGCGGCAATGGCCTCCCCTTTGTTCGCGCCTTTCGGTTTAATCTCCACCACGCATTTACCCGGCTGAAGCGCAAGCTGTGGCCATTTCTGCGTAATGTGCTGCGCCAGCGCCAGCAACGTCGCCTCATGCTGCGGCGCCTGCCGGTAATGCAGCGCAAAGGCCATGCCTTTCGCTTCCAGTTCCGCCCCTGGAAGATTTCCCAGCGCGGCGTGCAGCTGCGCGCTGACATCGCGTGCTATCGCCTGCGGAAGGCGCACGATATGGGTATTACCATTGATGTCACGGCGTTCCGCCCCATGCACCCCGGCGAGGGGAAAGCAAAAGGGGGCTGAGAGCGCATCAAGTTCAGCCATTGAGCGCCCTGAAATCAATGCCAGCGCCCCTGCGTTATGCGTCGAGAGGCGGTGTAACAGCTGGAGAATATTGTGCGGCACCACCACCTGATCCGGGTGTGGTTTAATCTCCGCCAGCGTCCCATCAAGATCGAAAAAATAAGCATAGTTTGCGGACAGTTCGGGGGATACGGTTAACGGTTCTGCCACCCTGTTCTCCTCCTTAATCATCGTTTTTGAGGCGCGCGGATCGGCCCCATTAGCCATGTAAGTATAGACAGTGTGACGCTGCTCGCCATTTAGAAAGACAATAGCCAGCCGGGGTAGCGGCTGGCTATCGGGAGGAGCTAAACTAAATAGTTACGGTTTATTTCATTAAACGGTGCGCTTCGCCTTTTGTTTGTAACGGTCGAAGATTACCGCTGCCAGCAGGATTAAGCCGCGCACGACGTACTGTGCAAAGGGGGAAATGTTCAGCAGGTTCATGGCGTTTTCCACCGTCCCCAGGATCAACACCCCCGCGACCACATATGAGATTTTTCCGATGCCTCCCTTGAGGGAGACACCGCCTAATACGCAGGCTGAAATCACAATCAGTTCATAACCAATGGAGGTCATTGGCTGGCCGCTGGTCATACGCGACGCCAGGATAATCCCCGCCGCCGCCGACACCAGCCCGGAGAGAACGAAGATAATGATCTTCGTGCGTACTACCGGCACCCCGGCCAGACGCGCCGCTTCTTCATTCCCGCCAATCGCCAGCGTATTGCGGCCAAACGTGGTTTTATTCAGCAATAAACCAAAGATAACCAGGCACCCTACCGTTAACCAGATCGGCGCAGGCAGCCCAAACCAGTTGGCATACCCGAGGGTGAAGAAGCGCTCATCTTCAATCCCTACCGCTTTACCGTCAGAGATGATATAGGCCAGACCACGGACAATCTGCATCGTGGCGAGCGTGGTAATCAGGGCGTTGATCTTTAAACGCGCGATAACAAAACCGTTCACCAGTCCGCAGAGTATGCCCAGCAGCAGCCCGGCCGCCACGCCAATCCACAGGCTTTCGGTCATATTGATGACCACCGCGGTGGTGACGCCGGCACAGGCAATCACCGAGGCGACGGAGAGGTCAAAATCGCCGGACGCCAGACAAAACAGCATCCCGCACGCCACCATACCCGACATCGAAATCGCCAGCCCCAGCCCCTTCATGTTGATGAACGTGGCAAAGTTAGGCACAAAGATCGCACACGCCAGGAACAGGACGGCGAACACCACCAGCATGCCGTATTGATCCCAGATACGCCCGAAGCTAAACGGCGACTTAGGTGCGCCAGAACCGGATGTAGTTACAGAAGACATCTTACTCTCCTTTACTCAGGCGACAGCCTGGCTGACTTTAGGCATAGCAAGGCTCAGGGCCTGCCGTTCATCCGCCTGTTCGTGAAGTAATTCACCGGCGATCTCACCTTCACGCATCACCACAATACGGTCGGCAACACCAAGAACTTCCGGCAGATCGCTGGAGGCAAACAGCACGGCCACACCGCGCGCCGCCAGAGCGTAAATAACGTTGTAGATCTCGTGTTTTGCGCCGACATCAATACCGCGCGTCGGCTCATCAAGCAAAATGACCTTCATCTCTTCCGATAACCAGCGTCCCAGAATCGCCTTCTGTTGATTCCCCCCGGAGAGATTCATAATGAGTTGCTCAGCACCTGGCGTTTTTATATTGAGGGAGCGAATATGGTGTTCGGCATTGCTCTCTTCCCAACCGTTATTGATCAGGCACCCGCCCAGCACATGCTTACGCCGGGCGCTGATGTTGATATTGTCGCGAACCGAATGCACAGGAATGATCCCCTCCGCTTTGCGATCTTCCGGGCACAGCATCATGCCTGCCGCAATCGCGTGCGCCGGTTTGCGGATATCAATGGGCTGCTCATCAATGAACACCTGCCCTCCGGTGATGCGCGTTCCGCCGAACAGCCCTTTCATTAATTCACTGCGCCCGGCGCCAACCAGACCAAACAGGCCGACAATTTCGCCGCTGCGTACGGATAAGCTGACAGGCGCGCGAACGCCCGGCGCTTTCACCTCTTGCAGCCGCAGCCGCTCTGCGCCACAGGCGCGAGGCTGCCAGCCGTAGATATCGCCGAGATCGCGCCCAACCATCGCCTGAACCAGCGCGTCATGGTTAACCTGCTGCATATCGGTAAACGTTTTAACGTAGCGGCCATCTTTAAACACGGTAATGGCATCGCTCAGTGCAAAGATCTCTTCCATACGGTGCGACACATACAGAATGACGCGCCCTTCTTTGCGCAGTTCGCGAATTACCCGGAACAGGTTCTCGATCTCCCTGGCGGAGAGCGAGCTGGTCGGTTCATCGAAAGCGATAATTTTGGCGTTACGCGCTAACGCTTTCGCAATCTCCACCATTTGCCACTGGCCAATCGAGAGGTATTTCAGCGGGGTATCCGGGGAGATATCCATCCCCAGATGTTGTAACTGAAGACCGGCTTCGTAGTTGAGCAGCGTCCGGTTAACAATCCCCCCTTTATGCGGGAGCTGGCCGAGATAGATATTCTCCGCAACGGTCATTTCCGGCACGAGGTGCAGTTCCTGGTAAATAATGGCGACACCGGCATTCAGTGCAGCCGTGGTGTCGGCAAAGGTCATCTCTTGCCCACGGATCGCCAGCGATCCCGTGGTTGGCGCATAGTTGCCGCTGAGAATTTTTAAGAGTGTGGACTTCCCGGCGCCATTTTCGCCCATCAGCGCATGCACCTGACCGGCATAACAGTCAAAACTGATATCCGTCAGCGCCTTAACGCCAGGGAACGTTTTCCCGATGCCGCGAAATGAGAGATATGGGGTGGGCTGTTGCATAACGTCTCCGTGAGTCAGGATTTTGCCGGATGACGGCGTTGCCTTATCCGGCCTACTGAATACGCAATTCGCAGGCCGGATAAGCCGTTTTCGCGTCGCCATCCGGCATTTGTGTTACTTGCCGCCTAAACCTTTTTTCGCCAGTTCTTCTTTGAAGTTGTCACGGGTGATCAGCACCACGTCGGTCACTTCAGTGAATTTTGGCGGTTCCGCATCTTTGGTTACCCAGTTGTAGAGCATTTCACTGGATTTATAGCCGTGTACGTCCGGGCTGGGCAGCAACGAGCCGTAGAATCCTGTCGCCTGCGCTTTTGACAGTTCGCTGATCGCATCCACACCGTTAATGCCGATGCCGATAACGTCCGCCGCCTTAAAGCCCTGACCTTCGGTGGCGCGCACGCCGCCCAGCACGGTGTTGTCATTCATGCCGACAATCAGCCAGTGTTTCACTTCAGGGTGTTGAACCAGCATAGAGTTAGCGGCATCGAATGCGCCGGGAATATCATTGGATTTCGTTGGAACCTGATAGATCTGTTTTTCCGGGAAGCCCGCAGCTTTCAGCGCTTCCATCGAGCCGGACGTGCGGCGACGCGCGGTATCCAGTTCATTAGCGGTAATCGCCATCACCGCCGTTTCCTTCACATCCCAGCCGCGGTTTTGCATCTCCTTATACAGCTCCTGCCCCTGGCGCTCGCCAATTTTCGTGGCCGCCATCATCACCAGCGGTACGGTGTCCATTGGCTTACCTTTCGCGTTGACGAACTGATCATCCACAGCGATTACCTTCATGTCATACCCACGCGCTTTTGCAACGATCGCTGAACCCAGTTTCGGGTCCGGGGTACAAATAACGAAGCCTTTTGCCCCACTCGCCGCCAGGCTGTCGATGGCGTTCAGGGTTTTCTCACCGTCCGGCACCGCAATTTTAATGACCTCAAAACCCAGATCTTTCCCGGCTTTATCGGCAAATTTCCATTCTGTCTGGAACCAGGGTTCCTCCGGTTGTTTCACCAGAAAACCGAGCTTCATGGTTTCCGCGATAGCGGATTGTGACATAACGGCAGCCAGACCGATGGCTGCCAGCGCTTTAGTAAATTTGTGCATGGTTAACTCCAGCTTTAGCGTTCTTTTATGTAGGGTAAAATCGAACGATTCTTTGTAATTTAGCCGTAAAACAAGGTATTACCTTAAAAGCCAAGGATTGATACCCGTGCTGGTGTTAGTTGTAGCGGGAAATTGATTCTCCATAGGAGAGCGGCATCACACCGCAGAATTACAGTAATTGCGTACATAAATTCAGCGGAAAATGACATAAAAAAAGAAGGTTTTGTCAGACAAATAAAAAATGGGTAGCAGATTAGTCCATAACATCAGCCAGCAAATCCTTGTCCCCGAATGCAGGCGCATCCGGGGAAATATGCTTTACCAGGCATAGTAAATATGATCGGCATGATCGCGAACAGAAGCGTCATCCCCTGACAGACGAGCAGCCAGCATCAGCGCAAAATCAAAAATATGCCCTAACCCTTTGCCGCTCAAGAGATTGCCATCTTCCACGACCGGCGCATCAACATATTCACCGTCAGTCACATTTTCCCATAGGTCGCCAGAGCAAACGTAACGGCGCCCTTTCAGCAGACCATTGCCCCCCAGCACCCGCGCTGCGGCGGAGCAGACCGGACAGATCAATTTACCCGCAGCGTCATGGCGGGAAACGAAGTCGATCACCTGCGCGCTGGCGGCCAGATTAGCGCTCCCCTGCGGGCCGCCGGGCAAGACGATGGCGTCATACAACGTGTCCAGACGCCCGGCGAGGGTGTTGTCCGCAACCATTGGAATATCGTGATAACTCACTACCGCGCGAGATTCCGCGCAGGCCAGCGTTTCAACATCAATATTCAGGCGACGCAGAATATCAATAGTGACCACGGCTTCTGCTTCTTCGAATCCTGGCGCCAGCAGGACAGCGACCTTTTTCATTTACGACTCCTCGCTTTACTCGTGTTAATCACACCGAAATGACGAATTGTTCATTCGGTTATATTTAAAATAATGGGCAAAAATGATCTGGCGCAAAAAACGTTGTCGATAATTTCGGCCAGAACTGTTTCGCCCGCTAATTATTTGATCCTAACACGCCGGTGTATTTTCTTTTGTGATATGAAACATCATTTCAAAAATAAATATCAATTTAAAATCACGTAAAATCAATCATGTATATCAACATCCGTTATATTCTTACATTCTCCGTCAGCGATATACCTTCAGCAAACTGTAAAAAAATATAAACATTTGGATTTAAGGATTTTCTTATAGCCGTACTGGCGCTATGCTTATTTTCGATCGGCAACGGAATCAGCTTTTTGATCACATAAAGGACCGGCAGAACGGATTTATTCTGCTAACAGTATTCATTGCGCATACATGAGTAACGCGCATCACCCTTTCTGGAAATAAGGATATTGATATGGCGACAGCTGGAATGGTTCATAAGCTCAACACCCAAATGAACCTTGAATTTTACGCATCTAACCTCTACCTCCACCTGAGCGACTGGTGTTTTGACCACAGCCTGACCGGCACGGCGACCTTTCTTCGTACCCAGGCGCAGGGAAATGTGACCCAGATGATGCGCATGTTCAATTTTATGAAGAACGCAGGCGCCAACCCCATCGTGAGAGCCATTGATGTTCCCGGCGAAGAGTTAACCTGTCTTGAAGAGTTATTTCAAAAAACGCTGGATGAGTATCAGCAACGCGCCAGTACGCTCTCACGCTTAACCGACGAAGCCAAAGCAATGAATGACGCACCAACGCTCAACTTTCTCCACGACCTGGAAAAAGATCAGCAGCAGGATGGCGTTCTGTTACAGACGATTCTCGATGAAGTTCGCAGCGCAAAACGCGCGGGATTGTGTATGGTGCAAACGGACAAACACTTACTCAACGTCGTCAACTATCAACACCACTAACCGCTATATTGCCACGACGTTACGCCTCCCGTGCCGGGAGGCTGTTACGCAGTCGCTTTACTTTAGTGCGCTTCGTCCTGCGGCGTGAATTTCAGCTCAATCAACGCAATCGCCTTTTGAATGGCCCGCATAGTAACCGGGTCCGCAGCGGCAGGGTGGCTGGTAAAATCGATGTTTTTCAACTGGCTGGACATCTTCTCCCGAACTTCAACCGGGGCAATAACGTCAATAACATCCAGAATCTGTTTGATAACTAACTGGCAGGCGACAACGTCAGAGACCAGTTCCTGATCGGCGTTCAGTGGTTGGGACATAGTAAGCTCCTTATAGAAAGGCCGCCATAGTACCCATTCAGGAGAAGAAACGGTAGCAAAGCAAACGCGGTAAGCCGGATAAACGCCGCGTTATCCGGCTTACATGACACATTAACCGAGAATGTCGCGAACGAACGCTTCGATCTCTTTATCCTGGCAATTGTCAAAGAAACACTGCTGGAAACGTGGGCCGGAGACCGCCGTTTTCACCAGTTCAGGATCGATGGCGCGCAGCGTATCCAGATAGTTTTCTTTCACCACCGCCGCTTTCACCTGGTTCAGAATGCCCGCGTTACGTACCTGCGGTTCTTTACGTTCTGGTGGATACCCTTCCCCGTTACGGCCGGTGAATGCTTTTTCAAAGATGAAACGCACATTCAACTCCGCACCCCAGCCAAAGCCTTTTGCGAATGGCAGAGAAAGCGCATTACCGTTGTTAATCTGCGCAAACAGGAACGCATCCGCCGGGTCGATGCAGTAGCCGCACACCACGCCCGGATGAATATTCAGCGACATCAGCGCGCCCTGCCCGGTGCCGCAACCCGTCACAACAAAATCCACCGCTTTGGCGTTAAGCAGAATGCTGGCCATAATACCAAGGTGGATATAAGTCAGATGATGGTCGTTTTCATCGCTCATCCCGACGTTGAAAACAGGGAATCCCTTTTCATCCGCTACCGCTTTAAGCTCGCGATGAATGGTGGCATTTTTACCTGCCTGGCTGTTTTCCATCATCAGTGCAATTTTCATTCTGTCTTCTCCTGAATGCGTCGCGGGAAATCCCGCCGTGAGTCGTTGACGTATACGTCACATTACTATCTCGCAAACATACTTTCAAATTTAGTGAAAAATGGTTTTAAAAAATTAAGATGTGCTCACACTTTTCCCGTATCGCACAAAGAGCCGGTGTCGTTGGGATTAATCATGGGCAATTCTTAAGCTATTCAGGCCATTGAATGTCTACTGTTCAAGATAGGATGTGCTGTCACCGGATTCTCAGAGCGATATTATGAAAACCTTTATCCTTGGCCTCTCACTCATAGCCCTGACGGGATGTACCCTCACCAAACAAGCGCAGGTCAGTGAAACCAACCCGACAAGCGGGATTGTCCGCCTCAGTTATAACCAGGCGATGATGCAAACGGCGCGCGCGGATGACTATGTTGCGCACGGTACGGCGACACGCGAATGTCAGCAGATGGGATACGCCAACGCCATCGCATTCGGTCAGCCAGTGTCAACCTGTAGCGTTTATGCCGGTTCGCTGTGCATGAACACCAGAATCACGCTGTCTTATCAGTGTCAGGGCGTAGCCATCCAGCCAATATCCGTTGGCGGGTATTAATATCTTTAGCCAGCATGACGCTGCTGGCTTTAATTATTCTCATTGCATATTTTTATATTTAATAGCGTTAATGCGTTTTATTCCCATTCGCATTTTTAATAATTAAATTTATTATTTTACCTTTTGCAAATAATTAAATAACAAATTATAGTGACGCCACATCAACGTATAATGATTCTTTGTGGAGCGGAACCATGCTGAAAACAGAAATGATCGACAAACTGAATGAGCAAATGAACCTTGAATTATATTCTTCTCTGCTCTACCAACAGATGAGCGCATGGTGCAGCTACCATAGCTTTGAAGGGGCGGCAGCGTTCCTGCGTCGTCACGCGCAGGAAGAGATGACGCATATGCAGCGCCTGTTCGATTATCTGACCGATACCGGTAGCTTACCGTGCATCAATACGATCTCTTCGCCTGCTGCCGAATATGCTTCACTGGATGAACTGTTCCGCGCCACCTACGAACACGAACAATTAATTACGCAGAAAATTAATGAACTGGCGCATGCCGCGATGACCAACCAGGATTATCCGACATTCAACTTCCTGCAATGGTATGTCGCTGAACAGCATGAAGAAGAGAAGTTATTTAAATCTATTATTGATAAATTAACGCTGGCAGGGAAAAGCGGTGAAGGTCTGTACTTCATCGATAAAGAACTGTCTACGCTTGATACCCAAAACTAAAATTAAACGGTGAGGCCCCCTCACCGTTTAGGCTCAATGGCGGCAGATCTTGCTTTCGTGCGTAGAGAAGCCGTCATCCTTCGCAATAAACTTACCCTTCGCCGCCAGAAACGCCACCAGCTCCGCCGCCGTCATATCAGCAGCCGAACAGGTATGAAAACGCGCCTGTTCACCAAAACGCGCCGTAATCGCCGCTTCCAGGCTGGCATTCGAATACTGCTCGCCTGACTCAATCATCATATTCAGCACTTCGTGGCCGTGAATAGAATCCATACATCCTCCTCAATAAAGCCTGTAGCCTACCGGGAGCCGGTGAATAGCGCTTTGCGCTAACGCAGGTTTACATGCACAGCCGATGCAATCGTGGTGGCGCACGCCTTCATGCCAATTTTCGTAAACAATGGTATACACATGTTGTAACGGTCATTTGACGAAAATAATGTTATGCCTTACCCTGCGCCGCAGATATAACCGTTGATTATCTCTGGGACAGAGGAAAGCGTGAAAAATAGAACTCTGGGTAGTGTTTTTATCGTGGCGGGCACCACTATCGGCGCCGGTATGCTGGCGATGCCGTTGGCCGCCGCTGGCGTTGGTTTCAGCGTCACACTGGCGTTATTGATTGGGTTATGGGCATTGATGTGCTACACCGCGCTGTTGCTCCTGGAAGTATATCAGCACGTTCCGGCAGATACCGGGTTAGGAACGTTGGCAAAACGCTACCTCGGACGTTATGGGCAATGGATCACCGGCTTTAGCATGATGTTTCTGATGTATGCGCTCACAGCGGCCTATATCAGCGGGGCTGGCGAGCTGCTGGCCTCAAGCATCAGCGACTGGACGGGCGCCGATATGTCTCCGGCGATGGGCGTTTTGCTGTTCACCGTGGTTGCCGGTGGCGTCGTGTGCGTCGGAACCTCGCTGGTTGATCTGTTCAACCGCTTTCTCTTCAGCGCCAAAATTATCTTCCTGATCGCCATGCTGGCGCTGCTGATGCCGCATATTCATAAAGTGAATCTGCTTACGCTGCCGCTGCAACAGGGTCTGGCGTTATCAGCAATTCCGGTCATTTTTACGTCGTTCGGTTTTCACGGCAGCGTACCCAGCATCGTCAGCTATATGAACGGTAATATTCGCAAACTGCGATGGGTGTTTATCACCGGTAGCGCAATCCCGCTGGTGGCATACATTTTCTGGCAGCTTGCCACGCTCGGCAGTATCAACTCCTCTACCTTTATGGGCTTGCTGGCCGATCATGCCGGGTTAAATGGCCTGTTGCAGGCCTTGCGTGAGGTGGTTGCCTCGCCGCACGTTGAACTGGCGGTGCATCTGTTTGCCGACCTGGCGCTGGCGACATCGTTTTTGGGTGTGGCGCTGGGATTGTTTGATTATCTGGCAGATCTGTTCCAGCGACGCAACACCGTCGCCGGGCGTCTGCAAACCGGCGCGATTACCTTCCTGCCGCCACTGGCGTTCGCACTCTTTTACCCGCGCGGCTTTGTGATGGCGCTGGGATACGCTGGCGTCGCGCTGGCGGTGCTGGCGTTGCTGATCCCTTCCCTGCTCGCGTGGCAAAGCAGGAAGCATAATCCGCAGGCAACGTATCGCGTCGCGGGCGGCGTTCCGGCATTAGCCCTCGTCTTTACCTGTGGGATAGTGGTGATCGGCGTACAGTTCTGTATCGCCGCCGGGCTACTGCCTGAAGTGGGATAAAACAAAAGGGGCGTTAAGCCCCTTTTTTGTGTTTAGTGCAGACAGCACTGTTTATATTTTTTACCGCTGCCGCAGGGGCAAGGATCGTTGCGCCCCACCTTTACTTCCGCTCTTACCGGCACCTGCACCGGCGTTTCCTGCGGGTGCGCCATCCAGTACGCGTGTAAATCCAGGGCGGCCAGACGAATCGCGTTAACGCTCTCATCAAACGCTTCTGGTGACATTTTTTCAACCACGGCGAAGTTCTCTTCCGTACCGTGCAGCGCAATGGCTTTCAGCGCGGGTTGTAGCGTATCCGGTAAGGCGGACCAGTCAGAGAGCGCGACCCCGCGCATATAGCCAAAGCACCACTCTTCCACGATGGTCAGCTCATGACCTTCGACTTCACGCAGACCGAACAGCGGTTCAAACTGTTCCGGGAACTCATTAAGCCTGTCTGCCGTATCCGCCATATGCTGAAACGCCAGTTCCATAAAACGCGTCATCTCCTTTTCAGAGGACCAGCGCGGAACATACTGCGCCCCACCCCATACCGCGACCAGCCATTGCTCTGGCTCAATCTCATACGGCGAACTGAGTACAGCCGTCAGTAAACCATCCAACTCTGACACATCCAGAATCGCGTGATCGGTATTGTACTTTGTCAGTACATCATCCAGCCATTCCAGCTCGCTTTCGTTTAACGGTCCTGTTTTCATAACGCTTTTCCTCAGTGAAATACTCTCGCCCGCAATTATCTTACATGGCTGACGAAGTAAGGGATACTTATTGGGGAAGGAATGGCAGACAAGATCATCAGCGAACAGATGACAGACACAAAAAAACCACCCGGAGGTGGTTTTACGACACTGCTTATTGCTTTGATTATTCTTGTCTTTCCCATGGTACCCGGAGTGGGACTTGAACCCACACAGCGCGAACGCCGAGGGATTTTAAATCCCTTGTGTCTACCGATTCCACCATCCGGGCTCGGGAAGAAAGTGGAGGCGCGTTCCGGAGTCGAACCGGACTAGACGGATTTGCAATCCGCTACATAACCGCTTTGCTAACGCGCCATATTCTTCAGGCTTTTCAGCCAGACACCCGCTATTGCCGATGTCTTTAAACTGGAGCGGGAAACGAGACTCGAACTCGCGACCCCGACCTTGGCAAGGTCGTGCTCTACCAACTGAGCTATTCCCGCATCATCAAGTAACTTTGTTAATCACTTGATTTTGTTATCGTCTGGCAACCTGCGCCGCCGTTCGATGCGTTGCATTCTACTTACCTGACGCAACGAGTCAACGATATTTTTCGCCACCCACGATCGTTTGCTGAAATTTGCGGCGAAACGATCACTGATCAAGCAAATCCCCGCGTGCAGCGCTCAAATACTGGAACATAGACCACAGCGTCAGCACGGCAGCAACGAAGAAAAGCGCGATCCCGGCATATTCCACCCAAATGTTTGGACGCCACAGCAGCCACGCCAGCGCCGCCATTTGCGAGGTGGTTTTCACTTTGCCGATCCAGGAAACCGCCACGCTACTGCGTTTGCCCAGCTCGGCCATCCATTCACGTAGCGCGGAAATAATAATTTCACGCGCAATCATGGTCGCGGCAGGCAGCGTCACCCACCAGCTGTGATAATGCTCCGTCACCAGCACCATGGCGATCGCCACCAGCACCTTATCCGCCACCGGATCAAGGAACGCGCCAAAACGCGTACTCTGGTTCCAGCGACGCGCCAGAAAACCGTCGAACCAGTCGGTCACGGCGGCGATACAGAAGATTAGCGCAGTAACGAAGGGAGCCCATGTAAATGGCAGATAAAACACCAATACAAAGAATGGGATCAGAATGACGCGAAACAGCGTGAGCAACGTAGGGATATTAAATTGCATAGTGACGGGTAACTATCTGTTGTCAGAGAAATTACCCCTATGTTGCTACAGAGACCTCAATGTTTCAACGAGTAGAAGATCTTTTCTGCCAGACCTTGCGAAATACCCGGCACTTTTGCAATTTCCTCAACACTCGCGTTACGTAGTCCTTGCAAACCGCCCATATATTTCAACAGCATTTGTCGACGTTTTGGCCCGACGCCTTCGATAGTTTCCAGCGTGCTGGTGTTTTTCACCTTCGCCCGTTTTTTGCGGTGCCCGCTGATGGCGTGATCGTGCGATTCATCGCGGATATGCTGAATAACGTGCAGCGCAGGCGAATCCGGCGGCAGGCTAAAGCCCTCCCCCTCGGGTTCAAAGAACAACGTCTCCAGACCGGCTTTACGATCGGCACCTTTAGCAACGCCCAACAATAAAGGATGATTTTTATCCCACGGCACATCCAGTTCTGCAAAAACGGCCTTCGCCTGACCAAGCTGGCCTTTACCGCCATCAATCAGAATAACGTCAGGAATCTTACTTTCTTCAATCGCCTTGCCATAGCGTCGGCGCAGAACCTGATTCATCGCCGCATAATCATCGCCCGGCGTAATTCCGGTAATGTTGTAGCGACGATACTCCGCACGCAGCGGCCCGTTAGCGTCAAAAACCACGCAGGAGGCCACCGTCTGTTCTCCCATCGTGTGGCTGATGTCAAAACACTCCATCCGCTTCACCGCAGGCAGCTTCAGCACGCTTGCCAGCGCGGTCAGACGCTGCGTGATCGTCGATTGCTGCGACAGTTTGCTGATCAGCGCCGTCGCGGCATTGGTTCGCGCCAGCTTCAGGTAACGAGCGCGATCGCCGCGCGGTTTGGTCTGCACATTAATGCGCCGCCCGGCCAGTTCGGACAAAGAATCCGCCAGCAGCGTTTTATCGCTCAGGTTGAAATCCAGCAGGATCTCTCCTGGCAGCGTGCGCATCTGGCTGCCTTGCAGATAGAACTGGCCGACGAACGTTTCCACCACTTCGCCCAGTTCCGTCCCGTTCGGCACTTTCGGGAAATAGCTACGGCTGCCCAACACCTTGCCCTGGCGGATAAAAAGCACATGCACGCAGGCCATACCCGCATCGAACGCCACGCCGATAACGTCCAGATCGTCGCCGGTATTGGAGACAAACTGTTTCTCAGTAACGCGGCGCACAGCCTGAATTTGGTCGCGTATGCGCGCGGCCTCTTCAAATTCCAGATTCTGGCTGGCTTTTTCCATTCGGGCGATCAATTGGGTCAGAACCTGATCGTCTTTCCCGGATAAAAACAGCCGAACGTACTCCACCTGCTGCGCATACTCATCTTCACTCACCAGTCCTTCTACGCACGGCCCGAGGCAGCGGCCAATCTGATATTGCAGACAAGGACGCGAGCGGTTGCGGTAGACGCTGTTTTCGCACTGACGAATGGGAAAGACTTTTTGCAGCAGGGCCAGGGTTTCACGCACGGCATACCCGTTCGGGAACGGGCCAAAGTATTCACCTTTGGCATGTTTCGCCCCGCGATGCATTGCCAGGCGTGGATGGGTGTCACCGCTGAGAAAAATGAAAGGATAGGATTTATCATCGCGCAATAACACGTTATAGCGCGGTTGATACAATTTGATGTAGTTGTGTTCGAGCAATAGCGCTTCGGTCTCGGTATGCGTCACCGTGACATCAATTTGCTGAATTTGCGCAACCAATGCTTCGGTTTTTCGCGAAGCAAGGTTGCTGCGGAAATAGCTGGAAAGCCGTTTTTTCAGGTCTTTCGCTTTACCGACATAAATAACCGTACCACCGGCATCATACATACGATAAACGCCGGGTTGGCTGGTCACGGTTTTTAAAAATGCTTTTGCATCAAACAGAACACTCACTAGCTTGTTAACGTCTCCGCATTACACAGGCCGTGGCGAATTGCCAGGTGAGTCAACTCAACATCACCATGAATGTTTAGTTTACTGAACATTCTGTAGCGATAGCTGTTCACCGTTTTAGGACTGAGATTCAGTTGTTCCGAGATCTCATTAACCTTCTGGCCCCTGGTGATCATCAGCATAATCTGCAACTCGCGTTCAGACAAACTGGCAAAAGGCGTTTCTGTTTTCTCAGGCTCAATCTGGCTCAGCGCCATCTGTTGAGCGATATCTGAAGCAATATAACGCTGCCCGGAAAAAACCGAACGAATCGCGCTGACCACTTCCTGAGGCGCAGCGCCTTTACTCAGATACCCTGCGGCTCCGGCCTGCATGACTTTCGCCGGTAGCGGGTTTTCCGTATGGATCGTCAGCATGATCACTTTAATATCAGCGCTTGAGCGGGCAATTTTGCGCGTCGCCTCAAGACCGCCGATTCCGGGCATGTTCATGTCCATCAGCACAACGTCGACGGCGTTCGCGCGACACCACTTTACGGCGTCCTCGCCACAACAGGCTTCACCGACAACCTTTATGCCCTTTATATCTTCCAGAATGCGTCGTATCCCTGCGCGCACCAGTTCGTGGTCATCAACAAGAAGAACGTTGATCAAAGGAATATCTCCAGAATAGGGATAACGCTACTGATAGTTAATCGACCCTATATTAGCGGGTTTTATCTCAACTTTGAAACGTAAAAAACGTGGGGCATTCGATTTTGCTCTCGTTTTTGGAAATTAGATTGTACGCTTCGTGGAAACTCCCACAGCTAACGGCCTTTTTTACCCTCTATTTCTGCATAATAGTTTCAGAATAGTGACAAAAAATTCACTCACTTCCGTCGAAATGCTAAATAGGCAAGTAACTTTGTAACAATAATTAACGCGCGAAATACGCGAGGTAAACAAAAAAATGAGGAAAATATATGCCTCGCAAGGCGTTGTTTATTTTAATGGCGCTGGTTTGATTTGCGATCAAAAAACAACCACTGCTATTTTTGGCGCAGCTTATGGTATACTCCGCCGCCTTAACATTTGCCATCGCACTTTTTCACTGAAACATAACGAGGAAAATAAATGAGTACGCCTGATTTTTCCACTGCCGAGAATAATCAAGAACTGGCCAATGAAGTCACCTGCCTGAAAGCCATGTTGACCCTGATGCTACAGGCAATGGGGCAAGCCGACGCAGGGCGCGTGATTCTTAAGATGGAAAAACAGATCGCGCAGATTGAAGATGAAACGCAGGCCGCGGTATTTTCCAGCACTGTTAAGCAAATTAAACAAGCTTACCGCCAGTAACAGGAAACCGGCTGAGAGTGAAACTTTCAGCCGGTTTTGCGTCTGGCACGCAGAACATTCGTTTTTTCAGATCAGGCCCGTCGCGGCCGCATAGCAGGCAATCTGCGTTTTATTCGGCGCGTTAAACTTTTTCTGCATGTTTTTCTGATGAAAGTTAACGGTGTTCTCTGAGATTGACAGAATCATCGCGATCTCTGATGACGTCTTTCCTTCCGCCGTCCACTTCAGGATCTCTTTCTCTCGCTTACTGAAGCGCATTTCTGGCGTCATCACCATTTCATCCTCCAGCCGCGTCAGCGCCGACAGGCTCTCACGCACCAGCAGTTGCAACCGGAGTTCAATTTCATCATGTGCAAACGGCGCATGGCGGGCGCTCGCCCGGGAGACAGAGAGGAAGCCCAGCGCCCGATTCGGCAGCATCAGGCATTGCGTCGCCCCCCGGCGTAGACCGTGCGCGCGCGCCGCGTCCCATAGCGACTGCGCTTCGCTAAATAAGGCATCATTCCATGCCAGATGCCCCTGGCGGAAATTTTCCGGCTTTAATACCGGATCAATAGAGAAATAGTTTTCAGACTGATAATGCGCCACCCACGCTTGCGGGTACGTGGTGTGAACGGAGATTTTTGGCCGCGTAAACGGGACGGGATGGCGAACGCACAGCGCATAATAATCATATTCAAGCTGCTGTGTCTGATGTTGTAATTCAGTGTAGACATCTTCTGCCGTCGCCATTTCCTGAAAGCGTACCAGCATACTCCGTCGCCAGGTGAAGAAATCATTTTCCTGCATACTAAACGGTAACACCCCTGAGATTGATAATCATTATAATGTTTAAAACAAGCTAACACATAAATGAAGTTTATATGTAGAAAATATCGGTCAGATGGCGAATTACTTGAGGTGTGTTTCACCCGGCAGGAGAACACAAAGGGATTACGGCTATAATCAGGCGGGTATTATTGATATTTATTTAAATACACTCGCCCAAAACGGGATTATTTCAGGCGAGTGCGCAAAAACACTTATTGCATCAGGAACTTCTCAAGAAACTGACGCGTGCGTGGTTGCTGAGGATTGGCAAATAACGGTTTGGCCGCGCCCTGCTCCACAATGCGCCCCTGATCCATAAATATCACCCGGTCAGCCACGTCGCGCGCAAAGCTCATTTCATGCGTCACGATGACCATCGTGCGCTTTTCCTGCGCCAGCTGGCGTATCGTACTGAGCACCTCCCCCACCAGCTCAGGGTCGAGCGCGGAAGTCGGTTCATCAAACAAAATCACCTCCGGGCGCATCGCCAGCGCGCGGGCAATCGCCACACGCTGCTGCTGCCCACCGGACAGACGACGCGGATAGCTGGTCTCTTTCCCGGCCAGTCCTACCTTCGCCAGCAGTTCCCGCGCTAATGCCGTTGCTTCGGCTTTGGGCTCGCCTTTCACAATCACCGGCCCTTCAATGATGTTCTCCAGTACGGTACGGTGCGGAAACAGATTAAAGTTCTGGAATACGAACCCCACATGCTGACGCAACTGGCGAATTAGCCCTTTTTGCTTGTTTAACGAGCTTGCGGTATCAATGGTAATGTCGCCCACTTTGATGGTGCCCGCCTCAGGCTGCTCCAGCAAATTAATGCTGCGCAACAGCGTTGTTTTACCGGAACCGCTGGGGCCGATAATCGCCACCACCTCACCAGGTTTCACCTCCAGGTCGATGCCGTGCAACACCGTCTGACCGTGGAACTTTTTCACCAGGTTTTTAACTTCAATCGCACTCATTTTGGATCTCTCTCCTGGCGGTTAAGCTGCTCTTCAAAATAGTTTTGCAGCGCGGAAAGTACCGTCGCCATCACCCAGTAGATCAGCGATGCCGCCAGATACATGGTGAAGACTTCCAGCGTACGCGAGGTAATCAGCTGCGCCTGACGGAACAGTTCCGGCACCTGAATCGTCGCGGCCAGGGAGGTATCTTTCACCAGGCTGATGAAACTGTTGCTCAGCGGCGGCAACGCCACGCGGGCGGCCTGCGGCAAAATCGCGCGACGCAGCGTCTGCCACGGCGTCATACCGATACTTGCCGCGGCTTCCCACTGACCTTTGTCGATAGAAGAGATCGCCGCACGCAGCGTTTCCGAAGTGTAGGCTGCGGTATTCAGCGACAGGCCAATCATCGCCGCCGGGATCGGGTCCAGCTCAATGCCAAACTGCGGCAGGCCGTAGTAGATCATAAAAAGCTGGGCAATAAGCGGCGTACCGCGAAAAATGGAGATATAAAAACGCGCCAGCCAGCGGACAGGCAGCAGGGGCGACATACGCATCAGCGCGAGAATGAAGCCCAGCAGCAGGCCGAAAAACATCCCGCCAATACTCAGCTGTAGCGTAAACACCGCACCTTTAAGCAGATACGGCAGCGAGTCAATCACCAGTTGGATACTTTCTTGCATGAGTGTTTTTCTACCCGGAAGTTACACGTGAGGATGGTAGGCAAACAGCGCTGGCGCCCCACCGGTATGAATAAAGAGAATCGGGCCTTCATCTTTGAAGCGCTTCTGGCTGATGCCATCGATCAGGCCCGCCATCGCTTTCCCCGTATAGACCGGGTCAAGCAGAATGCCTTCCAGGCGCGCCAGCAGCTTCACGGCCTCCATCCCCTCTTCATTCGGCGTTCCGTATCCCGGCGCGAAATAGTCGTCCCACAGCAGGATGTCCGCCGAGGCAGTCAGTTCCAGCTCTTTAGCAATCGCTTGTTGCAGCGTAACCACTTTGGGCTTCTGATCGATAACCTTGCGCGACACGGTCACGCCGATCAACTCAACATCTGGCATCAGTTGTTCCAGACCTACCGCCAGCCCGGCGTGCGTACCGGCGCTTCCCGACGCCACCACCACGGAGGACAGCTGTACCGCGCCCTCGCACTGTTGAGCGATTTCCAGCGCGCTTTCCACGTATCCCATCGCACCTAATGGGCTGGAGCCGCCGACCGGAATCACATACGGCCTGAAACCCTGCGCCTCAATGCGGGTCGCCAGTTCCTGTAGCTGGGCATCAGGATCGGTCAGCGCGTCGCACATCTCAATTTGCGTGTTAAAAAGATCCAGCAGCAGACGATTGCCGTTGGTCAGGTAGTTTTCCGCCGTCGTACCGATGGGATTTTCCAGTAACGCAACGCAGTGTAATCCCAGTTTTGCCGCTACCGCCGCCGTCTGGCGAACGTGGTTCGACTGGATGGCGCCCGCCGTAATCAGTGTATCCGCGCCTTCACGCAGCGCATCGGCAGCCAGAAATTCAAGCTTACGCAGTTTATTCCCGCCCATTGCCATCGGCGTTACGTCATCGCGTTTAATGAAAATGTCGCGACCCAGATAATCAGATAAACGCGGCAGGTATTCGAGTGGCGTTGGCGCGCCAATAAATTCCAGGCGTGGGAACCGCGTTAAATTATGCAGTGGCATAAAGCCTCCGGTATTCATTGTTGTGATGTTCTTTTTATTATGCACGTTCAAACGGATGAAATAAAAAAGGCGCCGTATTAAAGCGCCTTTTTTTGCAATTATGACGATTATTTAGTCACATCTGCGCCAAACCATTTCTCAGACAGCGCTTTCAGCGTGCCGTCTTTCTGCATATCGGCAATGGCGCCATCTACCGCTTTCAGCAGATCTTCATTGCCTTTACGCAGCGCCACACCGGCTTCCTGACGGGAGAACGCTTCGCCGGTAACGGCCAGCGTGTCTTTGGTTTTCTTCACCAGATCCAATGCGGCCAGGCGATCCACCAGAATAGCGTCAATACGGCCTACGCGCAGATCCTGGTATTTCGTCGGATCGTCATCATAGGTGCGAATGTCTACACCCTGTACGTTCTGGCGCAACCACTCTTCGTAGTTTGTTCCCAGACCGACGCCGACCTTCTTACCTTTCAGGTCAGCCGCCGTGTTGATGCTGCCTTCATTGCCTTTTTTCACCAGCGCCTGAATACCAGAAATGGTATAAGGTGTTGAGAAATCGTATTTTTTCTTACGTTCGTCGGAGATGGTGACCTGGTTGATAACCACATCAATACGTTTGGAATCCAGCGATGCCAGCATACCGTCCCATTTGGTCGGTTTCAGCGAGGCTTTTACGCCGAGGTGTTTCGCCAGTTCTTCTGCGAACTCCACTTCGAACCCGGTCAGTTTGCCGTCATCACCCTGGAAACTGAACGGCGGGTAAGTCCCTTCCAGGCCTACCAGCAGCGTGCCGCGCTCTTTTACTTTGTTTAACAGACCTTCATCTGCATAACTCTTCACGCTCATCCCGGCGACAAGTGCAACTGCCATCACACCCATCAGAGCCTGACGTCCCAGAAGTGCTAATTTCATAGTTACCCCGAATGTTGTCATTAATGACCGTAGTGTAGAGGGTTTGCTGCTAATCACAAACACGACTCCGCTACATGTTATTCATTTTTAATATATATCAGAAGTAGCCATCCGGGATGATTTCTGCATCTGTCCGGCATGCGTATGCGTTTTATACTGTTCGTACTTACGCAGCGCGATCCGATAGTTATTGGTGCTGGTTTCGGGTAACCACGGGGCCAGGTTTTCATCAAGAAAACCTTCCTGTAGCAGGTCGTGAGAGATGTTCTGTTCGGTGAGATGGTTGCCCAGGCGACGCAGGCGCACGACATATTCACGCACGGTGCCGTGGCTCATTTCAGTTTGCTCAAACAAGAATTGTTTAAAACCGATGATGTCAAAGAAGTCACTCTGCTCTTTGCAGTGCAGATCGCCGCAGAAACGGCACAGCGCCGACCACTCCTTCTGCTCCTCCTGCCATTGTGCGTCGTCCATCAGCGTATCCAAGCGGGAAATCGCGATTTTATTGACAATCTGCCCCCGGCGAACCAACGTGATCCTGTCGAGCAATTTATGGCAATGAGCGCAATGCGTCTGGCTGTGTTTAAAGTCTTTGAGGTAGCGGCTTAGTGGCCGTCTTTTAGATTGCTGCACCGTCATGAGAACTCCTGGTAGTCAATACGTTGTGCGGCACTATTAAGGGGCGACGACGATCGCCCTTTATAACTTACCCAGCTTGGTGCGTAGACGTTTGATGGCCTGGCTGTGCAACTGGCTTACCCGTGACTCGCCGACTTCCAGCACCGCGCCAATCTCCTTCAGATTGAGCTCTTCCTGGTAATACAGCGTCAACACCAGCTGCTCGCGTTCTGGCAACGATTCAATCGCATCCATCACACGCTGGCGTAAATTGCTCTCAAGGAGCTGTTGTAACGGGTTTTCCTGCTGGTGTTCTTCCGTCACCAGCTCAATGCTATCGCCATGCTCTTCCCGCCACTCGTCATAAGAGAAGAGTTGGCTGTTATTGGTATCAAGCAACATCTGACGATACTCTTCCACAGGAATCGCCAGCCGCTCCGCCACCTCAGTTTCCGTCGCGTTGCGCCCTAATTCCTGCTCCAGTTGCCCCATCGCCTGCGCCACTTCGCGAGCATTGCGCCGGACGCTACGCGGCACCCAGTCACGGCTGCGTAGTTCATCCAGCATCGCTCCACGAATACGCTGCACTGCGTAAGTGGTAAATGCCGTTCCTTGCAGAGCGTCATATCGGTCAACTGCATTCAATAACCCGATACCGCCCGCTTGTAGCAGATCGTCCAGTTCCACGCTCGCCGGCAAACGCACCTGCAGGCGCAATGCTTCGTGACGCACCAGCGGTACATAACGCTGCCACAGCGAGTGTTTATCCATTACACCTTCAGCGGTATACAGTGAATTCACGATAAACAGCCCTGCGTTAGTTGAGTTATCGGCATGATTATCCGATTCTGGAGGGGTTTTAATCGGGTGAATAGTGGGTGAAATGAGGGGTTATTTGGGGGTTACCGTTATTTATAACCCCCAATTCCCCTCAGGGGATCTAAAAATCAGGCAACGCGCTCGGCAAAAATCTCACCAGTTTTCAACGCTGATGAGTCACTACTCACATTTTCGCTCACTCCTTTTAACAATGAAGCAATTTCTACCTGTACCTCTTTCTCAAGGCCAGGATAGAGAGGCAAACAAAGGACTTCATCTGCACGTAATTGCGCAATTTTAAGTTTATCTTGTCTGGCGCTCTCCAGCGCACGATACATTGGGAAGCTACTAATTAATGGGTAGAAATAACGGCGGGGCATAATATTGTGGGACTTTAATAAATCATAGACCCCATCTCGCGAAACAGGAAACGCATCCGAAACCATAATTGGGCAATAAGCATGATTCCATGCAATATTATCCGGCGGGATCAGCAGTGAGATACCAGGAATATCAGCCAGGAGTGTTTTATAGTTATCAAACAGCGCCGCGCGCTCAGCTAATGCTTTATCGATATGGCGAAGTTGCAATAAACCAAACGCTGACTGAACTTCATTCATTTTGCCATTTATGCCAGGCGCCACAACGGTGGTTTCCCCGGCAAAACCAAAGTTTTTCAAATAATCAATGCGTTGTTTCGTTTTTTTATCATGGCAGATAATCGCTCCGCCTTCTATCGTATTGAATACTTTCGTGGCATGGAAACTCAAGACAGATAAGTCGCCTTCGCGCAAAATGGTTGTCCCTTCCCGCTTAACACCAAAAGCGTGCGCTGCATCATAAATCACTTTCAGACCATAAATATCAGCAATCTGCTGAATATGCGCGGTGTCACAGGGGATGCCATAACAATGGACAGGCAAAATAGCGGTAGTTTGCGGCGTGATTGCCTCTTCAATTTTCCGTGGGTCCATATTACAGGTGACAGGGTCAATATCGACAAAAACCGGTTTTAAGCCATTCCACAGTAGCGAATGCGACGTTGCCACAAAGGAATACGGCGTGGTAATCACTTCACCTGTGATGCGTAACGCCTGAAATGCAGTTAGCAACGCCAGCGTACCGTTTGCAAACAGGCACAAATGTTCAACACCGAGATATTCCGCCAGCGCCTCTTCAAGTTGCTGGTGAAATGGACCTGCATTGGTTAATTGTTTGTTTTGCCATATTTCTTCCAGATAAGGAATAAACTCATCAAGAGGTGGCAATAAAGGACTGGTAACAAAAATGTTCTTATCCATAATTTCTCCGCCCGCACCGATAAACGAAAGCGCATCGCACCGCATTAAATTAACTGATACTGCCCCAATAACACTTTCACCTCAGAGGGGGAGCAGTTCATTAGCACATCAATAATTGACAATCCGGCATGGAATTTACCCCCACCCTGAGGGTAATGAACATCATCCATTTTAATAAATGACAGTTTCATTCCCTGAGCGACAAATTCATCAGAATGATAAAGATGCTGCCCACCAGGACTATTGATGTAATGGTCTCCACCGAGAGTTCGGCAAATGTTCATCACCTTCCCGCTTGCAGTTTCATCACATGAATAATTCAAATCACTCGCCATGTGAAGTGACACTTCAATGCCAAGCCAGGCAAATATCTCTTTAAACGCATACTGGCAAAGCGTGGGGATCTGGCGCTGCTCGGCGGTCAACACCTTCTCAACAATACTAAAAACTGGTTCAAAATATGGCCTTTTATGATACGCCTGATGAACTGTTTTCAGCACCTTAGCAACATTAACGTCAAAGCTTAACGTATTTATTTTTTTGAAAGATGAAGCGCCCGGCACAGCAACGGTAAAGCGCTGAGGAGAGTTCCCCATCAAAATGGTATTACGATTAATGTAGCCCTGACGGATATAATTTACGTCATCATAAATTACAAACTGATCGACCGCATTAATCAGCTGAAAATATCCCAGGTAAGGGAATAGATAGGGCTGCATAATGCCGATTTTCATTGTGCACCTTTTCTGGGGACAAAATAGTAAACGGTTTCCAGTAGCCCTTCCGTATAGTGACGCAGGTAAATGTCGTAGTCCTCACGATAACCCAGCACCTGCTCAGGCAATGTTCTGAAATCATCAGGTTTGTGATAGCAACAGACGGCAAGCAGTGGATGCTGTTGACGAATAATCCGTTTTGCTCCTTCCAGAGCCTGTAACTCAAAACCTTCGATATCCATTTTGATGAACGTCACTCGCCCTTTTAACACATCGTCAAGGGCTACCATTTCAACATCGATCCCCCCGTCTTCGCTCGCATGCGAAGTCGACCCCGAGGAAGAAAAACTCAGCTTCTGCTGGCTGTGCGAGACGCCACAGGGATAAACATAAACATTTTCCCTGCCCTGCATCGCCTGTTGAATACTCTGCGCCTGGCGCGGTTCTGGTTCAAAGATACATACTGTGTTATAGCTGGGAAATCGACGCATAAACTCAACGGAAGTGGCGCCGTCAAAACTACCGCAATCAATAAAATGTTCGGCATATTCGCCAATAAAGGGCAGATCGAAGTACTGATCGTTCAGGCAAATATTATACTGCGCAAGAAACTGTAGCTTGTTGGTAAGCCTGAAGTTGATGATATCGTCAAAAGTGCGCTTTGAAATATCATCCGCAAGGAGCGCACGGATACGCTCATAGGCTTCACGGTTCTCGGCGTAGTCGCGCACAAATTCGGGTTGATGATACCAGGTCGGCTTGCTTAACAGGTGGCTGAAATAGCGATAAAAGCTGAAGTAATCGATCTGTTTATGTCCCGCTGCCGACAGCGTTCGCCATGCCGATACCGGGCGGCCATCCATAATCGAAGAAACAATCAACGCGTCCGAAGGAACCTGACTTAGAGAGATAATCGGAAACCCGTCAATCTGAGTTTGCGTTGTTTTATTATCAATGATGCCCTCAACGTTAAATACCTTTGCCATTTCAATACCATAACTCGTCAGTCCAAAGATATAACGAGGTGAGGCTTTCTCGATAAACGCATGGCAAAAATCGGCAATTTGCTCGTCAGTCAACATAACAGGCTCTCTTAGCGCAAATAAAACTCAACGGCATCAACATCCAGAACGAGCACATCTTTCAGCGTTCGGACATCCATCCGCTCAGGAAAATAGTTATCAATAAACAAACTGTTTGGCTGTATATATTCTGACTTTCGCTCTCCAGAAGTCAGATGGATGACCTCATCGAAAAGGTTCAACGCAACCCCTGCGCACATAAGGGTTTCTTCAGGTTTTTGCGCATGGCGAGTAATCAGCGTAATGGCTTTTCCCTGCGCCCGACTCTGGTATAAAAACGCCATGACGGCAGGTACCGCAAAACCATCGATAATGAGGGTGTCGTCAAGATCGACATAGATTCGCTGATAGTTGAGTTCACTTCGCGTTCGGGACACAATGGTCCGATCAACGATACCGACACTCATTTCCGGGAGAGCGACAACATCGCGTCCCATAAAGTCATGGATAGCCATAAGCGGTAAATTCACCCCTCTGGCACGCTGAAAAACCATTGCGCCAGCAATCCTGCAGGCCACCTCCAGCAGTTTCCATTTCCCTGTTCTGTCGCGTTTTAGCTGTACAAACCAAGGGCCACGAAGCGCCAGTCGCGCATTTATCGTTTCGACAATGTCGGTTATTTCATCGTCAAGAACGACCTCTCGTGAACGCATGCTGATACCCGCCCGAACACGTTCACGGGTACGAGGCCCAGCCCAAATCAAACGGCGGTTTCGGTCAGTGAAACAGTCGACGGTGATCTCCTCTCCCGGCAGATATTCCACCACGATCGCCTGCGCGACGGATTCAATCGCCTGTTCCAGAGACAGGCGGTTATTTACTCGCTGTACACCATTTCCCCCCTGTCCACAGTCTGGTTTTACGATCGCCGGCCAGTCGTCAATTGTTGCAAGATCGCAGTATCGATGAGGGACCCAGTGGCAATCGTCAAATAGGGCATAGGTAGCGCTTTTATAACGTAGCGTCTCCGTTACCTGACGATCGCCATTAACCAAAAAGTAGTGCTGCCGGGGTTCATTAAGTTGTGCAAGTTTTAACGCGACAGAATCATGCGTAGCGAAAACGACATCAATCTGCTTCTCTTTCACCAGTCGCAGAAATTGTGCGTCGAAGTCGTCAGCATGAATATTGGGCATATCACCGGCATAATCGGGAAAACGAAACTCCCCGTGATCGCTTACGCTTGATGCCCCCAGCAGCAGACCAATATGGACGGAATAGCGCAGCGCGCTATAAATCTCACCCGCATTCTCTGCACCGCAAGGGAAAATAAGGACATTAATTTTTTTCATCAGAACCTTCCCCGGTATATGAGAGATACGCAATCACAAAATCTGCAAGAGATTGCATTTCATCCAGCCCATAACGATGGTCCACAGGCAACGGTAGGATGTGTCTGATGTAACGGTGTTCAATCGAATCGACACTCACTCTTTGCAAGGCATCAAGCCAGTAAACAGGAATAAAAATTCGGCGCTGACGAAGCGCTTCGCGCAGATTTTCATTTTCAGTCAGTAGTGGGTAGCAAAGCGGGCCGCATTCTGGCCTGGCAGGTAAATTTAGCGCATTGATACAGGCAAGACGCTGATACAGGTAATGGTAATTTTCAAGGCGTCGCTGCTCACAGGCTTGATAATCGATCCCGGCTAATAAACGATGAGTCAGCATAGACATGCCTTCCCCCGGTAGTTCCTCCAGCGTTTGCTCTGCCTGTCGGTAGGCGGTGTAACCAGCCTCTGCGCCCTGCGCCAGGCGAATAAGAAGATGCCCAGTGCGCTGAAGAGAACCTGATTCCTCTGTCGGAGGGATATCCACCGGTATTGCACCAGCCAGCATCCCGCCATCAGGAACGCCGAAAAATTTCCTGGGTGAGTAGATCGTTGCCAGACCGAGTTGCGGCGCGGAGAAAAAGGCCTGAGAGTGATCCCAGACGATCTGCTGTGGATTAAACCGTTCCATGAGCGACTGAGCCAGGTTATCGACGAGGCCAAAATAGTTAACCGCAAGCACCCAGTCACCGTTTTCTGGCTGAAGATCGTCCGCAGGAGCAAACGCGGCGTCCAGAGAATAAAAACGTACGGGAATACCTAACGTTTCGGCAGGCGATAACATTGCATTGCAGATCCAGCGAGGCATCCAGAGCGCTGAAGGTTGCCCTTTTTTCAATAGAGCATAAAAGGCCGCACGCGCAGAACTGAAACACTGCGCATCAGAATACAACGTCTGGCTTATTAACGCCGTTTCGAGGGGGAAATATCCACCTATAGCATCAGTCAATGTGTTATTCACTCTCTTCCCCCACCAGCCCTACATAACCTCTTCGCCGTAAATGCCTCACTCACACCAGTTCGCCCATTATGTATCGCTATTAATCACCACTGGCGCAGGCGGCAACCCCTGACAATAACGCTGCCAGATAATCTCCAGAGCCCGCTCGAAATAAATGGCTTCTCGCACCTGAGATACACTCTTCTCTTTCAGGCGAGAACGCAGCGACTGGCGCAACTCAGCCAACGCATGGGTTTGTTCAGACAACAAAACCGCCTTAGCGATGTACTGTTCTTTGTCAACGGCCACAAAATCCTGCAGCCCACAAAAATTCAGCCCGGCGCTGCACTGTCTGGAAGCGATGGTGTCCCCGGCAATAGTTAATGTAGGAACACCCATCCAGATCGCATGCCAGGTCGTCGTTCCCCCGGTATAAGGAAAGGTATCCAGCAAAACATCAATGTCGTTATGTAATGCCAGATACTCATGCAGCGACATCTTTTGCCTGAATAGCAACCGTTCCTCATTAATGCCCTGCTCTTTAAACAACATTCTGAAATGGTTAACCATATTGCTGTCAGACATATAGCCAATAAGCAAACGAGCCTCAGGTATGCTGTGCAAGATCTTGCTCCAGACGCGAACAACCTCATCATTGATTTTTTTCGGGCGGTTAAAGCTGGCAAAAGTGATAAAGCCATTTTTCAGCGCAGGCAATGGACCAACATCAGGGCTCTCTTTATTCGGATGGAACTGCTGAACCGCTGGAAGATAAATTAATTTTTCAACAAAGGCAGGATCCAGAACGCCCGGTTCCGCAAAACGACTATCAATAAGGTAATAATCTACCGTCGCCATTCCCGTGGTTCCGGGATAACCGATCCAGGAAAGTTGGACAGGTGCTGGTTTTAACGCAAAAGCCGGCAAACGGTTATAACCAGTGTGCCCGGAGAGATCGACAAGGATATCAATTCCATCCCTTTTAACCTGCTCAGCAAATTCGAGGTGGCTTAGATGTGTGACTTTTGACCATACGCAGGCACTCTCCATCAGTCGCTCGGTTACCTCATCCTGTAGTGGGGAGTTCTGGTAACCGTATATTTCAAAGCGATCGCGATCCAGCGAATACCAGACCGGCGCGAGAAAATTCGTCACCGGGTGGCGGCCAAAATCTCCAGAAACAAATCCGATACGTAAGCGAGATTTCTCTTCGCGCGTATGAGTGATAGTAAACGGCTGTTTACTCGCCCAACGTTCAGCGGCCAGGCCAAACTGCTTATGTTCTTCCAGCAGATCCTGCGCTGTAAGCTCTGTGCTGTGCGTCAGTCCAAACAGTAAGTTGGTGAAGGCATTAAAATTACCCGGCTCCAGCTCGACCACACGGCGTAAATAAGGGATCGCCTCGCTCATTTTTGACTGATCACCAAGGATCGTTCCCAGATTCTCAATAATGCCTGCAGAACGCGGTTCTATCTCTATTGCTTTACGCGAACACATTTCCGCCAGCGTATATTCCATCATTTCACGGTAAAGAGAACTGAGAAGATCCCATGCCGCAGCATACCCAGGTTCGGCGCGCAAGATCGCCCGTGCCAGACGCCCTGCTTGCCAACGCCAGTTTTTACGATAAAAAATAGCGGAGAGCTCATAAAAAATACGCCAGCTACTCGACTGCAACGAGAGCAACGACATACTGGCTTTCAGCCCGGCGTCATAATCGGAAGTACGCAAATAAAAATTTGCCAGAAGATAGTGCACATGGACATTATCTGGTCTCTGTGCAACCAACCGCTCAATGCTCGCACGCGCCTGCTGGAATCTGCCTTCCTGCATTAACTTTTCTAGCTGTCGATGAAAATCCTCTTCCACCGGGGCCAAAGCCGGCATGGATGTCTTTTTCTTGCCCGGCGTTGCTATGGCGGAAGGTAAAAAGCCGCCGTTGGCCTCCGTACCGGAATAAAGAATCAGCGAGAAAACAAGGGGCCAGGTTTCTTCAGCCGGAAAATGGCCGATAAGCTGCTGCAAAAAAGCCCGCCAGGCTTTGGGAGCAGCCGCCACCATCCCCTTCTTAACCAGACTAAACAAGATTTGCGCATTCTGCGCCGTTACCACCAGCGTCGGAGCAGACATCGCCGACAGCTCTTCGTCATTCAGTTCTACAGTTTCATGCCAGCGGTTAATGGCATATTTACCTCTTGTCGCCGCCACCCACTGTGCCGGCGCCGCCTGGCAGGTATCGTAAACGCTCTTATCCAGAGAGAAATGTAAGTCAGGTAACCCTTTCAAAAAAAGAGCCGACAGTGACTGGCTGATATCCTCCCGCCATGCTTTATCCTCTAAGTCGGGCTGACGAACGTTATAAACGAGCTGTTCGAAAGTGAGGCTTGAGGGCCAGCCGTCGCCGAGAGCATCAAGGAGAGCCAGCGTAGCGATATCATCCGTAGAGACAGGCGTTTCGCTATTTGCGGTTAACGTGTTGAGAATCCTTCCTTGCAGAGACTGACGGCGAAAACTTCCTGCCCAACGCAGATCTTTCAGTTTCGTCAGGTCCGGCAACACAGACACCGTTTGCGCATTGTCGCTATGGGTCAACAGGCTAAAACGCGTGCCGCGATTCACTGCGAAATCAAGATACTGTTGGATCAGAATTTTGTTATTGAGTGGACTGAGCACATTGTGTAGATGTTGGATCTTTTCATCATAATGCGCCGCAAGCTCTGTCCATGGTAGTAAGTCGCCGACATAAGCCAGGCCAAAAGTCTCGATCACACCCGCAAATTCAAGCAAGTAACGGTACTCGTTTGGTGTTTGCAGAAGGCTATGGCTAATCAGCAAATCTGATAATGTATCGCTACTTTTTAAAAATGCAGCCTCCCCGGTGACGCCGTTTAGCTTTAACCAGCTTAACATTGCCCGGGAACTGGCGATTTGCGTTTCGATATCATTCGCCAGACTGCTATGAATTTGTACCGCGTCGCGAATAATCTCGTTTATTTTTGCACCAGGATGGCATTCCCATTCAATGGCAATACACCCCTGAGGGCTTAAATGCTGTTGGCAAAACGCAAGGAGTTGGTCGCGAATATCATTACTCAACCAACTAAAGCTGCCATGAATAATAATATAATCATATTCACCGATATCCTGGCAGAGTAAGTCATCAAGAGAAAGTGAAAAAAGTGCCAGGTTATCCGGCGCACTGCCCAGTAGAGCCTGTTGCGAAGAAAGAGAGTTTTCGCTCTCAAGCTCCACGCCGACAAAGCGCGAGTTGGGATACATCAGCGCCTGCGAATACAGTGTATAACCTTCCCCTGCGCCCAGTTCAAGCACTCTGGCGGTATCAAGGACAGGCGTTGTCACGCCATACAAATGGTTAACAGCCCTGATATGGCCCGGGGTGGAATAGCAAATGCTGTAGCTCTTATCTGACTCTGTAGGCAATCCCAAAATTAATGCTCCCGCCGGTAATCTCTTTACAGTAATGACCAGATTTACAGTACAGGAGTGGGATATTTTTAATGGCGTAAGAAGAGACTTAATTTTTGCTTTATTCGTGGTATCTGCGCGGGAATAAAAAAACCAGTCCGAAGACTGGTTTTATAAAGAGGCTGGTCCGTGCGATTAACGCAGCAGGGACAGAACAGTCTGCGGAACCTGGTTTGCCTGAGACAGTACAGAAGTACCAGCCTGCTGCAGGATCTGCGCGCGGCTCATATTGGAAACTTCAGTTGCGTAGTCAGCATCCTGAATACGAGACTGTGCAGCAGACAGGTTGGTTACGGTGTTGTTCAGGTTAGAAATGGTGGATTCGAAACGGTTCTGAATCGCACCCAGGTCAGAACGCTGAGTATCAACAGCTTTCAGTGCAGTATCGATAGAGGACAGCACGTCAGTAGCCAGAACGTCGAAACCTTTGGTGGTAACGCTACGCGTTTCACCAGAAGCCAGACCCGTAGTAACACCAGCAGTACCGGTTGAATCAAATTTGTTCCAACCGCTGTTGCCATTAATGGTGATGTCGATTTTCTGAGTGTCGTTAGCGCCAACCTGGATAGAGATAGTTGTAGCAGAGTCAGTACCTGCCAGGATTTTAATGCCGTTGAACTGGCTCTGGCTGGCAACACGGTTGATTTCGTCCAAACGCTGGTTAACTTCAGACTGAATGGAGTCGATGTCAGAACCAGAGTTGGTGCCGTTCTGAGCCTGAACAGCCAGCTCACGGATACGCTGCAGGTTGTTGTTGATTTCGTTCAGAGAACCTTCAGCAGTCTGAGCAATGGAGATACCGTCGTTAGCGTTACGCGCAGCCTGAGTCAGGCCTTTGATGTTAGAAGTGAAACGGTTAGAAATCGCCTGACCAGCAGCATCGTCTTTAGCGCTGTTGATGCGCAGACCAGAGGACAGACGCTCGATAGCCGTGCCCAGAGCAGACTGAGATTTGTTCAGGTTGTTCTGAGTGGTCAGTGACATCAGGTTAGTATTGATAACTGCCATAATTTAATTCCTTCAAAAATGGGTTCTAAGTTCGGTGCCGAACACTCACGGCGTCTCTCACCGTCAACAAGGGTATCGGCGCAACTTCACAGTACTTTAGAAATAAACGACAAAAACTTTTAACTAATTATTTTTAAAGGTAATTAAATGCAGTTTTCACATTTTTTAGAATCAAGAACACGATTGTTTTGTATAAAAATAAAACAAAAACAATCCCTCTATATGCCCTTCTCACCCCGCCCTTTTCTGCCGATTATTTTTTTACGGTCAATGTAAACTTTCACCGAAAGTTGCCGATACAGAGAGCTGTACACCCAAGACTTTAAGGAAAAAAGACATGCCTACTATTAGTAACCTGGGGGTTGGCTCTAATCTGGATCTGACGACGCTCTACAACCAATTGGAAGCTGCTGAAAAAACAAAATTAACATCAATTACAACTCAGCAGACAAACTATAACGCCCAGTTGAGCGCGTACGGTAAGTTACAAAGCGCATTAACCAATCTGCAGACTGCCACTGCGGCATTGGGTAAAACAACAACCTGGAACTCGACAACCGTTAGCAGCACTAACACGGCATTCACTGCCACAACAACCAGTGAAGCTACTGCCGGAAGCTACACAGTCAACGTGAGTCAGGTTGCCAAAGCACAGGTATTGATGTCCGGCAAGATTGACAGCAACACAACAAAACTGGGCGAAACAACGACGAACGGTACGCGCACAATTACGATTACGCAGCCGGGAACCAAAGATCCTTTAGAAATTACATTGTCGGATTCCGACACCAGCCTGAACGGTATTGCGAAAGCCATTAATAATTCCAATGGTAACGTCTCCGCCACGGTAATGAAGGCTTCTGACGGCGACTATCGTTTGATGCTGACATCAAAAACGACGGGTACGGACTCAGACATGACCGTAACGGTAACCGGTGACGACACGCTCCAGCAGGTTATCGGTCACGATGCTTCAACAAATGCGCTAACCGAGCAGACCGCATCGCAGAACGCAAAACTGACAGTGAACGGCGTCGAACTTGAACGTTCAAGTAATATCATTTCTGATGCGCTGCCAGGCGTCACGTTGACGTTGAAGAATAAAAGCACCGCCGACGAAACGCTGGAATTAACCCGTGCAACAGAAGAGAACAGCAAAGCAATAAATGACTGGGTAACAGCCTATAATGCGCTACAGTCAACCATCGCCAGCGTGACGAAGTACGTCAAAGTTGAGCAGGGCAAAGATCAGTCAGCAACTAACGGTGCGTTAATGGGCGACACCAACGTGCGTTCCATTCAATCGCAATTACGCAGTCTGCTGACGGATGTACAAGGCGGCGCTTACGCCATTATATCTCAACTGGGTATTACTCAGGATCCGGTGACCGGCGCCGACGGTTCGACAGGTAACCTGAAAATAGACAGCACTAAGCTAACGAAAGCATTAACTGATAACCCACAGGCGGTTCAGGAATACTTTATCGGCGATGGCAAAACGACAGGTTTTGCTACAGAAATGAACAATATGTTGACCAAAATGCTGGATACCTCCGTCGATCAATCCGGGGTTATTAAAAACGCGCAGGATGGCATCAACAAAACGCTCAAGACATTAGAACAGCGCTATGACGCGATGGAAGCCTCCATAGAAGCAACTATGGCGCGCTACAAAGCACAGTTCACCTCACTGGATAAGTTGATCAGTCAGATGAACAATACTGCAAACTACCTGACACAGCAGTTTAGCTCATCCAGCAGTTAAGGAACTGATATGTATAGTAAAAGTGGTGTTCTTTCCTACCAAAAAGTCGGGGTGGAAAGTGCGGTAATGAGTGCCGACCCACACCAACTGATTGTTATGCTTTTTGACGGAGCACTAAGCGCTCTCGTCAGGGCACGACTATTCCTGGAGCAGGGAGAACTGTTATCGAAAGGTGAAGCGCTGTCAAAAGCGATCAATATTATTGATAACGGCCTCAAGGCGGGACTCAACATGGACGTTGAAGGAGACCTTTCCCGCAATCTGGCATCACTTTACGATTACATGATACGTCGTTTGTTACTGGCCAACTTACATAACGACGTCGAAGCTATCATTGAAGTAGAGGGATTGCTAACCAATATCGCTGATGCCTGGAAACAGATTGGCTCACCGGTTTCACCCGTTCAGGATACCCTTTGATGACTAACTTCATCCCGTCACTTACCGACTGGCATGCCCTGCATGCCCTTAGTATCACAATGTTGGATCTCGCTCATTCAGGGAAATGGGATGAACTGATTGAGCAGGAGATGAATTATGTGCAACTGGTAGAAGGTATTGCACGTAACCCCATCTCTCCCGGCAATACATTTCTGATAAACCAGGCAAAAGAGATCCTGAATGCCGTACTCCGTAACGAGGCTGAGTTAAAAACGCTGTTGCAGCACCGTATGGAAGAGCTACGTCAGCTTATAGACCAGACCGGAAAACAGCAGTCCGTCTCCACGACATACGGGAACCTGGCGGGAAATATTCTGTTCCCCAGTAACCTGAATCAATAATTTTTATCCACCTGTGAAAAATCATCCATACTCCAGAAGTTAGCCTGACGGCTTCTGGAGCACGGAAGATGAAAAACCCCACGCTATTGCAGTACTTCCACTGGTATTACCCTGACGGCGGCAAGCTCTGGCCAGAACTGGCTGAGCGCGCTGGCGGCCTCAATGATATCGGCATTAATATGGTCTGGTTACCGCCCGCCTATAAAGGCGCGTCCGGCGGGTATTCCGTAGGTTATGACTCGTATGACCTGTTTGATCTGGGTGAGTTTGATCAGAAAGGATCTGTCGCCACAAAATATGGCGACAAAGCGCAGCTGCTGGCCGCCATTGAGGCGCTAAAGCAAAATGACATTGCGGTTTTGCTCGACGTGGTCGTCAACCACAAAATGGGCGCGGATGAAAAAGAGGCCATTCGCGTACAGCGGGTCAATGAAGATAATCGCACGCAAATCGATGACGAGATCATCGAATGTGAAGGCTGGACGCGTTACACCTTCCCTGCCCGCGCCGGTCAATATTCGCAGTTTATCTGGGATTTCAAATGCTTCAGCGGTATTGATCACATCGAAAACCCGGACGAAGACGGCATCTTTAAGATCGTCAACGACTACACTGGCGACGGCTGGAACGACCAGGTCGATGATGAGATGGGTAATTTCGACTATCTGATGGGCGAAAACATCGACTTTCGCAACCATGCGGTCACCGAGGAGATCAAATACTGGGCACGTTGGGTAATGGCGCAAACCCATTGTGACGGCTTCCGCCTGGATGCGGTCAAACACATTCCGGCCTGGTTTTATAAAGAGTGGATAGAACACGTCCAGGAGGTAGCGCCAAAGCCGCTGTTCATTGTGGCGGAGTACTGGTCTCATGAAGTGGACAAGCTACAAGCCTATATCGATCAGGTGGATGGAAAAACCATGCTGTTCGACGCGCCGCTACAGATGAACTTCCACGAAGCCTCTCGTCAGGGGCGTGATTACGATATGAGCCAGATTTTCACCGACACGCTGGTGGAAGCCGATCCTTTCCATGCCGTAACGCTCGTGGCAAATCACGACACCCAACCGTTACAGGCGCTTGAAGCGCCCGTTGAAGCCTGGTTTAAGCCGCTGGCCTATGCGTTGATCCTGTTGCGGGAGAACGGCGTACCGTCAGTGTTCTACCCTGATCTCTACGGCGCACATTACGAAGATACGGGTGGCGACGGCGAAACCTACACCATTGATATGCCCGTTATTGGGCAGCTCGATCAACTGATTCTCGCGCGCCAGCGTTTTGCCCACGGCATCCAGACGCTCTTTTTCGACCACCCCAACTGCGTTGCCTTTAGCCGTAGCGGTACAGACGACGATCCTGGCTGCGTGGTCGTACTTTCCAACGGCGATGACGGCGAGAAGACCATTACGCTAGGTGAAAATTACGCCAACAAGACCTGGCGTGATTTTTTAGGCAATCGGGAAGAGCGCGTAACCACCGATGAAAAGGGGGAGGCCACGTTTACCTGCAACGGCGGCTGCGTCAGCGTATGGGTCATTGAAGATGTGCTGTAAGTTCAGGAGAGAACATCGGCCGGGTAAGCGTTAGCGCCCCCGGCATCAACATAATTACCGCCAGCGTTTACCGAAAATGTTTACGGTAACTGACTCGCGAGCGGATGTTTCGATAAATAGTCGGCGCATTCGGTCGTGGGTCGATCCACGCGTTGCAGCGTCATACCATCATATTCCAGCGTGTTCCCTTCACGCTCAATCTCATAGAGTTCGCGCTTCACCGTAACGTTGGTTAAATCACTGGAAAGCAGCGTCAGTTTACCCGGCAGGGCAATCACCCGCTGCCACTGACGGCAATCCAGGGTATCTCCTTCTTTGGTCACCACCAGACTGGCTATTGCCTCGGGGCTCACCAGTTTGCGCTGAGGACCTTTTGACTGCCAGTATCCTTCCAGACCGGCTGGCGCTGGCGTCTTCACCACATCGTTATAGTTCTGTACCTCTGCACACCCGGTAAGGACCAGAAATGCGCCAACGATCGCTATTTTTTTCATCATTCATCCTGCATGCGAAGAAAACAGGATTGTGGCATTAAAGCCCTGATGTCGCCAGCCTTTCAGGGCCAACAAGTAATATTGATCCAGTCGATATTACTTCTTATTAGTAGTAGGCAAAAAATCTGATCGGTGTACTATCCGCTCTTCTTTTATTTTCCTTCTGAGTTCAGAGGCTAAGAAAGCATGTCATGGCAACAATTCAAACAAGCCTGGTTAGTTAAATTCTGGGCGCCTGTCCCTGCGGTCATCGCAGCAGGTATTCTCTCCACTTATTATTTCGGTATCACCGGTACGTTCTGGGCTGTTACGGGCGAATTCACCCGCTGGGGTGGACAAATCCTCCAGCTATTTGGCGTTCATGCTGAAGAGTGGGGTTACTACAAGCTGATCCATCTGGAAGGCTCTCCCCTTACCCGCATCGACGGGATGATGATCCTCGGCATGTTCGGCGGCTGCTTTGCGGCGGCACTGTGGGCCAACAACGTTAAATTACGTATGCCGCGCAGCCGTATCCGCATTATGCAGGCGATTATCGGCGGGATGATTGCCGGTTTTGGCGCGCGCATGGCGATGGGTTGCAATCTGGCGGCCTTCTTCACCGGTATTCCGCAGTTTTCTCTTCATGCCTGGTTCTTTGCGCTGGCAACCGCCATCGGCTCCTGGTTCGGCGCACGCTTCACGCTACTGCCCATATTCCGTATCCCGGTCAAAATGCAGAAAGTCTCCGCTGCCTCGCCGCTGACGCAGAAGCCGGATCAGGCGCGCCGCCGTTTCCGTCTGGGGATGCTGGTCTTTATCGGCATGATCGGCTGGGCGCTGCTGACGGCGATGAACCAGCCAAAACTGGGGCTGGCCATGCTGTTCGGCGTGGGTTTTGGTCTGCTGATTGAACGTGCGCAAATTTGTTTCACCTCGGCCTTCCGTGACCTGTGGATCACCGGTCGCACCCATATGGCGAAAGCCATCATCTTCGGGATGGCGGTGAGCGCTATCGGAATTTTCAGCTACGTACAGTTAGGCGTGGAAGCGAAGATTATGTGGGCTGGCCCGAACGCCGTTATCGGCGGTCTGCTGTTTGGTTTTGGCATCGTGCTGGCGGGCGGGTGTGAAACCGGCTGGATGTACCGCGCCGTGGAAGGTCAGGTGCACTACTGGTGGGTGGGCCTCGGCAACGTTATCGGCTCCACTATTCTGGCATATTACTGGGATGATTTTGCCCCGGCGCTGGCAACCCGTTGGGACAAAGTGAATCTGCTCGACACCTTCGGCCCGCTGGGCGGCCTGCTGGTCACTTATCTGCTGTTGTTTGCCGCGCTGATGCTGATAATCGGCTGGGAAAAACGTTTCTTCCGTCGCTCCGGGTTAACCCCTGCTAAGGAATCCGCATGAAAAATATCGTTCCTGATTACCGTCTTGATATGGTTGGTGAGCCCTGCCCTTACCCGGCCGTCGCCACGCTGGAAGCGATGCCGCAGTTAAAAAAGGGAGAAATTCTGGAAGTGGTGAGCGACTGCCCGCAATCCATCAATAATATTCCGCTGGATGCGCGCAATCACGGCTATACGGTGCTGGATATTCAGCAGGATGGCCCAACGATTCGCTATCTGATTCAGAAGTAATCATTTGCCGGATGACGGCGCAAGCGCCTTATCCGGCCTGCATGCTGCATTCAGCAGGTCTGGCTACACCTGCATCGACATCACTTCCTGGTACGCCGACATCAGTTTGTTGCGTACCTGAATACCCATCTGCATTGAGACAGACGCTTTTTGCATATCGGTCATCACATCATTAAGCGCAATGCCTGGCTCACCCAGAGTAAATTTTTCTGCCTGTACGCGCGCGGTGGTTTGCGTGTCACTGATGCGATTCAGTGCCGCATGCAGTTGACCGGCAAAACTTACGGTTGGTTGCGGCAGCGCGTCTTGCGCCCGTGCGGACATCGCCGTTGCCTGTAGCTGGCTGATAACCCCTTCAATCCCCTGTATTGCTGACATGCTAATCCCCTGGATGATTTTTTACACAGCAGAGATTACCAGTTTGTCAATAAGATAAAGGCGCTAAATAGCGATAAAAAACCTCGGTTTTTGGCGCATAGAAAAATTCGAAACCGCAAATAATGAGACCGTCAATTTTTCGAGTTTGCTGACCCGGGAGTGAGTCTTGTTCCACTTTGCAAAAAACGCCGTCCACGATCAGTCACGAGGTGCGAGATGAGTGCGACTGCATCGACTGCAACCCAACCTAAACCTCTCGAGTGGCTTAATCGCCTGCGCGCGAATCCCAGAATTCCTCTGATTGTGGCGGGATCAGCCGCTGTTGCCATCATCGTTGCTATGGTTTTGTGGGCGAAAGCGCCAGATTATCGCACGCTGTTCAGCAACCTTTCCGATCAGGATGGCGGGGCCATTGTCACGCAGCTGACCCAGATGAACATCCCTTACCGCTTCACCGAAGGAAGCGGTGCGATTGAAGTGCCTGCCGATAAAGTGCATGAGCTTCGCCTGCGCCTGGCGCAACAGGGATTGCCAAAAGGCGGCGCTGTCGGCTTCGAGCTGTTAGACCAGGAAAAATTCGGCATCAGCCAGTTCAGCGAGCAGGTCAATTACCAGCGCGCTCTGGAAGGCGAGCTGGCCCGCACTATCGAAACCCTGGGGCCGGTAAAACGCGCCCGTGTCCACCTTGCGATGCCGAAACCTTCTCTGTTCGTGCGCGAGCAGAAATCCCCTTCCGCTTCCGTGACGGTCAATCTTGAACCAGGCCGCGCGCTGGATGAAGGGCAGATCAGCGCGGTGGTGCATCTGGTATCCAGCGCCGTTGCGGGTCTGCCGCCAGGTAACGTCACGCTGGTCGATCAGGGCGGTCATCTGTTGACTCAGTCCAATACCAGCAGCCGCGATCTGAACGACGCGCAGTTGAAATATGCCAGCGATGTGGAAGGACGCATTCAGCGCCGTATCGAATCGATCCTTTCGCCAATCGTCGGCAACGGCAACGTCCATGCTCAGGTTACTGCGCAGCTGGATTTTGCCAACAAAGAGCAGACGGAAGAGCAATACCGTCCGAACGGCGACGCATCGCAGGCCGTGCTGCGCTCACGCCAGCTTAATGAAAGCGAGCAAATCGGCTCCGGCTATCCGGGCGGCGTACCGGGTGCGCTGTCGAATCAGCCTGCGCCGGCGAATGCTGCGCCGATCAGCACACCGCCTGCTAATCAGCAAAACGCGCAGAACACGCAGACGACCAACAATACGAACAGCAATGTGCCGCGCAATACGCAGCGCAACGAAACCAGTAACTACGAAGTGGATCGCACCATTCGCCACACCAAACTGAACGTGGGCGATGTGCAGCGACTCTCCGTGGCGGTCGTGGTGAACTACCGCGCCCTGCCGGACGGCAAACCGCTGCCGTTAACCACGGAACAGATGAAGCAGATCGAAGATCTGACCCGCGAAGCAATGGGCTTCTCCGACAAACGCGGCGATACCCTTAACGTGGTGAACTCACCGTTTACCGCAACGGACGACCTGGGCGGCGAACTGCCATTCTGGAAACAGCAAGCCTTTATTGAGCAGTTGATCTCCGCAGGTCGCTGGCTCCTGGTTCTGCTGGTTGCCTGGATTCTGTGGCGCAAAGCGGTTCGACCGCAGCTTGCTCGCCGCGCTGAAGAGACGAAAGCCGCACAGGAACAGGCGCAGGTTCGTCAGGAAACCGAAGAAGCGGTAGAAGTTCGCCTCAGCAAAGACGAACAGACCCAGCAGCGCCGGGCGAACCAGCGTCTGGGCGCAGAAGTGATGAGCCAGCGTATTCGCGAAATGTCAGATAACGATCCGCGCGTCGTGGCGCTGGTCATTCGCCAGTGGATGAATAACGATCATGAGCAATAAACTTACCGGCACCGATAAAAGCGTCATCCTGCTGATGACCATTGGCGAAGACCGTGCGGCAGAGGTGTTTAAGCACCTCTCCACGCGCGAAGTGCAAACCCTGAGTTCAGCAATGGCGAACGTGCGCCAGATTTCCAACAAACAGCTGACCGATGTGCTGGCGGAATTTGAGCAAGAAGCCGAACAGTTTGCCGCACTCAACATCAACGCCAACGAATACCTGCGTTCCGTGCTGGTTAAAGCGCTGGGTGAAGAACGTGCCGCCAGCCTGCTGGAAGATATCCTCGAAACGCGGGATACCGCCAGCGGTATTGAAACGCTCAACTTTATGGAGCCGCAAAGCGCCGCCGACCTTATCCGCGACGAACACCCGCAGATTATCGCCACCATCCTGGTGCATCTCAAACGCGGCCAGGCCGCCGATATTCTGGCGCTGTTCGACGAACGTCTGCGCCACGATGTCATGCTGCGTATCGCGACCTTCGGCGGCGTACAGCCAGCCGCACTGGCGGAACTGACCGAAGTGTTGAATGGTCTGCTCGACGGTCAGAACCTCAAGCGCAGCAAAATGGGCGGCGTGAGAACCGCGGCAGAAATCATCAACCTGATGAAAACCCAGCAGGAAGAGGCGGTTATCAGCGCCGTACGCGAATTCGACGGCGAGCTGGCGCAGAAAATTATCGACGAAATGTTCCTGTTCGAAAATCTGGTGGAAGTCGACGATCGCAGCATCCAGCGTCTGTTGCAGGAAGTGGATTCCGAGTCGTTGCTGATCGCCCTGAAAGGCGCCGAGCCGCCGCTACGCGAGAAATTCCTGCGCAACATGTCGCAGCGTGCTGCCGATATTCTGCGCGACGACCTCGCCAACCGTGGCCCGGTACGTCTGTCTCAGGTGGAGAACGAACAGAAAGCCATTCTGCTTATTGTGCGTCGTCTGGCGGAAACCGGCGAAATGGTAATCGGCAGCGGCGAGGATACCTATGTCTAACGAATTGCCGTGGCAGGTCTGGACACCGGACGATCTCGTCCCTCCCCTGGCCGAGTTTGTGCCAATGGAGCACAGCGACGAACCGATAGCCATCGATGACGAACCGGAGCTGAGTGCCGAACAGCAGCTTGAGCAGCAACTGGCGCAGCTGAAAATGCAGGCGCACGAGCAAGGGTATAACGCGGGCCTCGCCGAAGGTCGCCAGAAAGGCCACGAACAGGGCTATCAGGAAGGATTAGCGCAAGGGCTGGAGCAAGGCCAGACGCAGGCGCGCGCTCAACAGGCGCCGCTGAATGCCCGAATGCAGCAACTGGTCAGCGAGTTTCAGAATACGCTGGACGCGCTGGACAGCGTGATTGCCTCGCGCCTGATGCAAATGGCGCTGGAAGCCGCTCGCCAGGTGATCGGCCAGACGCCAGCGGTGGACAACTCCGCGCTCATTAAACAGATCCAGCAATTGTTGCAACAGGAACCGTTGTTCAGCGGGAAACCGCAATTACGCGTTCACCCGGATGATTTACAGCGCGTCGAAGAGATGCTCGGAGCCACGCTCAGCCTGCACGGCTGGCGTTTGCGCGGCGATCCCACGCTGCATCATGGCGGCTGTAAAGTGTCCGCCGATGAAGGCGATCTGGACGCCAGCGTCGCCACGCGTTGGCAAGAACTCTGCCGCCTGGCGGCTCCCGGAGTCGTCTGATGACTACGCGCCTGACCCGCTGGCTGAATACGCTGGATAACTTCGAAGCCAAAATGGCGCAGCTCCCGGCGGTGCGTCGCTACGGGAGGCTGACCCGCGCCACCGGTCTGGTGCTGGAAGCCACCGGCTTGCAGCTGCCGCTCGGCGCGACCTGCGTCATTGAGCGGCAGGACGGGACGGAAACACGCGAAGTGGAAAGCGAAGTCGTCGGCTTTAATGGCCAGCGTCTGTTTTTAATGCCGCTGGAAGAGGTCGAAGGCATTCTTCCCGGCGCACGCGTTTACGCAAAAAATATTGCCGGGGAAGGTCTGCAAAGCGGAAAACAGCTGCCGCTCGGCCCTGCCCTGCTGGGGCGCGTGCTGGACGGCGGCGGCAAGCCGCTGGATGGTCTTCCCGCGCCAGACACCACGGAAACCGGCGCGTTAATCACTCAGCCATTCAACCCCTTGCAGCGAACGCCTATTGAGCATGTGCTGGATACCGGCGTCCGCCCCATCAACGCGCTGCTTACCGTCGGACGCGGACAGCGTATGGGGCTGTTTGCCGGTTCCGGCGTGGGTAAAAGCGTTCTGCTCGGCATGATGGCGCGCTATACCCGCGCGGACGTTATCGTCGTCGGACTGATTGGCGAACGTGGCCGCGAAGTTAAAGATTTTATCGAAAACATTCTGGGCGCTGACGGGCGCGCGCGTTCGGTGGTGATTGCCGCGCCTGCGGACGTCTCGCCACTGCTGCGAATGCAGGGAGCGGCCTATGCCACGCGTATTGCCGAGGATTTCCGCGATCGCGGGCAGCACGTACTGCTGATCATGGACTCCCTGACCCGCTACGCGATGGCGCAGCGTGAGATTGCGCTGGCGATCGGCGAACCGCCTGCAACCAAAGGGTATCCGCCTTCGGTCTTCGCAAAATTACCTGCGCTGGTGGAACGTGCGGGGAACGGCATTCACGGCGGCGGCTCCATCACCGCGTTTTATACGGTATTGACCGAAGGCGACGATCAGCAGGACCCAATCGCCGACTCGGCGCGTGCGATCCTGGATGGACACATTGTGTTATCCCGTCGTCTGGCCGAAGCCGGTCACTACCCGGCCATTGATATTGAAGCGTCGATCAGCCGTGCAATGACGTCGCTGATCACCGAGCAACACTATGCACGCGTACGGAATTTCAAACAGTTGCTGTCCAGTTTCCAGCGTAACCGCGATTTGGTGAGCGTCGGCGCGTATGCCAAAGGCAGCGATCCCATGCTGGATAAAGCCATCGCGCTGTGGCCGCAGCTGGAGGCGTTTTTGCAACAAGGTATTTTCGAACGAGCCGACTGGGAAGATTCTCTCCAGGCGCTGGAACTGATTTTCCCGACGGTGTGATGAAGCAGGAGGGCATAGGTCATGGCACAACATGGTGCGCTGGCAACATTAAAAGATCTGGCCGAGAAAGAAGTGGATGATGCCGCTCTCTTATTAGGGGAAATGCGACGCGGATTCCAGCAGGCGGAAGAACAACTGAAAATGCTGATCGATTATCAGCATGAGTATCGCAACAATCTCAATGCCGATATGGGCCAGGGGATTGCCAGCAACCGCTGGATTAACTATCAGCAATTTATTCAGACGCTGGAGAAGGCCATTGAGCAGCATCGCCAGCAGCTGACGCAGTGGACACAAAAAGTGGACGTGGCGCTGAACAGCTGGCGTGAAAAGAAACAACGGCTTCAGGCCTGGCAGACCTTACAGGACAGACAAAGTGCGGCAGCGTTATTGGCTGAAAACCGCCTGGATCAGAAAAAAATGGATGAATTTGCTCAGCGTGCTGCAATGAGGAAAACCGAATGATCACCTTGCCCCAACTGATCACGACCGACACAGACGTAACGACAGGCCTTCAGGCCGGTAAAACAGCCGATTCAGCCCAGGATTTTCTGGCGCTGTTAGCCGGTGCTTTGGGCGCAGGCGACGCGCAGGGTAAAGATGCCCCGCTTTCGCTTGCCGATCTCCAGGCGGCAGGCGGCAAACTGCAAAAAGGATTGCTGCAAAAAAATGGCGATACGCCGCAGACGACAGCGCTGGCCGATCTTCTGGCGCGCCAGGATCTGCTGACGGATGACGCCACAGCAGACCTGACCGAGGCACAGCAGTTGCTATCCACGCTGACGCCTTCGCTGAAAAGCAACGCCCTGAACGCGTTAAGTAAGACTGCCCGGCAGGACGACAACGCACCGGCGCTGAGCGATGAAGACCTCGCGAATCTGAGCGCGCTCTTCGCCATGTTACCGGGCCAGCCAGCGCTGACGCCAACCACGCGAACCGCGTCGGCTGAAGGCGCGCTCTCCGCCCCGGCATCGCTGCGTGGCGATACGCGCGCCGCTACGCAAGATGCGGTTGCCGGGCTGACGACTGGCGAGCTGAAAAAAGGGAAAGTCGATGCCGCGCCTGACGTCACCGCAAACTCAGCAAGCAACCAGCTGGTAACGCCGCTGGTCGCCGCCGCTACCGCTAAAGCCGACATGGAAAGCACGCCTTCTCCGGTCACGACCATTGGCGCCATGACCACGCCTGGCGGTATGACGACGCAGACGCAACCCGCGCCTGTCGCAGCCGCCCCGGTGCTCAGCGCGCCGCTGGGCAGCCATGAGTGGCAGCAGTCATTAAGCCAGCATGTGACGCTGTTTACCCGCCAGGGGCAGCAGAGCGCGGAACTGCGTCTGCACCCGGAGGAACTGGGGCAGATTCAAATCTCCCTCAAAATGGATGATAACCAGGCGCAACTGCAAATGGTGTCAGCGCATAGCCACGTTCGCGCCGCGCTGGAAGCCGCGTTACCCGTACTGCGTACCCAACTGGCGGAAAACGGCATCCAGCTGGGACAAAGCAGTATCAGCAGTGAAAGTTTCGCCGGACAGCAGCAGTCGTCATCCCAGCAGCAGCACGCTTCCCGCACACAGGGACAAGAGGCTTTTGCCGCCGAAGATGACATCGCACTGACGACGCCGGGCTCGCTCCAGGCTGCCGCTCGCGGCGATGGCGCGGTGGATATCTTCGCCTAACGCCAGAGGTAGCATGATTATCCGCGTCTTTTCCACGCTTTGCCGTGGACAGGACACGGGATAATCAGCCAATAAGCTGTACCGAAACAGGAAGCCCGTATCTGATGACTGACTCCGCGATTAACAGAAAGAGCAAACGCTCAATTTGGATCCCTTTGCTGGTGTTGATTACTCTTGCCGCCTGCGCAACCGCTGGCTATAGCTACTGGCGGATGCAGGAGCACCCGACCGCCAGCGCTACCGCGGCCCCGCCACCGCCGCCAGCGCCCGTATTTTTCGCGCTGGATACGTTTACCGTCAATCTGGGCGATGCCGATCGCGTGCTGTATATCGGGATTACGCTGCGCCTGAAGGACGAAGTGACGCGCGCGCGTCTGAGCGAATATCTGCCAGAAGTGCGCAGCCGTCTGTTGCTGCTGTTTTCGCGTCAGGATGCCACTGCGCTTTCGACGGAAGCCGGGAAGCAGACGCTGATCGCGGCAATCAAAGAAACGCTCTCTACTCCGCTCGTTGCTGGACAACCGAAACAGGAAGTCACCGACGTTCTTTATACAGCTTTCATTCTGCGGTAAAGACATGGGCGATAGTATTCTTTCTCAGGCTGAAATCGATGCGCTGCTCAACGGCGACAGCGAGGCCAAAGACGAACCCACCCCTGGCGGCGTGGGCGACAATGATATTCGTCCTTATGATCCCAATACACAGCGTCGCGTGGTGCGCGAGCGCCTACAGGCGCTGGAGATCATTAACGAACGTTTCGCGCGTCAATTCCGTATGGGGCTGTTTAACCTGCTGCGTCGCAGCCCGGATATTACCGTGGGCGCGATCCGCATTCAGCCATATCACGAATTTGCGCGTAATTTACCCGTACCGACCAACCTGAACCTGATCCATCTGAAGCCGCTGCGCGGTACGGGTCTGGTGGTGTTCTCGCCGAGTCTGGTGTTTATCGCCGTGGATAACCTGTTTGGCGGCGACGGGCGTTTTCCGACCAAAGTGGAAGGTCGTGAGTTTACGCATACCGAACAGCGCGTTATCAACCGCATGCTGAAGCTGGCGCTTGAAAGCTACAGCGACGCGTGGAAAGCGATCAACCCGCTGGAAGTGGAGTACGTTCGCTCTGAGATGCAGGTGAAATTCACCAATATCACCACCTCTCCGAACGACATTGTGGTGAACACACCGTTCCACGTCGAAATTGGCAACCTGACAGGCGAGTTCAACATCTGCCTGCCTTTCAGCATGATTGAGCCGCTGCGGGAGCTGTTGGTGAACCCGCCGCTGGAAAACTCGCGTCATGAAGATCAGAACTGGCGCGACAATCTGGTGCGTCAGGTTCAGCATTCAGAGCTGGAACTGGTGGCGAACTTTGCTGACATCCCGCTGCGCCTTTCCCAGATATTAAAGCTGAAACCCGGCGACGTGCTGCCGATTGAAAAACCCGACCGCATTATTGCTCATGTGGACGGCGTACCTGTACTGACCAGCCAGTATGGCACCGTGAACGGTCAGTATGCGTTGCGCGTAGAGCATTTGATCAACCCGATTTTGAATTCGCTGAATGAGGAACAGCCCAAATGAGTGACATGAATAATCCGTCCGATGAGAATACCGGCGCATTGGACGATCTGTGGGCTGACGCGTTAAACGAGCAAAAAACAACGACCAGCAAAAGCGCAGCCGATGCAGTCTTCCAGCAGTTGGGCGGCGGCGACGTCAGTGGAAACCTACAGGATATCGATTTAATCATGGATATTCCGGTCAAGCTGACCGTGGAGCTGGGTCGTACGCGCATGACCATCAAAGAGCTGCTGCGACTGACGCAGGGGTCGGTGGTCGCGCTGGACGGACTGGCAGGCGAGCCGTTGGATATTCTGATTAACGGCTACCTGATTGCCCAGGGTGAAGTCGTGGTGGTCGCCGATAAATACGGCGTGCGCATCACGGATATCATCACGCCGTCTGAACGTATGCGTCGTCTGAGCCGTTAAGCATGAAAACCCAGGCTACCGTTTCACAGCCCTCTGCCGTATCAGGCTCGCCGTTAGTTCAGGTGAGCGGCGCGCTGTTTGGGATCATCGTGTTGATTCTGGTCGCAGCCTGGGTCATTAAACGCCTGGGGTTTGCGCCCAAAGGCGCCGGTACGCGAGGGTTGAAAGTGTCAGCCAGCACCTCGCTGGGCCCGCGTGAGCGCGTGGTCATTGTCGATGTTGAAGACGCTCGGCTGGTACTGGGCGTCACGGCCACGCAAGTCAATGTGTTGCATACCCTCCCCCCTGCGCCTGTCGTTGCAGAAGAAAAACCGGCCGCCCCTGCGGATTTCCAGGCCATGATGAAGAGTTTGTTGAAGCGTTCCGGGAGATCCTGATGCGCCGTTTGTTATCCCTCACGCTGATGGCTTTGTGGTTTATCAGCCCTGCCGCGTTCGCACAATTACCCGGACTGGTCAGCCAACCGCTACCCGGCGGCGGGCAAAGCTGGTCCCTGCCGGTACAGACGCTGGTCTTTATTACGTCACTGACGTTCCTGCCCGCCATTTTGCTGATGATGACCAGCTTTACCCGCATCATTATCGTCTTCGGCTTGCTGCGAAACGCGCTGGGAACGCCCTCTGCGCCGCCAAACCAGGTGCTTCTCGGACTGGCGCTGTTCTTGACGTTTTTTATTATGTCGCCGGTTATCGACAAAATTTACGTGGATGCCTGGCAGCCTTTCAGCGAAGAGAAGATTTCCATGCAGGAAGCGCTGGAAAAAGGCGCTCAGCCGCTGCGGGAGTTTATGCTGCGGCAAACCCGTGAGGCTGACCTGGGCCTGTTCGCGCGTCTGGCAAACAGCGGTCCGCTACAGGGGCCGGAAGCCGTGCCGATGCGAATTTTGCTCCCGGCCTACGTCACCAGCGAGTTAAAAACCGCTTTTCAGATCGGTTTTACGATTTTCATCCCCTTCCTGATTATCGATCTGGTTATCGCCAGCGTGTTGATGGCGCTCGGGATGATGATGGTGCCGCCGGCCACCATTGCGCTGCCGTTTAAGCTTATGCTTTTTGTCCTGGTCGACGGCTGGCAGTTGCTCGTTGGCTCTCTTGCCCAAAGTTTTTACAGTTAGAGGCGCGAAATGACACCCGAATCGGTCATGATGATAGGCACGGAGGCAATGAAGGTCGCGCTTGCGCTTGCCGCGCCTCTGCTGCTGGTTGCGCTGTTTACCGGCCTTATCATCAGTATTTTACAGGCCGCCACCCAGATCAACGAAATGACGCTGTCATTTATCCCGAAAATTGTGGCGGTATTTACGGCGATTATTGTGGCGGGCCCCTGGATGCTTAACCTGCTGCTGGATTACGTGCGTACGCTGTTCAGTAACTTGCCGTATATCATCGGATAAGACGCGATGTTGCAGGTCACAAGCGATCAATGGTTATACTGGCTTAACCTCTACTTCTGGCCGCTGTTACGTGTACTGGCGCTGATCTCTACCGCGCCGATCCTCAGTGAACGCACGGTTCCCAAACGGGTAAAGCTGGGGCTGGGGTTTATGATCACTCTCATTATCGCCCCTTCACTCCCGGCGAATAATGTGCCTGTTTTTTCCACCGAAGCCTTATGGCTCGCCATGCAGCAAATCATGATCGGCATTGCGCTAGGGTTTACCATGCAGTTTGCCTTTGCTGCGGTGCGTACGGCGGGGGAATTCATCGGTCTGCAAATGGGTCTCTCTTTCGCCACGTTTGTTGACCCGGGCAGCCGCCTCAATATGCCGGTACTCGCCAGAATCCTCGACATGCTCGCCATGCTGCTGTTTCTTACGTTTAACGGCCATCTGTGGCTGATCTCGCTGCTGGTAGACACCTTCCATACGCTGCCTATCGGCGGCGACCCGGTCAACAGCAATGCGTTTCTGGCGCTTGCCCGGGCAGGCGGACTGATCTTCCTCAACGGACTCATGTTAGCCTTGCCGGTCATTACGTTACTGCTCACACTCAACCTGTCGCTCGGGCTATTAAACCGTATGGCTCCGCAGTTATCCGTATTTGTTATTGGCTTCCCGCTAACCTTATCCGTCGGCATTTTGTTAATAACCGCGCTCATGCCATTAATTGCCCCTTTCTGTGAACACTTATTCGGTGAAATTTTCAATTTGCTTGCTGATATCGTTAGCGAAATGCCGACAACCAATAACCCATAATTTTTATCCTGTCTTACTAAGGATTTTCCTAAATTTAAAATCTAAAAACATCTACCAGGATATATCTGCTGCGCTTTATTTGTTTTTACCTTACTCACATAACATAACATTTACTTTACTTTGAGAAGATTCCTGGCAAATTATACGTAACTTTACGGGATAGTAAGTTCGCCTGAAAACAGCGAAAGCGTCATCTTAGGTCACTATTATTGTTCCGTTGGGTTGTGATGAGATATTCAGGTAAGGGGAATTATCGTTACGCATTGAGTGAGGGTATGCCATGTCAACGATTATTATGGATTTATGCAGTTACACCCGGCTAGGTTTGACCGGGTATCTGGTAAGCAGAGGGGTGAAAAAAAGGGAAATCAACGACATTGAGACCGTTGACGAACTCGCCATCGCTTGTGACTCACAGCAGCCTTCTGTGGTGTTTATTAATGAGGACTGTTTCATCCATGAAACATCTAACAGTCAGCAAATAAAGCAGATCATTAATCAGCATCCCAACACGTTATTTATTGTTTTTATGGCAATTGCTAATGTGCATTTTGATGAATACTTATTAGTAAGAAAAAACTTATTGATTAGTTCAAAATCAATTAAGCCCGATTCTCTGGATGATATTCTTGGCGATATTCTGAAAAAAGAGACGGATATTGTAGGAGTAGTAAATTTACCTACGTTATCTTTAAGCCGTACTGAATCCAGTATGTTGCGAATGTGGATGGATGGACAGGGAACAATACAGATTTCAGATCAAATGAATATCAAGGCAAAGACGGTGTCATCCCACAAAGGGAATATTAAACGGAAGATAAAAACGCATAATAAACAGGTTATCTATCATGTCGTGCGGCTGACGGATAACGTGACAAACGGAATTTTTGTTAACATGCGATGAGGCCCCCTGACTGGTGGATATTCCACCAGTCAGGGTAAAAGCGACGAAAATCACATTACTCTGTTTTTTCCACAAAGATCCCATCCTGATGGCCTGACTCATTGAAGAACCAGATACCGAGCGGGTAGTCTTCCAGCGAAACCAGGTACATCGTACCTTCACTAAACTCTTCAACCGCCAATACCACGCCTGGCCGACGAGGGCCGCCGTCTGTTTTGACTGTTACCCGATCATTCACCTTCATCAATTATCCTCCTGTGGCTTTGTGCCAGTGTAGAACAAATTCCTTTTTCTGGCAGCGTCTGCCGCGCGTGATTGCTGGTTTTCTCAACGGTCTATACTTACAGATGCCACGGTTAAATGAGGTACTGAAGATGAAAACCGCGAAAGAGTACAGCGAAACGGCCAAGCGCGAAGTCAGCGTTGATGTTGACGCCCTGCTCGCGGCGATCAATGAAATCAGCGAGAGCGAAATTCATCGCAGCGCTGATGATCCTGAGAAAGTCAGTGTGGATGGCCGCGATTATCATACATGGCATGAATTAGCGGATGCGTTTGAACTCGATATTCATGATTTTAGCGTCACGGAAATCAATCGCTGATCTGGGGTGAAAAAAATCCCGGCTCGCAGAGCCGGGATCAAACTTGCTTATGCAAGAAGCACTTGAAAATTCGTTACACCAGAAAATCTGATGTGCGTTTTACCTTATCTGCAATTTTTTTGTATGACAAGCAAATATTTCTCGCAGAAATGATTAATACAGCTAATGGTTCAGCGTGTATCAGGCGACGGCGCGGGATGGTCGTCACGGACACAAACCTGATTGCGCCCGGCCTGTTTTGCCAGATACAACCGGCGATCCGCCAGCGACTGCAACTGTTCAAAATCGTAGTCTCCGTTCTCCTGCGCCCCGCTTACGCCCAGCGATGCACTAATGCGCAGAGTCGTGCCTTTTGCGATCAGGATTTCTTTGTCGTTCACGCGCTGGCGTATCCGCTCTGCGATCTGTGCTGCCTGCACCAGCGTCGTCCCCGGTAAGACAATACAGAACTCTTCGCCGCCTACGCGCCCGGCAAGGTCATGCGAACGTATTGTGCCGCTAATAAGCCCGGCGGCATGGGAGAGCACCCGATCTCCCGCCTGATGGCCGAAACGGTCATTGACGCTCTTAAAGTGATCCAAATCGATCTGAATAACGGAAAACGGCTGTCGCTGCTCGTGGCAGCGCTGTATCAGTACGCGCGCCCTCTCAAACAATGCGCCACGGTTATACAGCCGCGTCAAAGGATCGTGCCAGGCCTGCCATTGCAGGGAACTTTGCAGCACAAACATATTGCTGACCATCTTGCGGATAACAACCCATGAGATGAGCAACATCATCGTGAAAAGCGCCCACAGGAGACCAAGCGCAATACTGATACTGCCAAAAGCCCCCTGCACGCCTTCTCTCAGGGTATGAACACGCAAAAGCACGCCATCGAAATGATCCAGCCTTTCCCAACTGATATAGCGGCTGCCCATACGGATACCGCCATGCGTATCATGTTCGATGTCATTCGCGAGCAACGCCAGTTCAAGGTCATCAAAGGTATTAACCTGACGCTTTTCCGGCGTTGAGGTCGCCAGTAGCCTGAGCTGATAGTCGTAGAGCTGGTACTCCCCTTCGGAATCTTTTTCGACCGCATCCTCCAGGAAACGCTTCATGGATGACACGGGAATATCCATTGCCAGCACGCCATACCAGTGTCTTTCGTTATCCAGCGACAGGCTCACGGTGACTTTTTGTTGCACTTCACCGCCCGGCACCGGCGAGCTAAACCAGCGCACGCCGCGCGCTGAATTTTGTCGTTGGGATTGCCCGCTGAACCAGGGTTGGATCACATACTGGTAATAGCGGGACATAATGTCGCCGCCATTGGTTGTGGGTTCAGTTGAGACATAAAAGCCTGAACGCGAAACATACATTGTCCGCTGCGCCAGCATGGTAGAAGAATGCGCCAGCCGTAACAAATACCCCAGTTCCAACGCGGCGCTTAACTCGTTTGCCAGCGCATCGTTATCCCGCGAGAGAAGCGTTGTACGGTTAACAAACGCGTCAGAGACGCCGTTAAGCGGTAACGTTCGCCGTCTGTCTAGCTCCAGTTGCCAGAAACTTTTGCCGCGCAGTTGCGCAAATTGCGCCACCGCATCGTGCAGGTCGGCAAAATCGAGCGGCGTGACCAGCGCTTCGTACATACCGTTGCGCAGAAACAAGAGTTTATCCACGCTGAATTGCAGCTGTCTGTCCAGCACATTAGCGACGTTTTCCAGATGGTTACGTTGACTGGCCCGGTATGCCGACTCCAGCACGACCACTTCACGCCAGGTCAGCAATGTTGAACAAATCATCACAACCAGAAAACAGATATTTACGACATGGCCTGGCCCAAAGCGTCGTGCTAACGTTCTCAGCCAGCTCCAGTTTCCTGGCGTTGTTTCATGCGGCACCTGACGGCTCCCTACTTTTATTCCTGAACTATGTGTCGCGACTCAACGGCTATTTTCTGGGGTAACAAAACGCCCGGCATTAACCGGGCGTTCCTTTATCAGACATCTTCCCGCAACCGCCTGCCATCACCGGGCATAAGTTCATTCTCGTGGAATGCTTCCCGTTTGACGCCAAAACCGTCATACCAACGGCACTCCACCATGCCGCTGGAATAACCGGTTACGATCATGCGTGGACCACCTTCTTTTGCGATAACTTCCTCACTGACAAAAAAGACCATACCTGCCTCCTGTATCCAGTGAAACTTTTTCACCTTAGACGACGATGGCCTTTTTTGCATAATCCGGCGAGGCATAAATTAGTGCGAACCACCGCGAACGTTGGCAACAGTTTTTACCAGCCCTACCACCACGCTGCCGATGATGAAACCGAGCACCAGATTAATCAACATGGGAAGCGTGAGCGCAATAAGACCATTCTGCTGCTGAGCAAAATGTTCGATCGCGTGGTGTAATGGCGCGATGCCGTGCACCACGATCCCGCCCCCCACCAGGAACATCGCGAGTGTGCCGACAATGGACAGCGCCTTCATAAGCCAGGGCGCCGTAACCAGTAGCCCTTTGCCCACCGCCTGAGCCAGTACGCTGCGTTTTTCCGCCAGCCAGTACCCCATATCGTCCAGTTTTACGATGAATCCCACCAGACCATAAACGCCAATCGTCACCACCAGCGCGATACCGGACAACACCAGAACCTGATTGAGCAACGGCGCATCCGCGACAATTCCCAGCGTAATCGCGACGATCTCCGCAGAAAGGATAAAGTCGGTGCGCACAGCCCCTTTCACTTTCTCCTTCTCAAACGTGAGAGGATCTTGTGCGGCGATCGCGGCCAGACGCTGCTGACGCGCCTCCGGGCTCTCTTTGTGCTTTCGGGCCTCAAGCGTGTGTAAAACTTTCTCTACGCCTTCAAAACAGAGAAAAGCGCCTCCAATCATCAACAACGGTGTAATCGCCCACGGGATAAAAGCGCTGATCAGCAGCGCCAGAGGCACCAGGATGACCTTGTTGATCAACGACCCTTTCGCCACGCTCCAGACGACCGGCAGTTCGCGGTTCGCCCGCACGCCCGTCACCTGCTGCGCGTTTAGCGACAGGTCATCACCCAATACGCCTGCCGTTTTTTTCGCGGCCAGTTTTCCCATCATCGAGATATCATCCAACAGCGTGGCGATATCATCGAGCAACGTCAGCAAACTACTTCCTGCCAAAATAAATCCCTCAATATTTTTCTTTTGAAGAGGTAAGTATGAAGTAAAAAACGTAATGCCGAAACGGGTAGCAATCGTCAACAAAAATTTAACAAAAGAGTGCAATTATAACGCTCGCCAGCGCGATAGTTTTGACGTTTACTATGTTGCACCTTTTTATTTCCGCCGTGAGGGATTATGCGTTTCAGGCAGTTACTACCACTTTTTAGCGCACTCTTCGCGCTGTATATCATTTGGGGTTCCACGTACTTCGTTATTCGTATTGGCGTTGAGAGTTGGCCGCCGCTGATGATGGCGGGCGTCCGTTTTCTGTCTGCGGGGATTTTGTTAACAACATTCTTACTTCTTCGCGGGCACAAACTGCCCCCTTTGCGTCAATTGCTCAATGCCGCGCTGATTGGCATTCTGCTGCTGGCGGTGGGGAACGGTCTGGTTACCGTAGCGGAACATCAGGATGTACCGTCCGGCATCGCCGCCGTGGTGGTCGCGACGGTTCCATTATTCACGCTGTGCTTCAGCCATTTCTTTGGCATTAAAACGCGAAAACTGGAGTGGACAGGCATCGCCATCGGCCTGGCGGGGATCATCATGCTCAATAGCGGCGGAAATTTGAGCGGCAACCCCTGGGGCGCGCTGTTGATCCTGATTGGCTCGATGAGCTGGGCATTCGGCTCCGTGTTCGGCGCCCGCATCGCGTTGCCGACAGGCATGATGGCCGGAGCGATTGAAATGCTGGCTGCCGGTGTTGTGCTGATGTTCGCTTCCTTTATCGCCGGGGAAAAGCTGACGACGATGCCGACGCTCTCCGGCTTCATGGCGGTAGGTTATCTGGCGCTATTCGGTTCCATTATCGCCATTAACGCCTATATGTATTTGATCCGTAATGTCAGCCCGGCGCTGGCGACCAGTTACGCTTACGTCAACCCGGTAGTGGCGGTGTTACTGGGAACAGGTCTGGGGGGAGAAAGCCTTTCTTCCGTCGAGTGGCTGGCATTAGGGGTAATTGTTTTCGCTGTCGTCCTGGTGACGCTGGGGAAATATTTGTTTCCCGCCAGACCCGCGACTGCAGTGAGTGAATCGGAAAAATCACTCCAGTAAATGAATACCCTGCGTGTCGATCTGCGCGGTGGGGCCACCGCCGCAGATCCACTCCTCAAGCCGTTCCGCCAGTGCGGCGTCGCTGAGTTTCAACCGGCCACGCAAAGCACACTCCCAGACAATCAGCACACGCCAGCCAAGCTCGCGAAGCCTCAGCATGTCTCGCCGATCGCGCTCCACATTTTTACCGATTTTGTTCAGCCAGAACTCGGTACGCGTGGCGGGAACTTTGAACAGGTGGCAGTCATGATGATGCCAGAAACAGCCGTGCGTGAAGATAACGCAGCGATACTCATCCACGACAAAATCCGGGCGTCCGGGCAACGTGGCGTCCTGCACATGAAACGCCATCCCCTGCTCCTGCAACAGAGCGGCAAGGCGTTTTTCTATCGCCGTATCGCGCGTGGCTATCGCCCGCATATTCTTGCTGCGCGTCGCCTTATCGTGTACGTCCGCCATGCTGGCTCTCTTTCTGGCGCAATGTAACAGCCTGTTTAATTCTCGACTCCAGCAGTTTTGCTACTGCGGCAAATGCCGGAACCACGACGGAGTTACCAAACTGACGGTAGGCCTGGGTGTCTGAAACGGGAATGCGGAACTGATATTCCTGCGGCGATTCAAATCCCATTAACCGCGCGCACTCTCTGGGCGTTAACCGGCGTGGACGGTGCTGCTGATTCACCGGATCGTCGAAATTCGCCTCTCCTGCGGCCATATCCCAGCCACGGTCAATCAGTATCTCCGCGCCATCTTTATAGTAACGCGCCGACAATGTGCGCGTTACGCTGCCGGGATTCGCAGGATAGACCATCCCATAGCCAAAACCGTTACCCCGGGCCTGATGCTTTTTCGCGTAGCGGTACAAATACTTCCACAATACCGGCGTCAGCACATATCTCGCTTCAACCGCCGGTTCAAGCAGCTCCGCCAGCGTGATGCGCTGCTGCGGATAGCGTGTGGCAATATCCCGCAGCGTAAAATCGGTTTTCAGATTAAGATCGCGGCGGAACCCCACCAGCACAATCCTCTCCCGATGCTGGGGTAAAAAATGGCGGCCATCAATAATTTTCGGGTCGTCCGGCCCATTATCCGCAGCATCGGCGACGTCATACCCCAGTTCGTCAAGCGTTTGCATAATGATGCGAAACGTTTTTCCCTGGTCGTGGCTTTTCAGGTTTTTGACGTTTTCGAGCACAAAAATCGCCGGGCGTCGGGCGTCAATGACCCGCACGACATCGAAAAAGAGCGTCCCCTGCGTATCACAGGCGAAACCATGCGCCCGTCCCATCGCGTTTTTCTTTGATACCCCTGCCAGAGAGAATGGCTGGCAGGGAAAACCGGCCAGTAGAACATCGTGCTCCGGTATGTGCTGGCGAATATGCTCCGCCGCTTCGCTATCGCTCACGCCGTCGCGGTGGCTCAGAGTAATATCGCGAATATCTTCATTGAAATGATGCCGTTGCGGATCGCAGTAATAATTGGCTTTATAGGTGCGTACCGCGTGTTTATTCCATTCGCTGGTAAACACGCACTGCCCGCCTATCGCTTCAAAGCCACGGCGAATTCCGCCGATCCCGGCGAAGAGATCGACAAAACGAAAGGCATAATGCGGATGGTGTGCCGGAGGCGTTGGCAACAATGTCCTGAGGTGCGTATATTCGCTCTCGCTCAGACGATGCCACGCCGTTGCGTTCGCCACGACGCGTTTAAAAATAGCCGGGCTCCAGTGGTTCTCCCCAACGCCATTCAGATGCGCCACCAGCGTTTTCACATCATAGATTTCCAGCAGTTTGCCCAGCAGCGCCTGTACGGCAGCCCCGGCATTGTCCGTCATCAGATCCTGGAAACCTGTTACTGAAAGATTTTCCTGCATACATTTAACCGGCGAAATTGATATTCGACAGGTTAACACAAAATGAACGCGTTTACGTTTTGGGTATGGTTGCTACTTATCGCAGCTAAAAGCCTGAATTACCGTCTGATCCAACGAGTCGTACTCCCCCCTTAGCTCCGCGCTTAGCTTCGCCATCCAGGTCACCAGGAAGTCGGCGTTATGCTCTGCCAGCAGCTTTCCCCGCGCGGTTTGCATGGTTTGCGGCAAGGTCAGAAGTTTTGTCTGAAAATGGTCGAGGGCGAATTGCTTATCGTTAAGCGGGCGACGTTGCGCGAAGGGATCTTCAGCATCAAATAGCGAAACGCCCAGCCCGCCGGAAACGGCAAACACGCGCGCCAGACCGATTGCGCCCAGTGCTTCAAGCCGGTCGGCATCCTGCACAATCTTCGCCTCGCTGGTCATTGGCGCAATGTGGGCGCTAAAACTGTGCGCCTCAATCGCATGACTGACTGCCGCTAATTTCGCTTCAGGATACGCAGGGAAATCGTTCATTAATATGCGACGTGCCGCGTCAGCGGCCAGCACGGATGAACGATAGCGATCGGGATGATTTTTCGGCAGGCTGACGATATCGTGGAAATAACACGCGGTCAGCACAACAAGCCAGTCAACATCCTCATCCGTCGACAGCTTTTGTGCCGTTCCCCAGACGCGACGAAAATGAAAAATGTCATGGGCGCTATCCTGCTCGTGGTGATTTTTGCCCAACCACGCTTCGAACTGCGATTGCCAGTAGTGTAAATCCACGCTGCCTCCTCTGAATCAGAAAGCAACATTAGCAATATTCCGCCTTGTCTTCACGCTCAATGATTACGGGAGGAGGTATCAGACAAGTTAACGAAGGCAATAAATGGAATAAAAAGAAAATCCGAACGACGTTAAAATAGCGTTAATTACGATAAAACATTCACAAAATAAATTCCAAAAACGCAAATCATAATTTATTAAAAGAAAAACATAATACAGTTAAATATAAAGCAATAAATACATATTAAATTATTTATAATCACACCCAAGGAAATAATTAGAAATATTTTAAATACATTTGTTACATGTAATATTTAAAAAAGAATGAACTTCCTGGAATAGTATTCAACAGTGATCTTCAGGATTCGATCACTTATTCATATCAATTATTATTATAGGGAATACATAATGAAAAGAAAAGTTCTGGCGATGCTTGTCCCTGCTCTATTAATTGCAGGCGCTGCAAATGCGGCTGAAGTGTATAATAAAGACGGCAATAAACTGGACCTGTACGGTAAAGTTGATGGCCTGCGTTATTTCTCTGACGATGCAGGTAGCGACGGCGACATGTCCTATGCCCGTCTGGGTTTTAAAGGCGAAACGCAAATTGCCGAGCAGTTAACCGGTTACGGTCAGTGGGAATACAACATTCAGGCCAACGGTACTGAAGGTGATAAAGGTGACTCCTGGACTCGTCTCGGCTTCGCTGGTTTAGGTTTTGGTCAAAACGGTACTTTCGATTACGGTCGTAACTACGGCGTGGTTTACGACGTAGAAGCCTGGACCGATATGCTGCCAGAATTCGGCGGCGATACTTACACTCAGACTGACGTTTATATGTTAGGCCGTACTAACGGCGTAGCAACCTACCGTAATAACGGCTTCTTTGGTCTGGTTGATGGTCTGAACTTTGCGCTCCAGTATCAGGGTAATAATGAAGGCACCGGTTTTGGTCAGGAAGGTTCCGGCAATAGCGCAGGTCGCAAGCTGGCTAAAGAAAACGGCGACGGCTTCGGTATGTCCACCTCCTACGACTTCGACTTCGGTTTAAGCCTGGGTGCGGCATACGCCAATTCCGATCGTACCGATGCTCAGGTTGCTCGTGGTTACGGTGACGGCATGAACCAGCGTAATAACTATGCTGGTGGCGATAAAGCTGAAGCCTGGACCGTTGGTGCTAAATACGACGCCTACAATGTTTATCTCGCCGCCATGTACGCTGAAACCCGTAATATGACTTACTATGGCAATGGCGACAGCGAACTTAATGGCGGTATCGCCAACAAAACGCAGAACTTTGAAGTTGTTGCACAGTATCAGTTTGATTTCGGTCTGCGCCCGTCTATTGCCTACCTGCAATCTAAAGGCAAAGACTTAGGTGGTCAGGAAGTAAGACACGGCAACTGGCGTTACACCGATAAAGATCTGGTGAAATATGTTGATGTAGGTATGACCTATTACTTCAACAAAAATATGTCCACCTATGTTGATTATAAAATCAACCTGCTGGATGAAGACGATAGCTTCTACGCAGACAACGGTATCGCAACCGATGATATCGTAGCCGTCGGTCTGGTTTACCAGTTCTAATATTCATTAGATACTGCACTAAGCCCGCATAATGGAATAATTTCATGATGCGGGCTTTTTATTATCACGCGCGCCCTTTAGACCAATATGCCATAAAGTTAATCGCTTTGTGCTCAACGCCACGCTCGCCAATTAAATGGCGGCGCAGCAGTTTGACGACGGTGGACTCTGCGGCCACCCACCCATAAAACGCCGTGCTGCTGGTCGTGGCCTTATCCCAGAGAAGCTCCCCTTCGGCTTCTTCTTTCACCGTATCCACCGTATCGGGATGGCGACTTTCGGGTACTCTGGCATGCGTTTTTACGGCCTGAATCAGGCATTCACCGTGCTTCGCCGCTGCGGGGTTACGCGGCAACCAAAAAATGTCGGCGAACTTAAACTCGCTTAAATTCGCGCAGTCGCCCTGTTCAGGAACTTCAAAGAACGCCTGAACCTGTGGCGGATTGGTCTGTCTCGCCAGCATCTCAAGGATACCGCGCGCGGCGGGGAGCGCCGTCTCATCAGCAATGATTAACGCATTCCGCAGTCCCTGGGGAGGCGTCCATTCATAGCCGCCGCTGTCTTCAGCATACGCCGCGTCAGGCGCCACCATCTGAATGGCGTCGCCGGGTCTGGCGTTAATCGCCCATGCCGAAGCCGGTCCCTCTGTACCATGATTGATAAATTCCACGGTGACCTCCTGGCGAGCAGGATCGACATGTCGCAGCGTATAGGTGCGGATAACCGGGCGCTTCTCTTTTGGCATCCCCAGTACAAGCTGATACCAGTGCCCTTCGGCAGGCAACGACGGCGGCGTACCGTCTTCAGACGGAAACAACATCTTAATGCGCTGATCCGGCGAGTCGCATTTCATCTGCGCCACCTCCTGCCCGCTGAAAACCAGGTTCAGCAGCGAAGGGGAAACCTCCGTCTTACGCGCCAGTTGAACGTTGAACAGGCGGTAGCCCTGAACTCCAGCCATAACTTTTCCTTACGCTTAAATCGCGGAATGACGTGAACGGTAGCGGCTGCGCCAGATAAAGCCAGACACCACGGTAAATAACACAGCGACGAAAAAAGCCGCCACAATCAGCGCCGCTGCGGCGCCGGTTTTCGACACCAGCGGCACCAGCAATGCACAAAGCCCATAGCCAAGCGTGTGGCTGGTCGCGATCCAGCCCGCGCCTGCGCCGTCTGTCAGCTTATCATTCAGTAAAAGCTGATAAGCGGGTGTTGCCAGAGCAGCCCCAAACGACAGCACCGCACAGCCGAGGTAAAACAACCATAGCTGTTCGGCGAGCATTATCGCCAGGCCACAAATCATCAGCGCTCCGGCACTCAAGAGCAGCGCCATCGGCGTCAGGCGCTGCGGGCGGAGCACCCCGAACTGTGCGATAAGCGCGGCGACTGCGGCCAGCCCCAACAGCCACGCCACCTGATGGCTAATGGCGGCGGTATCCGTGGCGAACTGGCGAGTAAGGGCGGGTGAAAGACCAAGCTGCATCATGCTCACCGCCGCAGCTAATAACAGCGCGCAAAGCAGATAAGGCAGGCAATCCAGCCTCAGGCTGGCGCTCTTGCGCTCCGCTGCGGGCTGCGGTGGCGTGCCAGGCAACCGCAGCAGCATCACCAGCGCCAGCAGTGGCGCTGCCATCAGCAGCCCCATCGGCGCCAGAGGGTGAATTGCCAGCATCGCCGCTGCGCACAACGGCCCGAATAGTCTGCCGCAGCTCAAGCCGGAGCTAATGGTTGCCAGAGCGACCATACGATTCCCTTCCCCTGCTCTCTGCAATGCCCAGACCTGACAGGCTGGCACCATCGCCGACACGGTAAGCCCGTAGGCGATCCGCGCGATGATTAATATTCCCAGCCCCACCGCTGTTGTTACGGCGCCGGTCGCCATCAGCATGCTTCCCAGCCCAAGCAGAGTAAAGCTTGCGCCGTATCCCCCCAGTGCCCACAGCACCACAGGCTTACTGCCCACACGGGCAATTTGCTTTCCCCACCACGGGGAAGACGGCAGGAACAGCATTGAGCCAAGCATCAGCAAAGCCGCCCAAATCGACAGGCTCAGGTTTGTCTGAATCACCAGTACAGGGATCGCGACCAGCAGGCCGTTTTGCCCGACACCGAGTAACCCCGCGCTGAACGCAAGCGGCCAGCAGGACAATGGTTTTTGCGGCGTTTCCGCGCTCTCAAGAGACGTCACGATGTTGCAATTCCATGCATTAATTGTGTTTATTTGTAAAATTAATTTTACCGATTCTAACAATTGTTATTGATAATGAGAAACCTTATCGGCAAAATTCGCATTATCATAATGAGTGGGATCTGTTTGATTATGACTTTGCCAACTAAAACGTCAGCCCTGGATGTGGCTGCGCAGTGCTTCCTGAATTCCCTGGTTCGTGAAACCAAAGACTGGCGGCTGACGGAATACCAGCCAACCGAATTGATCATCCCGCTGGGCGAACAGCAGGCGCTCCATTTCAGAGTGGCTTATTTTTCCCCAACCCAGCATCACCGCTTTGAATTTCCGGCGCGTCTGGTCACAGCGTCCGGCAGTCACCCCGTCGATTTCGCCACCCTCTCCCGGCTTATTGTTGATAAGCTCCAGCACCAACTCTTGCTGCCCGCGACCAGTTGCGAAACCTTCCACCAGCGCGTGATGGAAAGCCACGCCCATACGCAGCAGGCGATTGATGCCCGCCATGACTGGGCAGCCCTGCGTGAAAAAGCGTTGAACTTTGGCGAGGCGGAGCAGGCTCTGCTGGTCGGGCACGCCTTCCACCCTGCGCCTAAGTCTCATGAACCGTTTAACCAGCAGGAGGCCGAACGCTACCTACCGGACTTCGCGCCCCACTTCCCGCTGCGGTGGTTTGCGGTGGACAAAACGCAGATCGCCGGTGAAAGCCTGCACCTCAACCTGCAACAGCGGTTGACGCGATTTGCCGCAGAGAATGCGCCGCAGTTACTCAATGAATTAAGCGACAATCAATGGCTATTCCCACTGCACCCGTGGCAGGGGGAGTATCTGTTGCAGCAGGAGTGGTGCCAGGAGCTTGTCGCTAAAGGACTGATTAAAGATTTAGGCGAGGCCGGCGCGCCGTGGCTACCGACCACCTCTTCCCGCTCGCTCTACTGCGCCACCAGCCGCGACATGATCAAATTCTCCCTGAGCGTGCGCCTGACCAACTCCGTCCGTACCCTGTCAGTGAAAGAAGTGAAGCGTGGAATGCGCCTGGCGCGCCTGGCGCAAACCGACGACTGGCAGACGCTACAGGCTCGCTTCCCGACTTTCCGGGTGATGCAGGAAGACGGCTGGGCCGGGCTGCGCGATCTCCACGGCAACATCATGCAGGAAAGCCTGTTTGCCCTGCGTGAAAACCTGCTGGTGGATCAGCCGCAAAGCCAGACTAACGTACTGGTCTCCCTGACCCAGGCCGCACCGGATGGCGGTGATTCGCTGCTGGTTGCGGCGGTAAAACGCCTGAGCGATCGCCTCGGCATCACTGCGCAACAGGCCGCCCACGCATGGGTCGATGCTTACTGTCAGCAGGTGCTGAAGCCGCTGTTTACGGCTGAAGCGGATTACGGCCTGGTGCTGCTGGCACATCAGCAAAATATTCTGGTTCAGATGCTTGGGGATCTGCCGGTCGGGCTTATCTACCGTGACTGCCAGGGCAGCGCATTTATGCCTCACGCGGCAGGCTGGCTCGACACCATTGGCGAAGCGCAGGCGGAAAACGTCTTCACCCATGAGCAGTTGCTGCGCTACTTCCCTTATTACCTGCTGGTTAACTCCACTTTTGCCGTGACCGCCGCGCTGGGCGCCGCCGGGCTGGACAGTGAAGCGAATCTGATGGCTCGCGTACGAACCTTGCTGGCTGAAGTGCGTGATCAGGTGACTCATAAAACCTGTCTCAACTACGTGCTGGAAAATCCGTACTGGAACGTAAAAGGTAACTTTTTCTGTTATCTGAACGACCACAACGAGAACACCATCGTCGATCCCTCGGTGATCTACTTCGATTTCGCCAACCCGCTGCTGGCTCAGGAGGGCTAAATGTCTAAGGCAAACATCGTTCACAGCGGATATGGACTGCGCTGTGAAAAACTCGACAAGCCTCTGAATCTTAGCTGGGGGCTGGACAATAGCGCGGTGCTGCGCTGGCCGGGGCCGCTGCCGACAGGGTGGCTGCGCGACGCGCTGGATCAGATATTTATCGCCGCACCGCAACTTTCAGCGGTGGTTCTCCCCTGGGCCGAATGGCGCGAGGAGCCACAGGCGCTGACGCTTTTCGGGCAGGTAAAAAGCGACATCATCCATCGCGCCGCCTTCTGGCAGTTACCGCTATGGCTGAGTTCTCCGGCAAACTGGGCCTCCGGCGAAATGTTTTTTGATGCAGAGCGTGAGATTTATTTCCCGCTGCGCCCGCCCCGTCCGCAGGGCGAGGTTTATCGCCGTTACGATCCACGCGTTCGCAAGACGCTGAGTTTCCGCGTTGCCGATCCCGTTCTTGATGCAGAACGTTTCACCCGCTGGATGAACGATCCGCGCGTTGAGTATTTCTGGGAGCAAAGCGGCTCGCTGGAGGTACAGACCGCCTATCTGGAGCGCCAACTCACCAGTAAACATGCGTTCCCGCTGATCGGCTGCTTCGACGATCGGCCGTTTAGCTATTTCGAAATCTACTGGGCGGCGGAAGACCGCATTGGCCGCCACTATTCGTGGCAACCCTTTGACCGTGGCCTGCATCTGCTGGTTGGTGAACAGCAATGGCGCGGAGCCCACTACGTGCAAAGCTGGCTGCGCGGGCTGACGCATTACCTGCTGCTGGATGAGCCCCGCACGCAGCGCACCGTACTTGAGCCACGCGCCGATAACCAGCGCCTGTTCCGCCACCTTGAGCCTGCGGGATACCGGACAATTAAAGAGTTCGACTTCCCACACAAGCGCTCGCGCATGGTGATGGCGGATCGCCATCACTTCTTCACGGAGGTCGGTCTGTAATGAATCACAAGGATTGGGATTTTGTTAACCGCCAGCTGGTGGCAAAAATGCTGGCCGAGCTGGAGTATGAGCAGGTTTTCCACGCGGAATCTCAGGGCGATGGCCGCTACTGCATTAACCTGCCGGGCGCGCAATGGCGCTTCAGAGCTGAACGCGGCATCTGGGGCTGGCTGTGGATTGATGCTCAAACGCTGCGCTGCGCGGACGAGCCCGTTCTGGCGCAAACGCTACTGATGCAGCTAAAGCCGGTGCTGTCGATGAGCGATGCCACCGTTGCTGAGCATATGCAGGATTTGTATGCCACGCTGCTGGGCGACCTGCAACTGCTGAAGGCACGGCGCGGGCTGAGCGCCAGTGACCTGATTGATCTTGATGCCGACCGCCTGCAATGCCTGCTAAGCGGCCATCCTAAATTCGCTTTTAATAAAGGCCGTCGGGGCTGGGGCAAAGAGGCGCTGGAGCGATATGCGCCAGAGTACGCCAACACCTTCAGACTGCACTGGCTGGCGGTAAAACGTGAGCATATGGTCTGGCGCTGCGACAGCGAGCTGGATATTCAGCAGTTGTTGACGGCCGCGATGGACCCGCAGGAGTTTGCCCGCTTCAATCAGGTCTGGCAGGACAACGGGCTGGATAACGACTGGCTGCCACTGCCGGTACATCCGTGGCAGTGGCAGCAAAAAATCGCCCTCGACTTCATCGCCGATCTTGCCGAAGGCAGGATGGTTTCTCTCGGCGAGTTTGGCGACTTGTGGCTCGCCCAGCAGTCGCTGCGCACCCTGACCAACGCCAGTCGCCAGGGCGGGCTGGATATCAAGCTGCCGCTGACCATCTACAACACCTCCTGCTACCGGGGGATTCCGGGCAAATACATCGCCGCCGGGCCGCTGGCCTCACGCTGGCTGCAACAGGTTTTTGCGACCGACGCCACGCTTAAGCAAAGCGGCGCGGTGATCCTCGGTGAACCGGCGGCGGGTTATGTGTCCCATGAAGGCTATGCCGCGCTTGCCCAGGCCCCCTACCGCTACCAGGAGATGCTCGGCGTTATCTGGCGTGAGAATCCGTGTCGCTGGCTGAAGCCGGACGAAACTCCGATTCTGATGGCGACACTGATGGAGTGCGATGAAAACAACCAGCCGCTGATAGGCGCATATATCGACCGCTCCGGGCTGGACGCTGAAACCTGGCTCACGCAGCTGTTCCGGGTGGTAGTGGTTCCGCTGTATCACCTGCTTTGCCGCTACGGCGTCGCGCTTATCGCCCACGGACAAAATATAACGCTCGCCATGAAAGAGGGCGTACCGCAGCGCGTGCTGTTGAAAGACTTCCAGGGCGATATGCGGCTGGTGAAAGATGCGTTCCCGGAGATGGACTCCCTGCCTCAGGAGGTGCGTGACGTCACCGCTCGCCTGAGCGCCGACTACTTAATTCATGATTTGCAGACCGGCCACTTCGTGACGGTTCTGCGCTTTGTTTCGCCGCTGATGGCTCGCCTTGGCGTACCGGAGAGGCGTTTTTATCAACTGCTGGCAGCAGTGTTGAGTGATTACATGCAGGAACATCCACAAATGTCAGCGCGCTTTGCGCTTTTCTCACTCTTCAAGCCACAAATCATTCGCGTAGTGCTGAACCCGGTAAAACTGACCTGGCCCGACCAGGACGGCGGCAGCCGCATGTTGCCGAATTACCTTGAGGATCTGCAAAACCCGCTGTGGCTGGCAACCAGGGACTGAATCATGACAAACACTGTAGATTTTATTGGCGTAGGCATCGGCCCGTTCAACCTGAGCATCGCGGCGCTGTCTCATCAGGCCGAAGGATTAAGCAGCCGCTTCTTTGACGGCCGCCCGCATTTTGCCTGGCATCCCGGCATGCTGGTACCGGACTGCCATATGCAGACCATGTTTCTGAAAGATCTGGTTAGCGCTGTGGCTCCCACAAGCCCGTACAGCTTTGTTAACTATCTGGTGAAGCGCAAAAAATTCTACCGCTTCCTGACCACCGAACTGCGTACCGTGTCCCGCGATGAGTTTTCCGACTACCTGCGCTGGGCCGCTGAAGGGATGAACAATCTGCATTTCAATCATACCGTTGAGAGTATTGATTTCGACGAGAGACGCCAGCGGTTTGTGGTGCAGACCAGCCAGGGCGAAAGCGTTGCCCGCAATATCTGCCTTGGCATTGGCAAGCAACCGCACCTGCCGCCTTGCGTAAAAACGGCGACGCAAACCTGCTTCCACGCCAGTGAAATGAGCCTGCGCCAGCCAGACCTCGGCGGCAAGCGAGTCACCGTGGTTGGCGGCGGGCAAAGCGGCGCCGACCTGTTCCTCAATGCGCTGCGCGGAGAATGGGGCGACGTTGCAGAGATCAGTTGGGTCTCGCGCCGCAATAACTTTAACGCGCTGGATGAGGCGGCGTTCGCCAACGAATACTTCACGCCTGAGTACGTTTCAGGCTTCGTCGGTCTGAATGAAAGCGCGCGCCAGAAGATGCTCGACGAGCAGAAAATGACCTCCGACGGCATCACGGCCGACTCGCTACTGACCATTTATCGCGAGTTGTATCACCGCTTCGAGGTACTGAGGCAACCGCGTAACGCCCGTCTGCTGCCAAGCCGCTCGGTCACAGGGCTGGAAAGTCGCGGCCAGAGCTGGCAACTGCTGCTGGAGCATCATCTGGATAACGGCTATGACACTCTGGAAAGCGACGTGGTGATTTTCGCCACCGGCTACCGTCCCGCGCTGCCGCAGATACTTTCACCGCTGATGTCGCGAATCGCCATGCGCGATGAGTGCAATTTCAAAGTACGCGACGACTTCACCCTGGAGTGGAACGGCCCGAAAGAGAACAACATCTTCGCGGTCAACGCCAGTATGCAAACCCACGGCATCGCCGAACCACAGCTCAGCCTGATGGCCTGGCGCTCCGCCCGTATTCTTAATCGCGCGCTGGGGCGTGATTTATTCGATCTCAGTATGCCGCCCGCCCTGATTCAATGGCGCAGCGGCAGCCGGGAAAAACCGCAGCCGGAGGCTGCTTCTTTAACTCGCTACACAGCATCTTTGGGCTGATTTTTTCCGCCCGTGTGAAGGAATAATGATGATAAGCAAAAAGTATACGCTTTGGGCTCTCAACCCGCTGCTTCTCGCCATGATGGCGCCAGCAGTCGCTCAACAAACCGATGATGAAACGCTCGTGGTGTCTGCCAACCGCAGCAATCGCACCGTAGCGGAGATGGCGCAAACCACCTGGGTTATCGAAAACGCCGAACTGGAACAGCAGATTCAGGGCGGCAAAGAGCTGAAAGACGCGCTGGCTCAGCTGATCCCTGGCCTTGACGTCAGCAGCCAGAGTCGCACCAACTACGGTATGAACGTGCGTGGCCGCCCGCTGGTCGTGCTGGTTGACGGCGTGCGTCTCAACTCTTCACGCACCGACAGCCGACAGCTGGACTCTATCGATCCTTTCAATATCGATCATATTGAAGTGATCTCCGGCGCGACGGCCCTGTACGGCGGCGGCAGTACCGGTGGTCTGATCAACATCGTGACCAAAAAAGGCCAGCCGGAAACCCAGATGGAGTTTGAGGCTGGCACCAAAAGCGGCTTTAACAGCAGTAAAGATCACGATGAACGCATTGCCAGCGCCATCTCCGGCGGCAATGACCATATCTCCGGGCGTGTTTCAGTGGCGTACCAGAAGTTTGGCGGCTGGTTTGACGGTAACGGCGATGCCACCCTGCTCGATAACACCCAGACCGGCCTACAGTATTCCGATCGCCTGGACATCATGGGCACCGGTACGCTGAACATCGATGAAACCCAACAGCTTCAGCTGATCACGCAGTACTATAAAAGCCAGGGCGACGACGATTACGGGCTGAATCTTGGGAAAGATTTCTCCGCCATTAGCGGGGCCAGCACGCCATACGTCAGTAAGGGGCTGAATTCCGACCGTATTCCCGGCACCGAGCGTCATCTGATCAGCCTACAGTACTCCAACAGCGATTTCTTTGGTCAGGAGCTGGTCGGCCAGGTTTACTACCGCGATGAGTCGCTGCTGTTCTACCCGTTCCCGACCGTAAATGCGAACAAACAGGCGACGGCTTTCTCCTCGTCACAGCAGGACACCGATCAGTACGGCATGAAACTGACCCTGAACAGCAAACCGCTGGACGGCTGGCAAATCACCTACGGGCTGGATGCCGACCACGAGCGCTTTACCTCCAACCAGATGTTCTTCGATCTGGCCCAGGCAAGCGCTTCCGGGGGGCTGAACAACCAGAAGATTTACACCACCGGGCGTTACCCGTCGTATGACATCACCAACCTGGCGGCCTTCCTGCAATCGAGCTATGACATCAATGATATCTTTACCCTCAGCGGCGGCGTACGCTATCAGTACACTGAGAACAAGATTGATGATTTCATAGGCTACGCGCAGCAACAGCAGATTGCCGCCGGGAAGGCGACATCCGCCGACGCCATTCCAGGCGGCTCGGTCGATTACGACAACTTCCTGTTCAACGCCGGTCTGCTGATGCACATCACCGAACGCCAGCAGGCATGGCTCAACTTCTCCCAGGGCGTGGAGCTACCGGACCCGGGTAAATACTACGGTCGCGGCACCTATGGCGCAGCGGTGAACGGTCACCTTCCCCTGACCAACAGCGTGAACGTTGGCGACAGCAAGCTGGAAGGCGTGAAGGTCGATTCTTATGAGCTGGGCTGGCGCTTTACCGGCGACAACCTGCGCACCCAAATCGCGGCCTACTACTCGATTTCCGATAAGAGCGTGGTGGCGAATAAAGATCTGACCATCAGCGTGGTGGACGACAAACGCCGCATTTACGGCGTGGAAGGCGCGGTGGACTACCTGATTCCAGATACCGACTGGAGTACCGGTGCGAACTTCAACGTGCTGAAAACCGAGTCGAAAGTGAACGGTAGCTGGCAGAAATATGACGTGAAGGTGGCAAGCCCATCGAAAGCGACAGCCTACATTGGCTGGGCGCCGGATCCGTGGAGCCTGCGCGTACAGAGCACCACCTCCTTCGATGTGAGCGATGCAGAAGGCTACAGCATTGATGGCTATACCACCGTCGATTTGCTCGGCAGCTATCAGCTTCCGGTGGGTAAACTCAGCTTCAGCGTTGAGAACCTCTTCGACCGTGACTACACCACCGTCTGGGGGCAGCGCGCGCCGCTGTATTACAGCCCAGGTTACGGCCCCGCTTCCCTGTATGACTACAAAGGACGTGGCCGCACCTTTGGTCTGAACTACTCAGTTCTGTTCTAAACCGCCCTCCTTGCCCGGCACATGCCGGGCAAATTCACCGAATGTCAATACGCAATCAATAGCATTGAACTATTTTTGAAAATTCAACAATAGGCCGCATCCTTTTATTTTTAATAAACAGGCGATCGCAACATGGGATAATAATCTGAAAGGACGTTGTATTTTAGAGAGATGGTATGTCAGAAGGAGTTTCGAAAAAATCCAGATATGAAATCATTGCTATCCTGAGAGAAGAATTCAGGGTTAAGTCTAAACTGGCTTTTAGTTTTAACGATCTGAGCTGGCAATCAGATTTACGAAAAGTTGACAGTTCATCTTTTTATATCGATCTCCCTCCCTCTTTTCAGCCTTCGTTATCTGAAAACGGCGATGTCTGTTTTCAGATCCACAGTAAACTTGGCAGGATTGAGTTTGCCACCGCGCAGATAAACACTGAGAACAATAGCCCGGATAATATTTTCCGCTTTGCCATTCCTGAGAGCATAAACATACTGCAACGGCGATCGTCCCCCCGACTTAAGACAAGAGAGAGTTATCAATTCTGTTGTTCTGGTCGTTATAAAAATGGCGTTACTTTTAAACATACGTTAAATGATGTCTCTGACGGCGGGTGTTCTTTCATATCCACCCAATCTCAACTTAAATTTATGCGTAAAGATAATGTGTTAGAAAATGTTGAGATGAGCTTTGGTGAATATGGCAGCGTAATGACTAACTTAAAAATCATCAGCGTAACAGAACTCCATAGCGAAAAATCGTATGAAGAAGCAGATTTCCGCATCTCTTGTATGTTTCAGCATAAAAGTGACGATTATAAACATTACATAGAGAATGTTATCGTCAAATTAATTATTGACAATAAAATTAAAAATAAGATTTTTTTAGTTTAACAGACCGAGAAAACATTGAGTAATTTATTATTTTACACTGATGATAATCTCATTGGGCAATCAATCCTGCATTACATGGTGGACAATGAGATAAATATTACCACGCTGGGCTATCAGGAGATCGCCGGGAGAACCTGTGCCCCTCAGTCGGGTACGATTATTATCAATGTCATTCATAAGGATATCTCTGCGGCCAGAACGGTCGCCTTACTCAATAGATTACGAATGTATCTCACGCACTGCACGCTGCTCGTTCTGATTGTAAAAAGCGACCTCGCCAGCTTATGCCGTGAACTTCTCGATCTTGAAAATGTATTGATTCTGACGGAAAACGCGTCTTGCTCCGATCTCTCGGCCATCTTCAAACATCCTTTAACGGCCCGCGAATATCAGCGCTTATACACCCGGCGAAAACTCACTACCAGGGAGCAGCAGGTGCTGGCGCTAATGATTGCCAACCATAACAATAAACAAATAGCAGAGCTTCTCAATATTGACTATAAAACAGCCCACACTCACAGAGCGAGTATTATGAGAAAGTTAGGCATGAATAACTCGCAAGTGATGAACAAAAGAATCGTCAATATGTTTCGATGCTAAACATATTAAATGTGCAGATGACCAATCAAAAACCGATAATTAATTGTTAACCAGCCCCCTGCCAATCATTTTCACCGACAAAAATATCACTTATATTAATACCACCCCCTCTCACCGCTGAACTGATTTCTGACGAGATATAATGGACGCACTTATGTTTTTCAATCATAATTTGTCACGTAGCGATATATCCGTTCGATATGTCTTCCAAAAAATGTTTTCACCTCTCGGGGCGCTTGTCGCCGTTGAGTGCCTGAGCCGCTTTGACCATATCCCTGTTTCTCCAGAAGAGTTATTTCGTTATGCCAATGCGGACTTACGGGAAAGTATCTTTATGGAACAACTGGCGTTAATAGAAAAACATAAAGCGTGGTTTATAAAAAACAATGTTTCTGCCACGATTAACGTTGACGACCATATACTCAGCGTCCTGCTACGGCCAGAAGTGAAAGCGAAAGTCAAAGCACTGGGCTGCGTTCACTTTGAACTCACGGAAAACTCTAACGAACTGTTGAATAACTCTCTCGCCGCCTGGTGTGATTCCCACAGCTCCTTACTCTGGCTCGATGACTTTGGCGCTGGCTACGCGGGAATTAACGCGATTCGTGGCTATCATTTTGACTATGTCAAAATCGACAGAAACTTCTTCTGGCATTTAATGCAGAAAGAGTCTGGTCGGCCATTAATGGATGCGCTGGTCACTTTCCTTTCCCGTAACCAACATAATGTGATTATTGAAGGCGTCGAAAGCGAAGCGCATAAGAAATGGTTGCAGGGTATGGAGTGGTTTGCCATTCAGGGGCATTACTGGAAAGAAGTCAGTATTGAACAACTGGTCAAAGAAGAGATTACGGTTTAAAAAAGGGAAAAAAATGCCGGAAGATTCCGGCATCAAAATCAACCTTCACACGCAAGAAATCAGTTATACACTAACTCCCAGGTTGCCCAACTGGTCAACGGGCCACTGGTCGCTTTCTCCGGCGCTGGCGTAACGTAACCGATGTAATAAGTAAACACACCGCCGCTTACCGCTTTTTCCACCAAAGGCACCCGGTTTTGCTGCGGGTCAGCCGGAACAATTTTGTTGCTTTTATCCAGCGTATTATTGTCGTTGGTCGACAGCGCCAGAAAAATATGGCTGGCCCCATCCGCTCGTGTATTCGCCAGATAACCGGCATTTTCGTTGCCGACGGTATTGACCGTGAATCCATCAATCCAGCGCACACTTACCGTGCTGATCTCATCGTTATTCGCAGCGCCACCATCATGACGTAACTGACAGTTCGACAATTCCAGGGTGAAGGATTGCGGTTTCATAAATGCGCCCGCGCCACGGGCATGTACTTCCGCCAGGCTTACCGGAGCCAGCCAGACGCTACCGCTGCCCGCATTGTCGCCCCCGTTGAGCGCCACGCTACAGGAGATATCCGTCACTCGTCCTGCGAAGTCCACCCGTCCGCTATCGTAATTGGTTTCAAATCCCCACGCTGAAGAGGCGACAAGCATTCCGCTTATCAGGGTCAACTGAGTGAGTCGTCTGATATTTTTATACTGTGCTGAATCACGCATACCCACCTCCCGAATTAATCGTACGTCAGGTTAAAGATCATGTGCGACTCCACCTCACCGGTACTTGTGGTCGATGCGTATTGATAGAAGCGTGCACGATAAGGCAATGTAATGTAACGGGTTTCCTGGGTCTGCAAGGTGCCGATATTATATTTCTTGCTAAATTCCAGCGGGGTGCCATCTTTCAGTACCTGGACGCCAATCCCTTTCGCCGCAGCGTTTCCGCTTTTTTCGTTGATGAGCACGCCCTGAGCGGCAGTGGTGCTTGTCGCCAGGTTGCCGGAAAATGTCGTATGGATATTGGCGAAACCGGATTCACTTACGCCGCCGCTGCACTGCAACTGGATATTAAAATCTTTGCCTCCCGCCGTGGTGCCAACGCCATTCAGATCGCTGCGCTTAATCGTACCGATATCAACGTTCATATTCTTACCGCTTAACACGGTACAGGAGGGCGAGACGACGGTGATGGCATTGGCGCTGAGGAACGTTTCAAGGATCGGGTTACTGCCGTTTTCCCAGTCATAAGAGGTATATTTCCCCGCCGCCAGGGTGCCACTGCCGGTCACGCTCGCAGTTTTAATCACTTCCAGCGTAAAACGGGAGCCTTCCAGTGAATAATTGGTCTGCCTGTTGACATAGGAGGAGTAGACATCCGGGTAGACAATATTGACCGTTGCGCCACCGCGACTAAAACGCAAGCCGATGCCGTCTACGTTTGTCGAATAAATTTTATTCCCCAGGTCGGTGGCTCCGGGCACGACAATTTTCGCCGCAAAACGGTTAGTACCGGCTGAACAGCTATAGCTTGCTCCACCCGACGCCGACATTGTCCAGTCACGGGACACAATCACTGAGCCCACCGGCAGATCCGGCGGAACAACCACTCGCCCGATGGCCATGTCTAATGTCACCGTCGGCTGTGAAAGGCGCGAGCAGAAAGCCCATGCCGACGTTGTCCCCAGCGCCATTAATCCAATAAAAAGCGTCAGTCTTTTACTCAGCGACATAGCGTTTCCTTTGTTTTTGCCTGACTCAGATCCACCGTACATTGCCCGCCATTCCACTTAACCGTGGCCTTTGACGCGCTGGCGTCGCTGATAAACATCATGCTGCCCTGCCCCACAACACCGATCTCTTTTCCGCTCGGGTCAAAAATCGTGGCGGCGAACGGTAACGGCAGGCCATTCGCCTGGCGCGCCTGCACCGTGATGTTGTTTTGCACCGTGGTATTGAAGGCAACTTTGACTACGCTCCCCTCCCACGGCACAACCTGCGCCACGGTACGGTCGAAAGCGATATCGTCATTACTGCCTTTCGGGTCAATTTCAACGGCGTTAATCCGGTAAGGCCGCAGATACGGCAGAATGGCGTAGCCGTTGCTGTCAATGCGGGTCCCCGGCGAACCTGGCAACATGGCGCCTGCGGCATCTTTCGCTTCGATCAGCGCCATCGTGGTGCCGCTTTCCGGCGAGAACACCACGCCATGCTGATGGGCAATCAGCGTCCCGCTGGCGCCCAGACCGCTCTGACGATACCCTTCGCCCTGGCTATAACTGCCGTTCAGCGTGGTCCACGGGGTACGATAGCTGCCGTTCAGCGCCACATCGTGCTGGCCTCCAGTCGCGGTGGTGGTCGATACGCCGTAGTTGAGGTTGTTTTCACTGTCCAGCGAGCCGTTGACGCCAATCTGCGAGCTGGCGAAGTGCGAGTTGTTGAACGAGGTATTTGACGTCAGATTCGCGGTGCGATTCTCGCCGAACCACAGCGGGTAGCTAAAGTTGAGCGAAACGCGATCGTCGCGACGATGACCGGAGCTGTCCGGCGTATAGACGCGCTGAGCGCTGACCGACCATGAGAGGCGACCGAACATATTGTTATAGCTGAGCTGATACTGCTTCTCCGTGCCTGAACGGTTCCAGTAATCCGAAACCCGACCGCTTAAGTAGAAACCGCCCCAGCCGTCCGGCAGGTTCTGGTTTACGGTAAAGGTCATGCTGTTTTTCTGTCGCCACACGGTGTAGTTGCTGTTGTGGTTCTTTTCCTGATCGACGGCGTACAGCGCGTCGTTCAGGTTGTAGTAGCCTTTGGTGGAGTAACGATACGCCGCCAGGACAATACTGGTCTGCGTTTCGGTGAACATACGGTTAAAGGTGGCGCGGTAGCTCTGACCATGCTCGTCAAGGGTATCGCTCTTCAACCGCGAATGGGTGACATCGAATGACAAGGCGCCGACGCCGGTGTTCATCCCGGTCCCCAGCAGGAATGCCTGATAGTCATCAAAACCGGTCACGCCAGCATAGCCGGTGAACAGGTTATTTAAGCCCTGTTGCCAGGTCGCCTGGTAGAGCATCGGTTTATTGCGCAGCGAACTATCATCAACCTTACCGGCAGAGAGCGCATAGCGGGTCATCCCCGGACGCAGTAATTGCGCTACCGAGGCATAAGGCACGCTGAACACCTGTACCGAGCCATCGGCTTCTTTTACTGAAACCTCAAGGTCGCTGCCATAGCCGGAAGGGTAAACATCCTGTAACGTAAACGGTCCCGGCGGCACGGTGGTCTGATAGATAATATTGTTGCCCTGACGTACCGTCACCAGCGCGTTACTTTGCGCCACGCCGCGAATTTCCGGGGCATAGGAACGCATACCGTCCGGGAACATATTGTCATCGGTCGCCAGATTTACCCCTCGCAGGCCGATGGTGTCGAAAAACTCACCGTTGGTAAAAATCTGCCCACCGCTGACAATCGAGTTAATTTGCGGAATCGGACGTTGCAGGTAGGTCTGGTTGCTGTTCCAGTGCGCCTTCCCCTGCTGCTGTTGCCAGTTCAGGTTACCAATGTGTTTGAGCAGCCAGCCGTCCCAGGAAAGACCCGCGTTAACGCCAAGATAGGCGCTGCTGTTATCTGACCCGTTGGCCGATGACGTGTGGCTGTTCCAGGCGTTCGCCATCCAGCCTAAATTCAGCGCCGCAACGCCTTTATCCCAGAACTCCGGGCTGACAAAATTCTTAAAGCGCTGATCTTCGTAGATTTGCGGTACGGAAATATCCAGCCTCAGAGAGGACTGAATCAGGTTGTCGCTGACATTTTCTTCGTTACGCCACTCTTGCAGTCGTCCGCAATAGCCCTCTTTCGCGCTAAGCTGTGGGTTAAATTTTTCTGGCGAGATACCGTATTGCATCAGCATCGCTTTGGTGTAGCAGACGCCCATTTTGCCGTCTTTTCCACGGGTGATATTCAGGTCGTAGCGGCCTTTCCACTCACCATTGGTATACACATCAAGTGAGTAAACGCCCTCGGAGATAGCGCTCGTGGAAAAGCGCGACAGATCGACCTTTTCGCGACTGCCGACAATAAAGCCATCGTTAAACTGATAAACCGTTCCTGGGTTTTCCTGGCCGCTTGAAAATGGCGGAAAGCAGTACAGTGCAATCGCAATTGCCGTACTTAATCTTTCCGGGCGGATTGACCTCTGCTTCATGATCGTTTCCCTTATTTAACGGCAACTTTCACTGCGACATCTGCGCCATAGTCATTAATGTTGTTAACAGTCAGGGTCTCGCCTTTGTTCACTGTCGAGGAAAGTGCGATGGTCTGACTGGACTGTGGGGCAAACATCACCGTTTTGCTGTTCAGCGCTTTGCCGCCGTCACGAGAGATACGGCTTACGGTGATATAAAAAGGCGTGGGATTGTTGACGGACAGGCTGCTGCCGTTGGCGGAAAGCACCAACTTTTCCGCCGCCGCATCACGGTTGCCTAATCCATTCGGACGATAGATAAACTTAAAGCGAGAACGAATCGCCAGTTGCAGAATATTCTGCCCTTCATTTTTCTGGTTAGCCTCTACCGGCGGAATTTCCAGAAGGTTCAGCCACCATAATGTCTCTTTATCTTTAGCGAGCCCTGCATTGCTGCCGAGCTTAATACGCAAAGTCTGACCGCTTTTAGCGTCAACGCGGGAAATAGGTGGTGTAATAATAAATGGTGTAGTAATCGTATCCGGCGTCGCATCGGCATTACCGTTATCCAGCCAGGCTTGTGCCAGTGCCGGACGATCTGCGGTATTAGAGAGCTGCACCGTTATTTCTTTTTCATTTCCTGGATAAATAAAGCGGGTGCCATTAACAATAATGTTATTAGCATTAGCCGCAAAACTAAAAATGAAACAGAAAAAAAGGGCAATAAGCTTCATGCTGACCTCTGAATAAAAAATAAGCGGCAGCAGCGGCCGCTTTATTATCGTTTTATACCGCCCCGGCGCGAGGCGGTTTTATCTCTCAGCCGATATTACTGGTAGGTAATTTCGTAAGTCGCATAGCTATTGACCACACCGGTTGTCACGCTGTCAGGCGTGCTGGTGGCATAACCAACATAGTAAGTGAAACGCGCGCCATCCTGAACGGCAGCCGCGTCGCCAGTCGCTTTCGGCTGAGCGGTGTCTCCCGGGATGATTTTCTTGGCCAGCGTGGTGGCGTTATCGGTAGACAGAACCAGTTGGATATCCTTCGCGCCAGCCGCTTCCGTATTGGCCAGGTAGCCCTGTTGTTTGCCGGAAGCGCCCGCCAGCAGGTTGCCGCCGGTCCAGTTCACACCCAGTTTGCTCACGTCATCTTGTGGATCACCATTCGCCGCCTGGCAGTTAGAAACATCGATGGTGAAAGATTTTGGTTTCAGATAGGTATCCGCAGCCGCAGCTTTAACTTCCGTTAACGTTACCGGAGACAGATAAACATTAGCATCGCTGCCCTGGCCGTTTACGGAAACAGTACAAGATACGTCGGTAACTTTACCGAAGAAATTAACCTGACCGCCGCCGACATTAGTATCAGCAGCATTTGCCGCAGCCATGCCAAAAAATGCAGTCGCGATTGCAGCAGAGAGAAGAACCTTTTTCATTGCCATTTCCTTGTCAGAGTGAATTAAGTATCAATGAGCAAACAGTGAGTTCACACAAAAATCAGAAGCGATATGCGATTCTTACTTGTGCGACTGTTAATAGAAACTTCGACTGACCGGAAGCTGCTATATTTAAGGTATCAAAAACGAACTCGATAAAAACTCGTTGATGCTGTCGGCGTCAAAGAATGCTATTTCGGAGTCAAATATACATTTTTTCATATCTTGATTGAGGCCGTTTAACAGGATTACACCTATTAATCCTCACCTGAAAAATAGAAAAATCCACTCAATGGCATATTGCTATCTTAAAACTTCTACAATTTCTCTCTGTACTGCCTGTCAGTGCTTCACCAATATTGCCAAATAAGATAACCGGTTAAATTCGCGGCGAACCCGGCAAAGAGAAGCCGTTATTCTCCGGTCATAAAACGGAAAGCCAGAGGTTTGTTGCCGATCGCAAAGCGCAAGTGTTCCCCGATGCTGACTCGTCCTGTTCTGGAAAAATCGGAGGAGGATGATGGCGAGAAGCATACCCGGTGAATATACCAACACTATACCAAGTGTGACGGGGGTCGTTGAAAGGGAGTGAACTAAGTGCTTGAATAGTGGCGGAGAGAGGGGGATTTGAACCCCCGGTAGAGTTGCCCCTACTCCGGTTTTCGAGACCGGTCCGTTCAGCCGCTCCGGCATCTCTCCGTTCTGGTGGTTGCCATGATGCCAGGTAATTTGGCATTTTAACAGACCCTGTTCCTGCAATTTTGTTCAAGTGACGAGTTTGCGAGCAAAACGATGATTAAGTGGCCCTGGAAAGTACACGAAACAGACCAGAATGCGGCCTTGCCGTGGGATGACGCCCTGGCAATTCCCCTCCTGGTCAACCTGACCGCGCAAGAGCAAGCCAGATTAATTGCGCTGGCCGAGCGTTTTTTACAGCAAAAAAGGTTGGTCGCTCTTCAGGGATTTGAACTGGATGCGTTGAAAAGCGCGCGTATTGCGCTGCTTTTTTGTCTCCCGGTTCTGGAGCTGGGCATCGAATGGCTCGATGGCTTCCATGAAGTGCTGATCTACCCTGTGCCTTTTGTTGTGGATGATGAATGGGAAGATGATATTGGTCTGGTGCATAACCAGCGCGTTGTCCAGTCCGGGCAAAGCTGGCAGCAAGGCCCAATAATTCTGAACTGGCTTGATATCCAGGACTCCTTCGATGCGTCCGGCTTCAATCTGATTATCCATGAAGTGGCGCATAAACTTGATATGCGCAATGGCGACCGGGCCAGCGGCATCCCGTTGATTCCTCTGCGCGAAGTGGCCAGTTGGGAGCACGATCTCCACGCGGCTATGAACAATATTCAGGATGAAATTGATCTTGTGGGTGAAACCGCATCCAGCATTGATGCTTACGCAGCAACCGACCCTGCTGAATGCTTTGCGGTTCTGTCAGAATACTTCTTCAGCGCCCCGGAACTGTTCGCCCCGCGTTTCCCGGCATTGTGGCAACGTTTTTGTCAGTTTTATCGCCAGGACCCCTTACTGCGACTGCGTGATAACCCAGAAGAGGACAATATACCGACATCACACGTCCATTAAATCGTGGTTTTGAAGATTAATTAACCAATTGAAATGACGTGCGAATTTTACTGTTGACACGTTACAGAGCGGTCAGTATTATTCGCCTCGTTCACACGATTCCTCTGTAGTTCAGTCGGTAGAACGGCGGACTGTTAATCCGTATGTCACTGGTTCGAGTCCAGTCAGAGGAGCCAAATTTAAAGAAGCCCGCTTTTTAGCGGGCTTTTTGCTTTATATCTGATAATCAATGACCGCCTCATCCGACTCCATCACCTGCCGCTTAATATCTTCGACAGACAGCCCCGCATTACACAACTCAATAAACCGCCAGACATAGTTGCGCTGTAACTGTCCGCGTTTCAGCCCCAGCCAGACGGTATTGGCATCAAATAAATGTCGGGTATCAAGACGCGTCAGCGCCCCCTCTTCCTGCTCGCCGCTGGATTGCTCGGCGACCAATCCAATCCCCAGCCCCAGAGCAACGTACGTTTTGATCACATCAGAGTCCTGAGCGCTCAGAACAATATCCGGCAACAACCCTTTGCGGGAGAAGGCTTCATCAATACGGGAGCGCCCTGTAATGCCCTGACGATAAGTGATTAGCGGCCAGTGCGCGATCGCTTCCAGCGTCAGTGGCGAGGTCTGCACCAGGGGATGATCGCGAGGTACTAATAAACTGTGGTGCCAGCGAAACCAGGGAAAGGCCACCAGCAACGGATCATTACTCAGACGCTCACTGGCAATGCCGATATCCGCGCCACCGTTTTGCAACAGCCCCTCTATCTCCTGCGGCGTGCCCTGAATAAGCTCCAGTCGGACTTCCGGGAAAATCTCGCGAAAGGCTTTGATCACTTCCGGTAAACTATATCGCGCCTGGGTGTGCGTCGTGGCAATGGTCAGTACGCCAGATGTATCATTGGTGAACAGGTCGGCCAGTCTGCGAACATTGCTGGCCTCATTCAGGATGCGCTCGGCAATGACCAGCAGCGCCTTACCCGGTTCTGTCATCCCGAGCAGGCGCTTGCCGCGCCGGATAAAAATTTCAATACCGAGCTCATCTTCAAGCTCGCGAATATGCCGACTCACTCCCGACTGAGAGGTATAAAGCATATTGGCGACTTCAGTCAGGTTGTAATCCTGACGGGCCGCCTCGCGGATGATTTTAAGTTGCTGGAAATTCACGCTTCGCTCCGAAGACATCAGACATGACGCTATTGTTAAAGTCTGAAGCCCGGCATAACAAATAATAAAAACCTGCATCTTATACCGCGATGGAATAACGCCTAGCTCACCAGCAGAAGTTCACGGTTTTCCAGCATAGGGCGGCTCACCAGCGACATCAGGATCTCTTTCACTGCCTGTGCCTGCGGTGTCAGACTCCCCCTCGCCGACATATTCAGCGACAGCGGTAAACTCATCGACGGCGTGGTGATACGCGCCATCCAGCCATTTGCCGCGCCGCTTAACGATCGGGCTGCCGACTCCGGTAACACCGTCACCCCCATCCCACTGGCAATAGCCGCTGTTAATGTCGCGATGGATTCGATTTCGCCAATCACTTTTGCGGTCAATCGGCGTAAGGAAAAGGCTTCATCCACGCGCGAACGAACGGCGCTATAGTCGCGAGGAAGGAACAGATTCATCTCCGCAACCGCCGTTAAATCCACGCTCAGCCCAGGGCAATCCCGGGTTCCCACCAGAAAAAGATCTTCTTTCAGCAGCGGCTGGCTGGTAATACCGGCCACCGGAGAACGCTCGTAAAGAACCGCCATATCAAGTTGGCCACTGAGTAATTTATCATTCAGCACCACCCCGCTGTTTTCATGCAGGTAGACCAACACCTCTGGCAATTCCGCCCGCACGGCCTGTAGCAGCGGCATCGTCACCGACGAAGCGGCCGTTCCCGGCGCCAGACCAATAGACACCTGCCCCCTCAGCGTTTGCCCGACGTTATTAACCGCCAGCTGTGCCTGTTCACACTGACGCAAAATCGTTCGCGCATGGGTATACAGGATTTTTCCTGCTTCAGTCGGCGTCACGCCGCGCTTTGTCCGAATCAATAATTGCTGATCCAGTTCCCCTTCCAGCGTAGCGACCTGCTGGCTGAGTGCGGGTTGCGCAATGTGTAATACTTCCGCGGCCTGCGTCAGGCTACCGATGTCGACGATTTTCACAAAGTATTTCAGTCGTCTGAAGTTCATTTTGCCTCCTGTCAGGAATACCAGTCATGATACTGGCTGTCATGTTATGGAGGATTTTGCAAAAGGCTTGCCAGTTTCTGGCCGACGCTGATTTTTATGCTAACCTGCTGTCAAATAAGAGAATGTGATTACAAGACAACGTTTTTAACGTTAACAACAGTTTCCGATCTGCCCCATAAGAGGTACGTTTGCACCAGAATGGCGCAAAATAGTGGCCGAATGAAAGATCATCGCTTTGTTGATTTTGTCAGCAAACGAACGCGCAATCGCATTTCACCCTTTGACAATGATCGTGGGCGTCGTTAATATGCGCCCCGTTCACACGATTCCTCTGTAGTTCAGTCGGTAGAACGGCGGACTGTTAATCCGTATGTCACTGGTTCGAGTCCAGTCAGAGGAGCCAATTTGCTGTTTTCATGCATCCTTGCGAATCATTATATGATGTTGGTTCAACAGGTTAGCGTGAAAACTCTTCCCGGTGCATTTTGATTTTACCCTCCGCATCGGGAAAAATTGGTGGTCAAATCTGGGGTCAGGTTAGTTCGATAATGGAGCGACCCCCATATGTCCCTTACCGACGCGAAAATCCGCACTCTCAAGCCTTCTGATAAACCCTTTAAAGTCTCCGATTCCCACGGTCTGTATCTGCTGGTCAAGCCGGGTGGCTCACGTCACTGGTATCTCAAGTACCGTATTAACGGTAAAGAATCGCGCATTGCGCTGGGTGCCTATCCTGCCGTCTCCCTCTCTGATGCGCGACAGCAGCGTGAAGGTGTCCGTAAAATGCTGGCGCTGAATATCAACCCGGTACAGCAGCGGGCTGCTGAACGTGGCTCACGAACACCGGATAAAGTTTTTAAAAACGTGGCGCTGGCGTGGCATAAAAGTAACCGAAAATGGTCGCAGAACACCGCTGACCGTCTGCTTGCCAGCATGAACAATCACATCTTTCCGGTCATTGGCAACCTGCCTGTATCAGAACTTAAACCCCGTCATTTCATTGACCTGCTGAAAAGGATCGAGGAAAAAGGTCTGCTGGAAGTTGCGTCCCGCACGCGGCAGCACCTGAGTAACATAATGCGCCATGCGGTTCATCAGGGGTTAATCGATACGAACCCGGCAGCAAATCTTGGCGGCGTGACCACACCTCCTGTCAGACGGCACTATCCTGCCCTGCCACTGGAGCGGCTGCCTGAACTGCTTGAACGTATTGAGGCATATCATCAGGGCCGTGAACTGACGCGGTTGGCCGTCCTGCTGATGCTGCATGTGTTCATTCGCTCCAGTGAACTGCGTTTCGCCCGCTGGTCAGAGATTGATTTCACAAACCGAGTCTGGACGATACCCGCGACGCGAGAACCCATTATTGGCGTGCGTTATTCCGGCCGCGGGGCAAAAATGCGAATGCCGCATATCGTCCCCCTCTCAGAACAGTCCATCGCCATTCTGAAACAGATTAAGGATATCACCGGTAATAATGAACTGATCTTCCCCGGCGACCATAACCCGTATAAGCCAATGTGTGAAAACACGGTCAATAAGGCACTGCGGGTGATGGGCTACGACACGAAAAAGGATATCTGTGGCCACGGCTTTCGGGCGATGGCATGCAGTGCGCTGATGGAATCGGGTTTATGGGCAAAGGATGCAGTAGAACGCCAGATGAGTCATCAGGAGCGCAATACCGTGCGCATGGCTTATATTCACAAGGCAGAACACTTGGAAGCCCGCAAGGCGATGATGCAGTGGTGGTCGGACTATCTGGATATATGCAGAAAAGCATATGTGTCGCCTTATATGATGGTTCAGGAGAACCGCTGAATTGTTAGTATAACGAAGCCGTCTCCGCTTAGGTGGGGACGGCTTTATTTATCAGTAATACAAAAATGCCAGTGAGCTTTTTCTCCTGAACCTCCGTTATTTCTCATGTTATAAATTTGTAACAAATTTTTTTTAAACTGTCCTGTATTGCCACGCAAATCTATGGAAATTACAGGAAAACGATATGAGCAGCCCCCTTAAATCGGTGTTTAAAAAGGAGCACAGCGATGAGATCAGTAACCACAGCGTGAACCCCGTCTTTTCTGAGGTAGTCAGCGCTTTTATGTCCCGTCGCCGCTTTCTGCAAATGGGAATGGTGGCGGGCGCTGCCGTCTCCTTTCCTTATCTAGTCAAGCCAGAAAACGCCTTCGCGGCGAAGGCAAATCCCTCAGCATTATCTAAAGCGGTGTCACTGGGCTTCACCAGCATTCCCGTTTCGACAGCAGACACTGTCACCGTGCCGGAAGGCTATATAGCCCGTCCGTTTTATCGCTGGGGCGATGCTGTGGGCATAAAGGGTAATCTGCCGGAATTTAAATTCGACGCTAGCAACACCACCGACGAACAGGCGGCGCAGGCCGGTATGCACCATGACGGCATGGCCTGGTTTAGCCTGCCGCAGGGCAAAGAGAACCCGGCACACGGTCTGCTGGCGCTCAACCATGAGTACATTGATAACGGCATGCTGTTTAAAGACGGTACCGCCAACTGGGATCTTGATAAGGCCCGTAAGGGTCAGAATGCGATGGGTATATCAGTTATCGAGGTGAAAAAAGATAACGTGGGCTGGCAGGTAGTCCGTCCCTCCAGCTTTGCTCGTCGCATTACCGTTAATACACCAATGCAACTGAGCGGTCCGGCGCGTCATCAGGCGTTGATGAAAACCGCCGCCGATCCGCAAGGCGAAGTGGTACTGGGCACCATGCAAAACTGCGCCAATGGTAAAACCCCGTGGGGGACGTACCTGACCTGTGAAGAGAACTGGTCGGATATTTTTGTTAAAAAAGCGCCGCGTAACGTGCTGGAGAAGCGCTACGGCATTAGCGATAGCGATGAATCCTACCGCTGGAACGAGGTTGACGAACGTTTCAGCGTCGATAAAACGCCCAACGAGCCGAACCGCTTTGGCTGGGTGGTGGAGATTGACCCCTACGATCCGACCTCCACACCGCGCAAACATACCGCATTAGGTCGCTTTAAGCATGAAGGTGCCGCCGTGACGCTGGCGGGGGATAATCGCGTTGTGGTCTATATGGGCGACGATCAGAAATTTGAATACATCTATAAATTCATCTCCGAGAACAAATATGACCCTGGCGATCGCAAGGCAAATATGCAGTTGCTGGAGTCAGGCACGCTCTATGTCGCCAGATTCAATGACGACGGTTCCGGCGACTGGCTGCCGCTAATCTTCGGTGAAAATGGCCTTGATCAAAGCAAGGGTTTCGACAATCAGGGCGATCTGCTGATCAAAACGCGCCTTGCTGCCGATACGGTGGGCGCAACAAAAATGGATCGCCCGGAATGGATAGCCGTTGATACCCATGCGAAAGGCAGCGTGTATTGCACGCTCACCAACAATTCCGATCGCGGTAAAGAGGGCAAAGCCCCGGTTGACGCAGCCAACCCGCGCGCCAACAACCAGTTCGGCCATATCATGCACTGGCGCGAAGAGAGGGCAGACCCCGCCTCAGCGAAATTTACGTGGAATATTCTGGTGCTCGCCGGGCGTACTGACAGTGACGATCCTAAAGCGAAAGGCTCCATGCAGGGGGCAGAATTCGGCAGCCCTGATGGGCTCTCCTTCGATCACCGCGGCGTGCTGTGGATCCAGACTGATGTTTCCTCCAGTACGATTAATAAAAAGGCGTATGAAGGGATGGGGAATAACCAGATGATAGCGACCCTGCCCGGCACCAATGAGTATCGCCGCTTTTTGACCGGGCCACGCGGGTGTGAAATTACCGGTATCGCCTTTACGCCGGACAACCGTACGCTGTTTATTAATATCCAGCATCCCGGCGAAGGCGGCGACGACATTACCGATCCGAGCAACCCTCGGGCTATCTCCAACTGGCCAGATTCAAGATCAGACGGACGACCACGTTCTTCAACAGTCGTTATCACTAAATCGAATGGCGGGATAATCGGTACCTGATGCATCTGGTGCCCTTTTGGGCACCATTTTTTATGGCAACAGCTTGATCCTCCCAACATTCCCTAGGTATCAAATATTTAATCTCGCTGTTATCTGAAGGAATTAACCTTAGCCTTTTATGTTTTCTCTTACTCGCTGAAACGATTATCAATTTTAACGCTACCTTAAGCCTGGCTTCGTACATGCACGTTCCATATCAAAAAATCGATTAAACGTTTACATTACATTTGTTATGTTATAACGTTACAAAAAGTAACTTATTATGTGGAATGGATGTCATGCACGACTACTCTTTGCGTTTTGCAAATCTGGCGCTGGGTTATGAGGGTTTACCTGCGATACAAAATATTACCGGGACGATACAAAAAGGGTCCCTTACAGCCATCATCGGCCCTAACGGTTCTGGTAAGTCAACACTGCTTAAAGGTATCGCAGGGATTCTGGCTCCGTTAAGTGGCTCCTGTACCGTAGAACCAAAGGCGCGCATTGCCTATCTGCCACAAATATCGGAATTGGATCGCACTTTCCCTGCAACTGTTTCAGATTTAGTTTCCCTAGGTTTATGGCCTGAAAGAGGGTTATTCCGTCATCACAGAATTGAGGATCGTAAACGGCTTACTGATGCATTGGGATCAGTAGGATTAGCAGGGTTTGAAAAAAGACAGCTTAGTGCATTATCCGGGGGGCAGCTTCAACGCGCGCTCTTCGCACGGGTCATTCTTCAACAGGCAAACATCATCTTGCTTGATGAGCCTTTTAATGCCATTGACGCCACTACTATTGATGACTTGCTTGTGCTGATAAACCGCTGGCATGCTCAGAAACGTACTGTCTTAGCTGTCATGCATGATATCGGTCTGGTTAGAAATCATTTTCCACAGGCCATTTTGTTAAACGGTAAATTAGTGGCATGGGACGAAACAGAACAAGTTCTGCGCCATACCTCACTTCTACCGGCACAGAATATGGGCACAGCACGTGCTTTACCTGGGCAACATGAGGCTACACATTCATGAACTGGCTTCATGAATGGGTTCTAGCACCTTTTGTCGGCTTCGGTTTTATGCGCCGGGCGCTTTATGGTTCATTTCTGCTTTGTTTAAGCGCTTGCCCGGTTGGCGTTTTTTTAACATTACGCCGTATGAGTCTGGTTGGTGATGCCATGTCACATGCTATCTTGCCCGGTGCTGCATTTGGCTTCTTACTCTACGGATTAGATATATTACCGATGACTATTGGTGGGCTTGTCTCAGGGCTGATAGTCGCTATTTTTGCAGGGGCGGTTTCCCGCTTAACAGTGCAAAAAGAAGACGCTTCAATGGCTGCTTTTTATTTAATCTCACTCGCAGTCGGCGTGCTCATTGTATCGCTTCGAGGCTCAAGCGTGGATCTTATGCATGTCCTATTTGGAACTGTGCTTGCACTCAATCACGAAGCGCTGTTGTTAATTTTCTCTGTCGCGCTGCTCACACTTCTGCTGGTTTCTATATTCTGGCGCGCACTTATTGCTGAGTGCCTTGACCCTTTATTTCTTCGCTCCGTTTCACGATTGGGATCGCCAGTCCATTTTATTTTCCTGGCCCTGGTGGTACTGAATCTTGTCGCTGGTTTTCAGGCACTCGGCACTTTGCTCTCTGTCGGGGTAATGGTCTTGCCAGCTGTGACGGCTCGTTTCTGGACGAGACGTGTAGCAACAATGTGCATAGCCTCTGTCCTGATAGGAATGCTTGCATGTATAAGCGGTTTGTTATTTTCATTTCATTTTTCACTACCTTCAGGACCGTCAATCATATTATCTGTGGGAATTATGTATCTTGTCTCTGCTGCTGCCATGATGGTGAAAAACATCCACTTAAAAAAACTTCGTTAATCTTTTCACTACAAATCGAGGAAATTATTTAATGAGAAAACCCGGTTTTATATCTTTATGCATCCTGACGACATCAATGCTTTTTTTACTTTTTACTTTCCCGGCGAAAGCGAAAATTAATGTCATAGCAAGCTTTTCTGTTATTGGCGATATGGCAAAAAACATCGGTCGGGACCGCATCGAACTGCGTACTATTGTCGGCCCTAATGGCGATGCCCATGTTTATGAGCCCTCTCCTGCTGACGCGATCGCTATGTCTAAAGCGGATGTCATACTGGTAAATGGTTTACAACTTGAAGGCTTTATTTCACGGTTGATCGAGGCAAGTGAAACTTCCGCACCGGTAATTGAAACAACAAAAGGAGCAAATATTCTCCAGGACCCGGCAGGCGGACACTATCATTTTTATGACGGTAAAGCGGTCTTTCATGCTGCACCGTTTGATCCACATGCCTGGCAATCAGTAGGGAATTCCAGAATATATGTGAAAAATATTGCAGAAGCCTTTTGTGCACAAGATAAAAGTAATTGTGATTTTTATCAGGCTAATGCCCGTGCTTATGATGCAAAACTTGCGGATCTGGAAAATAAAATTATTAAGACTGTCGCTACGATCCCACAGGAAAAGCGTACTGTCGTCGTAGGCCATAATGCATTCAAATATTTTGAACAGGCATATGGTATACATTTCCTTTCCCCTCAGGGTATATCCACCGAATCAGAGGCCTCTGCCGCTGACGTTGCCGGCATACTTAAGAAAATTAAAGAAAATAACGCATCAGCTGTTTTTTCTGAAAATATTTCCAATCCACGTCTGGTTGAACAAATTGCCAGAGAAGCTGGCCTTAACGTGGCTGGCGTGCTTTATACAGATGCCTTGTCAGAACCAGGAGGACCGGCTTCTACCTACCTGGAAATGATGGAACATAACGTAACGGCGATTGCGACAGCGGCGAGCAATAGCCGTAATACCCAGCCATAAATACCCGCCGAACAGTTTTATATATGATGGAGAACATTATGAAGAAACGCTTATTATCTACTTCAATCTCAACGCTGCTTTTGGGCCTTTCTGTGATGCCTGCTTTCGCAGATGAAGACGTAACCGCATGGCGTCTGTTCATCGCCGATCATGATAAACCCGTTGTGAATGTTATTGATGCACTGGATGGAGATAAGCTCGCAACATTTAATGTTAAAGGCCCTGCAAATTTATCTCGCAGCGAAAGTGGTGCCACAATTTTCGCTATCCAGGGTAGTGCTGGCGTAGTATCTACAATCGCTTCAGGCATTGCTTTCCATGATCACGGAGATCATGCAGACATTGATATTGACGCTCCCAAATTATTACCGCTGGAACTAACGGGTAAAAAACCTGGTCATTTTGTTGAACGTCAGGGCAAAATTGCCCAGTGGTTTGACGGGGAAGATAGCGCGCAAATCCTGGGTGAAAGCGCCGTTCTTAAAGGTCAGAAGAATATAACGAAAGTAAATGTTGTTGCGCCACATCACGGCGTTGCTGTTCCTTACGATAATTATGCTGTCGTATCCATTCCCAACCCTGATGATGCGTCAAAACGACCTGTCGGCGCTCGCGTGGTGGACCTGCAAGGTAAAAAAGTGGGTGATGATGCCTTATGCCCCGGACTTCACGGCTCAGCCGGCTCGGGTGATACTTTTGCCCTATCATGTGAGACTGGCCTCCTGCTGATTACGCAAAAAAATGCGGCACCGGTTATCAGGCACCTTCCCTACGCGAAAACGTTGCCAGAGGGAAGCACATCCACCTTGATCGGTGGTAAGGGAATGCAATATTTTATCGGTAATTATGGGCCAGACCGGATTATTCTGGTCGATCCTACCGAATCGGATAGCTTCCGTTTGATTCAGTTGCCTACCCGTCGAGTCCATTTCGTTGTAGACCCGGTACGCGCGAAATTCGCCTATGTGTTTACAGAAGACGGAAAGCTTAATCAAATAGATGTCCTGAAAGGGGAAATTTCGCAGTCAGTGCGTGTCACTGATCCCTATTCAATGGATGGCCACTGGAATGATCCAAGGCCGAGAATCGCAGTAGCTGACAATAAAATTTACGTCACCGATCCGTTGAAAAGTAAAATTATTGTGTTAGACGCTACTTCTTTTAAAAAGACCAGTGAAATTAGCGTCGAAGGGCAGCCATTTAATATTGTTGCAGTCGGCGGTTCAGGAAAAGTACATGGTGAACATCACGATCATGAAGCTCATCATCATGATGATCACGCTCATTAATACTTGTCAAACCTAACAACGCCTTTCATAGTAGATCTGCTGATAGCAGATCTACTTTCTGGCTTTAATAATCTTTTTGAATTTACCCTGGGAATAACATCCATGAATATCAAATTCCCTTTCATACTATTCACCTCACTTTACAGCATTTACTGCTCTAGTTGATTACACCAGAATCTTTTCAGCTTTCAGCTCTTACAAGTAATATATTTATTTAACTCTCTCAAAGCTTTTGATTACGCAACATTGAACAGAAAGGGCAATTGCATCCAGGTACTGCCACAGCAGCACAGGTTCCTAAAGTCGTCGTCTGAAACTGCCTGCTATGCTGGCTGTAAAAGTTACTGATGATGCTGTCTTCTGTTGCGCGCAACTGCTTTCCTGAAAGATCTGAACCAGTCGTATCTTTCGCCTGAAATGCCAGAGCCGGAGTCGAAGCCATTGTCAGGGAGAATGCAACTATCTTACTGATTTTCATGTTAACCTCTTGTTAAATCTTCCTCTGAAACTACAGTATGAGAAAACGCATAACAACTAGTTATCTTTCGGTATGCGGAATATGAGCCTGGATGTTATAAAATAACATAACACACCCACAAAAAAATGATACTATTGGGTAGTGATGTTCCTCTACAGAAGGCGTTCTGGCTGACTGTAACCAATGCGTACGCGGGCTATAATGGCCAGATATAGCCTGACATCACACACCTTGTCGTATTTTTGCAAGCTTAAACGCTTCAGGCCTGCCCATGTTGGACAGGCTTTTTGTTAATGCCGCTGAACAGGATCTAGTTTATTAGCTTTCTGATCCTCATTTCAGTGGTGAACATCGACTGAAAAATTACTGTGCAGCCGGGAAATGTAACGTAGTAAAAGCAGGAAAATCCTTTGCCGTTTTCCCAAGTAATCTTTCAGGAGAGAAATCACTCAAAAGCGAAGAACGCTTATCGTGGAGAATCTCTTCCGCGCAAAGCCGTCCGATCAACGGCCCCAGAGTCATACCACTGTGCGTCACCATGAGGTAGATTCGTCGCTTACCAGAGATATAACCAAGCCCTGGAAGACCATCTGCCGGTCGGGAACGCTGCCCAACAGCTATACGTTCCAGCTGTGCCATTTCCATATTATTAAATAGCTTCCGTAGCCTTTTGTGCATTTCTTCACCGATATAGCTATCTACCGGTGCCGGATTTGCAGGATTGGCAAAGCTGTCAAGGTCGGGACACTGAAGCAGTAATCGCCCCCCTCCTTCTGGCCGGACATTTAACCCTGGCGTGATTAAATTCGCCTGTAACTGGGTTAACACCGGGCGCGTATAGCCCAGAAAACCACATGCGATTTTATTCGGCTGGTTCGGATCGATCATTGCCAGTTGCTGCCCAAGTAGCGAAGCGAGTTCGGCAGACCATCTTCCCGCCGCAATGACTATACTGTCTCCCTGCCAACGTTCGCCATTGGCAAGGCTTATCTCTGCCCTATTTTTTTCTTCAGTTAACTCTGTCACTTCGCTTTGTGTTTTCAGTTCGGCGTTATGAACATGAAGCTCGGACACCAGCCATGCCATAAAAACGGAAGGTACCAGTAAGCATTCACCTGGAAAATACCAGATATCTCCGGCATGAGATCCCACGCGGATTTCAGGAACTTTGCGCTTAAGTTCATCTGCGGAAAGGTTCTGAACAGGATAGTTCAGTTCCAAAAGACGGCTGACCCGGTCTTGTAACCGTTTTTGCTCTGGCGCACCAGCCGCCCATTCATAAGTCCCAGTCGCTTTTAGCCAATGACCTTCTGTGGTCCGTTCCTGTTGTAGCCGGATATGCTCGTCAATCGCCAGGGCATTGAGATGATGATAACTTTCTGGTGTTTTGCCATTTGAATTAATCCAGGCAAAAGTCGTGCTGCTTGTCCCCGCCCCCACATGGCTACGCTCAAAAACAGTGACTTTTGCTCCCTGTTGCGCCAGGGAGCGGGCCACGGACAGGCCGAGTACGCCTGCACCAATAACTGCTATTTTTTTGACCGACATGCCTTTCCTCCTTTTTATCAGCTTCCTGACGTTGGGCTTTCTTATGGCTTATCGCCAAGTTCATTCAATACGATTTCCATTGAAGGGGCTGATGTAAGCTTATCTTTATATTCAGCCGATATGTCAGGAAGGCTGGTAAACTGACCATCAAGAAAAAGAAAATCTATCTTATTGGCAATATCCTCCAGCGCTTCGATTTCTGTTTTGAGATTTTCCCCCTTTTCCTTATTGCTATCCAGAAGCCAGTCAATGGTGCCGTTTTGTTTGGTTAATCCACCAAGATCAATGACATGACCATCGATATTCTGTGCAAGAATGCGGTTTTCACACAGGAAAAGTAGATAAGGCATACGGTCCTGTTTACTGGTTTCGACCATAACTGCTTCCTCCAGATTATTGGGCTGATACAAACGATTCGTCAGAATTCGCAATAAAGATAAGAATTAAAGTATAGAAATTCTCGCTGATTATGACGTTTACTCTCAGCGGTGCTCCTGCTTAGCGACTAAGGAATTTTGTCAACAGGGAATCAATATTCCCGTTTATGTTGATTAAGCAACTGGGCTACTGTATTGGCAAAATAAGTCAGTATTCCATCCGCCCCGGCGCGTTTGAAGCACATAAGTGATTCAAGCACCGTTTTTTCTTCGTCCAGCCAACCATTTCGGAAAGCGGCCATATGCATCGTATATTCCCCTGAAACCTGATAGGCAAAGACGGGTACTGCAAAAGTTTTCCTGGCTTCCCTGATAATATCCAGGTAAGGCATGCCCGGCTTAACCATCACCATGTCTGCCCCTTCCTGCAAATCCTGGGCAATTTCATGCATAGCTTCCATTGCATTCGCCGGATCCATCTGATAGCTTTTTTTGTCCCGTTTACCCAGTGATACAGCAGATTTCGTCGCCTCGCGAAAAGGACCATAATAGTTCGACGCGTATTTTGCTGAATACGCCATTATCTGGATATTAAGCAGTCCATTCGTTTCAAACGCTTGTCTGATATGACCGATGCGGCCATCCATCATGTCGCTTGGAGCGACAATATCTGCGCCTGCTTCGGCGTGGGTAAGCGCCTGTCTGGTGAGAATTTCTTTTGTCGGCTCATTAAGTACATATCCATTTTCGTCAGTGATGCCGTCCTGACCATGTGTCGTATAGGCGTCAAGAGCAACGTCAGTTATCACCCCGAGTTCAGGAAAAGCCTTTTTCAGCGCCCTTACAGCTCGCGGTACTAAACCGGATGGATCCCACGAAGCGTCTGCCATCAGCGATTTAGCAGAACTTTCTATACACGGAAATAGTGCAATAGCAGGTATACCTGCCTGAACAAATTGCGCGGCATCATGAAGCAACATATCAACCGACAGACGAAATACGCCCGGCATCGACGGCACTTCCTGTCGCAGGTTTTGCCCCTCAATAATGAATACCGGTAAAATCAGGTCATCTACGGTCAGCTGATTTTCAGCGACCAGACGGCGACTGAAAGAATGGGTGCGAGAACGGCGCAGTCGTCGTGCCGGGAAAGAACCAGGAATAATAATACTCACAAGATTTGCCTCTTCTGAATTCTCGGGGAGAAGTTATGCCTGAGCAAAATAAATACGTGGCTAGCGACAGAATTCCAGTGGCAGGCCGTACTTCTGCTGTATGGTGCGCCCATTCCAGATAACGTGGCCATTTACCAGCGTCATATCAACCGCCCCGCCTGACAAAATCCGGCCTTCAAAGGGGGACCACCCGCATTTGTATGCCACATCCTCCCGGATTATCTGTTGATGACTAAACGGATCGATAACCACCAGGTCCGCCCAATAGCCTTCTCTGATATAGCCACGATCTTTGAGCTGGAAGCGCTCGGCTACAGCATGGCTTGTCTTTCTCACCACCATTTCCGGGGTAAAAATCCCCCTGCTGCTCATATCCAGCAGTGCAGGAAGAGCATGCTGCACCAGCGGTAAGCCGGAAGGCGCAGCAAAATAGTCATTCTGCTTTTCCTCCAGCAAATGCGGCGCATGGTCAGTCGCGATAACGTCAATAATGCCTTCATTAACGCCTCTCCAGAGGGCTTCCTGATGAAAAGAGGATTTTACGGATGGATTACATTTGAGCTTATGCCCCAGCATTTCATAATCGTCATAATTAAAAAACAGGTGATGAACGCAGGCTTCAGTTGTAATGGTTTTCTGGCGCAGCGCCTCCAGCGTGGGAGCAGCATCAAAGAGAGCGAGTTCATCTGCGGTGGTGATATGCAGGACATGTAATCGGGTACGATGTTTTTTCGCCAGAGAGACGGCCTGGTGGGAAGATGTCAGGCAGGCGTCCACAGAACGAATAGCGGCATGTTCGCCAGCAGGAATAGCGTCCCCCAAACGAGCCCGCCATGTCTCCTCATTATGCTTTATTGTCGGGGTATGCTCGCAATGTGTTGCTACCAGGCAGGGTGCGTTGGCGAAAATACTTTCCAGGATCTGTTCATCGTCCACCAGCATATTTCCGGTAGAAGCTCCCATAAACACCTTCACCCCACAGGCTTGCGAAGCCGTAAGCGCTTTCAGTTCGTCAAGATTATCGTTCGTCGCGCCGAAGTAAAAACTGTAGTTCGCCAGCGAAGAATGCGAGGCACGTTGAAATTTCTCACGCAGCGCCTGAAGGGTCGTTGTTGGTGGCGTAACGTTAGGCATTTCCATAAAACTGGTAATGCCTCCCATTACAGCGGCAGCTGATTCACTGGCAATGGTTCCCTTATGCGTCAGACCGGGTTCGCGGAAATGAACCTGATCGTCAATCATACCGGGGATCACCCATTTCCCTCGCACATCAATAACCTGCCATTCCGTTCGGGAGGGAATAAGCGAGGCAATTTTCTGGATCCGTCCTTTATCAATGAGGATGTCGGCCGGATAGCGCAAGTCTTCATTGATTATTAATGCATTGGTCAGTAATAAAGGCTTCATGACATCCCGCTCCCGATGCTGTTGCGCTCCAGTATCGATGAGATAAACGCGCCGATTAAATAACGGTTTGCTTCTGCTCGTTTTGCAAAGGGTTGCAATCCCGGCGTTTCAGTGCACGCTGCGACGTCGGAACAGGAAGAAAACAACCATGATTCAAATGACGAATCGAAATGGTTAAAAATAATGCCATCCTCACATTCACAACCATCAACTCGCTCTTTTTCCATGACCGGGAAAAAGCGTTCAAGTTCATCACGTAATGCCACGCTGAAATGACCCAAGCGAGTAGCATGTTCGAAAGTGTAGAGATACGCCTTATGACGAAGAATATCTTCATGGCAACAGAGCACACCATGACTTGCTGCGTTTTTCAGAAGCGTTTCATAGTTGAGCAGTACTTTTCCTTCAATAGAAGGCTCGACTTCTGCACCTTTGGTAAAGCCTCGGTTTGGATTCTGTCCAAGACTATTAAGGCGGCTACCAGTGCGCAGACCAGAGAGGTTTACAAGCGGTAAAAAACTCACGGCTACGTTATCAAACAATTCAGGGGAGCCCTCGCGCAAAAAATCCAGCATCCCCCAACATCCCGCGGGTTCTTCTCCATGAAACCCTGCCGCAATCAGTACGTGAGGAACATCTGCCCCCTGATTAACAGACTGATAGAGTGATATTTCTCCATCACCAGTATTACTAAGAATGATCTCGGAAAGCCCCCATCGCCTGGACTGTTCTCTGAACGCCGTTTTATAAAAATCGATATCGTTGCTTTGGGTATCATCCTCCTTCACCGGCCAGACGTGACGACCGCTCTCGCGTCGGGGGATATCGCTTCTGCTTTGCTTAATCAAGGTGAACCTCCGGTGGCTGGCAACATATTTTGATAGCGTCTGCCGCCTCATTGAGTAACAGCGTCCCCATGCACCTCCCGGTACGATCGCGCACCGTGACACGCGCCGCATTCTCCTCCGCATCGCCAACGATCAGCAGGAAAGGAATGCGGGCCAGAGTCTGTTCACGGATTATAAATCCAATTTTTTCATTGCGGAGGTCGGCCTCACAACGCAGCCCTTTCTTGCGAAGCGCCTTCAAAACCTGCTCCGCATAGTGATGCTGCTTGTCGGTAATCGTCATGACCACGGCCTGAACCGGCGACAGCCAGGCGGGCAGTTTACCGACGTAATGTTCAAGAAGGATACCGGTGAACCGCTCAAGGGAGCCGAAGAGCGCCCTGTGCAACATCACCGGGCGTTTTGTCGAGCCATCCTCGGCAATATAGCCAATATCAAATCGCTCAGGCAGATTCATATCCACCTGTAGCGTTCCGCACTGCCAGTCACGACCAATCGCGTCGCGTAACACAAACTCCAGTTTAGGGCCATAGAAGGCACCTTCACCGGGATTTACCGACCATTGTAATCCCTGCGCTTCCAGAGAGGCTGAGAGCGCGTTTTCCAGCCTATCCCAGTCTGCGTCGCTTCCCATCCGCTTTTCAGGACGAGTGGATAACTTGATTGCGACCTCTTCAAATCCAAATTGCTTATAAATATCAAGCACCAACTGAAGGATACTTTTACATTCCCCCTCGACCTGTTGCAGCGTGCAAAAGATATGCGCGTCATCCTGAGTAAAATGGCGGACCCGTAATAAGCCATGCAGCGATCCAGAGGGTTCATAACGATGGACTTTACCAAATTCAGACAGGCGAACGGGTAAATCGCGGTAACTCTTGATCCCGTATTTAAACAGCGATACCGCCCCAGGACAGTTCATCGGCTTGAGAGCGAAATTCCGGCCATCCTCGGTTTGTGTCGTAAACATATGATCACGATAATTATCCCAGTGACCGGAAATTTCCCACAGGCTGCGGTCCATGACATCAGGCGTATTGACCTCAACGTAACCCGCCACCTCATGGCGGCTACGCATATAGGCAATAAGCGACTGAAAGATTGTCCACCCCCTGGGATGCCAGAAAACCGCGCCTGGCGCATTGTCCTGAAAATGAAACAAATCCAGCTCCCGACCCAGCTTGCGATGATCACGTTTCTCCGCTTCTGCCGTTTTCTCAAGCCAGCCATCAAGCTGTTTTTTGCTGGCCCATGCCGTGCCATAAATCCGCTGTAGCTGTACATTGTTGGCTTCACCACGCCAGTAAGCACCGGATACGTTAAGCAACTTCATATTTTTTAGAAAACGAAGATCCGGAACCAATGGGCCATTAAAGCCGTCCGTGAACTGCCTGAGATGGCATAGTGTCACCGACTTATCTGCCAGTATTTCCATCAACTCCGTTGATTTGAATTTCTCGCCCCGCTGCTCAAAACAGTCAATAGCCTGTGCCCGCGTGACCTGCTCTTTAATAATCGGCGGGTTTTCAGCGATCAGACTTGTCATGTGCTGCTCAATCATCCCCAGGTCATCGCGAGTAAAAGGTTTATCTACCGCGAAATCGTAATAAAACCCTTCCTTAGTCAGTTGCCCTTCAACCATCCTGGCCGAGGGAAACAGCTGTTTTACAGACGCTGCGAGAAGGAGAAGACAACCTCGGCGAATCGGGCCCAACGCTTCTTCATCAAAAACTGTAATGATATTGAGCTTTCCACTGTTCTTTGCTTTCTCAAGCAGATCCACACATTTACCATCAATTTCCGCGTACACAGCGCTTTTCGCGACGGAAGAACCGATGCTTTCTGCAACGTTCTGCAAAGTTGCCCCTTTTCTGACGTGCTTCAGAGAGCCATCAGGAAGAGTAAAAGTGAGAGGTTCTGACTCTGTTATAGGCGCTTCTGACATTTTCATATCCCAACATAGCTCAGTGATTAACAGCAACTATGTTGCATTAATGCACATTTTAACGCAACCATGTTGCATTAAAAGTGGCATGTCTGAGATATCAGCGCTTGCATAAGCCATGAAATACTGTGCCATCAGCTCTTAAATGATAAAGATAATTTTTCTCATTTAAATATAGCCTGTGCTATGTTGCATAGTATAAGCTATGTTATAACATTACTAATTATTAACAAACAGTGATTTCATCAGGAGATAACCATGCTTCAACTAAAGACGGTAAAGATAATCCTGTTAAGCACCTTTATCACAGGACTGACAGCTATTCATGGCGCTTATGCTGCTGAAAAGTTTAAGGTCATCACGACATTCACGGTAATTGCTGACATGGCACAGAACGTGGCAGGGGACGCCGCCGAAGTCAGTTCGATTACCCGGCCTGGCGCAGAAATCCATGAATATCAGCCTACAACCGGAGATATAAAGCGTGCTCAGGGGGCACAGCTAATCCTTTCAAATGGCTTCAACCTCGAACTCTGGTTTCAAAAATTTTATCAACGATTGAAAAACGTACCGGATGTGGTGGTCACTACAGGTATCACTCCAATAAGCATTACCGAGGGTCCGTATGATGGAAAACCAAATCCTCATGCCTGGATGTCGCCTGATAATGCACTGATTTATGTAGATAATATTCGTGATGCGCTGGTGAAATACGATCAGGGAAATGCTGAAACTTACAAAGCCAATGCGGACGCCTATAAACAAAAGATCCGTCAGACGCTTGAACCGCTGCGTAAACAAATAGAAACCCTCCCTGCCGAACAGCGCTGGCTGGTATCGAGCGAAGGCGCATTTTCTTATCTGGCACGCGATCTGGGACTGAAAGAACTCTATCTATGGCCGATTAATGCCGATCAACAGGGAACCCCGCAACAGGTTCGTAACGTAATCGATAAAGTCCGGCAGAATAAAATTCCGGCGGTATTTAGCGAAAGTACCGTTTCCAATAAACCAGCCCGTCAGGTCGCACGCGAAACAGGTGCACATTATGGGGGCGTACTTTATGTGGATTCCCTGAGCGCAGCAAATGGCCCGGTTCCCACCTACCTTGATCTGCTGAACGTCACTACCCGGACAGTGGTACAGGGTTTGCACAGCGGAATGAAGGAGTAAAAGATGAGCCAGGCGGCAGGCATCACAGTAGCGGGCTTAACTGTTGTTTATCGTAACGGCCATAAGGCATTACAGAATGCATCATTCAGCGTCCCTAAAGGTTCGAACGCGGCCCTGCTGGGGGTAAATGGTTCCGGAAAATCCACACTATTCAGGGCAATGATGGGATTCGTATCCCCTTCATGCGGAACGATTTCACTTCTCGGGATGCCTCCTGCACAGGCGCTTCGCCGCAATATTATTGCCTATGTACCTCAGTCCGAGGAAATTGACTGGTCGTTCCCGGTATTGGTGGAAGATGTCGTCATGATGGGCCGGTATGGCCATATGGGTATGCTGCGTAGAGCGGGTAAAGAAGATCGCAGGATCGTTAATGATGCGCTTGAGCGTGTAGATATGCTTCCTTACCGCCACCGGCAGATTGGTGAATTATCCGGAGGGCAAAAGAAGCGGGTGTTCCTCGCGCGTTCTATTGCACAACGGGGCAAAGTAATCCTTCTTGATGAGCCTTTTACCGGTGTGGATGTCAATACCGAAAAGAAAATCATCACGCTGCTTGGCGAACTGAAAGAAGAAGGCAGCACCCTGGTGGTTTCAACGCATAACCTTACCTCCGTATCCGAATATTGTGATTATACCGTTCTGGTGAAAGGCACCGTGCTGGCAAGCGGTCCTGTCGCCACGACATTTACGCCGGAAAATATAAAAAAGACGTTTAGTGCAAACATTGAGAGTGAGTCAGATATATTGCCAGTTCAGGGAGGATCAACACAGCCAAATTATCAACCTTCCGCTGAATATGAAGATAAAGGCAGGTCATCATGAGCTGGCTTCTGGAGCCTTTTGGTTATCAATACATGCTCAATGCCATGTGGATTTCGGCAATGGTCGGAGGAATATGTGCTTTTTTATCCTGTTATCTGATGTTGAAGGGTTGGTCACTAATTGGCGATGCGCTGTCCCATTCTATCGTACCCGGAGTAGCTGGCGCTTTTATGCTGGGACTGCCCTTCTCGGTGGGTGCGTTTGTTTCTGGCGGGCTGGCAGCAGGCAGCATGTTCCTTCTTAATCAACGTACCCGTCTAAAAGAAGATGTCATCATTGGTTTGATCTTTTCATCCTTTTTCGCGCTTGGATTATTTATCATCTCGCTGAATCCTGTTTCGGTAAATATACAATCAATCATTCTGGGAAATATCCTGGCGGTTCCGCCAGAAGATATTCTTCAGCTTACCGTCATTGGCATTATTTCGGTTATTACGTTGTTATTAAAATGGAGAGATTTATTACTGACCTTTTTCGATGAAAATCATGCGCGGGCGGTAGGATTACATCCGGAAAGGCTTAAGATATTATTTTTCCTTCTGTTAACCCTCTCCACCGTTGCGGCATTACAGACCGTAGGCGCGTTCATGGTGATCTGCCTTGTGGTAACGCCTGGCGCAACGGCCTGGCTGCTTACTGATCGCTTCCCCCGCCTGGTCTGTATTGCGGTGACCATAGGCAGTGTCACCAGCTTTCTGGGTGCGTGGGCAAGTTACTACCTTGATGGCGTAACGGGTGGCATTATCGTGGTCGCTCAGACCCTCATTTTCTTGCTGGTGTTCATTTTCGCCCCGGTACATGGCTTACTGGCGAACCGCCGATCGGTTTCTCAGTCAAAAGGACCGCGTAAATGCTGAATATGCTCATTGAACCTTTCCGCTTTGACTTCATCAATTATGCCCTGATAATCGCGCTGCTGGTCTCTGTTCCCTGCGCCCTGCTGTCTGTTTTTCTCGTGCTGAAAGGTTGGGCTCTGATGGGGGATGCCATGAGCCATGCCGTGTTTCCCGGGGTTGTACTGGCCTGGATTGTAGGGTTGCCATTAGGCACCGGAGCTTTTGTGGCTGGATTATCCTGTGCTTTACTTACCGGATATATTAAAGATAACAGCCGCATAAAGCAGGATACGCTGCTGGGTATCATTTTTTCGGGTATGTTCGCCTCCGGACTGATTTTGTATGTCTCAGTCCGTCCGGATGCTCCGCTTGAACATATCCTCTTTGGCGACATGCTTGGTATAAACGCCACCGACATACTCCAGACGGGCACCATTGCCTTATTTATACTGCTGATTACCGGAATTAAATGGCGTGATTTCCTGCTTTACTGTTTTGATATTCAGCAGGCCAGGGTCAGTGGACTACGGACGGGATGGCTCTATTACGGATTACTGAGCATGATTTCGCTTACTGTTGTCGCCACGCTAAAGTCCGTGGGGATTATTTTATCCGTCTCTTTGCTTATCGCGCCCGGTGCTATTGCAGTTCTTTTGACGCAACGATTTAGCAACGCATTATTCATCGCTGTGGCTTTATCGGCTCTGGTATCAACGACCGGCGTTTACCTCTCTTATTTCATTGATAGTGCGCCTGCGCCAACGGTTGTTTTGCTTTTTGCCCTGATATTTATAGTTATTTTTATATACTCAAGCTTTAAATATAATGAGAAATATCTCTGAGGAAGTTGATATTTTATGAAAAAAGCAATTATCTTTCTCCTTTCATTTTATAGCTGCGTGGGATTCGCTGAGCCTCAGCAGGCACGAAGCGACTATTCTATTGAAGAAAGTCAGGCGAAAGTTAACAAAATCCTTCATACCACTTCGTTGTACAGAAATGGCCTCAGCTATAATGAACGCGTTGCTGAGATATCCTCCCGTTTCCTCGGAACGCCTTACCAGGCGCATACACTGATTGGATCATCTTCGATGCAAGAGAGGCTGGTCACTAATCCCAGTACCGTGGATTGTTTTACTTTTCTTGATTATGTTCGCTCCATGGCGCACGCCAGTAGCTGGCAAACTTATGTATCTGAACTTGTTAAGACTCGTTATACAAACGGAATGATTGATTTTACTGGCAGAAAACATTTTTTCACGGACTGGGCGGTCATATCTCCGCGAAATGCACAAGATGTTACTCAGGACATCAGTCCGTATACTATTACTGTCAACAAACAGCTAAACCAAAAGAATAAAAAACAAGAATATGTTAAGGGTCTCGGCATTATCTCACGACGGATAAGTTACATACCGGCTTCTGCAATAGATAAAGAGGTAATAAATAAACTGCAAACAGGTGATTATGTGGGTATTTATTCAACAAAAAGAGGCCTGGATGTTTCACATGTTGGGATCATTATCAAAGACCACAATAACATCTGGTTCAGAAATGCATCGTCATTAGCGAAAAATAGAAAGGTAGTTGACTCACCTTTTATTAGATACATGGCTACAAAACCGGGTATTGTAGTTTTACGAGACAAAACAGATCAATACCCCTGAAAAGTAGAATAGTGTGTCAGGCAATAGCGCCTTTCCCCACTCCCTCAAAGGCATGGACTTCTATTTTCGCTGCGGGTAAACCGTGCTCAATTGACTGCCTGATAAATAAAGCCAGTGACTCAACCGTGGTATCACACGGCAGAATATCTACTACCTCAGAACAAAGCATGATTTCAAAGTATCCCTGAGAACTCCGCCAGGAAGAACATGTCAGCCCCTTATGCCAGTATGCAACGCCACGCGGTGAAAGTGTTGTCACTGTAACGACATCTTCCCGGCTTAATAGATAAGCGTTATTCCATCGCGTTGCCCACTTCTGTTCCCACATATGGCTTCGCTCACCATCCACAAAAATTCTGATCGCAGAGCGATGCCCATGCGCTATTCTCTGGCAATTTCCGCGGTGTTTTTTCAGTCCATGCGAATAGTGATAACTGTCCCCATTAATACTTTCCGGCCGTAACGTTATCGTTATGTCTTTTACTCCTTGCGGCAAACACGCCAGTAAATGTTTTTCTATTTGGGATTCAAGGCAACGGGAATTAATATTATCTGTTTGGACCAGCCAGAAACTCTCCTGCGGCCCGGAAATAAAACACTGGGTCTCCCCATTCTTACGCAGCATGGCGACTTCCGTCGTAGTGCCTGCATGACTAACAATAATATGACTATTTTGTTCCGGCACAATCAGGACATGATCGGCCAGTTTATCAATTTCATGTTTGATACTTTTTTTAGCATGTGAGAAATCCATTACCATTGACTCAGCATTCAGATCTCCCTCAAGAATAATATCAACAATAAGGCTATCGCCAATCAACCCGGATTCCGCATCAAGGAAACTAAAATCCATGACCGTCAGATCATTAATAAAAAGTTTCACCGCTACCTCTTTAATAAAACAGAAAAGCCTCTTCCGCAAAAGGAAAGAAGAGGCAAGTATCATTTTGCTACATTAATAACAAATCGTTAATAATACGGTGTTACGTTAACGGCACTAGCCGAGCCATACTCAGAATTCATTGCGTAACTTCTGATAACCTTCGACCAGTTTAACGTTGGTACTGGCCACTTCTTCTGAAAATTGTAAAGAAGCGGGGTCTACCCTCGAATAACTTTTAAGATCGGAATCAGGCCCCACGCGTTCCGTTGATGGAATATAGGTATTCTCAGGCAAGGTAACGCCATCCACAACTGCATTATAGCGAATAACACAACCAGTCTGAATATGACAGTTAAACAACACGCTGTTGAATCCAATAAATACCCGCTCGTCAACCTGACAGGGGCCATGCACTATTGCACGGTGGGCAATAGACGTTCCGCTTCCTATTGTCACTGGCGCGCCGCTTTTTGAGTGAATAACCACCCCGTCCTGAATATTAGAGTGGGAATGGATAATGATAGGATCCATATCCCCGTCTGCATTTAGCTCGTCAGCCCGGATAACCGCATAAGGTCCGACGTAAACATAATCATGAATAATGACACGTCCACAAATTACCGCGGTGGGATCGATATAGGCCTTTGTTGACACCACTGGGGTATGACCTGATGGGTTTTTACGTAACATTTTTACTTCCTTTCCAGTGAATACGGGCAACGGCATTATGAGGATGCAGGCTTTCCTGATGCTCAACCCTGATATCAAATGCTTCACAAAAGGGTGCACAACGAAAAACGTTATTGAGCCGACGGGCAGCATCTTCGCAAAACATCAGATTCTGACCGTTAGCCACCGCAAAAGCCTGTTCGTCGCTCCGCTTGACAACCGTTTGCACGGCTGTCCCGAGAGCAACTTCAGCATAATCAATCAGTTCAATCACAGGCAGTGATTTTGCTTCAGGATTAAGACGGATACTCACCCATGCCCAGCTTCGCTGGCTGTGCGGGGTTGCCGGCATTCCTTTCTCAACAAGCCAGTCGGCTATTTCTGCTGCCGGGAGCCTGTCGATCCTGTTACCAAAGTCTTTGCTAAACTGCAAACCCGCGACGTGGCGGCTAAGTGCAGCGGAAGCCGGGCAGGTGGACGAATAAGGGATACCCACTTTGAGGGTAACCGTAAAAGATTGCCTGAGTTCGGCGCTCAGAGTCAGAGGATAAGCTTTCCAGCCGGAGTGATTAGAATTTAACGACTTACGCGACAGTAACAAATCCCCTGAAATCTCAATACTGGCTTCATCACTACGTCCCTGATGAGATACCAGAAATGCTTTCAACACATGTTGCAATAATGCCGGTGTGATTTCCCCTTGTGTCAGTTCGTCCAGAAGAAGATAAAGACGAGACATATGGATCCCCTTTTCAGCTTCAGGTGAACTGAGAAGGTTTATGCCAGCATTGACCTTTGCTGATACCGGCCTGCCTGCGATGTCTATCGGCAGGTCAATTTGTTCCATGCCAACCCAGGATAATGACTCGCCCTCACCGTCACCCTTAGTGGACTGAATATCCGGTAGCATTCCGGGGCATAAGGTTTGTTTGGCTGCAATACTCATATATACCTGCCTGATCTGATATTTACTCTCATCCCTACCCTGCCCCCTGCCTGAGCCACCGCTTTATTTCTTTCGGTACTGAATCTCAACTTTTTCCTCCTTTGTTTTGGCTTCAATACTTAATTCTGCGGTGGGCCTGAGTAGCAGGCGTTGCAGACCGATAGGTTCGCCTGTATCCCGGCAGAAGCCATATTCTCCTTTTTCAAGCCGCATAAGCGCTGCATCATATTTCGGCAACAGGCGGCTTTCTCTGTCTATCTGTCTGAACAGCAGACGTAACTGCTCTTCACGAATGGCGATGTCACCTTCGTCACCCGTTTCTGGATTATCCTGCAGTTGTTGCTTCATCTGGTCTATATGATCAAGCACCTCCTGCCTTTCGTGGCGGATAAGCCGCCGGAAGTAGTCCTGTTGCACAGGATTCATGTAATCTTCTGGCAGCATCGCCAGGATTTTTTCTCGTTCAGCGCGGGTAGGTTTAGTCATGTCCTGTACCGATAAAATTGCGTAATGAAACGTTATAACATAACATTAACTGCCGCTGCAAAATAACCTGTTAAGCCAGCCGGGCCACTTTCGTGGGCCAGGGATCGTGGAAAATCCCCCCCTGCTGCCACCAGAGAATTTCCTCTTCAGTGAGTAAACACTGGCGCAATGCGAGGGCAAAATCGTCAATTTCGCCGCTCTCGCCAATAACAGTCAGGCGGCAGCGCCGGTCACCAAATCTGCCAGGCATTTTTGCCAGTTGCTGACGGATAGCTGCGCGTTCTTCCTTTGTCAATGAATTATCAGTGTGAGTCAGGACCCCGGCTTTCCAGTAGCTTATGAATTCGAGATTGATGCTCCCTGCTGCCTGGTTCCACAATAATGCCAGGTCATCCCTTCCCGGTAGCCAGAAAAACCCCTTGCTGCGGTAAACGCCTGCGCCCATGAAGCGATGGCAGGTATCCCACAGCCGCTGCGGATGAAATGGACGGTCATCCTCAATGACCCTCCACGAAATATCGTATTTTTTATCGGTTTCATCCGGCAAAACTGCGTCAATGGCATCCTGAAGCTCATCGATAAGTAACGCCACCCGATGAAAATCGTAATCCGGCATGGAAAGCAATTCATCCAGCTGTAAATTTCCCCAGGGCACGGCCATAATTGCAACCTGGGGATTAAGGGGATGTATGGCTCTGGCTACCTCAGTAACCACATAGAAGGGTAACCGGTCGTTTTTGGTTAATAAGAGCTTATTACAGAACATAATCTGTTCTGCCAGCAGGCTTTCCACTCCCCGGGTTCCTTTATTGAGGTGCTCCTGGAAAACCGGAATAAGCTTCTTTCCACCGTCGTAGTCATCATTAAGCATGACCGTATCAACAAGAGACAAAAATGCTTTGAGACTTACCTGGGTATGTTCTCGCAGATAGCGGACCAGGGGAAGAGGATGGCTGCTACCTGAGGTTTCCAGTAAAATAAAATCCGCAGACCGTTTTTCGAGCAGGTTTTTCAGCGCGGAATCCAGCTTCTGGATCCCGCTTCTGCTGCTGATACTGTCTGCTGAAATACTCACAAAATTGTTACTGGCTGCATCAACGATTTCTGTGTTGGCTATCAGGACGCCATCCACATCAAGTTCACTCATGTCATTAACGATGACGGATACAGTCATTCGCCGTTTGTGTGCCTGTGTAAGAAGGTTTTTTAGCAGAGTAGTTTTCCCTGCCCCCAGAAAACCATTAAGGATAATGAGCGGTGTTCTTTTCATAGCATCCAGCCTTATGCCGCTAAACGTTAATGCAATCAAGTTGCAATAATACCGGCTTCCTGCCAAAATTCAAATGACATGACTCGGAGGGGGAAATATGACAACACCAGTAGCCAAAACGTATGACTGGAAGCAAACGTTGCGCACACATGGTTTGCGGGCAACGCCATCCACCCTTGCTACACTGCAGTGCCTTGAACATGCCAGCCAGGCCATGAGCCATGACGATTTAACTCAGCAACTGGGCGAGCAGGCTCCCGATCGTGTGACCCTTTACCGAATACTGGAACGGCTAATGCAGGTCAGTATTGTCCAGCGTTATACCGACTCGGCAAGAACTCAGCGTTTCGCTCTGACCCAACGGGCTGCCGTAGGACTTTTTGAATGCGATAACTGCCATCATGTTATTCCTATTGAGCAGGATCCAGCCCTGGAAGCGGCCATTGAATTGGTAAAATCACATCTCACTGGACATGGTATGACCGAACGGGAAATTACCCTTTCCAGTCATGGTATCTGTCCGGACTGTAATCGTACTATCACCAAATAATTTTTTTCTTATTCCGGACGACTGTTAATTAGCGCCAGGCGTGTTCGTGTGCTGCTATCTAAAAATAATGAGGTAAACGTAATGATTAAACTAACAAACACGCTTGGTATGCAAAAGGAGCTATTAGTTCCGGTTAAAGAGAGCAAAATCGGCATGTATGTATGCGGCGTGACGGTTTATGACCTTTGCCATCTTGGGCACGCCAGAACCTTTGTAGCTTTTGATATGATTGTCCGCTATCTGCGTTTTCGCGGATACGATGTGACTTTCGTGCGTAACATTACTGATATAGATGATAAAATTATTCAGCGCGCCCGTGATACGGGAGAGGACTGGCGCAGCCTGACAGAGCGGATGGTGCATGAAATGCACATTGATTTTGCAAAGTTAGGCATCCTGCCGCCAAACATCGAACCTCGTCCCACAGAGCACATCCCACAAATCATCAGTATGATCGAACGACTTCTGCATCGACAATTTGCTTACATTGCAGAGAATGGTGACGTCATGTTCTCCACTGCATCGGCAAAAGGCTATGGAAAGCTTTCGGGACAGGATATTACCATGCTTCGTGCCGGGACCCGCATCGAAGTGAATGAGTATAAACGCGATCCGCTGGATTTTGTTCTCTGGAAGCGGGCAAAACCCGGCGAGCCCGTCTGGCCATCACCCTGGGGTGAAGGGAGACCTGGCTGGCATATTGAATGTTCCGCAATGAACTGCCATTACCTTGGTACCCATTTCGACATTCATGGCGGTGGTTCTGACCTGATATTTCCCCATCATGAAAATGAGATTGCCCAATCCACCTCCGCCAATGATGGCCCTTACGTAAATTACTGGCTTCACACCGGCATGGTGACGGTGAATAAAGAGAAGATGTCGAAATCGCTGAATAACTTTTTTACCCTGCGCGATATTCTGAATCGGTTCGATGCCCAGAGTGTGCGCTTCTTCCTGCTAAGCGCACATTATCGTAAGCCGCTGAATTATAGCGAGGAGAATATTCACCTCGCGCGCGCCTCGCTGACACGGCTCTACACCGCATGCCAGTTCGCTGACGGGTCTCGATCTGAACAGCACGATGCATGGCGGGCCAGATTCTGTGAGGCAATGGATGATGATTTCAATACACCCCAGGCGCTTGCCATTTTATTTGAACTGACAAGAGAGATTAACAGGCTTTGCGGAACGAATGATGATGAAGCCGCAGCACTTGCCACCACGCTGAAAGACCTGGGGAATGTGCTGGGTTTGCTTGAACAATCAGCGGATGCCTTTTTGAAAAACCGCAGTGATCTTCATCCTGCAGAACTGCAACTTATTGAAAAGTTAATTCACCAACGCAGTGAGGCACGACGTATGGGCAAGTGGGACAAGGCCGATCGTTTAAGAAATGAATTAGCGGAGCAAGGCATTGATCTTGAAGATGTCGGCGAAAATACCTCATGGCGTATCCGATAAGTTGTCCCTCTGGATGTAAAAAATTTCAATATCAATTGTTATGTTATAACGTAATGCAAAGGGTAATTTTATGAACCAACCACGCGAAGTCGTTATTGTCGGTGCGGGTCCGGCCGGGGTGGGTATGGCGGCGCTTCTTCGTCGTAGTGCCATACAGGATATCCTGGTCGTTGACAGTCACGAAGTAGGTGCCTCCTTTATGCGCTGGCCGGAAGAAACCCGTTTTATTACTCCTTCTTTTTTTTCCAATCCGTTTGGACAACCAGACCTGAACTCTGTGACCCCTGACAGTTCATTGGCGCTTTTCTGCGGTGAAGAACATCCTGGGGGGAAAACTTATGCCAGTTACCTTAAGGCCGTACTGGATGAGTATCAGATACCCGTCATGGCTCCCGCCAGGATTGCAAAGGTTGCGTTGCTCAGTTCCGGTAATTTTATACTGATAACAGAAGCAGGAGAGAAGCTGGAAACACGCTCTTTAATATGGGCTACAGGCGAATTCCAGTTCCCAGACCGGCAGATTTTTCCTGGAGCAGATATTTGTTGCCATTACGGTGATGTGACCAGCTGGAAGGATTTCAGGAAAGGTGAATACATTGTTATAGGCGGCTATGAAAGCGCGGTGGATGCCGCTGTAAACCTGCTGGAAAATGGCTCATCGGTAAAAATGTTAACCCGCTCAGCCCCCTGGTCAACTAACCACATCAGCGATCCCAGTCTATCGCTTTCCCCTTATACCCGTGAGCGTTTGAACAGAGTGATGAATCACCGTCTTTTCGAAATTTATGAAGATGCGGATGTCTGTGAAGTAATCAGAATGCCCGGCCCGGGAAGTTCGTACAAAGTCCATACCACAAACGGACGCGCCTGGGCTACTGACGAGGTGCCTGTGCTTGCTACCGGCTTCCAGTGTGGCGGAGGAGCAAGGCAACTGGCTGCTTTTTTTGAATGGAATGATGATGGCTATCCGGTCTTAACGGACGAAGACTGCTCAACCCTTTTTCCTGGTTTGTACCTTGTCGGCCCTCATGTGCGGCATGCCGGTAATATTTATTGCTTTATCTATAAGTTCCGTCAGCGCTTTCCCGTCGTGGCAGAAAGTATCACGCGTCATCTGGGCCTGTCCTCTGAAGGAGTACGGGACTGGTGGGTTCTGCCTTCAGAGCCTGACTGCTGTGCCGATGAGGACTGTGCGTGCTGAGGTCCGTGTTTATGCAATCATTCGTTTTAATGGGATTAGAAAGTGCAGGAAAATCTACCCTGTTTAATATCCTGACGGAAAGTGCTGCCAGTGATGAGCGTAATTTCAGGGGATCGACCGTTGTATGTCGGGAAGGTCTCATTAATGATGCAGGGATCTGCCTGGTTGATACGCCAGGCATACGTTTTCAGAGCGACAGTGAAACCACAAAACTCGCCCTTGATGCGCTAAATCAGCATGATGGCATTCTGGTGGTTCTGCGGGCCACGCACGCTCAGCAGGAGTGGCAAACGCTCTGTCACCTCATACCGCCACAGGCAAAACACGTTGTTATACTCCTGACCTTTGCTGATAAGATCAGAAAGGGCCTTCTGGAAGTGACTGAATACCTGAGTGAAACATCAGGTGCGCCGGTACTGGCAGTCAATGCCCGGGAAGCTGGCAGCAATGTTCGCCAGGGAATAGTGCAGTTGCTGTTGCAGGATAAACCTGCACCCTCCGCTGTCTCTTTACCCCGTCAAAAGATACCGGTAATTAATCTGCTGGCTGAATTTCCTCAACAAACGATATTTGAACATCGTTGGTGTGGAAAAGTTGCTGCAATAGTATGCCTTTTCCTGCTGTTTGCCGTTCCGGTATGGGGGGCATGGCTGCTGTCAGATTTTATTCAGCCTGTCATTGACAGTGCGGTTATTCAGCCGCTTAAGAATATAACGACGAGCTGGCCCGACGTTCTGAAGACACTATTTGTCGGCAATTACGGTCTTTTTAGTCTGGGACTTTATTCGTTTGTATGGGCATTTCCTGTGGTGGTACTGATAGGGTTGTCTCTTTCGCTGACTGACGACAGTGGACTTAAGGAAAGAATTACAGCGACGCTGGATCCCTGGTTGAGAAAACTCGGCCTCAGCGGTCAGGACCTTATTCCTGTATTAAGCGGTTTCGGCTGTAATGTCGTGGCGGTTTTTCAGAGCCGTTCGTGTTCGCGATGCACCCGGCATGCTTGTATAAGTATGATTAGCTTTGGGTCCGCTTGCAGCTATCAGACGGGGGCGACGCTTTCTCTTTTTAATGCCGCCCATCAACCATGGCTCTTTATCCCCTATCTCAGTCTGCTGTTTTTCACAGGCGCAATACATACGCGCCTCTGGAACGGGTCGTTGAAGCCTGGCCAAAACCAGCGTCTGACAGAGATCACCTGGCTACAATGGCCACGCTGGCGAAATGTGACATGGATGCTGAAAAATATCCTCCGTCAGTTCATTACGCAAGCCATGCCGTTATTCCTGATTATCTGCATTGTTGCGGGGATGCTTGATTACGCAGGGATCACTCGCTGGCTGAGTGAAACGACGGCACCTTTACTTCATCTTTTTAAACTGCCAGCAGAACTGATGCCCGGGATCATTTTTTCACTGCTAAGGAAAGATGGTTTGATGGTGCTCAATCAGGATGGCGGCAGCTTAATACAGTCTCTCAGCACATCTCAGTTACTGCTACTTGTCTGGCTCGCCTCTACGTTGATGGCCTGCCTTGTCACGGTATTTACCATCGCCCGGGAAATAAACTGGCGGTTTGCAGCAGCAGTGGCGGGAAAACAGGTATTAAGTTCTCTGGTGGTGGCTCTGGTGATATCCCAGTTATTTATTCATGAGGCATAAGTATGATCCCCAAGACTTACCAGCAATGGTACCGGTGCATCACAGAAGAATGTGGAATTCCCTTGACGCAGGCATTTATTGCATCCCGTCTGGCAGTCCTTGAGTCCCAAGATCATCAGGAAACCAGACGTTTTGTCTCGCTATATGGGCAACAACATCTGAATAGTGTTGTACAGTGGTTCAAAAAAGCTGGGGAAGAATTGTTGTAAATCTGCCCCCTTTTCGCTTTCATACGAAGGCACCCGACAAATGCGGGTGCCTTCGATTCATTCTTCGAACCAGGGCTCAACAGGATCGGAATAATGCCGCCACTTTTGAGGCCCTTCTGCCATTTCTGCATCCGTTAACAGGGCGGAATCCAGTCTGTTGCGCAGTTCTGATTCATTCATATCCATTCCAATAAAAACGAGTTCCTGACGGGCATCACCAATGCCATCTATCCAGTTAGACATGATGAACTTCAGTGACTCAGCATCCTCTGGCCAACGTCCTTTCGGCACACTAGCCCACCACATGCCCCCCAGCCCCTGGCGCGCAATGCCACCTGCCTGCGACCATGAACCTGCGAATTCCGGACGGCTGGCCAGCCAGAAGTAACCTTTTGATCTGACGACTCCATCCAGCTCATTTTCCATCACCTGCCAGAAACGGGTCGGATGAAAAGGCCGGCGGGCGCGAAAGACAAAGCTGGTGATCCCATATTCTTCTGTCTCCGGCGTATGTTCGCCCCGGAGTTCTTTAAGCCAGCCGGGTGCCTGAGCGGCCTGCTCGAAATCAAACAGCCCGGTATTAAGTATGTTGCCCAGCGGAACCTGTCCAAACTGTGAAACAACGATTCTGGCCCGTGGATTAAGCGAACGTAAAATCGCCATCAGTTTTTCTTTTTGCGCTTCACTGATAAGGTCAACTTTATTAAGGACCAGCACATCACAGAATTCAATCTGATCGATCAGCAAGTCAACAACGCTCCTTTCATCACCTTCACCTAACGATTCTCCGCGTGACTGAATGCTGTCTTCCGAACCGTAGTCTTTCAGAAAATTGTACGCATCCACCACAGTGACCATGGTGTCAAGGCGGGCCACCGTCGAAAGGCTTTCACCGTCATCGCCCGCAAAGGTAAATGTTTCAGCAACAGGCAGAGGCTCAGATATACCGGTGGACTCAATGACAAGCTGATCAAAACGCCCTTCTTTTGCCAGACGATTAACTTCGAGAAGAAGATCTTCGCGCAATGTGCAGCAAATGCAACCGTTGCTCATTTCTACCAGTTTTTCATCAGTCCGGGAGAGTTCTGCACCACCTTCCCTCACAAGGGCAGCATCAATATTCACCTCAGACATATCATTAACAATGACAGCAACACGACGGCCTTCCCGGTTGTTCAGAATATGGTTAAGCAGTGTCGTTTTCCCTGCTCCCAAAAATCCCGAAAGTACGGTAACCGGCAGGCGTTTATCGCCATGAAAATTTGCACTGACTTCGGACATTACCTTACATCTCCTCAGATATTCGTTGTGTTCGGATTAACCAGGATCGTTGAGCACGGTTAGCTCATCGCCTTTAATGGCGTTGTAAAAACAACTCCGCCGACCTGTGTGGCAGGCTCCACCTTTTTGATCCACAAGCAGTAGTACCGCATCTCCGTCACAATCCAGACGGATATCATGTACTTGCTGAACGCAGCCGGAGGTCTCACCTTTTCGTCAAAGGCATGATCGGGATCGCGACCAGTAACAGGCTCTGCCAGTCAATAAGGTTTCATCAAGAGCCTGTTGATTCATCCAGGCAAGCATCAACACCTCTCCAGTGTCATATTGCTGTGCAATCGCAGCGATCAATCCATGAGAATCCCAGGGTATTGATGCCAGGATATCTTCAAGTTTAAAAACTGCACCTGCATGGGCTTTTTCCAGTAAGAGAAACATTGGCACCTCACTTATCATGTGTTATGTTATAACGTAACAATAAAATTTGCCAGTTCTTCTTTCCTTACATGGCACGATCAAAACATCAGTAGATTTCCATCGTTTCAGGACAAGAAAAGATAACATCGCTTGAAAATTACAGGAGGCCCGGTGAGTAATAGCCCATATTCTCTAAGTACAAGGGACACTGCATTATCGTCTACGGATTGTTCCGGGCGGAGAGAGCTGATTGAGAGTAAGAAAATACGAATCACACCGCTCCGGGAGAGAGTTTATAATTTCGTCAGTCATGCTAAAGAAAAAGGCATTAGCGCATACCAGATACTGGAATTAATGAAGAAATATAATCCGAATGCAAAACCGGCTACGGTTTATCGTTCTCTGGATTATTTGCAACAGGCAGGGATTATCGTAAAAATAGAATGCTGTAGCAAATTTATCAAAAAAAATAATTTATCCTCTGATGTTGTGACTATTTTTTTGATTTGCTCAAACTGCGGAACAATAATCCAACATACTGACCACCTCATTCATACTTACATTGAGAAAAAAGCAATAGATTATGGTTGTGCTGTACAAAAAAAAGATATTGAAGTTAAAGTAATTTGCCCTGATTGTCGAGGAAAGGGTTAAATCACCAATACGAATAATCATTGAAATCGAGTCAGGCGATAAATAAATTTTAAAATATCTAAAAGCCATCACACTATTACCTGACTCTATAATAAATATAACCGTCAACAAGGATTGTCGGTTGCTTTCATAATTGGCGTCAACAACCTCAACCTTCAGAATGAATAAAAGACATCAGAGCCTTATTTTTCTGTCTTATATGTGCTTAACAGGCCGTATTTCTGGACGAATTTCGTGCGAGTAACATGATAATAAACAACCCTCCAATGCCCGCCGTAATAATGCCAATTGGTAGTTCCTGCGGTGCCAGTATCGTCCGGCTGACTATATCGCCGCCACACAGTAATATTGCACCCCAGACGCCACACAAAGGTAACAACAACAGATGCTTAACTCCTGCAAAATGCCGACACAGATGAGGCACCATTAAGCCAACAAATCCAATCACGCCGGTTAATGCCACCATCAACGATGTTGCCAGTGCGCAACAAAGAAAAATCTCGATGCGCAGACGACTCACGTTAATCCCCAGCGACAACGCTGTCTGTTCTCCTGCCAGCACACCATCCAGAGAGCGCCACCGTAACAGGACAAAAGCAAACAGCAACACCAGGCTGAACACTGCGAAAGGCAAATTATTCCAGGTGGCTAATCCCAGACCACCCAGTGACCAGAACAGCACAGAGCTGGCAGCTCGCTGATCGCCCGAAAAAATGAAATAACTGGTCAGCGCCCCGAACAAAAAAGAGATGGCAAGACCGCAGAGAATTAGATGCTCAGCTCCGCGTTGCTTTTTAAAATGAAACAACAGCATTACTGCTATGGCGGAACACACACCACCAACAAACGCCGATACGGGGAGCGTTAATACACCAAGTCGATCACCAAAACGGGTGATCACCAGCACCGCCCCCGCTGACGCGCCGGAGGATAGCCCGAACAAAAAAGGATCGGCCAGATCGTTACGGGTGGTAGTTTGTAACAACGCCCCTACCATTGCCAGTCCCGCCCCTGTCAGCACAGAGAGCAACATCCTCGGTACGCGTAAATCCGTCACAATTCTGCTGACCATGGCAGATACCGGCTCATCCACCAGCTTCAGTGCTCCCAGCACCTACATTAGCGACAGTGAAACTGTCCCTCTGGTAATACTGAATAACATCAACCCAATCAGCACTACCATGGCTCCCCACATCGCCCAGTGATAACGGTACGACATGAGCATCACTTCGCCGTTGACGGGTACATCGCCCGCGCGAGTTTTTCCACCGCATCAACGTTGGCAGGCCCCGGTGTCAGTTCAGCATATTGTAATTTCAGGTATCGATGATGCTGAACAGCCGGAGTCAGTTTCATTAACGGATGATTCTCAAGAAAATGACGCAGTGCATCCGCACCGCTGCCCGTCTGGTAATCCAACAAAATAATGAAGTCCGGCTCAGTAGCGGCCACGCTTTCCCAGGAAGTCGTTCCCCAACTGGTATCCACCGCCTCCATTACATTTTTACCACCAGCCGCCTCAATTATGGCCGTAGGCATCGCATATTTACCACTGGTAAACGGTTTATCCTCGCCTGAGTCGTAGACGAACACCTTTAAAGGACGGGTACCTGCCGCTGGCTTCGGCAGTTCATTCAACCTCTTTTTCCAGCCGCTGACCAGGGACTGTGCGTCATTGCGCTTGCCAAAAATCTTACCCAGCGTGAGGACATCGTTATACAGCAGATCCATGGTGGCTTTATTTTTGTGCGCAGTGGTGAACACACAGCTTTCACTCAGAACAAAAGTCTTGATGCCATATTTGCTTAGCGTATCCGGCGTCACTTCGCCACCCACCTTCATCCCATAGTTCCAGCCAGCGAAAAAGAAATCAGGTTCGGCTGCCAGCAATGTTTCCAGAGTGGGATATTTGGGTGCCAGTTCTGGGATCGAGCCCATCGCCTTTTTAAATTCCGGCGTCATTTTGTACCAGCCACTAATACCAGTCAGCCCAACAATACGATCCTGTAAATGCAGTGCAAACGCCATTTCTGACATATTAAGGTCGTTGATAACAGCCCTTTTCGGCGGACCGGCGAATGTGACAGGAGTCCCACAACTTTCAATAGTAACAGGAAAATCAGCAGCACTGGCTACTGAGGCAGACAGTACCGCCAGCAGGGATATAAACAATTTTTTCATCACTGACTCTCAGAAAGTAATTTATGCACAATGCGGAACTTCAAAAATACGCAACGCCTTTCCTGTATGGGGATGCGGTACGGTAAAACTGGTCAAGCCAAAGATGGGATAAAGGTATTCTGATACCAATACCCTCTCCGGTGTGTCACAGATCACTGATTGCCCCTGCGACAAGAGGAGAACACGGTCAGCAAATGATTCTGTCAGTGTCAGATCGTGCAATACCGCCACGACGGTAATTCCCTTGGTTTTTACAAGGGAAAGTAGTTCCTCGCGCCCGGGAGGATCGAGATGATTGGTGGGTTCATCAAGCAATACCAGGTCGGGCGTCTGTGCCAGTCAGAGGAGCCAATTTTCTGTTTTCATGCTTCCTTGCGAATCCTTATCTGATGTTGATTCAACAGGTTAGTGTGAAAACTCTTCCCGGTGCATTTTGATTTTACCCTACGCATCGGGAAAAATTGGTGGTCAAATCTGGGGTCAGGTTAGTTCGATAATGGAGTGACCCCCATATGTCCCTTACCGACGCAAAAATCCGCACCCTCAAGCCTTCTGATAAACCCTTTAAAGTCTCCGATTCCCACGGTCTGTATCTGCTGGTCAAGCCGGGTGGCTCCCGCCACTGGTATCTCAAATACCGTATTAGCGGTAAAGAATCCCGCATTGCGCTGGGTGCCTATCCAGCCATCTCCCTGTCTGATGCGCGACAGCAACGTGAAGGTATCCGTAAAATGCTGGCGCTGAATATCAACCCGGTACAGCAGCGGGCTGCTGAACGTGGCTCACGAACACCGGAGAAAGTTTTTAAAAACGTGGCGCTGGCGTGGCATAAAAGTAACAGGAAATGGTCGCAGAACACCGCCGACCGTCTGCTTGCCAGCCTGAACAATCACATCTTTCCGGTCATCGGGAACCTACCTGTATCAGAACTTAAACCCCGTCATTTCATTGACCTGCTGAAAGGGATCGAGGAAAAAGGTCTGCTGGAGGTTGCGTCCCGCACACGGCAGCACCTGAGTAACATAATGCGCCATGCGGTCCATCAGGAGTTAATCGATACGAACCCTGCAGCAAACCTTGGCGGCGTGACCACACCTCCTGTCAGACGGCACTATCCTGCCCTGCCGCTGGAGCGGCTGCCTGAACTGCTTGAACGTATTGGGGCATATCATCAGGGCCGTGAACTGACCCGGCATGCCGTTCTGCTGATGCTGCATGTGTTCATTCGCTCCAGTGAACTGCGTTTCGCCCGCTGGTCAGAGATTGATTTCACAAACCGAGTCTGGACGATACCCGCGACGCGAGAACCCATTATTGGCGTGCGTTATTCCGGCCGCGGGGCAAAAATGCGAATGCCGCATATCGTCCCCCTCTCAGAACAGTCCATCGCCATTCTGAAACAGATTAAGGATATCACCGGTAATAATGAACTGATCTTCCCCGGCGACCATAACCCGTATAAGCCAATGTGTGAAAACACGGTCAATAAGGCACTGCGGGTGATGGGTTACGACACGAAAAAGGATATCTGCGGTCACGGCTTCCGGGCAATGGCATGCAGTGCGCTGATGGAATCGGGTTTATGGGCAAAGGACGCAGTAGAACGCCAGATGAGTCATCAGGAGCGCAATACCGTGCGCATGGCTTATATTCATAAGGCAGAGCACCTAGAAGCCCGCAAAGCGATGATGCAGTGGTGGTCGGATTATCTGGAAGCATGCCGAGAATCTTATGCACCGCCTTATACAATTGGTAAAAATAAGTTTATCCCATAGTATACTAACGAATCCCACACTCTGGCAAATTACCACCACCTCTACAGGAGGTGGTTCTATATAGACTTTTATCAACTTCATGACGAAAAACACCTATTTTATCCAAAAAGAAGACAATAGAGTCACAGAGGAATCAAAGAGCGACTCAATTGTCTTTGGACAGTCTGGTTGTGAGGTTAGAAAACAGTTACTCCTACACCATTAAATAGGGCGCAATGCTCGCTAATTTCTCCCGGGTTTCCGTCAGTTCGCGTTCCGGCGTAGATTGCGCGATGATTCCCGCCCCCGCCTGTATCCAGCTGCGCTGGCTGTCCTGAAATACGGAACGCAGGACCAGCGCCGCATCGAAGCGCGTATCGTCCAGCAGCAGAATTGCGCCGGAATAAAGCTCTCGCGGCGTATTCTCAATTTGCATAATCGCGTTCAGAGCAGCGTTTTTAGGGATGCCTGAGGCGGTAATCGACGGAAACAATACAGTAAACGCATCCCAGGCATCCTTGTTTTCCGCAAGCTGACCGCTCACGCCAGACCCCAGATGCTGAACGCTGCCGCGCTGGCGAACCGACATTAAATCTTCAACCACCACGCTGCCCGGCTGGCAAACGGCCTCCAGTTCAGCAATAGCTTCTTTGACAGAAAGGATATGCTCAAGCACCTCTTTACTGTCGTGCAGCAGTTCTGCCTCTTTCGCCTTATTATGCTCCGGGTTTCCCATGCGATCGCGGGTGCCCGCAAGCGGTTCAGTGACCACTTTATTGCCCGTCACTGACATCACCAGTTCCGGGCTAAAGCCCAGCGCTTCGCGTCCTTCCTGACGGAACATAAACGAGCGCACAGGCGTGTTTGCCTGCCGACCGTATAACAGCGTGGCAGGCATATCAATCCGCGATGGCAGGGGAATGGCGCGCGAGACAATCACTTTGACATACTCGCCACGGCGGATCTCCGCAACGGCGCGTACAACCTGTTGTTTATACGCCTCACCATTGAGGGCGGTATCCACCGCCAGTGGTGCGTTCTGCGTCGTTGTACCGGCCTCTTTTACCCACTCGCACAGACGTCGGCACCCGTCGGCGGAGTCCGCATAAACGGTGACATTTCCCTTTTCAAAAATAAGTTCTTCACGGGGAACGGTTAACGTCAGCAGCGGCCACTCCCCGGCGTTAAAGGCAATCCCCCGCGCATGCGCCGCAAAGTTGAACCCGACCTGTCCATATACCCGACGTCCTTTCACCTGAGGATGCGCCATAAAACGACGCGCGCAGTCGGCAATGGAATCCACCGCCCATTTTTGCTCCCCGGCATCATCAATAAATGTCGCCTGCGTTCCATCGGCATTAATGTGCAACCGTGCCTGGCACCCTTTGCCTAAATACCAACAGGGTTGACGCTCATAGACATAACACTCTTCTTCTGCGAACTGGCGTAAAACGCCAGAAATCGTCGGCAGCCATTGTTCCTCTGGTAACGCCAGGTGTAAAAATTCACTGATTTTCATCCCTTACCTCTCTGTGTTATTCCCGGATCAATCAATTGCGCTTGTCATCAGTTCTCTTGCCGAATGCAGCCGGATATAAGCAACCCACGCCGCCAGCAACGTGAATACCCCGGCAAACAGGAAGCAGGCCGCATAGCCAAAATGTTGAGCAACAACGCCGCCGATAACACCAGCCAGGATGGCGATTGCCGCGTCAGTACATTGAAAGAGGGTGAAGTCGACACCGGCCTGCAAAGGCGATGAAAGCGACATCAGCGTGGCGTAAAGACAGACCAGCGCGCAGGCCAGCGAAATGGACTGGACAATGACCAGACACTGGAGAATCGGCAGCAACAGATGACCCGGCGCCATCATGAACGTCATCACCACCGCCAGCAGCGCGATCCCCTGGACGCCATAAGCCGTCAACAGCGCTCTGCCGGGTGAGGTGTATTTCATCAGTAATCCGCCGGCCAGCGTTCCTGCTATGCCCGCTGCAATATTGCCGCCGCTGAACAGCGCGCCCAACGCAGACATGCTCAACCCATGATCCAACAACAGCGGCGCCAGAAGAGGCAGCACAAACCGCATGCCTGAATTCAGCATTAATACCAGCAGTAAGCCCAGGCGCGCCTGCTTCCTCCTTAGCGCATAACCTAACGCCGGAACATGCGGGATAGGCGCTGTTCGCGTCGGCTCCGTAATGCGCCACAGCGGGAATGACAGCGCCATAATCAGCATCGCCATCATCAGCATGGCGACAGGCCAGCCGGATGCTGCCGACAACATCAGGAACACCCCGCCGCCGCACATCATTCCCAGATAGCTGCCGCCGACCTGCACGCTGTTTCCCCAGCCGTAACCCGCGCGAGTCAGTTGATCGACGCAAAAGCCGTCGCTGGCGATATCAATGGTGGAAGCGACCGTGCCTGCCACCATAAACAGAACAAATAACGCGACGATTTGCGTATCGGGAAATCCTCCTTCTCGCCCAAACCAGCCAATCGCTGCGGCAATCATCAGGATCGCCGCTAGCGCGACCTGACCACGCAGGATTAACATCCGCGAACGGCGTTCCTGGCTACCGGGCGGAAGCCGCCAGCGTTCGATCCACGGCGCCCAAATAAACTTCAGCGCCCAGGGCAGCATGAACAGGGTTGTCGCACCGGCAAGCGCCAGCGATCCGCCAGCAGCGCGCACCAGCGCGGGTAAGGACTGCATAGACAGCGCCGATACCAGACTCTGCGTCACATAGACGCCGGCAATAGCAAAAATCACCCGCCCGGTCGTCAACGTCAGCGGTTTCACATTCGACTGAACATCACTCATGCACCCACTCTCCAGACGCGGAAACCCCGTCGTCGCGCCACACGCGCGCGGCCATTTGCGCCTGCCACAGCGCCTGATAACGTCCATGATGTGAGAGCAATTGCGCATGAGTACCCTGCTCAACCACCTGTCCCTCTTCTATCACCAGAATGTTTCCGGCCCCGGCGATGGTGGATAAACGGTGAGCGATGATAATCACCGTCCGGTTGTGAACCAGGTTATCGATCGCTTTTTGCACCGCCAGCTCGCTTTCAATATCCAGCGCGGCAGTCGGTTCATCGAGAATGACGACCGGCGCGTTTTTCAATAACGCTCTGGCAATGGAAATCCGCTGGCGCTCGCCGCCCGATAGCTGGCCGCCCATCTCTCCCATTGGCGTCAGCCAGCCTTGCGGAAGACGGGAAATAAACTCAAGGCACTGCGCCGCGCGGGCGGCCTCTTCTACCTCCTGCCGCGTCGCCTGTGGGCGCGCGATACGGATATTCGCCAGCAGCGTGTCATCAAACAGCCAGACATCCTGGAAAACAACAGAAATCAGGCTATTGAGCTGTTCCGGCGTCAGGCGGCGAATATCGACGCCGCCAATAGAAATCTGCCCTTGCTGCGGATCGGCATAGCGCATTAACAGTTTGGTGACCGTAGTTTTGCCTGCGCCGGAGGCACCCACCAGCGCGCTCATACTGGCTGCCGGGAACGTCAAAGAAACATGATTAAGCGCGTGGCCGTCGCCTTCTTCGTAGCGATAGCTGACGTTGTCAAAGCGGATATCGTAACGTTCCGGCATCTCGCTTTGCTCTGCGACGGGAAGCGGTGCTATCGCCATAAACTGCTCAATCCGTTGCAGGGCGCTGGCGATCAGTTCCACAACCGAGGTGTAGCTGATAAACATCGCCATCGGTTCTGCGAAGCGCATAATCATCGCGACGGCGGCAATCAAAAAGGCGAGGTTCAGAGTGCCCGTCACTACCCAGACGATCCCGGATAACACCACCACCTGTAGGCCCAACTCCACGACGCTGGCGATCAGCATCGTCGCGCCAGCGCCCTGACGGTGAGTGCGGGTCTGTAAGTTTTCCAGCGCATTGAAATGCGCCAGCAGCGCCCGGCTTTTATCGGCATCGCTGCCGCAGGTGCGCAATACCATCATCCCCTGAGCAAATTCAACGATATCGCCGCTCAGACGCTGGTGCGCTTCCCCCAGCGTCTGCATTTGTCGCCGCATCGCCGGGCGGCGCCAGTAATAAAACGGCACCAGCAGAGGGAAGATCAGCAACATCACCAGCCCCAGCCGCCAGTCTATCCACAATGTCGCCAGCGACGCCGTCAGCGGCGTGACAATGGTGAGCAGCAAAATATTGGCTATCGCAATAACATAATTGAGGTTTTCATCCACGCTGCCCAGCAGCAAGGCGTTCATTTCACCCGCCCTGCCGCGCTGGAGCTTCTCCAGCGGCACGCGGCGTAACTGCTCGCCAAGTCGCAGGCGCAACTCATGGGTGGCCTGCGCCAGATGACCACGGTATTCAAAGCCCAGGCCATACCAGCGTAGCACCAGCGTCACAATTGCGGCGACGCTGAAGGCCATAGCCCAGTTAAGAAGTTGCGGCGCGTCTCCCCGTAACAGCGCATCAATGATCGGATAAAGACAGGCAAAGGCGATCCCCTGCATGAATGCCGCCAGCAACAGCGCCAGCATACTGCGTCGCAGCATCCTGGCCTGACTGCCAACGCTGGAGATAAGCTGGCGCCAGTTGACGCGCCAGGCCAGGTTATCCGCAGGATTATTGTCTTTCATTTTCCACCACCTCTTCCTGTGTTCCACCCGGCACCCAATGCTGCGCCTGCTGATAGTGTTGCCAGAGCCGTTGATACAGGCCGCCCTGCGCCAACAGTTGCGTATGGTTCCCCATTTCCCTGAGCTGTCCGTCGGAAAACAGCAATATCACATCGGCCTGAGTCACCATTGAGAGACGATGCGCGACCATGATGACCGTCCGGCCACGCATGGCCGCCGCGAGCGCCTTGATAAGCGCCGCTTCGTTTTCCGGGTCAGCAAACGCCGTCGCCTCATCGAGCACCAGGATGGGGCGATCCTGCAAAAGCGCCCGGGCGATAGTAATGCGCTGCCGCTGGCCGCCGGAGAGAAATACCCCACGTTCCCCGACTCGTGTGTTGTAACCTTCTGGCAGAGCGCTAATAAAATCATGGGCCTGCGCCACTCTGGCCGCCGCTATTACCGCCTCCAGCGGCGTATCCGGCGCGCCCAGACGAATGTTATTGGCTATCGTGTCGGCAAAAAGGAAGTTGTCCTGAAACACAAACGAGAGTTGCTTCATCAGGGTGTCCGTCTGCATATCACGCAGATCCACGCCTCCAATACGGATATGGCCTTTGTCCGGGTCGGCGTAACGCAGCAGCAAGCGCGCCACGGTGCTTTTTCCGGCGCCGCTTGGCCCGACCAGCGCCACAATTTGCCCGGCAGGCACATGAAAGCTCACCTCCTGCAACGCGGCGCCAGTACGCGCTTGCGGATAATGAAAGCTCACCTGCTCAAAGGTAATGCTCGCCTCTTGCGGCTGCTGGTCAGACTGCGGCAGCGATAACTCCGGCATCGCGAGAACCTGATAAATACGCTGAATGCTTAAACGCGTTTGCGCGACCAGGTTATTGAGCATCATCATTGGCATTACGGCTTCGGCCATTCCGCTGCCCAGCAGTAAAACGGCCACCCACGCGATAAAATCGAAACTGCCATAGTGCAGCAGGCCGTATCCCGACCAGATCAGGACAAACAGGGTCGGGAGAGGATTCAGAATCGAGAAGGAAAAACGCGCTGAAAAACCGGCTTTGCGATACCAGGTTTTGAGCACATCGACCCACTCTTCAAGGGCGCGTTGATAGCGCAAAAAACTGGTGCTGCCGCTATCAAACGTTCTCACCACGGGCATGGCCTGCACGAACTCAATCACCGCCGCGCTGACCTGCTCGCGCGCCTTATGATAACGCTGAGCCATATCTTCCGAACGCTGGCGGGCGAGCACGAGAACAACCGATCCAAACGCCAGTACCCCCAGCGTCGCGATTGCCAGCCGCCAGTCCAGCCAGAACAAGATAACGATTGTCGCCAGCGGCATGATGATCGCGCGGGCATAGAGCGGCGTGCTGTCGGCCACAAAAATATGTAACGACTTCACGTCATCCAGCATCACTTTCGCCACTGACCCGCTGCCCATTTGCTGTAACACGCCAGGCGGAAGCTGCAATGCTTTACGGGCTAACCTGCTGCGCAGAATGTTCTCCAGATGAAAAGCCGCGTAATGAGAGGTGTTGAACGCCTGTAAGCGCAGAACAAAAGTTAAGACCACGCAGCCGATCACGCCGCCCAGCGGCCAGGCCGGAATAGCGTCAGGCGTCGCGCGAATGTCACGCAGGCTCCACGCCAGAAAAAGGAGCGCCCCCAGGCTGGTTAATGCCGCCAGCCCCGCCAGCGCCATAGCTAAAATAACCTTCCTGCGAACCGGTGTAATCACCTGCCAGAGAGGAAATCGGGACAGCGATTCAGTATTGGATGATTGAGATGACATGGGAGTAACTGAATTTCCTGATGAATTTTTACGGACGCCAAAAACGACAATTCAGGGTGGCGTTCTGAGAATTAATGTGAATAATAACCATTATCAATAACTCATCTACCCCATTCGGTTCTATTTATACCCGCATTGGTCTAAGCCACAGGGAGATAACCAGGTCATGACGGAGTCACCGCAAACGCAATCTGAAATCTCTATTCACCAGTTGGTGGTCGGGAAACCTGCAAACGATGGCAATATTCCTGCTCAGTGTGAACTGCTGCGCTGTTCGTTGCAGGAAGGTATGGATATTTTGCTCTGGAGGGGCCATTTTGCGCGGCCTGAGACGTTGCAGCTACACGACGATCTGGGCAGGATTAACTTCTCGTACATCCTGGAAGGCACTTCGCGCTTTGCGATTCAGGGACTCCGGCGCCACACCGACTGGGAGCTTGCGCGCAATCGCCATTACATTACCCATACGCCAGACTGTCGCGGCAGCGCCTCCTATTGTGGCCGATTCGAGAGCATTACCCTCTCCTTCAGCCCTGAAACCCTCGCGCTGTGGGTGCCGGATATTAGCGCGGTCATTAAGAATAAGATCGACTCCCACTGCTGTTGCCAGCAGCAGCGTTGTAATGCTGAAACCCACTTAACGGCTCAGGCCTTGCGTCACGCGCTGATGCGCATGCACGGCGGCTTCAGTCATGAACAAAAGCCGTCGACGCTATGGTTGCAGGGGCAAAGTCTGGTCATGCTCAGTCTGGTGCTGGATGAACATCGCGAAGACGCCAGTTGCCTCTCCTGCCACTTCAACCCGATGGAACGCCAGAAACTGCTGCGGGCGAAGGATCTGCTGCTGGCTGATCTGACGCAAGCGCCGGGCGTCGCGGAGCTGGCCAGAGAGTCCGGTCTGAGCGTTCTCAAAATTAAGCGAGGCTTCCGCGTTCTGTTCAACAACAGCGTCTATGGCCTGTTTCAGGCTGAACGAATGCAGGAAGCCAGAAGACGCCTGGCCAACGGCAATACCTCCGTCATGACGGTGGCGGCCGATCTGGGCTATGCCAACGCCAGCCATTTCTCTGCCGCCTTCCAGAAACAGTTTGGCGTAACCCCTTCGACCTTTAAACGCGTGATGTAACCGGGGTCGCGCCCCCCTAAACTCCTCCCTGACAGAGGCCCGGATACCCCATCCGGGCCTCTGTTCTTTCCGCCTGTTACCAACCCGAAAGGGGCATAAATAAACCCGTTTCGGGTAGCATCCAATTGTTAATAATTATTATTCTCATATGAGCAATGCTTTTCGGTAAGACGTGCCATCAGGAGGAAGAATGATTTCTGGCGCACCATCTCAGGATTCGCTGTTACCGGACAACCGCCACGCGGCTGATTACCAACAATTACGCGAGCGGCTCATACAGGAACTGAATTTAACGCCGCAGCAGTTACATGAAGAGAGCAACCTGATCCAGGCCGGCCTGGATTCCATAAGATTGATGAGATGGTTACACTGGTTTCGTAAAAATGGCTACCGCCTTACCCTTCGCGAGCTGTATGCCGCCCCCACGCTGGCGGCATGGAACCAGTTAATGCTCAGCCGGTCGCCTGAGAACGCGGAAGAAGAAACGCCGCCCGACGAATCATCCTGGCCGAACATGACCGAAAGTACCCCCTTCCCATTGACGCCAGTACAGCACGCCTACCTGACGGGCCGCATGCCGGGGCAGAAGCTTGGCGGCGTGGGTTGCCACCTGTATCAGGAGTTTGAAGGCCATTGTCTGACGGCGTCGCAGTTGGAGCAGGCCATCACGACCTTGCTGCAACGCCACCCAATGCTGCATATCGCCTTTCGCCCCGACGGGCAGCAGGTCTGGCTACCGCAACCTTACTGGAACGGCGTCACCGTTCATGATTTACGCCATAACGACGCTGAAAGCCGCCAGGCCTATCTGGACGCACTGCGCCAGCGCCTGAGCCACCGTCTTTTACGCGTGGAAATCGGCGAAACGTTTGATTTTCAGCTGACGCTCTTGCCGGACAATCACCACCGCCTCCATGTCAATATTGACCTGCTGATTATGGATGCCTCCAGCTTTACGCTTTTCTTCGATGAGCTTAACGCCCTGCTGGCCGGAGAATCGCTGCCGGCTATCGACACCCGCTATGATTTCCGCTCGTATTTGCTGCACCAGCAGAAGATCAATCAACCACTGAGAGACGACGCGCGCGCTTACTGGCTGGCGAAAGCATCGACGCTTCCCCCCGCGCCCGTCTTGCCGCTGGCCTGCGAACCCGCCACGCTACGTGAAGTCCGTAATACCCGACGCCGCATGATTGTCCCGGCAACACGCTGGCACGCCTTTAGCAACCGGGCCGGCGAGTATGGCGTGACGCCGACAATGGCGCTGGCGACCTGTTTTTCTGCCGTGCTGGCTCGCTGGGGCGGCCTGACGCGTCTGCTGCTTAACATCACCTTATTCGACCGCCAGCCGCTGCACCCGGCGGTTGGCGCGATGCTTGCCGACTTCACCAATATTCTTCTGCTGGATACCGCCTGCGATGGCGATACCGTCAGCAACCTGGCGCGTAAAAACCAGCTCACGTTTACGGAGGACTGGGAGCATCGCCACTGGTCCGGCGTCGAATTACTCCGTGAACTCAAACGCCAGCAGCGCTACCCCCACGGCGCCCCGGTGGTATTTACCAGCAATCTGGGGCGTTCTCTCTACAGCAGCCGCGCAGAATCGCCGTTGGGCGAGCCGGAATGGGGCATCTCGCAAACGCCGCAGGTCTGGATAGATCATCTGGCGTTCGAGCATCACGGCGAGGTCTGGCTACAATGGGACAGCAACGACGCGCTGTTCCCTCCGGCGTTAGTCGAAACATTGTTCGACGCCTACTGCCAGTTGATTAACCAACTCTGCGATGACGAAAGCGCCTGGCAAAAGCCGTTCGCAGATATGATGCCCGCCAGCCAGCGCGCGATACGCGAACGGGTCAACGCCACCGGCGCCCCCATTCCCGAAGGCTTGCTGCATGAAGGCATTTTCCGTATCGCTCTGCAACAGCCGCAGGCGCTGGCGGTAACGGACATGCGTTATCAGTGGAATTATCATGAGCTGACAGACTATGCCCGCCGTTGCGCGGGCAGGTTAATCGAGTGCGGGGTTCAGCCCGGCGATAATGTGGCTATCACGATGTCGAAAGGCGCAGGACAACTTGTTGCGGTTCTGGCCGTCCTGCTGGCCGGGGCGGTTTACGTTCCGGTTTCGCTGGATCAGCCTGCCGCACGGCGCGAGAAAATCTACGCTGACGCCAGCGTCCGGCTGGTGCTCATTTGTCAGCACGACGCCAGCGCCGGGTCAGACGATATTCCCGTCCTTGCCTGGCAGCAGGCCATTGAGGCGGAGCCGATCGCCAACCCGGTAGTACGCGCCCCCACGCAACCGGCCTACATTATCTACACCTCCGGCTCTACCGGTACGCCGAAAGGGGTAGTCATTTCTCACCGGGGAGCGCTTAACACCTGTTGCGATATCAATACCCGCTATCAGGTTGGCCCGCATGACAGGGTGCTGGCCCTCTCCGCCCTACATTTTGATTTATCGGTTTACGACATTTTTGGCGTACTGCGCGCGGGCGGCGCGCTGGTGATGGTGATGGAAAATCAACGGCGCGATCCTCACGCATGGTGTGAGCTGATCCAGCGCCATCAGGTCACGCTCTGGAACAGCGTCCCGGCGCTGTTCGATATGCTGCTGACCTGGTGTGAAGGTTTCGCCGACGCCACGCCGGAAAACCTGCGCGCAGTGATGCTTTCCGGCGACTGGATCGGGCTTGACCTCCCCGCCCGTTATCGGGCCTTCCGGCCACAAGGACAATTTATCGCGATGGGCGGCGCCACCGAGGCGTCTATCTGGTCTAACGCCTGCGAAATTCACGACGTCCCCGCCCACTGGCGTTCCATCCCTTACGGTTTTCCGCTAACCAACCAACGCTACCGGGTGGTGGATGAACAGGGCCGGGACTGCCCTGACTGGGTGCCGGGTGAATTATGGATTGGCGGCATTGGGGTCGCGGAAGGCTATTTCAACGATCCCCTGCGTAGCGAGCAGCAATTTTTGACGCTCCCGGACGAGCGCTGGTATCGCACCGGCGATCTCGGCTGCTACTGGCCAGATGGCACAATCGAGTTCCTCGGTCGTCGCGACAAGCAGGTCAAAGTCGGAGGATATCGCATCGAGCTGGGCGAAATCGAAAGCGCGCTCAGCCAGCTGGCGGGGGTGAAACAAGCAACCGTTCTGGCGATCGGCGAAAAAGAAAAAACGCTGGCGGCATACGTTGTTCCTCAAGGCGAGGCTTTTTGCATTACCGATCATCGGAACCCGGCACTGCCGCAGGCGTGGCACACGCTTGCGGGAACGTTGCCCTGTTGCGCCATCTCGCCAGAGATCTCCGCAGAACAGGTAGCCGATTTCCTTCAGCATCGCCTGCTAAAACTGAAGCCGGGTCACACCGCTGGCGCCGATCCTCTCCCCCTGATGAACTCACTCGCTATCCAGCCGCGCTGGCAGGCCGTGGTGGAACGCTGGTTAGCATTTCTGGTGACACAACGGCGACTGAAGCCCGCTGCTGAAGGTTATCAGGTCTGCGCTGGTGAAGAACGCGAGGATGAGCACCCGCACTTCAGCGGACATGATTTAACGTTATCGCAAATTCTTCGCGGTGCCCGTAACGAACTGTCGTTACTGAACGACGCGCAGTGGTCGCCGGAAAGCCTGGCCTTTAACCATCCGGCCAGCGCCCCGTATATTCAGGAACTGGCGACAATTTGCCAACAGCTTGCACAGCGCTTACAGCGCCCGATACGCCTGCTTGAGGTGGGAACCCGCACTGGCCGCGCCGCAGAATCGCTGTTAGCACAGCTCAACGCCGGACAGATTGAGTATGTCGGGCTTGAGCAGAGCCAGGAGATGCTGCTGAGCGCCCGGCAGAGGCTCGCCCCCTGGCCTGGCGCCCGTCTGTCCCTCTGGAATGCAGACACGCTGGCGGCGCACGCTCACTCGGCGGACATTATCTGGCTTAATAACGCCCTGCATCGTCTGCTGCCGGAAGATCCCGGGCTCCTTGCGACATTACAACAGCTTGCCGTTCCCGGCGCGCTGCTCTACGTGATGGAGTTTCGCCAGTTAACGCCGTCCGCCCTGCTCAGCACGCTCCTGTTAACCAATGGGCAGCCGGAGGCCTTGCTGCATAACAGCGCCGACTGGGCGGCATTATTTAGCGCGGCCGCCTTCAACTGTCAGCATGGCGATGAGGTCGCGGGGTTACAACGCTTCCTCGTACAATGTCCTGACAGGCAGGTGCGCCGCGATCCCCGTCAACTTCAGGCCGCCCTCGCTGGACGTCTGCCGGGGTGGATGGTGCCGCAACGGATCGTCTTCCTCGACGCCTTACCGCTGACGGCTAATGGGAAAATTGACTACCAGGCGCTGAAGCGTCGTCATACCCCTGAAGCGGAAAACCCGGCCGAAGCGGATTTACCCCAGGGCGACATTGAAAAACAGGTTGCCGCCCTCTGGCAGCAACTCTTATCAACTGGCAATGTCACCAGAGAAACCGACTTCTTCCAGCAAGGCGGCGATAGCCTGCTGGCGACCCGTCTGACCGGGCAACTTCATCAGGCAGGTTATGAAGCGCAATTAAGCGACCTGTTTAATCATCCCCGGCTGGCGGATTTTGCCGCCACGCTGCGGAAAACCGACGTCCCGGTCGAACAACCATTCGTCCACTCCCCTGAAGATCGCTACCAGCCCTTTGCGCTTACCGACGTGCAGCAGGCTTACCTGGTGGGGCGTCAGCCGGGCTTTGCCCTGGGCGGCGTCGGCTCACATTTCTTTGTTGAATTTGAAATTGCCGATCTGGACCTCACCCGGCTGGAGACGGTCTGGAACCGATTAATCGCCCGCCACGATATGCTGCGCGCCATCGTGCGTGATGGACAGCAACAGGTGCTCGAACAGACGCCCCCCTGGGTGATACCCGCACACACCCTCCATACGCCTGAAGAGGCGTTGCGGGTGCGCGAAAAACTGGCGCATCAGGTACTCAACCCCGAAGTGTGGCCGGTATTCGATCTCCAGGTCGGATACGTGGACGGGATGCCTGCCCGCCTGTGGCTGTGTCTGGATAACCTGTTGCTTGACGGTCTGAGCATGCAGATCCTGCTGGCGGAGCTGGAGCACGGCTACCGCTACCCGCAACAGCTGCTTCCGCCGCTGCCCGTCACCTTCAGGGATTATCTGCAACAACCCTCGCTACAGTCGCCCAATCCAGATTCTCTGGCATGGTGGCAGGCGCAGCTTGATGATATTCCTCCGGCGCCTGCGTTGCCGCTGCGCTGCTTGCCTCAGGAGGTTGAAACACCGCGCTTCGCCCGCCTGAACGGCGCGCTGGACAGCACGCGCTGGCATCGGCTGAAAAAACGGGCGGCTGACGCCCATCTCACCCCGTCGGCCGTACTGTTGTCGGTGTGGTCAACGGTTCTCTCTGCATGGAGTGCACAGCCTGAGTTCACGCTTAACCTTACGCTTTTCGACAGGCGACCGCTGCACCCGCAAATCAACCAGATTCTGGGCGATTTCACCTCGCTGATGCTGCTGAGCTGGCATCCCGGCGAAAGCTGGCTGCACAGCGCGCAGTCACTACAGCAGCGGCTGAGCCAGAACCTCAACCACCGCGATGTGTGTGTCAGCCATCCGCGTGATGCGTCAACTGGCGCAACAGCAAAACGTGCCTGCCGTTCCGATGCCCGTCGTCTTTACCAGCGCGCTGGGCTTTGAGCAGGATAACTTCCTCGCCCGGCGTAATCTGCTCAAACCGGTCTGGGGCATCTCCCAGACGCCGCAGGTCTGGCTCGATCACCAGATTTATGAATCCGAAGGCGAACTGCGCTTTAACTGGGATTTTGTCGCCGCGCTGTTTCCTGCCGGGCAGGTGGAGCGCCAGTTTGAACAGTATTGCGCATTGCTAAACCGAATGGCCGAGGATGAAAGCGGCTGGCAACTGCCGCTCGCCGCGCTGGTGCCTCCCGTTAAACACGCAGGGCAATGCGCAGAGCGCTCACCGCGCGTATGCCCTGAGCAATCTCAGCCACACATTGCGGCGGACGAGAGCACCGTCAGCCTGATTTGCGACGCCTTCCGCGAGGTGGTTGGCGAGTCTGTCACGCCCGCAGAAAACTTCTTTGAGGCGGGCGCAACGTCGCTGAATCTGGTGCAACTGCACGTTTTGTTACAACGTCACGAATTTTCCACCCTGACGTTGCTTGACCTCTTCACCCACCCTTCTCCTGCTGCCCTGGCCGATTATCTGGCCGGCGTCGCCACGGTGGAGAAAACAAAACGACCTCGCCCTGTTCGCCGTCGTCAGCGGCGGATATAGCGCGAAGCAAACTGATTTTCCCCGGAACGCCATCGCGAACGCATGGCGTTCCATTGACTTTGTGAATCTTAGGAAACGGGACCGATTATGGATAACTTGCGCTTCTCTTCTGCGCCGACAGCAGATTCCATTGATGCATCGATCGCTCAACACTACCCGGACTGCGAACCTGTCGCGGTTATCGGCTACGCCTGCCATTTTCCTGAATCGCCGGATGGCGAAACGTTCTGGCAAAATCTGCTGGAAGGTCGTGAATGCAGCCGACGCTTTACGCGCGAAGAGCTTCTGGCCGTCGGTCTGGATGCCGCCATCATTGACGATCCTCATTATGTCAATATCGGTACGGTGTTAGACAACGCCGACTGCTTCGACGCCACCCTGTTTGGCTATTCGCGACAGGAAGCGGAGTCGATGGACCCGCAGCAGCGCCTGTTTTTGCAGGCGGTCTGGCATGCGCTGGAACATGCCGGTTATGCCCCCGGCGCCGTCCCCCATAAGACCGGCGTTTTCGCCTCTTCCCGGATGAGTACCTACCCCGGTCGCGAAGCATTGAACGTGACAGAAGTCGCGCAGGTAAAAGGTCTGCAATCTCTGATGGGCAATGATAAAGACTATATTGCCACCCGCGCCGCGTACAAACTCAACCTGCACGGCCCGGCGTTATCGGTACAGACCGCCTGCTCCAGCTCGCTGGTTGCCGTGCATCTGGCCTGTGAAAGCCTGCGCGCAGGCGAATCCGATATGGCGGTTGCCGGCGGCGTGGCGCTCTCTTTCCCCCAGCAGGCAGGCTACCGCTACCAGCCCGGAATGATTTTCTCTCCTGATGGTCACTGTCGTCCCTTTGACGCCTCGGCTGAGGGCACCTGGGCCGGTAACGGTCTCGGCTGCGTGGTGCTGCGTCGCCTGAGAGACGCGCTGCTGTCAGGCGATCCGATTATCTCGGTGATCCTCTCCAGCGCGGTCAACAACGACGGCAACAGAAAGGTCGGCTATACCGCCCCTTCCGTCGCAGGGCAACAGGCAGTCATCGAAGAGGCGTTAATGCTGGCGGCCATCGACGACAGGCAGGTAGGTTACATTGAAACCCACGGCACCGGCACACCGCTGGGCGACGCGATTGAAATTGAAGCGTTACGCAACGTCTATGCGCCTCGCCCGCAGGATCAGCGCTGTGCGCTCGGTTCCGTGAAAAGTAACATGGGCCATCTGGATACCGCGGCGGGCATTGCCGGACTGCTGAAAACCGTTCTGGCAGTCAATCGCGGGCAAATTCCTCCCTTACTGAATTTTCACACCCCCAACCCGGCGCTGAAACTTGAAGAGAGCCCCTTTACCATACCGGTGTCGGCACAGGCATGGCAGGACGAAATGCGCTATGCGGGCGTCTCCTCCTTTGGTATTGGCGGCACCAACTGCCATATGATCGTCGCCTCGCTGCCCGACGCGCTCAACGCGCGCCTCCCCAATACGGATAGCGGCAGAAAAAGTACCGCGCTGCTGCTCAGCGCCGCCAGCGACAGCGCGTTGCGGCGGCTGGCGACGGATTATGCCGGGGCGCTGAGAGAGAATGCGGATGCCAGCTCTCTGGCCTTCACAGCCCTGCACGCGCGCCGTCTCGATCTCCCCTTCCGCCTGGCGGCGCCATTAAACCGTGAAACCGCCGAGGCGCTCAGCGCCTGGGCCGGTGAGAAATCGGGGGCGCTGGTTTACAGCGGCCACGGCGCCAGCGGCAAGCAGGTGTGGCTGTTTACCGGCCAGGGCTCGCACTGGCGCACTATGGGTCAAACGATGTACCAGCACTCAACGGCGTTTGCCGACACGCTGGATCGCTGTTTTTCCGCCTGTAGCGAAATGCTCACGCCGTCACTGCGCGAAGCGATGTTTAACCCCGATTCGGCGCAACTGGACAATATGGCCTGGGCGCAGCCGGCGATTGTCGCGTTTGAAATCGCGATGGCGGCGCACTGGCGTGCTGAAGGACTGAAGCCAGACTTCGCCATTGGGCATTCCGTCGGTGAATTTGCCGCTGCTGTTGTCTGCGGACACTATACGATTGAACAGGTCATGCCACTGGTTTGTCGGCGCGGCGCGCTAATGCAGCAGTGCGCAAGCGGCGCGATGGTGGCGGTATTTGCAGACGAAGACACGCTGATGCCGCTGGCTCGCCAGTTTGAGCTGGATCTCGCCGCCAATAACGGTACGCAACATACGGTATTTTCCGGGCCGGAAGCCCGTCTCGCAGTATTTTGCGCCACGCTCTCGCAGCATGACATTAACTATCGTCGCCTGAGCGTAACCGGTGCGGCGCACTCCGCTTTACTGGAGCCGATACTCGATCGGTTCCAGGACGCCTGCGCGGGACTGCACGCGGAGCCGGGGCAAATACCGATTATTTCCACGCTCACCGCCGACGTCATTGATGAGTCAACGCTCAACCAGGCGGATTACTGGCGCCGACACATGCGCCAGCCGGTGCGTTTTATCCAGAGTATTCAGGTGGCGCATCAGCTCGGCGCCCGCGTTTTTCTGGAGATGGGGCCCGATGCCCAGTTGGTTGCTTGCGGGCAGCGCGAATACCGCGATAACGCATACTGGATAGCCAGCGCCCGGCGTAACAAAGAGGCGAGCGATGTCCTCAATCAGGCCCTGCTCCAGCTTTACGCTGCCGGCGTCGCCCTACCGTGGGCCGACCTGCTGGCGGGCGATGGACAACGTATCGCTGCGCCATGTTATCCGTTTGATACTGAGCGTTACTGGAAAGAGCGCGTCTCCCCGGCCTGCGAGCCTGCCGACGCAGCGCTGTCTGCCGGGCTGGAGGTGGCGAGTCGCGCCGCGACAGCGCTCGATCTCCCTCGCCTGGAAGCGCTTAAACAGTGCGCCACGCGACTGCACGCCATCTACGTCGATCAACTGGTACAACGCTGTACCGGCGATGCCATTGAGAACGGCGTGGACGCCATGACCATCATGCGCCGTGGACGTCTGCTGCCCCGCTACCAGCAGCTACTCCAGCGCCTGCTGAATAACTGCGTGGTCGACGGCGATTACCGCTGCACCGACGGGCGATACGTCCGCGCCCGCCCCATTGAACATCAACAGCGGGAATCACTGCTGACGGAACTTGCCGGTTATTGTGAAGGTTTTCAGGCTATTCCCGACACCATCGCCCGTGCCGGCGATCGGTTATATGAAATGATGAGCGGCGCGGAAGAACCGGTGGCGATTATCTTCCCGCAAAGCGCCTCCGACGGCGTGGAAGTGCTGTATCAGGAATTCAGCTTTGGCCGCTATTTCAACCAAATCGCCGCCGGGGTATTACGCGGCATTGTCCAGACGCGTCAGCCCCGCCAGCCGTTGCGTATTCTTGAAGTTGGCGGCGGAACCGGCGGCACCACCGCGTGGCTGCTGCCGGAACTTAACGGCGTTCCGGCACTGGAGTACCATTTCACCGATATCTCGGCGCTGTTCACCCGCCGCGCCCAGCAGAAATTCGCCGACTATGATTTTGTGAAGTATAGCGAGCTGGATCTCGAAAAAGAGGCGCAGTCTCAGGGCTTCCAGGCACAGTCTTACGATCTTATCGTGGCGGCGAACGTGATTCACGCCACCCGCCATATTGGTCGCACGCTCGATAATCTGCGCCCCCTGCTCAAGCCGGGCGGGCGCCTGCTGATGCGCGAAATCACCCAGCCAATGCGTCTGTTTGACTTCGTTTTCGGCCCGCTGGTTCTTCCGCTACAGGATCTCGACGCCCGCGAAGGTGAGTTATTCCTCACCACCGCTCAGTGGCAGCAACAGTGCCGCCACGCCGGATTCAGCAAAGTGGCGTGGCTACCGCAGGATGGCAGCCCAACCGCCGGGATGAGCGAACATATCATTCTCGCCACGCTGCCCGGTCAGGCGGTTAGCGCCGTAACATTCACCGCGCCATCAGAACCCGTGTTGGGGCAGGCGCTGACGGATAACGGTGATTATCTCGCCGACTGGTCTGATTGCGCAGGTCAGCCTGAACGGTTTAACGCCCGCTGGCAGGAGGCCTGGCGTCTGCTCTCACAGCGTCATGGCGACGCTCTGCCTGTGGAACCGCCCCCCGTCGCCGCCCCGGAGTGGCTGGAGGAGGTTCGCTTAAGCTGGCAAAACGAAGCCTTTTCCCGCGGTCAGATGCGCGTTGAAGCCCGTCATCCTGATGGCGAGTGGCTGCCGCTATCGCCCACCGCGCCTCTTCCTGCGCCGCAGACGCATTATCAATGGCGCTGGACGCCCCTCAACGTCGCCAGCGTTGACCATCCGCTTACCTTCAGCTTTAGCACCGGTACGCTTGCGCGCAGCGACGAGCTGGCGCAATACGGCATCATTCACGATCCGCACGCCTCTTCGCGACTGATGATTGTTGAGGAGAGCGAGGATACGCTGGCCTTAGCGGAGAAAGTGATAGCGGCGCTCACCGCCAGCGCAGCCGGATTGATTGTGGTCACCCGCCGCGCGTGGCGAGTCGAGGAAAATGAGGCACTCTCTGCGTCCCATCACGCGCTATGGGCCTTGCTTCGCGTCGCGGCCAACGAACAGCCGGAACGGTTGATTGCCGCCATCGATCTCGCCGAAAACACCCCGTGGGAAACGCTGCATCAAGGGTTGAGCGCAGTCTCACTATCACAGCGCTGGCTCGCCGCACGGGGTGACACCCTCTGGCTCCCTTCACTGGCGCCCAATACGGGATGCGCCGCTGAATTACCGGCAAACGTGTTTATCGGCGATAACCGCTGGCATCTGGTGACCGGTGCGTTTGGCGGATTAGGCCGCCTTGCCGTGAACTGGCTCAGAGAAAAAGGGGCGCGACGCATCGCCCTGCTGGCGCCGCGCGTGGATGAGTCATGGCTACGCGACGTGGAGGGCGGGCAGACGCGCGTCTGCCGTTGTGATGTGGGCGATGCCGGGCAACTGGCCACGGTTCTTGACGATCTGGCGGCCAACGGCGGCATTGCCGGAGCGATTCATGCCGCTGGCGTATTGGCTGACGCGCCGTTGCAGGAGCTTGACGACCACCAGCTGGCTGCCGTTTTCGCGGTAAAAGCGCAGGCGGCAAACCAGCTGTTGCAAACCCTGCGCAACCACGACGGACGCTATCTTATTCTCTACTCTTCCGCTGCCGCCACCCTCGGCGCGCCGGGTCAGAGCGCCCATGCGCTGGCCTGCGGCTACCTGGACGGGCTGGCCCAGCAGTTTTCCACCCTTGATGCGCCGAAAACGCTCTCTGTCGCCTGGGGCGCATGGGGAGAAAGCGGTCGGGCGGCCACGCCGGAAATGCTGGTGACGCTCGCCAGCCGAGGTATGGGCGCGTTAAGCGATGCCGAAGGCTGCTGGCACCTGGAACAGGCGGTGATGCGCGGCGCCCCGTGGCGACTGGCGATGCGCGTTTTTACCGACAAAATGCCCCCGTTACAACAGGCTCTGTTTAACATCAGCGCCACAGAAAAAGCCGCAACGCCGGTCATTCCTCCTGCTGATGACAACGCCTTTAACGGCAGCCTGAGCGATGAAACGGCGGTGATGGCATGGCTGAAAAAGCGGATTGCGGTTCAGCTAAGGCTGAGCGATCCGGCGTCACTGCGTCCAAACCAGGATCTGTTGCAACTCGGCATGGACTCGCTGCTCTTCCTTGAACTCAGTAGCGATATTCAGCACTACCTGGGTGTACGCATCAATGCGGAACGGGCGTGGCAGGATCTGTCTCCTCATGGACTCACGCAGCTTATCTGTTCTAAGCCAGAGACGACGCCTGCCGCTTCGCAGCCGGAAGTGTTGCGGCACGACGCCGACGAGCGTTATGCGCCCTTCCCTTTGACGCCCATTCAGCACGCCTACTGGCTGGGGCGAACCCACCTCATTGGCTATGGCGGCGTCGCCTGTCACGTCCTGTTTGAGTGGGATAAACGCCACGATGAGTTCGATCTCGCCATACTGGAGAAAGCATGGAACCAGCTTATCGCACGCCACGATATGTTGCGCATGGTGGTTGATGCCGACGGGCAGCAGCGAGTCCTGGCGACAACGCCGGAGTATCACATCCAGCGTGACGATCTGCGCGCGCTTTCCCCGGAAGAACAGCGTATAGCGCTGGAAAAACGGCGGCATGAACTGAGCTATCGCGTTTTGCCTGCCGACCAGTGGCCTCTTTTTGAGCTGGTGGTCAGCGAAATCGACGATTGCCATTACCGCCTGCACATGAACCTCGACCTTTTGCAGTTCGATGTGCAGAGTTTTAAAGTCATGATGGACGATCTGGCGCAGGTCTGGCGCGGTGAAACGCTGGCGCCGCTCGCTATTACCTTCCGTGATTATGTGATGGCTGAACAGGCGCGCCGACAGACATCGGCATGGCACGATGCCTGGGATTACTGGCAGGAAAAACTGCCGCAACTGCCCTTAGCGCCAGAGCTGCCGGTGGTTGAGACACCCCCGGAAACGCCACACTTCACCACCTTCAAATCGACGATCGGCAAGACAGAATGGCAGGCCGTGAAACAGCGCTGGCAGCAGCAAGGCGTCACACCGTCTGCCGCACTGCTCACGCTGTTTGCCGCCACCCTTGAGCGCTGGAGCCGCACCACGGCATTTACGCTGAACCTGACGTTCTTCAATCGCCAGCCGATCCATCCGCAAATCAACCAGTTGATTGGTGATTTTACCTCCGTCACGCTGGTTGATTTTAACTTCTCAACGCCGGTGACGTTGCAAGAGCAGATGCAACAGACCCAACAGCGCCTCTGGCAAAACATGGCGCACAGTGAAATGAACGGTGTTGAGGTGATCCGTGAGCTGGGCCGCCTGCGCGGGTCACAACGTCAACCGCTAATGCCGGTGGTGTTTACCAGTATGCTGGGGATGACGCTGGAAGGCATGACTATCGATCAGGCGATGAGCCATCTGTTCGGCGAACCCTGCTATGTGTTCACGCAAACGCCGCAGGTCTGGCTGGATCATCAGGTCATGGAGAGCGACGGCGAGTTGATGTTTAGCTGGTACTGCATGGACAACGTGCTGGAACCCGGCGCTGCCGAGGCGATGTTTAATGACTATTGCGCCATCCTGCAAGCCGTCATCGCCGCCCCTGAAAGCCTGAAGACTCTCGCCAGCGGCATCGCCGGGCACATTCCCCGCCGACGCTGGCCGCTGAACGCACAGACGGACTACGACCTGCGGGATATTGAGCAGGCGACGCTCGAATACCCCGGCATCCGGCAGACCAGAGCGGAAATGACCGAACAGGGCGCGTTGACGCTGGATATCGTGATGGCCGACGATCCGTCGCCATCAGCGGCGACGCCTGATGAGCACGAACTTACCCAACTGGCGCTGCCGTTGCCTGAGCAGGCGCAGCTTGATGAGCTGGAGGCGACCTGGCGCTGGCTGGAGGCGCGTGCGCTACAGGGGATCGCGGCCACGCTAAATCGTCACGGCCTGTTTACCACGCCGGAGATCGCCCATCGCTTTAGCGCAATAGTACAGGCGCTGTCCGCGCAAGCGTCTCACCAGCGTCTGCTGCGCCAGTGGCTACAGTGTCTGACGGAAAGAGCGTGGTTAATCCGCGAAGGTGAAAGCTGGCGCTGCCGCGTTCCGCTCAGCGAGATTCCTGAGCCTCAGGAAGCGTGCCCGCCAAGCCAATGGAGCCAGGCGCTGGCGCAGTATCTGGAAACCTGCATCGCCCGGCACGACGCCCTCTTCTCCGGGCAGTGTTCTCCGCTGGAATTGCTGTTCAACGAGCAGCATCGCGTTACCGACGCGCTGTATCGCGACAACCCCGCCAGCGCCTGTCTGAATCGCTATACCGCGCAGATTGCCGCCTTGTGCAGCGCAGAACGGATTCTGGAGGTTGGCGCCGGAACCGCAGCCACTACCGCGCCGGTGCTGAAGGCCACGCGGAACACGCGGCAGTCGTACCACTTCACGGACGTCTCCGCGCAGTTCCTCAATGACGCCAGAGCCCGTTTCCATGATGAATCGCGGGTGTCTTATGCCTTGTTCGACATCAACCAGCCGCTGGATTTCACCGCCCACCCGGAGGCGGGTTACGACCTGATCGTTGCCGTCAATGTGCTCCACGACGCCAGCCATGTCGTCCAGACGTTGCGCAGATTAAAACTGTTGCTGAAAGCCGGCGGACGTTTGCTGATCGTTGAAGCGACGGAGCGAAACAGCGTATTCCAGCTGGCGAGCGTGGGCTTTATTGAGGGATTAAGCGGATACCGCGATTTCCGCCGCCGGGATGAGAAACCGATGCTCACCCGCTCCGCATGGCAGGAGGTTCTCGTTCAGGCCGGGTTTGCAAACGAGCTGGCGTGGCCCGCGCAGGAATCGTCGCCGCTGCGCCAGCATCTGCTGGTGGCGCGTTCGCCTGGCGTAAATCGCCCGGATAAAAAAGCCGTGAGCCACTATTTACAGCAGCGCTTTGGCACCGGTCTGCCCATTTTACAGATCCGGCAAAGAGAAGCGTTATTTACGCCGCTGCATGCCCCGTCTGATGCGCCGACTGAGCCAGCCAAACCTACGCCAGTTGCCGGGGGGAATCCGGCGCTGGAAAAACAGGTGGCTGAACTCTGGCAATCGCTGCTGTCTCGCCCCGTGGCAAGGCATCACGACTTTTTCGAACTGGGCGGCGACAGCCTGATGGCGACAAGGATGGTCGCGCAGCTAAACCGGAGAGGGATTGCCAGGGCTAACCTTCAGGATCTGTTCAGCCATTCGACGCTGAGCGACTTCTGCGCCCATCTACAGGCGGCTACGTCAGGAGAGGACAACCCGATACCCCTTTGCCAGGGCGACGGCGACGAAACCCTGTTCGTCTTCCACGCTTCAGACGGCGATATCAGCGCCTGGCTGCCGCTCGCCAGCGCGTTGAACAGGCGCGTTTTCGGCCTGCAAGCAAAATCGCCGCAGCGCTTTGCCACGCTCGACCAGATGATCGATGAGTATGTCGGGTGCATCCGTCGTCAGCAGCCTCACGGCCCTTATGTGCTGGCGGGTTGGTCGTATGGCGCGTTTCTTGCGGCGGGCACCGCACAGCGCCTGTACGCCAAAGGCGAGCAGGTTCGGATCGCGTTAATCGATCCCGTGTGCCGACAGGATTTCTGTTGCGAAAACCGGGCGGCCCTGCTGCGCCTGTTAGCCGAAGGACAAACGCCTCTGGCGCTGCCCGAACATTTCGACCAGCAGACGCCCGACAGCCAGCTTGCCGACTTTATCAGCCTCGCTAAAACGGCCGGTATGGTGTCGCAAAACCTGACGCTGCAAGCGGCAGAAACGTGGCTCGATAACATCGCGCATCTGCTGCGTTTACTGACTGAGCATACGCCGGGCGAAAGCGTTCCGGTCCCCTGTCTCATGGTGTATGCCGCCGGGAGACCCGCACGCTGGACGCCAGCAGAAACCGAGTGGCAGGGCTGGATAAACAACGCCGACGACGCTGTGATTGAAGCCAGCCACTGGCAAATCATGATGGAAGCCCCCCACGTTCAGGCTTGTGCGCAACACATTACGCGCTGGCTTTGCGCAACCTCAACGCAACCGGAGAACACGTTATGATGCCGTCCGCCTCCCCAAAACAACGCGTACTGATTGTGGGCGCCAAATTTGGCGAAATGTACCTGAATGCCTTTATGCAGCCCCCGGAGGGGCTGGAACTGGTCGGCCTGCTGGCGCAGGGAAGCGCCCGCTCAAGAGAGCTGGCCCACGAGTTTGGCATTCCGCTGTATACCTCGCCGGAACAGATAACCGGGATGCCGGATATCGCCTGTATTGTCGTGCGTTCGACCGTCGCCGGAGGAACCGGTACGCAGCTTGCCAGACACTTTCTGGCGCGCGGCGTACACGTTATTCAGGAGCATCCCCTCCACCCGGATGACATCAGTTCCTTACAAACGCTGGCGCAGGAACAGGGCTGCTGCTATTGGGTAAACACGTTTTATCCGCATACGCGCGCGGGACGCACATGGCTTCGCGATGCGCAGCAGCTGCGTCGCTGCCTGGCTAAGACGCCGCCGGTAGTCCACGCCACCACCAGCCGACAGTTGCTCTACTCCACGCTGGATTTGTTGTTGCTGGCTCTGGGCGTTGATGCCGCCGCCGTGGAGTGCGACGTGGTTGGCAGCTTTAGCGATTTTCACTGCCTGAGACTCTTCTGGCCGGAGGGAGAAGCCTGCCTGCTGCTTCAGCGCTATCTCGATCCTGACGATCCAGATATGCATAGCCTTATCATGCACCGCCTGCTGCTGGGCTGGCCGGAAGGTCATCTTTCGCTGGAGGCGAGCTACGGCCCCGTCATCTGGTCATCCAGCCTGTTTGTCGCAGACCATCAGGAGAACGCCCACAGTCTCTACCGCAGACCGGAGATCCTGCGCGATCCGCCGGGTCTGACGCGCAGCGCGGCGCCCCTGAGCTGGCGTGACTGCTGCGAAACCGTCGGGCCGGAGGGCGTCAACTGGTTGCTACACCAGTTGCGCAGCCATCTGGCGGGCGAACATCCACCAGCGGCCTGCCAAAGCGTACATCAGATCGCGTTATCACGTTTATGGCAGCAGATTTTACGTAAGACCGGCAATGCGGAGATCAGACGCCTGACGCCGCCGCACCACGACCGGTTAGCCGGTTTCTACAACGATGATGATAAGGAGGCGCTGTGACGCAATCTGCAATGTGCATCCCGCTGTGGCCCGCCCGGAACGGCAATACTGCGCATCTGGTCATGTGCCCTTTCGCTGGCGGCAGCAGTAGCGCGTTTCGCCACTGGCGAGACAATCAAATGGCGAACAGCGCGCTTTCTCTGGTGACCTGGCCGGGGCGCGATCGCCTTCGCCATCTGGAACCGCTCAGAAGCATTACACAACTGGCGGCACTGCTGGCGAACGAACTGGAAGCGTCCGTATCGCCTGACACGCCGCTTTTACTCGCCGGGCACAGCATGGGAGCGCAGGTGGCGTTTGAAACCTGCCGACTTCTGGAGCAACGGGGGCATGCGCCGCAAGGACTGATTATTTCCGGGTGCCATGCCCCGCATCTGCATTCTGAACGCCAGCTCAGCCATCGCGATGATGCCGACTTTATCGCTGAACTGATAGACATTGGCGGATGTTCTCCTGAACTGCGGGAAAACCAGGAATTAATGTCGCTGTTTCTTCCTCTTCTGCGCGCTGATTTTTACGCCACCGAGAGCTATCACTACGACTCGCCCGACGTCTGTCCGCCGCTGCGCACGCCAGCGCTGTTATTGTGCGGCAGCCACGATCGCGAAGCCTCCTGGCAGCAGGTTGATGCCTGGCGTCAGTGGCTGAGCCACGTTACAGACCCGGTGGTGATTGACGGCGATCATTTCTATCCCATTCAACAAGCCCGGTCCTTTTTTACGCAGATTGTCCGCCATTTTCCCCACGCATTTTCTGCAATGACCGCGTTGCAAAAACAGCCCAGCACTTCAGAAAGGTGACGCATGAATTCTTCCTTTGAATCTCTGATTGAACAGTATCCCTTACCCATTGCCGAACAGTTGCGCCACTGGGCGGCCCGTTATGCCTCGCGAATTGCCGTCGTTGATGCAAAGGGGTCGTTAACCTACAGCGCGCTTGATGCACAAGTTGACGAACTTGCCGCAGGTCTGTCATCACTGGGTTTGCGTTCGGGGGAGCATGTAATTGTGCAGCTTCCCAACGACAACGCGTTTGTTACCCTGCTGTTCGCCTTGTTAAGACTGGGCGTTATCCCCGTGCTGGCGATGCCCTCGCAACGGGCGCTGGATATCGACGCGCTGATTGAGCTGGCGCAACCCGTCGCTTACGTTATTCACGGGGAAAACCACGCAGAGCTGGCCCGACAGATGGCGCACAAACACGCCTGCCTGCGTCATGTTCTGGTCGCTGGAGAGACCGTGAGCGACGATTTTACGCCGCTCTTCTCCCTTCACGGTGAGCGGCAGGCGTGGCCGCAGCCTGATGTTTCCGCCACCGCGTTGCTGCTGCTTTCAGGCGGCACAACCGGCACGCCCAAACTCATCCCGCGCCGACATGCCGACTATAGCTATAACTTCAGCGCTTCTGCTGAACTGTGCGGCATCAGCCAACAGAGCGTGTATCTCGCCGTCCTCCCGGTGGCGCATAACTTTCCGCTGGCCTGCCCCGGCATTCTGGGAACGCTTGCCTGCGGCGGAAAAGTGGTGCTGACCGACAGCGCCAGCTGTGATGAGGTGATGCCTTTAATCGCGCAGGAAAGAGTGACTCACGTCGCCCTGGTTCCGGCGCTGGCGCAATTATGGGTGCAGGCCAGGGAGTGGGAAGACAGCGACCTTTCGTCGCTGCGCGTCATTCAGGCAGGCGGCGCCCGGCTCGACCCGACGCTTGCTGAGCAGGTTATCGCCACCTTTGACTGTACCCTGCAACAGGTTTTCGGTATGGCGGAAGGCCTGCTCTGTTTTACCCGGCTGGACGATCCGCATACCACTATTCTCCACAGCCAGGGGCGCCCGTTGTCCCCTCTGGATGAAATCCGCATCGTTGATCAAGACGAGAACGACGTCGCACCGGGCGAAACCGGGCAATTGTTAACGCGCGGCCCTTATACCATCTCGGGCTATTACCGCGCCCCTGCTCACAACGCGCAGGCCTTTACTGCGCAAGGGTTTTACCGCACTGGCGATAATGTCAGGCTGGATGAGGCGGGGAACCTGCACGTTGAGGGGCGCATAAAAGAGCAGATCAACCGCGCCGGAGAAAAAATAGCCGCTGCTGAAGTGGAATCGGCACTGCTGCGTTTAGCGGAAGTGCAAGATTGCGCGGTGGTCGCCGCGCCGGACACGCTGCTTGGCGAGCGGATTTGCGCGTTTATCATCGCGCAGCAGATGCCAACTGACTACCAACAACTGCGTCAACAACTGACCCGTATGGGACTCAGCGCGTGGAAAATTCCTGACCAAATCGAGTATCTGGACCACTGGCCGCTCACCGCCGTCGGCAAGATAGACAAAAAACGCCTGACGGCTCTCGCCGTCGACCGTTATCGCCATTCTGTCCAATAAGCGCAAACCGACCCGAAACAGGTTGAAATAAACCCGTTTCGGGTAGCACCACTATTAGAAATAGTTATCATTTTCAATTCACCATTGTCGGTATTTTTGGCGTTTCGCCGTCTTACAGGGACTCACAACAATGAAAATGACACGGCTTTATCCTCTGGCCTTGGGGGGATTATTGCTCCCCGCCATTGCTAATGCCCAGACTTCACAGCAAGACGAAAGCACGCTGGTGGTTACCGCCAGTAAACAATCTTCCCGCTCGGCATCAGCCAACAATGTCTCGTCTACCGTTGTCAGCGCGCCGGAATTAAGCGACGCCGGCGTCACCGCCAGCGACAAACTCCCCAGAGTGTTGCCCGGGCTCAATATTGAAAATAGCGGCAACATGCTTTTTTCGACGATCTCGCTACGCGGCGTCTCTTCGGCGCAGGACTTCTATAACCCCGCCGTCACCCTGTATGTCGATGGCGTCCCTCAGCTTTCCACCAACACCATCCAGGCGCTTACCGATGTGCAAAGCGTGGAGTTGCTGCGTGGCCCACAGGGAACGTTATATGGCAAAAGCGCTCAGGGCGGGATCATCAACATCGTCACCCAGCAGCCGGACAGCACGCCGCGCGGCTATATTGAAGGCGGCGTCAGCAGCCGCGACAGTTATCGAAGTAAGTTCAACCTGAGCGGCCCCATTCAGGATGGCCTGCTGTACGGCAGCGTCACCCTGTTACGCCAGGTTGATGACGGCGACATGATTAACCCCGCGACGGGAAGCGATGATTTAGGCGGCACCCGCGCCAGCATAGGGAATGTGAAACTGCGTCTGGCGCCGGACGACCAGCCCTGGGAAATGGGCTTTGCCGCCTCACGCGAATGTACCCGCGCCACCCAGGACGCCTATGTGGGATGGAATGATATTAAGGGCCGTAAGCTCTCACTTAGCGATGGTTCACCAGACCCGTACATGCGGCGCTGCACTGACAGCCAGACCCTGAGTGGGAAATACACCACCGATGACTGGGTTTTCAACCTGATCAGCGCCTGGCAACAACAGCATTATTCACGGACCTACCCTGTCGGCACATTACTCGTTAATCTGCCGCAACGCTGGAATCAGGATGTCCAGGAGCTGCGCGCCGCAACCCTGGGCGATGCGCGTACCGTTGATATGGTGTTTGGCCTCTATCGGCAGAACACGCGCGAGCAAATGCAGGCAACTTACGACATGCCTACCATGCGTTATCTGACCAGCGCCGGCTATACCACCGCTGAAACGCTGGCCGCATACAGTGACCTGACCTGGCATTTAACCGATCGTTTTGACATCGGTGGCGGCGTTCGCTTCTCACATGATAAGGCCAGTACGCAATATCACGGCAACCTGGCCGGAAACCCATTTGGCGATGATGGAAAAAGCGACGACGATCAGGTACTCGGACAGCTATCCGCAGGCTATATGCTGACCGACGACTGGAGAGTGTATACCCGTGTAGCCCAGGGATATAAACCTTCCGGGTACAACATCATTCCTACCGCAGGTCTTTCTGCCAAACCGTTCGTCGCCGAGAAGTCCATCAACTATGAACTTGGCACCCGCTACGAAACCGCTGACGTCACCCTGCAAGCCGCGACGTTTTATACCCACACCAAAGACATGCAGCTTTACTCTGGCCCGGTCGGGATGCAGACATTAAGCAATGCGGGTAAAGCCGACGCCACCGGCGTTGAGCTTGAAGCGAAGTGGCGGTTTGCGCCAGGCTGGTCATGGGATATCAATGGCAACGTGATCCGTTCCGAATTCACCAATGACAGTGAGTTGTATCACGGTAACCGGGTGCCGTTCGTACCACGTTATGGCGCGGGAAGCAGCGTGAACGGCGTGATTGATACGCGCTATGGCGCACTGATGCCCCGACTGGCGGTTAATCTGGTCGGGCCGCATTATTTCGATGGCGACAACCAGTTGCGGCAAGGCACCTATGCCACCCTGGACAGCAGCCTGGGCTGGCAGGCGACTGAACGGATGAACATTTCCGTCTATGTCGATAACCTGTTCGACCGTCGTTACCGTACCTATGGCTACATGAACGGCAGCAGCGCCGTCGCGCAGGTCAATATGGGTCGCACCGTCGGTATCAATACGCGAATTGATTTCTTCTGATTATTGTAAAAGGGATACCGAAAAGGTATCCCTTTTACACCACTAGTTAAAACCAGTAACTCAGCAGAGTCGCAAAAAATATTATTCCATAGTGATTATTTAAACAATGAAATTGCGATTAGGACAAATAGATTTAACTTTCTCGTTCCTTTCTCTCCTTATACTAAAGAAATAATCATATCAAAATAAAAATTCACAACAGTGCAACATTAAAAACACAACCAACAAACAATCCTATATACAAGGCACATCTCCAGAATATAAAAGCACAGACAAACAACCTAAAAAAAACAACCCGAATTAATAAAACCTTTACAATTACACACCCTCAACTCAAAACAATTTCGAAAACTCAAAGATTTCATCGGCAAAAACAGTCATTAACACATCTATTTTTTTGAAATTCTGTAGAGTAAAACTGATATAAAGCATTTATCATATTAACATATCAATAAGTGCAAACTTAAAAATCAAAAGTTAGGGTTCAGTAAAACCAATTCGCCACAAAAAAACCACCCCATACATATAAATTATTTTATAGGTAAAATAGATTATATATTCTCATAGCTACCACAAACTATACTAGCCTGAACTATATTTATTCTTCTGCAATCAATGCATACATAACACAAATATCACTCAGGTACACTACTCAAACCACGCTGGGATTTTTCCTCAAGTTATAATCATCACCCCGAAAATCATTCGGCATTTACTCATTAAATAGTCACCCCATAGGCCTGTACATGTTCACTCAGAAATATACATCCTTTTCTCTGTCATAAACCCTCTGATTAATCATAAATAAATACTTGTGGCACCAATCTTTTTCCTTAACGGAACGAATTGTTGTGTAGAAGGAGATAATATTATGTCAAAAAAATATCAGCCATTGCTTATAACTCATTATATGTCAACATGGGTCACTATAACGGAAGCAGTTGAGATCACTACCAAAGCCATAAAACAAAAAATTACTCCTAGCGATATTTATCGTCATGCCTTGAGTGGCAACATCCTACTATCGGTCTATTTCCAGTCTCCTGTGATACTTAAGAAGATACAAACTTTTAATGGAAAAATAAAATTCAGGCAGTTTGAGGGAGACCTACTTGATAAACTATGCATGCTTGACAGGGACGGTTTTATTTATGGTCAAAATTTAAGACTCTGTACAGAAGCCAGATATGTTTGTCCTGTGCAACAAATTATAGATACCCCCCTGATAGGCTATGAATATGTTTTGATTCAGCGCATACTGGCACGTGAACTTAAATTCCCCTCCCCAATTGTGGGGGCAAGAAAAACTAACCATGGTATTATAGTAAGATTTTCAGAGGAGCTTTTTCAAATTTTCGAAACGATGAGTTGGAAAGAACGCGTAGAAAAACAAATTTCCAGACTACCTAAAAACACAGCATTAGATGTCATAAAAAAACTAACAGAAGTGACGACCATAAAATATAATCACAATGGGTGCTTTCCTCTTTATACATTACCGCCTGATGCCTGTTTTGTTATTCGCCACACCGAAGTCGAAAGACTAATTAATTTATACAAAAAAAGGGAGAGTCATCCCATTTCACCTTCCCGTATGACAACACCGTTATCACGCCTGTTTTGGCTGGCCTGCAAGCACAATGATACTATCAGCCCACTGCTGAATCATCCCTATAAGCTCCTTTCTATTTTTGAACAATGGGCATCAGACGATGGCATCGGGGAAAAACTGGACGCTGAAACACTGAAAAATGCGCTGAAGCGTGGTTCGCCATCTTCGACATCCTTATCCGGCTAATACCATCCCCATTTGTAATGGCCGACAACCCTAAATAAGGGTTTTGCATCCCTTATTTAGGGCTCACCAGCTTTCTCTCAGGCTTCCACTGTGTTTTTTTATTCTCCGGCCACCGTTTATTTCAGTCACAGGAGGATATATGACATCTTATCAGTTACTACGCCTCAGACAGGTTGAGCAAAAAACAGGGCTGAAGCGTTCACAGATATACCTTTATATGAAAGAGGGTGCATTTCCCCGTTCAATAAAAATAGGCCCTGCTAGTGTTGCCTGGCTCGAGTCTGAGATTGACGAGTGGATCAACAAAAAGTTATCTGACCGATAAAGACGCAATGAGGAGAAGATGATGAACATTAATATCCCGGCACTCATAAACTTCGATCCTGCAGGTATAAAAAAAAGCACCTGCATGTATATTTCAGACCTGCCCGGTATTGTGCTATATGACACTATACCATTCACTGAATATTCAGCTGAATTACTGAGCACTTATTCAGTTAAGGAGTCAATTTCATGCTTCCATCCCTGAATCATATTATATTAACCGTTGCTCTTCAGGCGCTACGGGAAGGAAATATTCATCACTGCGAAACTATGGGATTCACTTACGATGAAATGAATTTGCTCGGTTGCTTATCAATAAACGATCTTATCACCCTCAGTCAGGCACCTTTACCGCTTGTCGATATTACTATCCGCCATGATGTCCTGCAAAAATTACTGGCATCATCCCACGAGGAAAACAGGCGTCAGGAACAACTGAACAGAGCTGTCAGGCTGGGGGGCTCAATCGCACTGATGAACCGTTATTTCGGGGTTGGCTCCAGAGAAACCTGTGCACGCCGCCGGTTACTCGGTGTCTCCGTTCCAAACGGGAGAACACCCATTCCGGATGAAGAAACCGATGCTGCAATCTGGCATCAGTGGCAAAAATATCGGGTCGAAAACATTGATTCCCCGGAGGCGCTGGACGCCATGATGCAGGTTACAGAAAACCTTTCATCGTGTACTGCCCCCTCGCTGACCGTTGTCTGGAACTGCATCACGCATTGCGAAAGAAAGAACACGGTAAGGAGAATACAACGTGCCAGATGAAATCGATCGCGATCAGGCGTTTAATGAACGGTGCCTAGAAGCACTGATTGAACAAAGCCGGTTAAGACCCACACCGACACCTTCCCTGCAGCACTGTCGATTTTGCGGCAAGGCTATTCCGGAAAAACGCCGTCAGACGCTGCCGGGTGTAACAACCTGTACTGACTGTCAGTCGATACTGGAGAAACGCAGACGTTAAATCTGTATGTGCGGAGGAGAATAGCTCCGCACATTTTAATATGCACCAGCCGGCTTGTTTTCAGGTTCCCGTGCCTCCATGTCATGGATGAATAACCTGCTCACATCTCCTGCTGTGGCAATCCTTTTTTACAGTCAGTACACCAGAGGTCAGACATGAACAAACCGGCAAACAAGATGGAATTCGTCAGAAAACTGCGGTAAATAAATGACGGCAGCCTGCTGGAAAAGGTTGTCGGGCATATGGAAGAAAAGCTCACAGGGAATGAGCTTGAAATGCTTTATGCCGCAGCAGATTATCGCCGCGCAGAGATTGTAATGAACCAGTACTTTGATAAGGTTCCCGGTAATGTCTGGAAATATGTCAGATAACTCTGTGTTTTTTATGCAACAGGTACAGACGGACACCACTGCGGCATGAAAACGAATTTCACCACCCGGCCCGGTAAGTATCGGCCTAAGTGGCCGGGAAACGTTTAACCAGATTAAAGACCGTCCCTTACAACAAAAGGGACTACTGTATTCCTGTCTTTCACGCCTTACACATTATTGTCGTTACCAAATTCAGCCACAGAGACAGCATACAACCCCATCTGACATATAAAGAAAGTCTTCCTCCGGATGTTTAATTTAACCTGATAATAATCAACAAATATTATTATCAGCCCGCCCGTCATCATTCATGCACACACACACCGTGCCAGTAATACGTTAATTTCACATACTTTTTTATCATTCCTTCCGGTATTTATTTTCCCGTTAAAATTTCATTACCCCTCCTGCATCCTGACCATGCTCTTTAACAATATGGAGCGGGCTGTCACACAACCATAATTCAGGGTGCCGCTGAATGTTCTCGCTGACCCGTTAAAACCGGAATGCAGGATCGGAATGTGATCGAAGAAATCATCTTCAACAATTTTAATTAAACGAGGACATTATGAGAAAGCCTGTTTATTACGCGTATGTTGCCCAGGAAAGTCATCCGGACTCTCAGGGTGAGAAAAATACCTGGTGGACAAAGGTCGGAGTCGCCTTTCCCCACCACGGTAAATCCGGTCTGAATATTGTCCTGACGCCCGGTATTGCCGTTTCCGGCAAACTGGTCCTGCTTGAGCCCCGGGAGGAAAATAATCCACCACAGAATACGGGCCCCATCGAAACCGTGTCGTAACCACCCTTAATTCTGTTCCCACAGCATGCAGTATCAGCAGACCCTGCATGTCACTTGTTTACTGAGGTCACCATGCTTTCCACCACAGCCTTTCTGGCGATAGCCATGCAGTGCGCCGCCAGCATTCATCCGTCCACGGCATTCGACGTGGCACGGGTGGAATCCGGTTTTAACCCTTATGCCATCGCTGAGATTGTCCCGAAGGCCGGCCCCTCTTTCGGCGATCAACACATTATTTCTCACCTGCCAGCCAGCCGGGGAGATGCAGAGCATATTCTCCGTCGCCTGTCAGCACAGGATCGCCGTTACTCTGTCGGGCTGATGCAAATCACCAGCACCAATTTCCGCCATTATGGTGTGTCCGCCACAGAGCTACTTGATCCCTGTACCAATCTGTCCGTCTTCGAACACATTCTCAGAGACTGCTACCGGCGCGGCGGCACGCTGAAAAGGGCGCTGAGTTGTTATTATTCCGGCAATTTCAGTACCGGGCAACAACCTGAAACGGCGTTTTCCGGAACGAGCTATATCCAGCGAATCGGTTATCCGCCGGGATCATCCCGCTATGCGGTCCCCGGAACCCGTGAGGACAAATCATCAGTTGCCGTTCCCCTGAAAACCGCCCCTGCCAGTGACTCATCCCGTCACCACGTGATCTGGCCCGGAGTCGTCGTCCGTGGCGTCCCTGCGAAACTCCGCCAAGAAAAAATCTTCATCGCACCGTTCTCCGCGCCGTCAGTGCGCCGGAGTTTCTCCCTGTCACCCCGTGAGGAGGAGGAATAATGATACTTTTCCGCAAGCTAAAAGCTGTGGTCCCCCCCGTTTCGGCCTGTACGCTGACGACTTTTTCTGCAACCCCGGCACTGGCCGACGGATTTCAGCGGGCAAATACTGTCATGCAAAAAGTGTCAACCGGGCTGCATGGTCTGGCGGCAATCACGATCACCGTGGCCGTGATCTGGATTGGCTATAAGACCCTGTGGAAAGGCGAGAGCCTGTCGCAGTGCGGCTACATCATCATTGGCGGCATTTTAATTGGCGGAGGCAGTGAAATCGGCGCTCTGCTGATGAGCTAAGAGGCTGAACATATGGCAAAGCTGCTCAAGGCAATGAAACGCCCGGCGGCGCTGTGGGGGGTGCCAATGGTGCCCCTGCTGGCTGTCACGGGTGTAACCATCATCGTTGCTATCTGGACTTCCGTCGCTCTCCTGTTCTTACTTCCTGTGCAATTTCTGGTGATGAAGTCCCTTACCAGAAATGAACCGATGCGGTTCAATCTGATTGCCGTATGGCTGAGAGCGAAGGGAAAGCCGGTAGCAAACCGTTTATTTGGCGCAACAACATTTATGCCCGTTGAGCATGATGATGTTGATATCAAGGAGTTTCTCGACGCCATGAAACTAAATCAGTGTGCCACCATCAAGAAGTACATCCCGTACTCATCGCACATTCATCAGCATGTGGTTCGTTCCCCTAAGAGCGATCTGTACTGCACCTGGGAATTGATGGGAACGCCGTTCGACTGCGAGTCTGACGAGTCGCTCCAGTTCGGGACGAACCAGTTACACGGGCTAATCCGCTCATTCGAAGGTATGCCAGTTACTTTCTATATCCATAACGACCGCAATACGTTTACCGACAATCTTCATAAAGATTCCGGCAACCCGTATGCCGATGAAGTTAGCCGTCTTTACTACGCTTCTGTCGGTCTGTTCCGGCGCAACCGCCTGTTCCTGACGGTCTGCTATCGCCCGTTTGTCAGCCTTGAAAAAGCAGAACGCAAACGGATGAAAGACAGCCAGAAACTAAAGGAGCTGGACGGTGCTTTGCTGGAAATGCTGGAAATAAAAAGCACGCTCGATACCGCGCTGTCGCGCTATGGTGCGCGACCTCTCGGTACGTTTACCGAAGGAAACGCGGTGTTTTCGTCGCAACTGGCTTTCTATGAATATCTGCTAACGCACCAGTGGCGAAAAGTGCGCGTCACCCGTACCCCGGCCTATGACGTGATGGGGGCGGCGGCGTTGTTCTTTTCGGCTGAATCCGGGCAGATAAACCACGCCAACGGTACGCAATATTTCCGGGGGCTGGAGGTTAAAGAGTTCTCCGAAGAGACCGCCACGGGGATGATGGACTCCCTTCTTTACGCCCCCTGCGATTACGTGATCACGCAGTCCTATACCTGCATGTCACGCGAGGAAGCGAAGAAAGCCATTAAGCGTACCCGTCGCCTTTTGATGAGTGCCGACGACGATGCTGTTTCCCAGCGGCTGGATCTGGATGTGGCGCTTGACCTGCTGACATCGGGGAAAATCGCTTACGGCAAGCACCATTTTTCCATCATGGTGTATTCCCCGTCGCTGGAAAGCCTGGTTGCTGATACGAATGAAATCAGTAACGCGCTGAACAACATAGGGATAACGCCTGTTCCGGCAGAAATATCGCTTTCAGCGGCGTATATGGCGCAACTGCCAGGCAACTACAACCTGAGGCCACGTAAAGGGGAGCTGAGTAGCCAGAACTTTGTGGAGCTGGCCGCGCTCCATAATTTCTATCCGGGCAAGCGCGATAAAGCCCCCTGGGGGGATGCGATGGCTTTACTGCGCACCCCGTCAGGCGATGGCTACTATATCAACCTGCATAACACACTGGCAGATAAGGACGAATTCAACGAGAAGAACCCGGCCAGTACCTGCATCCTCGGTACGAACGGTTCGGGTAAAACCATGTTGATGACGTTCTTTGAGATCATGCAGCAGAAATACGGGCGCGAGGATAGCTTCTCCCCGGATGCCAAAACCAAACGGCTGACAACCGTTTACCTCGATAAAGACCGGGGCGCAGAGATGAACATCCGGGCGCTGGGTGGCCGTTACTATCGGGTTATCAGTGGTGAGTCTACAGGGTGGAACCCGTTCTCGTTGCCAGCAACCAAACGCAATATCAATTTCATCAAGCAACTGATGAAAATCCTTTGTACCCGTAACGGCTCGACGATCTCCCCACGCGATGAACGACGTCTGAGTGATGCGGTCAATGCTGTGATGAATGACGAGCCGCAATATCGCGTCTACGGCATTACCCGAATGCTGGAAAATTTGCCTGAGCCGGCTACGAAAGAAGCCCAGGAAAACGGCCTTAGCATTCGGTTGTCACAGTGGGCGCAGGGCGGTGAGTTCGGCTGGGTGTTTGATAACGAGTCTGACACGTTCGATATCAGCAACTGCGATAACTTCGGCATCGACGGAACGGAGTTCCTGGACGATGCAAGCGTATGTGCGCCAATCTCGTTTTATCTGCTGTACCGCATTACCAGCCTGCTTGACGGGCGACGCCTGGTCATTTTCATGGATGAATTCTGGAAGTGGTTACGCGACCCGGTGTTTAAGGACTTTGCTTATAACAAGCTGAAAACCATCCGTAAGCTGAACGGGATGCTGGTCGTCGGTACTCAATCCCCGGCAGAGATCATCAAAGATGATATCGCCCCGGCAGTGATTGAGCAGTGCGGGACACAGATTCTGGCGGCGAACCCCAACGCCGACCGCGCACACTATGTTGACGGTATGAAGTTTGAACCGGAAGTGTTCGACGTGGTGAAAGGGCTTGACCCGCAAGCCCGCCAGTATGTTGTGGTGAAAAATCAGTTCAAGCGCGGCGATACCAAACGTTTTGCCGCTCGTGTCACGCTCGACCTGTCGGGTATCGGCAGATACACCAAAGTCATGAGCGGCGATGCCCCCAACCTCGAAATATTCGAATCGATTTACCGGGAAGGAATGCAGCCTCATGAATGGCTCGATACCTACCTGGCTAAAGCGCTCTGACCCAAAGGAGATATACGATGAAAACTCGCTTTCGTACTCTTATTCTGGCTTGCGTCATTGCAAGCCCACTGGCTCATGCTGGTATTCCCGTCGCTGTTGATGCTGACCCTATGCGGGACGTGCAGTGGGCGCAGGAGTTAAAACGCTGGATGGAAACGGCCAGACACTACCAGTCACAAATACAGGCATATAAAGACCAACTGGCGACGGCCACTGGCGTTCGTGATATTGCTGATTTTGTTGACCAGGCCAAAGGCCTGAAAGCTGACCTTGAAAAGCTGCGTAAGCCCGGACAGGCACTGAATGACCTGCTTCTCTCCGGCGGTTCCTCCGGGCAGTTCGATGCGTTGTACGAGAAGTATAAAATTTTCGACACCTGCAACACTGCGCAATCGGGGAGTTATGCCAACGTATGCAAGCAGCAGGTCATCAACAAGGCTATCCAGCTTGAGCAAACCGACGAGGTTCAGAACCAGGTAAGCCAGACCCTGGGGGAAATAAACAGTCTCTCCAACAGGGTAGCGTTAGCCAAAGATTCGAAAGAATCTCAAGACCTTGCAAACAGTATTCAGCTAAAATCTGTCATGCTGAACACGCTTACCACCCAATGGGAAATGAGCGTGAAAGCAGCAGAGAAGCGCGAAAATGCGCTAGAAGCGGAGCGTGTTAAGCAGTGGAATCAGCAGCAGTTAAACGCGCCAACTGCTGACCTTAATAATTTATGAGGTATTTATGTTATCAAAAAAAATTATTTTAATTTCGACGATCACCCTGTGCTTTTCTATTGTTGGATGCAAAGAGGAAGCTAAAACAACAAAATGGTATAGGGATCACCCTGACGAATTAAAACTAGTTTATGAAAAGTGCCAAAAGAGTGGTGACGCTTCTGAAAATTGCAAGAATGCAAATGAAGCCCACTATCAAATCAAGCAGCTAAACGCACCAACTCCAGACTTAAATAATTTAGAGGAGTAATATATGAGTGGCGGTCTTTTTGTTGGGGTTGAAAAATACCTGATAGGAGGAATTACAGACGCCACAAAGGGATTGATGATGTCGTACTCTTCTATGATGATGGGGCTGGCAGCAGCGTCAGCTACCATCTACATCATGTGGCGTGGATACCAGACTTTGGCTGGTAAGCTATCTACGCCTATGGAAGACACGATGTGGGACATCATGAGGATGGCGATCATCCTGTCCTTTGTGGCTAATTTAGGCGGCTACCTCGATGGCGTTATTGATGCCATAAACGGAATAAAGGAGGGTTTTTCTGGTAGTGATAATATATGGCAGTTATTAGACACCCTATGGAATAAGGCTAAAGTGTTAGGGAAAACGCTACATGACATGGATAATTCTACATATGTAAAAGATGAGGGAATGACTGCTCAATTTTGTGTATGGCTTGGAATATTCGCACTTATGATTCTAGCGGGCTTTGTTTCAATGGTTGCCGAAGTAATGATTCTACTATTAGGAATAACTGCACCTATTTTCATATTCTGCCTTATGTATGGTTTCCTCCGCCCCATGTTCAATAACTGGTTGCAAAATATATTTGCAGGAATATTAACAATTCTATTTGCCGCTCTCTCATTGAGAATTGTAGTGAATTACTTGAATCTCGTTCTTAATAAGGCGACGAAGGTAGCAGACAGTTCAACAATTGTTGAACTTGGTGCTCAAGTCTGCCTTGCAGGTATTTTCGCTGCAATACTGGTGTATATTTCCGCTAAGGTAGCCGCAGCTCTGGCCGGGGCAAGCGCTACCGTATCCATGCAGGGGCTGGCCGCTGTAGGTATCGGTGCGGCTGCTTTTGGTGCCGGGAAGCTAGCCGGGGGTGCAGTTAAAGAAACCAAACGTTCCGCCCAGGACAACATTCAGGGCTGGAAGGATGCGAATGCAGGTAAGCCCGGCAAGCCCGGAGGTGAGTTAGGCTATAACGCATCTAAAGCGCGGAAGTACGCGATTGAGCAGATGATAGCCCGGAACGAAGCGCGGAGGCTGGCACAGTCGAGAGAATCCGCGGTTAAGAAGTTCAACAGCTAGGCCAGACGTCTCCCGTCCATCCCCCCGAAATATCATCATATGAAAATATAATTATATTTTCATATATCTAATTTAGTTGAGGAAATCATTGATGAAACGCTTGATTGCGCTGGCTTTGCTGTGCGCGCTTTCTGGCTGCGCCCAGAACACGCCTCCCTCTGCCTTTAGCGGTAAGGGAGAACCCGTAAACACCCCTCAAATTATGGCGGAGTTAAACAGTCATGAGTGAACAGAAATTAATAGCTGAATCCCGCACTTTTGAGCAGCAAATGATTGAGCGGGATAAACGCGCCACAAAAGCCGGTTTTGTTGTTGGCGGTATGGGTCTGCTGATTGCGGTACTGGCGCTCGTCGCCGTGGTCGTGATGTTGCCGCTGAAACAGACGGACGTTGAGCTGTATACCTTGGATAACCACACAGGACGGGTGGAACACGTTACCCGGACATCGAAAACCAGCCTGACCGCAACAGAAGCCTATCAAAAGGCGATGGCCGCAAACTACGTCAAAGTGCGTGAGCGGTATGTCTATCCCTCTTTGCAGGACGACTACGAGACGGTACAAGTCTACAACGCTCCCCAGGTAAACGATGACTATCTGGCGCTTTACGCCGGAAAAAACGCCCCAGACAAGGTTTATAAGAACGGGGCGCACACCGTGAAAGTGGAGATCTTGTCCAACCAGATCACCGATGCGACAGCCCCTGATAGGGTCGCCACCATCCGCTACAAGAAGATTATCCGCCGTCTGGCTGATAACAGCACCCGCAACGAATATTGGGATGCCCGGTTCACGTTCCATTCTAACCCTGACAAGGAAATGAGCGATGCGGAACGCGAGATCAACTACTTCGGCTTTACCGTCACCAGTTGGCAGACCGACCGCGAAATCCGGGGAGGTGAATGATGAAAAAGTTAACGTTTACCGCACTGGCACTGATGATGTGCGGCGCGGCATGGGCTGCGGCCATACCGCAGGCAAGCCGCTATGACTCCCGCGTGCAGCAGGTTATCTATAACCCGCAGAACGTCACTGTCGTTAACACCAAACCCGGCTTTATGACAACGCTAGTCTTTGATAACGATGAGGCGGTCATAAGCGCCAAACCTGGCTTTGATGAGGCGTGGGAAGCCACGCCGGATGCAAACCGGGTCAACGTTCGCCCGGTCGCGCTCACGCAGGGAGCGCCCGGAGAAGATGGCAACACAACGCAGGTCGTGATCCCCCCGAACAGCCGGGACTGGCATACCAATATGCTGGTTGTCACCAGTAAGCGCCTGTACAACGTCGAGCTGAACGTCATCGATGATAAATCGGCACAACAACCCGCTTTCCAGGTGAGCTATCGCTATCCGGGCGAAGAACGGGACAAAGCGAGCCGGGAGGCGACGGCCAGACAGCGCGAGTGGGAGCAGAAACAGCAACAGGCCAGCGTCCAGAAAGCGCTGAACTCGGCGCAGACGCCCCGCAACTGGAGTTACACCAAATATCCGGGCAAAGGCAGTTTCAACATTGTTCCCGATTTTGCTTACGACGATGGCCGCTTTACGTTCGTGGGCTTCTCCCCGTCTAAGTCCATTCCTTCCGTCACCAAAGAGCTGAACGGCAAAGAGCATGTGGTTAACAGCAGTATCCAGAAGAAAGGCGATTTCACCGTACTGGTGATTCAGGAGGTGACGCCACGCCTAGTACTGCGTTCCGGTAATGCCGTTGTGGGTCTGGAAAATAGCGGATTTGGCAAGGTACACGCCGCCGATGGTTCCACCGTATCCCGGCAGGTGGAAAGAGTGGAAAAACCGGAATCCAATTAACCTATAAAAATATTTTTATATTTTTATAAAAGGAAACGTGCATATGAACGACGAAAACAAAATGCCTGTGCCGGATGAAGCGCAGGCATTCCCGGCACACGCTGAGGATGATATTGCCACGCTTGAGCGGGAAGCCCGCGCTAAAAGGGAGGCCGAGCTTCTCAATGCGCAGGACGACGAAGAGAAAGACCCGGTACAACCCGCCGTTAACAAGCTGAAAAAGCGCAAACGGGGCAAAGCAACCGCCTTTCTTGCCATTGTCGCGGTCACGCTTATCTTCCTGGCATGGGGTGGTAACTGGGTTTATCGCAATATCCTGTGGCAGCCTACGGAAGAAAAGAAACAGGACACAGCCCCGCAGACGAACAAAACCGATTACCGGCAGCGTAACGATCTCGGTATGTCCACCGATACAGCCGAAGAAGAGCCAGAGCAACAGGATAACGGCCAGAGCAGCACGGGGGGAACAGGGCAGGTGGCTCCGGCCGCCCCGCCAGAACTCAACAAAGCCAGCTTCCTTATTCGCCGTGATGGTTCGGCCACCACACAGAACCCGGTAAAAACCCGGCAGCAGGAAATGACGCTGACATCGGCAACGACCACCGGACAACAGGACAGCAGCGCGGCCACAAATACCGCCGCACCGCCGCCGGGACAAAGCCCCGCACCAGTGCGCCGCATACCCTATAACCCTGACCTGTACATCCCGGAAAATACCTCGATCCCCTGCTCACTGGATCGCCGCTTTGTATCTGACCGGGCGGGGAAACTTCGCTGCACGGTCACTACTGACATCTGGAGCGCCAGCGGCAACACGAAGCTGATAGAGAAAGGCACCACGGCATCATTACTTTACCGCGCCATAGCGGAAGAAGGTATGAAGCACGGGCAAGGGCGGGCATTCATCATTGCGACGAAGCTACGCACCCGCCAGCCGCCTTATCTCGATATCCCGTTGGTTGATACCAGCGCGGCTGGCGATCTGGGCGAGGCTGGCGTTGATGGCTGGATTGATTCGCACTTCTGGGAACGGTTCGGCGGCGCGTTAATGGTCGGCATGATCCCCGATATTGGCGCATGGGCATCCAACAGTGCGGGTAAAAAAGACCGCAATACGGACTATACGGAAAACAGCCGCCAGGCTATGGCAGATATGGCGCGTACCACGCTGGAGAACAGCATCAATATTCCCCCAACGCTCTATAAGAATCAGGGCGAGATCATCAACCTGATCACAGGCGAGGATATTGATTTTTCAAACATTTACACACTGAAAATCAAACAATAAAGGAATACGTTATGACGAGAGCAAACAAGAAACGCATAGCCATTCTGGTTATGTACATTGCACGTATTGTCGGCCAGAGCCTGCGTGATGCACCACTTGCATTACTTATCGCGGGTTTTCTTTTTCTGCTGTTTGCACCGCCCTCGGCGTGGATGGCCATCAATCAAATCTGGTATCACCTGCGCCCTTTAACTGACCGTGAAGCGATCATGTTAGGAAAAAGTGTGTCTGGCTTACTCCAGCTTGCCTGGCTGGTAGCAGTCAGTTCTCTCTTCATTCTTTCTGTTGATGAAGTCTTTTCCCGGATGAAAGAGGTAAAAGATGACCGCTAAAAATATCTCCCTCGACCGCTATAAACAGCGTTTCTTTGGCGACTTTCTGGAGCTTCCCGGCCTGACGGAAATCGCCGTCAACCGTCCAGGTGAGCTGTATACCAAAATCAACGGCATGTGGGAACAGCATGCCGTTCCTTTGAGCTATGAGGATTGCTACAACTTTGCCCGGTGCCTGGCAAAGCACCACGGCGACAATATCGAAGATATTAAGCCGGGACTGTCAGCCACGCTGGAATCTGGCGAACGGTGCCAGGTTATTGTTCCTCCGGCCTGTGAGCGCGATACGGTGTCTGTCACCATCCGTAAGCCCTCGAAGATACAAATCCCGCACCAGGGATATATCGATGCGGGATTTTATAACCGGGTAACAAACGACGAGAAGACGGAGACACACGACGAAGAATTAATTGCATTGTACAACGCCAGAAATATTCCTCTGTTTATGGAGAAATGCGTGGAGTATGGAAAAACATTAGCCGTCGCAGGTGAAACTGGTTCAGGGAAAACAACATTCATGAAAATGTTGATACAGTATATCCCTGTCCATTTACGCATAACGACGATAGAAGACAATCCGGAGATAATATTTTTTAAACACAGGAACTACGTTCACCTGTTTTATCCTTCTGAGTCATCCGATGAAAAAGGGTCTGTCGTTACTCCGGCGAGCCTTTTACGCTGGAATTACCGCATGAACCCTGACCGCATTCTGTTGACAGAAGTTCGCGGCGCGGAAGCCTGGGATTTTCTCAAAATTACAGGTTCCGGCCATGAAGGAAGCATGACCTCCATTCATGCCGGGTCAGCAAAAGAAGCAATAGATGGATTTATTACCCGTTGCTACGAGAACCCACAGTGCGCCCAGCTCCCCTATACATTTATGTTGCGTAAGGTTCTGGACAGTCTGGACGTGATAGTGAGCATTGATTTGGACGGAGATGTCCGCCGTATGAATGACATTTATTTCCGCCCGGCCCATCGCAATCAATATTTTGAGGAGATGAAAGCATGACAAATAAAATGACAGTCATCATCCTGGCGGCAATAATTACCGGATGTTCATCGCCGCCGCCTCCCGTTCCTGTAGCGTGGGATAAAGCCGCTGAGCCATTAAACACCCGTTTACCGCAATGGCGTGACAATAACGTTACAGTCCCGTCCCCGACAGTTAACGGTAAATGGACATTATCAGTCAGCACACATAGTTTCCACGACACAACATGGACGCCAGCAGTATTTTACGCTGCCGCCCACTCAACACGAATTGTCGTCTCTGCACAATCCGGTACTGATTTCTTTAATGCCAGAAACTGGCTTCGCCAGAATGGCGCAAAAGGCGTCATTGAATACCAGCCTGTTTTTAATTGCCTGACGTGCAGGGAAACCACCATTTATTTCTCTCGCTAATCTGTTTAAAACACAATCTGATAAGGATTTACCATGAAAAAACCGTTATCGCGGTGGCCGCACTATGTCTGGCAGCAGGAACCCCAGTTTATTCCTTTGCCGCTGACCCGTGCGAAGTTGTTCTTTGTATGTACGGAAAAGCTACGGGTAATAGTGGCGGGCGTGAATGCCGTTCTGCAGAAAAGGCTTTTTTTAAAATAGTCAAAAAGAATAAACATGGTTTCTTACCCAACCATACTTTGAAGGCGAGAAAAGCGTTCCTTGGTGAATGTCCCGACGCAGATCCGGAGGCCGTAAATAAAATACTGTCCAGGTACGGTAAGGTCAGAGGATAGTAATAATCCGTATAACATCCTGTTTACTGTAAAAGGTGCGACATGCCAAAAGAAGACTTATTCATCCGAAATATATACTCCCGCAATCAGGACAGAATATCGGTAGCCCTGGTATATGACACGTTATCAAAAGAAGCCCACAGAGGTTGCGGGCTGTATTACGAAATATACGCAAGCAGATTAATCGGCCTTTTGCGCGCTCATCTTTCAGAACTTAATGAAGCTGACGCAAACAAATTAATGAGGTATGCAGAAAGTAAAGGCACAAAAATTGATGATACAACCTGGAGTGAGGTGCTGGAAGCGGAAATGGAATGCAGAGCTGAAATATACCGCGAACAGATGTAATCACACAGAACAAAAAATGTATTGTACAACACACAGGCTAACAGGCGACGGGGTTTTAAGGCTTCATTATTTTTGGCTTCAATTTCGAAGAAATTGTTAAGACGAAAAATAATGAAGTGGAACGTGGACAGAAAATTCAATTTCGGAGAAATTGCTAATTTTCAGGCTCCACGTCCACCCGCGAACATTCGCCCCAGCGAATTGAAGCGGGCCGGGGGGAGCCGCAAAAATTTTGCCGCCCCAGCGAGCAAAAAGGCACGCCCACGTGCCGGTTTTTGTGGGGGGCTTGCCCCGCACACCGTCGCAGCCAGGCTATATTTCCCGCCCCAGCGGGGAATATGCCGATTAGGCGCGACCAACCCCTTTAAAGCAGCGTTCCCATTTTTTCGAGCTTGCGAAGAAAAAATAGGCTAAACGCGCGTCTTAAAGGGGTTGGTCGCGCGTAGCGCGCGACGGTGTGCCGCCTTTGACCCTGGGGGTTTTGGTCCGGCGTCCAGCCGGGACATTACCCCCATGTGCCATGCAGTGAGGGCGTCCAGCCCGAACGTAATGACACACGCCGTTGCCCGTTATTCGGGCGTTTCAGAGGACAGACGACCACTGGTCGGCTGTTTTCTGAAAGCAGGGATAACGGGCTTGATCGCCACTGGCGATCACTGTCTTTTTCTGTTTTATGGAGTCATTTGATGGAGTCATCGCATGGAGTCAAGCTGCGACTCCATGCGATGACTCCATGACTTGACCCCATCACTACGATTTTTAATGGAGTTAGCAAATATGGGATCACATCTTATGCAAAGGCTGAATGCTTTTGCTGACGCCTTTTCCTTTTTCCTGTTATGGCTGCAAAACAGCCCTGTCATATTATCCCTGTTCGCAGGTCTTACATTACCGTTTATAGTCAACCTTCCCCGAGAGGAAAGAAAGAACGCTCCGTTCTGGTTAAAATCGGTGGCGTGTGTGTCTATTTTCTTTTTTATATTCGGTACCATATCACCGCTAACTATTCAGGGGCTGAGCTACTTTTTTAAATTACTCGACAACAACATACTGTTCAGAATTCCACTATGGATCATGACAGTCACATTTACGACAGCAGGATTATTCTTTCATATTGCAGCCCGACGACTTCTGGCGGGAGAAATTGACAACCTGAAACATCGAATGATTAAGAAAACCAAGCTGGAGAGAAATACCAGAACGGATGTACGTAAAGTAAAAGAGCTGTTGCCCGAGAGCATAGAATACAACCCACTCGATTACATTGATTTAAAGAAAGGTGCTTTCATTGGCTTAAACAAAAATGACCAGCCGCAATACATAACCATAAAAGAATTCAAGACCCAACACGCAGCAATTATCGGCACAACTGGTTCAGGGAAAAGTGTCACTGCAGCCATTCTACTTTATCAGGCAATTCTTGCAGGCGAGGCTGTTTTTGTAGAAGATCCAAAAGATGATGAATGGGCACCACATGTACTCAGGGAAGCATGTAAAAAAGCGGGCAAGAAATTTACACTTATAAATTTGAACAAGCCAAATTTTCAGCTTGATTTACTGGCTGATATCTCTCATGAACAACTGGAGGAACTATTTAACGCTGGCTTTAGTCTGGCTAAAAAAGGGGAAGCTTCAGATTTTTATCGAATCTCTGACCGCCGCGCAGCCAGAAATACATCAGCAATTTATGAAAAAGGAATGACACTTTATGATTTATTTAACACTGATTTTGTTCAGTCATTACGTCAAGCTGCTCCCGCATTTTTTGGTGAGCTGGAAGAAGTTGCTTTAGTTAACTCAATTAATGCCACAAATGGATTTTCATTAAAGGAGGTTTTTGATGAAGGTGGTTGTTGCTACATTATTGGTTCAACACGAAATCAAAAAATAATATCCGCACAAAGGATGATTCTGACCCGCCTGATACAAATAGCAGAGACCAGGGACAGAATAAACAGCACCCCGCGTACTGTTGCTATTTTTCTCGACGAATTGAAATATCATCTATCCCGCCCCGCCCTTGAGGGGCTTGGAACGGCACGAGATAAAGGCGTGCATATATTCATGGCTTTTCAGGCGATAGACGATCTGCGTGACTGTCCGTCTGATTTAAATGGTGATGCAGTTATTGGAGCCATCATTGAAAACGCCAAATTCAAATTGATTTATAAAATTCAAAATCCAGAAACAGCAGAATGGGCGGCAAAAATGACAGGTTCAATCCTGGTCGATGATGAAATGAGGAAAGTAAGGACTGATTTATCATTAACGGAAAAAATGGATACAGACCGTATGATAAGACAGGCAGAAAGTTACTACGTTGACAGTAATATGTTTTTAAATCTCCCTGAAAAGGTCGGCTTTGTATTTACAACAAAAGAACTGGCGAAGGCAACAAAGATGTCCCCTATTCTGGTTAAAAAGAAACATATTGAATTGCTGTCATTTGAAAATCCTCAATCTGAACAACCACAAACCGAAATCAATGAACAAAATAAGCCATCTATTAATTTGTAAGGATTGATATGCTTATACATAACGTATCAGAGAGAAAAAAAGCCTCTGCTGACAAAATGCTCTCCCTTCTAAATTTTCTGAAAGAAGAAACTTATTCTGATTTTAACACACTAAGACGTGTTCTCGGCTTTAGCAAAAATTCTCACAGCCCATTATATAAGGTACTAAATAGAGCAATTAAAGCTGGCTTCATCATCAAACACGAAATGCCTGGGGTAAAACAAAAAATAACGATTTGGGGGATAACTATGCAGGGGTTAGCAATGGTGGTCATGCCTGACGATGCTGTTTTCCCTGGATACTTTGAACCCGGCAAACTCAAATACTGGACTCTGGAACATCGTCTACTAAATCAGAGGGTCAGAATTGCACTGGAAGAGAAAGGCGGGCAAGGCTGGCTTAATGGTGATCGGGGGGAGTTTATGGCGCGTTATCCTGGTGTTCGCCATCGCCCTGACGGGATTATCACGTTAGATAGCGGCGCAATCGTCGCCGTCGAAACGGAGCGCTCAATGAAAACCCGCGCACGCTATATCAACATCATTAACAGTCATCTGGCGGCCAGCGATGCCGGACACTGGCACTACGCGATGTATGTCATGCCGGATGACAAAACCAAAACATCGTTAATCCGGCTGTTTGACTCCATCAAAACGGTAATGAGGAACAACGTTCCGGTGCCGTTCGACACGAGGAACCGCGAAATGTTTCTTTTCCGCACCATTGATGAACTGGAGCAAGCAACCGCCAGCGGTCGAAGCAAAACCTGTTAAAGTTGGCTGTCCAGAAACTGACGGAGACCATAGCCAACTAAACAGATCTTTATTACCGTAAGTTAGGAACATTATGATTAGCGGCTAAATATCAACGCAGAACAAGTTGTAGAATCTGGATGTAGTCGTCATCTGATCTCCCCCCCGCTGCACTCAGGAGTGGCATTTGCGACAACAAGTGAGTCTTAGACCGACATAAACTGAATGAAAATTCAGTAAAATGATGACCTCCAGTAATACAATGATGATAATGCGATTATATAAAGGTCAAACCATATGGTTGTTAGCGGATTTCAACAACGGTGCTGTACTCGCTGAGCGGCACATGAAGTTTGAATAATGTGGAAACAACAAATGGCTACATTAAGTCATTGGACATATACAGAGATGGTTGGCAAATCGAGTACACGATATGTTGCCTGAAAAGTCGACCGAACAGAACTATAAATATCAAGTCGGCATAACACATCTAAATTTCATAAGGGAAGATGTGCCACCGGGGACGTTTTTTTCACCACGGGGACTTCGGGTATAACGATGCAATCCGAAGAAAGAAATCCAATGTTGGCGATATTCATCATCGCTTTATTCGTCCACTCATGCGAATGGCAATAAAGCGACTCACCAAAACAGTTTCTTTAGCTTCCCTCTACCAAAATTCCCTATGATCGCATGTTAGAACTCTGCGTGCTGAACTTCGGGCCATATGGACGGTATCATTCATGCACTTGCTCCTTTGAAATTGCTGGATATCATTCGTCTTTATCTGCACCGGCCGGCACAAATAGCTGTAGGGGAACCCGGCGCAGGCAAAAAGAGCGACTTTAACGCGTTTTGCAGGACTCCCCGTTGCCTTGCAGGGAGACACTGTATCATCAAACACCATCTTAATCCCAGCACATTACCCTCCATCCTGGCTCGTACCAAATCAGAGGAAAGGCCTCGCGGCAATAGATTTTCCCAGCGAAGCTCGGAGTGAAATACAGTGCAGCAATATCCGACATCAGAATTTGATCCTCCTGCGTCAGGATACGAAAAATCATCCCGATTTGAGCACCCTTGTCGAAAAAAAATCACCTTATTATGAAGATTGGTTCTTAATACACATGCGTTCGCATGTGCTTATGTTAAGTAGACTTATTGTCTTACACATTTTATCCGTATCATTAACCAGAATATGTTCCGGAGCAGCGGGTGATAGTGCCGCCAGTCCACACTCATCGCTGCCCGGAAAAATCATCAGTGGGGAGGCAAACGGTAAGCACCCCGCTATTCTGCAAGACATTTCTGCAGTTTATTTAACCTCCCCGAAGCATTTTTATAAGGCGAGGCGGTATTAAATTGAATCATACGACCTCGGGTCCATTTATTATACCAAGGTTTACCGTAAAGCTCGTCGTTACTGAATCGTTCAATCAAAGCCACGAGTTGCTGCTTATTTTCCTTTAACCGTGCCAATAAAACTTCGTACTCTGTAATATCCTCATAGTCACGGTAGAATTTCTGTGCTAAACGCCCCAATTCATTCCATTTAAATCCTTCCTCAGGAAAAATAATAGTTTTTCCTTTTGCCTCTTGGTCATGCCAGTGTAACACCAGCTCTCCCCAGCCAATCAGATAGGAAACCAGATTCGCTACGCTAATCGTAGTCCCCTTCGCGTGCCCTTCCAATAGAGGTTCAAAGGCGAGTTGGGGCGTAATAGATTCTAGCTTCTTATTTAATAAAGAAAAATTACTATTAATAGCTCTAATTAACTCTTCTTTTGATGATGGAACAGCCATATCTATTGCTCCTTGTATAGTTACACAACTATTTCTACCCTACTATTTCGAGTGATTCAATCGTCTGGTTCACATAACCTACCACCTGTTCAAAATGCTTATCGACAAAAAAATGATCGGCAGCAGGAAATATAATAGTCCGCGTCTTTCGTGTGGTGAATTTTTCCCATGCAAGTAATTCATCCTGCATTACCAGATTGTCAGCATCGCCATGAAATAGCACGATCGGACAGGTTAATGTGCGCGCCTTGGCCTGAAATACATACTGCTCATAGAGCCGATAATCGTTTTTAATGATGGGGGTGAAAATTGTCATTAACTCTTTATTACGAAAGACATCAACCGGAGTTCCGCCCAGCTTGACGATCTCTTCCATAAACGCCTGATCGGGCAAGGTATGCAGTATTACTTCATGAGAGGCCCGATCGGGTGGGCGACAGCCGGAAAAAAACAGCGCGCATGGCATGTCATGTCCATGATCGAGAATATAATGCACCAGTTCGAAGGCCATGATCCCTCCGAGACTATGCCCAAAAATGGCGTAGTCTCCACCTGTGTAGTGTTTCACAAATTGTTGATAAAGGTCAGCGACGGCATCCACCATCGTAAGACACAGCGGCTGGCGTATTCTAGTTCCCCTCCCCGCAGGTTCTAAAGGCCGCAAAGTAATATTGTCCGACAGCACGCTACGCCATTTATAATACATGGCGGCAGAACCACCTGAATATGGCAAACAATACAAACTGATATTACTCATCGTCCCACTCCTTGTTGTGTAATAGAATTCGTTTAATTTGATGATTTAATGTCAGAACGAAAGCTAACAGGATAATTCCGAACGGTATCGCCAACACGCTCGATGGACCCCATACCAAGATAAAACGCCAGTCAAGTCCTGGAGATAGTATACCCGGTGCGACATAGAGCATGGCGGCCACGAGCCCAGGAACCGCCAAGGCGATGATATAGTCACGTACGCGTAAACGTAACCTCTGCTGTTTTCCAGGGCCATGCGCCGTTGCGCGATAAACACGGAAAGCACCGCGCACTACAACCACCGCCCCCCAAAAACACAGCAACAACGTGAGGTAGACGAAAAGGGTATCGGTGGCTGTAATTGCATCACCAGCGCCGTCAGCATATTTGCCAATGCGCAGATAATTATCGATATCCGCGCAAAGCTGTAGTATCAGATTCGAATTCATATTTGCCAGCGCAACAATGCCAATCTGCTGATCCGGTCGCAACGCAATGCAAGAAGAAAAGTTTGGATTCTGCCCACCGTGACTGATGTAAGGGCCTTGATTCTGGTCGATAAACCAACCGCTGGCATAGAGGATACGATTGTCTGCGGCAAGCGGAACATCACTATTACCACGCCAACTGTTACTCATCGCCTCACGCAGCGTTGCCGGCAAAGCCTTTCTGTGCAACCAGGCGTCTATCCATATTTCCATATCAGGCAGAGTGCTATGGATATAGGCGGCAGGAACATGGTTCCGGGCCAGAGGCGCATGAAACAGAACGGGTTTGCCGAATCCCAGTTTATAGCCGCTTGCCTTGTTGACAATAATCTCATCCCCCTTAACTGCCACAGTCGCCGACATGCCCAGCGGCTGCGTGAGTCGTTCCGCAATGACCTCTGTAAAGGTTTTTCCCGTCACATTTTCAATCACCGCGCCCAACACATCATAATTGGCGGAGGCATAGCTAAACTTCGCACCCGGCGCAAACAGCAGATTCTCGTTGCGCAGTTGCTGTGCCACAGCGCTCCCAGGCATAGGGTTTTCCAGCCGAGCCAGTGTTGAAAAAGGCAATCCTGATGTATGATAAAGGAAATCAGCCACGGTCAGGGAAGCAGGTTTTCCCTGATAATTCAAGCGCATTTCCGGCAGATAGGTAATGATATCATCCCCTTGCCGGAGTCTGCCTTCCTGAATCAGTATTTGCACCACAAGTCCGGTAAACGCCTTACTCATCGATCCCAGCTCGTAAACTGTGTCCAGAGTATTCGCTTTCTGACTAGCCACATCGGCAACACCGTAGACAAATCGCTGACGTACCCCCTTAATGGTCACACTTACGGAAAGGGCTGGGACCTTGGCCTCCTGCATCCGTTGGTGAATTAATGTCGACAGGCGCTCATCTTGCGCCCCGATAGGCTCATGTTCTTGCGCCAAAGCGCACATAGCGGAAATAAAGAGCAGCATACAGCACAGGAGATGATATAATGTTTTAATGCTAACGTGTTCCATTATTGTCATCCTGTGAACACCTCATAAAATACCATCAACACATTCGGAGATAAATTCACTGTGCTCACGGATAGCGGGTCTGGCATAAATATCGGCGGCAGTCAGTCCGATTTTATAAATGTGGTTACAGCTGTCGACGAAAGAGATAACGTGCATCGAGGTCGCTCCGTATTCGAAAATAACCGCGTGTTCGTCATAATGATCGATGCATAACAATGAACGCCAGGTTTTCTCCACAAAGTCGCTGACCGACAAATAACTCACTGGTAACATAGCGTTCTCTCTCGCATCACTGGACTGAATTTCATACCGGACGCGATCAAACGAATAACCGGGTAAGCCTATAGTCTGCACGGCTGGCATTTCCGGTAAACAAATAGTCACTCCTCGTTGCCAAAGAGTGCCCAACAGCGGCAGGATGTCCTCAGGCGTATCCGTATTCAGCATGGGGGAAAATACTGTTTGCCCAACCCACTGCGCATGCTGGTGATACAATATGGAAAACGTCCCCGCGCGACCGATTTCCAGCATCAGCGTTCCCTCCGTCACCGCCAGATTAGCCAATATTTCGCTCAGTTCACTGTTGCCGGCCAGCGTCTGCTCCGGTGTCGTTTCAGCCACAATCACCTGCTGAACAGCGTTTTCCAGTGAGATGATGCGCGCAACATACTGCGCTGCTGCAGCCCCCGTCAGGTAACCGATGTGCTGCACAGGCGAGATACTTTGTTCGATCAGCCATTCACTAAGACTCACCTGCTGGATAAACTGACGCAATGCTGGCGTCCAATCGGCTGGTTCGCAGATTTGTGCAACATCCTGAGACAGGCGCTGGTGCCGCTGGCGCAAGTTAGGTTGACAAGCCAGCAAATGCGTCAGGGCACTCTCCAGCTTATCGTCCCGGTCCGGATATAGGAACACCAAGGTAGTTTCCATATTGATAGGGGTAAAAGACATGTCAGCATCCCGCAGTTTCGCCAAACTTGCACGCAACGCTACCACACTGTCTGCCGCCAGCGCACAGCGATACGGGAAATGTGCCCGGCGTTGCGCGAGAGTATAGGCGATACGATCTTTATCTGCTTCCGCATAGGTCGCCAGAGCGTGATAATGAGCATCCAACTGTTGTCTAAGGGCTAATGGCGTTTTGGCGCTGAAGAAAAACAGGCGGCGCTCATTTTCTTGCACCGCTTGCGCAGGCGTCTCGCACCAGTTTTGCAGAACCAAATGAGCATTGGTCCCTCCCAGCCCAAACGAACTAACGGTGGCATGGATCCTTTTCGTTTGTGGGACAGAAGTCACTACATCACTGAGATAAAATGGCGAGGCTGGCTGCAACAGTTTTTTATGTTTATTTACTAGGTTGATCTGCGGGGGAACTAAACCAGTATATAGCGTCAGTGCGGTTTTCATTAAGCTGACGATACCGGAAGCGACTCCCAGGTGACCCAAGTTGGCTTTTACCGCACCCAATTGAATGCTGTGCGGCGCACATGCCGGTGCGAAAACCCGGTGCAGAGCTTCAAGCTCAATCTCATCACCCAACGGGGTACCGGTACCGTGCGTTTCGATCAGTGCGATATCAGTCGGTACGACTTCTGCGGCGGCAAGCGCCGTATTGATCGCTTCTACCTGTCCTTCTACGCTGGGGGCGACAAACCCCAGCCGACGCCCGCCGTCGTTATTTACCGCACCTCCTTTAATCACCGCATACACTCTGTCTTGGTCGCGTAGTGCATCCTCAAGACGTTTTAGCACCACAACTCCCGCACCGCTGCTGTATACCGTGCCGGTCGCCTCAGCGCTAAACGGGGCGCAGTGTCCGTCTTGCGATACCAGCTTATCACCTTGCGGACTGTAGCCGTGCGCCTGTAAAAAACCCAAGGTGACCCCACCTGCCAACGCAACATCGGCTTGAAAAGTCAATAACCCCTCGCATGCTAAATATGCTGCCACCAACGAACTGGAACAGGCGGTCTGTACACTCACAGCGGGTCCGGTAAACCCCAACTTGTAGGCAACCTGAGCACACAAGTAATCCTTTTCGTTACCAATCTGCGCCTGAAGATAATGGTGATCGCCGCTCATCTTCAGGTATGGATAGACGCGATCGATAAAATAGTTATTGGCGTAGGTCGCCCCATAGACGCCGACTCGCTTAAGTTGCGTGGGAATATAGCCCGCATGCTCAAGAGCGTTGTAGCAGCATTCAAGAAATATTCGTTGTTGCGGATCCATCAACAGGGCTTCGCCAGGCGGAATATTGAAAAATGCAGCATCGAAGTCATAGGGAGCGGTGATTATATTGCGCAGCCTAATCCAAGGGTTCCCATTATCGTCTTCTGTGCATGTCGGTTGAGTGAACTCCTCACCCGCCAGCAACTTATCCCACCACTCGGGCACCGATTCCGCACCGGAAAAACGCCCGCTCATGCCAATAATGGCAATATCCAGTGAGCCACAGGTAAAATCATCCTTTGCCATTGTTGTATTCCTTAAGGGTTGGCATCGTGTTTATAGTGTCCACAAAGTCGGCGCGCCCGTCAGCGTGGCGCTGTGTTGGCACAGCCAGGCATCCAGATCAGTGAGGCTGTTCTTGTAGCGCGCCAGCAGGAGTTGCACATCATTCAGCGCAATGCGCGTGGGATCGAAACGGCAGTGGAAGGAGAGACCATCAGCTGCCGAGCGCGCAATATTAAACTCCAGCACGCAGCCGAGCGCGTTTTCAGGCGCGGTATAGATATCACTATTAAAGTGATCAATATGAAAATAGCGGAGTGAAGGTTGCGCCTGCACACCGATGTAATTCATTCGGATCCCTTGCGCAAGAGAGTCTTCCGGTGCATGCCGCATTTGCAGCAGACCGTAATCTCCCCCACCATGCGTGCGTTTTGCCAAATCGGAAGCGATCGCAGATAACAGTGTCGCCATATCGCCATGCAGAGGGATCGCCCAAGGATAAAATAGAGTAAACCACCCGACCGTATCCGCAACGTCAGGCTCATCGGGCCAGCAGCCGCGTCCCATGCCTTCCATCTCGATGCGACACCAAGGCTCTTCGCTGTAGTAACGCAGCACCAGCGCCAATGCCGTTAGCACATAGGTTTCGGCGCTGTACGCGGTATTACCACTGGATTCAAACAACCTCCTGACGCAAGGATGGCGAAAGTCTTCACGCCAAGCGCGCGTACGAGGTAATGAGTCATCTGGCAATGACACGGGTGGGAAATGCAGCGGTAGCGTTTGACATACTGTGCGCCAGCTTTCGTGTGTGGCGGAATCTACCGTTTTGCTCGCCAGATAGTCATTCCAGCGATGCAGTCCGCTGTTGCTGGTGCCATTGACAGTGCTGACGGCGTCCAGCGTGCTGAGGATTAAATACCAAGAGTGCATATCGACGCACAAGTGATGGGCACAGAGTACCAGCGTGCTAGACGCAGGCTGCGGGGCGTGTAACAGAGCTGCCGTAAAGACTCGACCATTTGTCACGTCAAGCATGCTATTGCACTGAGCGATCACCTCTGCCAACGTCCACTGCGCCGTCGAATATTCCGTGAGCACCTCGTTGGGATAACACACATTAGGGTCGCATACTAGCAACCGCCCCTCAGCGTCCAGCGCACTGTGCAAAGCTGGCTGCTGCTGGATTAATGTATGCAGCCTGTTGTGTAACTGCTCGAGCGGGCAGCCCGGCAACACTTTCAGCACAATGACATGGTTATAAACATTGGGCACTGGCAACGCCAACTGCGTAAACCAACGCAATGCGGGTAGATCGATACGGGTGTTATGAGCATACTGCGCGAGCTGTGACACCGTTGTATGACTAGCGAGAAACTCACAGATGGCGTTCACTGTTCCACACTCCATCACCTGCACCGCTGACATCGTCCAGCCGTGGTGCCTGAGCTGCGCTGCAATCTGGATACTCTTGATGGAGTCCAACCCCAAGACATAAAGATTTTCGTTATCATCAAACTCAGTTTGCTCCAGCGCCCCTTCCACACATACCCGAACTGAATGCCTTATCGCCGCATCTCCCAGCCGCTCGCTACCCGATGCAGGCGCGGTGTTTCGGACCGTTGCGACCATCTGACGCACGTCCACCTTGCCATTGTGCGACAGCGGCAGTTGGGCGATAGCACAGCACTGCTTGGGTTGCATGTAGGTGGGTAATTGCTGACGCAGATGTTGCATTACGGTAGCTACATCAACAGATGACGGTGTCACGCAGGCTAGCAACCCGCTGTGCTGCCCCTGCACATCATCAATCACCGCCACCGCCGCACTTTCTACCTGAGGTGCGCTCAACAACGCTTGTTCGATTTCGCACAGCTCAATACGATAGCCATTAATTTTGACCTGATCGTCTTTACGTCCCTGATAAACCAGCGTATTAGGAGCGATGGCGTAGCCAATATCACCGCTGCGATAGCCAATCATCACCCCATTGGTATCTTTAAGGTAGGCGGCGGCCGTTTGTTGCGGCGCATCGATATAGCCCTGCGTCACTGACGCGCCATAAATCACCAATTCACCAGTTTCGCCTTCCGGTACCGGACAGCCCCAAGGGGAGCAAATTGCTACCTGGCAACCGTCGATCGCCATACCGATGGGCAATGAAGGCAGCGTTTCTTGCCCGGTGTAGCGATAGATCATGCAACCAACGGTGGCCTCTGTCGGCCCATATTCGTTATAGATCACGGCCTGAGGAAAGAGAGCAGCCGCCTTACGCGCCAGATCCCGCTTGAAATCCTCCCCGCCAACCACCAAGGTACGAATCTGCTCACTGCTTATGCCAGCCGCACACAACAACCGCAGGTGTGCAGGCGTCAGTTTGATCACTGTGTTGGGCTGATCAACCACGGCCATGCGCAGCAATGTTTCGCTCTCGGCGTGCCGACAAACGCTGATGCTAGCGCCCACACATAAGGGGGCGAACAGCGTAGTGATGGTCAAATCGAAGGACAGCGAAGAGTAGAGCGCAGCCCGGTCCTGCGCTGTAAAGTAACGTTCGGCGGCGAAATGGAGATAGTTAGCCAGATTGCCATGAGAGACTTGCACGCCCTTAGGCTCGCCGGTCGATCCGGAGGTAAACAGCACATATGCCAGATCCTGCGGTTCAATAGCTGGCCAAGGTTCTCTAGCAAGCGCCGAAGTGGCTAAGGCCTGGAGCAAGCTGGACGCGGGAAACGCCAGCGCCTGCGTCAATTCATGCATCGCCGGATCGTAAAGGATATGCGCTACCTGCGCTTTACGACACATGGCGTAAAGGCGGGTCGTTGGCAACGCGGGATTTAGCGGCAGAAATGCCGCGCCGCAGCGCAAAATACCATAAATAACCATCACCGTTTGAGCGCTATGCTCAGCGATAATCCCAACCACTTGACCGCGTCCGATCCCCTGTTGGCGCAGATAACGCGCAACCCGCTCAACAGCGTCATCCAACTGCCGATAAGTCAAAGACTGTTCATTATCAATTAGTGCTGTGCGATCACCATGCTCCACAACTTGCGCTGCAAATCGGGAAGTAAATGAGGGTTTGAGTGAGCCACATGCCAATGCGACGTGCGGCGCAGGATAGACTTCGAGATCGCCTAGACGAGCGTCAGGTTGCCGATCCAATGCAGTGACTAAATCCAACAGCCCATTTTTCATCGCTGTCAGTTGGTGCGGAGTGAAAGCGCTACGCAGCGCCTCCAGACTCAACCTAAGGCTTTCTTTATGATTATTAACAGTTTGCAAAACAATCTGTAGCTTATAGGACTGCTCGCCGCTGTAGTAACTCTCCACGCGTTGCGCGGCACCTGCAATGTGGCGTTCATAGGTAAAGTTATAATAATTAACGCAATAATCGAACGCCCGCAACTTCCCTCCCCCCTGTTCCGCCAAATCCTGGTTGAATAAGGTAATGGGATATTTGCTGTGTTTAAAACCGCGTTTCAGTTCGCGCTGGAAAAAGGCCACCCGTTCACAGAATCGTTCCGTGCGCACCAGTCGATAGGCCAGCGGCAATTGATTAGTAAACATGCCAAAGCAACGCCGCGCCTCGCGAGTATGCCGATTGGCTAACGGCACGCCTATTACGCCTTTTTCCTCCCCCCATACTCTGGCGCGATAGAGAGCGAAGAGTGCAATAAACAGCGTATTAAGCGTACAGCCATAACGATTACACAACCTGTAGAGACGGTTAATCATGGCTGGCTCAAGCCAAGTGGAACAACTGATGCCCTCAGTAGTAACGATGGGGGAACTGTCTGGAAAGCAGTCGCGGTATTCGTCGATATAGTCACGCCACCAGCCACGATCAACGGCAAAGCGCGTTGACGCCTGATAAGATTGCTGCTGCGCCAGAAATGCGCTATAGGCTGGTGACGCATCATCTGGTACGTCCTGCTGTTCGTATGCTCGCTTGACATGGTTTGACAACAACGCCATTGACCAACCATCAGCAATGCCGTGATGGGCTTTAAATAAATAACCGCTGTATTGTTCACCGCACGTAAAGGTGACAAACTCGAACAAATCGTGCGCCAGCAGGGTAAAGGGCTGCCGGAACCACTCATCAACAAATGTTTCGATCGCCGCTGGGCGTAGGTTCTCCTTGTCATAATCTGGGGAAAAAGTCAAATGGCGGATATCGCGCCAGTGATAAGGCTGCACTTGGCTGACCACTTCACTCTCCTCTCCCATCACAAACCACATACGCAACGCATCAAATTGCCGAATGGCGGACTGGATGGCCGCGTGTAGTCGGGGCAGATCGACAATTCCCTCAATGGTGACCACACCACCAATGATGTTTACGGCACTGTAAGGATACAGTTGATCAATGATGTGGCACTGTTCCTGTGGCCACGACAACGGATTGCCCGACATCATGGTGCCACCTCCATATCCAAGTGTTGGGAGCGCACCGCCTCCTGATTCCATCGCAGCAGACGAGGTGAAAGACGCAGCAGACGCCACGCCAACAACGCAGCCACAAAAGTGCCGCTCATCGCCCCAAAATAGACGCCGGTAATACGCATCTCTAACACAATCGCCAGCAGGTATACGACAGGGACAGATATAAACACGTGACGCATCAGCGTCAACAACACCGAATACCAAGGCTTACCAATGGCCTGATAATATTCACTTGCTAACAGGCTGATAGCGACAAAGGGTAGTGCCAGTGCCATGATACGGGTTTGCAGTACCGCATAGTCACTCACGGCAACAACACGAGTAAACAGGGGATACATCCAGGGTGCCAGTACAATATGCATAACGGCTAACACCAGCACAATAGAGAAGGCCAGCGCGACGGCGGCCCAATAGGCATTCAGCGTGCGGGTGACATTTCCGTGTCCCCAGTTTTGCCCCACCACAGTCAGCAACGCGGTCGCGATAGCCAGCATCGGCGTGATGATGAAATAGTCGATGCGACCAGTGAGCGTAAACGCTGCCATCGCGTTTACGTCCAGCCTGACGATAAAAAAATTATAAATCACTATGCCGACCGCAATGATCAGTTGCATCAGCATCTGCGCCATGCCGACGGAGAGAAACTCTCGGTAGATTTTCCAGGAGAATGGGCGTAACGCGATGCGTATACTCAACCCGATATGTAATCCCATCAATGTGTAGATGAAATAGGCGACCATACTCAGTTGCGCCAGAAACGACGCCAATGCCACCCCTTTCACACCAAAATCGAATACAAAGATCATGATTGGATCGAGCATAATATTTACCAACGCCCCCAACAATGAGGCCTTCATGATGACCATGATCTTACCCGCGCCTTGAAACAGCCCCATCATGACGCCAATCAACATGATGCTGAACACGGTCAGCAGCGAATAATAATAGAACTCCGTTGCGTAGCCGATGATGCTCTTCGTGGCCCCCAGTGAGCGCAATAGCGGCTGGGCATAAACATAGCCAAGTACGGTGATCACGATCGCAAAGAATAGCGCGATGATGATACCGACCGACAAAATCCGCTGTGCACGATCCAACCGCTGCATGCCGATGGCGCGGGACAGCAAAGATCCCATACCGATTTGAATGCCGTTGGCGATGGCAAATAACCCCATTCCAACGGGGAAAACCAGCCCCACACCGGCAATGATGCCGCTGTTGGTGACATCAATGTGGCTCAGCCAAAAAATATCGGCGATGGCATAGGTCACCTGCGTTAACATACCGACAAACATCGGCAACGCCATGCGCAGGAGTAATTTATACAGCGAGCCGTCAAACATACCCGCCACCGTGAACAGCTCATCGTTCGGCGTGCCGTTGTCTGGCTCAAGCTTATTCACCGTCATACCTGCTCCTTATTCATTAAATGCGCCGCACCTTTATTGGCGCTGTCACCGATATCCGCCTCTAGTACCCTTCCGGTACCGTGAATCCGCCACTGATGCTTTCGCAGAACTCAGCAAAGTTAATCGTCACATCATCGTGAAAATGCCCGGAAATGATCTGTATGCCGCACGGAAGCTCATCCATCGTTTTCGCCAATGGGTAAACGGTGGCAGGCAAACCAAAAACCGTTGCTAACATGTTCCAGAACAAATGTTCGTTGTAATCTTGCGGTTCGCCATTGACGATAAGCTTGCGCTTACGCACCGGCTGCTGCATGTGCGCAAACGCCAGCACCGGGCTGACAGGTGTCAACAACACGTCATAACGCGCGAAAAGGGTTTCTATCACCCGGCTGTATTCGTGGCGGAGTTTGTCTGTATTCCGCTGTTCGCCACTGTCTTTCAGCATGCCCTGGTAATAGCTCGTTATCCCCTCAGGCACATCCGCCAGCTTGCCCACAAGCCTGAAGCCCAGCGCAGCCAGCCCGGCTGTAAGACGCTGGCGTCCATTGAGCGCCGTACTTACCAGCCGACCACTGAGTTTGACTGCTATATCAAACAGTGCGTCGGGATCGATATCGGCGGGCATAGCATCATCAACCTCCACGCCAGGCTGTGCGCGTAACTTGTCGATAAACGATTGAAAACGCTGTGCGATCTGTTGATCTATCTCATGGTGGGGCGCACTAAACCACGTGCACACGCGGTAGTTTGCTTTGGCCTGATAACGGCTAAAATCGGGAATACGCGGCGGTTCCACCCAGAATGTGCTCAATGCGCGCATCATCAGACGCAGATCCGCCGCGCTGCGCGCCATGGGGCCCGCCGTCGAGAGATCCGGCTCATCAGTCGCTTGCGGACCACCACCGGGCACATGTCCTCTGACCGACATCAACCCCAAGCTACAACGATGGGCATAGACACCTGTGTAGTGTGCGGGAATGCGCAGTGAGCCAAACAAATCGCTGCCAAATTCCACGGGGGTGAAATCCGCCGCCACCGCCACCGCCGCTCCTCCGGACGATCCGCCGGGTGAACGTTGCCTATCCCACAGGTTATGGGTGGTGCCATACAGATCGTTATAGGTTTGCCAATCGGCAGTCATCATCGGCACATTGGTTTTTCCCATCAGGATCGCCCCGGCAGCGCGTAAGCGTGCGATGGAAGGAGCATCCTGCGTCGCCCGGTTATCTTTCAGATAATGGGCACCGGACGTGGTTAACCACCCTTGCACGTCAAACGACTCCTTAACAGTACAAGGTAATCCGTGCAACACGCCCCTTGCGCGCCCCTCCAGTCGCTCACGATCGGCGCGCGCGGCGGCCTCCAACGCCAACGCATAGTGCTGCTGCACCACCGCATTCAACGGCTTGTTAAACTGCGCCATACGTGAAAAATAGTGATTCACCAACGCCACTGAGGTGGTTTCTCCGGACGCCAACTGTGCCAACAGTGTCCCTGCGCTACGATAGCTCTGCTCACTCATCGCCCTTTTCTCCCTGTTGGGCACGTTTACGCCGCAACGCCAGATTCTCGCGCGCAGCGCTGACCTGCGAAACCTCAGCCTGCGCTAATACGATATCGTGGGCGGCGGGTAGATTGTGCAGTTGCTCATCAAGGTAACGCGCCACATCCGCGATGGTTGGCAGACGGAACAGATCGACAATGGGAATCTCCTGCCCGATAATCGCCTCAAGTGCCTGCTGAATACGCACCAATTCTATAGAACTGCCCCCCAGCGAGAAGAAATCGTCTTCGGCCGACACGTGGCTCACGCCGAGTACCTCCTGCCAGAGCGCCACCAGCCGCTGTTGTAACGCACTGTCCACCTGGATTGGACCCACGCCGTCACGCTGGTGGGCAATTTGTTCGCCCTGCAGCTGTAATTTTTGCCGATCTAGCTTGCCGTTAGCGGTTAACGGAAAATCGGTCGCTAACATCAGATCACTCGGCACCATATAGTCAGGCAGTTGCTGACGCAGGCCGCGCAGCATGGCATCTTTGTAGCTCTGCATGTCCAGCGGCGCAGCGGTTTCCTTCGGTTTCTCATAGGTGGAGAAATCGCGCAGCAATGCTGCAGCACTTGCCGCCTCTTGCCCTATCACGCCCCCCACGGTGCAATGGACATAGCGATGATGTGGCGACAATTGAAAATGCGATGCCACAGCGGAAAAGTCTGCCATCCCAAGTTGGCACAGCCCCAATCCGTAGCGCGGCGCATCTTCTTCCAGTAAATGGCAGAGAGTACCTGCTTCCATCACCGAGAAGTGCCAAGCTGCCTCTTGCCCATAGAATGGCGAGATCACCGCCATATCAGCCACCATAAACAGCGTGAATGCCGCCCGATCGGCAATAGACTGATTAGGTCCGGCATGAAAACCACTGTTCAGCTCGACTTCTGGTGCTACCGGCATAAGACAGCTCTGTCGCGGGTCGAAGTAGTAAATACCGGATACTCCCTCTTCGATCTTGTCTGGATGCAGGTACACGTAGGTTTGCACCGGGTATAGCCCCCCGGCGGACGCATAGGCATACTTGGCAAAAGGTAGACCGGGTAGACGCATCTGCCCCAAGCCCGACAGCAATTGCCCCAACTGTGCCAGCGTGGTTTTTTGCGCGCTGAAATGACGATAGCTGCGGCGTTTGATGTAACGTGTGCTATCCGCCGGTGCCGTCAGTGCAATGCCCAGACCATCCAGCGCGCGAATATGTGGCTCCTTGAGTTTGAACGCTAGACGCTGTGCCGGATTCACAATAATACCCTGCGCCAGTGCCGCCGCCTCCGCTTCCTTAGCTTGCAATGCCTGCGCCTGGTGGCGATCGTGCAGTTTGGCAAAAGCGACCAGCCGACGATGTTGAGAATTACCCACTGCCACCACCACTGACTGCTCCACATCGGGATGTCGCGCAATGCAGCGCTCGATTTCCCCCAGTTCGATACGGTAACCATTCACCTTCACTTGGGTATCGTTGCGCCCCAAAAAGGCGACTTGCCCGTCAGCAAAGTAGCGCCCGCGATCCCCAGTGCGGTAAATTCGCTCACCACTCGCTTCGCGCCAGACAAAGCTCGCCGCCGTTTTCTCTGCGTCGTTCAGGTAGCCTTGTGCCAGCCCCATCCCGCCAATGCAAATCTCTCCTTCCACCCCGACCGGACATTCCTCCAGTTGCGCATTTAGCACGTATACTGGCTGGTTGCGCAGACCCCGACCGTAGGGAATACTGGTCCACGTCGATTCCACCTCACCTATCGGGTAGTAGACCGACCAGATGGCGCACTCGGTCGCTCCACCCAGACTGATGATGTCCATCGTTTCATTGAGCCGCTCGCGCATCTGCTCCGGTAACGTTAGCGGGATCCAGTCGCCGCTCAACAGTGCCAGACGCAACGTCGGATAACTCATCCGATCGCCGCTGTGGTATTCGCACAGCATCTGCATCAGTGCGGGCACTGCATTCCAGACGCTTACATGACCGTGTACCATAACTGTCTGCCAATGACGCGGATCTTTTTCCCGTCCTGCTTCCGGCAGTACCAGCGCTGCACCCACCATAAAAGGCGCAAAGGCATCGTAAACCGACAGGTCAAAGCTCAATGATGACAGCCCGAACACCCTATCCTGCGCATTGAGGCCAAAGCGTTCGTTGATGTCTTCCAGCGTGTTCATGGCCGCACGGTGGTCGATCATCACTCCTTTCGGGGTACCGGTGGAGCCGGAAGTGAAAATGATATAGGCCAGATCCGTGACATCCCCAGCCACTTCAGGCAACGGCGCAGCAGGCGTGTCCAGCATTCCGTCGTCGATGATCAGCACGGGCAGCGACGGCTCCAATTGCGTGAGACCCGGCTGCGTTACTTGTACCCGCACCTCGCCCACCGTCAGCAAAAGCTGGCGACGCTGTGGCGGTAGCACCGGATCCACTGGCAGATAGACCGCACCCAGTCGTAAAATGCCGTGTACGGCGGCAATCTGCTGCCAGCCTTTTTCCATCACCACCGCCACGCGGTCGCCATGCTGCACGCCCAGCGCTAACAGGGCGCGGGCCACATGATCCGCCGCCGTCGACAGTTGGCGATAGGTCAATTCACGGATAGGACTGATCAGCGCAGTTTCCTGTGGCGTCAGTGCTGCCTGACGCAGTAACCCATGGTGCAACAAGGCCGTAGGTGCAGGAGCCTGCGTGACCGGTGCACTAACGGTGGGCAGCGCCAGCACATCTTGAGTCTCATGCCAGAGCTGTGGTCGCTGGGCTAGGGCGTGCAGGAGTTGGCAATAACACTGGAACATCTGATCCATTAGCGCCGGTTCAAACAATTGTTCCACCACGTCCCAATTAAAGTGCAATTCCCCGTTACGCTCCATTACCTGATGATCGAGCCACACCTGCGGTGTCTGTGAAATACTGTACAGATCATCCTGCGGTTGGTTGAACAGCGTATCATCCGTTTCCCAGCTCGCCTCATATTGATTGAGCAAGCTGGTGAACACGATAGGAATCACCGATTTCGCCGGATCGCGGTGAGTTTGTACCAGCAGTCGAGAGACCTGGATACCGCCAAACAAGCGGTTATCCAAATCGCGCCACAGTTGAGAGTGGATCACGTTTGCCCGCGCCTGCAAGGTTTCTCCCTGCGACATATCAATCTCCAGCAACGTCAGTGCAGTAAAATCGCCAATTAAGTGATTGATATCTGCGTGCAACGGCAGACGATTAAACAGCGTCAGGTTAAGGCTAAAGTGCGGCGAGGAACTAAAGCGCGCCAACACCTGAGCAAACCCCGTGAGCAGCAGTGTAGTAGGCGTGATACTCATCTGACCCGCCTGCGTTTTCAAGCGCTGCCAGATAGCACGAGATAGACAATAGCTACGGCGCACGAATGTGGGGTTTTCCAGCTTCGTGGGGTCGGTACGCAGCGGCAATCGTGGCCCCGGCGGCAGAGTTTCGATGCGGGCGCGCCAGTAGTCACGTGCCCGTTCAAACTGCGGCGTTTTCTCGTAGGATTTTAAGGTCAGCACATAGTCGCGGAAACTGTACGTCAATGTAGGCAATGCCGCCTGCGGATGGCGGTAGTGATAAGCTAGTTCCCGAATGAACAACTCCAGACTCCATGCATCGGCTATCAGCAGGTCGATAGATACATGTAGCCGGGCTTTTTGCTGCGGATCAACCACGACCTCCATCTGAAACAGAGGCCAGCGACTACAATCAATCATCTGATGTGAGAGGGTGTCACGCAGCTCACGGCAACGCTGTTGAAACGCATCCTCGCACTGGGTGGTATAGAAGGCAACGTGGTATTCCGGCACGTTTGGCAATATCTGCTGCATACCGTCATCGTTGACAATTGCACGCAACATGCTGTGCCGCGCAATCACCGCATTGAGCGCGCGGTTGAACGCTGTTTCATCTAGCCCCTGTAGTTCATATTCCACATAGATATGGGTGGAAATATTGCCCAATCCCAAGGATTTTCGCCGCCCAACCCAATAGGCCTGTTGCACGTCAGTCAGCGGAAAAGGTAGGTGCTGCTGGTCAGGGGCAAAGACCGTATCAGGCAATGCTGAAACCGCTGTCTCACTGCCGCCTTGTTCGAGCAGATAGCAACTTAATCCCTCGATGGTGGGATCGGCAAAGAATGCGCTTAGCGTACAGGTGATGCCGTAACGTTGCTGAATATCATATAAAATGGTTGACGCTAACAGCGAATGCCCACCCAGTTCGAAGAAGCTGGCGTGGTGATCATCAATGCTGACACCAAGCGTGCGTTCCCATATCTCCGTCACCACTGCAATAATATCGGATTTTGTTGCGCGGGATAAGAGATTATTCGACGATTCGTGGGAGAACGTGGCAGGCCGTACGGCCTCGACCCAATAGCGCTGCGGTGTAAAAACGGTCCCCGGCAGGGCGATGCGTTGACTGCCCAACATACGCTCCGCCGCATCCACCCAGCGCCAATCTAGGCTGACGCCAGCCAACCATAACTGCCCTAACGCCTCTAGCGCGGTGCGATTGGCATCACTCGCCGCGTCGTCCAGCATCAAAGAGCAGACATCGGGCTGCAAGAGGGGATTCGTCGGCACATCATCAAACGGTTGGCCCGCATTCAACCTGTGCCATGCTTGCTCTAGTGTGCAGTCTCCTCGTAGTACGGCGGCAGCATAGCCACCATCACCGTCGCCGCATAGCACCACATTCAACGTTTCCCGTTCGTCAATCAACGCGATCAGCGCATACTGGCTGATAAACGTCCGTTGCGCAGGGGAGAGATCTTGCAGACAGGCTGGTTCGAGCGGAAAATGCTCGAGCAGTTGTCCCACCGCCTGTGACAACACCTCAGAGCACGCCAGCCAGTCACTAAGCGTCTCGAGTGCAACAACGAAACGGTGCCCCAATCTCCAGTAGATCGTGCAACCCGTGGTTGCCTCCACCATCGGTGCGTCGCGGAGTTGTCGGGCTAGCTGGGTGCAATTCTCTGCGATGACACACTTACGTACCGGGGCGGAGAAACGCCCGTGACGCAGGGTGTAAGCCACGTCCTGTAAGCGTATCTCTGGATGTGCGGCCAGTTTCGCCAGCAGGGCGTTTTGCATCTGTTCCAGGGCATTGTGGTTTTTTGCCGAGAGTACAACGACACAAGGCCCCATCTGCTGCGCCCTCGCCTGCGGCGTCGATAACGGCGCTTGTACCACCAGATGTGCGTTGGTGCCGCCCAATCCGAACGCACTCACACCAGCGGTGCGTGGCGTGGTGCCCTCCGGCCAAGGCGTTAAACGGGACACCACTTCAAACGGGCTGTCCTCCAACCCCAGTTGCGGATTAGCCCGTTGAAAATTCAGCGTAGGGTAAAACACCCGGTTAGTAAGACTCAGCACCGTTTTTATGAGACTGGTGATGCCAGATGCCATTTCTACGTGACCCACGTTAGGTTTCACAGCCCCCAGACGCCACGGTGTCGCATTCGGCGCTGGCGTCCCAAACACACGTTTGATGGCCGCGAATTCGATAGCGTCACCCAACGGCGTGCCGCTGCCATGCAGTTCTAGATACTGAATTTGCTGCGGCGTCACCTCCGCCAAGCTATGCGCCTCAATCATCACAGCTTCCTGACCATCAACACCCGGCACGGTATAACCACTGCGCGCACCGCCATCATTGTTGATGGCGCTTCCCTTGATGACGGCAAGGATGTTATCCCCTTGCACCTGCGCGTCTGTAGCCCGTTTGAGCAGCACCATGCCCAAACCACTGCTGTAGACCGTACCGCTCGCCTGCGCATCAAAAGTATGAATCAGGCCATCCTCTGCTTGCAGCCCATCACCGTGCGATTCATAGCTGCGCTGCTCCTCCATGCGAAACGTGACGCCACCCGCTAGCGCCATATCGCACTGACCGCTCAGCAGCCCTTCGCAGGCCAGATGCACTGCCACCAGCGAGGTGGCACAACTGGCCTGAACCGTCACGCAAGGGCCGGTAATATTCAGGCGGTAAGCCAGTTGGGACGTCAAATGATCTTTGTCATTGCCGACCATGATTTGGAGACCACCGAGTTGTGCAAGCTTGTCTGGGTTGTTCATCAGGTGAGTAAGCAAATAGAAGCTGGTACTCACGCCCGCATATAGGCCGACGCGCGCATCGTGCTGCTTCGGGTTGTAACCGCTTTGTTCAAACATCTCCCAAGCACAGGTCAGAAATACGCGCTGCTGTGGATCCATGATTTCTGCTTCTGCACGGCTGTAGCCAAAAAAGTTGGCATCGAACTCCGCCATGTGCTCATAGACGTTGTTCAGCGTAATGTGATTGTGGCCGTTGCTCGGGGTCACTTTGGGGTCCAAAATGTTGCATCCGGTGCGAAGCACCGTTTCGAATGCCGCAACGCTGTGCACGCCGGGGTACCGGCAGTTCATGCCAACAATGGCAATATCGCTTTCACTGTAAGTCATTAGTTTTTCCTTAACGCTGACGCTGGTGACGACGTACAAGTCGTTGCTGGGCGCGGGATCGGGAAGCATCACGCTGCTGTGTTTGATTCACCGCCCGTGCATTGTCCTGCATAGCCTGCAAATAACCGGCAATTCTTTTCACGGTGGTTAAGCGAAATAGCTCAGCAATAGGTACCGTAACCTTAAAAATCTCCTCAATACGGCGATGCAACAGCACGATCTGGATTGAGCCGCCCCCCGCTTCAAAAAAGTTGTCATTCAGTCCGATCTGTTCTCGTTGTAGTACCTCGCACCAGAGAGCGGCCACCTGCTGTTCATAGGGCGAGGCGTGCGCGAGGGCCCTCGACTTCTGTGATGTAGATTGCGACATACGTTGGATAACCTCTTGAACCATTGCCGCCTGATCAATTTTGCCGTTGCCTGTCATCGGCAGCACCTTGAGAAGAAAGAAATGTTGGGGCAGCAGGTAATACGGCAACTGCACGGCTAACTGAGCACGAACACGCGCTAACAGGGCGTCAGTATCGTCAGGATGCAGGTTTTCTGCGGCAGTGATAAAGGCATACAGCTGTCCCTGGTGGCACACCACGGCGGCACTCCCTACGCTGTCGAGCTGTTCAAGGTGGCTTTTGACTTCCCCCAGTTCGATACGGTAACCATTCACCTTCACTTGGGTATCGTTGCGCCCCAAAAAGGCGACTTGCCCGTCAGCAAAGTAGCGCCCGCGATCCCCAGTGCGGTAAATTCGCTCACCACTCGCTTCGCGCCAGACAAAGCTCGCCGCCGTTTTCTCTGCATCGTTCAGGTAGCCTTGTGCCAGCCCCATCCCGCCAATGCAAATCTCTCCTTCCACCCCGACCGGACATTCCTCCAGTTGCGCATTTAGCACGTATACTGGCTGGTTGCGCAGACCCCGACCGTAGGGAATACTGGTCCACGTCGATTCCACCTCACCTATCGGGTAGTAGACCGACCAGATGGCGCACTCGGTCGCTCCACCCAGACTGATGATGTCCATCGTTTCATTGAGCCGCTCGCGCATCTGCTCCGGTAACGTTAGCGGGATCCAGTCGCCGCTCAACAGTGCCAGACGCAACGTCGGATAACTCATCCGATCGCCGCTGTGGTATTCGCACAGCATCTGCATCAGTGCGGGCACTGCATTCCAGACGCTTACATGACCGTGTACCATAACTGTCTGCCAATGACGCGGATCTTTTTCCCGTCCTGCTTCCGGCAGTACCAGCGCTGCACCCACCATAAAAGGCGCAAAGGCATCGTAAACCGACAGGTCAAAGCTCAATGATGACAGCCCGAACACCCTATCCTGCGCATTGAGGCCAAAGCGTTCGTTGATGTCTTCCAGCGTGTTCATGGCCGCACGGTGGTCGATCATCACTCCTTTCGGGGTACCGGTGGAGCCGGAAGTGAAAATGATATAGGCCAGATCCGTGACATCCCCAGCCACTTCAGGCAACGGCGCAGCAGGCGTGTCCAGCATTCCGTCGTCGATGATCAGCACGGGCAGCGACGGCTCCAATTGCGTGAGACCCGGCTGCGTTACTTGTACCCGCACCTCGCCCACCGTCAGCAAAAGCTGGCGACGCTGTGGCGGTAGCACCGGATCCACTGGCAGATAGACCGCACCCAGTCGTAAAATGCCGTGTACGGCGGCAATCTGCTGCCAGCCTTTTTCCATCACCACCGCCACGCGGTCGCCATGCTGCACGCCCAGCGCTAACAGGGCGCGGGCCACATGATCCGCCGCCGTCGACAGTTGGCGATAGGTCAATTCACGGATAGGACTGATCAGCGCAGTTTCCTGTGGCGTCAGTGCTGCCTGACGCAGTAACCCATGGTGCAACAAGGCCGTAGGTGCAGGGGCCTGCGTGACCGGTGCACTAACGGTGGGCAGCGCCAGAGAACTATTTACCCCCCACCAACTTTGCGGCATGGCAACCAGCGCCTGCAGCGCATGACAATAAGCACCAAACATCTGATCCAGCAGCGTGGTATCAAACAGTTGCTCGACCGCGTCCCAGTTGAAATGCAACTCCCCAGCCAACTCGATCACCTGGTGATCGAGCCACACCTGCGGTGTTTGGGTAATATTGGCGTCCGGACACAGAGTAAAACGGGTTGTGTCCCGAGGGTCTTGCGCAGTCGTCTCCCCGTCGATATCCAACATACTAGTGAATACCACCGGCATCGGCGCATGGAAACGACCGCTATGGATCAGCGCCTCGCTGGCGCGGATCCCACTGAAACGACGATGTTCGAGATCTTCCCACAGTTGCACCTGAATACGCTGAGCGTTGTGGGCATAAGAGTGCTGGCTGTCGTAACAAACATTCAGCAAGCTGACAGCGGTAAAATCACCAATAACTGCCTCTGCGTTGGGGTAACCCTGCGGGCGGTTGAACAACGTCAGATTGAGCGTAAACGTCGGGCTAAGGCTCCAACGTGCCAGCACTTGGCTAAAGACTGTCAACAACAATGCCGTCTTGGTGATACGTGTGCGTTGGGCCAGCGCGCTCAGCACTCCCCAGTTGTGGGCTGACAGCCGATGACGGCGACGTACGAACCTGATCGCAGACAGTTGCGCCAAATCGCCCTGTACGGGCAGCGTTGGTGGGCCATACAGCTGCGGCAGCGCCCGTTGCCAATAGGCCTGATCGCGTGCATAGGCTTCACTCGCCTGCTCTACCAACAGCGCCTGCACGTAGTCACGAAAAGAGAACGGTAGCAACGGCAGTGACACATGGGGCTCACGGTACAGCATCATCAACTCCTGCTGTAGCGTGCGCATACTCAGAGCATCGGCAATCAGCAGATCGAGACTGAAATGCAAGCGGCCATGTTGCGCCGTGCAAGCCGAATAACTGAAATCAAACAGCGGCCAACGATCTGCGGGATGCACATGATGCGACAGCCGATCGCGGATCGCCATCAAGGCATCGTTTCGTGCGTTAGGGGACAAAGCACTCAGATCGCGCTGCTCTAACTGATACGCCGGCACTTGCGCCAGAATCTGCTGAGTACCGTCGGGGAGTACCCGCGCACGTAGCATTTCATGGCGAGCGATCAGCGCATTCACCGCATGGGTAAAATGCGTAACATTAAAGTGTTCTACGTCAAATTCATGGTAGATGTGGGTCGCGATCGAGGTAGCACCCGTCTGTCGTCCAAGCCAGTAGGCGCGCTGAACATCCGTCAATGGGAACGGTTGATGACGATGCTCAGGGTCGTGCACTATCACCCAGTCATCCTGAGACGCGGCAGCGTCCGTGATAGATTGCTGTGCAATACGCGCACTCAGTGCCCGTAGTGTGGAGTAGTGGAAAATGTCCTTCAGGGTCAAGGCGCAGTGAAAAGTGCGGTTGATCTCTGCTACCAACGTTACCGCCAACAGCGAATGTCCCCCCAAGCGAAAGAAATCGCACTCAGGATCGACGTTTTTTATCGGCAAATAGCGCATCCACAGCGCCAGCAACATCTGTTCCGTGTCGCTCAGCGCTTGCGTCTGCGGCGACACAAGGGAGCTATCGGCAACGAAATTTTCCGCTAACCGCTTACGATCGATTTTACCGTTGTCAGTGTTCGGGAAGTCGGCCACCCTCTGCCACAGCGTTGGCACCATATAGTCTGGCAGTTGCTGCCGAAGCTCGTTTTTCAGTTGCTCGAATAGCGAGGGAGGCTCACTGGTGATGATGAATGCTGCCAGTGCTTTGTGTAACGGTGCTCTTTCAATACAGGCCACCACCGCGGCGTCCACATGCGGATGCCGTGCCAACGTCCGTTCAATTTCGCCTAACTCAATACGATAACCGCGCAGTTTGATCTGGCTATCTTTGCGCCCAACAAAAAACAACTGCCCCTGCGCATCACTCCTGACCAGATCGCCAGTGCGGAACATCCTGCCACCGGGGACCCCTGGTTCTGACAAGAAGAACTGTGCGTTCAACTCAGGCTGCCCATCATACCCTTGCGCCACACCATCCCCGGCGATGTAAAGCTCGCCGTCAACGCCTTGCGGCACTGGATGGCCCTCATTGTCCAGAATGTATATACGGGTATTGGCAATGGGAGCGCCGAGGGTGATGTTTTCCGCTTGGGTTATCTGCGATTTCAGCGACCAAATGGTTGTTTCGGTGGGACCGTAGAGGTTCCACAATGAACCACAACAGCGCAACAGTTCTTCCGCCACTTTCGTTGGCAGCGCTTCACCGCCTGCCAGCACACATAGTTCCGGGTCGCCACGCCAACCCGCCATCAACAGCCCGTGCCAGAACGAGGGCGTCGCCTGCATCAGCGTTGGTCGATAGTCGGCAATCAGCGGAATCATACGGAAGCTGTCTGCGGCGCGTTCCGCCTCTGTCAGATAGAGACTCGCACCGGAGATCAGCGGCAACAGATACTCCAAGAATGAGATATCAAATGTTGGCGTCGTCACCGAGAGCAGCCGGTCTTGCGAGCCAACCGCAAAGGTACGCTGCATATCCAACAACAAGTTCAGCAACCCGCGGTGAACAACGCACACGCCTTTAGGTTCACCGGTACTGCCGGAGGTAAACAACAGGTAGGCCTGCATATCCGGCAACAGCGCGCAAGGTGTAGAATACCGGATCGCATTCGACATGTCCTGCATCAATTCCGGCAACGACAGTTGTACAATTTCACCCCACTCTCCCGGCTGACGGACCACCAGACAGACCAAACGCGCGCGTTGCATAAGGCGTTGCAAACGCGCGGCAGGCTGATGAATATCGAACGGCACGTAGCACGCCCCCACAAACCACGTCGCCAACATGGTTGCAATCACATCCCTGTGACGTGGCAACAGCACGCCAATACGATCGCCCGGTTGTATGCCATGCGCTCGAAAACGCATCGCGATGAACTGCACACGCGCCCAGAGCTCAGCGTAGGTCAGTGTGCCGTCATGCTGCTGTATTGCCAGTTGCTTTGGGTGCTGCACACAGCGCTGTTCAATGATACGCAGCACATCCTGCGGCCCGAGCCACGGGACGTTAGTGGCGTTGAGCGGATCACGCCGCGGCGTTGCGGTCTCCGGTGCATGCAGAGGGATCGCCCCTATCGGGGTCTCCAGTGATGATGTCAACGATAAGCAGTGCTGACGCAGCGCCTCGGCAATCTGCTTCACCACATCAGCATCGTATAACCCCAAATCGTACTCAAAGGAGACGTCGAACGTGGCGTCGTTTTGGAACACCTCGACTGTCATGTCGTATTTGACGGTCTGATTGTGATACGTCACCTGCTCCCAATACGCACCAGCCAAGGTAAAAGCGCGTGGGGTCACGTGGTTATGGTAGATATAGAGGATCTGGAACAACGGTGAATGGGAAAGGCTGCGAGGGAGATCCAGCATATTCACCAAGTTTTCAAACGGCAGTTGCTGGCGCCCCTGCGTCTCTTTCACGCTGGCCTTCACACGCTGGAGCGCCTCGCGCCCTACCTCAACCCCATTAAAATCGGTGTAGATAACCGCAGTGCTGGCATAATAACCAATGCTACTCTGCAATTCCGGGCGAATGCGCCCCGATACTGGCATGCCTATCACCAATCGCTGTTGCTGAGCGTAACGCATCAGCACCAGTTGGAAGGCAGTCAGCATCAGCACGAACGGCGTTGTTTCCTGCGTGCGGGCTACGTGTTTCAACGCGAGGCTTAATGTTTCATCCAGGGTGATGCTGAACCGGGAACCATGTGTAGAGGGTTGTGCCGGGCGCGGGTGCAGCGATGGAAATGTCGACAGCAGAGGCGCGTCTTGCAAACGCGCACGCCAGTAGGCAAGTTCGTTCGCCAGCAAGGTATCCTGGAACCATTCGCGCTGCCAGAAGGCATAATCGGCATATTGCAGCGGCGGCGGAGGCAGCGACGTTTCATTACCAGCATGCAATCGAGCATACTGCTGCTGTAACTCATCGAACAATAGCCGTAACGAGATACCGTCGATGATGATATGGTGCGCGCAAAACACCAAATGACAACCTTGATCGGGTTGAATAATCTGAGTTACCCCCCACAGAGGACCGCGTGCCAGATCGAACCGGGTGTTTATCACCTGCTGAATTACCGCATCTAGCGCTGAAGTTGGGGCCTGCGCTGCCAGCGTGACCGTATCGAGAACTAACGAAGACGCATCATCTATCACCTGGCAAGGCCGATCGTTACGTACTATGATACGGGTACGCAAGATGGCGTGGCGTGCTTGCACATGGCGCAATGCCTCCGTGAGCATCGGCATATCCACCACGCCATGCAAACGATACACCACATAAAGGTTGTAGTTAGTGGCGGTACTGTCGTATTTTTGCAAAAACCACAACCGCTCCTGATTAAACGACAGCGGGATTGCCTGCGCCGGATCCGCTTTGATGATGGGAATGCGGCTGGGCGACACGCCTGATTGCGCCAACTGTCGTAATAGCTTTTCCTTTTTTTCCGCCGGTAACATTCGCGCCAATGCGGCATGATGTATCGTCATGACCGTCCTTTCCTTTTCGCTGTGTTAAATACTTTTGCCAACGTCACTCATTAATCATGTCGTTAACTAGCACGGCAAGTGCGGACCCTCCATCATCCTGCTGCTCCTGCTCGACCAACTGCGCTAACGCGCGCACGCTGGCATCCTCCATCACGTCGAAAAAGGAAAGAGTGACGGCGAACCGTTCCTGTACCTGCGCCAGCAACATGCCCAGCATCAATGAATGTCCGCCAGCTTCGAAGAAGTTGTCGTCAATGCCCAAGCCGTCAATTCCCAGCAATGCTTCACAAATCGCCACTAAGCCGCGCTGCGTTTTGCTCTCTGGAGCCGCGTAAGGCACCGAAAACGCCGGACGCGGCTGACGGCGCACCGACGGTTCGCTAGGGATGACACTTCCCGCGTCCGCCACCGGCGTTACGGCGCTCCTCTGTTCTTCTGGACTGTCGACCCAGTAACGGATTTTGTCAAAGGCGTAGGTCGGTAGAGAGACACGGCGCGGTTGCTCACCTGCAAACGCAGACAAATCGATGTTATGCCCTCGCACCCAAAGCGCTGCCACGGTATCTAAGATATGTGTGTGCTCATCGCTGCTGCGGGCACCTGCTGGCAGCGAGCTGAACGCGAGACGATCACCTAATGCATGACCGTTGGTCAGTTGGGTCAGGGTGGCACCTGGCCCGATTTCCAGAAAATCGACATCAAATGTAGCTTGCGCCTCTTGCAGTGCAGCGGAGAACTGCACAGGCATCAGCATCTGTTCAATCCAGTAGTCCGGTGTGGTGAGAGTGTCGGCACTGACGTGCGCGCCGGTTACGGTAGAGATGATGGTGAGCGTCGGCGGGTTCAGTCGTACATTCTCAAATGCCTGACGTAGCGCCTGCGCCGCATCTTGCATCATGCTAGAGTGGAAGGCATGAGAGGTATGCAATCGTTTGTTGATGATGTTCTGCTCCGTCAGACGCTGGCTGACGGCGAGGATCTCCGACGTAGGCCCGGCGATAACCGAATAGTCAGGGGCGTTAACAGCGGCAATCGCCAGCGGGGCGGTAATCAGTGCGCGAATCTGTGCTTCGGGCAGCGCCACCATCAACATGGCACCGCTTGGTGCCTGATGCATCAGCTCTGCTCGACGCGCCACCAAGCGCAACGCATCCTCTAAAGAGAACACGCCTGCCAACGTCGCTGCCACCCATTCGCCCAGCGAATGACCAATCATTACCGTTGGCGTGATTCCCCAACTGAGCCACAATTGGGCTAAGGCATACTCGACGCTGAACAGCAGCGGTTGTGTGAGGCAGGTTTGCGCAAGGCGTTCGCCTTGGGCTAACGAGACTTCTGCTCTGAACAACTCATGGCGGATATCCAGTTGGTATTCACGCTCGAGTAACGTCGCGCAACGGTCGAAGGCATCGGCGTAGGCCGGCCAAACCTGATAGAGCTGATGGCCCATGCGCTGATATTGGCTACCCTGCCCGGAAAACAACAGCCCCAGCCCGAGCTGTGTCTGCGCTACACCACGAGCAAACGGCGCTGTCGCGGCCTGCTGCAACAGCGTCCCGGCAGCATGTAGATCTCTGGTTACGAGCGCGGCGCGATGTGCGAAGGCTTTACGTCCCTGTGAGAGTGTCCACGCCAGATCCCGCCTATCCGGCAGCGATTCATGTTGCAGAAAATCGGCAAAACGCGCCAGCCCCGAGGATAAGGCACTGTCGGTCTTGGCAGAAAACGGCAAAATACTGTAGGCAGGTACAGGCGCTCGCGCTTGCAAGTCAACGGCTGGCGCTTGTTCCAGCACAACATGGGCATTGGTGCCGCCCATGCCAAGCGAGGTGACGCCCGCGCGACGGATGCCGCTTTCCGGTTGCCACGGTTGACAGGTAGTGTTGATGTAAAACGGACTATTGGTCAGATCGATCTGTGCATTGGGCCGTTCAAAGTGCAATGTTGCGGGAATTATTCCCTGCTGCACTGCCAGCGCGGTTTTTATCAACCCTGCGACGCCCGCTGCCGTATCCAAATGGCCGATATTGGTTTTTACCGACCCCAGCGCACAGTACTGCTTTTGTGACGCGCCCGCAAAGGCTTGGCTTAGCGCAGAAAACTCAACCGGATCGCCCAAACGCGTACCGGTACCGTGGGCTTCCACATAAGTGATATCCTGCGGTGTCAAACCTGCCAACCGCTGTGCCTGAGCAATGGCGCGCGCTTGGGCATCCACGCTCGGCGCGGTATAACTGATCTTCTCCGAACCGTCGTTGTTGACGGCAAATCCTTTGATGACCGCATAGATGTTATCGCCATCACGCAGCGCTTCATCAACACGCTTTAACACCACCAGCCCCGCGCCGGTGCCGGGCACAAATCCGCTGCTGTTATCGGAAAACGCCCGACAGTGGCCATCGGCGGCGGTGATCCCACCTTCCTGCGACAAGTAGCCGGTTTTTGCTGGTGGCCCCAGCGTTACTCCGCCAGCAATCGCCATGTCACACTGCCAAGTCAACAGACTTTGGCATGCCACGCACACCGCCACCAAGGATGTCGATGAGGAAGTCTGCACCGTGATCGCCGGGCCGCGCAGGTTGAGGTGATAGGCGATGGTAGTAGTGATACTGTCTTTGTCGTTACCAATGGCCGCCTGCAAACTGCCAGAAGAGAAAACGCGTTTAAAGTGCGGCATCAAGTTCAGCATCAAATAGGAATCCATGCTTTTGCCAGCAAAAATACCCACATCCCCCGGATAATCGGCAGCCACATAGCCCGCATCTTCGAAGGCTGCCCACGCGGTTTCCAACAGGACACGGTGCTGAGGATCCATCAGCTCCGCCTCTCGGGGTGCGATACCGAAGAAAGCAGCATCAAATTTATCGATGTCAGCTACCTCCCCTTTGGCCTTGACGTAATCTGGGTGCTGAACAAATTCAGGACTGATTCCCATCGCCAGCAGTTCCTCATCGCTGTAAAAGGAAATGCACTCTCGGCTTGCCAGAAGATTTTCCCAAAACGCCTGTACCGTATCGGCTTGAGGGAAACGCCCCGCCATCCCAATGATAGCTATACCAAAATCATTCTCTGCCATGTTGCTTTCCCCCTATATTCAGGTTTATCACGCGTTTCATTCAGTGGAATCAGTGATGACTGTCGGTTGTGGCTGCCCAGCGCGTGTGACCAAAGGCCAAACGCTGCTTCGCCGCACGCAGTTGTGTCTGATCTCCTGTGGTCCCTTGCGCTGCGTCCGGGGCCAGCAGAAATTCCGCCAAGCGTTTGATGGTAGTGAAGCGCAGCAGGTCAACCAACGCCACGTGCTGACCGCACTGCTGCCCGATGTATTGCTGCATCTGTACTAGCAGAAGTGAGTGTCCACCGAGATCGAAGAAATTTGTGGTGGTGCCGACACGCTCCAGGCCAAGCAACTGCTGCCAGATCTCCGCCAGACGCTGTTCCAGTTCGGTTGCCGGAGGGACATACTCGCCCGGCCCTTCCAACTGCCGCAGATCGACCAGCGGCAGGCACTGGGGATCGATTTTGCCGTTTACACCTAGCGGCATGGCGCTCAGCGGCACGTAGAGCAACGGCAGCATATGCAACGGAAGCCGCAGGCTGAGCCATACGCGCAATTGCTGAGCATCCAGCGCAACGCCGTTGACGCTGCAATAGAAGGCCACTAGTAGCGGCGTTGCCGCCGCATTGCGTCGCACATCGACCCACGCATCAGCAATATCCGGATGCTGTTTCAGTAGGCTTTCGATGTCGCCCAGTTCAACTCGGTATCCACGGATCTGCACTTGGCGATCTTGTCTGCCGAGATAGAACAACATCCCGTCGGTTGCCCAACGAGCACGATCGCCAGTTTTCAGCACCCGAACGCCAGGGTATTCCGGCAACTCGACAAAGCGCTCGGGATCCTGTCGTGCATCAAGGTAGCCGGGCGAAATGCCCAGACCAGAGAAACAGAGTTCTCCACAGGCACCTGGCGGTACCAAACGATTATATGCATCCACCACATAAGCTTGGGTGTTCTGAATCGGGCGGCCAATGGGCAATGCTCCCGTTTCTTGCTCCCTACGCTTTGCGACAGGAAAGTAGGTCGAGCAGATACCGCTTTCGGTCAGGCCATAACCGTTAACCACTGCCATGTGCGGCAGAAGCGGCGCTATCTGCTCATACTCTAACGCTTCACCACCGCACAGAAACAAGCGCAGCGATCCCATCGACTGAGCCAGCACAGAGAGGCTGGCAGAAAGCGATGGGGTGGTGCTCAGGATAGTCACCCGCTGAGATGCCAGCAGCGCAATGAGCGCATCACTATCCAAACTCTGCGCTTTTTGCGCCAATACTAAGGTACCGCCAGCGGCGAGCAGCGGCAGTACCTCCCCGACAAAGCTAGCAGACGCGACTGAGGTAATGGGTAGCAGAACATCCTGATGCGTCACTTGATAGCTGGATATAAAGGATGCGGTTAAGTTGACCAGATTACGTTGGCTGAGTCGGACGCCTTTGGGCTGCCCGGTAGTACCGGAGGTAAAGATCACCACCGCATCGCAATCTAAAGCATCTGGCGCAACACTAACTGGCAGGTTCGGTATTTCTGTCAGCAGGCTACGCCAGTCAGGCACTAGCACCCAAGGTATCGTCAGCCCATGAGGGGATTCCAGCGGTTGCGCCACCAGCAGCATGCACGGCGTTGCCTGCGCCAAGATCAGGGCATTGCGGGCCGCTGGCGCGTTACCATCCAGCGGCACATAGCTCGCCCCCAAAGAGAGGATCGCCAATTGTGCGATAATCAATTCGAAACAAAAAGGCAGTTGCAGTGCGACAGATTCTCCGCGTTTTACGCCTTGCGCACGCAGCCAAGTACACATCTGCATCGTGGCCTGTTGCAATTCGCCATAGGTCATGGCGTCGTCAGCGTGGCGCAAAGCCACCTGTGTAGGGCGCTGCTGGCAGTGCGGTAACACTAGCGCCAGCAGGTTATCTACGGGCGGCAGAGCAACTTCAGTGGCGTTGTGCCGCGCCAGCCAAGCGTGCTCTCGAGGGGTGAAACGAATCAAATCGCGGACTAACTGCGTGGGTTGGCTGCTGGCCTCATCTAGCAGTTCTCTCCACTGCGCCACCAGGTGCTGAATACGATCCGCACTGTATAACCCAGCGTCGTATTCGAAAGTGCCGGTGATGCGCCCATCGATATGCTGCATACTTAGCGAAATATCCACCTGAGATGCACTGGTATCCAACAATAATGGTGTAACGTTGACACCGTTTAGTGTCGGGCTCGCCAGAGGCATATTGTCGAGTTGGAACATGCACTGATATATTGGGAAATGTCCGGCGCTGCGATCCACATTCACTGCGCGCACTATGTCGGTAAATTCGAGACGCTGGTGCCTGAAAGCGGCAAACAGAATACCTCTGATCGTCTGTACTAACTCGGAAAACGATGCCGCTTCGTCAAGAGGTAAGCGCAGCGGTAGTACGTTGACCAGCGGCGCGATCATATGCTCCTGTTCTTTCGTCAGCCGCGCAGCAATCGGCATACCGACGATGTATTCCTGTTGACGCGCATTACGATGCAGCAGGAGGACGAAGGCGGTCAGCAGATAGTTATACAACGACACGCGCTGCGCACGCGCCGCCGCCAACACTCGCTCGCATGTGTTGGCAGACAATGCGAAGGCAACAAACGCGCCTTGGTAACGTGCCACCTTCTGACGCGGTTGATCGGTGGGGATATCAAGAATCGGCAACGTCCCCGCCAGGGTATTTTGCCAGTAACGCATCGCGTCCTGATAGGCGTCACTCTGACGCCACTCTTCTTGGTACTCCATGTAGTCGGCATACTCCAACAACGGTTCTGGCGTCAGCGATTCACCGTTATATGCGGCCTGCAATTCGCGTAACAAAACGCCTTTCGACCAGCCATCACTGATGATGTGGTGCAGATGAATCAACAATACGCTACGATCGTCATCGATCGTCAACAGTTCAAACCGGCACAGCGGTGTGCCTGACGTTAAGGGCATGGGGTGTGCCGCACGCTGGTTGATCATCGCCTGTAGCGCGTTATCATCACTCACCGAGGGGAGTGGCACTATGGTCAGCAACGCCTGCGACGATACGCACTGAGGCACCGCCAATACTGGTTGTCCATTGTGGGTTTCCGCCATAGCACGTAACAGAGTATGCCGACTCATCAATTGACGAATCGCGCCGTCCATCCGCGTGCGATCCAGTTCTCCTTCAAGCAGCAAGGCGGTGGGGTTATTGTATAGTGCAGTATGCGGCGCCAATTGTTGCATAAACCACATCGACGATTGAGCCGATGACAACGGTAGGTAGCGCACGGCGGGAGTTTCACGTAAATCGACGCGACTGGCTGAGTACGCCCGCGCCAAGTCGAGCAACGTTTTACGACAGCACTTGCCATTGTCGGAGAGTGGTAACTCTGACATTGCCAACAAACGGTTCGGCAGCATGTAGGCAGGCAAGTTTTTGGACAGTGCGTCCATTAAGGCCGCCAAATTGAGCGGCACGCTACTGACGACAAAAGCGTAAATCAACTGATTGTCGGGATCATCCTGATCCGCCACCACGACTGCCTGCTGTACCCCCGGGAAACGCATCGCATGGGCTTCGATTTCTCCCAATTCAACGCGCAACCCTCTAATTTTAATCTGAAAATCATTACGGCCAATGTAATGAATTTGTTGGCTTTCCCCGTCGCGCCACACCAGATCTCCAGTTTTATACAGCCGCTCCGGTTTCCCTAAATGGCGCAAAGTTGGATGTATAGTAAAACAGCGATCAGTTAACGCCACGTTGTTGAGATAGCCACGTGCCAGCCCGATACCAGCGAGATACAGTTCGCCCTCTTCGCCGTCTGCTACCGGATTACCATGGTCATCCAGCACATAGAGTCGGCAACCGTCAATCGCTTGACCGATAGGGATATCGTCGTAGTCGTACCCGCGCAGGCAGCGGTGATGACTGACATCGATTGCTGCTTCGGTCGGGCCATAGAGATTTATAAGATCACCCTGCGCCACCGATTGATAAAAGCGAGCCACACTGTGGACCGTGAGTTTCTCACCGCTGGAAAACACTAATCGCAATGAGGCGGTCAAACGAGGATCCTGTTTCATCTCCAGATACTCGACAAACAGGTTCAGTATCGAAGGGACAAAGTGCACAACCGACACGCGGTGACGCTGAATCAGTCGAGCCAAGGTTCGCGGATCGCTCTCCAGTCCGGACGGTAACAGCACTACAGATGCGCCGTACATCGCCCACCAGAACATCTCCCAGACAGAGACGTCAAAGGTGTACACCGTCTTCTGAAACAGCACGTCCTGAGAACTGATAGGATAAGCGTTCTGCATCCAGACAATTCGGTTTAGCAGCGCTGCATGTTCCGTCGCCACCCCTTTAGGGACACCGGTGGAACCGGAGGTGTAAATAATATACGCCAGTTGCCGCGCATGTGGTCGGTAACGCAGATCCGTCGTTGGCATGGCACTGACCGCCGCGCTGTCGATTTCGACGCGAGGAATCGGCCAGCGATCACCATCGTCAGTACCGATCAGACAAACAGCGCCGCTGTTGCTCAGTATATTTTCAATGCGGCTGCGCGGTGCATTGTACGCCAGCGGTAAATAGGCACCACCAGCTTTTACAATAGCGAAAATGGCAATCAGCATTGCCATGCCGCGCGGCAGGCGGATAGCTACCACACGATCCTCGCCGATCCCCAGCCCACGCAGATAATGCGCCAGTTGGTTAGAGCGTGCATTAAGATCGTGATAGCTCAGCGCCGCGTCCCCCATCAATACAGCGGCTTTTTCCCCATATTCTCCGGCGATACGATACAAATAGTCGACTATCGTTTGGTCGTCGGTAGGCAACTGTCTCATAATCCCTTGCTGTTCCATAACTCTGGCCTTCAAAGCGAGATAAGTACGTAAAATGGCGTGACGGGTTACGCCTGTCCGCCGTTGTCGGAAGCCAACCGCGCGTGGCAGGCGTCGATTTCTGCCTGACTACTGCCTTTGAGTTGAAATCCCTGTTCAAGAAGCTCATGCAAAAAAGCAATGTCCTCTTCGCTGGATGTGCCGCGCTGCTCAATCTGCTGGATGCGCTCAAAAAAACGACTGAGCAATTCTTTCAATTGCGCACTGGCAGCCACATCGGCGGCGCGGTGATGGCGTGTGGCTGTCAGGGCGTTAGTGAGCAGCGTGATGCGTTGGCGGCGCACGGCTTCCGGATCGGTCTTCACCGCCATGTTATCCCCCAGCACCAATGCTAGTTGCGCACGATCATGACGATTGTCAAATGCGTAAACTGGTGCTGGATAGCGATTCTCCAGCAGCAGGTTTTTCAGCACACTTTGCGGACCGATCTCTATCGCGATCGGTGACAAGTGTCCTGTCAGGTAGGTGAGAGAGCGCTGCCACTGCACTGGCTGAGAGAGCTGTTGTTCTAGCCACTGGACTGGCGTGACCGTATCGGGATAGGGTTGAGCGTTGACATTGGAGATCACTGGGCAGCACGGACGTCGCCATTCGCAGCGATCCAGCGCCTTGCGCAATTGCTGTCCGCAAGGTTTCAATAGTGGGCTGTGGTAAGGAACACCACCAATCAGCGGCACTACTTCGACTTGGCGATCATGATCCAGCAGGTATTGCTCGGCGGCGATAATGGCCGAGTTTTGTCCGGATAACATAAACTGTTGCGGCGAATTGAAGCAGGCAATACCGACCTGCTGTCGGGTTTCACGCTCCGCCACCTCGCACGCCGCTGCCACCAGTGCCTGATTCCCTTGCTTGATGATAGTGGTACTCGCGTCCATTTCGCGGGCGATCTCACTGGCTAAACGGCTACGCATCGCCACCAGCGCCAGTGCTTGGGAAAAGCTCAGCGCACCACTACAGGTCAGCGCAGCATATTCGCCCAAACTATGACCCAACATATAACGTAGGTTGACATGGACACCGGTTTGCGCCAAAAACTGCTGCCACGCGACAAAGTGGGCCACGCTGGTGGTATAGATAGCCAGCGCCATTGCCGTCGGCTCAGCAAGTTGTACCAAAGTACCCGACAGGCACAGCGCTGCCATGTCCCGTTCCGTGATCTGGCTAGCTTCATCAAACAGAGTACGCACCTGCGGATAACGCTCATACAGCCACCGTGCCATGCCTACATATTGCGAACCGGAGCCAGGGAACATCAGTGCGACATCCTTCGTCATGCTTCACTCCCCATCATGTAATTCATCGCAATTTGGATTTCATGAATTTGCGATGTCCCTTCGATGATTTCCATGATTTTGGCGTCGCGGTAGTAACGTTCGACGGCATAATCGGCATGGCAACCATTCGCACCGAGCAGTTGCACCGCCTTCCCGGCCACGTCCACCGCAGCTTTGGAAGCGACATACTTCGCCATCAGGATTTGGTTTATCATGGCCGGGTGCAGCGTTTCGCGGTATTCCGCCGCGCTGAAGCACATTAGTTGCGCACTGCGCGTTTGGGTCAGCATTGTGGCAAACAAGTGCTGAACAATGCCATGAGAAAATAACCGCCGCTTGAACTGTTTACGCTGGCGGATGTAGCGCGCTGCCACATCCACAGCGGCCCGACATAATCCTAGGCTGCCACAAGCGGTGGTGAACCGCCCTTCATTGAGCGCAAAATTCACCGCCAGCGGTACCCCAGGGGTGAGCGGACCGAGCAATGCATCCTCCTTCAGGCGGCAGTCATTAAAATGCAGCTCTGCCAACATATTGCCGCGTAACCCCAACATGTCGTTGAGTGGAGTGATAGTAAAGCCGTCGGTATTGCGATCGATAAGCACTGTCGCTAATTGATTACCACAGTGGATTAAAACAATAAAAAAATCAGCAATCTGCCCTAGCGTGATCCATTTCTTTTTCCCGTTCAGCCGCCAACCGTCGCCATCCTGCTGTAATTCTGTTTCCACGTTCACTAAGTCACTGCCGATATTCGGCTCTGTGAGGGCAATCGCGCCGATCAATTCCCCCGTTGCCAGCTTTGGCAAATAATGGGCTTTTTGCGCTGCGCTGCCCACGCGTTGCAGCAGCGTGCTGACCATGCCAGTCACTGTTATGAGATTTTCTAACGAACCGTGAACCCCAGCCATCACTTCATGCAAAGCGCACAGTTGATAAGAATCGTAACCTCGTCCGCCATATTTTTGGGGGATTGACGCACCTAAGTACCCGGCCTGCGCCACGCAAGAAATAATGTCTGGCACAATAAACTGCTGACGTTCAATATTCTGTGCAGCCAGGGCGAGATGTTGTTTGGCAAACAGGACTGCCTCTTGCTGAGCCAGCTCATAATTTTCAGTGCACATAGTTTACTCCAGGCCTGTTTGTCGCTGAATGAGCTCCACTATTTTATTGACGGTAGCAATCTGTTCTGTTTTCAACTCACTCACTTCCAGCTCAACCTGAAAATTTTTTTCTATAAACAGTATGATTTGCACAGTAAATAACGAATGGACAAGCCCGAGAGAAAAAATATCGTCATCATCGTTCAACGTATGCCCACGTAATGAGCGTGAAAGAAATTCCCGAATGGCGGCTTTCATATCTTGCTTTTTCATATTCATATCCCTATCTGGTTAACCCAGAATCACTGCTCGGCGTACGTCTGTTGATAGCGATAAAACCCCTGCCCTGATTTCACGCCCAAATACCCTGCATCGACCATTTTCTTTAATAAAAAGCTGGGGCGATACTTATCATCATTAAAACTTTCATATAGCACCTGCAACGATTGCAAAATCGTATCCAAGCCAATCAAATCGGCAGTTTGTAGTGGCCCCATCTTGTGCCCGAAGCAGGTTTTAAACAACGTATCGATATCCTCAGCACGGGCGATCTGCTCCTGCACCATAAATATGGCTTCGTTAACAAAAATCATCATGGCACGATTAGTGACAAAGCCCGGAGAATCATTGACCACGATGCCGGTTTTATTCAACTGAGCAAATAAGTGGTGAAATATGTTCAGTGTACGCTCTGCAGTATGTACACCACGGATTAATTCGACGGTGTGCATCAGCGGTACCGGGTTCATAAAATGGACGCCGACTACATTCTCCGGATGTCGCATTAATTTTGACAACGCAGTGATAGATATGGCGGACGTATTAACACCAAACACTGTCGACGCGCCGCAGATCGTATTCATCCGTGTGTATAGTGCATTTTTTTTCTCTATATCCTCAGTAATATTCTCAATCACCAAATCACATTCTACAATGTCGTCCAACTCAGTTGTGAAACGGATATTTTCCATTATCTCCGCTGTGCTATGCGTCTTTTTTTTATGCTGCGGGTGAAAATTATATAAGCGTAAGTTCGCTTCGATCATCTGTCGGCATTTATCCAACTGAGATTGAGAAATATCCACAACGTTAGTTGATATGCCGTATTGCGCCATGTTATGAGCGACGCCAGTTCCCATTACTCCTGCACCTATTACCGCCACGTTCATCATTGAGCTCCTTTACTGACAGGCTATTTCGAGGTTGTCTTCGCCCCCCAGTTGCGCCGCGATATGCGCGTAGATATTGCGCGGATTGGGGTTTTCCATCAGGGTCAAAAGATCGATATGTACGTTGAAATCGCGTTCTAAACGGGAGGTCAATTGCGTCACCAGCAGCGAATGCCCGCCTAATTCAAAAAAGTCGTCGTCCACCCCGACCGGCGATATTTCCAGCAACAGTTCCATCAGACCTGTGATATACTGCATACCCCGCGAGTGTGCGGCTACGAAAGGTACGCTTAACACGGGACGTGCCTGATAAGGGTGGTGCGTTTCGGGTCCTGCTTCGGGTTGGGTCTCCACACTACCCATTACCCGTCCAGGCAATGGGTAGTGGTTGTGTGCGAAGGGATATGCTGATGCGCTCCCGCGTTGCGGCAGCGGAGTGCCGTACCACACGGCCCAATCCACATTGATACCTGCACACCACAGTTGCGCCACGTAGCGCAATACATCAACGTCTTCTCTTATTTCCGGCGGCAGCCTAACCCAGTTGATACTGTGAACGCCCTCCCCCAGTTCTCGGGTATCTGCCAACAGCGCTTCACTCCAAAACCCTCTGTCGTTACGCTGTGCATCGGTGATGGGATTTCCTTGCCAAGCCAGCACGTAGCCGGGGATAGGTTCATGGCGCTCAGGAAGCCAGAGATGAAGCGCCTTTTGCTCCATTTCCCACAGCAAATGCAACACGTCTTGCGTCGCAATCATGCCACTGGCTGCAGCGGCAGGCAAAAGGCCTGTTCCAGCACCCGACAGCAGTGTTAATGTCGGTAGCAGGTTCATCCAGGTTTTTAGCGCGGCGATAGTCTGGCAGCCTCTGATTAGCAGGCTGCTGTTCGCTTGTGCCGCCCACGTTTCAGCGTGGCAATAAGCGGGTGGAATATTCATGCCGTCGAGTAATGCCGTCAGAGCAGTCGCTTCGCGTTGATAATGTGCCGAATGCGCCAGCCACTGTGCGTAAGTACAATCGTTCGTAGTACGTAGATCTGGACAGTGTAGGCCCCAAGGAGCGTCGGGCATTAGGTTATCCAGCGATGCCAGCATCGCTTGCGTACCATCGTTTTCCACTTGTATCACTCGGCGGCAATCAAACACGGGGCGCGCCACTTGTTGTGTGTAGGCTAGCGTTGACGCATCAAGGGTAGCCAGCAACGGGGTAAGCTGTTGCGTCAGCTCATCCAACTGCTCGAAAGACGGCGCGGAGAGAGGGATAAACACCGGTGCTCGCACTTGGTCATGGTCATCGCGCACCGCAGGATTCAGCCCTTCCAAAATCATATGCACATTAGTACCGCCAATGCCAAAAGAACTGACGCCAGCGCGGGGCGGCATCCGCGATGCGGGCCACTCCTGCGGCTGTATCGGGATATAAAACGGTGAATGCGCCAGATCCAGCTTCGAGTTAGGCATTTGATAGTTGGCGAGCGGCGGAATGGTCCGGTGATGAAGTACCAGCGCCGTCTTGATTAACCCAGCCACGCCCGCCGCCGCGTGGGTGTGGCCAATATTCGCCTTTACAGCCCCTAGTGCACAGTATTGGCGGTGTGAAGTATCGAACGCCTCCGTCAACGCAGCGAACTCGATAGGATCGCCAATACGGGTGCCGGTACCGTGGGTTTCAACGTAGCCGATGCTTTCTGGGCTTACTTCTGCCAGATGACAGGCCGCACAAATGACCGCCTTCTGTCCCTCATGACCAGGCGCGACAAAACCGATTTTTTGTTTACCGTCATTGTTGACCGCGCTACCCCGGATCACCGCATAGATGCGATCGCCCGCTGCCAGAGCATCTTCCAAACGCCGAAGCACAACCACACCCGCGCCATCGCCAAACAGGGTGCCAGAAGCCTGACTGTCAAAAGGACGGCAGTGGCCATCGGTGGAGTGGATCATGCCCTGTTGACAGAAGTAGCCTGACTTCTGCGGTAAATCGATAGTAATTCCACCCGCCAACGCCAGATCACATTCGCCAAACAACAAGCTGCGGCAAGCGATATGCGTTGCACTCAGAGAAGTCGAACAACTGGTGTAGAGACTATACACCGGACCGTTGAGATTGAGACTGTAGGCAATGAGATGTGCGAGCAGATCCTTATGACCATAGATGCCAGACTCAAAACGATTCAGCGCATCGCCGCCAATCTGTGACAGCGAACGCCGTAGCCAATCCACATCTTCTGACGCCCCCACGAATACCCCGGTGATCAGATCGCTGGTACGTTGGGCATAGCCTGCATCTTCCAGCGCATGGTAGGCAACTTCATGTAATACGCGGGATTTCGGATCCAGAGTCTGCGCCTCTTTGTGACTGTAACCGAAAAATGCAGCATCAAAGTCGCATATGCCCTCGATATAGGGCTTGGCCCGTACATAGGCCGGGTTGTCCAGAGTACTCTGTTCGACGCCTTCGGCCAGCAACTCCTCCTCGCTAAAGAAGGTGACGCACTCTTTACCCTGAACGATGTTATGCCAGAATTCGTGTAACGTCCGGGACTGCGGGAAACGGACCGCCATACCAATAATGGCGATTTCCATGCCGTTCATTTCGCTTGCGTATTCCATAAACTTCATTACCTTTCTTCAGGGCGAGGAGGCGCCCGGATTAATGCAAAGACGTGTGACTGCGCGCAGTATTTTTCGCAATTTGCAAAGCACGTTTTGCTATCTGATTCGCGCGCGTATTCGTCTGTACTGCAGGCTGTGGTGATGGCGCATTTGACTCGCCCTCCGGGGGCTGGCAAAACGTCGCCAGCTGGCGCACGGTGGCGTGGTTGTACAGCGACACCACGCTCACTTGCGGATAGTGACGCGCCATTTGCCCACTCAGTTGCACCATATCGAGTGAGGTTGCCCCTAATTCGGCATAGTTGTCGTCAATGCCTACTCTATCCAGACCCAGATACTCTTCCAGGATTTGGCAGAGCACGCGTTCCACTTCACGTGTCGCGGGGCTGTAAGGCACGCCAATTTCCGGACGGGGCCGCTTTTTCACTGTCTGCTGAGTAATCGTATCGTTAGCGGCAGACGGTACACCGCGATCCACCCGGTTGCCCCGCGCTAATCTATCGATCGCCCGAGGTGAGAGCAGCAGTTGCGCCCACGGACTGCGAGTGTTCAGTATCGGCCACAATTGGCGCATCACCTCGGCATTGCTCATGCTGAGCGCATAGCCGCCGAGGCGCCTTTCTGCTATCATGGCGTTCAGCCGGTCCATGCCTGCCGCAGTGCGATGCGTTACCACCACCTTGCCAATATGCTGCGGCGTGGTCAGGGTGGCGAAGGCGCGTGCAACCTCGGGCAATGGTACGGATTTGCATGGAAGGAGCGGTAGCGTGTTATCATCTATCCAAGCGACAATCTGTTGCAGGTAGCGACTAAACGCACCATGCGCCGCGTGAAAATTAATCGGAATAAAGGTGCCGCCTTGGGCGAAGAAACGCATCGGTAGCGCTTTGTCTTCCACAATGTCCTTGCTGCCCAGCTCAAGAAAACGGCCCAGCGGTGCCAGCAGCGCGAGGCTAGCGTCAAGCAGACGGCCTGTGAGGGAGTTAAGGATCACATCCATCCCCTGTCCGTCCGATGCGGTCAGCAGAGTGGCAGCGAACTGTTCGTCGTGTGAATCAGCTACGGCATGTACGCCTAGCGAAAGCAAGTAATCGCGTTTCTGCTCGCTACCTGCTGTGGCGAAAATCTGTGCTCCGCAGCGTTTGGCAATATGTAGCGCAGCCAAGCCAACGCCCCCCGCCGCACTGTGGATCAATACTCGTTCTCCGGGTTGCAAATTAGCGCGCACCACCAGTGCGTAATAGGCGGTGAGGTATGCGATAGGCAGCGCAGCCGCCTGTTCGATGCGACAATGGGCTGGTTTTCTCACTACGCAATCGCTTTCTACCCGTGCGTACTGGACAAAACCACCGTTTAGCACCGCCATAACATCCTCTCCCGGGGCAAATTCAGTGACATTTTTACCCACGCGAGTAATGCGTCCGGCGCACTCCAGTCCCAATTGCAGCGGAGCCTCACCCGGCTGCTGCCGGAGCAATCCCGTGGTGAACAGCACATCCTTAAAGTTCAGTCCGGTGGCCAGTACCTCAATCTCTACTTGTGAATCCCCCAGCGCTAAGCGCGGCGTAGGGCACAACGCTAGCTTTCCTGCCCCCTCCCCCTCAGCGGCCAGCCGCAGTTGGTAGTTATCGGCACTGGGCACGCGCAGTCGCGTGTCGTCATCGACATCTTGTATGTGGAGCTGTACCTTGCGCTTCACCATTGCCGCACAGCGGGCAACCATCTCGCCTGCCATGTCGTAGAGCGTGAAAGCGTAGCTGTCACCCTCCTCATCGTGCCGATTGACAGTCAGCGCCACATGTAAGGTGTTCGGCAACGGGCGGTACAGGCGTAAATCCTGATAAAGGAAAGGTACCGAATCAGTATGAAAACCAGGCAGTTGTTCGACAACACTGCTGGCGATGTCCAACAGCGCAGGGTGCAGTGCGATCGTATCATTAGCGGCAACGGTGGGCAGGGCCAGCGTTGCGAAAACCTGAGTCTGGGCGGTATTGCCATACAGTTGTTGTACGCTGTGCCAGCGCGGCCCATAGTGGAAGTGCGTGCTCGATAATTCCTTTGTTGGAGGAGTGATAGTGTGCATCTCGCGCATCAGCCCCGTGAGATCGCACACAACATTATCGTCTACCATCAGACGCGTCGCCCTGCCTCTGGCATGGGTTGTTAACGTGCCACTAAAGCGCTCCGTCATTGATTTCACCTCGACACTAACTCCTTGCCCGTTAGGTGAAATGTCAACAAAAACGTCAACACTGCAGTTGTCCATCACAGTCAACGGTGCCAAAAAGACCAATTCATCAATGCAGATTTGGTCTTGCACAAAGTAATGGCGCAGAGCTTCATACGCCAGCGCCAGATAGCCGGTTCCCGGCAGCGTGGCGATACCGGATATCCGGTGCTCATCCAGCAGCCAATCGGACTCGGGGGATAATCGCGCGTAGTAGCTGGTGTCAGCCCCTTGTTGTTTATAAGCCTGTAGCAACGTTCCCGTCATCAATGGGCGCAGTCCACGCAAGACATCGTATTCACTGCCGTTTATAGCATCCAACAACATGCCCTGCTCACGCAATGCATCCAACCCGATACTGAGCGCATTCACCTTGTAGCGGGTACGCAGTTGCTGTGCCAGTGCATCCAAATAGGCGCTGGCGGTAGCATAGCCTGTCTGGCCAATCTCCGCATTCACGGCAGCCAACGAGTTACAGAACAGCAGTAGCAGACGCTCATCCAGCAGATTCCGTTGCGCTAACGCATGCAGCACATTAGCAGTACCCCGTTCTTTCACCGTTAGCGTGTCGCGTAGCGCAGATTCGCTCAATTGATGCAGTGTCAATGTGGTGGTAGCGTCGGCAGCAAAAATCACGCCATCCAACCGTCCATAGCGTTCGAGCAGAGTTGCCAGACAAGCTCTAACCGCCTCCGCCTGCGTCACGTCGCAGTGGATAACGTCTAATGCGTCCTGCTGCACCGCTTCATGGTGATAACCTGTGCGGCTGCTCAGTACCACACGGACTCCCTCACGCTGAGCAAGCGCTTCGCCGATCATGCGGCCAATCCCCTTTTCACCGCCGATAATCCACAGTACGTTGCCCGGTATACACCCTGTTTGAGGGGGTAAGTGCGCCAACAGCCGTGTCGGGATAAAGCGTCGCAGGTAAAGCATCCCCTGCCTGAGCGCCATTACCGTTTCTTGTTTCGGGGCCAGACGCTGGGTTAGCAAGTTCAGATTCTCATCACTGCTCTGCGCATCGATATCGATCAATCGTACTTCGGTCGGGTGCAGCTCTTGGGCAAACACGTTTACTGCGCCCGACAACGCTGCCAGCGTCGGTTCGGGATTATCCTCTTCCTGTACGCGAAACGCACCATGGGTCAATACTGTTAAGGACGCCAGCGGCGTGGTGCTGTGCATACACCAGCGAGCAACACGATAAAGTCCCGAGAGCGACTGTGTCAACGATGATCCTGCCTCCGCACCGGGAGCATACAAGCAATGTAACTGTCGGTAGGTTTTGTGTGCTAAAAGTGCGCAGATGTCGTGGAAATGCGTCAGAATACGGTCATTATCCCACACGTCGTCCTCTGACGATATCGGCAGCGGCATTGTGATGCTGTCGACACCACTACTCATCAGCGTCTGCTGTAACTTGTCGCCGTCAGCACTAATAATGATGATCAATTCGCCCGGCGCATAGAACGCCTCCCGCAAGGATGTGTCGTGCATCCGCCACAGCACACGCTGGAGCCACTCATCTTGCGGACGGCGCAGAGGATTTGGATACTGGCGATAACCGGAAAGTGCAGCACCATAGCGATAGTAATAAGTCTGTTCGAAGGGGTAATCCGGCAATGGAATGTGCTTGCCGAGTGCCGTCTGGTTAAAGCGTCTCCAATCAATATTCTCCCCCCTGACCCACAGCGCCGCCAGCGTACGATGCAACATGTGCTCATCATCGATCGCCGCGTTGGCTTTGCGTAGCGTCAACAGGGTCGGCTGATCGCTGTATTGGTTATGTCCTTGAATAAAGGTAGAGAGCGTATTACCCGGCCCACATTCGATAAACAGCGTGGGTTGTACCAACAGTTGCGCCGCACCTTCGCTAAACAGCACCGCGTTGCGCACTTGCTGCACCCAGTAATCCGGCGAGGTAGCTTGCTCCTCAGTAATCCATGTACCGCTTACATTAGATATAAAGCGCTTGTGCGGCGCGTGCATCGGGATTTGCCCCAGCAACTGTGCAAAATCGTGCAGCATCGGCGTCATCATGGCCGAGTGGAATGCGTGAGAGGTTTTCAGGCGCCTGTGCTGTATCCCGCCCTCGACTAAGCGTGTGCTCAAACGGGAAATGGCCGCCTGCTCGCCCGCGACTACGCAAAAATGCGCGCTATTATTAGCTGCCAGTTCAATACCCCGTTCTGCAGCTAGCCATGGGGTCAACTGTTCGCGACTAAGGTAGACCGCCATCATGCTACCGGGACGCATGGACTGCATCAAACGTCCGCGCGCCTCAATGACGTGCAGCGCATCCTCAAGAGTAAATACGCCAGCAATACAGGCCGCAACATACTCGCCCAGACTGTGCCCGATCATACTGTCCGGCGTAATCCCCAGATCAATCAAGGTGCGCGCTAGGCTGTATTCGACACAGAACAACGCCGGTTGTGTGAACTGCGTTTGATCAATATCCCGCGTATCCTCATCGTCAAACAACAACGCCTTGAGATCGACCGTCGAATAGCGTTGGAATGCAGCAAAGCAGCGATCCATGTGCTGGCGAAACATGGGTTGATGAGCATAGAGCGCGCTGGCCATGCCGTGATATTGGCTACCTTGACCAGGAAACATGAAGCAGATCTCCGCTGTCGTGCGCTGACCATTGAAGATTTCCGCTTGCAATATCGTGGCACAGGAGAGATCGATTTTCGACCCACGACTCACCAAATAAGCCCGCCGATGGTCAAAGGCTGTGCGTCCAGTTTGCAATGTATAAGCCACATCCGGCAGGCGCACCCCTACTCCATGCTTGACATATTCCAGTGTGGAGGCCACGCGCAACTCTAACGCAGCGGGTGTTTTAGCGGAGAACAACAACAGATAGCTGTCGCGTACCCCCGTCGCTGAAGGGTCGTCCTCATGTTGATGTGCTTCTAGTGCGATGCTGGCATTGGTGCCGCCGATGCCGAAGGAGCTCACCAGTGCACGACGAGGACGCGTCGACGGCCACGGTTGGACTTGCTGGTTAACGTACAATGCAGAACGCGATAGATCTATAGCAGGATTGAGTTGGCGAAAGTGCGCTGTTGGTGGCAACACTTGATGATGCAGGGCGAGCGTTGTTTTGATGACGCCCGCCACTCCCGCAGCGGAGTTGAGGTGGCCAATATTACTTTTCAGCGCTGAAACCACACAAAACGGAACAGGTGTTGGGCCAAACACCTCATTAAGCGCACGTAACTCAATAGGATCACCCAGCACCGTACCGGTGCCGTGCGCTTCCACCAATCCGATACTGTCGCTATCAAAACCGGCACGGCGCAAACTGGTGCGGATTACCGTTGATTGCCCGATCACACTCGGCGCGGTATAGCCGATTTTGTTATTGCCATCATTATTGACCGCCGAACCTTTGATCACACCATAGATGCAGTCCCGATCCGCCAGCGCGTCGTCCAGACGTTTTAGCAGCAGCATTCCTAAGCCATCACCGGTGACTGTGCCAGAGGCTTGGCTATCGAAAGGACGACAGACACCATCTCGCGCATTGATCATGCCTTCATGATATTCATAGCCCCGGTACGCAGGCATCTCGATAGAAACGCCGCCCGCCAATGCCGCATCGCAATCCCGGTTACGTAGTGCGATGCAGGCCTGGTGGATAGCCACTGCCGAAGTGGAGCAGGCGGTGTCAAGCGTCACGGCAGGGCCGGTGAGGTTAAGCGCATGGGCAATCAATGCTGTGACGGAATGGATATTCAGGATACTGGCCTTGTACAGGGCGGTAGAGTCGGTAGTGTCTTGCATTACCGCATTAAGCCAGTGGGGGGATGTCAGCAGTCCGGCATAAATGCCAATCGCACCAGTAAAGGTGGCAGGATCGCACCCAGCGTGTTCCAGAGTTTGCCAGCAGCACTGATGCAATAAGCGAATTTGCGGATCCATACATTCCGCCTCGTTGGGAGTATAACCAAAGAAATCCGCATCAAACCATTCGTGATCATCAACAATCCCTTTGGTTTTTATATAATTCGCTTGTTTAAGCGTGTCAGGTGTCACACCATGCGCGCGCAACTCTTCATCACTGAACAGTGTTAATCCCGATTCCCCTCCTACAACCAGCGTCCACAACGCTGCAATATTCGCCGCACCGGGGAAACGTCCCGCCATACCGACAATCGCCACCGGCATGTCGCTGTAGACAACAGCACGCGTTGGAATTGCATCCTCCGGCGATACGGCAGTATCGAGAAAATGTGCTAACGCCGTGAGCGTTGGGTACTTAAAGAGATCGGTAATATCAATCTCCAAGCCAAGTTGCCGCTTAATATCCCCTTTAACCCTGATGGTATCCAATGAGGTGCCACCGAGGGCGAAAAAGGAGGCATTGCTATCAATGTCTTGTCTATCAAGTACGCGTTGCCAGATAGCATGCAGCGCATGTTCCATGTCACTATGCACCTCTGATATCGTGGTGGACACGGCGTTGCACTGAGTTGCGGGCAGGAGATACCGCAACTGCGCCAAGTCGGCCTTGCCACTATGGCTTTTTGCAATCTCCGTCACCACCACCAAGGATTCCGGAATAGCGAATGGCGGCAATCTGTCAGCCAATTGCCCTCGAACTTCCACCTCATCATAGCTATCATTGACGCAGACCACTGCCGCAATATGCAGCGTTTCACGTACGCGGTAAGGAACCACTACCGCCTCGATAATGCCGGAGCACTCCAGCAGGCGCTGCTCGATCTCTCCGGTTTCAATTCGTTGTCCATTGATCTTAATTTGACCGTCTTTACGCCCAAAACAGTCAACACAGCCATCATCCAGCAACCGGGCATAATCGCCAGTTTTGTACATCATACCGCCGGGAATAAAAGGATCAGGGACAAAAACCGTCGCACTTAGCGCCGGGTTGTTCTGATAGCCGATGGCGACCCCCACTCCACCCGCCACTAGTTCACCGGTGGCACCGATAGGCAACAAATGCCCATGGAGATCGGTAATGTAGAGCGAGGTGCCCGGTACCGCGTATCCTATCGGGACTCGGGCGGGTTGCAACCCGTTGAAACGATATGCGGTGGTAAAAATAGTGTTTTCCGTCGGCCCATAACCGTTTGTCACCACCAGATGCGGGTATTTTTGCATCACGTCGTTGACATGCCACGCAGATACTGCTTCGCCGCCCACCGTAATGTGTTGTAACATACCGAAGAAATCGGCACCTTCTGCCACATAGGAGTTAAACAAGGATGAGGTAAACCAGGCGCGCGCCACCTGTTCATCAGCGATCGTGCGGCGAATGTGATTGATATCAAGTAATGCCTGTTTGCTGAGTAATACTAGTTTGCCGTGGTTGAGCAAGGTAGACCACATCTCAAACACCGAAACATCAAACTCAAATGGGCAGGTCAGCAGCGTTGTCTCACCGCTCTCCACCTTCAGCGGGCTGTCGCCTTGTATCAGGCGCAATAAACCGCGGTGCGCCACCGCGATACCTTTTGGCTTACCCGTCGACCCCGATGAATAAATCACATAAGCGCGAGAATCTGGTGTGATAACCGGAAATACCACCGAGGGCGCGACGGGAAATGCACAGAGGTCACTCTGCGCAACGTTTAATGCATCTAGCGGTTTGCCATGTACCAGCAACAGCGCCAAGCCGCTGTCATCAATAATTTCCTGCATCCTACCCACTGGGTAGTCGGGGCTGATGGGCACATAAGCAGCCCCGATCAACATGATGGCGATGATGGCAACCACGGTGTTTACCCGGCGTTCGCTAATTATGCCTACAGTATCGCCAACCATAACACCCTGCTGTACCAAATAAGCCGCGAGCTGCTCAGCTTGTGCTGCCAACTCCGAATAGGTCAACGCGCACAATTCATCAACCACTGCGACCTGTGCTGGCGAAGTCGCAGCAACTTGATGAAATTGTTCGATGACGTTGGATTGACTATCCCAATCCCGGCATGCCATGCGTTCCAGATAGGGTTGAAGTACCTGCGCCTGCTGGCATGGGGACAAGTTTACCAACGCAGCAATGGGGCGCTGCGGATTGTCCACCAGTTGTTCAAGCAGATAACTCAGGTGCATCAGCAACGCTTGCGCCATGTTGTTGGTCAGGTAGTTAAGGGCATATGCAATACTGAAACGGAATCCCTTCTGTTGAGTGATGGTCAAGGTCAGCGGATAGTGCGTTTGTTCATGTACACTGAGATGGCGAATTGCCACGGGCGACGCGCATGACAATAATGTCATATCAACGGGATAATTCTCCAACACCACTAAGGTATTAAAAAGATCCCCAGCATGACCTTCTTTATGTACCAACCGTTGTATGCTGGCTAAGGCATCATGTTCATTGCTGTAGTGAGCTATTAGTGTTTGGTGCATACGTTGTAAGTGTTGCAACAGTGTCGCCCCATCATCACGCAGACGCAGCGGCAACGTGTTAATAAATAGCCCTAGTGTTTCTTCTATACCATCAATTGGTATATTTCGCCCTGATATTGTCGCGCCGAATAACACATCGTCAGCATAGCACCAACGTTGTAGCAGGATGCCCCAGGCCACATAGAAGATTACTGCGGGGGTGATACGATAATCGCTGCATAGCGTCTGTATTTTCTGACACACATCCGGAGACAAATTGATCTCCACATGATTTGTTTGATTAACGTAAGAATTGTTCTCGGCTTCAGTATCTGTGTGATATTGTGACAGCGGCACGATACAAGTTGGTGTTCCCTCCCGAAGATATGCAGCCCAATAGTCGTGCTGAAAGGTGTGACGTCGGGCCGACAGTGTGTCTACAAGGGGTTTCAGAGATGAGGGGATAATGGCGCTATCATCCCTCACACCACTGACCACAGCCGCTCCATAGAGTTGGAGCAACTGTTTAATGAAAAGGGATAAGCTCCAGCCATCCATCACAATATGATGGTATGATAGTATAAAAGCACTTTCTTTCGTTGACTGAATAAGGTAGGCCCGGACTGGGATCGTTTTCAAGGAAAATGGGTATTTTAAATCAGCCTGTAGCAGTTGAGGAATTATAGCATCAATACCGTCATCCTGCGGGACAGGAATGATAATGTCATCATTAGCTAGTAGAAAACGTATTTCCTCTTGCTCACAGTCTAACACATATATATCCGGCAACACATCGGTCTTCACCACCTGACAAGGGCGCTCATCAATCTCCCAGTTATAATCAGTGCGAAAACACTCATGCTTTCGAAATAACGTTTCCAGCGCCCACTTGAAGTGGGCGCTATCTACATGCTGAGAAAAAATGCATGTAAAATGCTCATGGTAGTTACTCCTTTTCTTATCCTTTAAGGAATGGAATAAAAACCCCTGTTGACTTGGTGTTAGCGGTAACTGCTTACGCGTGTCCATCTTATTACATGGAAAATCTCCAGAGGTATTATCCATAACCATCACCTTATTATCGGATTTATAGATTATTTAACATGATTATTCTAAATGGCACACCTATCCGCAAGTATAGTTTTTTATTGCGTATTCATATAATCATATTGCATTTTATCACTTACAGGAATACCCCCAAAAAATCCTTATATTCTGATTACATGTTTTTCTTCAATGAATTAGATTCTGTCTGTAAGCAAAAACATGTAAGTCATGCAGTACATACATGATGTAGCGGGTATGAATTGATACAGCCACCACATAGAAAATAATGCGTAATTCCCATTTACATAAAAACCGTTGTATCGTAAATTCCTCTTAAATACTGCCAAAACAACAGATACACAGATACACAGATACACAGATACACAGATACACAGATACACAGATACACAGATACACAGATACACAGATACACAGATACCATTCAGGATGGGGGGAAACATGGATAAGTTCAAAGAAAAAAACCCGTTATCTCTGCGTGAAAGACAAGTATTGCGCATGCTGGCACAAGGTGATGAGTACTCTCAAATATCACATAATCTTAACATATCAATAAACACAGTAAAGTTTCATGTGAAAAACATCAAACATAAAATACAAGCTCGGAATACGAATCACGCTATACACATTGCTAACAGGAATGAGATTATCTAAATGAGGATTGATATATTAATTGGACATACTAGTTTTTTTCATCAAACCAGTAGAGATAACTTCCTTCACTATCTCAATGAGGAAGAAATAAAACGCTATGATCAGTTTCATTTTGTGAGTGATAAAGAACTCTATATTTTAAGCCGTATCCTGCTCAAAACAGCACTAAAAAGATATCAACCTGATGTCTCATTACAATCATGGCAATTTAGTACGTGCAAATATGGCAAACCATTTATAGTTTTTCCTCAGTTGGCAAAAAAGATTTTTTTTAACCTTTCCCATACTATAGATACAGTAGCCGTTGCTATTAGTTCTCACTGCGAGCTTGGTGTCGATATTGAACAAATAAGAGATTTAGACAACTCTTATCTGAATATCAGTCAGCATTTTTTTACTCCACAGGAAGCTACTAACATAGTTTCACTTCCTCGTTATGAAGGTCAATTACTTTTTTGGAAAATGTGGACGCTCAAAGAAGCTTACATCAAATATCGAGGTAAAGGCCTATCTTTAGGACTGGATTGTATTGAATTTCATTTAACAAATAAAAAACTAACTTCAAAATATAGAGGTTCACCTGTTTATTTCTCTCAATGGAAAATATGTAACTCATTTCTCGCATTAGCCTCTCCACTCATCACCCCTAAAATAACTATTGAGCTATTTCCTATGCAGTCCCAACTTTATCACCACGACTATCAGCTAATTCATTCGTCAAATGGGCAGAATTGAATCGCCACGGATAATCTAGACACTTCTGAGCCGTCGATAATATTGATTTTCATATTCCGTCGGTGGTGTAAGTATCCCGCATAATCGTGCCATTCACATTTAGAGATCATCCGGCATAATCAATCTGCCAACGAAGGAGAGCGCTATGCGTAAAGCCCGTTTTACTGAGCATCAGATCATCGCCGTGATTAAGTCGGTTGAAGCCGGACGAACTGTTAAAGATGTCTGTCGCGAGGCCGGAATCTCTGAAGCCACCTATTACAACTGGAAGTCCAAATACGGCGGCATGGAGGCTTCTGATATTAAGAAAATCAAGGATCTTGAGGACGAGAACCGCCGTCTAAAACAAATGTTTGCCGACCTGAGTCTGGAGAACCGGGCGCTGAAAGACGTTATCGAAAAAAAGCTTTAAAACCAGCCTTTAAGCGTGAGCTGGTTACTCATCTGATAACGACGTTCGAACTCAGTATCCGTCAGGCCTGCCGGAGTCTGAACCTGAGCTGGTCTGTCGATTTTATGCATGATGCCCTGGTCTGTGGCCGTCGTTTTCGCATGTTCAATGTCGTTGATGATTTTAACCGTGAGGCATTGTCGATTGAAATCGATCTGAATCTGCCAGCTCAGCGAGTGGTCCGTGTACTCGACAGGATCGCGGCAAACCGTGGCTATCCGGCCATGCTTCGTCTGGATAACGGCCCGGAATTTATCTCCCTGGCACTGGCTGAATGGGCAGAGAAACATGCAATAAAACTGGAGTTTATCCAGCCGGGTAAGCCGACGCAGAACGCTTTCATTGAGCGCTTTAACCGGACATACCGAACAGAAATACTCGATTTTTATCTGTTCAGAACGCTGAATGAAGTACGGGAAATCACTGAAAAATGGTTATCAAAATATAACTGTGAACGCCCGCATGAATCGCTGAATAATATGACACCGGAGGAATACCGACAGCGCCATTATTTGGCCGGGATCTCAAAAAGTGTATGGAACTAAAATGGGTCTATTTACACTGCTGCTACGATAATGCCTGCGTGGAAAGCTTCTTTCATTCACTGAAAGTGGAATGTCTCCATGGAGAACACTTTATCAGCCGGGAAATAATGCGGGCAACGGTGTTTAATTATATCGAATGTGATTACAGTCGCTGGCGACGGCACAGTTGGTGTGGCGGTCTCACTCCGGAACAATTTGAAAACCAGAACCTCGCTTAGAGCAGTGTCCATATTACGAGGGTAGGATCAGTCGTTTCTTTCGCGGTAACTTTATATGATCGCTGTGTACCAGCATCGAGAGAAGAAATTCAGGATGTATTCAACACTGAGTTCACAAGCTCTGTAGCTATTAAGTCAGTATTATTTACGTTTACGATACATGTTATTATCGCAGGATCTTTATCTTGGTAGTGATACTGCGAGTGGATACACCCCCACTCAGTATCTTCTATAACTATGGCTTTTGGTTCTTCAGGCATCATACCTTCCATAACACGTTCTTGATGGATACGTAACTTGTAGTACTTCTCTGGAGATGAAGAAATTTCAACGAGTACAGATTGTAGATGTACGAAGCCTAGAAATTTAAAACACTCGGATTTTGTAGAGGATTTTAATGATAAAGTCCAGATAACAAACACGTTATTGGAACCATCACCATAATTTTTAGTGTCAATCTTATCTACCAGCTCCTCGTTGATTAACATAGACTGATTTAGCAACTTCCGCTTCACGCCCTGAGCGGACTGTTATCGCTCTTTAGACACAGTTCCACTAGGGGAGAGGATCAGCGCTTCCCACGTAGGGACACTATAGTAACTATCACCACATGCAGTAGGGAAGCTCAAACCAAATTTATGTAGCCAGCTCCTATTGGTGGTCATTCTGGTGGTCTTGACAGGAAGATAACTCTGGTTTAGCTTACTTATTAGCCACTTACTGGCAAAGGCGATCCCAGTCAGAGGAGCCAGATTTAGAAAAGCTCGCTTTTTAGCGGGCTTTTTGCTTTTCTGTACTCCGAACAACCACAATCAGGTATACGTTCCAGCCGCTTACCGTTTCTGGCCGTCATATTGACGACGTTCTGGCGAGCAACACAATAATAAACAAACCGCCAATACCCGCCGTAATAATGCCGACAGGCAGTTCCTGCGAGGTCAGCAACGTTCGGCTGACAATATCGCCGCCGCACAACAGCACAGCCCCCCAGACACCACAAAGAGGCAGTAAAAGCAGATGCTTAACGCCAGAAAAGTACCGACACAGATGTGGCACCATCAGCCCAACAAAGCCGATCACTCCCGTCAGTGCCACTAAGAAAGAGGTCGCCAGCGCGCAGCACAGGAAAATTTCCATCCGCAGGCGGCTGACGTTAATCCCCAGCGATAACGCCGTCTGCTCACCGGCCAGCATGCCATCCAGCGCACGCCATCGCAGCAGAATAAAAGCGCTCAGTAATATCAGGCTCAGTAAGGCGAAAGGCAGATTGCCCCAACTGGCTAATCCCAGGCCGCCCAGTGACCAGAACAGCACGGAACTGGCGGCACGTTGATCGCCAGAAAAAATGAAATAGCTGGTTAACGCGCCAAACAGAAAGGAGATAGCAAGCCCACTGATAATTAACTGCTCAGCCCCACGTTGCTTTTTGAAGTGGAACAGTAATATCACCGCCATAGCGGAGCAGATCCCACCAACAAATGCCGATACGGGGAGCGTCAGCGTGCCAAGCTGATTGCCGAATCGGGTAATGACCAGTACCGCGCCCGCCGATGCGCCCGATGACAGCCCAAATAAAAATGGATCGGCAAGATCATTACGTGTGGTGGTCTGCAACAACGCGCCCACTATCGCCAGTCCTGCCCCTGTAAGTACAGAGAGCAGCGTCCTCGGCACGCGTAAATCAATCACAATTCTGCTGACCATATCCGATACCGGCACATCTGCAATCCCTATCGCCCCCAGCACCTGCAACAGCGATAACGAAACAGCGCCTTTGGCAATACTGAGTAACATTAATCCTGCCAGTACCACCACCGCGCTCCACATCGCCCAGTAGTAACGGTACGAAGTGAAACTCATTGTGCAGCCGTCTGATACATGGCCCGCGCCAGTTTTTCTACTGCTTTGACATTCGCAGGGCCTGGCGTCAGTTCAGCATATTGCAGCTTCAGATAACGTTGGTGTTTCACCGCTGGCGTGAGTTTCATCAACGGGTGATTTTCCAGGAAGTGACGAAGCTCATCAGCCCCACTTCCCGTTTGATAATCCAGCAGAATGATAAAGTCCGGCTCAGTGGCAGCCACACTTTCCCAGGAAGTTGTGCCCCAACTGATATCCAGCGCCTCCATCGCATTTTTACCACCAGCCGCTTCGATAATGGCGTCAGGCATCGCATATTTCCCGCTGGTAAAAGGTTTATCCTCTCCCGAATCATAAACAAACACGCTTAATGGTCGGGTTCCTTTCGGCGGTTTGGGCAGCGCCTCCAGCGTCTTTTTCCAGCGATTAACCAGCGCCCGAGCGTCATCTTGCTTACCAAAAATCTTCCCCAGCGTCAGTACGTCATTATAAAGTAGATCCATACTGGCTTTACGCTTATGCGCGGCAGTAAAGACGCAACTTTCGCTCAGAACAAAAGTCTTGATGCCATATTTATTGAGTGAAGAAGGCGTCACTTCACCCCCTACTTTCATGCCATAATTCCAGCCTGCGAAAAAGAAATCTGGATTAACCGCCAGCAATGTTTCCAGAGAGGGATATTTCGGTGCCAGTTCAGGGATCGACCCCATTGCTTTTTTAAATTCCGGCGTCATTTTGTACCACCCGCTGATGCCGGTCAGACCGACGATACGATCCTGTAAATTCAGAGCGAACGCCATTTCAGACATATTAAGGTCATTAATAATCGCTCGCTTTGGCGGTTCCGTGAACGTCACGGGTGTTCCACAACTCTCTATGGTGACAGGAAAATCCGCAGCCTCTACTGCCGATACCGACAAAATAGCAACCATGCCTGCAAGCAATTTTTTCATCACAATCCTCAGATATTTATTATGCATAGCCAGGAACTTCAAAAATACGCAGCGCTTTCCCCGTATCAGGGTGTGGTACGGTAAAGCAGGTCAACCCAAAAACGGGATAAAGGTTTTCAGACACCAGCACACGCTCCGGTGTGTCGCAGAGCACCATTCTTCCCTGCGACAGAAGAAGAACGCGGTCAGCAAAAGATTCAATCAGCGACAGATCGTGCAATACCGCCACCACCGTTATCCCCTTGTTTTTCACCAACGAAAGCAGTTCCACCCGACCGGAGGGATCCAGATGGTTGGTTGGCTCATCAAGCAGCACCAGGCTCGGCATCTGAGCTAACACCCGCGCCAGCGCCGCCCGCTGCCTTTCTCCGCCAGAAAGCGCGGACAGCGACCGCTTTCGCAACGCCAGTAATCCCGTCTCTTTAATGGCCTTCGTCACGATGGCATCATGCCTGTCGCGTGGTGCATCCCGGGCGTGCGGGATACGCCCCAGCGCCACATAATCCTCAAGAGCCAGCCTCAGATCGGGCGTATCATTTTGCGCCAGAACGGCGATCTGCTTTGCCCGCTGCTGCCGCGACAGCGCCGAAACAGACTGGCCCAGTAGCTGAATATCGCCCTTCTGAAGGGGGAGTTCCTGGCTTATTGCCCTCAGTAAAGACGTTTTACCGCTGCCGTTAGGCCCAATAACGGCCAGGCATTTCCCTTCCTCAACCTCAAAGCGAATTGCACAAAGCAGTTCTCCGCCTCCGGGTCGCTGTAGCGACGCAATATTGACGCTTAGAGCACTCGCCGGGTTATCACTGGATGCGACGAATTGCACAATACTTAACCTCTTCCATGATCGAACCATTAATTGGATATGTTATATCATAACAATTAACGTTAACAACCCTGAGATACAAGGCGATTTCAACCGGGCTCCGTACTATTTTTCATCTTGCCCCCGCGTGACGGATAAAATCATTTTCTCTTTCCGTCTGTCGCGGTAGTCTCATAAAAGCCGTTAATATGTCGGCAGCAATATGAGTCATCATTTCTCCATACTAATAACTAAAAAAACAGCACAGACAGGATAACTATGGATTCCACCCTCACCTCCACGCGTCCCCAGGATGAGACGCCTTCGCTTAATCGCGCGCGCCGCGCCGCATTAGGAAGCTTCGCTGGCGCAGTCGTCGACTGGTACGATTTTCTGCTCTATGGCATCACCGCTGCCCTGGTGTTTAATCGTGAATTCTTCCCGCAAATCAGCCCGGCGATGGGTACACTCGCGGCGTTTGCCACCTTCGGCGTTGGCTTTCTGTTTCGCCCGCTGGGGGGTGTGATCTTCGGCCACTTCGGCGATCGTCTGGGCCGTAAGCGTATGCTGATGCTGACCGTATGGATGATGGGTATCGCTACCGCACTGATTGGCATCCTCCCTTCTTTCGCCACTATAGGCTGGTGGGCGCCGGTACTACTGGTGATATTACGGGCTGTTCAGGGTTTTGCCGTCGGTGGCGAATGGGGTGGCGCGGCATTGCTGTCGGTTGAAAGCGCGCCGGAGAACAAAAAAGCGTTTTACAGCAGCGGCGTTCAGGTGGGTTATGGCGTAGGGCTGCTGCTCTCGACCGGTCTGGTCTCGCTGATCAGCACGCTGACGACCGATGAACAGTTTCTGAGTTGGGGTTGGCGCATCCCATTCTTGTTCAGCATTATTCTGGTGCTTGGCGCCTTATGGGTGCGCAATGGCATGGAAGAGTCCGCCGAATTTGAACAGCAAAAACAGGAAACACCACCGGCGAAAAAACGCTTGCCGGTTATGGAGGCGTTGAGCCGCCACCCTGGCGCATTTCTGAAAATCATCGGCCTGCGCCTGTGCGAGCTGCTGACGATGTATATCGTCACCGCGTTCGCCCTGAACTACTCCACCCAAAATCTGGGTCTTCCGCGTGAGCTTTTTCTGAATATCGGTCTGCTGGTGGGGGGACTAAGCTGCCTGACGATCCCCTGCTTTGCCTGGCTTGCGGACCGCTTCGGTCGTCGGCGCGTCTATATTACAGGTGCCTTAATCGGTACGCTCAGCGCATTCCCGTTTTTTATGGCGCTTGAAGCCCAGTCAATCTTCTGGATTGTGTTCTTCTCCATCATGCTGGCCAATATTGCTCATGATATGGTGGTCTGCGTACAGCAGCCGATGTTTACCGGCATGTTCGGTGCAGGTTATCGCTACAGCGGTGCCGGAGTCGGTTATCAGGTCGCCAGCGTCGTGGGCGGCGGGTTCACTCCCTTTATCGCCGCCGCACTGGTCACCTTCTCCGATGGGAACTGGCACAGCGTTGCCATTTACCTGCTGGCAGGCTGCCTGATCTCTGCCGTTACGGCGCTGTTGATGAAAAATAAACCACACGTCTAATCCCTGTACGGGGGCCATCTGGCCTCCGTCTGTTCTTACGCAACGTCTGACTTTTGTTTCACATTCCTGTGACATACTATCGGGAGAGCAGTACACCTGTGGAACAAGGAGACAGACATGAATAATAAGGGCGCCGGCCTGACCCCGTCTCAGGCGCTGGATAAACTGGACGAACTCTACGAGCAATCGGTTCAGGCTCTGCGTAACGCAATTGGCAAGTATGTTGAAAACGGGGAACTTCCAGACATTACAGCCCGAAATAATGGCCTTTTTGTTTACCCATCGCTTTCCGTCTCCTGGAGCGGCAATGCGACGAATCCCCCCAAGACCCGCGCCTATGGCCGCTTTACCCATGCTGGCTGCTACACCACAACCATCACCCGTCCTGCGCTGTTTCGCCCTTACCTTGAAGAGCAATTAACGCTGCTGTATCAGGATTATGACGCGCATATTGCGGTTGAACCGTCCCATCATGAAATTCCGTATCCTTATGTCATTGACGGTTCCGAGCTGTCGCTTGACCGCTCCATGAGCGCCGGATTGACGCGCTTTTTCCCCACCACTGAACTGGCGCAGATTGGCGACGAGACCGCAGACGGTTTGTTCCACCCCGGTGAGTTTTATCCGCTCTCTCACTTCGACGCGCGCCGTGTCGATTTCTCGCTGGCGCGACTGCGTCACTACACGGGGACGCCAGTTGAACATTTTCAGCCCTTTGTTCTGTTTACCAACTACACCCGCTATGTAGACGAATTTGTGCGCTGGGGATGCAGCCAGATTCTGGACCCGGACAGTCCCTATATCGCACTTTCCTGTGCTGGCGGGATCTGGATCACCGCAGAAACCGAGGCTCCTGAAGAAGCCACCTCCGATCTGGCGTGGAAAAAACACCAGATGCCAGCCTGGCACCTGATTACGGCTGACGGCCAGGGGATTACGCTGGTGAATATTGGCGTCGGGCCGTCAAACGCCAAAACTATTTGCGATCACCTGGCGGTACTGCGCCCGGACGTCTGGCTGATGATTGGTCACTGCGGCGGCCTGCGTGAAAGTCAGGCGATTGGCGACTATGTGCTGGCGCACGCCTACTTACGTGACGATCATGTGCTCGATGCCGTACTGCCGCCCGATATTCCCATCCCCAGCATCGCAGAAGTTCAGCGCGCACTGTATGACGCCACAAAAATGGTGAGCGGCATGCCTGGCGAAGAGGTTAAGCAGCGGCTGCGTACCGGTACGGTCGTCACCACCGATGATCGTAACTGGGAGTTACGCTACTCTGCCTCCGCATTGCGTTTCAACCTGAGCCGCGCCGTCGCCATTGATATGGAAAGTGCCACAATTGCCGCCCAGGGCTATCGCTTCCGCGTACCTTACGGCACGCTATTGTGCGTCTCCGACAAACCGTTGCACGGTGAGATTAAACTTCCCGGCCAGGCTAACCGTTTTTATGAAGGTGCGATTTCGGAGCACCTGCAAATCGGCATCCGCGCCATTGATCTGTTACGCGCAGAAGGCGATCGCCTGCACTCACGTAAACTGCGCACATTCAACGAACCGCCGTTCCGTTAAGGCATGAAGGTGTCTATGAGCAACCCAACTCCCCTTTCCGCCCTGCGTAATCTCCTGATTGCGCAGGGGCTGGATGGCATGATCGTTCCTCGCGCCGATGCTCATCAAAGCGAGGACTGTACGCCACACGATAATAAACTGGCCTGGTTAACGGGCTTTAGCGGTTCTGCCGGACTGGCGTTAGTGCTTCGCGACCGCGCATTGCTGTTTGTGGATGGCCGCTACCAGGTTCAGGCCCGCGCCGAAGTCGATCGCAATGATTTTGAAATTCATCACCTGCATAACGAGCCGCTTGCGGAGTATTTGCAGGAACAGGTTGCCTCCGGCGCACGTATTGCCTTCGAACCTCTGCTGATGGTCAACAGCCAGTTTGAGACACTCTCAGCCACCCACTGCGAACTGGTGGCGTTAGACAGCGATCCGTTCGACGTTGTATGGCAAAACCGCCCCGCCGCCCCCTGCGGCATCATCCGGGAAATGCCCGTTGAAATCAGCGGTGAACGCAGCACGCAGAAACGCGCGCGCATTCTCGACGAACTGGCAAAACAGCAGGCGGATTACCTGCCGATCACCCTGCCGGATAATATCGCCTGGATGCTGAACGTGCGCGGCAGCGACCTCAACATGGTGCCTGTTCCTTTCTCGTTTGCGTTATTGCACCGCACGGGCGAACTGGAATGGTTCGTTGATGAAAAGAAAACTCAGCAGTTACCTGCAAGTTTGCTCAGCACGCTGACCATTTCCCCGCCGGGTGAGTTCCTTGCACGCTGTCAGCAACGCGCGGCCGGGAAGCGTTTCCTGGTTGATAAAGATTTCGCCCCGGTCGCCCTGCGCTTCGTCATTGAGCAGCATGGCGGTGACGTCATCTGGTCAGCAGATCCGATTACGCTGATGAAAGCGCACAAGAACGAAACCGAGCTGGCAGGATACCGCGAATGCCATGAGCAGGACGGCGCCGCCTGGGTTAATTTCCTCGCCTGGCTGGCGCACGAAGTGCCGCTGCGTGAAGCCGCAGGCAATCCGATAACGGAGCTGGAAGCCCAGGAAAAACAGCGGGCTTATCGCCAGCAACAACCGGGATTTCTTGAGCAGAGCTTTAACACCATTTCTGCATCGGCAGGCAATGCCGCCATGTGCCACTATCATTCAAGCGAGAAAACAAACGCGCCAGTCACAACCCAGGAGATGTACCTGAACGATTCGGGCGGTCAATATCAGAACGGTACGACAGACACGACCCGTACCCTCGCATTTGGGCCGCAGGAGCCGCAGCGTCGGTTACACTACACCGCTGTGTTGAAGGGCTTTTTGTCGCTGATTACCCTGCAATTCCCCAGCGGAACTCAGGGACACCAGCTTGACGCCTTTACCCGCCGGGCGCTTTGGGATCTTGGTCTGGATTACGATCACGGAGCGGGACACGGCGTAGGTCATCAGCTATTGATTCATGAGCAACCGCACCGTATCGCCAAAAAAGTGAACCCCTGGCCGCTGGTGGCAGGCAACATCATTACGATAGAGCCGGGCTATTACCTCGCCGGACAATACGGTATCCGCATTGAAAATCAGGTCGAAATTGTCGAAAGCCGCCCTGGTTTCTGCAAATTCGCCACACTGACGCTGGTGCCGATCGACTTAAGTCTCGTGGAATTGCATCTGCTTAGCGAGGCAGAAAAACTGTGGATTGATGAGTACCATCAGCAGGTAAGAGAAACATTATCCCCTCGCGTAGAAAGCAACGCCCGCCCGTGGCTGTTCGCCGCCACTGCTCCCATACGGGTGCGCGCAAATTAACCCTGTATGCTGAAAACCAAAAACCCGCTAAAAGTGGGCTTTTTGGGTAGAGGGGCGGGTTTGTGCCAAGAGTGGACTTTTTGGTAGTTGTCAGTGGGAAGGTATTTCAGCAGAATGAGACTGCCTTTAAGCATGACCATTTTTTATGCAGTCACAAACTATTGAATCTAGCTCCGGCAGGGGTTACTGACTCACAGAATAAAGGATGCACGAGATCGAGCTATGCGTACTCATCAACTGAATAAGTCCCGTAAACTGTATCGCAGCGTCAACACGACTACGCGGCACCATTCTAATAATCCAGGTGCAGAGTATCGCTGGGAACGCAATCGTAAAAAAGCCGGAGATGAGCTACTGGTAAAGCGCGAGACAATGCATGGCAGACAGAATCGTGGCCGAGACTACACCCCATTGTTTTATTTTCTGATCAAGCAGATTGGCAAACCGTGGGATGAAATATTCAGCGAAGTATGTGGACGTCTTGATACCACCGAGCCTGTATTCTGGTTGGTCGCGCTACATGAGCATCAGCGAAGGGATTTAGTCTGCATTGGCGAAAGCAGTTTTTATCCGGGTTTGTTTGTTGATGAGAATGGAATTCTGCAACAGGTAAACCCTTCAATTACGAGAAAGGACGTTAAAGTGACTTGCCGCTGCTGTACACACACTTATATTGGTGAACCTGTACCCTGGATAGATTGAGTGACAACACCTCCTATCCTGCTACGGGTGCGGCCGTCATCAGCAATGAGAGCGATTGCAAACTTCCGTTTCTCGCTCATAGCAGACTATTCACTTACATCAGACTGTTTTGCGTCAAAACGGACGCTACGATTAACCATTTTCTGCCTCTGGCGATCTTAATCGGCTCATAATTCGGGCCGATTAAGATACATGATTACACCGTCGGGATGGTGCCGCCATCTATCACATATTCGGTGCCGGTGATGGCGGCAGCATGAGACGACGCGAGGAAAGCAATGAGCTTCGCCACCTCAATGGGCTTTGACGGACGACCAAGAGGAATACCCCCGAGTGCATTCATGATGATTTGCTTACCGCCTTCGTAATCCGTTCCCGCCTGCTTCGCCAGTCGCTCTGCCATCGCTACCGAAGCTTCGGTTTCGATCCAGCCGGGCGCAACACGAACCACACGAACCCCCTTCGGGGATACCTCTTTCGACAGGCTCTTGCTGTACGCCGACAGCGCAGCTTTTGCCGCCGCATAACCGGTGGTCGATTCCGGTAACGGCAGTTCACGCTGGATAGAGGTGACGTGAATGATAACCCCGCTGCCCTGCGCCAGCATCCCTGGCAGCAGCGCACGATCTAAGCGTACCGCTGGCAGCAGATTAAGGTTGAGTTCCTGCTGCCACTCCGTTTCGCCCAGTGCTGCAAAGCCACCACCAGGTGAGATAGAACCGCCCGCAACATGGATGATGACGTCGACACCGCCCAGATGCTTCTGAACGGCTTCAGCTACTGAAGCACACCCGTTGACCGTGGTCAGGTCCGCCGCCACGAAGACGTCAGCGATACATTCTGTGGACGTATGACGCGCGGTGGCTAACACCCTGGCACCCAGTTGCTTTAATAATCCAACGACCGCGTTGCCGACGCCTTTGGTGCCGGCAGTAACCAGTATGCGTTTGTCCTGAAAATCAAGATCTAACGACATCAGATAATCTCCAGTGTGTTGATCTTGTCGCCGACCAGGTCGAAAGCATGTTTAAGCACTATCGGGCTGCCAGGAAAATTACCGACAACGTTTGAGGTGACTGTCACCCGGTGACCTTCGGTGAGGAACTGAACCGGCTCAACGCTGTAGTCAAACGCGGCCTGTGCGGCACGTTGCCATGCCTCGATCGCTGCGTGTCCCTTATGCGTTTTACCTTCGTCTGTCACGACAGCATCGGCAGTAAAACAGTGCTTAACGTTGGCAATATCTGCTCCGTTGCTGATCGCGAAATAGTCAGAAATAGCGTGCGGTAGGGCTAATGACATGGCGCTTTACTCCCGTTGTTTACAGTACAGGAATTTTCAACATAGACTGTGAAATTGACAAGTACGCACGAAAAAGTGAGCAACTGAATTATGAGTAAGTTATATACTCCAGAATCTGCCGCAAGCGGCGTGGAGCATGTGCTGCGACTGCTGGAAGGTCGCTGGAAATTAATTATTCTTTTTCATCTGTTCGATGGAAAAGTACAGCGCTATTCCGATTTTGAAAAACTGATCCCGGGTATTTCACAGAAGATGCTGGCTCAGCAACTGCGACAACTGGAAGCCGACGGCATCGTATCACGCACGGTGTACCCTCAGGTGCCGCCGAAAGTGGAATATCGCCTGACCGAGTGGGGGCAAGAACTGTGCCCGGCCCTTGATGCAATGCTGAAATGGGCGGAAAAACGCGAGGATTAGTTGTCACCGGGGCCTTTTTGTCGTGAGCGAAAATTACTGATATCTGGTTTTCGCTCAAATCGGACATGGTTATGCCGAACCTCTTGTCCGGCGTACACCGGGGAACAATGACGATATATTTGGATGGGTTACATCTGGAATAACGTGCAAATACCTGCGTACCATTCCCGTAGTATTAAACTGCCTGAGTCATCACCGATTTAAACTGCGCATGCCACATGTCGTAAAATTTTCCCCGACGGCTTATCAACGCAGTGAAGTCCCCATTTTCGATGACCTCTCCAGCAGACATCACGATAATCCTGTCGAACTCTTTTATATTACCGAGCCTGTGCGTCACTGCGATCACGGTTGTGTTCAGGGCAAGAATATCATTAAACAGCCGGTGCTCAGTTTCAGGATCGAGTGATGAAGAGAACTCATCAAAAATAAACAGATTGGCCTTTCGGTATAGCGCCCGTGCAATCGCGAGCCGCTGCCACTGCCCTATGGAGAGTTCATCGCCGCCGAACTGCTTGCCCAGCCGGGTGTGCTGGTCATACGGAAATCCTACCTTTTTCAGCAATTCATCAACCGCTGGCGACGGGGTTTCTGCATCATAATTATTCAGGGCAATGTTTTCGCCCACCGTGAACTCGTATTTTCCGTAATCCTGAAACACGGTGGCTATCTGGTTCCGGTAACTTTCAATATCCAACCTGTCGAGCGGCACGCCTGACACAGACACAGCCCCCTCACTGAAGGCGTACATGCGCAGGATCATTTTAATCAGAGTTGTTTTTCCGCTGCCGTTCTCACCGAGAATAGCGACCTTTTCACCGGGGGCAATTTCAAGGTTAACCCCATTCAGGGCTGGATGATTACGCCCCTCATACTGAAACCGGAGTTTGTGAATGCTGAGGGCAAAAGGTGTTTCGGCGGGTAAGGTAAGGTGCCCGTTTTTCACCGGTTCAATCTTATCCGTCATAAACGCATGGTAGCGGGTGAAAAAACTGCTCATGCTGACGAGATTCGAACCATAATTGGCTATCTCGTCGAGGTGCGATTTCATCATCACAATGGACTGAAACACCATCACCAGCGCGCTCACGGCAATATCACTGGTGCGTAAGTTGTTTAAAAAAAAAGTTACCCCGACGAACAGCATAGTCAGGCTCAGCATCATGGCCGGCACAGGCGTGATTAGCGCGCGGATGCGCTGTTTGTGCATGCGATTATAGGTATTGCGAGCGGACGCATTGAATTTAGTCAGCAGATATTTACCAAGACCGTAAAGCCGGATCTCCTGCAAAAAACTCTTGTCCATACTGACGCCATATACGTAGCGCATCGCAATCGCATCTTTAGACGTGAAGAATAAATCCCGCACGTATCTCTGCTGGATACGCATATTGATGGCAATCATCGGTATGGCGGAAAGCGCGCAAATGGCCGCCCCTGCTCCTGAATAGTTGATCAGAACCAGCAGCAGACTGCCAGCCATGACGATTGCCCGGATAACGTAAATGATACAGATGATGAAATTAAGCGGTCGATACGCCGCTTCTTTTTTCAAATATTCCAGTTGCTCGTAACGCTCCTTATTATCAAACAGGCTCAGGGAAAAAGAGTCGTTCATACGGCACATAATCTTAGTGCTGAAGTGATTAGTCGAAATCTCCGTGACATCCCCCTGAACAAGATTGACCAGGGGCTGCATAAGCTGCATGCCAAGGAGTGAAACACACCAGACCGCAACGCTCAGCATCAGATCGCCGTCGGTGGTTTGCACTGCATGCAGTGTGTTGATTATTTGGCCGGTCATAAAGATGTTGAGGGCCGGTATCAGCCCCTGAAGCAACACAACGACGATAAGTGCGGTAATACGAAGTGGGCATGACGCAAAGACGTACCTGATAGCCAGTAGCACTGACGACCTCCCTTGTTGCAGTAGCCATAGATCGTGTGAGTCGCAGATCATGATAGATGAGAATGGCACTCAATTGCATTAATGGAATGTAACAGTGAACTGGGTTGTGAAGTAGACGTTCTCCCCATCCCTGACCATCGGCCAAATGCAATCGCGACTTCCCTCCCCCACGGCCCCCTGGTCTGATGGACATTTATCACCCAAACTTAAGCCAAAGACATGGTCTGCGTGGGCATTGTGCTTTACACTGCGCGCTGTAAAAACTGAGTAGATAAACGATTAACCAGGCGGTAAGGCGATGAACGGAACAATCACAACGTGGTTTAAAGATAAAGGTTTTGGATTTATCAAAGATGAAAACGGTGATAACCGCTATTTTCATGTGATTAAGGTTGCCAACCCTGAGCTGATTAAAAAAGACGCGGCGGTGACTTTTGAACCCACCACCAATAACAAAGGCTTGTCCGCTTATGCTGTGAAAGTCATCCCGGAAAGCAAATACATCTATATCGCGGGCGAGCGCCTGAAGCTCACGTCGATCAAGTCTTATCTGGTTTACAGCGAAGAAGTGCCAGCCGATACCCGAATTGATAAAGAAAACGCGGTGCTGTCTGTGGGCGTGCTGATGAGTAGTATCAGACCCAAATCAGCCGCAAAGCCCGGTGAAATGCGCTCGCTGAGAAAACTGGCAATCACCACCTTCCAGGGAACGACGTTAATCTTCTCGGAAGATGAGATAGACATAGAGGCCACGGTGAAACTGCTCAAGTAATTCATCTGAATCCCGTGCCGGAATCCTGCGCCATTCATAAACAGAATTCCGGCTCGCGTGCGCCAGGTACAGACGCAAAAATTACGGGTATAATCACATACATTATTCAACGGTTTCAGAAACGAAGATGACAAAACTCACCTTACAAGAGCAGATGCTAAAAGCGGGATTAGTAACCAGTAAAAAAATGGCCAAAGTCCAGAGAACGGCTAAAAAATCACGAGTTCAGGCGCGTGAAGCAAGAGAGGCTGTGGAAGAAAATAAAAAAGCGCAACTTGAGCGTGATAAACAGCTAAGCGAGCAACAAAAACAAGCGGCGTTATCCAAAGAATATAAAGCGCAGGTGAAGCAACTTATTGAAATGAATAGAATCAGCATTTCAAAAGGCGATATTGGTTTTAACTTCACAGATAATAACTTAATTAAAAAAATAGATGTGGATAAGGCGACGCAAGCCCAGTTGATTAATGGTCGCCTCGCCATTGCGCGTTTGGTTGTTGATAACGGTGGGGAATGTGAATACGCGATTATCCCCGCAAGCGTAGCCGATAAAATTGCGCAGCGAGATGCTAACAGTATCGTCTTAAATAGTGCGCTTAGTCAGGAAGAGCAGGACGAAGAAGATCCGTATGCTGATTTTAAAGTGCCTGATGATTTGATGTGGTAATCAACGTTTGTCGTTCAGCGTCCGGCGTGCCGGGCACTGAAAGAACTGAATGCCGATGACGGAAAGCAAAAAGCCCGCTAAAAAGCGGGCTTTTCTAAATTTGGCTCCTCTGACTGGACTCGAACCAGTGACATACGGATTAACAGTCCGCCGTTCTACCGACTGAACTACAGAGGAATCGTGTGAACGGGGCGCATATTAACGACGCCCACGAGCATTGTCAAAGCCTGAATGCACAAACACGTTCGTTTGCCGAAATATTCTTCATTTCGTTGGAGATTCAGGCTGAACGGGCGATTTTATGCGCTCAGGACGCGGGTATTTCCATAGCCAACGACCGCTGACCATACGCCAGTAAAACAGTGCGGCGCGCACCGCCCAGTCAAAGAACATCCCCAGCCAGACCCCGACAACGCCCCAGCCAAGCACGATCCCCAACGTGTAACCCGCAACCACACGGCAGCCCCACATCCCCAGCATCGAAACCCACATTGCAAAACGTGCGTCCCGCGCCCCTTTAAACCCTGAGGGCAACACCCAGGACGCAGACCAAATCGGCATAAACGCCGCGTTCAGCCAAATCAGAACCACGACAACATCTTTTACATCCTGATCGTGGGTATAAAACGAGGCCATCAGTCCCGCAAACGGCGCGCTTAACCATGCAATCGCGGTCAGTCCAATGGTAGATAGCCAGAACACATGACGAAGCTGAATCTCTGCCTGGGAAATCTGACCATTCCCCAGCCGTCGGCCAGTGATGATTGTCGATGCAGAACCCAGCGCGTTTCCGGGCAGGTTGATCAGCGCGGCAATTGAAAAAGCGATGAAGTTACCGGCAATAACGCTGGTCCCCATCCCCGCCACAAACATCTGCGTTAACAATTTCCCACCGTTGAACAAAACAGATTCGATGCTCGCAGGGATACCAATCCCCATCACTTCCCAGATAATGGTGAAGTTCAGCGGCTTAAAATAGCTCTTCAACGTAATGCGCAATGCCGGGTTAAAACCAATCATCAACACCCAGATAATGGCGACGGCTCCGATATAGCGAGAGATGGTCAGCCCGAGTCCCGCCCCGACAAAACCCAACCCCTGCCAGGAAAAAACGCCATAAATCAGGACGCTGCTGATCATGATGTTAAGAATATTCATGCCGCCATTGATCAACAGCGGAATTTTGGTATTTCCGGCTCCACGCAATGCACCACTGCCAATCAGGGCGATGGCCGCAGCGGGATAGCTGATCACCGTCAGTTCCAGGTATGTCAGCGCCAGAGCCTTCACCTCGGAAGACGCCTCCCCGGCCACGACATCAATAATCTGTTCGCCAAAATAGTGAATAACCGCCGCCAGCACGATGGCAAAAAGCGTCATGATCACCAGTGACTGTCTCGCGGCGGCCCTGGCGCGACGACGATCGCGTTTTCCCAGGCTAAACGCCACAACCACGGTCGTCCCCAGATCGATAGCAGCAAAAAACGCCATAATGACCATGTTGAAGCTATCGGCAAGCCCTACCCCGGCCATCGCCTCTTTACCCAACCAACTGACCAGAAAGGTGCTCAGCACCCCCATTAGCAGTACGCAGGTATTTTCCAGAAAGATAGGCACGGCAAGCGGGGTGATTTCACGCCAGAAAAGAACCTTGTAACTCTTACGTTTGGCATACCAGGGCGTACGGGAGACGGCCTGGCGTAAGGCTGCGGAGACGTTCAAAGTGGACCTTAATGAAGAAAGTTGAAACCTCATTTCAAATAATGAGGGAGAATCCAAAAAGCTGCAAAGTTTTTTCCCTGTAAAATGTCTGCAATTGCAACAAACTGTTGAGAGAAGCAGCAATTGAACCGCCTCCAGGGAAATGAGGTTTGACAAAAGATTTTTCGCCGCTAAGATAAGCCTCCACAACGATTCCTCTGTAGTTCAGTCGGTAGAACGGCGGACTGTTAATCCGTATGTCACTGGTTCGAGTCCAGTCAGAGGAGCCAGATTTTAGTCTCGAGATATCTCAGTAAGTCTTGAGGCGTTTTAAAAGCAGTAGTTAAATTGAACCGGTTGTCCTGATAAGGATTGCCGGTTTTTTTGACGCCTGTCGTTTTTGGCCCCCCCCCCCACAGACCTCTCCTGCCCCCTTCCCACTTGTTCTCATTTGCCTACTTTTTTTCTTTATGAGATATGTTATGTTATAACATATCCATTATAATGTAATGCCAACCTATGAAACTTAAGCCTTCTTTGATAGCTCTCGCAGTAGCAGTAAATACTTCACCTCTGGCCTATGCAGCAGATGAAACCATCGTCGTCACCGGCAGTGACGTATCCGACTATTCCGCCGAATCCGACTCGGCACGTCTTTCATCCGGTTCAGCCTCACGTCTCGGTCTGACCGATAAGCAAACGCCACGCCATACTGAAACCATCAGCGCCAGAACCATTACGGCTAAGGGCAAACGCACGCTCACCGAAGTCGTTGAAACCGCCCCGGGCATGTCCGGCACCAGCTCACCTACGCTCTCAAACAGCGTTTCACTGCGCGGCTTCTCCGGCGTTTCCTGGCTGCTAAACGGCGTGGCCGTACCCGGTAGCACCATTCAAATCGCCGACCCGGTTCATTATGAAAATGTGGACATCCTGTATGGCACAGGCTCCGTTTTAAATGGTCTGAGTTCTGCCGGTGGCAGCGTCAACCTGATATCACGTAAAGCAACCTTTGGTCGACAGCCAGTAGAAACTGACTATAGCTGGTCAAGCTATAACAGCCATCGCGCCCACATCGGCGCGGGCGGTACGCTTGTTGAGGGTATAGCTGCTGGCCGCGTGGATGTAAGCGCATCAAATACCGGCACTCAGGTTGATAAAGATCGCAGTCGCCCGAAGCGCATCAGCGCACAGCTCCTGCTGACGCCGACCGATAACACACAGGTCACTTTTGACATCGATCGTAGCTTAACGGATATGCGCAATCCCTATTTCGGGACGCCTGTCATCAACGGCAAAGTTGATCGCGACTTGCGCCATGTAAACTACAACAACATTCAGGATGCGCATATCCGCAGCCAGGCAACCTCATTCCAGTCAACCCAGTCCTGGTATGCAACGCCTGATGTAACCTTTGATAACCAGTTCTATTATTACAAAGGATTCCGCGAATGGCAGAACGTTGAACGCTATTACCCGTCAAACAAAGCGGGCTATGTTACCCGTGATTCTTATGGCGATCTTGCTCATGATGACAAGCTGACGGGCAACCGTACAATGGTCACCTGGGATCACCCGATTGCATCATTCGCCAACCGCGTGACTGCGGGTGTCGATTTTTCAAAACGCGAATTCCAGTACTATTCTAACGGCTTCCCGGGGGGCGAAGAGGTTCTGCTGACCAACCCCGCCTCCAATGACTTTCGCACCGGTGCGAGTGGCAAGATGCGCTCACCTGTTCGTCACATCACTCAGAACCAGTATGCCTTGCTGCTGGAAGACAATCTGAATATCACTGATGCTGTCGCCCTGTTAAGCCAGTTGCGCTATACCAACCTGGACATGCACTGGAATTACCAGCAGGACAATAAAACCATCAATCGTAGCTATAGTTTTATGAGTGTTGGTATTGGGCCGAGCTGGGCCATTAACGAAAACTGGACGGTGTATGCCAACTATTCCACAGGTAAAGAGCCCGGCAGCGATATCTTCTTTATCAGCCCTGAACAAACGTCCCTGCCACTTACAGAAGTTCAGCAATATGAAGCCGGTGTAAAAGGGACATTCGACCACGGCGAAATGAAGCTGGCCGTTTACGATCTCCAGAAAAAAAATCTTTATCAGCAATCGGCTGTCCAGGCCGGTGTATGGAATGCGGTTGGCAAGCAGACTTCGCGCGGCATCGAGTTCAGCGGATTGATTAAACCGCTGGATAGCGTCGCGCTGGCGGGAAATGTGGCTTATACCCATGCGCGCTTTGACAATTTCAAACAAGGTACGCAGGACCTTTCCGGCAATCAGCCGCGCTATATCCCGGAGTGGACGGCTAACCTTTCTGGCCGTTATATGCCGATTAGCAAACTGGGGCTGGGCGCGCAGCTCCACTATGTTGGCAGTAGCTATAACGATGATGCCAACAAAAACAAAATGGGCGATTACACGACTGTCGACCTTAACGCCGATTATGAAGTGATTAAGGACGTTACCGTAGGCACCCGCGTGCGTAACCTGACGGATCGCTTTTACACCTGGCAGCGTACTTATACAGGGCAGGAAATGATTGCGCCAGGTCGAACTTACGAAGCCTATGTCAACATGCGCTTCTGATGAAACGCCTGGCCTCCCTCGCATTGCTGGCGACCTTCGCCAGCTTTGCGCATCCCGTTACGTTGCAGAATTGCGGAAGATCCTGGACGTTTGAGCATGTACCACAGCGGGCAATCGTCTATATGCCGACCGCAATGGAAAACATGCTCGCATTACGTCTGGGAGATTCCGTGATCAGTGCTGTCGGTTATCGGCCAGATGAAGATACCGCGCCCTCCCCCTGGTATAAACCGCTAAAAGCACGTCTCGACAGTTCGCCCTGGTCGGGAGAGTCCTTGCTGAGTTCCCGGCCAGATTTTATCTATTCCGGCAGCTACTACTGGTTTAACAGCCCGGAGACCGCCGGTCGTGAAAGGATGGCTGAATGGGGAATTGGAAGCTGGCTCATTGAAGGGATGTGCAATGGCCTGCAAAGTGGCCCTCCTGCGCCTGTAACCTTCGACAGCATCTACGACGAGTTGCGTAATATTGCGCGCATATATGGCGTGGAGCCGCGCGCAGAGGCGCTTATCAATGAACTGAAGCAACAGGTCGCTGCTGACAGCCGCATAAAACTGCCACGCAGAACGCTCATGTGGTGGTATTCCGGTACGGCAACACCTTATGTGGCGGGCGGTTATGGCGCTTCTGAGCTGTTAACCAAAACCATCGGCAGTAAAAACATCTTTGATAACAGTGCTGAACTGTGGCCCGCCATGAGCTGGGAGGTCATTGCCGAACGGGACCCTGACTACCTGATCCTGGGCGATCTGCAAAGGGGGGGAGATGGCGACAGCGCCCGGAGCAAAATCGATTTTCTTGAACGTAATCCCCTCACCGCAGGCATGAAGGCGGTTAAAGCAAAACGTTACATCATTTTACCTGGCTATGACATGGACGCATCTGCGCGTTCAGTTCTGGCCCTTCACCGACTAGTCACACAAATACACGCTAAGGAACAACATGACCTTTCCAGCCCGCGAATTACTGAAAAACTGGGACGAACAACAAAGCGCCTACATCGCTCACCGTGAAGAACGCTATAACGCCGCGCTGGATGTTCTGGCAATGCTATATGGCGAAGAATTCCATGTGGTGGATCTGGCCTGTGGTCCAGGCTCATTCAGCATGCGTCTTCTGAATCGCTTTCCGGCGATAAGAGTAACGGCTATTGACCTCGACCCGCTTCTGCTTACGCTGGCCAAAGAAGCCTTATCTGAATACAAGGACCGTATTCAGTTCTTCAGCGGCGATATTGCAACAGCGGATTGCTTTGCCGCTATTACCGACAAACCGCAGGCCGTTGTTTCCAGCACGGCCATCCACTGGCTGCTGCCTGAACAGCAGGTCGCGCTTTATCGCAACATCTTTAACCTGCTGGATGAACATGGCTTATTCATGAACGCCGATCATCAGCGATTTGATAATCGCAATCCATGCCAGAAACGGATTGCCCAGCTTCATGACGAAGATACGCAGAAAAAAGCCTGGACAGCGGGAGTGCAGGACTGGGATAGCTGGTTTGCATCGGCCACCCGTCATCATGAGCTGGCTGATTTGATGGACGCGCGCACCGCTATCTTTAAAGACCGCCCGACACCACTGCCCACCACGGTCGAATTCCAGCTCACCGCTCTGCGCCAGGCGGGTTTTAGCGAAACGGGTACTCTCTGGCAATTCCTGGATGATTATGTGATCGCTGGCTGGAAATAATCATGCTGCGTTCTCCTGTTTTTCGCCTCTCCATGCTGTTTCCGGCCCTGATGCTGGCGTTTTGCATTGCCATTATGTATGGCCCGGTGACCTTTTCCATGAAGGACGTGGCAAATGCCATACTGGCAGGCTACTGGCATAGCGATACAGCGGGAACGCTTCATCAGCGGATCGTATGGTCTCTGCGTATGCCGCGCACCCTGCTTGCTGCGCTGGCGGGCGCCGCATTAGCGCTGGCTGGAACGGTGCTCCAGTCGTTGACACGTAATCCTCTTGCCGACCCCTGGGTGTTGGGGATCTCATCCGGCGCAGGGTTTGGCGCGGTACTGGTCATTGCGCTTGGTCTCAGTGCGGGCTGGGCCGCTGTACCTGCCGGGGCGTTCTGCGGCGCGATGCTGGCTTTCGCACTGGTGCTTTTCATGGCGCGGAAATCGCTATCCGGCCAGTCCAGCCGTTTTATCCTGACCGGCGTCGCCGTGACACAGCTTCTCTCCGCCGCCACATCATTAACCACGCTCTGGAAAACGGATGCAGACACCACGCGAGGGGTGATGTTCTGGCTGCTGGGAAGCTTTGCACAGGCATCCTGGCTTCAGGTACTGCTTTGCGCACTGGTGCTGTTGCCGATATTTCTGCTCTGCTGGTGGCGGGCAATAGAGCTGGATGTGCTCACGTTTGGCAATGTGACGGCAGCGTCGCTTGGTGTGGACGTTGGCGCAATCAGGCTCGCCCTGTATTGTTTGTTGACCTTATTGACTGCGGTCATTGTGGCATGTTGCGGAGCAATAGGTTTTATTGGGCTGACCGTGCCTCATATCGCCCGCATATTCATTGGTCATCGCCATCGATCGCTGCTGCCGGCATCCATGCTGTGCGGCGCGACTTTTACCGTTCTGGCTGATACGCTTGCCCGAACGCTGTTTGCGCCTCGTGAATTACCCGTCGGCATCCTGACGGCGATACTCGGGGTTCCGGTATTTCTGTTCCTGATTTCACGGACTTCCCGATAAAATACTGACGAAGGCGATCCCTGGCAGAAAGCCCGCTTTTTAGCGGGCTTTCTGCCATTTATCCGTGACGAGCGCCACCGCAAACGCTCAGATAAGCATTTCCGGCCTGAACAGCGCGCTCAGATTCATTGTCTTGCCCGACACCATAAACTCCCCCTTCCCTGTATAGTGAATCGTCTCAGGGTGTTCCGGTGATGTGGCCACATGCGCCTTCACGACCTCGAAAATGAAAAAATTGTAGCGTTCCACCAGCACATCATCATACAAACAGCACTCAAAATTCGCATAACATTGCTGGATCAGCGGGGCATCAACCTCATCGGCTTCCTGTGCCGTAAGATTAAATTCGGCAAACTTATCGATGTCAGCGCCGGACGTGTTGCCGATTCGCACGACCGTCTCGGCCAAATCCGTCAGCGGAACGTTGATCACGCATTCCCGGCTATGACGGATCATCTCAAAACTGTGGTTGCCGCCCGAAATCATCAGCCCGACCAGCGAGGGAGAAAATTCCAGAACGGTATGCCAGCCCAGCGTCATGATATTGGTCTTTCCGTTCCATTTGGATGACACCAACACAACCGGGCCCGGTTCTAAATATCGGCGAACCTGACTGACCGGATAATCGACTTTAGTAATAGCTAAGCTCATAAGATGACTCCTGTTAAAGTGTTCCACAAAAACAGGCCACACTGCTGCGGCAATACCTGAGCAGTCCTCGCGCTACAGCATACTCTCTCTCGTCATATCGCAAAAAATTAACCATACCAATAAAATGGTTTTATGACCGTAATCAGGGTTCTGCGATTCACCTCTGGCAGGCATGACCGTCTGACCTACACTTTTAACAATAGAATTTCAGGCCAACCACAACAACTCAGTGCAGAGGACATTATGGTATCTCTACCTTTTACCCGCTCACTGCGGTTTACGACGGGCACCGAGCTGGAACTCCAGTTAATCGACAGAAACGATACCAGGCTGGTAGATAAAGCGGATATCGTGCTGGCCGATATGGCGCACACTCAGCAAATAAAGCATGAGCTAACCAAGTCAATGATTGAGCTGAACAGCTCAGTACACTCTTCGGTGTTTAAACTGCATGAAGAATTATCTTTATTAGCCTGTAACGTCAGGGAAGTCGCCAGAAAACACGGCTGCGATGTTACCGGCGGCGGCCGCCATTTAGATGGCGACTGGCGAGAACAGGTGATTAGCGATTTACAACGTCATCAAAATCTGGCCGTACGCTATGGCTACATCACCAAAATGGCCTGCGTATTTGGGCAGCATATTCATATTGGCGTTCAGGATGGCGATGACGCCATTTATCTGTGTCATGCGCTTATTCCCTACCTGCCCCATTTAGTTGCACTCAGCGCCTCTTCGCCGTGGCTGGATGGCGTGGATACCTCTTTTTCAAGTTCCCGCTTTACCGGGCAGAACGCCTTTCTGAACAGTGAACTGATTGAAAACATCTATAACTGGGACGAGTTCGTCGTATTTTATAACGAGATGGTCGATGTCGGGATCATTAAAAGTATCAAAGATATTTACTGGTACGTCAGGCCACAGCCTGCTCTGGGCACAATTGAAATCAGAATATGCGATATGCCGCTGACAATATTTCATGCCGCAATGCTCACAGGCTATAGCAAAATACTGGCTCAGTATCTGTTAGCCAACCGGACAAATATCGTCAAAAAACATCATGCTATTGAAAAATACAATATCTTTAACGCCCGGCGCGATGGCTTACAGGCCAGCTACGTCAACACGTTAACCAGACAGCGTCAGTCGCTGGCGGGTCAGATATTGCAGACCGTAGAGAACCTGTCATTACGCACCCACAGTGATGAGGATAAGTACGTTCTGCAATATATTGCCCGGTATGTCAAAAAGGGCATCAATGATTCAGACAGAATACGTAGTATGATTAAACGCGCGGTGGACTTAAATACCGTCATGGAACGTATGCGAAAAATGCTGTTATCAGCGCCAAAGAATTATAAAAAATGATGCACGCCAGGGCCGAAAATAGTTATTCGGCCCTTTTATCAGGCAATTGTCGCAATACGTTCCCGAGCGTTACGTTTTGCCTTCTCGCTTAAGAGGCCGGAGACATCATCTCGTCCAGAATGCTACTGACCTGTTTCCCGCTCATATTCCGATACCCGCATTCTTTTATTTTCGGAATTCGTTTAGGCAATCCCTTCGCTATTGATTCCGCCTGCTCTCAGCGTCAAGCGCACTTGCCTCGCTTATCACGTTACGCTTTCTGTGGCACTAAATGATTAACCCTCCTAACTAATTGGGTATCTATTAGCAATTTCTCTAACTGAAATGGATGATAATCATGGGATGGGACACAAGAAGCGCCGGAAACTGGGCAAAACATCACGCCGAACCGGGGCCAACGAATAACTGTGCATCGTATGTGCGCAAGGCCATAAAGGCAGGGGGCGTGACCGTAACAAACACGCAAAACGCCAAAGATTACGGCCCAATGCTGGAGTCTGCGGGGTTTAGAAAAATATCTTCAACGCAATCCCCCAGAGCTGGTGACGTGGTAGTGATTCAGCCTTACGCGGGAGGACACGCCGCCGGTCACATGGCTATTTACGACGGCCAGGATTGGTATTCAGACTTTAAACAGCGGGATTTTTGGGGCGGTCCTGGATACCGTTCGTCAAAGCCAGCGCATCAAATGTACAGGAAGGATTGATGAAAGCCCTTTATGTTGTTCTCATGATATTTGCAATTACCGCGTGCAGCTCAGGACGCGATAACGCAGAACGGCGTGTTTCAGATTTCTACACTTACTATCTAAACGTGTTTGCAAATAGTGAAGGGAAAATAAAGCCTGCGCCTGAAAAGATGGATGAATATATTTCGAAGGATACGCTAGCCCAACTAAATACTATCTCTCATATTTATGAGCAGGAGATTATCGACACCGATTACTATACATATGCGCAAGATTATTCAGCAGATTGGATCCCCTTATTGAAAGTTGGAAAAGCTAAAAACTGTTTTGGTGGTGAATACGTCGATGTTTGGTTGGGTCGACAAAACAATCAGACGTATCAAATTGGAGTCTACCTAAAAAGAGAGGGCGGCAAGTGGAAAATATACAGAGTGAAGAATGTTACCGCCGGTTATGAGCATTACATATTTGACGCACACGCCATTGAGAAAGCGAAGCAACATGCTGCAACTACCAATTAAATAGGGAGATTATAACGGCCGCTAAATTAATCCCAATGCGCGGCCGACCTTAACAGTCATTATGCTTTTCTTTCGTCCTCCGGTGGATTCAACAACGTCAGCGCTACGGAATGTTTTATAATTCAGCAATCATTTAAGGATATAAGAGCCTACTCCCGCCAGCGTCAGTCGCTGGCGGGTCAGATATTGCAGACCGTAGAGAACCTGTCATTACGCATCCACGGTGATGAGGATAAGTACGTTCTGCAATATATTGCCCGGTATGTCAAAAAGGGCATCAATGATTCAGACAGAATACGCAGTATGATTAAACGCGCGGTGGACTTAAACACCGTCATGGAACGTATGCGAAAAATGCTGCTATCAGCACCAAAGAATTATAAAAAATGATGCACGCCAGGGCCGAAAATGGTTATTCGGCCCTTTTATCAGGCAACTGTAGTAATACGTTCCCGAGCGTTACGTTTTGTCTTCTCGCTTAAGGGGTCGGAGACACCATCTCGTCCAGAATGCTACTGACCTGGTTCATCACCCTTCCCGCCTCGGTAAGCCCGTTCTTTTCCAGCTCCTTCACCCACTCAGACTGAATCTCCTGGTATCGGGTGGCGGCTTTCCATTGCGCAACGTCTTCAGAGTGCAGGATTCTGACCGTCGCACCGCTTTTTTCCAGATCGGCGACTTGTGTGGTGAAGCTTTTATCCATTACGGAACCCAGGGATTGATAAGCGACGTCAGCGGCCCGCTGAATCGCCGCCCGATCGTCGCGGGAAAGGTTATCCCAGGTGTTTTTATTCATCACCAGCAGGTAAACATGCCCAAGCCAGAGATCCCGCGAAACCAGCACATCAGGCGCGAATCGCTGAGCATTTAACGCATAGCCGCTATCCACATTCAACATTAATCCGTCGAGACTTCCGCTTTGTAAGGCCTTGTAGGTTTCATCTCCCCAGGGCATGGTCACGGCTTTAGCGCCGACATTTTTCAGAAACCCCTGGTGCCAGAAACTGGCGGAGCGCCACGTTCCCCCCTTAAGTCCTTCAGGATTATTCAGCGCGGTAGTGCTAAAAAAAGCCAGCGGATAGCCGGTCGCAATGAAAACATTCACCACATTTTCTTTCTTGAGTTCTGCCGAAAAATCCGGGATATCCGCATAAACGCGACGAAAGAAAGCAACCTGCTTTTCCCCGGCAGGGCCGACGGGGAAGCTTTTAAAGATTTGCTGCAATGGTAATGCCTTAGCCGCATATTCAGGTACAACAACAGCCATATCCGCTTTGTCCCCCTTTCCCGCCATCGCCAGAGCCGTATAACCATCACTTAGCTCGCCTCCCCAGTGCGCCTCTACCTTCAGGCGACCACGCGACTCTTTTTCGATTGCGGGGAAAAATACGTCATTGATAAAACGAGTGCGCATTCCACCCAGCGGTTCATGGTCGCTGTAGATTAGGGTTTGCGCAGCCAAAGCCGCACCGGGAAACATTAGCATCGCAAACAGAACGGCGATGCATTTTCGTCCTGGTATAGTGGTGAGCATTTCTCTTATCCTTTTGAGAATCATGATGATCGCAGTCGCTGATGAAGCTTAAACAACGGGCTCAGACAGCCAGCGCTGCCCTTCGGTTTTCATCTGCTGTTCGAGCGCACTGCCGCGCGTTGCGAATACACGCGTGACCGGAAATCCGCTTTTTTCCAGCAGGTATGCCAGCGCGGCGTATTCTCGCGGGTATTTTGCTACCGCGCTTTGATCAATATCGACCACGCCCAGCGGGAAGGTAAAACTCCCCATGTCATAAATGCTCTGGCGTCTGAAGAGTTTCCACACGCCATCGCGTTTTTCCGCCATATCGTAAAAGCGATTATGGGTCACCATCCCCAGATTCAGCTTCACATTCTCGCCGATGATCATGGCATTGGTTTCTACAATGGCGCGGTTGACGCTGCTATTGAAGGTCACTACCGGCGTGCCAATCAAATGCTTGGTGCGGATATCAGAGGCGCCCATACGCATTGAGCCGTCAACAAAATCGCTCGCCAGCCCTTCAAACCAGGTTATCTCAATGGTGCCATCCGGGTGAAACAGCCCGCGAAGTTGCTCCCACTCGCCCAGATCGCGATGCATCCAGCCAGTGAGAAGATCGGTAATTTGCTGACGATCCGCCAGGTGATTGTGCATAATTTTTACTCCAGCCAGTTAAGTGGATTCAGTTTCCTCGCCATTAACGTTAAAATCCAATAGATAAATCTTACAGATTATTCAGTTTAGATGAATGATGAGGCCATCGTATGGATCTGCGCCACTTACGCTATTTTCTTGCCGTTGCACAAGAAGGACACTTTGGCCGCGCCGCCGAAAAACTCAATATCGTTCCTCCCGCGCTGAGCATGCAGATCAAGGCGCTGGAAGAAGAGTTAGGCGGCCCGCTGTTTATTCGTACCAGCCGGAAAGTTGAGTTAACCGAAGCGGGAAAATTGTTGCAGACTGAAGCGCAACGCACGCTTGAGCAGGCGGAACATGCCCGTCTGACAGTACAACGGTCGATGCGCGGAGAAACGGGTCTTGTGCGCGTCGGCTTTGCTGGCAACGCGGTGTTCAGCGGCAAATTGACAGAAGATCTGCGCGCCTTTCGCCAGGCCTATCCCGATGCGGAACTGGTCGTGTGCGAAATCGCGCCGTTGCTACAAGCGGATGCCATTCTGAGCGGCCAGCTCGACATTGGTTACACACCCGATCACCATAACGTACGCCAGCCAGAATTAGCGGCTGAAAAAATAGGCCTCTGGGGCCGGATGGTCGCCATCGCCGACGATCATCCGCTGGCTTGTGAAACCCATTTGACGGTAGGTATGCTGGCTGAAGAGCCCCTCATTTTCTACGACACCCACCGTGCGGATGAGCCGCTTTATATGATGCTCACAGAGATTATGGGTCATGTTCCGCACGTCGCCCATTGCACCTCCAGCACGCTCAGCGTACTGGCTCTGGCCGCCGCCGGGCAAGGGCTGGCGCTGGTGCCTGAACCGCTGATGCACATCGCCATTCCCGGCCTGGTCTATCGCCCTCTCGACGCGCCTGAGTTATCGGCCAATCTGATGCTGCTCAGCAGAAAGAACGACAATAACGGCGCGGTAAAGGCTTTTCTGGAGATTGCGCGGAGAAACGTCAGAACCCCGTCAGACCCGCGCTGATATTTGTCGGCATCCCGGAGCGGCGCTCCAGCGCCTCGTTGACGCGATGAATGTCAACGCCATCGCCCTTCATAAAAGTACGCATCACCGGCGTGATCGGCAGCGGTACTTTTTTGTCAGATTCAAATTCAGTGCGATTACGCGATAACGGCTCATGCACTTCAATCCAGCGACTGCCGTCCGCTTCGACGGTGGTTTTCAGCGGTTGATCGATAATCTGCACGCGAGTGCCCACCGGCACATTGTCAAACAGGTATTTGATGTCATCATTACGCAACCGGATGCACCCCTGGCTCACGCGCAGCCCAATACCGAAGTTCGCATTTGTGCCATGAATGGCATACAGCTTACCGATATAAATTGCATACAGCCCCATCGGGTTATCCGGCCCGGCGGGGACAAACGCGGGCAGACTTTCGCCTCGTTTAGCATATTCACGTCGGGTATTCGCCGTCGGCGTCCAGCTCGGCGCCTCCTGCTTACGCTCTACCGCAGTCACCCAGTTACGTGGAGTTTCTCGCCCCGCCTCGCCAATGCCAATCGGCAGGACATCAACGGTATCGCCCCCTTTCGGATAGTAGTAAAGACGCATTTCCGCCACGTTAACCACAATGCCTTCACGCACGGTATCCGGCAAAATAAGCTGCTGCGGCACCACCAGCGTCGAACCGGACTTCGGCAAAAAGACGTCCACATCGGGATTCGCTTCGAGCATATTGCTCAGCCCCTGTCCGTACTGCGCCGCAAACGCTTCCAGCGGTTGAGTATTATTGTCCGGGACGGTTATCGTCAGCGGGTTGCCGACCAGACGACTCCCTTCTGGCGGCAATGGATAACTTACCGCCAGCGCGCTCTGGCTTGCGAACAGCAGAATAAAAGAACAAAACAATTTCACACGAGGCATCATTTCCCTTTCCTCAAATCGCAGCAGATGTCGGTTAATTATAGCTTTTTTATCGCCTTTCCGACGTTAACAGCGAATGAGCGCCACCGAAGGGAAACGATACGGCTTATCTTTATTTACCATTCGGCAGGACAATATTACTTGCCGCCAGTTGCCCCATGTTGCGGTACATCGCGCAGGCGGCTTCAACGATGGGCATTGCCAGCGCTGCGCCGCTGCCTTCGCCAAGACGCATTCCCATATGCAGATACGGCTCCAGCTCCAGGTGCTCCAGCGCAATCCGCGCGCCCTTCTCTGCCGAGAAATGCGACGGAATCAGATACGGTTTAATTTCCGGCGCAACCTGACAGGCCGCCAGCGCCGCAGAATAGGAGAGAAAACCATCCAGCACAACCGGCAATCCACATGACGCGGCGCCCAGCATCACGCCCGCCATACCGACCAGGTCAAAACCGCCCACCTTCGCCAGCACCTCAACGCCATCACGCGGATCGGGCCGGTTCACCGCAATAGCGCGGCGCACAACCTCAACTTTATTGCCAATTCTGGAGAGCGGAAGATTCGCGCCAATCCCCACCACATCTTCGGCATCGCTACCGGTCAGTACACTCACAATCGCCGCCGCAGGGGTGGTATTCGCCATTCCCAGTTCGCCAACGCCAAACAGCGTCACGCCGCTTTGCGCCAGTTCGCGGGTGTAGCGCATCACTTCCAGCAGCAGTTCTTCGGCCTGAACGCGGCTCATCGCCGGGCCTGTCGCGATATTCCCGCACCCACGCGCCACGCGCATATTCACCACGCCGGGGATCGGGTCGGCATCAATCCCGACGTCAATCACATGGACTTTTGCCCCGGCCTGAGCAGCCAGTACGCAAACACCGGTTGTTCCCTGCGTCATGTTGGCCGCCTGAATGGCGGTGACAACTTTCGGCGAGACCGCAACCCCTTCATCCCACACGCCATGATCGGCGCACATCACCAGCATCGCCTTCTTACCGACATGCGGAGTGCCGTTGAGACCGGGCATCCCCGCTAACTGTACGGCCAGCGCTTCCAGGCGCCCGAGGCTGCCCGGCGGTTTGAGCAAGCCGTCGATGTGCTGCCGGGCGTGCGCCATTGCGTCGCTGTCCGGTTTGGGAATGTCACGGAGTAAAGAGGTTAACGTCTGCATAAGGGTTCTCATCGTGTTGGCTGGCTCACAGCAGAGCCAGCAGGAAGATCAACTCGCCAAGTTCAATCGCCGCACCCAGCGTATCGCCGGTTTGCCCACCCAACGTGCGTTTTAATAATTGCCCAAGAATAAAAATTGCCGCCAGAGTGACCACCAGCGCAGCGACCCCGTGCATCCCCGGCATGAGTATCGCCGCGAGAATAGCGGTTAATCCCAGCGTCACGCAGGTCTGTCGCCCGGTAACTTTGCCGATAAACACGTTGCCCAGCCCTTCTTCACGGGCATAGCGATGACGATACATCAGCAATACGGCGACACCGCGCCCCGCCGCGCAGGCCATCGCCAGCGCCGCCAGCATCGGCGTGCCTCTCAGCGCCAGTTCGCTAATCACCAGCACTTTCGCCAGCAGGACAAAAATCAACGCCAGCCCGCCGTGGGTGCCCAGGCGGCTGTCACGCATAATTTCCAGCATCCGCTCCCGGCGGCGGGCGGAAAAAATACCGTCACAGGTATCCGCCAGACCGTCGAGGTGAAAACCGCCGGTCAGCAGCGCCAGCGTCAAAACGCAAAACAGGGCCGCCAGTGGAATGCCGCACCAGGACTGAAGCGCCACAAACACCAGGCCGCCAATCGCGCCCAGCAGCATGCCGATTAGCGGGAATGTCACAATACCGCGGGAATACTCCTCAAAATCCAGCCCCTGAGACCAACGGGTCGGAACAGGCAAACGCGAAATAAAAGCGAGCATCGCCCAGAACAACTTACTCATTTAATTTTGACTCCAATACCCGATACCACCAGCCAGACCTCATCCGCCGCCGCAGCCAGACGCTGATTGACGCGCCCGGCGATGTCGCGAAAATGTCGCGCCAGACGATTTTCCGGGACAATGCCCATGCCCACCTCATTGGTCACCAGAACCACCTGAGCCGGACAGCGCTGACAGGCGTCGATCAACGTGCGAATTTCATCTTCAATCGCCTGCTCCATCGCCGCGTAATCCCAGTTATCCGGGTCAGTATCGCCGCCCATCGCGAACAATAAATTGGTCACCATGGTCGTGATACACTCCAGCAGAATGGCCTCTTCGGGGGCGTTATCTGGCGTAATCAGCGCATCAAGATGCCGCCAGCATTCCGCTGTCCGCCAGTGCGGCGGTCTGCCATCCCGATGGTGCTGAATCCGCGCCGCCATCTCCTCGTCAAAAATCTGCGACGTGGCGATGTACAGCACCTGCGGCGAATCCGCGATTAACGCCTCCGCATGGCGGCTTTTCCCGCTGCGCGCGCCGCCGGTCACCAGAATCATCATACGGGCTCCCGGTGCTGCTGCATGATGGTATAAATTTTCTCAATATCGATGTGTTGTCGCATCGCATCCGCCAGCAGATCAAACTGCTGCGATTTATATTGCGCGTAATGGAAGGCGTGATCCAGCGGCGTCAGCCCCTTACGCACGCGCAGGCCATTGACCAGCGCCCGCGTGAACGCATCGCTGTCGAACAAGCCATGAAGATAGGTGCCAAAGACCAGTCCGTCGTCCGTTACCGCGCCGTCAGCGATAGCGTTTTCGCCTTTGCGTAACGTCATGGCTGGCTGGCATTGTGCATTCAGTGTCGTCTCGCCCATATGAATTTCATACCCGCGCACCGCCAGGCCAGACGCCGCCGCCAGCCATCCCGGCAGCGCAGAGGCCATCTGCCCTTCAACCTGCGTGGTGGTTTTATCCTGCGCGAAGTGCGTGACGGTATTAAGCAGCCCAAGACCGGGGAGCGTGCCCAGCCCGGACTCCACCTCATCAATAATGGTGTCGCCCAGCATCTGATAGCCGCCACAGATACCTGCCACCGGTACGCCCTGACGATGCGCCTGCAACACGCCATGTGCCATTGCGCTTTCACGCAGCCAGACCAGATCGCCAAGCGTATTTTTGCTACCCGGCAGAATTATCAGGTCCGCGCCCGCCAGTTCTTCAGGGTGGCGCACATAGCGCACGCGAACATCCGGCTGCGCCGCCAGCGCGTTGAAATCGGTGAAATTCGAGATGTGCGGCACCTGAACAACGGCAATGTCGATATCACGTTTATCGGTACGCAGGTATTTGCCTTTTTGCAGCGCCACGCCATCCTCATCTTCAAGATCGACCTCCAGCCAGGGCATCACGCCCAGAACCGGCACGCCGGTCAGCGCTTCAATCTGTTCAATGCCGGAGTAGAGCAGCGTCACGTCGCCGCGAAACTTATTGATGATCACCCCTTTCACTCTGGCGCGTTCACTATCATGCAGCAGCGCCAGCGTACCGTAGATAGAGGCAAAAACGCCGCCGCGATCGATATCCGCCACCAGAATGACCGGACATTGCGCCATTTCCGCCATCCCCATATTGACGATGTCGCGGTCACGCAGGTTTATTTCCGCCGGGCTACCGGCGCCCTCCAGCACCAGAACGTCATATTCTTGCGCCAGGCTATTGTAAACCGTGAGGATCTGCTCACGCAGACGCGGCTTATATTCATGGTAGCTAACCGCGTCCATATCGGTGGCGACTTTGCCCATCAACACCACCTGCGCTTTCCGATCGCTGGTCGGTTTTAGCAGGACCGGATTCATCCGCACATCCGGTGCAATCCCCGCCGCTTCCGCCTGGAAAATCTGCGCGCGTCCCATCTCTTTGCCGTCCGGCGTGATGCCGGAATTCAGCGCCATATTCTGTGACTTAAACGGCGCCGTGCGCAGGCCATCCTGATAAAAGATGCGGCACAGCCCCGCCACCAGCACACTTTTACCTACATCTGATGCCGTTCCCTGCAACATTACTGCCTGCGTCATGACGCCTCCTTCAGCGCGTTCTCTCGCATACGCCCAAAAAATTCTTCTTCCGTTTTACACAGCGGCAACCCCAGTTGCGCATGCAGTTTGACCAGCCACGGTTGCGTCAGCCCGGCTTGTTCGATCAGTTCAGTGCGTGCAAACACCTCTCCCGGCTCACCGTATGCCAGTACCTCGCCACGGCGCAGCACATAAACGGCATCGCTGACTTCATAAATGAGATCAATATCATGGCTGGAAATAACAACATGATTCCCCTGCGCCACAATCCGCTTGATGATCGCGATCATCTGTGTGCGCCCGGCAGGATCAAGCCCGGCAGTGGGTTCATCCAGCAGCAGGTAGCGGGCCTGCAACACCATCGCCCCCGCAATCGCCACGCGTTTTTTTTGCCCGTGGCTTAAACACTGGATCGGCTGATGACGGAAATGCTGCGCATCAACCAGGGTCAACGCATCGTCCACGCGGCGGGCAATCTCATCCTCAGCCACGCCTAGATTTCGCAGACTAAAAGCGATATCGCTGTCGATATCGGTATAAAAAATTTGTTGATCGGGGTCCTGAAAAACGGTTGCCACCTGTTGGCGCAGCGCCAGCAGCCCGCGCTTACTGTAATCCAGCGCTTTTCCCTGCCACAAAACCTCGCCTTTTTGCGGGCGCAGTAAACCGCTCAGGTTCATAAATAGCGTCGATTTTCCGCAGCCGTTCGCGCCCACCAGCCCGGTAACCGCATGGGGGGAGAAATCCAGCGTTAGCCCCTTGAGCACCTGCTCATCCTGATAGCGAAACCAGAGACCGGAGGTGGCAAGCATACGAATCCTTACAGGTGAAAATCACCCTGATACAGTTTGATATCAAGCACGGTGGTCATTTGCTGATAGCGGATAAGCACACGCGTAAACAGCAAACCCACCAGCATTGCCAGAGAACGATAGCCTTTTGGCAAACTACGATAGCCAAAACGCAGCGTTTGCGCGCGATGAATGGCCAGCGCTTCATCTAACAGGATAAAAATAAAGCGCCATGTCAGCAGGATCTGCTCGGTCAGCAGCCGTGGCACATGCGCGCGCTTAAGCAAAATAATCAGTTGCGGAAACGGCAGATTCAACACCAGCCAGAACGTCGCCGCCAGCGCGCTCAGACTGCGCCAGAAGGTTTCATTGGCGGTATTCAACCCTGACGAGGTCACCCCCAGCCAGTAATCGCCAACCGGAACGCTTGCCAGTAACAAGAGAGGATCGCGGCTCACGCTGAATAAAATCGTCACCACGCCCACGCTTAAAAAACCAAACGGTATCGCCATCCAGCGACACCAGCGCCAGAACGAAATCCGCAGCAGCCAGCAGCTCAGCCCGGCGATGAGCGCCAGTTCAATACCCTGCCCCAAAGGAGGCAGGGTAAAGGCCAGAATCATCATCAGCAACCAGAGCAAAAACTTACGCACCGGCGTAACATGAAGCCAGCGGCTCTGGTAGCTGAGTCGATCAAGCCCGGTCATCACGGCGCTGTCTGCCTTTGCTGTAACCGAGAATATAGAAAATCACCGCCGCGCCAAGCGAACCTTGCAGCGTAAACAGCAGACTTTCAATTTCACCGCTGGCCGGTTCATACAATGGCTGGAACCACGGTTCATAGTGCGGCGCCACCACCTGGATCTGGCTTTCCGCTTCGCCGTCAGAGCCACCGAACTCACCGCCATGATCGATAAAAAACGGCAGGATCACCAGGGCAATCACCATAGCTAACAATATCAGCGTCTTTTTCATCTTAATGTCCTTGTGCGGTAATCAACCGACGTTTGGTCAACTGGTCGTAAATCATGACGGTCAGCAGCCCCTCCGCGATCGCAATGGGGATCTGTGTCAGGCAGAAAATCCCCATAAATTTAATCACTGAACCCATTGCCCCTGCCTGCGGGTCCGGGAACGCCACCCCAAGCTGCACCGACGTCACGAAGTACGTCACCAGATCCGCCAGCATGGCGCAAAGAAAGACGCCGACATCGCGGCGCAGCCCGGCGCGGCAGGCCATTTGCCATACCAGATACCCGACAACGGGGCCGATAACCGCCATCGACATCCCGTTCGCACCCAGCGTGGTCAGGCCGCCATGCGCCAGCAGCAGCGCCTGAAACAGCAGCACAATCGCCCCGAGGATCGCCACAACGCCTGGGCCAAATAAAATCACCGCAAGCCCTACCCCTGTCGGGTGCGAGCAACTACCTGTAACAGAAGGAATTTTCAGCGCCGACAGCACGAAGATAAACGCCCCGCACAATGCCAGCAGCACCTTCTGGTTGTTATCTTCCTGCACGATACGGCGCAGGCGCACCAGTCCGTACCACAGGCACGGTAAAAACAGCACCCACCAGGCCAGCGCCCACATCGGCGGCAGGAATCCCTCCATGATATGCATGGCGAACGCCTGTTCCGGGACAACCATCAGCAATAACGCCGCAGCTAACCCGCTGAAAGACAGCTGTTTTAGCTGTTGTTCAAGTTTCATTCTGCATACTCCCACTGTTTGTTGACCAGAATGGTCGAAAAATAGGGCAGCGGCTGCTCGTCGCTGACCTCATTCAGGTGACGCCAGCACTGCTCACCGGGCAGCGTGGCTTCCGCCATCATCAGGGCGCACTCCAGCAAACCTTCCTGTTGCAGCAATGCTTTAATACGCGCGAAGCGACCGTAGACCTTCATCAGCACCAGACTGTCATGCTGTCTTAACGCCTGCTGAATTGTTTCTTCCGCCGCGGTGCAGGAGATCACCGCCAGCGATTGTTGTTCCATCGCCAGCGGCGTTTTTGCGCGGGCGGCAATGGCGGCAAACGAGGTGACGCCAGGAACGATTTCCAGCCACGCCGGGTTGCCGATCCGCTGGAGTAAAAAGACCCAGGTGCTGAACAGCATGGCATCGCCAAGGGTGATGAACCCCACCTGTTTACCCGCCTCCACTTCCTGAACCAGCGCTGCGGCTACCTCATTCCAGACGGCTTCTTTTTCCGCGCTGTCAGCGCTCATTGGAAAGTGGCAGCAGCGGACTTCCGTCTGCTCACCCAGATACTCACGCACAATAGAGAGCGCCAGACTGTCGCCGCCTTTGCGCCCTGCCGGAGCGTAAAGGATATCGAGCGAGCCAAGTATTCGCGCCGCGCGCACGGTGATCAGATCGGCTGCGCCCGGCCCGGTACTTAACGCATACAGCTTTCCACTCATGCCGCTTCCTCCATGGCCGTATTCAGCGCCTGTTGCAAATGCGCCACGAACATGGCGCGTACCGCCGGATTCTCCCCCAGACCGCTCAGCCACGGCGTCGCCGGGATGCCTGCGGCGTTGAACTGCGTTTTCCAGGAGTCCTCTTCATCGGAAGCCATATCGTTGATGGCATGATCGCCGGCGACAAGCATCAGCGGCATCAGATGCACCGCCGTTACGCCTTCCTGACGTAAGCTCCCGATGAGAATATCCACCTCCGGGTAACTCTCAACCGCTCCCACACGCGCCGGAAAACGCTGCGCCGTCATCATATGGTCCAGACACGCATAGGCCGCAAACGCGTGGTGGCTGGCGCCGTGCCCCATAAACACCACTTTCTCCGTCGCGCCAAGCGTCGGCATCTGCTGCTGTAAAGCCTGCATCAGCTGCGCGTAATCGGCATGGCTGCTCAACAGCGGCACGCCGAGCGTAAGACGGGTAAATAACGGGCGCAGAGTCTGAACTTCACGCACAATTTTTTCGTATTCGTCGCCGTTAATAATGTGCAGGGACTGAATCGCCACATCCTGATACCCCTGTTCAGCAAGCTTCTGCAATGCCTGAAGCGGCGTATCGATTTCAATGCCGTCACGCTGTTTGAGCTTGCGGATAATCATCCCGGAGGTGAACGCGCGAAACAGATCGCGATCCGGGCAGCTGGCTGCCAGATCGCGTTCGCAGGCCACAATGTTCTTCTCACAGGTGTCGTGATAGCTGGTGCCAAAACTCACCACCAGAAGCGCTTTTTTCATCTCTTACTCCTTAAGCAGCGGCCAGCCAGCGCGCCAAACGCTGCGCAAATGCGGCCTGACTTTCCAGTAACTCATCACCCGTTACAAGCGTTGCCGGGCGGGTAATCACGATGCAGGGGATACCGGCATCCAGACAGGGTTGAACTTTTTCCTGATAACCGCCCTCCGCCCCCGATGCTTTTGTCACCACGACATCGGCCTGGCACTGACGATAAAACGCCGCGTTAAATTCAGCGCTGAACGGCCCGCACAGGGCGAAAATTTCACCAACGCCAAATCCCAGGTCGGCACATTGCTGAATGACCTCAGGAACAGGTAAGACGCGGGCCAGCAGTTTTTTGTGCGGCAACCCGGCTCGCCAGGTCGCCAGATCTTTACTACCGGTCGTTAACAGAACGCGTTCGCCAAAGCGCTGCGCCACATCGCAGGCCTCAGCAATCGTGTGGACATGGTGCAACAGCGGGTGCGTAAGCTCGCTGAGCTGTTCCGGGCGCTGATAGCGGCTCAGCAACACCCCCGCGCGTTCACAGGCGTGCATAATGTTGCGGCTGACGACCTCGGCATACGGGTGCGACGCATCAATGACCCAACGCGTGCGGTGCGCTTTCAGCCAGGCCACCATCTCCTCTGGCTCCAGGCGCCCGCAGCGGATCTGACCTTTAATGTCGCCAGCCAGCTGCTTTCCTGTCGGCGTGGCAACCGACAGGGTGTATGCCACCTTTGCTGCATCCAGTTGCTGACACAGCATCCGGGCATCGCTGGTGCCGCCCATAACCAGCACGTCGCCGTAACTCACAGTACGTAACCTCGCGGCGTGATCATCAGACCATCCTGTACGTAAGTGGCTTTGTTGCCGACAATCACCAGGCTGGTCATATCGACAGGCTCAAAATCCATATCGCCGAGCGTGGTCAGCCATTTTTCCTGCTTTTTACGCCCGGCCGACTTCACCACGCCAACCGGCGTTTGCGCGTTTTTGCTGGCGGACAGCAGTTCAAAAGCACGCGCCAGATGACCTTCACGGCCACGGCTGCGCGGGTTATAGAAACAGATCACGAAGTCTGCTTCTCCGGCGGCGATAATCCGTTTTTCGATGACCGGCCACGGTGTCAGGAGATCGCTCAGGCTGATATGACAGAAATCGTGCATCAACGGCGCGCCCAGCAGGGAGGCCGCCGCGATACTGGCGGTCATGCCGGGGATCAACCGCACTTCAACGTCCAGCTTCTGTTTGCTGACCAGTTCCAGCACCAGCCCCGCCATGCCATAAATCCCCGCATCGCCGCTGCTGATCAGCGCCACATTGTGTCCGGCCTGCGCCAGTTCAATCGCCGCCTGACAGCGTTCGATCTCTTTGCACATTCCGGTTTTGATCACCTGCTTGTCGCCGGTAAAGGCTTTTACCAGATGGGTGTACGTTTTATAGCCAACGACAATTTCCGCCGCCTGTAAGGCTTCTACGGCTTCCATCGTCATCATTGCCTGCGAGCCAGGGCCAATTCCAATTACGCTTAACATCAGTGTGAAACTCCCAAAGTAATAGTGACGCCCTGTTCACGCAGGGTTTCGCCAGACAGTTTTCCGTGACTTAACAGCCAGGCCGCCGGGCCGGATACGCTGCCCACACCGACGGTTTGCCGCACAAATCTGGAGGCCGGGAAGCGATGTTCATGCTCACGCAACGCGTCAGCGGTAAAGGTTTCAAAGGGAACGCGACAGCAGGAGGCAAGCTGGATTAATCCCTGCTCATCTTTTTTGAGCGAGACGCTGCCAATCGCTTTCAACGCCAGCGGATCAAATTTCTGCGCCTCCAGTTGTCGCGCCAGCAGCGCTGCCAGCAGCGGGAACGGCGTATCGCGGCGACAGCCGATTCCGGCGACCACCCGCTGCGGCACCAGTTTCCAGTGCCGGACGGGTATTTCTGGCAATTCATTGCGCAAAGTGATGCAAACCAGCGCATCAAGCTCGGGAAGTTGATGCAGGTCGGTCACGGTGACGAACCCGCGTCGATCGCAGCGACTGACATCGTCTGCCAGCTCCTCATCCCACCACAGCCCGACGCGCTGGTGGCTGACCAGCATCTGGTTGACGATTTTTACCGCCGAGCGGAAGTCGGTCATCCGGGCATTGAGCTGAAATGCCAGCGTATCAAGCGCCGCCATATCGTTAACGTCAGTCGCCGTCGTGATAACCGGATCGGCGCCGAGCATGCCCGCCAGATAGCGGGTCAGCGCATTGGCGCCCCCCGCATGACCAGAAAGCAGGCTGATCACATGCTGGCCTCGCTCATCGATCACCACCACCGCCGGGTCGCTGAATTTGTCGTTTACCAGCGGCGCCAGCACGCGTACCGCGATGCCGGTCGCACCGATAAAAATCAGCGCCGAATAGTTAGCAAACGCATCGCGGGCCGATTGTGCAAATCCACCTTCGAAGGGCATAAACCCATCTTCCAGCAGTTTCTCACTGGTAAAGCAGGTTAACGGCAGCATCGCCGCCAGCCGCTTCGCAAGCTGTACGCCGCCGGGCGTCAGACAAAACAGGGCTATAGATTCAGGCTTTACGGTATTCATGGCTAAAGTCCGCCGCATAGAGTTTTGAGTAGTGATACTCATCCCCCAGGAAATTCCCGACCAGAATGAGCGCCGTTTTACGGATACCCGCCTCACGTACTTTGTCGCCGATATCCGCCAGCGTGCCGCGCACGGTCTGGCTTTCCGGCCAGGTCGCTTTGTAGATAACCGCCACCGGCGTGGTGGTCGGATAGCCGCCTTCAATCAGCCGCTCGGCAACCCGGTGAATACGCTGCACGGAGAGATAAATCGCCATTGACGTCTGGTGGCTGGCGAAGGACTCCAGTTGTTCACGTTCCGGCACCGGAGTACGCCCTTCCAGGCGGGTAATGATGAGGCTTTGCGAAACTTCCGGGACGGTATACTCCACCCCCAGCTCCGCAGCAGCGCCGAGAAACGCGCTGACGCCCGGCACCACCTGCCAGTCGATGCCGCGTCGGGTAAGTTCTTCGCCCTGCTCACGCACGGAGCCGTACAGCGACACATCGCCCGTTTGCAGGCGTACGACCGTTTTTCCGGCCTTCACGCCCGCTTCCATCAGATCCAGAATTTGCTCCAGATGCAGTTCGGCGCTGTCGTGGCACTCAGCGCCTGGCGGGCAATAGTCCAGCAGTTCAGTATTAATCAGCGATCCGGCATAAATAACGACCTGCGCCTGTTGCAACAGGCGATAACCTTTAAGCGTGATCAGTTCACGATCGCCCGGACCTGCGCCGACAAACCATACACAGCGGGGATCAAATGTCTCAGACATGGTTCTCTTCCTTCTGACAGGCGATAACAAAAACAGGATTATTCGGTTTGAAATAGTGGCCACTGCCGAGGGGAGTGAGTGACGACACCTGCACTTGCAGGCAATCCACCTCATGGATGCCAATCTGTGTCAGATATTCCAGCGCAGTATTCAGGTTTTCCTGAAGGATAAAGGTCATCACCAGACGGCCGCCGGGATGCAATTGCCGCATAGCCCAGTCAATCAGCGTCGTCAGATGGCCGCCGCTCCCGCCCATAAACACCGCATCCGCTTTTTCAGTCATCGTCATCGGCGCTTCACCCGGCAGAATGTCGATATTGCCGCAGGCAAAATGCTGGCGGTTTTCATCCAGCAACCGCAGGGCTGCCGGGTTACGTTCAATCGCCGTAACGTGCAGCGAAGGGTGCTGTAACGCCGCCTCTATCGACACACTCCCGGTCCCGGCGCCTACGTCAATCAGATGGCTGGCACGGTGCAAATCAAGTTTTGACAGCGCGAGCGCGCGAACCGCTTCTTTGGTCATCGGCACGTTCTCGCCACGTAGAAAAAGCTCATCTTTCATCAAGGATCACCACTGCGTTCATGTCATAGTCGGCATTGACTTCACTGACGCGCAGCCAGTGAATCCGCTCGTTTTCCATTGCCAGGTTTTCGCCTATCACCATCCAGCGATGACCCTTGTCGCGCGCCATTAACTGCGTCGCAATTTCTCGCGGCCCGCAGCGAGCATCCGTCACCATCGCGACCTTGCGATGACGCGCCAGCGCATCAAAACAGACGCTGCGACCGTGGCTGCTGGTCAGCCACATATCGTTCATATCGATACCCGATTGCGCGCACAGATATTGCACTGCGCTGATACCGGGAATAATGCGCACCCGCTCAATGCCAAAATGGGCCACCATGCGCGTCCCGATGCCGTAAAACAGCGGATCGCCGGACGCCAGCACCACGATGCGTTTGTCCTGCTGCCCGGCAATCCAGTTGAGCAATTCCGCAATATTGGCGCCCAGAACAAACTGTTCGCCGGTGAACGCAGGAAACTGCAATAAATGGCGCTTTCCCCCCACCAGCACATCGGCATCCGCCACGGCCTCGCGTGCCGCTGGCGTCATCAAATGCAGCCCTGCCGGCCCCATGCCCACCACCGTTAGCATTGCATCTCCTCCACAATCTCTTCGATCGGGCGATTGCTACCGAGGATCTGGTTATCAAAAGAGAACATGATGGCGTCGCAGGTAGGTGGCGTTTTCGTGAAGCGCAGCATCTGCATCACGCGCATACAGATGCGTTGCGCAAGATGGTTGTAAATATGTTGAAAACCGTATGCTTCAATGTGCTCCATTGCCGCTTCGGTGGTATCGCAGTCGCTGACCCGAGTCAGTAACTCAAGCGGCGCGCCAAGCAGCGCCAGATGCGCCACCAGGGTTTCCATGCGGGCATCTGCGATGTGGCTGTGAGTGTGGAAAATCCCCGCGGCTATTTTAATCAACTTACCGGGATGGCCGATCAACACGATATGGCGGTATCCCAGACGTACCGCTTCTTCAATCATGTAGCCGACAAAATTGCTCATGGTGACGACAACCTGCGTGTCGATACCCATCTGTTCACGCACAAAACGCTCGCCGTGGTTTCCCGGCACCAGCACAACGCGTTCCAGACCGGCGGCGCGTTTGATTTCCAGCTCCAGCGACAGCGAGCGTTTCCAGCTCTCCTCCGACATCGGAGTGACAATGCCGGTGGTTCCAATGATCGAAATACCGCCCAGAATACCGAGGCGCGCGTTATAGGTTTTCTGCGCCCGTTCTTCCCCCTCCGGGGCAAAAATTTCAATGTCCGCTCCCCGCGCCGGGCCTATCGCTTCGCGTACTACAGACTCAATGGTATGGCGCGGAGTACGATTAATCGCCGCGCTGCCCACCGGCAGTCCAATTCCCTTACGCGTCACGGTTCCCACGCCTTCTCCGCCCTGCAACGTAATCTCGCCGCTATCGTTCAGCGTTACGCGGGCAAAAATCAGCATTCCGTGCGTGGCATCGACATCATCGCCGCCGTCTTTACGGATCGCGGCAATCGCCTGCCGCCCTTCGATGTGCGGCGACTCGACGTTCAGGCACAATGTCACCCCGGACGGCGTAACGATGGAGACTTGATGAATCAGATGCTGGCGTAACACCATCAACGCGGCGACCTTTGCCGCAGCGGTCGCGCACGATCCGGTGGTATACCCTTTTCGCAACGCTTTGCCGTTGTGCCAGACAGGCGCGTCGAAGGATTGATCGCTCATCGCGCCCCCTGCAAGTAATAGAGCATGGCGTTTACGATCGCGGCGGCGACGTTGCTTCCTCCTTTACGCCCCAGCGCCGCGATAGCTGGCAACGCGCTTTTCGTCAGCGCATCTTTAGACTCCGCCGCCCCGACGAACCCGACCGGTACGCCTACCACGCCGCTCACGGCAACGTCATGCTCAAGCAACCGGAACAGCGCCGTCGGTGCATTGCCGAATACAAACACCTTTTCACTCTCTTCCGTCACGGCGATATCCACCGCCGCCATTGATCGGGTAATCCCCTGCGCTTTTGCTTCCGCCACAACTCGCGGATCGCTGATATAGCAACGGCATTCACCGCCAAACGTCGCCAGCAATGTTTTATTGATGCCGGAAAGCGCCATTGTGGTATCGGTATAGATAATGGATGGGCGACTCAGCGCCGCGCAGAGTCGCTCCAGCGCGTCATCGGAAAACCAGAGAATATCCAGCCAGTCAAAGTCGGCGGTGGTGTGAATCACCCGCTTGATGATCGCTTCGTGAAGCGGGCTGGCAAACTGATACTCCGGGCGTGTCTCGCGAATGATCTCGCCAATGATGTCGAAACTTTTGGCCTCAATCGCCTGGGGCTGCTGAATATATTGCATCGTCTGTTATCCTCAGGCTGCGCCAACCAGCAGGCACCGTACGGCGATAAACAGCGCCAGTGCCAGGGTCGAGGCTACCCACATCAATCGAATCGTTCGGGAAATGTCATCTACTGAAATGCCGCGCTGCGCGTCGCCTATCCAGGGTTTTTCAACACGCTCGCCAAAGTAGTCATTCGGGCCGCCAAGACGAATACCCAGCGCACCGGCAACAGAGGCTTCTGACCACGCGCAGTTAGGACTGCTGTGGTTGTAGCGATCCCGCCAGCCGATATGCAGGGCGCGATAGCCGTCGTAACGACACAACGCCGCGGCAATACTCAGCAGCAGCCAGCTCAGACGCGCCGGGATAACGTTCGCAATATCATCCAGACGGGCGCTGACCATACCAATGGCGCGATATTTTTCGTGTTTATAGCCAACCATTGAATCGAGGGTATTTACGGCTTTGTACGCCATTGCCAGTGGCGCGCCGCCCAAAAAGAGGAAAAAAAGCGGGGCGATGATGCCGTCTACGGTGTTCTCGGCGACCGTCTCCACCACGGCACGATTAACCTGTTCAGGCTGTAACTGTGAGGTATCCCGTCCGACAATCCATGACAGCTTCTCGCGGCTTTCAGCTAAATCGCCCGCCCGCAGCGGGCGTTCAACATCGCGGGCAGCATTCGCAAGACAGCGGCCAGCCAGCACGGTAAAAATCATCCAGATCTCTACCAACCAGCCAAACCAGGGATGGATCTCGCTCGCCAGCGCCAGCACGCCCCAGGAAACCGCCCACGTCACGCCGACCACCACCAGCCACATCACCGCTCCGCCAATGCGCAGCGATCTGTCACTATGGCAGTAACGCCGCACAACACGTTGAGTTGCTGAAATTAAATTGCCAATCCAGCGTACCGGATGCGGCCAGTTCTGCGGATCGCCAATAACGAAATCAAGAAGCCAGGCGATACACCACGCAAGCACGGTCATAGCGCCTCCCTTCCTGCCGCCAGCCAGTGGTTCAGCATTGCAGGACGTTGTGCGAAATGAACGTGAAGGTAGCTTGCGAAGGTATTTCCCACCTGCCAGCCGCCAGACCACTCCTGCAATGTCTTACCATCGCGGACTTTACGGCACGCCATCACCGCCGGGTTTTCCGGGAGAAAATCAGAATAGTGGAACTCATGTCCACGCAGCACTTCGCCCGCCGCCGCCAGCAGCGTTTGCTCTCTGGCCTGCGCTTCGCAGTAGCCAAAGCGGGTCAACCGTTTCCCCATTTTGCTGTGCCCCGGAATCACATCCACCATCCGATGAATCTCTCCACTGGCGTCCTCCAGGGTACTGCCGAGGTACATCAGCCCGCCGCACTCTGCATAAATCGCCACGCCGCGCTGATGGGCGGCGCGCATTTGCGCCAGCATTGGGGTGTTCGCCGCCAGCGCAGCGGCGTGTAGCTCGGGGTATCCGCCTCCCAGCCAGATCATCTGGCATTCCGGCAGCGTGCTGTCATGCAGTGGACTGAAACGCGTCATCGTTACGCCGGTACGTTCCAGCAGTTTGATGTTATCGGGATAGTAAAAGTTAAACGCTTCGTCATCCGCGATGGCAACGGTAAGTCCTTTTCCCGCCTGCGGGTCGGGTAACGCTGGCCACTCGCCAGCAGGCAGCGCGGTTAGCTGACTCAGGGAAAGAAGCGCATCAATGTCCAGCGTTCGTTCAAGCGTATCGGCAAAATCCTGCCACGGCTGTTGATTAACGACGGACTCACGCGCGGTAATCAGCCCCAGATGACGCTCCGGCAACGCCACGCCTTCCACTCCGGGAACATAGCCAAGCACCGGTAGCGAACAATAGCGTTCAATCGCCGTTTTCAGGAGTTGGTAGTGAGTTTCGCTATTAACGCGATTAACAATCACGCCAGCGATATTGAGGTCAGGATCAAAGTGCTGAAATCCCATTACCGTCGCGGCAATAGAGGTAGAAACGGCTTTACCGTCCACCAGCAAAATCACGGGGCAGCCCAGCTGTTTCGCCATCGCCGCCGTACTACAGTAGTTCGGGTCGGTGCCATAGCCGTCATAGAGTCCCATCACGCCTTCGATCACCGCGACGTCCGCCTGCTGCATGTGTTCACAAAACAGCGCGTTAAGCACGGGCTCCGGGAGCATAAAGCTGTCGAGGTTACGGGACGCACTGCCGCATACTGCCGTATGCCAGCCGGTATCGAGATAATCAGGGCCGACTTTGCATGGCTGAACACGCATTCCACGTCTTTTCAGCAGACTCAGCAGACCAAGCGTGACGGTGGTTTTACCACAGCCGCTTCCGGTCCCTGCGAGAATAAATGCGTGAAGCTTTGCCGCCATACCCTGATCCTGTTCAGGGTGGTAGAGGTATTGTTTAGCTGCGTATTACCCCAGTCTTTCGACTGTACGCTACTGAGCAACCCACTTCCCACCGAAGTTGTTGGTAAATACCGACAGGCAGGTCTTCTGGCTTAGCGTCCTCCTCGCCCGTCCTTCCCAATCTTGCGATCAGTGGTCTTACGGGGTCGTCAGCATCACAGCAGCGGGGGCTGCGGGGGATTCTCACCCCCTTCCCTGACACAAATGTGCCAAACCTGTCGGCTGATGTTATGAGCATCACTTTCTCGCTCATAACGACAATTAAATTTTAATTACCTGTTACGCGCCATTATGCCAACGCAATGGTGTAATGACGCCTGTTTTGAATGAAACACTGCGCAAAAGAATAATGAAACCTATTCATAATGACACTGTATCTCATCACAAAAATAAAAACTGGCTCAGTTTATCCTTCAGATAACATTATTTTGTTGCGCTATGACAATTTATTGCTCTGCTATAGTTTTTTTCATTTTATAATGACTGACATACAATACGATATCAAAAATCGGCAATAGCAAAATATTGCTATTTATGCGGACTCGGCGGACGAATTATCATTTATTTGCTGACGGAAAGCCTGTGGCGTGATCTGATAGGTCTGACGGAACACTTTGCAAAAATAACTGGTTTGAGAAAAGCCTAAATTACGTGCAATGCTGGCGATACTCCAGTCACTGTGACAAAGCAGCTCTCTGGCGCTGGCCATGCGCTGTTGGTTTACCCAGGCATTAAAACCGATTCCCTGATATTTCTTGAATAACTTACTAAAGTAGTACGGGCTGAGGTAGACGTGAGAAGCGACATCTTCAAGGCGAAGATCGTCCGATAAATGCGCGTCAATGTAGCGTAACGCTTTCTTCATTTTGCTGTCGTGGGGATTGGGCCCACGTTGCGAACGAGCAGGTTCCGCTTGCGGCGGATTGTCTTTGATAACAACAAAATTAAGTTGTTTTTTAAGGCAATTTTCCACAATCAGCTTCAGCAGATCCGCAGAGGCTATCACCCGCGCGTAGTCCATTTCGGGGACGTTTCGGAACTCATTCAACAGTTCAGGATCGGCCTGCCAGCGATCATCGACATTAAGAATATCAACCAGTCCAACATCATCGCTTAAACGTACCTGACCGCATAACACAAACCCCACCAGATGACCGGCAATCACCAAAGGAATGGAGAAATCGGTTAGCCCGGCATGGCAACGATAAATACAGGGCTGATCTGATTTTGACGCTTCCAGCCCCCCGCAGCGATCGCTCATACGGCAACGAATACTGTGTTGAGGATGTTGACGCATTAGCTGACAAAAAGGCGTGAAATTGAATAACTCAGAAATTTCATCACCGTGAATATTGACAACCACGACCGCCAGACTGGTGGCTTGTGCAAAATCCTGTGCGATTTTATTAATGAGTTCTGAGTTCAGGGCACTCGCAGAAATCATGATAAAACCCCTCAGTTAATTTATTGTTGCAAATAGAACATTTATTTCACATTTACCTTTCATCATCACCATACTGTATTAGTGATAAAAAAGTATAAGGGACAATAACAAAAGTCTCCCATCCGTGGGAGACGTTTTGACCAGTTCGTGAAACCAGATCACGAAATGATTTTACGTGTTTCAAAAATACATACATCCCGTCGTGTTAACGTCCATTTTCCTCCAGCTTACAGGTATTGCACGGTAAATTTTTACCAATCAGGTAGCGATAAACCGCAGCTCCGGCGCAAGCTCCGACAATCGGCGCAATAATCGGCACAATAAAATAAGGAATATCGCGCCCACCGGTCATGGCAATGTCTCCCCAACCGGCAAACCACGCGAATAATTTTGGACCAAAATCACGCGCCGGATTCATCGCAAACCCCGTAAGCGGCCCGGTAGACGCCCCGATAACGGCAACCAAAATACCGATAAGCAAAGGCGCCAGCGGCCCTTTAGGAACCCCATTGCCATCATCGGTCAGCGCCATGATCATCCCCATCAGAATCGAGGTAATGACCACTTCGACCAGCGCCGCCTGCCATACGCTCAGCGCGGCTGCCGGGTAGGTACTGAAAATACTGGCAAGTTGCAGACTCTCCACGCTGCCGCGCACCATATGGTTCGCCGCTTCAAACTCGGTAAATAAGCTACCGTAGAGCAGATAGGCCAACAGCGCGCCGCCGAACGCTCCGGCAACCTGAGCGATGGAATAAGGCAAGACCTTTCGCCCAGGGAAACAGGCAAACAACCACAGCGCAATGGTAATCGCCGGGTTCAGGTGCGCGCCCGATATCCCGGCCGTGAGATAAACGGCAAGCGAGATCCCAAGCCCCCAAATGATGCAGATCTCCCATAATCCCAGACTCGCACCCGCAACTTTTAATGCACTCAGGCAACCGATACCAAAGAACAAAAACAGCCCGGTGCCCAAAAACTCGGCAATACATTGTGCTTTTAGTGAATCGTTCATTGTGACACCTTCTAAGCAGAGTTCGTGTCTTTACCAGCACAACGCCGTACTGGCAGTAGAGTACAACGAGCATCACTATAAAAAGCGGCACCTGTAAATTGTTGGCAATCTGCCGTTAACCTGCCCCGAAAAATCGTGTTGCTATAGCAAAATATTGCTCTCTGTTTATTCTCCAGGGCAATAATGGAGCGTACTCTAACGAATAAAATGCCAGATTAGGGATAATAAAAAATTGCGATCACCAGATATTCGTTTTCAAACAAATATCACAATTCCATTTTTCGCGTAGCAAAAGTTATTTATTTTGTCACCCTGTAAAATGTAAAAATGGAATAGCGAAAACGAAATAATCATATCAAAAACAACACATCAAACCTTTAGATTCAACGGGTTATAAAAAATCACAGCAATTTAGTGCTATTGACCACCCATTATTTTTTCATTCTCTTTTTAAAGTCAGCCATTCTTTTTCCTCGCTTCTTTTTATAGTCATCAACATCGGGACAACCCAGGCGAGGTCTTTATGCAACAAGAAGCATTAGGAATGGTAGAAACCAAAGGCTTAACCGCAGCCATAGAGGCCGCAGACGCAATGGTGAAGTCAGCCAATGTGATGTTAGTCGGCTACGAAAAAATTGGCTCCGGGCTGGTAACGGTCATCGTTCGCGGTGACGTTGGCGCAGTAAAAGCGGCAACCGATGCGGGCGCCGCTGCCGCACGCAACGTGGGAGAAGTGAAAGCCGTACACGTTATTCCACGCCCTCATACCGATGTAGAAAAAATCTTACCGAAGGGAATTAGCCAATGAGTAGCAATGAACTGGTGGAACAGATCATGGCGCAGGTAATTGCCCGTGTGGCAACGCCAGAACAAACGGCCATTCCTGAAGAAACCCACCCAATACGAGAGACGGCTATGGCAGAGAAAAGTTGCAGTTTAACGGAATTTGTCGGCACCGCGATTGGCGACACCGTCGGTCTGGTGATCGCAAATGTGGACAGTGCCTTACTGGAAGCGATGAAGCTGGAAAAGCGCTACCGCTCCATCGGAATCCTTGGCGCGCGAACTGGCGCAGGCCCGCACATTATGGCCGCCGATGAAGCAGTAAAAGCGACCAATACCGAAGTGGTCAGCATTGAGCTTCCCCGCGATACCAAAGGCGGCGCAGGCCACGGTTCGCTGATTATTTTAGGCGGCAATGATGTTTCGGACGTGAAGCGCGGCATTGAAGTTGCGCTGAAAGAACTCGACCGGACGTTCGGCGACGTATACGCCAATGAAGCCGGACATATCGAGCTGCAATACACCGCCCGCGCCAGCTATGCGCTTGAAAAAGCCTTTGGCGCGCCAATTGGCCGCGCCTGCGGCGTGATTGTCGGCGCCCCTGCCTCCGTTGGCGTGCTGATGGCGGATACCGCGCTGAAATCCGCCAATGTTGAGGTCGTGGCTTACAGCTCTCCGGCACACGGCACCAGCTTCAGTAACGAAGCCATTCTGGTGATTTCCGGGGATTCCGGCGCTGTACGTCAGGCGGTTATTTCAGCCCGTGAAATCGGCAAAACCGTCCTGTCCACCCTCGGCGCGACGCCGAAAAACGATCGTCCGTCCTACATCTGATATCCGTGAGGCTGATTCATGAGATCGAAAAGATTTGAAGCACTGGCGAAACGCCCTGTGAATCAGGACGGCTTCGTTAAGGAGTGGATCGAAGAAGGCTTCATTGCGATGGAAAGCCCGAACGACCCCAAACCGTCGATTAAAATCGTTAACGGCACGGTCACCGAGCTGGACGGCAAAGCCGCCAGCGAATTTGACCTGATCGACCACTTTATCGCCCGTTATGGTATTAACCTGGCGCGCGCGGAAGAAGTGATGGCGATGGACTCGGTCAAACTCGCCAATATGCTGTGCGATCCAAACGTCAAACGCAGCGACATCGTTCCGCTCACCACGGCGATGACGCCAGCAAAAATCGTTGAAGTCGTCTCACACATGAACGTGGTAGAGATGATGATGGCGATGCAAAAAATGCGCGCCCGCCGCACGCCTTCTCAGCAGGCGCATGTCACCAACGTGAAAGACAACCCGGTTCAGATTGCCGCCGATGCCGCAGAAGGCGCGTGGCGTGGGTTTGATGAGCAAGAGACAACGGTTGCGGTCGCGCGCTACGCCCCGTTCAATGCTATCGCTCTGCTGGTGGGCTCCCAGGTCGGTCGTCCGGGCGTATTAACGCAGTGTTCACTGGAAGAAGCCACCGAACTGAAGCTCGGTATGCTGGGCCACACCTGCTACGCCGAAACCATTTCCGTCTATGGTACTGAACCGGTCTTTACCGATGGCGACGATACCCCCTGGTCAAAAGGCTTCCTCGCCTCTTCCTATGCCTCTCGCGGCCTGAAAATGCGCTTTACCTCGGGGTCGGGTTCCGAAGTACAGATGGGCTATGCTGAAGGCAAATCAATGCTCTATCTGGAAGCCCGCTGTATCTATATCACCAAAGCCGCAGGCGTTCAGGGTCTACAGAACGGTTCTGTCAGCTGCATCGGCGTTCCTTCTGCCGTACCGTCAGGCATTCGCGCCGTACTGGCGGAAAACCTGATCTGCTCCGCGCTGGATCTGGAATGCGCCTCCAGTAACGACCAGACCTTCACCCACTCCGATATGCGTCGTACCGCGCGTCTGCTGATGCAGTTCCTGCCGGGTACTGACTTCATCTCCTCGGGTTATTCCGCCGTACCGAACTACGACAACATGTTTGCCGGTTCAAACGAAGATGCGGAGGACTTCGACGACTACAACGTTATCCAGCGTGACCTGAAAGTGGACGGTGGTCTGCGTCCGGTTCGCGAAGAAGACGTTATCGCCATCCGTAACAAAGCCGCGCGCGCGCTGCAAGCCGTGTTTGCCGGAATGGGGCTGCCGCCGATTACCGATGAAGAGGTTGAAGCCGCAACCTACGCTCACGGCTCGAAAGATATGCCTGAACGTAACATTGTCGAAGACATCAAGTTCGCGCAAGAGATCATCAACAAAAACCGTAACGGTCTGGAAGTGGTGAAAGCCCTTGCAAAAGGCGGTTTCACCGACGTCGCGCAAGACATGCTCAACATCCAGAAAGCCAAATTAACCGGAGACTATCTGCATACCTCCGCCATTATCGTCGGCGACGGGCAGGTGCTCTCTGCGGTGAATGACGTCAACGATTATGCCGGTCCGGCAACAGGTTATCGCCTGCAAGGCGAACGCTGGGAAGAGATTAAAAACATCCCTGGCGCACTCGATCCCAACGAACTTGGCTAAGGGGTGAAAAATGGAAATTAATGAAAAGCTGCTGCGCCAGATAATCGAAGACGTGCTTTCTGAAATGCAAACCAGCGATAAGCCCGTCTCCTTTCGCGCACCGACAGCATCAACTTCGCCGCAAGCCGCAGCACCGCAAGACGACGGTTTTCTGACGGAAATTGGCGAGGCCAGACAAGGTACGCAGCAGGATGAAGTGATCATTGCCGTGGGCCCGGCATTTGGCCTGTCGCAGACCGTGAATATCGTCGGCTTGCCGCACAAAAATATCCTGCGTGAAGTGATCGCCGGTATTGAAGAAGAAGGCATTAAAGCCCGCGTGATCCGCTGCTTTAAATCCTCTGACGTGGCGTTCGTCGCCGTTGAAGGCAACCGCCTCAGCGGCTCCGGCATTTCAATCGGTATTCAGTCAAAAGGCACTACCGTTATTCATCAGCAAGGGCTGCCGCCGCTCTCCAATCTGGAGTTATTCCCTCAGGCGCCGCTGCTGACGCTGGAAACGTATCGTCAGATTGGCAAGAACGCCGCGCGCTATGCGAAGCGTGAGTCACCACAACCGGTTCCGACCTTAAATGACCAAATGGCGCGCCCGAAGTACCAGGCGAAATCCGCCATTCTGCACATTAAAGAGACGAAGTATGTCGTGACGGGCAAAAACCCGCAGGAACTGCGCGTGGCGCTTTAACAAAGGATACCTCCATGAATACCGACGCAATTGAATCGATGGTTCGGGACGTGTTGAGCCGCATGAACAGCTTGCAGGGCAACGCACCTGCTCCAGCCGCAGCAAGCGCATCAACGCATACCGCAAAAGTGACGGATTATCCGCTGGCGAATAAACATCCAGAATGGGTAAAAACCGCCACCAATAAAACGCTGGATGAATTCACGCTGGAAAACGTCCTCAGCGACAAAGTGACCGCACAGGATATGCGTATCACGCCGGATACGCTGCGCATTCAGGCGGCTATCGCCAGAGATGCCGGACGTGACCGCCTGGCGATGAACTTTGAGCGCGCAGCGGAACTGACCGCCGTACCGGACGATCGAATCCTTGAAATTTACAACGCCCTGCGTCCATACCGTTCGACGAAAGAAGAGCTGATGGCTATCGCAGACGATCTGGAAAATCGCTATCAGGCGAAGATTTGCGCAGCTTTCGTGCGTGAAGCGGCAACGTTATACGTCGAGCGTAAAAAACTCAAAGGTGACGATTAATTTTAGGGAAATACGATGCGATACATAGCTGGCATTGATATTGGCAACTCATCAACAGAAGTCGCGCTGGCGCGGCTGGATGAGGCTGGCGCACTGACCATTACCGGCAGCGCGCTGGCAGAAACCACCGGAATTAAAGGCACATTACGAAATGTGTTTGGTATTCAGGAGGCGCTTACGCTTGCGGCAAAAAACGCAGGCATCAATGTCAGCGATATTTCGCTTATCCGCATCAACGAAGCCACACCGGTCATTGGCGATGTCGCGATGGAAACCATCACGGAAACCATCATTACCGAGTCCACAATGATCGGCCATAACCCTAAAACCCCAGGCGGGGTCGGTCTGGGTGTGGGAGTGACCATTACGCCGCAAGAGTTATTAACCCGCCCGGCGGATACGCCTTATATCCTGGTCGTGTCATCGGCGTTCGATTTCGCCGATGTCGCCACCATGATTAACGCCTCCGTACGTGCCGGATATCAACTCACCGGCGTCATTTTGCAGCAAGATGACGGCGTCCTGGTCAGCAACCGTCTGGAACAGCCTTTACCGATCGTCGATGAAGTGCTCTATATCGACCGGATTCCGCTGGGCATGCTGGCCGCTATTGAGGTTGCCGTACCAGGGAAAGTGATTGAAACGCTCTCTAACCCTTACGGTATTGCCACGGTTTTCGGCCTTAATGCCGAAGAAACTAAAAATATCGTCCCTATGGCGCGCGCGCTGATTGGCAATCGCTCCGCCGTCGTCGTGAAAACGCCGTCAGGGGATGTCAAAGCGCGCGCCATTCCCGCCGGGAATCTGGAACTGCTTTCTCAGGGACGCACGCTCCGTGTAGATGTTGCCGCCGGTGCTGAAGCCATCATGAAAGCGGTGGGCGAATGCCGCAAGCTGGACAACGTGACCGGCGAAGCAGGCACCAATATTGGCGGCATGCTGGAACATGTACGCCAGACCATGGCGGAACTGACCAATAAGCCCAGCAACGAGATCTTCATTCAGGATTTGCTGGCTGTCGATACTTCCGTTCCGGTGAGCGTTACCGGCGGGCTGGCTGGCGAATTTTCTCTGGAGCAGGCCGTGGGCATCGCCTCAATGGTGAAATCCGACCGTCTGCAAATGGCGATGATCGCCCGCGAAATCAAACAGAAGCTGAGTGTTGACGTTCAGGTTGGCGGTGCTGAGGCTGAAGCGGCGATTTTAGGCGCGTTGACGACTCCCGGCACCACGCGTCCGCTGGCGATTCTCGATTTGGGCGCAGGTTCGACAGATGCCTCCATCATCAATCCCAAAGGAGAGATCATTGCCACCCACCTCGCAGGGGCTGGCGATATGGTCACGATGATTATTGCCCGTGAGCTGGGTCTGGATGACCGCTATCTGGCAGAAGAGATTAAAAAGTATCCGCTCGCGAAGGTGGAAAGCCTTTTTCATCTGCGTCACGAAGATGGCAGCGTCCAGTTTTTCCCCACCCCGCTGCCGCCAGCCGTATTTGCCCGCGTATGTGTGGTGAAGCCCGATGAACTGGTTCCATTACCCGGCGATTTAGCGCTGGAAAAAGTACGCGCCATTCGCCGCAGCGCCAAAGAGCGGGTTTTCGTCACTAACGCCCTGCGCGCGCTGCGCCAGGTCAGCCCGACCGGCAACATTCGTGACATTCCTTTTGTCGTGCTGGTTGGCGGATCGTCTCTGGATTTCGAGATCCCGCAACTCGTCACCGATGCGCTGGCGCACTATCGCCTGGTGGCCGGTCGCGGAAACATTCGCGGCACAGAAGGCCCGAGAAATGCGGTCGCGACCGGGCTGATTCTCTCCTGGCATAAGGAGTTCGCGCATGGACAGTAACGCCAGTGCCCCGGCTATCGTTATTTCGACCATCAATGACGGTATCACGGTCTGGAAAGAGGTGCTTCTCGGTATTGAAGAAGAAGGTATCCCCTTTGTTATCCAGACGCAGACTGACGGTGACGTGACCCATTGCGCCTGGCAGGCGGCGCGTCGGTCTCCGCTACTCGTCGGCATAGCCTGCGACAAAGAAAAGCTGGTTGTGCATTACAAGAATTTACCCGCATCAGCGCCGCTTTTTACGCTGATGTATCACCAGGACAGCCATGCCCGGCGAAGTGCTGGTAACAACGCGGCAAGGTTAGTCAAAGGGATCCCCTTTCGGGATCTGAATACCTAAGCAACAGGAGAATCGCAGTATGAACAACGCACTGGGACTGGTTGAAACAAAAGGGTTAGTCGGCGCTATCGAAGCCGCTGACGCCATGGTGAAGTCCGCCAACGTGCAACTGGTGGGCTATGAAAAAATCGGCTCCGGCCTGGTCACCGTTATGGTTCGCGGTGATGTTGGCGCGGTTAAAGCGGCAGTCGATGCGGGAAGCGCCGCAGCAAGCGCCGTGGGCGAGGTGAAATCTTGCCACGTTATTCCACGTCCGCACAGCGACGTTGAGGCCATTTTACCCAAGTCAGCCTAAACGGCCGCAACCAAGGAGCACAGCGTGAAGCAATCACTGGGATTACTTGAAGTTAGTGGTCTGGCATTAGCCATCAGTTGCGCGGATGTCATGGCGAAAGCCGCTTCCATCACGCTGGTGGGGCTTGAGAGAACCAACGGTTCTGGCTGGACGGTGATCAAAATCACCGGTGATGTGGCCTCCGTGCAGTCCGCCATCATCACCGGTGCCAGTTTTGCCGATCAGCAGCAGGGGCTGATCGCCCATAAAGTTATCGCCAGGCCTGGGGAGGGGATTCTTTCCCGCGCGACGCTTATTCCGCCCGCGCCCATGCCAGCCCCGGAACCTGAAACAGAACCTGAAATAGAACCTGAATCTGAACCTGACGTCGTAGTTGTAGAAGAGTCAGTACCGGAAGCAGAACCCGAAACCGGAATGGTCAGTTGCAATCTCTGTCTTGACCCTGCCTGTAAACGGCAAAAAGGCGAGCCCCGGTCACTCTGCCTGCATTCAGGTAAGTGAGGTAAAGCGTAATGGATAAACAGCTTCTGGAAACAACCGTCAGCAAAGTGCTGGATGAAATGCGTGAGCGCCCTATTCCTCTGGGTGTTTCCAACCGTCATATCCATCTTAGCGCTGAAGACTATGCCCGGCTTTTCCCTGGTCAGCCAATCAGCGAGAAAAAAGCGCTGCTCCAGCCAGGGCAATATGCGGCCGACCAGACCGTCACGCTTATTGGCCCTAAAGGTCAGTTAAAGAATGTGCGCCTGCTCGGCCCCCTTCGCCGTACCAGCCAGGTTGAGATTTCCCGCACCGATGCCAGAACATTGGGCATCGCTGCGCCGCTGCGCATGTCGGGAGACCTTAAAGGAACGCCAGGCATTCGTCTTGTCAGCCCCTTCGCCGAGCTGGATCTCGCATCCGGCGTGATTGTCGCCCAACGCCACATTCATATGTCGCCGCTTGATGCGTTGATATTTCGCGTTGCGCATGGCGATAAAGTTTCTGTCGCTATTGAAGGCAATGCGCGCAGGCTGATTTTCGACAACGTCGCGATTCGCGTCTCTGCGGATATGCGTCTTGAAATGCACATCGACACAGACGAAGCCAATGCCGCAGGCGCCGACAGCCCGGACGCGTTTGCCACTCTGGTTACACCGCGATGAACGGCGAGATGTTGCAGCGCATTATTGAGGAGGTCATCTCCCGCTTGCAGCGTCGGGCGGAAAGCACGGCCACGCTCAGTATTTCGCAACTGCGGGAGGCCGATTCCCGCGCGCTGTTTTGTCAGTATGCGGCGCTGCATATTGTGCAGGCGGACCTGCCTTCGCTGACGTATATCGCAGAGCAGGATGCTGACGACCCTGTAGCGAAGAAAATCCATGACGCACTGGCATCAGGTATTCGTCTACAGATATCCCTGCACCATCGCCTGTTGCCGTCGCTGCCGGTGAAAAAGCTGGCGCGTCTGCCCATCAGGCTGGTCGATGAACGAGGGCAAACAATCTGCCTGCATCCGACCACTCTTTTGAGTTACGCCGACGTCGCCCTACTCGCGGGGCAATTACTGGTGCTGCGTCGTCGCTGTGTCGTCACCGCTCTGGCCCGTGAAGCCGCCAGCGCGCGTAATATTCAACTTATTAAGCAGGAGTGAACCATGCATCTGGCACGAGTCACAGGCGCGGTGGTATCCACGCAAAAATCGCCCTCTCTGGTTGGGAAAAAACTTTTGCTGGTACGTCGGGTAAGTGCCGATGGAGAGCTTCCCGACTCGCCTATTACCGGAGATGAGGTTGCCGTCGATTCCGTCGGCGCTGGCGTGGGTGAACTGGTTTTACTCAGCAGCGGCTCCAGCGCCAGACATGTTTTTTCCAGCCCGAACGAGGCCATCGATCTGGCCATTGTCGGCATCGTAGACACGCTTTCTCATTAAGGAGCGGATGATGGCGATTTATACCCGAACAGGAGATTCCGGCACTACGGCCTTATTTACCGGCCAACGGGTCAGTAAAACGCATCCACGCGTCGAAACCTACGGCACGCTGGATGAACTCAATGCAGCGCTAAGTTTATGCGTTTGCGCCACAACCAGCGCGCAACACCGCACGTTGCTCGAATCTATTCAGATGCAGATATTCTGGTTTAGCGCCGAACTCGCCAGCGAAAGCGAGCAGCCGTCGCCGGAGCAGCGCTATATCAGCGCGGAAGATATTGCCGCGCTTGAAGCGGCTATTGATACCGCGATGGGACGCGTTACGCCTTTACACAGTTTTATTTTACCTGGCCGTTGCGAAGCCGCGAGTCGCCTGCACTTTGCCCGCACGCTTTCCCGCCGGGCTGAAAGACGTCTGGTCGAGCTGTCGGCAACCGCCAGCGTCAGGCACGTCCTGATGCGCTACATCAACCGCTTATCTGATTGCCTGTATGCGCTGGCGCGCGCCGAAGATCATGACGCTCATCAGAACAACATCATTCGGGAGGTCACTGAGCGCTACCTGGCCTCAAACCCGGCCTCTGTCGTCAAGGAGTCCTCTATGGCCCTCTCTTTTCACGAGCTTCATCAGTTAACTCGTTCAGCGGTGGCGCGGGCGGAGGCGCTTCAGGTTCCTGTGGTCGTCAGCATTGTGGATGCCAACGGCACCGAAACCGTGACCTGGCGTATGCCGGACGCTCTGCTGGTGAGCAGTGAACTGGCGCCGAAAAAAGCCTGGACCGCCGTCGCCATGAAAACAGCCACCCACGAACTGGCTTGCGCCGTTCAGCCGGGCGCTTCGCTCTACGGTCTGGAAAGCCATATGCAGGGGAAAGTCGTCACTTTTGGCGGCGGATTCGCGTTATGGCGTGATGGTCTGCTCATTGGGGGTCTTGGCATCAGCGGCGGGAGCGTTGAACAGGACATGGATATTGCACAAGCCGCCATTGCGGCAATTAACGTGAGAACACATCAATGAATACTTCTGAACTGGAAACCCTCATCCGTAATATTTTAAGCGAACAGTTGGCGCCTGCGCAGGCCGAAACGCAAGGACACGGTATTTTTCAGTCCGTCGGCGAAGCGATAGACGCGGCGCACCAGGCTTTCTTACGTTATCAGCAGTGTCCGCTCAAAACGCGCAGCGCCATTATCAGCGCCCTGCGCCAGGAGCTTACGCCGCATCTTGCCACGCTGGCGGCGGAGAGCGCAGCGGAAACGGGGATGGGAAACAAAGAAGATAAATTTCTTAAAAACAAAGCCGCGCTGGATAACACGCCAGGCATTGAGGATTTGACAACCACGGCCCTCACCGGCGATGGCGGCATGGTGCTGTTTGAATATTCACCGTTCGGCGTCATTGGTTCCGTCGCGCCCAGCACCAACCCTACCGAAACCATTATTAACAACAGCATCAGTATGCTGGCTGCGGGCAACAGCGTTTATTTCAGCCCGCATCCTGGCGCGAAGAACGTCTCACTCAAATTGATCGGCATGATCGAAGATATCGCCTTCCGCTGCTGCGGCATCCGTAATCTGGTCGTCACTGTCGCAGAACCGACCTTTGAGGCAACTCAGCAAATGATGGCGCATCCCAATATTGCGGTGCTGGCTATTACTGGCGGCCCCGGCATTGTTGCGATGGGAATGAAAAGCGGTAAAAAGGTCATTGGCGCCGGGGCGGGCAATCCGCCCTGCATCGTTGATGAGACCGCCGATATCGTCAAAGCGGCCGAAGATATCATCAACGGCGCAGCGTTCGATTACAACCTGCCCTGTATCGCAGAAAAAAGTCTGATTGTCGTAGAGAGCGTCGCTGAGCGCCTGGTTCAGCAAATGCAGGCTTTCGGCGCATTGCTGTTAAACGCTGCGGATATCGATAAATTACGCGCCGTCTGCCTCCCGGAAGGTCACGCGAATAAAAAACTGGTCGGGAAAAGCCCTGCCGCCATGCTGGAAGCCGCCGGTATTGCCGTTCCCGCAAAACCGCCGCGTTTGCTTATCGGTATCGTCAGTGCCGACGATCCGTGGGTAACCAGCGAACAGTTGATGCCAATGCTACCCGTCGTGAAGGTCGATAATTTCGACAGCGCGCTGGCACTGGCGCTGAAAGTTGAAGAAGGCCTGCACCATACCGCCATTATGCACTCGCAGAATGTCTCTCGCCTGAATCTGGCGGCGCGCACCTTACAGACCTCTATTTTTGTGAAAAACGGCCCTTCCTATGCCGGTATCGGCGTTGGCGGCGAAGGGTTTACCACCTTTACCATCGCCACCCCGACCGGCGAAGGGACAACCTCAGCACGCACATTTGCCCGTTCCCGTCGCTGCGTACTGACCAACGGCTTTTCAATTCGCTAATGAGGTCGTTATGAATACGTTTTCACTACCAACCCGATTGTACAGTGGCAGAGGAAGTCTGGATGTGCTGACGCGTTTTACAAACCGTCATATCTGGATTATCTGTGATGGATTTCTGGCGCAATCACCGCTGATCAATACGCTGCGCGACGCCCTTCCAACGGATAATCGCATCAGCATATTCAGCGACATCACCCCGGACCCTACCATCGGTACGGTAGTGCAAGGTATTGCGCAAATGCATGCCCTGCGACCGGATGTGGTCATCGGCTTTGGCGGGGGATCGGCGCTCGACGCGGCAAAAGCCATCGTCTGGTTCAGCCGTCAGTTCGGCATCGAAATTGAAACCTGTGTTGCAATTCCCACCACCAGCGGCACCGGTTCCGAAGTCACCAGCGCATGCGTCATTAGCGATCCAGAAAAGGGCATTAAATATCCGTTATTTAATAAAGCGTTGTATCCAGATATGGCTATTCTCGACCCGACGCTGGTTGTCACCGTTCCGGCAAATATTACCGCCAACACGGGGATGGACGTCCTGACGCATGCGCTTGAAGCATATGTGTCTCCGCACGCCAGCGACTTCACTGACGCACTGGCGGAAAAAGCCGCGCAAATCGTCTTTCAGTATCTGCCCGTTGCGGTCAGGAAAGGGGATTGTCTGGCTACCCGTGGGAAGATGCACAACGCCTCAACGCTGGCGGGAATGGCGTTTAGTCAGGCTGGACTGGGGCTGAACCATGCTATTGCCCATCAGTTAGGCGGCCAGTTTCATCTGCCGCACGGGCTTGCCAATGCACTGCTGCTGACATCGGTCATCCGCTTTAACGCCCACGATCCTCGGGCGGCAAAACGATACGCAAGACTCGCGAAAGCCTGTCAACTCTGCCCCGCCAGCGCAAACGAGACGTCATGCCTCAATGCGCTGATTCATCAGATTGAGCAGCTCAAAACGCAGTGTGCGATTCCTTCATTCGCCCAGGCGCTTAAAGAGGGACGACAGGCGTATTCACAACGAATCCCGGTCATGGTTCAGGCGGCGCTGGCTGATGTGACGTTAAGAACCAACCCGCGTACCGCCGATGCCAGCGCGATCCGGGAACTTCTTGAGGCGTTGTCATGAATACTGTCAGCGCCATTGAACAGGATAGCTATGATGCGCAAACCATACGCGATCGAGTACGTGCTGCGGGCGTGGTTGGCGCCGGGGGAGCGGGTTTTCCCGCCCACGTCAAACTACAGGCGCAGGTTGAGATCTTTTTGGTTAATGCTGCTGAATGTGAACCGATGCTCAAGGTTGATCAGCAATTAATGGCGCAGCAGCCCGCGCGCCTGATTCGCGGCGTGCAGTACGCCATGAAGGCAACCGGCGCACGCGAGGGGATTATTGCGTTAAAAGAAAAATACCGCGATGCGATTGAGGCATTAACCCCCCTGCTACCTTCCAGTATAAGGCTGCATATTTTACCGGATGTCTACCCGGCCGGGGACGAAGTGCTGACCATCTGGATGGCGACAGGCCGACGCGTTCCGCCTGCGGCGTTGCCAGTGAGCGTCGGCGTGGTGGTCAATAATGTTCAGACCGTACTGAATATCGCCCGTGCGGTAGAACAACAGTATCCCGTAACGCGCCGCACTCTTACCGTTAACGGCGCGGTTGCGAGGCCGCTGACCGTCACCGTTCCTGTCGGTATGTCTTTACGCGACGTTTTAGCACTTGCAGGCGGCGCCACCGTTGATGACCCCGGATTGATTAACGGCGGCCCCATGATGGGAAGCCTGGTGACATCGCTGGATTCACCGGTGACAAAGACCACCGGCGGCCTGCTGGTGTTACCAAAAAACCATCCCTTGATTCAGCGGCGAATGCAGGATGAACGCACCGTTTTGTCTGTTGCAAAAACCGTTTGCGAGCAATGCCGGTTATGTACTGATTTATGCCCCAGGCATTTGATCGGCCATGAGTTATCTCCCCATTTGCTGGTACGCGCGGTGAACTATCAACAGGCCGCGACACCGCAACTCCTGCTTAGCGCGCTGACGTGTTCAGAATGCAATGTTTGCGAAAGCGTGGCATGCCCGGTGGGGATCTCCCCCATGCGCATTAACCGCATGCTGAAACGTGAGCTACGGGCGCAAAACCTCCGTTACGAAGGCCCGCTGAATCCCGCCGATGAAATGGCGAAATATCGGCTGGTGCCGATTAAACGATTAATTACCAAACTGGGGCTCAGCGACTGGTATCACGACGCGCCGCTAACGGACGTCGCCCCTTCAACAGACAAAACGACGCTGCTCTTGCGTCAGCATATTGGCGCCAGCGCCGTTCCCTGCGTGCAAAAAGGTGAACGCGTTGTCCGTGGACAGTGTGTCGCCGATATGCCATCTGGCGCGTTAGGCGCTCCCGTTCACGCCAGTATTGACGGCATTGTCAGCGACATTACTGAACACGCCATCACGGTTGTAAGAGGTTAACCATGTCTCAGGCTATAGGTATTTTAGAACTCACCAGCATCGCTAAAGGAATGGAAGCAGGCGATGCCATGCTGAAAAGCGCCAGCGTCAATTTACTGGTCAGTAAAACAATCTGTCCGGGTAAATTTTTACTGATGCTGGGCGGCGATGTCGGTGCGGTACAGCAGGCCATCGAAACGGGCACATCGCTGGCCGCAGACATGCTCGTGGATAGTCTGGTGCTACCGAATATTCATGCCAGCGTGCTGCCTGCGGTCAGCGGATTGAACAGCGTTGATCAACGTCAGGCCGTAGGGATCGTGGAAACCTGGAGCGTAGCAGCCTGTATCAGTGCCGCCGATCGCGCCGTTAAAGCCTCCAACGTGACGCTGGTGCGTGTCCATATGGCGTTCGGTATTGGCGGAAAATGTTACATGGTGGTGGCAGGCGATGTCTCCGATGTCAACAACGCCGTTACGGTAGCCAGTGAAAGCGCAGGCGAAAAAGGACTGCTGGTTTACCGCGCCGTGATCCCCCGTCCGCATGAAGCCATGTGGCGACAGATCGTGGAGGGATGATGGAAAAGCAACCGACAACGGAACGCATGATTCAGGAGTATGTTCCCGGGAAACAGGTGACGCTGGCGCATCTGATTGCTAACCCAGGCAAAGATCTCTTTAAAAAACTGGGTCTGCCGGATGCGGTGTCCGCTATTGGGATCCTGACCATTACGCCCAGCGAAGCCTCGATTATTGCCTGCGATATCGCCACCAAATCCGGCGCGGTCGAGATTGGTTTTCTTGACCGTTTCACCGGGGCCGTCGTGCTGACCGGCGATGTATCAGCCGTCGAGTATGCGTTAAATCAGGTGACCAGAACATTGGGAGAAATGATGTGTTTTACCGCCTGCCCAATTACCCGGACATAACGCCATGAAACGCATTATGTTAATCGGCCCCAGCCAGTGCGGGAAAACCTCTCTTACACAGAGTCTGAACGGCGAAGCGCTTCATTACCAGAAAACACAGGCTATTGTCTGGTCGCCCGGCACGATCGATACGCCGGGCGAATATCTGGAGAACCGCTGTCTGTATAGCGCGCTGCTGGCAAGCGCCTGTGAAGCCGACATTATCGCGCTGGTTCTTAATGCCGATGCGCCGTGGTCGCCCTTCTCCCCCGGTTTTACCGGCCCAATGAACAGACCCGTTATCGGGATCGTCACCAAATCTGATTTGGCGGATTCGTCACGTATCTCATGCGTGGAAAACTGGCTGATTCAAGCCGGCGCGCAGAAAATTTTTGTCACCAGCGCGCTGATGAAATCCGGGATTGATGAAATGTTTGTTTTTCTGAGTGCTAAGGAACCCTTATGTCTCACAAAATAATGGCGATTAACGCCGGTAGCTCGTCGCTAAAATTCCAGTTGCTGGCAATGCCGCAGGGCGAAATGATCTGCCAGGGATTAATCGAACGTATCGGAATGGCGAACGCCAGAGTCACAATGAAAACATCCGCGCAAAAATGGCAGGAAACGGCCCCCATCGCCGATCACCGCGAATCCGTTACCCTGCTGCTGGATAAGCTCCTCAGTCATCACATCATTAATACCTTACAGGATATTGACGGCGTGGGTCATCGCGTGGCGCACGGCGGAGAGTTCTTTAAGGATTCGGCGCGCGTGACCGATGAAACGCTCGCTCAAATTGAGCGTCTTGCCGAACTGGCCCCGTTGCATAACCCGGTTAACGCGCTCGGTATTCATATTTTTCGCCAGTTGTTACCCTCAACGCCTTCTGTGGCCGTATTCGATACCGCCTTTCATCAGACGCTGGACGAGTCGGCCTATATTTACCCTCTGCCCTGGCGTTATTACACCGAGCTGGGTATTCGCCGCTATGGTTTTCACGGTACCAGCCATAAATATGTCAGCACAGCATTAGCTGAAAGACTGGGCGTCCCGCTCAGCGCCTTACGCGTTATTTGCTGCCATCTGGGTAATGGCAGCAGCATTTGCGCTATCAAAGGGGGGCAATCCGTCAATACATCAATGGGATTTACGCCGCAATCAGGCGTGATGATGGGAACCCGTAGCGGAGACATCGATCCCTCCATTCTGCCCTGGATTGCAGAACGTGAAGGGAAAACGCCCCAGCAGCTTAATTATTTATTAAACAATGAGTCGGGGCTGCTGGGCATTTCCGGCGTTTCGCATGATTACCGCGACGTTGAGCAGGCCGCCGATGGCGGAAATCGCCGGGCGGCGCTTGCGCTTACGCTATTTGCTGAGCGCATTCGCGCGACAATCGGCAGCTATATCATGCAAATGGGCGGTCTGGATGCGCTCATTTTTACCGGTGGAATCGGCGAAAACTCCGCCCGTGCCAGAGCGGCAGTCTGCCATAATCTGCATTTCCTGGGGCTGAGTATTGATGAGGAAAAAAACCTGCGCAACGCTACGTTTATTCAGGCAGAAAACGCAGTGGTGAAAGTGGCGGTCATTAATACCAATGAAGAGCTTATGATCGCACAAGATGTGATGCGGATTGCGTTAAGTGACAAGGTCACATTTGGCGTTTCCGCCTGATTTTGCCCGACTGCAACTTGCGGAAAATCATGGTAATAGCGCAATCGCCGTGACACTATGCGCCGAGGATTGCTGACCAGAAAGGTGAAAACGTGGCTGTTGCGCAATGCCCCGCGTCATGCGGAGAACTTATCCAGGGCTGGATTCTGGGCAGTGAGAAACTGGTCTCCTGCCCTGTCGAATGGTACAGCACAGTGGAAGTAAGCTCGGGCGCTCCCCTTGCGGATGAGCGCCCCCTTTCACGCGCAATGGTCAATCGGCTACTGGAATACTGGCGCTACCCTGCGCAGTGGAGCCAGGAAATTCGGATCGCAGTGCATTCCACCATTCCCGTCGCCAAAGGGATGGCCAGCAGTACCGCAGATATCGCGGCAACGGCGGTCGCAACCGCACACCATCTGGGGCATACGCTGGATGAACCCACGCTTGCACATCTGTGTGTTTCGCTTGAACCCACCGACAGCACCATTTTCCGTCAACTGACGCTTTTCGATCACAATGACGCCTCTACGCAAATAGCTTGTGAAGCGCAGCCACAGCTTGATCTTTTAGTCCTCGAAAGCCCAATAACGTTGCGCACGGCGGATTATCACCGCATCCTCCGACTGGAACGTCTGCATGCGGGGGCGGCGATGTTGCAGCAGGCATGGGAGAGAGTGCAGGAAGCCTGCATAACGCAAAACCCTCGTCGGATGGGGGAAGCCGCCACGCTCAGCGCTATCGCCAGCCAACAACTGTTACCAAAGCCAGGCTTTGATGCCCTGCTGGCGCTGGTGGAAACATGTGATTTATACGGTCTGAATGTGGCGCACAGCGGAAGCGTTGTCGGGCTGATGCTGGACAGGCAGCGCCATGACGTTGACCATATTAAGTGGGAACTCGCACAACGAAAACTGACGGAACACTGGCCCGATCAGCATTTGCTGAAGATGGTCACTGGCGGGGTTGAATTGCAGTGAGGAACTCGCGGTGTTCCCCACTGCCACAGGCTGTTACTCTGCTTTTGCGTCGCCGTTTTTCATTTCGCCCATCGCTTTCAGCTTTTTAGAAATGTCGCGGCGTTCTTTAGAAATTTCTGCGTTTTTGATGATGTAATCATCAACGCGGTCCTCATAGTCGCTCTTCATGCTGGCGATGATGCCCTGGATCGCTTCAACGCTCATACCTGGCTTGATGTAATCGCTCAGATTGTCCAGCAGCAGAACACGCTTCTGGTTGTCACGGATCTTTTTCTCAACGTCCTGGATTTCACGTTGCAGTTTGTTCTTACGGCGGAACAGACGAACAAATTCCAGTACGTCCTGGAAAGAAGGCTTGTTGGTTTCCATTTTTACACCCCTGATAATGTGAGATTCGGATTCGTTTAAGCAACCGCTATACGTTAGGGTAAACATTACTTTTAGCCGTTGCAGATGACAATGGTTTTATCCTTTTTCAGTATCATACCCTTAATCGGTGCTGAATCGAAGCAGCAGCCGAATCACGAGCGTCATCTGCTTTTTATTTGCGCAATGCCCGGCAGATCAAATGGGAGAGCAGCTCCAGTTGCCGCGCCGTCTCCATACTTAGCCAAACATAGCCATGAATAGGCGTTTCAGCCACGGTATTGCCATGATGCTCGTTTATCAACTGGCGCAGCTCCGCGACAATCTCATTGAGTTTTTCCGTGTTTGCCAGTACCGGTTGCGGGTTGCCTTCGAACAGCGCATGGGCGATGGTGAGTAACGTTTGCTGCGTCATTTGCTGCGTTTCGCGCAGCGTGTGCGCATTCAGCATCACAAAATGGCTGGCACGAGATGCCCAGTGTGCATTAATTTGCAGCTCAAGCATACAGACCAGATTGCGGTTCACGGTTTGAATCGCTTCGAATATCGACTTTTGAATGCGGGTTTCTTTACTGGCTGGCGTAATCAGCCCACGCATTTTGACGACGTCGCTCAGCAGTTTCTGTAAATGCTTCTCCAGCCGGGGACGCTCTAACAAATTTGGCGACAACGCGGCCTGATAGACCCGATTGTACGCCGTCACACAATGCGCCATCTGAATGCGCCAGTGTAAAAATGCGCGTTGCGGCCAGATGCCGGTGAACAGCATCGCCAGCAGCGAACCTAAAATAACATCCCCGCCGCGCCACAATGCCGTGTTCATGTCGCCTGCCGGCGCGCCTACCACCACGGCGAGCGTGATGCCGATCAACAGAGCCTGATACGGCTTTTTCCCTAACGCCAGCCAACCGCACAAGAACATTGCCGCAGCGCACCAGATCAACATCAGCGGGAGGGAAAAAAGCTCCAGACGTAACGCTACAAGACCTAATACCGACCCCAGAATCGTGCCGCCGATGCGCTCAAACGCACGGGGAACCACGTTCCCCCAAAAGGAGATCGGCCCCATAATGACGACCAGTGTGATCAGCGGCCAGGTGCCTTCCGGGATGTTGAACAGTCGAACCAGCAGGAAAGTGAGAATAAACGCCAGCGCAATGCGAATGCCGTGTACAACACGATAATGGCGATATAAACGAATTTCAAAGGGACTCAGCGATTTATCGGCCCGCACTCACGCACTCCGTCTGGAAATGACCAAAAAACGAATTGTACCCGCTTTTGCAGCGAAAATATCACCATAGCGGACAGGACTCGCACGTAAACTGCCCCGTCACGACGCCTATCCGCCGGGTACTGCGTACAATTTACACAGGGCTATTTCGACTGTACGGGTACATACATTTCAATGTCCCAGTACCCGTCTTCCGTTCCATTGTTAAGATAGACCTCAAAACACGGTTTAGCCGCTATCTGGTAGTGATTGTCCTGTAACAGGCTATTGAAAAACTGATACCAGGGCGTCGCGAAATCATGATTCTCAACGCGCGCCACCGCTGTCGCATACTGCCCGCCGGCGATCTCCGTCAGGATGACGCCTTCGCTATTTTTCGGAATGGTGAAATTATCCGGGACAGACACCACCGTATCGCAGCGGAGTTTTTCCGCCGGAACCTCATCTGGATTATCGTAGTAAACCGCGATCCATTCGAGCGGAACAACCTGATTCCCGTCAACCCACATCATAAGTTGTTCAAAACCTTGCTTCACCGTTTTTTCCCACGGGCCGACCATGTGAAAACCGGCGATATTACGCTTCTCTGCCTGCCTGATTTCGTAGTCCATACTGCCTCCGATAGTTTCACTGAGACTGATAGCACACCGTCGACCCGATGGCGCTGCGCGTATCAGGTCGACGGTGTTCCATAATGCATTGAAGTCAGCGCCGGATAAGGAAGCGATGTCCCCTCCGGCAAATCTTATACTGTATATAAACACAGCATAAGATTTTGCATATAAAGGTCACAAGGAAATCATGATGAGTATGTGAGCAGACTCGCACTCTTACCAGTCTGCCGTGTCAGAAAAGGGGGTTACGCCTTATGGTGGAAGTAATCGCTCAGTCGGGAAAAAACGCCGCCTTTGCCAACAGACTCCAGCGTCACCAGAGGCCAGTGCGCCACCAGTTTATCCCGATCGTATAGCTCAATTTCACCAACCCGCTGATGTGCGGCAATAGGGGCTTCAAGTTCTTTTTTATCAAGGGCATACCGGGCCTTAATATGCGGAATTTCAGTTTTCGGCAGCGCCATCCAGAAATCCTGCTCGGTGCCCAGAGCAATATTTTCTTTATCGCCGTACCAGATACGTTCCGTGCCAACCTGTTTGCCACTGCGTAAAATTTGTACCGTATCGAAATTTTGCTGTCCCCATTGCAACAACTTACGTGCCTGATCTTCGCGCCCTTTCGCGCTTTCCGCGCCCATCACAACGGCGATAAGACGACGCTGCCCGTCCACGGAGGAGGCAATCAGGTTAAAACCCGCGCCGGAGGTATGGCCGGTTTTCAACCCGTCGATATTCATGGTTTTATCCCACAGCAGTCCGTTACGGTTCTGCTGGGTAATACCGTTCCATGTCAGGCTCTTTTCACTGTACATATGATAAAACTCAGGCTCACCGTGAATAATGGCGCGGGACAATACCGCCAGATCATAGGCTGAGCTGTGCTGGCCTGGCGCATCCAGTCCGTGTACCGTTTCAAAATGGGTATCCTGCAACTTCAGGGTTTCAACGTAGTGATTCATCATGGCGACGAACTGCGGTTGCCCTCCGGCGATGTAATCCGCCAGCGCAACGCAGGCATCGTTTCCAGAGTCAACAATCAGCCCCCGGCTGAGATCCCGAACCGAAACGCGCTCCCCTTGTTTCAGAAACATTAATGAAGATCCCACAAAAACCGGGTTGTCTTTGGCCCAGGCATCACGTCCAACGGTTACGATATCGTCCGGGCTAATACGATGGCTGTCGATAGCGCGATCGACAACATAGCCAGTCATCAGCTTGGTCAGGCTGGCCGGGTTACGCCGCTGATGTTCATTACCTGCGGTCAGAATTTGACCTGTGGTGTAATCCATAAGTACCCATGACCCTGCCTGAATGGCCGGAGGCTGGGGAGAAAAATCTGGCACGTCGGCAGCCAGAGCGGAAGAAAGATTCATCGCGAGAAGTGAAGCGGCAATAAACAAACGGCATTTCAACACTATTTCCTCAGGAAAGTCATAATTGCCGTTCTTTTTACGGAAGTTCTGATAAACAAACAGGGATAAATTGCAAGAAAATGTGACATAACGCACGTTTTTCTATGCAGTGCCGGGCAGCGTAACCTTAACGCTCCCAATAACGACTCAGAAGCTGATAACACCGCCAGGATTTGATACCCTGCTGCGCAGAACCGCGCAAACACACAGTAACGGATAGAACTGAACAATGAATGACGGCAAGCAGCACCCTACCTTCCTGTTCCATGACTACGAAACCTTCGGGACTCACCCGGCGCTGGACAGACCCGCACAGTTTGCCTCCATCCGCACGGATAGCGACTTTAACATTATTGGCGAACCTGAAGTCTTTTACTGCAAGCCCGCCGATGATTACCTGCCTCAGCCAGGCGCTGTGCTCATCACCGGGATTACGCCGCAGGAAGCGCGCGACAAAGGAGAGAACGAAGCCGACTTTGCCAGACGTATTCATTCACTGTTCACCGTGCCAAAAACCTGTGTCGTCGGCTACAACAATGTCCGTTTTGATGATGAAGTCACGCGTAACATTTTGTATCGCAACTTCTACGATCCCTATGCCTGGAGCTGGCAGCACGACAACTCGCGCTGGGATTTGCTGGATGTGATGCGCGCCTGCTATGCCCTGCGCCCGGAAGGCATAAACTGGCCGGAAAATGACGACGGATTGCCCAGCTTCCGCCTTGAGCACTTGACCAAAGCCAACGGGATCGAACATGCCAACGCGCACGATGCAATGGCAGACGTGTACGCCACCATCGCTATGGCGCAACTGGTGAAGTCGCGCCAGCCGCGTCTGTTTGACTACCTTTACACGCATCGCAACAAACATAAACTGGCGGCGTTGATCGATGTGCCGCAAATGAAACCGCTAGTACATATCTCCGGTATGTTTGGCGCCTGGCGCGGCAACACCAGCTGGGTTGCGCCGCTGGCCTGGCATCCAGAAAACCGCAACGCGGTCATTATGGTGGATCTGGCGGGCGATATGTCGCCATTACTGGAGCTGGACAGCGATACCCTGCGCGAGCGGTTATATACCGCTAAAGCCGATCTCGGCGATAACGCCGCGGTTCCAGTAAAACTGGTACACATCAATAAATGCCCGGTACTGGCTCAGGCTAATACGCTCCGCCCGGAGGATGCCGATCGCCTGGGGATTAACCGTCAGCACTGTCTCGATAACCTGAAAGTGCTGCGCGATAATCCGCAGGTACGCGATAAGGTTGTGGCAATCTTCGCTGAGGCCGAGCCGTTTACGCCGTCTGAAAACGTCGATGCGCAGCTATACAATGGCTTTTTCAGCGACGCCGATCGTGCCGCCATGAAAATCGTGCTGGAAACCGAACCGCGCAATTTGCCCGCGCTGGATATTACGTTTGTCGATAAGCGGATTGAAAAACTGCTGTTCAACTATCGCGCCCGTAACTTCCCTGGGACGCTGGATGAAACCGAACAGCAACGCTGGCTGGAGCATCGTCGTCAGGTGTTTACGCCAGAGTTTTTGCAACGGTATGCGGAAGAGTTACAGATGCTGTATCAGCAATATGCTGACGACAAAGAGAAACTGGCATTGCTGAAATCACTCTGGCAATACGCAGAAGAGATTGTCTGAGGAGCCACGCGTCGCTTTTGCCGGATGGCGGCGTAAACGCCTTATCCGGCCTACGAAAATAGGCAGCCGTAGGCCTGATAAGCGAAGCGCCATCAGGCGTTGGCGTTGTGCCGAAGGACGGCCGATGACCTTATCCGGCCTACAGATTTTTGCATAAAAAAACCGGAGAACATGTCTCCGGTTTTTTACCTGTGAAAGGTCATTTCATTACTGTGCGATATCTTCGTACTGCGGTACCGGATTGCGGAAGCTTTTGGTCACGCAAGCCAGATACACCAGGCCAATACCCGCCCAGATCAGACCCAGAGTCATTGAGCTTTCTTCCAGGTTGATCCACAGTGCGCCAACAGTCAGCGCGCCGCACACTGGCAGAACCAGATAGTTGAAGTGGTCTTTCAGCGTCTTGTTGCGCTTCTCACGGATCCAGAACTGGGAAATCACGGAGAGGTTCACAAAGGTAAACGCCACCAGCGCACCGAAGTTGATCAGCGCCGTCGCCGTAACCAGATCGAAGTTAATCGCCAGCAGTGCGATCGCGCCAACCAGCAGCACGTTCCACGCCGGAGTACGCCATTTCGGATGAACGTAGCCGAAGAAACGCGTCGGGAACACGCCGTCACGACCCATGACGTACATCAGACGGGAAACGCCCGCGTGTGCCGCCATACCGGATGCCAGTACGGTCACGCTGGAGAAAATCAGCACGCCCCACTGGAAGGTTTTACCCGCAACGTACAGCATGATTTCAGGCTGTGATGCATCCGGGTCTTTAAAGCGCGAAATATCCGGGAAGTACAGTTGCAGGAAGTAAGACGCCGCGATAAAGATCAGGCCGCCAATCAGCGCCGTCAGGAAAATCGCGCGCGGAATAACGCGCTCCGCGTCTTTGGTCTCTTCAGACAGAGAAGAGATTCCGTCAAAGCCGAGGAACGAGAAGCACAGGATTGTCGCACCGGTAATCATCGGCACAACGTGCGCGCCTTCAGACCAGAATGGGCGGGAGCTTACCAGCGTACCCGCACCTTCGCCGTGAGACACGCCGTAGATAATCAGGCCGACGATCACCGCTACAATCCCCATTTGCAGAATAACAATCAGGGTGTTGAAGTTAGCGACGGTCTTAATGCTGCGCAGGTTAGAGATGGTCATAAAGGCCACCAGCGCCACCACAAAGATCCACGACGGCACTGTCGGCACCAGCGCTTCAAAATAAATTTTCGCCAGCAGAATGTTGATCATCGGCATGAACAGGTAGTCCAGCAGCGATGACCAGCCCACCATAAAGCCTACGGTCGGGCTGATGGATTTCTGGGCGTAAGTATACGCGGAGCCAGCGGACGGGAAACGACGCACCAGTTTACCGTAGCTCAACGCAGTAAAAAGAATCGCGATCAGCGCAAAGGCATACGCCGTCGCGACGTGACCGTCAGTGAGGCCTGAGACGATACCAAATGTATCGAACAGCGTCATCGGCTGCATATAGGCAAGACCCATCATTACAACCGGAATCAACGTAAGCGTCTTACGCAATTCCACGCGAGAGGTGTTTGGAGTAACGTTATGCGACATGGTCATTCCCCTTTACGGCGAATGCCGTCGCGTAAGCAAAAAATTGCCCCATTTTCTGGATTCCTCAGCGACAACAACTGTCGGTTTTTAGTAAGTATCTATCCGGTACGAAGCCCGGCCTCTTTTATTGAATGATTGGTTTGATGCAAAAAAATAACCGACGCGTATTAAAACGTCGGTTAATGTCATTTTTTGCAAGCGGCGCATTGTGCACTAAATTAAGGCGAAATGACAAGAGAATGAGAGCCCCGTCAAAAAATATTTTTTATTAACTGTTTGATTTCCCAGCATCCCCCATTGTATAGACGCCAGCAATAGCACTATTTGCTAAAATTTTATCTCGCCACCACGCGCTGGCCAGTCCGGCCGTCTGTTCGTTCCAGCCCATCCACACTGGCTCCGACACGATCTGCGCCGCCACGTTCTTCTCAATAAGCGCACCGCTGTCCAGAAAGCGTTGCGCCAGATAGCGCGGTAAATACCCACATCCCAGGCCGCTGATTTGCAGTTCCAGTTTGGTTTTAAAATCAAAAACCGTTATGGCTTCCTGATCATCAAGCAATTGCGCGCTTGCCGAACATGCCGAATGCGTCTCATCGCCGACCACAATCGCGCGGAACCGTTTTATTGTGCGCCGACTCAACGGCTCTTCTTCCTGCACCAGTGGATGATGCGGGGCAATCGCAAAAACCTGCTCAAGCTCTCCCAGACGCGCAAAACCGAAACCACTGGCGTAGGGCGGATCGTGCATCGCGCCAACGATGATATCCGCCCGCCCCTGCGTCAGCGCCTCCCAGGAACCGCCCAGTACGCCATTTATGAATTTCAGGCGCGTTACGCTGTGATGTTGGTAGAAGGATTCAATGAGGGGAGTAAGGAGAGAAAAAGGAAACGTATCGTCCACACCGATGACCAGTTCGTTCTCCCAGCCTTCGTGAAGTTTGATGGCCTGCTTTTCCAGTTCGCGCACGGTATGCAGAACTTCCCGGCCTTTTTCCAGCAGCATCTGGCCGGTGCGGGTAAATTTAGCCCGATGCCCGCTGCGATCCAACAGTTGGATATTCAGATCGCTTTCCAGTTTATGAACGGTATAGCTGAGCGCTGACGGCGTCTTAAACAATTTTGCCGACGCCGCCGCAAAGCTCCCCTCTTTCTCTAACGCATCGAGAATCATCAGAACGTCCAGCAGTGGTTTCATACTCGCCCCCTTGCGGTGTCTGGCGGTAGTCTGCTGGCGCGTCACTCCATCGGCATCACCAGCGGGTCGGGATACTGGTATTCAAACCCGAGTTCATTACAAATCCGGCTGCCATCAATAATCTTACCTTTATCGTTACTCTGGCTTTCCAGAAAATGCGGCGGTTCCATACCCAGCAAACGCGCCATCTGCGGATAAAACACATTACGCGCCGGATGCGAAGGCGCACATATATTATAGATGTGTCCCCCTTTAGGTGCCTGTAACAGCAGAGTAATAGCAGCAATCACATCTTCCAGGTGGACCAGATTCACACCTTGCTGACCGTCAGGCGCGGTTTTACCGGCAAAGAAACGCCCCGGATGTCGTCCTGGCCCTACCAACCCGGACAGACGCAGAATATCGACGGAGGTGCCGGGCAGATTGTGCAGCCAGTCTTCGAGTTCCTTCAGGATGCGCCCACTCGCCGTGACGGGATTACGCGGCGTATTCTCTTTCACAATGCCGTGCACATCGCCGTACACTGACGTGGAACTGGTAAAAATGATACGCGGAACGTGATACGCCAGCGCGCTGTCGACCACCTCCTGTATTGCCTGGCGGTAAAAATCTTCCCCCGGCCCGCTACGGCGAGCGGGCAGCGTAATGACCAGAGCATCCACATCCATCAGTGCATCAAGATCGTCCGTTTCGCAAACCAGCTCAGGTTCCAGGCGCAGCGGATAGCTCTCAATGCCGCTCATGCGGGCCGCTTCCACGCCATCCTGCGTGGTTTTCGTGCCAGTAACCTGCCAGCCTCTTGCCGTCAGCGACATCGCCAGCGGCATTCCTAACCATCCTAAACCGACAATTGCGACCTTTTTCATGCGTTCTCTCCTGACTTTAACGCCATCTTATCTAAGGCTACGCCAGCCCGCCGGGACTGACAATTCATACCTTCAATATGAAATGAATTAATGATGAAAAAAAGCCCTTGCTTTCCGGCGCTAAAGTGGTTTAGGTTAAAAGGCATCAAATGAATAAGCATTCATCGAGAATTTTATGACACGCGTTCAATTTAAACACCACCATCATCACCATCATCCTGACTAGTCTTTCAGGCGATGTGTGCTGGAAGACATTCAGATCTTCCAGTGGTGCATGAACGCATGAGAAAGCCCCCGGAAGATCATTCTTCCGGGGGCTTTTTTTTGGTGCGCGATTCAGACCGGTTCAGACAGGATAAAGAGGAAAAAAGAATGTTAGATAACACCCGTTTACGCATAGCTATTCAGAAATCAGGCCGTTTAAGCGATGATTCACGCGAATTACTGGCCCGCTGCGGTATTAAAATCAACCTGCACACCCAGCGTCTGATTGCGATGGCGGAGAATATGCCGATTGATATTCTGCGTGTGCGTGATGACGATATTCCCGGCCTGGTCATGGATGGCGTGGTCGATCTGGGGATCATCGGGGAAAACGTTCTGGAAGAAGAGCTGTTGAGCCGCCGCGCGCAGGGCGAAGACCCGCGCTACTACACCCTGCGCCGTCTCGACTTCGGCGGCTGCCGCCTCTCGCTGGCCACCGCCGTCGATGAAGCCTGGGACGGCCCGGCTTCCCTTGACGGTAAGCGCATCGCCACCTCTTACCCGCACCTGCTTAAGCGTTATCTGGATCAGAAAGGCGTGTCGTTTAAATCCTGTCTGTTAAACGGTTCTGTTGAAGTCGCTCCGCGTGCGGGTCTGGCCGATGCCATCTGCGATCTGGTGTCTACCGGGGCGACGCTGGAAGCCAACGGTCTGCGTGAAGTCGAGGTGATTTACCGCTCCAAAGCCTGCCTGATCCAGCGTGACGGCGAAATGGCCGAAGCCAAACAACAGCTTATCGACAAACTGCTGACCCGTATTCAGGGCGTTATTCAGGCGCGTGAATCCAAATACATCATGATGCATGCGCCAAGCGAACGTCTGGAAGAAGTCATCGCGCTGCTGCCGGGCGCAGAGCGTCCGACCATTCTGCCGCTGGCGGGCGATCAGCAGCGCGTCGCCATGCACATGGTCAGCAGCGAAACCCTGTTCTGGGAAACGATGGAAAAACTGAAAGCGCTCGGCGCCAGCTCTATTCTGGTGCTGCCAATTGAAAAGATGATGGAGTGACGGCCATGAGCTTTAATACAATCATCGACTGGAATAGCTGCAATACTGAACAGCAGCGTGAATTGCTGATGCGTCCGGCTATTTCCGCCTCCGACAGCATTACCCGTACCGTCGCAGAGATCCTGGATAATGTGAAATCACGCGGTGATGACGCCCTGCGCGAATACAGCGCGAAGTTTGATAAAACGAACGTCGCAGCGCTGAAAGTGTCCGCCGAAAAGATTGCCGCGGCCAGCGCGCGTCTGAGCGACGATCTTAAACAGGCGATGGCGGTAGCGGTAAAAAACATCGAAACCTTCCACAATGCGCAAAAACTACCGGCAGTAGATGTTGAAACCCAGCCCGGCGTTCGCTGTCAGCAGGTGACGCGCCCTGTCGCATCTGTCGGCCTGTATATCCCGGGCGGCTCTGCCCCGCTCTTCTCCACCGTATTAATGCTCGCCACGCCCGCGCGTATTGCCGGATGCAAAAAAGTGGTGCTGTGCTCGCCACCGCCTATCGCGGATGAAATCCTTTACGCTGCGCAGTTGTGCGGCGTGCAGGAAATCTTCAACGTCGGCGGCGCCCAGGCCATTGCCGCTCTGGCGTTCGGCAGCGAATCCGTGCCAAAAGTGGACAAAATTTTTGGCCCCGGCAACGCGTTTGTCACCGAGGCGAAACGCCAGGTCAGCCAGCGTCTCGACGGCGCGGCAATTGATATGCCTGCCGGCCCTTCTGAAGTGCTGGTGATCGCCGACAGCGGCGCCACGCCAGATTTCGTGGCGTCTGACCTGCTCTCTCAGGCGGAACACGGCCCGGATTCTCAGGTCATTCTGCTGACCCCGGATGCCGGTATTGCGCAGAACGTCGCGGAGGCCGTCGAACGCCAGTTAGCGGAGTTACCGCGTGCAGAAACGGCGCGTCAGGCATTAAGCGCCAGCCGTCTGATCGTGACGAAAGACTTAGCCCAGTGCGTCGCCATCTCGAACCAGTATGGGCCGGAACACCTGATCATTCAGACCCGTAAGGCACGCGATCTGGTGGAGGATATTACCAGCGCGGGTTCCGTTTTTCTCGGTGACTGGTCACCGGAATCCGCAGGCGACTACGCTTCCGGCACCAATCATGTGCTGCCGACCTATGGTTATACCGCCACCTGCTCCAGCCTCGGTCTGGCGGATTTCCAGAAACGCATGACCGTTCAGGAATTGTCGCAGGCGGGTTTCTCCGCACTGGCATCCACCATTGAAACGCTGGCTGCGGCAGAACGGCTGACCGCCCACAAAAATGCTGTCACCCTGCGCGTTAACGCCCTTAAGGAGCAAGCATGAGCACTGAAAATACCCGCAGCGTCACCGACTTAGCCCGGGAAAACGTTCGCAACCTGACGCCGTACCAGTCCGCTCGCCGTCTGGGCGGTAATGGCGATGTGTGGCTGAATGCCAATGAGTTCCCGACGACGGTGGAGTTTCAGTTGACTCAGCAAACGCTCAACCGCTACCCGGAATGCCAGCCAAAAGCGGTTATTGAAAATTATGCGCAGTACGCCGGAGTGAACCCCGGGCAGGTGCTGGTCAGCCGTGGCGCAGACGAAGGTATTGAACTGCTGATTCGCGCATTCTGCGAACCGGGGAAAGAGGCAATTCTCTATTGTCCGCCAACGTACGGCATGTACAGCGTCAGCTCGGAAACCATTGGCGTTGAATGCCGGACGGTTCCGACGCTGGAAAACTGGCAGCTGGATCTGCGGGGCATCGCCGATAAACTCGACGGCGTTAAAGTGATGTTTGTATGCAGCCCCAACAACCCGACCGGGCAGCTTATCAATCCACAGGATTTACGTACTCTGCTGGAAATGACGCGCGGCAACGCCATTGTGGTGGCGGATGAAGCCTATATTGAATTCTGCCCACAGGCGACGCTGGCTGGCTGGCTCTCTGAATACCCGCATCTGGTAGTGCTGCGCACGCTCTCCAAAGCCTTTGCGCTCGCCGGTCTGCGCTGCGGATTTACGCTGGCGAATGAAGAGGTCATCAACCTGCTGCTGAAAGTCATCGCCCCCTACCCGCTCTCTACGCCGGTCGCCGATATTGCCGCTCAGGCGTTGACGCCGCAAGGCGTCAACGCGATGCGCGAACGTGTGGCGCAGATTCTGCTGGAACGTCAGTATCTGGTTAATGCGCTGAAAGAGATTGCCTGCGTAGAACAGGTGTTCGATTCAGAAACTAACTACATTCTGGCACGTTTTACCGCGTCAAGTAGCGTGTTTAAATCTCTGTGGGATCAGGGCATTATCTTACGTGATCAGAATAAACAACCTTCTTTAAGCGGCTGTCTGCGTATCACTGTTGGAACCCGCGAAGAAAGCCAGCGCGTCATTGACGCCTTACGTGCGGAGCAAGTATGAGCCAGAAGTATCTTTTTATTGACCGTGATGGAACCCTGATTGCCGAACCGCCGAGTGATTTTCAGGTGGATCGTTTTGACAAACTCGCCTTTGAACCGGACGTGGTGCCGGTTCTGCTGAAGCTGCAAAAAGCCGGCTTTAAGCTGGTGATGATCACCAACCAGGACGGGCTGGGAACGCAGAGCTTCCCGCAGGCAGACTTCGACGGCCCGCACGACCTGATGATGCAGGTTTTCACCTCCCAGGGCGTACTGTTTGATGAAGTGCTGATCTGCCCGCACCTGCCAGTGGATGAGTGCGACTGCCGTAAGCCGAAGGTAAAGCTGGTTGAACGTTATCTGGCTGAACAGGCGATGGATAGCGCCAACAGCTACGTGATTGGCGATCGCGCTACCGACATCCAGTTGGCCGAAAACATGGGCATTAACGGGTTACGTTATAACCGTGAAACCCTGAACTGGACGATGATTGGTGAGCAGCTGACAAAACGCGACCGCTATGCCCACGTTGAGCGCAATACCAAAGAAACGCAGATTGACGTCAAGGTGTGGCTGGATCGCGAAGGCGGCAGCAAGATCAATACCGGCGTGGGTTTCTTTGACCATATGCTCGATCAGATCGCCACGCATGGCGGTTTCCGTATGGAGATCGCGGTCAAGGGCGACCTCTATATTGACGATCACCATACGGTAGAAGATACCGGTCTGGCGCTGGGTGAGGCGCTAAAACTGGCGTTGGGCGATAAGCGCGGCATCAACCGCTTTGGTTTTGTGCTGCCGATGGACGAATGCCTGGCGCGTTGCGCACTGGATATCTCCGGGCGCCCGCACCTGGAATATAAAGCCGAGTTTACCTATCAGCGCGTGGGCGATCTGAGCACCGAGATGGTTGAACACTTCTTCCGCTCGCTCTCCTACACCATGGGCGTGACGCTGCACCTGAAGACCAAAGGTAAAAACGATCACCACCGTGTAGAAAGCCTGTTTAAAGCGTTTGGCCGCACGTTGCGCCAGGCCATTCGGGTAGAAGGCGACACGCTGCCTTCTTCTAAAGGAGTGCTGTGATGAACGTCGTCATCCTTGATACCGGCTGCGCCAACCTGAACTCGGTGAAATCCGCCGTGGCGCGCCACGGTTATGATCCGCTGGTCAGCCGCGACCCGGAGGTCGTCTTAAAAGCTGACAAACTCTTCCTGCCCGGCGTGGGAACCGCCCAGGCGGCGATGGATCAGTTGCACGAGCGTGAGCTTGTCGAATTGATTAAGGCTTGTACTCAGCCCGTTCTGGGAATTTGTTTAGGCATGCAGATCCTCGGGCGCCACAGTGAAGAGACAAACGGCGTCGACCTTCTGGGCATTATTGACCAGGACGTCCCGAAGATGACCGATTTTGGCCTGCCGCTCCCGCATATGGGCTGGAACCGCGTTTACCCGCAGGCGGGTAATCGTCTTTTCCAGGGCATTGAAGATGGTGCCTGGTTCTACTTTGTTCACAGCTACGCTATGCCCGTCAATCCGTGGACCATTGCTCAATGCAACTACGGCGAACCCTTCACTGCGGCAGTGCAAAAAGACAATTTCTTCGGCGTGCAGTTCCACCCGGAACGCTCCGGCGCCGCTGGCGCGCAGTTGCTGAAAAACTTCCTGGAGATGTGATGATTATTCCGGCATTAGATTTGATCGATGGCACCGTAGTGCGTCTCCATCAGGGCGACTACGCCCGGCAGCGTGATTACGGTAACGATCCCCTTCCCCGCCTGCGGGATTATGCCGCCCAGGGCGCCGAAGTGCTGCATCTGGTCGATTTGACCGGGGCGAAAGATCCGGCCAGACGGCAGATCCCGCTGATTAAAACGCTGGTCGCGGGTGTGAACGTGCCCGTGCAGGTTGGTGGCGGCGTGCGTACTGAAGACGATGTTGCGGCGCTGCTGGACGCAGGCGTTGCCCGCGTGGTGGTCGGCTCTACGGCGGTCAAATCTCCCGAGGTGGTCAAAGGCTGGTTTGAGCGCTTTGGCGCTGACGCGCTGGTGCTGGCGCTGGATGTGCGTATTGATGATCGGGGCAACAAACAGGTTGCCGTCAGCGGCTGGCAGGAGAACTCCGGCGTTTCGCTGGAGGAGCTGGTCGAGACTTATCTGCCGGTTGGCCTGAAGCATGTACTGTGCACCGATATCTCCCGTGACGGCACGCTGGCGGGTTCCAACGTCTCACTGTATGACGAAGTGTGCGCGAAATATCCGCAGGTCGCCTTTCAGTCTTCCGGCGGAATTGGCGGGATTGAAGACGTGGCCGCTCTGCGCGGCACGGGCGTTCGCGGCGTGATTGTCGGCCGCGCCCTACTGGAAGGTAAATTCACCGTTAAGGAGGCCATCCAATGCTGGCAAAACGTATAATCCCTTGCCTGGACGTACGCGATGGTCAGGTAGTAAAAGGCGTACAGTTCCGCAATCATGAAATCATCGGCGATATCGTCCCGCTGGCAAAACGCTATGCCGATGAAGGCGCAGACGAGCTGGTGTTCTATGATATTACCGCTTCCAGTGACGGGCGCGTGGTTGATAAGAGTTGGGTGTCGCGCGTCGCGGAAGTGATCGACATTCCATTCTGTGTCGCGGGTGGCATCAGGTCTATTGATGACGCCGCTAAAATCCTCTCTTTCGGCGCCGATAAAATTTCCATCAACTCCCCTGCGCTGGCCGACCCAACGCTGATCACCCGTCTTGCTGACCGTTTTGGCGTACAGTGCATTGTCGTGGGCATTGATACCTGGTTTGATGCCGAAACCGGCAAGTATCACGTCAACCAGTATACCGGCGATGAAAGCCGTACCCGCGTGACGCAGTGGGAAACTCTCGACTGGGTGCAGGAAGTACAAAAACGTGGAGCCGGTGAAATCGTGCTTAACATGATGAATCAGGACGGCGTGCGTAACGGTTACGATCTGGAGCAACTGAAAAAAGTCCGTGACGTCTGTCATGTACCGCTGATTGCCTCCGGCGGCGCGGGCACGATGGAGCACTTCCTTGAAGCCTTCCGCGATACCGATGTCGACGGGGCGCTTGCTGCCTCCGTCTTCCACAAACAGATTATTAATATTGGTGAATTAAAAGCGTACCTGGAAGCACAGGGCGTGGAGATCAGGATATGTTAACAGAGCAACAGCGCCGCAAACTCGACTGGGAAAAAACCGACGGATTGATGCCGGTTGTCGTGCAACATGCGGTATCCGGTGAAGTGTTGATGCTGGGTTACATGACCCCTGAAGCGCTGGATAAAACAATCGAAAGCGGCAACGTCACTTTCTTCTCACGAACCAAACAGCGTTTGTGGACCAAAGGCGAAACATCCGGCCACTTCCTGAAGGTAGTCCGCATTGCGCCGGATTGTGATAACGACACACTGCTGGTGCTGGCCAATCCAATTGGACCAACCTGTCACAAAGGCACCAGCAGCTGCTTTGGGGATGCCAGCCATCAGTGGTTATTCCTGTATCAGCTTGAACAACTGTTAGCCGAGCGTAAAACCGCCGACCCGGCAAGCTCTTACACGGCGAAGCTTTACGCCAGCGGCACCAAGCGTATCGCGCAGAAAGTGGGTGAAGAAGGTGTCGAGACCGCGCTGGCCGCAACGGTACATGACCGTTTTGAGCTGACCAATGAAGCCTCCGACCTGATGTACCACCTGCTGGTGCTGCTACAGGACCAGGACCTTGATTTAACGACCGTCATTGAGAATTTACGTAAGCGTCATCAATAGCTTCTGATGCGAAAAAACCGGGCAATGCCCGGTTTTTTGTAGGTCGGATAAGCGTAGTGCCATCCAGGATAACAATAAATTACTGCGTTTTCTCTCTGTAGTCGCGCAGAGCATTACGCCCCAGCACCACACCTGCACCAATCATCCCGCCCAATAGCACCGCCAGGACCAGCACAATTGCCTTTTTCGGACTGTCACGACGAACCGGCAGCGTCGGCTTCATGACGTAACGGTAGGCGTGAATGGATGCGGTTTCGATTTTCAGATTTCCGATATCCAGCAGGTTCTGTTTCGTTTGATAATAATTTGACGAAAAAACCAGCGGACGCGTGGATTCATGTTCAATCATTGATTTCAGCGCATCGCTGCCCAGGAGAACCATCGTGTCCTGCGTAACATCCTGAGTTTGCTGAACCTGTGGTTTAGTCACATCGGCCTGCTCTGCATAGCGCAATGCTTCCTGAATTTGCTTGATACGCAAATCTTTTTGCTCCTGCGCGACCACCTCCTGCGTTTTTAACGAGTCCTCAAGCGTAGTTGTCTGCAACTTGATGTTATCTTTCAGATCCGCTTCCAGTTCTTTCGCAACGCTCTCATCTACCTGCTGGATATACTCTGCTAACTGGCGTTGCGCTCCTTCCGCAGACTCTCCAACGTAAGAAACAGCCAACGGCAATGATTGACCCTTAACAGAAGGGGTAATGGTTAATTCTTCAGGTTCTTCCTGATTATCCAGGGCTGCTGACAATGCGGAAAAGGCGGAGCTAAAGCGACCGATAAAACCAGTCTGGATATCCGCAACTTTCGGAGCGTTATCGCCATACAAAACGCTCATCGCATTATTATAAGTAGCAATCTGCCCTACATCAGGCTGGGTGATGATGGCGGTAGAGGTCCATTTCTCTTTCGCTACCAGGATGTAACCAACAGCCAATAGAATTGCGACAATGACACACACAAAGATTGTCATTTTTCCGCGCCACAATTGCATCACTAAATCAATCAAATCAATCTGTTCCGGGTCATTACTGCGCCCGGTAGCATTGTTATTGTTCACTGTCATCAGTACCCTAACTAAGAAAATGCTTAAGCTGGAGACAGTGTAGTCATAAACATCGTTAATGCTATAGGATTATTGATAAAATTTACGGATTATTTCAAACACTTTGATAGCCAATCAGGGGCTATTGTAGCCCCAATAACAGAAGGTTAATCACTGCCAAAGAGATCGCGTGTATAAACTTTGTCCTGAACATCCAGCAGTTCAGACGCCATGCGGTTGGAGATAATCACGTCGGACTGCTGTTTAAACGTATTCAAATCACGTTCAAGGCGGGAATTAAAGAACGACGCTTCCTTCATAACCGGTTCGTAAATAATAACTTCCACACCTTTAGCTTTGATACGCTTCATAATCCCCTGAATTGAAGACGCACGGAAATTATCAGAACCGCTCTTCATAATCAGACGATAGATGCCCACCACTTTGGGTTTTCTGGACAGGATGGCATCTGCAATAAAATCTTTACGCGTCCGGTTCGCATCCACGATCGCGGAGATAATATTGTTTGGCACTGACTGATAATTCGCCAGAAGTTGCTTCGTATCTTTCGGCAGACAATAACCGCCATAACCAAATGAAGGATTGTTGTAATGATTGCCAATACGAGGATCCAGACACACACCTTCAATAATTTGTCGGGTATTCAGTCCTAAACTTTCCGCATAGCTATCAAGCTCATTAAAGTAAGCAACACGCATCGCAAGGTAAGTATTAGCAAAAAGCTTAATCGCCTCTGCTTCCGTCGAATCGGTAAACAGGGTTGGTATGTCCTGTTTTATGGCGCCTTCCTGTAGCAAAGCAGCGAATCGCTCCGCACGCTCAGAGCGTTCACCAACCACAATCCGCGAAGGATGCAAATTATCATAAAGCGCTTTACCTTCGCGCAGGAACTCGGGGGAGAAAATGATATTCTGCGTATTAAATTTTTTACTCATCGTTGCGGTGAAGCCAACCGGCACCGTTGACTTAATCACCATCACTGCCGATGGGTTAATCTCTGTCACATCCTGAATAACCGATTCTACACTTGATGTGTTGAAATAATTTGTTTTTGGATCATAGTCGGTTGGTGTTGCAATAATGACATAATCAGCATTTTGGTAGGCGGATACCTTGTCTAAGGTTGCTTCAAAATTAATATTCCCGGACGCTAAAAATTGCTGTATTTCTTTATCAACAATCGGAGATATCCGATCATTTAGCATTTCTACACGTTTGGGAATAATGTCTAACGCGGTAACCTGGTGATGCTGTGCGATAAGCAAACCGTTTGACAGACCAACGTACCCGGTTCCAGAAATGGTGATTTTCATTTCACGCTCTCAGAATTAACTTAATTATGCATCATGATGTTTATACATCCTGATAAGATATAAAAGTTTTAACGCCTGAATGAATATTGTGTCAATGAAGGCTAAAACAATTCAGATTTTCTTTATCAGGTTAAACATTAATTATTAAGTTAATATTAAGAAGTAAAAATAAATCAATCAGATTAGGGACAAAAAAAAGCCCGGTGAATCACCGGGCTTTTGATGCGAATCAGGAATTATTCCAGCCATTCAGTATGGAAAACGCCGTCTTTATCAGTACGCTTATACGTATGCGCCCCAAAGTAGTCACGCTGCGCCTGGATCAGGTTCGCAGGAAGAACGGCTGCGCGATAGCTGTCGTAGTAGGCAACAGCGGCAGAGAACGTCGGAACCGGGATACCATTCTGCACGGCATACGCAACCACATCACGCAGCGCTTGCTGATAATCGTCCGCGATTTTCTTGAAGTACGGTGCCAGCAGCAGGTTAGCGATACCCGCATTTTCTGCATATGCGTCGGTGATTTTCTGCAAGAACTGTGCACGAATAATGCAGCCGGCACGGAAGATCTTCGCAATTTCGCCGTAGTTCAGATCCCAGTTATATTCGTCAGAAGCGGCACGCAGCTGGGAGAACCCTTGTGCGTAAGAGACGATCTTACCGAGGTAGAGCGCGCGACGGACTTTCTCGATAAATTCCGCTTTGTCACCCGCAAGCTGCGCTTTAGGTCCCGACAACACTTTAGACGCTGCGACACGCTGCTCTTTCAGAGAAGAGATATAACGTGCAAAAACGGATTCCGTGATCAGCGACAGCGGCTCGCCCAGATCCAGAGAACTCTGGCTGGTCCATTTGCCGGTGCCTTTGTTTGCCGCTTCATCCAGAATCACATCAACCAGATATTTACCCTCTTCATCCTTTTTGGTGAAGATGTCTTTGGTGATATCGATCAGGTAGCTGTTCAGCTCGCCTTTGTTCCACTCAGTGAAAGTCTCTGCCAGCTCTTCGTTAGACAGATTCAGGCCACCTTTCAGCAAAGAATAGGCTTCTGCGATTAGCTGCATGTCGCCGTATTCGATACCGTTGTGAACCATTTTCACATAGTGACCGGCACCATCGGCACCAATATAGGTCACGCAAGGTTCGCCATCTTCTGCAACTGCGGCAATTTTAGTCAGAATCGGCGCAACCAGTTCGTAGGCCTCTTTCTGACCGCCAGGCATGATAGATGGGCCTTTCAGCGCCCCTTCTTCACCACCGGAAACGCCAGTACCAATGAAGTTAAAGCCTTCGGCAGAAAGTTCGCGATTACGACGGATAGTGTCCTGGAAGAACGTGTTACCACCATCAATGATGATGTCGCCTTTATCCAGATACGGCTTCAGGGAATCGATAGCAGCATCAGTGCCCGCCCCTGCTTTCACCATTAACAGGATACGACGAGGCGTTTCAAGGGATTCAACAAACTCTTTTACCGTGTAGTAAGGCACTAGTTTTTTGCCTGGGTTCTCGGCAATCACTTCTTCGGTCTTTTCACGGGAGCGGTTGAAAACGGAGACGGTATAACCACGGCTCTCGATGTTGAGCGCCAGGTTGCGCCCCATCACTGCCATACCGACGACGCCGATCTGTTGCTTGGACATTACATACTCCTGTCAGGTGTGGATACCCCGCCGTAAAATGGCGGCGAGTAAAGTGAAGAACATGTTAACTCAGGTTAGAGGCCAGAAGGTAGCAATAGATGTCCTCTTCAGAATGAACTTAATGCACATAAAATGCAGTTTCTGCTACATCAATATGCACCATCTCTATGGAGGACTACCTTCACAGTTTTGAAAAGAATAGCGATGTCATTCCACAGCGACCAGTTCTTGACATACCAGGAGTCAAAGTAGACTCGGGTATCGTAATCCACATCGTTACGTCCACTTACCTGCCACAACCCTGTCATTCCCGGTTTCGCCATTAGATAGTAATCAACATTCTCATCATAGCGTGGTAACTCTTCAGAGATAATCGGACGCGGGCCAACCAGACTCATTTGACCTTTCAGCACATTAAATAACTGAGGCAATTCATCAAGACTGGTTTTACGAATAAATCGACCGACAGGAGTGATTCGCGGATCGTTTTTCAACTTAAAGTCACGCTCCCATTCTTCCCGTGCGGCAGGATCGGAATCAAGGAGCTTTTGTAAAACCTCCTGCGAATTCATCACCATTGAGCGAAACTTATAGCAAGGGAAAAGCTTACCGTGACGTCCTACTCGCATATGACCGTAGATTGCCGGACCACCATCACGGGTAACTTTGTACCAAAGATAAATGAGCAGTGGCGAAGAAATTAAGATAATCAGTGATGAACAGACAATATCGAAAGTCCGTTTAAGGAAACGAGATGTCCGTTTTGCCAGATTATTATGAATACGCAGCAACATGACTTCATGACTAAAGATGAAAGACATATCGGTATTATAAAGTGGTAACCCGCGCAGGGACGGAATAACCGTGACAGAACGGCAGTCCTTCTTCGATAGTTCGCGCAACCAGTTAATGGTCTTATCGCTGTTTTCCATTTCAAAAGCTACAATGAAATGAATATCGCCTGTTTTCTTCATTTCCCAAAGAATATTGGGGTCCTGAAGAACCGGCAGTCCCTGTAGCGTTGCCTCTGTACACTCTTCGTCATAAAATGCGACAACATCAAAGCCAAGCATTTCCTCACTTTGCAGTGCATAATAAGCTTCCACTGCATTACTTCCGCTACCCATAATGACAGTCTTTTTCTTCCAAATCCCAAGACGATTAAGAAGTTGTTTGGTCATTGCTCGGAAAAGCGGCAGCAGAATTAATGCAAACGTCCAACAAAAGACCCATACATACCGAGAAAATTGCCATTTAGAAAAAGCGACCAGCGCCAGATCAAAAACAGCAAAGATCACAATAGTGCGGATAATCTCCTTCAATTCAAACCAAAAGGGTTTGCGATAGGAATAATGTCGCAACCGAACCCAGAACCATCCCACACATATCAAGCTCAGGATGACATGAGAAATTATACGCATCTCCAGTTGAGCATCGGGGATAAAACGATAAAGATCGTTAAAAATCCAGTATACACAACCAATAGAGAGGGCCAGTGATAAGTTAAAAAATATAAAATCCGATGCTGCGAGAAAAACCTTGCATAGCAATGGATTATATTTATTCAAAAAATTATCCGTATCCATGACAACACCTGACGTTAGCGAGGATTTATATTAAATACAGGCATTGGCTCCTGACTCTTTTGACATTCAAGGAATTTATTTGCAACATCAATAGCTTCACGAATAGTGACATCCATATCCAGATAGCGGTAGGTACCAAGACGCCCGACAAAAGTGGTATTGCTTAATTCCATCGCTTTATCCAGGTAGCGATTGAGCAGTTCTTTTTCCTTAACCATACGGATCGGATAATACGGAATATCATCTTCGGTGCAGAAGCGACTAAATTCACGATAACATGTTGTTTTTTCGTGTGACTCCCAGGGTGAGAAATGCTTATGCTCAGTGATTCGGGTATAAGGTACATTTTCTTCGCAGTAGTTGATAACAGCCGTTCCCTGGTAGTCACCTTCTGCTGAGAATTTTTCGAAATCCAGCGTGCGATAACCCAGACGCCCCTCACTAAAGTTAAAGTAACCATCCAGCGCGCCTGACCAAAATACATGCTGGTAGGCCCCACTCTCGGCAGCTGAAAACTCAGTATCTGTTCTTATTTCAATCAGTTCGTGATCAAGAATTTTTCCAACCATATCGGTATAGCCATCTCTGGGCATCCCCTGATACTGGTGGTTAAAATAATTGTCATTATAGTTAAAACGAAGCGGCAAGCGTTTCAAAATACTGGCTGGTAACTCCGTCGGCTCACAACCCCATTGTTTACGCGTATAGCCTTTAAAGAATGCTTCATACAGTTCCCGACCAATCATGCTGATGGCCTGTTCTTCAAAGTTTTTCGGTTCGACAATAGATTTGTCAGCTTTAGATTCGATGAAAGCACGGGCTTCATCCGGACGCATTGTTTTATTGAAAAACTGATTAATCGTATGCAGGTTTACTGGTAGTAAGTAAACATTGCCTTTGTAAATGGCCTTCACACGGTTGGTGTAAGGCATAAACTCTGAATACTGATTAACGAAATCCCAAACTTCTTTATCATCTGTATGAAAAATATGGGGACCATAAACGTGCAACATGACGTTGGTCTGCGGATCACGTTCTGAATGACAGTTACCAGCAATATGAGAACGTTTGTCGAAAACAACAGACTCAATCCCTTCCTCTGCTAATAATCTTGCAATAACCGCACCAGAAATACCCGCACCGACAATAGCAACAGATTTCATCAATGACCTCAATTATTTTGCTTCTTTATAAGTTACAAACATTTTCCCATTCACCAGGGAATTAAGAGCTGGCCAGCATGCAATTATTTTCACAAGAATAGCGAGCAATACGATCTGGATAATAAAACTTAATATGACATAGTATTCCATATGTACAAAAGTTAATATATTTTTCGCTATGGCGTTAATATAATAATTAAACCCCAATATAACCAAAGTATTTTTACCCAACCAAGAGATAAATTCCGAATTAATATAACCCGCAATATAATAGAGCAGATAACTTCCTGCTAAAGCAGAAGCAAGATTTATAAAAGCCCATACTCCATTCCCCACCTGTAATGCAGACATATCAACCTCAGTGGGAGTTAAATACGAAAATCCCAAAAGCAGTACGACAGAAATCATCGCATAATTAATATGTCTGGTTATGACAATACTTTGCAATATATATCCAATTAAAAAATATGGCATAGCGATAAAAGCTATATTCACATTAAAAAAATGAAAAATATTTACATTTTTCGCAATTAAATAAAAGGAAATTACAATCAAGGCAATAATATATTTATTTGAAGAGATTTTCATTATTAAATAAAACATAGCCTCAACTATAAACAGGCAATATAAAAACCAAATGGGAGTAACAAAGAAATTATTTGCTACTTTTGTTGCACCTGTTAATGTTCCATATAGTTTCATAAGGAAATCACTACCAGATATATTACTCATCAATAACATAGCAACAAACGGCAAGCCACAAATTACTCCAATCGTCCATGCAGGAATAATCAATCTATAAAATCGCTGGATGATAAATATCCAAGGTTTCAACTCCAGATTTTTAACATTTACCAGATAACCAGAAAGAATGAAAAAAGCAGGCATATGAAAACTATAAATAATCTTATGCCAAGATGGACTGAGGAAGGATACATGTCCTAACACAACCAACAATATCCCCAGTCCACGATATATATCTATATCCGTACGTCGAGTCATTGAATACTCTCGCTGCTTATATTTTATTTTAGGAAATGCCTAACCAAGAGTGCACTTCCTTTTTTTATTAAATTTTCACCTTCAATATTTACAACCTTTCTGTATCCAACTTTAATATTTCTTTTATTATGTTCAATCCATACATTAAATAATCTTTCTGCCATGAATCCTAAAATTCTTTTTTGATAAGAATCATAACCAGAGAAATCAATCTGTTTATTCACTTCGTCTAATAGAGGGAAAAGCCACTGACAATACTGATTGACCACATCAGCCTTACCTACGAACATATTATACAGACTTATTTTCCGACCATGCATAACCGTATCGAAGGCTTGATTATAATCAGGATACATAGCCTCCACGATAGAGCGTAATATATTCAAATCACCTTCTGAATGAGCTCGGCAGTAATGATTTTTTATATTCGTAACATAGTAATTACGTTTACGAGCGACAATTAAATCATATTTATTTAGGTCAAAATCATTACTAGAAGCAATGCCCTTACCATGGAGCGGTATAATATTATGAACGCCAGCGAAATAACGACGATAATGAACTAAACCAACAATATCTTCATCTGAATTTTTCCAGATCCAATATAATGCAGTCAATTCACAATATGATGGATTTAATTCTGATATATTATCTCCTTCATTATCACCGATAACACTTATACCTAAATCTGATGTACTATTCTTCTTACCTACATGGATAGGTTGATAACCTTCATCTACAGGAAAATCATATTGCTTATGTGTTGCGATATATATTCTAATCATGATATTACCAATTTTACTTCAAATAAAAATAATCAAGGATATTGATATCCAGTTTTCTTTTCACAAAATAGACAGCAATGACATTCTGTATAATCACAGAAAGAGCAACAGCGCAGGCAATTCCTTTTATGCCGAATCCCCCCCCCATGAAGTTAAGGTTGATAATCATCATAAATGCATTAAAGAAAATAATATTTCTAAATATTTTCTCATTACCTGTCATTGTTAATAAGAAAGCGACCGACCCTGTCAGGACATTAATTAACTGACCAATGCAAACTATTCTAAGTATGATAGATGCTTGAGTATATTCACGCCCAAAAATTGAAAGCACAAACTCAGGGAATAGTAAGAGAAACGCTACTCCTGGCAATGACAAAATAACGACAAGACGGGTGCTACTTCTTACCATTAATTTAAGCTCATCAAATTTCCCTTCAGTATACAGCTTGGAAAAATTTGGTGCAAAAACAACATTTAATGAAATAAGGAAGAAACTGATAACTAAACCAATCCGCAAGCAAACAGAGATAAGAGCAACGTCTTCACTTGAAATATAGTAGTTAGAGATGATAGGTGTAATCCATTGTATAATGGTATTACATATTAATATTAGCAAGAAAGATAGTAATGTTGTAATTATATATTTATATTTAAGCTTCTTCAAATAAACAACAGCATTTATATTAGTAAATATATATTTTTTCCACAAAACAGCACAAAAGATAAAACTAAGTATAATTGATAAAAATAAAAACCTTACTAAATTTAATGCATTAGCTTCCATATGCAGAACGGCACATACTAAAACAATAAACGAAAATATCAGCGGATAGGATATATTAATTATAATAACAGATAATAATGATCTCCCATTAGTCTGAAATATATATCCCGTATATTGGATCATGGAAAGAAGAGGGATGCTCGCACAAATATATAAAGCACCATAGACCTTTAATGACTCTCCGTAAGTCAGAAAAAGATATATAGCGCCTGATAACAGACATGATATAACTATAATTATTAATGCTCCAAACAATGCCAATGAACTTGCCTGGATATAATTTCTTGTGGCTATAAGTTGCGGTCGCATTCTAAGAATGGCATCACAAAACCCTGATGTACCGATAAGTCCCCACAACATAATAATAGAGAAGGAGGTGAAGAATATTCCGGCTTCATTTACATTGACCCAGCGAGTAACAAGTATATTCATCAAAAAACTAATGGATACACCAATTACTCTCGCTGCGATAACAGCAAACAATGCCTTAGTTTTTTTTCTAGTCATTAGATAAATCGAGTCACTAATTCAGATAACCAGTTATGTGATATAACCCCATAAAGCATAAAAATAATAACTATTAGTAATAATATTACCCTTCGTTGAGTTTTAACAAAAACGTGTTCTATACTCATAATATAAAAAGGGATTAAAAAAACATTTACTACAAACAAATATCTGATCGATGATTCTTTGGTGAAAAATAAGATGGCAGAGAAAACATATGCTAACAGAGCATATTCTAAAATAAGAGATGCGCTTTTATTTTTTATTGTTTTATCCAATAAGAATAAAGGAATAAATACAAATATTGAAGAATATAAAAACTTATATATATATATGGCGTGTTCATTATTTCGATCTGAATACTCAAATGCTCGAATTATTTTATTAGCAAACACACTTCCCGGGGGTAATGCTTTGAGCACAAAACCAACAATATATTCTGATGCCAAAGCAAAAATAAGTGATAGCAAAATAATTATATATTTTTTATGAAAATCAAGTCGTCTCCATATAGGCATAACCAAAAATATTAAAGCAGAGAAATGTAGACTGATAGCTATAATAATAGTGATAAAAGATTTAATCGATGCATTTCTTGATTGGTATGCTATTGATAAAAGAAGAAAACTAAAACTGATAGCTTGTCGCATTCCTCCCATATAGAGATACATGAAACTTATCATACTTGTCAGACAAAAAGCAATTATAGTTGTCTGTACATATTCATTTGTTAGCTTCAGTATTGCTATAAAAGATAACCATGTTGTAATTAATATTGTTATTACAGGAAATAACTCAGATGGTATACCTATTGTTCGCAATATATAGACTAATAAAGTAAATCCTGGCTCAAACTTTCTGGAGGTATCACCCTCATAAAAAGGTATATAATAGTGAATAGAATCATATCCCCAACGATTAGCTATACCAAGATATAATCCAATAAGTGTTATGTTAATAGCCAATAAAAAAAAGGAAAACTTGCTTCTTTTTAAGAAAGATATTATAGAAACAAAAAAAATCTGTAAAACAGAGAATGCTGCAAAACCAATTGGTGAAAATATTACCTGCAGCATATTTTTTCTACCGCATTGTTGAGATCATAATAATTGCTATTTTTATAATTATCTTTAACCATATAGTTTTTAAATAAATAAGCTATATAAAGTTTCACTTCTTCCTGGGTAGCTTTATTATCGATGGCTTTAACTATTTCAGTTTTTAACGATTCTCGAGATGTTAGATTATTTACTATTTGAGGATAATATATATCACCAAGTGTTAATACAGCAGCACCTCTTACAGCAGCCTCAAGTCCTACAGTTGAGTTTATTACAATTACTAACGAAGAGTTATCGATTAAATGATCAATTGGAGTATTATTATCAATATGTACATTCACATTTTCATTAATTAACTTATACAGTGATTTATTATATCTCCCTTTATTCATTGGATGTTCACGAACAATAAGATCATATCCCTCAGGTAATGATTTAATAACTGAAGTTAACATATCATCAATTGATGAAAATAATTTACAATTTGAGATAATCTGGACATCATTTGGCACTTGTAACGCAACAAAAATATATTTCCCTTGTTTTTCTATATCAATCTTATTTGCTTTACTATTCTTTTTAAATGGCAGACGTCCTAATAAATAAGGAATAGACTCCCAAAAACCCTCCCCTGTATATAGTTCGACAGCACATACTTTCCTAAAAATAGATGGAGGGACACTTTGAAGGACATCTTTTATCTTTCGGAAATAAGAACCAATATTCTTTTCATAAAATTTCTTTTCACTGACAGATGTAATGCATTTATTATATAAATATTCTATTTCATCTTCATTTACATTATTCCGCATCATATCGAGACTAGCAGTAGTGATGCTCATATTACAATTGACGCCTTTCGGATCAAAAATCATCGTCCCATATGGGCCAGGTTCAAAATAGAATACTTGAACCTCTTTTAATTTTGCAAAATAGCCACCAATAGAAGAATATAAACGTTTATCTCCAATAAATACCACACTGTGGAAATCTTCCCATGGGAAATAATTCTCATAAAAATCCCAATATTTTCTAGAGATATCTAAAAAATATTTTTCTAATTCAGGGAAAAGAGAGACATGAAACTCATAAAAATGACGAGGTATTGTAATATTTTTTTCTGACTTATATTTACGAACATTTCCAGGTAAATCAATATATTCTAATGAGTTTTTGATGCAATAGTTAGTCGAAGAAGCATACATACACAACTGGACAGTATCTCTACCAGTCACCTCTTTTATCTGTTTTGATAGTTGATGTATATATCTTGAATTACTCTCATAAAAGGACATTATTGCTATTTTTTTCATTTCTACAAAAATCTTTTTTGATGACAAAATTAAAAATCGCGTCGAATTTTTGATATGCTGTCCACGCTACCGCCCTTGGCTCTACAGCTACCAATACACTGAGAAACAAGGATTCAAAAATCCATGTAATTAATACCCCAGTCAACCTCTTCTGAAATCAATCTCAACTTCCGTTTCCGTGTGAGACACAACCTCACGACAGTTGTTTGTGATTGCCCTAAGAAAGAGTTTGGCAGGGGTTGTTTGTTGATCATTTTACACTAAAGTGCAAAACAAAACGGCAATAAGCATCAACTTTCCACAGTCGAGCTTATTGTCGAGTGATAACTGTCTATGGTTCTAATGACAGTATCCTGGCTTAGCTTACTCGTTAAGCAACGCCTCAATTCCCTTCCGAAACTTCGCCCCTTCCTTCAGGTTGCGCAGCCCGTACTTAACGAACGCTTGCATATAGCCCATTTTCTTACCGCAGTCGTAGCTATCGCCTGTCATCAGCATGGCGTCAACAGACTGTTTTTTCGCCAGTTCTGCAATTGCATCCGTCAACTGGATGCGGCCCCAGGCGCCGGGTTCTGTTCTTTCCAGTTCTGCCCAGATATCTGCCGACAACACATAGCGGCCTACCGCCATCAGATCTGAGTCCAGCGTCTGCGGTTGATCCGGCTTTTCAATGAACTCAACAATACGGCTGACTTTCCCCTCATTATCCAGAGGTTCTTTGGTCTGGATAACGGAATACTCTGAAAGGTCGCCTTTCATGCGTTTTGCCAGCACCTGGCTGCGCCCCGTTTCGTTGAAACGCGCTACCATTGCCGCAAGATTATAGCGAAGCGGATCGGCCGTCGCGTCATCAATGATGATATCAGGCAGCACCACCACAAAGGGGTTGTCGCCAATCACAGGACGTGCGCATAAAATGGAATGCCCCAGACCCAACGGTTGAGCCTGACGAACGTTCATAATCGTCACGCCTGGTGGGCAAATGGACTGCACTTCCGCCAGCAACTGACGTTTCACGCGTTGCTCCAGAAGTGACTCTAATTCGTAGGAGGTGTCGAAGTGGTTCTCTACCGCATTTTTGGAAGCGTGAGTGACCAGAACGATTTCTTTGATCCCAGCAGCAACAATTTCGTCAACAATGTACTGTACCATCGGTTTGTCAACAATCGGCAGCATCTCTTTGGGGATTGCCTTGGTGGCAGGCAACATGTGCATACCCAGACCAGCTACCGGAATAACTGCTTTCAAATTAATCATTATTTCATCCACCTATAAAATGGTTGCTGAATTATAGCTCTTTAGCATGTTTTAGCCAGCATGAATTACATTATGGCGTTGGATGTGATGGTACGCCGCTTATCCGCAGATTGCAGTAGCCATAATCTTAAGTATGAGTAACTTTCGCCAGGAATGGTCGCAAAACTACCTCCCCCGCTCCGGCAACCTGAAATTGACTGCTTCCACATTCACCACCTTGTGGTTAATCCTGTCGATATCGACAGAGCTCTGCCCCTTCTCATTGACTGCATGAACGTTCGCCAGCGACAGCAAAGTGTCCTGTTTCGCCATAAACTTGCCGCGTATATCTTTACGCAGATCAAAGTGCATCTTCAGCGCGGGCCCTGTCGCAGACTCCTGCATTACCTTGATATTACGCAGGAAAAGATGCTGCGGCTGGTTGTGTAATTCAAGCGTAGCGCGCTTCATATCCAGATTGGTGATCGCCACAAAGGAGGTCGCATTCCCTGAAGAGATCTGAATGCCGCGCAGTTTATAGGCCAGGCGAGTGTTATCAAGATGAATATCATTTAATTTGAAATTTTGCGGAATGGATAAATATTTGCCTTTGACGACGCCATAACCAATAAGCATCCCCGCACAATTCACCATATCGATATTATCAATCACGAAATTATCACACCCATAAATTGCTACCGTCGCATTATCAATGCCCGCTTTCTTACTGAAATCAGGCGTGATATTCCGCGCTTTTACATTACGAATGATAAAGTGTTTTCCGTTCTCCACATGAACCAGTTGTCGGCAATCCGATCCGGTAATATTGGCCACGACAAAGTTCTTTACGGTTTGCTCTTCCGGGTAGGCATTATCGTAGGTGCTGCCCGCCAGCCCGATGCCAATCCCCCAATTGATTTTCCCGTTGGTGCAATCGATGCGTTCTATAACATGGTCAGAGATCAGAATGTTACGATCGTTAATCGCCACGTTCCATTCGATAGCATCCCCTTGCAGATCGCTGAATCGGCTGTTGGTGATGCGCGCGCCGTCCACCTGGTTGTGGAATCCCTGGCGCAGAATGGCGTAATTTGCATGGCTGACCGTAATATCATCAATGGTGAGATTACGCATCACTCGCGGCTTTTTGCCGCCAATGTAGATCTGGGTAACGGGGCCGAACCCGCTCATGGCAATCCCCCTGATGGTGCAATCTGAACCGCGCACATCCAGGGTGATGTTGTGCAGACTGCCGCCCTGCTCTCCTGTTACCTGGCAGCCATCCTGCAACACGAACCGACCGCGACCATTGCCGCTTAAGCGCCCGCGCACATGCAGCGTTTTTCCTGCCGGAATAAAGATGCCGGTATTGACGTTCTCGCAGACCAGCCCCGCAGGAACAACAACCGTCTGCGCTTCGCTAAACGCCTGTTTAAACGAGGCTATCCAGTCTCGGGAGTTATAATCCTGAATATTGACGGTTTGCCGGGGTTCAAGCGCGCGGGCAAAGGGGGAATGGAGGACAGGAAGCGCGGCAAGCGCAGAGCCTGCCGTCAGGAAGGTGCGACGGGAGAGTTTATTCTCTGGCATACAACCTCGGTTTACATCGTTTGCAGCAGGCTGGCTAACTGTTGATTAATCACCTGCTGATTAAAATCAGCCTCAACTTTTTCACGGGCGCGTTGTACCACAGGCCGCAACGACTCGGTGTCGATGCGACTGAATGCCGCCAGTTGATCCGCCAACGCCTCAGCATCATTTTCAGGCACCAGCCAGCCCGACTTACCGGCATCCACCAGTTCAGGGATTCCGCTGTGAACGGTTGAAACCACCGGCAACCCGACTGCCATCGCTTCCATCAGCGCCACCGGAATACCTTCCATATCGCCATCCGTACCGGTGATAGACGGCAGCAGAAATACATCCGCGTCATCCAGCATCTTTTTCACTTCATGGCTGGGCTTAAAGCCGGGCATTTCAATCACATCATCAAGCTGGTACTGCTCAATCAATGTGCGCAGGCGTCTCTCCCACGGCCCCATGCCCAGGATGCGATAACGGAACGCCACCCCCTGCGCTTTGAGCTGTCGGCAGGCCTCAATCGCTACGTGCAGTCCTTTCTTCTCGGTTAATCGCGCCACGGAGATAATCTCCAGCGGCGTACCCGGCGCTTTTACCGGACGGTGAGTAAAGCGCGTCATATCGACGCCCATCCGCGAGACCGCAATTTTCTCGGGCGGGCACCCCATTGTTTTAAGGCGTCCCGCCCATAATTCACTGATGGGCAGCATGAGATCGCCACGCTGGAACAGGCGTTGATATTCAGGAGTGTAGTGATTGAGCACATCGCGGTGCGATACATCAATACCGTGAAAAACGGTGGAGATTTTGCCTTTGATCACGCCAAGTTCCCGCAACTTCGCCGCCGTTACACCCGCCGGGCCAAAATGGGCGATAAAAACATCCGCCTGGAACATTTTTGGCGTCAGCCCGCAGATTGCGGATAGAATCAGGTTGCGCGCTTCATCACCGTAACGTGAAACATTCAGCGCCTTCCAGGTCGATGCGCGCGTACCGCCACGCAAAGACGCAATGGCGCGATAGCGCAGCTTCGCCAGCTTGCCTTCCGGCTCATCCAGCAGCCAGTGCGTTTTTTCACCCAGGCGGTAGGTGTCATACGCCGCATGCGTGTTCTCAAGGTCGCCTTTATGCAACGCGACAATTTCCACCTCAAACCCCATATCGATAAACGCGGTGATCTGGTTCAGCACGAAGGTCTCTGACGACAGTGGGAACTTCAGTAAAAAGAAGCTGACCTTCATTTCCCCTCCCCGATACGGGTTAACACTGACTGCACCATGCGAAAGCCCTGTTCACGCTCGCGGTTTACGGCGTCCGCCAGTCGCGCGTTGAGCGCGGGCAACTGCCCCAGCGTATCGGCCACCATCGCTTCCAGGCTGCCGTCAAGCAAATGACGAATGTCGATCGCCATTTCAGGCAATCCCAGCTGTTGCATAATTCCGGCAGATTTGTGCTCATAATTAATGGCAATCGCAGGGGTCGCGAAATTCATGGAAATAATGGCGGAATGCAGGCGCGTGCCCACGGTCAGCTCACAGGCGCCGAGGATTTTCCCCATTTCAAGATCGTTGAGTTCGTCCATTACCACATGGTAACGATCCGGGTCGCTGACGTGCTGGCGCAGGTTTAACGCCACCATGCGATCGTCTTTGTTATAGCTGTCGATACCGGTACAGGTTGACAGCGCAATCACCTGATAGCCTTCCTCAAGGATACGGTTCACCACGCCAGCAAACGCCTTCTCGTAAGCCTGTTGGGTGGTTCCCAGACGCTTATCGAATGGCGCCAGTTCACGCAGCGTAATCGCAACCGTCTTTTGCTTTCCGGCAAGGGCTAACCAGTGCTGAACGGCATAACCCGGTTCAAAATCGTCATTGTGATGATCAACCAGCCAGGCGGTATCGACCCCCGCTTCAACTTTCGTCGTGGTGATATCGCTACGCTTCATCAGCTCCAGACTGACTGATTCACGCAGAATCAACGCATCACAATGACCAAAGACGTAATTCGCCAGCGTGTTGAACTGCTCGTCCTGGAAGGGGCCAACGCTATGACCAATCATATACAGCGGCTTCTTCGCCATAAAAGTACACAACGCATGTTCAAACTGCGGCACACCGTACAGATCGACGAAAAACGAGCCCCCGACCTGGATAATGGCGTCATAACCGGATAACAGACGCACGAAGTCGGTAAACCCTTGCGCAATGGCAATATTGCGCAGCTTGCCGGTATCGGTGACGCGGGAGAGCAGTACCTGATGCTGATAGCGGCGACGCAGCACTTTTTTCACACGCCCCATCACGCCCGCCGCGTTATTGTGCTGTTTCATCTGCGAATAGAGCGGATCGCCCATCACCGGGCGATTCAATAACCAGGATGAGCTCACCGGATAGCGACTCATCACATCCACTTCTGCGTCAGGCTCAAGACGGTTAATGGCATCCAGCAGGCCGCGCAAAATTGCGCTGTCGCCACGGTTGCCGCAGGTGTGGTTGCCCAGGATCAGTAATTTCATATTTGCCCCTTAAAATCGTTGCCGGATGGCGGCTGTCGCCTTATCCGGCCTACAGCAAAATCAATTCATAGGCCGGATACGACGCGTAAACGTCGCCATCCGGCAAAAGTTATCCTGCGCGAAGCAGTGTTTTCATTTTTTCGCTACGGCAAAACTGGCGCTTCATCTCCACCACCAGCGGATGGCGCGAAAGCACAATCATCACGGCGAAGGCCAGCGCACCCGCCACGATTTGCGTTGCCAGCAGTACGCTCAGCGGCAGATGTCCATTCAGCGCAATCCCCAACCCATAGCTCACCGCCAGGGTAGGTAAAGAGAGATAAAAAGGTAGCCACAGGCTAAGGATGTACTGGCGGTAGCTCGACCCCAGCACCGGTTTAATCATGACGAAATAGCTCAGAACGGTATTGATGATCTGCACCAGCAGGAAGCCCAGCGTCACGCCTGTCGCCCCCGCCAGATGGCCGCCAACGATAATTGCCGGAATGAACAGAAAGGTTTTGAACACATTGAATTTGAAGCTGATATCGACGCGCGCTTTCGCCATCAGCAACGAACCAATCGGGTTGCCGACAGAGCGCAACAGCCCCACCACGCACAACAGTTGCAGCACCGGAATGATGCTGTTCCACTTCTCGCCAAAAACCAGCGGCACAAAATTATTCGATACCACCATCAGACCGAGCAACGCGGGAAAATTAATAATCCCCACGACCGACAGCAGCTTGTAGAAGTTGACGCGCAGCTTCTCCGTATCATCCTGAATTTTGGCGAACGCCGGGAACAATACGCGGGTAATGATCGGGTTAAGCTTCATTGGCGGAACCACCGCCACGTTATAAGCAAGGTTATATCCCCCGGCGACGCTCGCGCCGAGAATACGCGCCAGCACCAGCGTCGACAGGTTAGTATTGACGTAATTGATGATGCTGTCCGCCGTCAGCCATGCGCCAAAGCGCAGGTTCGACGAAACAGACGCCAGCGAAAAATGCAGGCCGGGGCGGTAGATCTTCCGGCCAAAATAGCCGAACAGCAACGTACGGACGGCGCTGTTGACCAGATAGCCGAGGATCGCCGTCATTGCCAGCGGCCAGAAATGGGCGCTGACCACGGTGAAGGTGAACCCCGCCAGCACCGAGCTGGTCTCGATCATGCCTATTTTGTTAAATTCCAGCTCCTTTTGCATCAACGCGCGAAACTGCTGCCCGTGAGGGATCACCACAAACGCCAGCGACAGAGTTTTAATCAGCGGCGCCAGATCGGGGTTATGCAGCACGTTGCCGATCACGTCGCTAAGCAAAAACACCACGACGCACACCGCCAGCCCTAAGCCAGCGTTCAGCCAGTACAGGGTGGTGAGTTCGAGGTGGCTTATCGTTTTACGCTGGATAATGGAGTTGGCAATACCGAAGTCCGACAGCGTATCGGCGAGGGCGATAATCACCAGCGACACGGTCAGCAGACCAAACTGGTGATTATCAATAATCCGCGCCAGCACGGTCATCTGAATCAGTCCCAGCCCGATGATGATAACCGTAGCGATCGCCGACCACTTCGCCCCACTGATGGTTTTTTCTCGTAAGCTCATGATCGTTCCTCAGTACGCCGCTTTATTCACAAAGCCTTTGAACACCGTCAGAAAAACAATCTTGATGTCAAACCACACGCTCCACTCACGGATGTACTCCAGATCAAACTCCACGCGCTTTTCCATTTTCTCCAGCGTGTCGGTCTCGCCGCGCCAGCCGTTGATCTGCGCCCACCCCGTAATGCCGGGTTTGACTTTATGGCGCAGCATGTAGCCTTCGATAAGCTGGCGATACTGCTCGTTATGCGCCACCGCGTGCGGGCGCGGCCCAACGATAGACATACCGCCGGTCAGAACGTTGATAAACTGCGGCAGTTCATCAAGCGAGGTACGGCGCAGAAAATTCCCCACGCGGGTTACACGCGGGTCGTTTTGCGTCGCCTGCGTCACCACTTTGTCGTTTTCCATCACCTTCATGGAGCGGAATTTCCACACTTTGATCGGCTTACCGTCCATGCCATAACGAGTCTGACGGAAAATGATCGGCCCTGGCGAACTGAATTTGACCGCCAGCGCAATGCAACACAGCACCGGAGAGATCAGCAGCAGAATCAGCGACGCCAGCACGATATCTTCCGCGCGTTTCAGCAGACGATTGATCCCTGACAGCGGCGTGTCATACAGCGGCACGACCGGCACGCCGCTTACCTCTTCAATACGCGAGTGCAGAATATTGAAGGTAAAAACATCCGGGATGAGGATGACCGAGCAGGTAGTGTCCGCCAGAGCGCGCACCAGTTTTTTTACCTGCGCCTCGTCACTCATCGACATGGCGATATAGACGTTATGAATGCGTGAGGCTTTGGCATCCTCGACCAGCTGTTGCAGATTTCCGGCCCAGTCAGAAGAGACGCCGCCCGGTTTCGGATCGTAGTAAACGCCGACCACTTCAAAACCCAACCACGGCTCCTTGCGGAAGCTGTCCAGCAGCGACTGACCGGCAGGAAGATCCCCCGCCACCGCCACCCGGCGCGTGTTGTACCCACGGTTACGCAGCCATCCGGCTCCGTAGCGAATGAACGAGCGGCAGACCACCAGACCCACGCTGGAGAGCGCATACCACGCCAGCCAGACGGTAAGACGGTTATCGAAGTCGTTATTGAAGGCAATCAGGCCCGCGCTGAAGACCAGACTCAGCGTCCAGTTTTGCAGCAGCAGCGCCAGTTCCGTCGAAATCTTCACGCCGCGCCAGGAACGGTAAAAATCAGTTATGCCGCCCAGCATCTGAAAAACCACCAGCGTGATCAGCGCCACCAACAGATGCATATACAGGAAAGGCAATCCGCTCAGCTTGCAGACAACCCATAACCCGCCAAACATGATGGTGATATCCGAAAAGCGTTGCACCATAGAGATTAACGATGCATTGGTTTTGGCTCGCTCGCGCTTTTTTAGATTTGTCATCGTTGTTCCTGTTATTAGCCCCTTACCCGTCGCCGGGTAAGGGAAGAACCGACATTACTGATTCAGCAACGTCAGCAGGGTTCGCGTTCGCGCTTCCATCAGCGGAATGTCGCCGCGTGATTCCACGTTCAGCCGCACCACCGGTTCGGTATTGGAAGAACGCAGGTTGAAGCGCCAGTCGGCAAACGACATGCTGATGCCGTCAGTTCTGTCCACCGTCAGCGCTTCACGCGCAAAGTGTGCTTCCACCCGGCTGATGGCGGCCGCAGGCTCTGCCAGTTTGCTGTTGATTTCACCGCTGGCCGGGAACGCCGCCATCCGGTCACGCACCAGTTCCCCCAGCGACTGCCCTTTCAGACATACCAGCTCCGCCACCAGCAGCCACGGGATCATCCCGCTGTCGCAGTACGCAAAATCACGGAAGTAGTGATGGGCGCTCATTTCGCCGCCGTAGATAGCATCTTCATGGCGCATACGTTCTTTAATGAAGGCATGGCCGGTTTTCGACATCACCGGCGTGCCGCCCGCCGCCGTCACCACATCAACGGTGTTCCAGGACAGACGCGGGTCGTGGATGATCTTCGCTCCCGGGTGTTTCTCCAGAAATGCCTCCGCCAACAGGCCGACAATGTAGTAGCCCTCAATGAACTGCCCTTTCTCATCGAACAGGAAGCAGCGGTCGAAATCCCCGTCGAAGGCAATGCCCATATCTGCGCCGTGTTCAATAACGGCGTTGCGGGTGTCATCGCGACACTCCGGCAGCAGCGGATTAGGGATGCCATTCGGGAAGTTGCCGTCCGGCGTGTTGTGGATTTTGATGAAGTCAACCGGCACACCCTGCGCCTTAAAGCGGGCTTCAATGGCATCCACCACCGGGCCTGCCGCGCCGTTGCCGGAGTTGATGACCAGTTTCAATGGCGTGAGATTGTTGACGTTGATGTAGCCGAACAGGTGGTCGATGTAGGCGTCACGCAGATTGATCTGCTTATAGCTGCCGCGTCTGGCTTCGTTGACCGGTGGAAAATCATTGGCTTCCGCCAGACGCTGCACGTCGCGCAGGCCTGTGTCGCCGCTAATGGGGCGCGCGCCCTCGCGCACCAGTTTCATACCGTTGTAGTCCATCGGGTTATGGCTGGCGGTCACTTCAATACCGCCATCAACGCCCAGATGGAAGGTCGCAAAATAGATCTCTTCCGTGCCGGAAAGGCCGATATCCAGTACGTCAACGCCCGCATCCTGCAACCCTTTCGCCAGCGCCAGTTTCAGCGACTCGCTTGTCAGGCGCACATCGCCGCCCAGCACAATGGTTTTCGGTTGCAGGAACTCGCCGTAAGCGCGGCCAATACGCCACGCGATATCCTCATTCAACTCTTCGCCCAGCCTGCCGCGAATATCGTAGGCTTTAAAACAGGTTAATTTCGTCATGTTTTTACCCTTCTTCAGGCAACAGTTGGCCCTGACTCTCGTAAGAGCCTTTTTCAATTTTTGTTTTATTGCCCGGTGACGCTGCGCTTACCGGGCCTACGGACCTGTAGGCCGGATAAGCAACGCGCCATCCGGCAACTTACCGGGCTTACACCCGCCCATAGCGATCGGCGAAGCGCACCACGTCGTCCTCTTCAAGGTACGAACCGGAGCGGACTTCAATCAGGTCGAGCGGAATTTTTCCCGGATTCTCCAGGCAGTGGGTCGCCCCCAGAGGTATGTAGACAGACTCGTTTTCACCGAGCAGTTTGATTTCGCCGTTGATGGTGACTTTTGCCGTCCCTGCGACCACCACCCAGTGCTCAGCACGATGGTGATGCATCTGCACGGAGAGCCCCTCGCCGGGTTTAACGGTAATACGTTTCACCTGATAACGGTCGCCAGCGTCAATGGAGTCGTATTTGCCCCACGGCCGGTAGACTTCACGGTGGATATGGTGCTCATGACGCCCGTCAGCTTTAATCTGCTCCACCACTTTTTTCACATCCTGCACCGCATTGCGATCGGCAATCAGCACCGCATCTTTGGTCTGTACAACCACCAGGTCTTTCACCCCGACGGTCGTCACCAGGCCCGACTCCGCATAAACGTAGCTGTTTTCCGTTTTATGGCTAATGACGTCGCCGTGATGCACGTTTCCCTCGGCGGTGTGCGCGCTGATTTCCCACAGTGAAGACCAGGAACCCACGTCGCTCCAGCCGGCATCCATCGGCATAACCACCGCATCCGCCGTGCGCTCCATCACCGCGTAGTCCACCGACTCTTCCGGGCAGGCGAGGAACGCCTCTTCATCCACGCGGATAAAGTCGAGATCGGGGTCAACGATGCTCATCGCGTTTTCGCAGGCGTCCAGAATATCGGGACGGTATTTTTTCAGTTCTTCCAGATAACGTCCGGCGCGGAACAGGAACATCCCGCTGTTCCAGTAGTAGTCGCCGCTCGCCACGTAGGCCTGCGCGGTTTCAAGATTGGGTTTTTCGACAAACTGCGCGACGTCAAAAGCAACCGCGTCTTGCTCGCCGGGAGAGACATCGCCGCGACGAATATAGCCATAGCCGGTTTCTGGCAGATCCGGCACGATGCCGAACGTGACCAGCTTGCCCGCTTCAGCATACGGAATGGCGTTACGCACCGCGTCGCGAAACGCTCCTTCATCAGCGATGACGTGATCGGCCGCCAGTACCAGCATCAGCGGATCGCCTTCCGGGCTGTGGCGTTTCGCCGCCAGCGCCGCCAGCGCAATCGCTGGCGCGGTATTGCGCCCGGCAGGCTCAAGAATAATGTTCTCCGTCAGTTTGTTTAGCTGGCGCAACTGTTCGGCGACAATAAAGCGGTGCTGCTCATTGCAAATCACCACCGGGCTTTCGCACTCCACGCCGTTCAGACGACAAATAGTCGTTTGCAGCATGGTGAGATCGCCTTTCAGGCAGAGAAACTGTTTTGGATAAAGTACACGAGAAAGCGGCCATAAACGGCTACCCGAGCCACCCGCCATCACGACCGGATAAAGTTTACGTTGACCCATGATTTATCCCCGAATATCTGTAATAAATTGACGTAACACGTTCTCTTTATCGAGCGTGCGTTCGGCATATTCGCATGCCACCGTGTTGTTCTCAGGCATGGCAAGCGCCTGAGTAATCCCCGTCACCAGCGCATCGACCGACTCCGGTTCCACGCAAACGGCAATGCCGGGATAGTCGCGACAAAGCTGGCCGAGTTCGGTTTCCGGTTCAGCGGTAATCACCGCGTTGCCGCCCACCGCCAGAATATTGGTCAGTTTCGACGGCAAAACGGCATCCGCCGCGCCGCGCTTTTGCACCACCAGATGGCAATCGCCCATCTTCAGCAACGCAGGTAAGGCTTCATAAGGCTGAAGCGGGTAAAATTTGACGTTATCCAGGCCGCGTTCACGGGCCATTTTTTCCAGCCGCGCTTTGCCGCCGCCCTGCCCGACAATGACAAACAACCAGGGGCGATCGGTAAGACGCTCAGCGGCGTCGATCACGTTCTCAAGCCCTTGTTTTTCACCAATATTGCCGGAGTACAGAATGATTTTTTTATCATCCGGCAACCCCAGCGTCTGACGTAAGCGGGCCGCATCGCTAACGGTCACATCGCGAAAACGCGCCACTTCCGACCAGTTAGGGAAGAAAATCACCTTGTCTGCCGCGACCCCTTTCTCCTGCGCTTTATTCATCATTGAGCGGGAGATGGTGGAGACGTTATCGACGTTGTGCAGACCGCTGCGCTCGAACGCGGCGGCCAGTCGGGCAACCTTACCGCTCTTGCCTTGCCCGGCCAGCCCCAGACCGAGCATCGCATCCACCTCGTAGTCCTGAATGTGCAGCAACGTGCGCGCGCCGGAGAGTTTCGCCAGCAAACGCATACCCGGCGTGCAAAACAGCGTCGGCACCACGCCGATAATCCGATCCGGCTTCCAGCGTCGCTGCGCCATCAGCGGGAAGAAACTGCTCAGGGCGAAACTGCCCAGGTGCAGCAAGCGTTTCAGCGTCGATGGCTGCGTCGGAACATATAACGGGCAGCGCCAGACGGTGGCCGCCCCCTCTTCCCGGCGATAACGCCAGGAGGAATACTGCTCGCCCACTTTCCACTGCGGGTAATAAGGCGGCGCGGTGATCACCCGAACTTCATGCCCTTCACGCGCCATCCACTCCACCATCTCGCCGGTATATTTACCGATGCCGGTTAGCTCCGGCGAGTAGTTGATGCCGTACACAAGGATTCTCATACGCTTCATCCTTCAACCTGACTCTGCGTTGGCTGCATCTGCTCACCCCTGCCGCCTTGATTCAGGCTGAATGATTTCGTGTAACATCCAGGCACCCCGGACTGACGATCCGCGAGGAAGTACGCCCGACTGTTGTCGTGAACGCTGGCGCTTGCCAGAAGCCGCTCAGGCGTCTGCCAGCGATAATCTTCATGTTGTTCATCAGGCAGATGCAAATCCGCCTGATTCACCTTCAGGCGAAAACCAAGCACAACGTAATGAGTGGTAAAGTCTTCGCCGGAGAAGTTATCGTCATAGAAGTGCTGCCAGACGCCATAAAACGCGCCTGCGGACAGCGGTAAACGCAGCCCCAGTTCCGCCTGAGTGAGACGCTCAAACGCATTTTCCAGCGTCTCATCCTTCTGCACGCGCCCGCCCGGTACGAACCAGTAACCCTGCGCAGGGCGATTGGTGCGCTTGCCCAGCAGGAACTCGCCGCGCTCATTCTCCACGATCAAATCAATGGAGATCAGCGGCGTAGAGCGCACGACGGTAGCGAAATCTTCCTGACGTAAAAACATGTTTACCCCCGGAACCGGTGCTGGTTCTCAAGGAACCACTGGTAAGTGCTGGCAAGCCCGGCCTCCAGCGACACCTCGTGATACCAGCCAAGCTGATGCAGGCGCGTTACGTCGAGCAGTTTGCGCGGCGCGCCGTCCGGTTTCGTGGCGTCAAACACCACCCGCCCTTTGTAGCCCACGACCTGAGCGATCGTTTGCGCCAGCTCCCGAATGGTGCAATCCACACCAGTACCGACGTTGATGTGCGAGAGCATCGGCTGCGTGTTCTCCTGCCACACTTCGCGATCCAGCTCCATCACATGGATGCTGGCGGCAGCCATATCATCCACATGCAGGAACTCGCGCATCGGTGTCCCGCTGCCCCATACCACTACATCCGGCGCGTTCTGTTCGGTCGCTTCATGGAAGCGACGCAGCAGCGCGGGAATGACGTGCGAATTATTCGGGTGGAAGTTGTCATGCGGCCCGTACAGGTTGGTCGGCATGACCGAGCGGTAATCGCGGTCAAACTGGCGATTCCAGGACTCGCACAGTTTGATCCCGGCAATTTTGGCGATGGCATACGGCTCGTTGGTTGGTTCAAGCGACCCTTGCAGCAGTTCGCTTTCCGCCATCGGCTGTTTTGCCAGTTTGGGGTAGATACAGGAGGAACCGAGGAACAACAGCTTGTTCACGTTGTGCAGATGCGCGGCGTGAATGATGTTGCTCTCAATCATCATGTTCTCGTAGATGAAATCGGCCGGGTACGTATTGTTGGCGACAATACCGCCCACCTTCGCCGCCGCCAGATAAACCTGGTCAATGCGTTCTTCAGCGAAGAATGCCTGTACCGCCCGGCTGTCCAGCAAATTCAGCTCGTCGCGGGTGCGAAGCACCAGCACCACATCCTCACGCTGCGCCAGCTGTCTTACGATGGCGGAACCCACCATCCCGCGATGGCCCGCCACAAAAATACGTTGTTTCATCATCCTCAGGACTCCAGCGCGATGGCAACCTCGTAGCCATGAGATTTCAGCAAGGAATGTTTCTTCGCCGCTTCCAGGTCTTTCGCAACCATTTCAGACACCATCTCCTGGAGTGTGATCTCCGGTTTCCAGCCCAGCTTCTCGTGCGCTTTTGACGGGTCGCCCAGCAGGGTTTCCACTTCCGCAGGACGGAAGTAGCGTGGGTCAACGGCGATAATCACATCACCCGGCTTCACGCCCGGCGCGTCATGACCGGTGACAGAAACGACAATCCCTTTCTCTTCCACGCCTTCCCCTTCAAAGCGCAGTTTGATCCCCAGCTGTGCCGCCGCCATTTCGACGAACTGACGCACGGAGTACTGCACGCCGGTCGCGATCACGAAATCTTCCGGCGTCTCTTGTTGCAGCATCATCCACTGCATCTTGACGTAGTCTTTGGCATGGCCCCAGTCACGCAGGGAATCCATGTTGCCGAGGAACAGGCAGGACTCCAGCCCCTGAGCGATATTGGCAATCGCGCGGGTAATTTTGCGGGTCACGAAGGTTTCGCCGCGACGCGGAGATTCATGGTTGAACAGAATGCCGTTACAAGCGTAGATGCCGTAGGATTCGCGGTAGTTAACGGTGATCCAGTAGGCGTACAGTTTGGCGACGGCATACGGAGAGCGCGGATAGAACGGCGTGGTCTCTTTTTGCGGAATTTCCTGCACCAGACCGTACAGCTCAGAGGTGGAGGCCTGATAGAAACGGGTTTTCTTTTCCAGGCCCAGGAAGCGGATCGCCTCCAGCAGACGCAGCGTACCCAGCGCATCCACGTCGGCGGTGTATTCCGGGGACTCAAACGAAACCGCAACGTGGCTCATTGCCCCCAGGTTGTAGACTTCATCCGGCTGCACTTCCTGCAAAATGCGGGTCAGGTTGGATGAGTCGGTCAGATCACCGTAGTGCAGGTGGAATTTCGGGTTGCTGGCATGCGGGTCCTGATAGATATGATCCACGCGTTCGGTATTGAACGAAGACGCGCGACGCTTGATACCATGAACCTCGTAACCTTTCTCCAGCAGAAGTTCCGCCAGGTAAGAACCATCCTGCCCGGTTACGCCAGTAATGAGAGCGACTTTTGACATTTTATTTTCCTCAAATAGTCCCGTTAGGGAGTAACTTTCTCAACGCGCTCGCGCGTTACCACTGCGGGATTGCCACGGCAGATTGTGTTTGCCGGTAGCGATTTAAAAACACTGCTTCGCGCACCAACGACGGTGCCGTCGCCTATCGTTACGCCGGGAGCGACAAAGACATCCGTCGCCAGCCAGCATTTCTTGCCAATCACAATTGGCGTGGCGTTAATATCAAAATGGGCGCTGGCATAATCATGACTGCCGGTACATAAATAGCTTTTCTGCGAAATAACAGAGTGTGCGCCAATCGTAATGTCACCCAGCGTATATAAAACGGCGTCATCGCCGACCCAGGCGTAATCACCTAACGTCAATTTCCACGGATACGTAATTTTTACAGAAGGTCGGATGACTGCGTTTTTTCCTATTTTTGCGCCAAACATCCGTAATAAAAATGCGCGCCAGCGATACATCACCTGCGGCGACCAGCTAAATAACGTCGCCTGCACCGCCCACCATAATTGCACTTTTATTGCATTGCCGCCCCGGAACCCTTTCGGCACCGAGAAGCCGCTTAAATCCTGCATCATTTTTCCTTATATTCAGGCTTTGTTATATAAGGCTTTTGCTTTGCCTGTCGTTTTCAGACGTAATAAATAAGATAATTCCGCCCAAAATCCGGGGACACGTAATATTTTACGCTGCACGTTTTTTGCATCCCGGCATAATTCCAGATTGTTTGAGGTTGACACGCCGCCCATAGAAAATTCAGACACCAACCCTTTGATTCGACGGAAAGGATAGCCTGATTTATAAAGACTGGCTGCCAGCGCGTAATCAGATGACACCTTATATTGCAGATCGTATGGATGTTTTTTCAGCCCTGCGGTCGGGAAGAAAATAGCCTGATGGCTGGCGGGTAAGCTGTGGTAGATATACCAGCCATGTTTGGCGCTTCGTCGGGTTTTATTTCCTTCACCAAAATCCAGTAACGCGTCGCCAATGTACATCGCGTCATCATTTTTTCGCCCCAGTTGACGGACAAAATCGGTGACATCTTCATGAAACACATCGCCGGAATTGAGGAAAAGAGTATAGCGCCCTTGCGCCATCGCAATGCCTTTGTTCATCGCGTCGTAAATACCGCGATCTTTTTCACTTACGAAGCGTAAGTTAAACTCACCGTTGAGTTTTTCCAGAAACTGGGCGGTGCCGTCATCCGAACCGCCGTCCACGACAATCCATTCAAAGGTCAGGCTGGGATCGCGCGCCAGGTTGCGCAGCGAGCGCCAGGTGTTTACCACGCCGTCGTAATTACGAAAGGCGACAGTAACGACGCTAAGTAACATAAAACCACCTCGTCATGAATTCGTAATATTTAGCGCTTTGCGCAAAATAAAAGGACAAACGATTAAAAATGCATATTCCGGGCTAAATATCGAACCGGTAAAAAACAACGATACCGGCGTAAAGAGATAAAGCTGCACCCGAAAATTCTGATTATCGCCAAACGCATTCAGCGTCATTTTTAAGATTTTCCACATGTACCATGCGGTCAATAACACCGCGAACCATGAGAAATAAATAATCAGCAGATACAGGCCATTGTCTATTGTTTTCCCGACATCCGCACCGTTAAAAATTCCGAATGATGCGACATATTCATAAAGTGAGCCAAATCTGACTACGCCATCAATATGGGTCAACGAATAACCGACCATCACTAATGGCCCAACGATACGATAATACGATGACGAGCCTTCCGTTCCTAAATCTCCAAGACGTTCAGCGATATAAGGAAACGCAAAAACCACACCGACTAAAAATACGCCCAACGAAATAATCGCCAGTGGCAATTTTTTCCTTATCGCATCCTTATTCAGATACTGAAATGCCCACTCCAGTAAGTAAAACAGGATAAAGGTCATTACCCCTGAAAATGATCCTGATAATATTATCCCTGCCAGAATCATAGCATCGGTCTTAGGGGTTTTGATACCAAACTGTTTGATGCTGAGCCAAATTGAGATTAACGCCAGAGCAAAAAACGCCGGTTCAAAATAGAGCGCAGTGGTTCGCTTACCGCCAAATTTAATAAAATTCAGCACATAGCTATTACTGTAAATAAGATATTTCGAAATTCCTTCCATTAAGCTGCTGCCGCCGGTGAGAATGATCTGCGCCATCTCAACTGCCGCCAGCGCCACCACAAATGCCACCACCATATAGAAAAAACGTAATATCTTGCGGTAGTTATGCGGGGAAACGGTTTTAAAACGAATACTCCACACCATGCCGATAATGATGACGATGTAAACAAACAGCATCGTCGAGGTGACATATTTGCTGGCATCCAGCGACTGACCGAACAGGTAGTTAAACGCCGTCAGCCCTGCCCCCACGCCCAGCGCAATCATCAATTTTTTAATGCTGATGCGCTCAATGAACAACAACAGCAAAACGGGTAAAAAGGTGACGATGGTGATGGGGAAGCTTTCGCCCAGTTGGGCAATTTTGACGTTGACCAGCAGGTAGATCAGCGGCAGCAGCAGGTAACTACAGATTCTGATAGAACGAGACATACTCCTCCAGCATCTGTTGTCCGCTGTATGCGGTGCGGCTACGCTCGCAAAAGACCTCCAGCGAGGCGCCAAATACGGCCTGAGCAATGTCGGATTTGCTCATCTGCACCAGGTTCAGCACCTCGTCTTCACTGAACGTTCGCCCGCCCGATTTTGCCAGTACCTCCTGCGCCGCGTCGCTGTGCGTGGCGATCACCGGCACGCCGATAGATAAGGCTTCACACAAAATCAGCGGGTAATTATCGACCCGGGAGCTGAACACCAGCGCATCCATCTGGTTAAGGGCACTCATCAGCTTGCGTTTATCGGTTTCAAAGCCGTGATTCACCACGTTCTCACCGTCGAAGGGGGAAAACTTACCGAAGGTGTGCAGCTCAATGTTGTTGCCTGCCGCCATTATGTCGCGCACCAGTTGCTGGTTTGTTTTGCCGTCATAGCGCAAATCGTGCGCCACCACGGCAATTTTCGGTTTGCCCTGGCGCTCGCTCACCGGCGACAGTTCGGACAGAATCGCTTCGGTCGCCACATCAATGCCATTATTGATAATGCGACAACGCCCTTCCCCGTACAGGCTGTTAAACGCCTCCGCCACATGCTGGCTGGGCGAGATAAACTGACAGCCCAGCGAGAGCATCTGCTGAAACAGCTGCCGCTTGCCCACCACCAGCTGGTGCGCTCTGTCCACTTTTACCGGCGGATAATTGGTCAGCGTCGGGCATTTCTGACAGCCGCTTTTCCAGCCTTCACAGCCGTCGGTAAAGGCACAGCGTCCGGTCACGCTCCAGTGATCGTGCAGCGTCCAGACCAGCCTCACGTCCGGCTTGTGGTTTTTCACCTTCTCGCAGAAAGCGACAACCTCCGCCAGATTCAGCCAGTAGCTGTGCAGCACATGAAAATGCAGCACCAGCGGGCCGGGTGTCCGGGTCACTTTGCGGTACAGATTATCGAGATTGCCAAAAAGGTCACGGTTAAACAGACGAAACAGCGCGATATTGGCGACCGATGTCAGACGCGGCGTCTGTTTAATCACATGCGGGTAGTTGCTGTGGCTGACGCTTTTCTTCCCGCCTTTGCCGTAGCCATAGACAAAGTGCGAGGTCAGGCCTTTTTGTAGCGCGCGCAGGTGCAGGTCTAATGCCACGCCCGCCGCGCCGCCTTCCGCCAGTCGAACATTAAATTGCAGAATATTCATTTAATTACCTTCACTCGCGCCTTCTCTCCCACTACCAGCGCGTTATCGGGAACCGTGTCGAGCACCACGCTGCCCGCCCCGATAGTCACGTTATTGCCGATGGTGATATCCCCCAGCAAAATGACGTTAGCGCCCAGCTCAACGCCGTTACCAATGACCGGGCACGCCAGGCTGTCGCCGCCCCGGTTGCCGATGGTGACGCCATGACGCACGGTGAAGTCGTCGCCCGCGACGACATGCTTATTGATCACGACGGCATAACCGTGATGGATGGTGAAGCGTCGGCCGATGGTTGCGGCGGCCTGAATTTCGTAACCAAACAGGCATTCGGTCATCAGACGGTACAGCACCAGCACCGGCGCGGCCCACAGGTTATTCAGCACATTTTTTTTGCGCCAGACGGAACAAAAATGGGCGGCGCGGTAGGCCAGCACCATGCAGCACGGGCGCAGACTCCAGCTGTTTGCGCGTAGATCCTCCAGCATCCTTAACGCCCCCGCAGTCCGTCAGCCAGGCGTTTGCCGTTACGCACAGAAAACAGCGTCAGCAACGTGCGCCAGGTCATTCGCTTATTGCGGATCTGGTACAGCGTAAACAGCTGATACTTTTTGCTGGCGCGGTCGAATTTGTCTTTATGCTTGCGGTAGAAATGGAAGTAGCCGGAGAACTTTTTCGGCGAGGAGGTGATCTGCATTTCACCGTGATTGATGTGCAGAATCTGCGTCGCCTCTTCCACTTTCCACGGTTCGCCGTACTCAACCACCATGCGCAGGAAAATATCGTAGTCCTGCGCGGCTTTCAGTTCGGTATCAAACAGGCACTCTTTAAAACGCCAGGCCCAGGTAAAGACCTGATTGCCAATGATATTGCGTTTATAAAAAAGACGGCGTGAGTACGGCGATTTCGGGTACAGCGGCAGACTGGCCGGCTGCGAGTAAACCTCGCCTTCGCAGACATAGTCATTGGCGTATAAAAACGCGTGCGTTACCAGCTGATGCTTATGTTCAAGGAACACGCTCAGACGGTTCGGCGTCCATTCATCATCATCATCGATCCCGGTGATGTACTGCCCTTTCGCCTGCATAATGGCCTGATTACGCACCGCGCAGGCGCCGGAATTGATCGCATTGTGGGTGTAGCGCACGCGCGGGTCGTTTAACCCTTCAACAAACTGCTGCAACTGCTCATACGATGAGGAGCAGTCATCCACAATGATCATTTCCCAGTGGGTATAGTCCTGGCGCAGCACCGATTTAATCGCGCGAATCGCCAGTTGCTGCCGATTCCAGGTTGGCATGTAGATCGAAATCAGTGGGTTGTCTATTGTCATTCTCATTCCCCGGATAGTGTCGGATGGCGGCGTAAACACCTTATCCTGCCTACAATCACCAGCAATTTTGTCGGCCCTGTAGGCCTGATAAGCGCAGCGTCATCAGGCGACTTATTATTTTGAATCCGACTTGTATTCGTACTCGTAGTAACCGTAATCCTGATAACCGGTCGCCCGTCGGAAGATGGAGTTGAGGATTACGCCTTTTACCGGAATGCCGTTCTGCTCAAAGCGGCTCAGGCTGGTTTCCACCTCTTTTAATGTGTTAACAGCGTAACGCGCCACCATCAGCGTGGTGCCGACATGCCGTCCGACGATCGCCGCATCGGTCACCGCCAGAATCGGCGGCGTATCGATTAAGACCAGGTCATAGTGCGCGCTGGCCCAGGCAATCAGTTCGCCAAAGCGCTCGCTCATCAGCAGTTCCGACGGGTTAGGCGGCACCTGTCCGCGCGGCACCAGATCGAAATGCGGGATGGAGGTGGGTTTGGCGCAGGAGGCGATATCCCCTTTGCCCACCAGAATGTCGGACAGACCATTCACGTTGTTGGTGCCCAGCAGCTCGTGGGTATAGCCTTTACGCATATCGCAGTCGATCAGCAGCACGCGTTTGTTGGTCTGGCTGATGACCGCCGCCAGGTTGGCGCAGACAAAGGTTTTGCCGATAGACGGGCTGACCCCGGTCAACATCAGCACATTGTTTTGCGCCTGCATCATGGCGAAATGCAGGCTGGTACGCAGGCTACGCACCGCCTCAATCGCCAGATCGGTTGGATTCCCCACCGCCAGCAACTGGCTCTGTTTGTAGCGCTTAACGCCCTTAATCGTTTTGACGTTATCGCGCGCTTTCTGCCACTCCGACAGCGGAATGCTGGCATAGACGCTGATGCCGTGTTCTTCGAGCACCTGCGGACTTTCAATCCCACGGTTAAACAGCGAACGCAGCAACACGCCGACGATAGAGAGCATCAGGCCAAGAATAATGCTGCCAAGAATAATCAGCGCTTTTTTCGGCTTCAGCACGCCCGGCTGGGCAATCGCCGGGTCAACAATACGCACATCCCCGACGGTGCTGGCCTCGGTGATCTTCAGCTCCTGCTGCTTGTTCAGCAGTTGCATATAAACCTGCTGACCGGATTCGACGTCGCGCGTCAGACGCACAATTTCCTGCTGCGTTTTCGGCATTGCCGTCACGCGCCCGTTCAGTTTGGCTTTTTCATCTTCCAGCGCTTTACGTTTTTCCAGCAGCGTACGGTAAGCCGGATGCGCTTTAGTAAACAGCTTGGAGATTTCCGCCTCTTTGAAGGTCAGTTCGTTAAGCTGGGCGTCGATATTCACCATCGAATCCAGCACCGCCTTGGCCTCCAGCGGTAAGTCCACGGAGTCTTTATCCTGACGGAAGGCGTTGAGTTTGTTTTCCGCGACGTCCAGGCGACTGCGCACTTCCGGCAACTGTTTCGCCAGGAACGCCAGGCTTTTCGCCGCTTCCGCAGATTTCCGCTCAACGTTCTGTTCGAGATAGTTGCGGGTGATGCTGTTGAGAATATCGCGGATCTGATCCTTGTCTTCACCGGTAAAGGCCAGGCTCAATACGCCGGTATCTTTGCCGTTTTCCGTCACGGTCAGGTTGTTTTGCAGATTGTTGATCATCCCAAGCGTGGAGAATTTAGTGACGGTAAATTCACTGTCCGGGCGGGCATGGATAGCGCTCACCATCATCGTCACGCCATCTTTACTCAGCAGTTGCCCGGCCTGACCGCGCGCGCTAAAGCCGCCGTCGCTGGTCAGTTCGTAGGTTTTGTCACTCAGCACGTTAAGCGTGAAAACCTGCTCGCCCATCTCTTTTGGACGGGTGAACGTTGTCACTTTCACCGTCTCATTCTGCCGCCCCATCAGGCGCTCCCAGCCTGCGCCAAACAGCGGGAAGGTGTTTTTGGTGACGGAGATATCCAGGTCGAGATCGTCAACGGTTTTCCCCAGAACCAGACGCGACTGAATCAGCTGAATTTCCGCTTCTGATGCCGGCGGTTTATTGGCCAGCGCAGAGCCAATATCCTGCACCAGCGAGTTACCGGTATTTTGCTCGATTTGCACCAGCGCGTCGGCGCTGTAAATCGGCGTGGCGAATAGCGTGTAAATCACCGCGCACAGCGCAAATACCGCCGTAATGCCAAGCACCCACCAGCGCGCTTCAATGACGGTTCCCACCAGGCGACCGATATCGATTTCATCACTGCCCGTTACCGGAGCGGCAAGCTGTTTTACTTTTTCTGTCATTGTTATACCTGCTCTGCGTTCAATGCCTGCGCCCATTGGCGAGCAGACCTTTCAAGTAATGTGTACACCGCTTCAAACGCCTCGCGACTTTTGCGATACGGGTCGGGTATTTCACGCTCGCTGTCCCAGTGGCCGAACAACATCACTTTCCCGCGCATCTCTGGCGCCATCTCGCACAGTCTGGCGATATGGCGTTTTTCCATCGCCAGAATCAGGTCATAATCCCGGCACATACGCCCGGAGATCTGGCGGGCGCAATGACCTTCAAGAGAGAGGTTATGCGCCGCCGCCACGCTGACCGCCGACCGGTCGGCGCCCCTTCCCACCAGCGCGCCCAGCCCGGCGGACTCCACCGTTAACGACGGGTGATAACTTTTCAGCAAGCGCTCTGCCGTCGGGGAACGGCAAATGTTCCCCACGCAAACAACTAAGATTTTGTTAAACATGACGTTTACCAGTTATGAATGTCGCTGGCCGTATCCGTCATATAACGGACACCGCTGATGGTCGGCAGCAACTGATTGATCAGACGGTTCCAGCGCGCAACCGGTGCGGTCGTGACGTACACCACATCGTAAGGTTGCAGTCGGAACTCCGTCGCCATCACCAGAGAGGTGGCATCAGACATATCAAGCTGATAAATATTGGCGATCTTGCCATTGCGTCCGCCCTCGCCTTTCAGCGGTCGAATCACGAAGATGCCGCTGGCATTGGAGGTGGTCAGGTCGATACCTTCCGCCGTACCCAATGCTTCGGTGAGCGTCATACCGCTGAAGTCCATTTTGAGGGTGCTCTGTTTCTTCACTTCACCCATCACGAAGACTTTCAGATCGTCATTACGCGGTACAAACAGGATGTCTCCAGGGTAGAGCAACCGGTTCTGGCTGAGATCGCCGTTTTGCATCAGCGCCTGCAAAGAAATTCGCTGCTCCTGGCCATTGTGCGTCAGCACGACGTTGCGCCAGTCGGCGTTTTCGGTCAGACCACCTGCGGCGTTGATGGCATCAAGAACGGTGAGCGGCACGTTGGTGATCGCCTGCTGGCCGGATTTATTCACCTGCCCGGAGACATACGCCTTCTGCGAGCGGAAAGCGGCGATATTAACGTCCACCTGCGGGTCAGCAATGTACTTCGCTAAGCGCCCGGTAATATCACTGCGAATTTCACCCAGCGTTTTGCCCACCACAGTCACTTTGCCGATGTAGGGATAAAACATGGTGCCATCAGGTTGAACCCAGTTGCCGGTATCACTGGAGCTACGGTACTGCCCGGCGGGCGTGGTCAGTTCCGGGTGATCCCAGACCGTCACATTCAAAACATCGCCTGGGCCGACGCGGTACTGGTAGCTTGAGATCTCCTGGTCCAGTGACATATTGGGCTGCGCCACATTTGGACGTGGTCGTAATTGCTCCACCAGGCGCGGCGTCAACGGATAGACATTCACCATACGGTCGAGATCAAAATCAGCGTCTTGCTGTTTGATCACGTCTTTACCCATCGTAGACATATTGCTGCCCGGAAGTACTGTGCAACCACTTATCAAGGTTACCGACACCAATAATGGCATCAATTTCATTTTGGATTTCATCATTGATTATTTATCACTTTGGCAGAGTAATTATCCCGTGCAATTTAAATAGCGACTTCGCCTGTACACATTTACATTGCAGTTAATTGAAAAGAAATTTAACTGGCATCAGTCCTAAAAAATTTGGATTCATCCGTAGGCTATTGACAGAATAATTCAGACTTGTCACCAGGTTATCAGACACGCTACCGCCCTTGGCTTTTTAGCTACCAATACACTGATTAATTTAGGTTTTTATAATCCTCTTTATTTCCTCTTCTTCGCGACAGAGAAACATCACAGGAAATAAGAAAGTTACTCAGTAATGGCCTGCTTGACGGCGACAGGATATTTTTGTTGCCCACCATTAATGCTGCAAGAATTGTTGCAGTTAACGTAATAGCAGGCAAGGTAACAAGCCTGTACTTCACCCTTTTTAAGATTAATATTAAGCGTGGCGAAATTATAATTTTAGGATTTTATTGATGTTGACAAATTCTATATTTAACGCCCAACCTGCGATATTTCCGAAATATATCCACATTCAAAAAATCGTACCATATGGAAACTTTATGGTTATTTTTCCGCCACGTTTTCAGCATAAAAGCCTGATATAAAAGAAAGAGAAATGACGTTATGTCATTGCATTTTGCGCCAGCTTTATCCATGATCGAATTGTGACAACTGTCATATAACGAAAGGTATTATTCTCACTATGGAATGGATTGCCGATCCATCAATCTGGGCCGGACTCGTCACGCTTATCGTCATCGAGTTAGTCCTCGGCATTGATAACCTGGTCTTTATTGCCATCCTCGCTGAAAAACTGCCGCCTGCGCAGCGCGATCGTGCGCGCATTACCGGGCTGCTGTTAGCGATGATCATGCGCCTGCTGTTGCTGGCGTCTATATCGTGGCTGGTCACGCTGACGAAGCCTCTCTTTAGCATACGCGACCTGAGCTTCAGCGCCCGGGATCTGATTATGCTGTTTGGCGGTTTCTTCCTGCTCTTTAAAGCCACGATGGAGCTCAACGAGCGGCTGGAGGGGAAAGACAGCGATAACCCCACCCAACGCAAAGGGGCGAAATTCTGGGGCGTGGTGGCGCAAATTGTGGTGCTGGACGCCATCTTCTCCCTCGACTCGGTCATTACCGCCGTGGGGATGGTCGAACACCTTGCGGTGATGATGGCGGCGGTGATTATCGCCATCAGCCTGATGCTGCTGGCCAGTAAATCCCTGACCCGGTTTGTGAACAGCCACCCAACCATCGTGATCCTCTGCCTCAGCTTCCTGCTGATGATCGGCTTCAGCCTGGTGGCGGAAGGGTTTGGCTTCCATATTCCGAAAGGTTATCTGTACGCCGCGATCGGCTTCTCGGTGATGATTGAAGCGCTGAACCAACTGGCGATCTTCAACCGTCGTCGCTTCTTATCCGCCAACCATACGTTGCGCCAGCGCACCACCGAAGCGGTGATGCATTTGCTCAGCGGGAAAAAGGAGGATGCCGAGCTGGATGCTGACACCTCCGCTATGCTGGCGGATCATGACGACAGCCAGATTTTCAACCCGCAAGAGCGGCAGATGATTGAGCGGGTGCTGAACCTCAACCAGCGCACCGTCAGCAGTATCATGACCTCGCGCCATGATATTGAGCACATCGATCTCGACGCGCCTGAAGAGGAAATTCGCGCCCTGCTGGAAAAAAACCAGCATACGCGTCTGGTAGTGACCGGAGAGGACGAACAGGAAGAGTTGCTTGGCGTGGTGCATGTCATCGACCTGCTACAGCAATCGCTGCGCGGCGATCCGCTCGATCTGCGGGCGTTGATCCGTCAACCGCTGGTGTTTCCTGAAACGCTGCCGCTGCTTCCGGCGCTGGAGCAGTTCCGTAACGCCCGCACGCATTTTGCTTTTGTCGTGGATGAGTTTGGTTCCGTTGAAGGGATCGTAACCCTGAGCGACGTCATGGAAACCATCGCCGGTAATCTGCCGAACGAAGTGGAAGAGATCGACGCCCGTCACGATATTCAGAAAAACCCGGACGGCTCCTGGACCGCCAACGGCCATATGCCGCTGGAAGATCTGGTGCAGTACGTTCCGCTGCCGCTGGATGAGAAACGCGAGTACCACACCATCGCGGGGTTGTTGATGGAATACCTGCAACGCGTGCCGAAAACCGGAGAAGAGGTTCAGGTGGGAGATTACCTGTTGAAAACCTTGCAGGTTGAGAGTCACCGCGTACAGAAAGTACAGATTATACCGTTACGTAGCAATGACGAGTTAGATTACGAGGTGTAAGGCTGAACGGCATGCCGGGTGGCGGATGACGCCTTACCCGGCCTACGGTTGTGTCGTTGTAGGCCTGATAAGCGCAGCGCCATCAGGCGTAGGGTGTTGCCGGATGGCGGCGTAAACGCCTTACCCGGCCTACAAATGTTGTCTGTTTTCACAGCCGGCATTCAGATTCGCTTACAGCTTATCCAGCAGCTTCTTCACGTCTTTACCGTTGCGGGTCTCTTTATTACGATCCGCCCAGTCACTCAGACGACGTTTTGCTTCATCCTGCAAATGCTTACGCAGAATCTGGTCAACCTGGAGATTGTAATTCAGCGCCTGCCACTTACCGTATACGCGCAGCGGAACCGGCGTCTCTTTCAGGAAATCAATCAGCTTGCTTTCACCTGTCCAGCCGCCCAGCACGCGCACGTTAAACTGCGTGTCGCAGGTCTGCTCAACAAGATTCAACGCGCCATTACCGGAAACCGCCAGTATTGCAGACTGCCCTTCCATGCTGCCCAGCGTGAGCTTACCGTTATCCAGCGTCAGGTCGGTGACAAAGCGATCCAGGCGGGTCGCGTTATCAAAATTCTGCTGCGATTGCTGCACATCGCCACCGCTACGCGTTACCGCCTGCTGCACCAGTTGCTGGAAGTTCATCCCTTCCATACGCGTGTCGCGCATTTCAACATGCGCCTGCCCTTGCCAGCTGTGACGAAACGCCTGGGCGTCAATATCCGCGCCGGAAAAATCACCCGCCAGCGACATTTTGCCGGTCAGCGCGATGGGATAGTCAAACGCGTTCAGAATCGTGCCAATTTCCACATCTTCAAGGCGCGGCTGGAACACGGCGCGCGGATTTGCCGCTCTCGCGTCCAGCGTACCGGGCAGAGAAATCTCACCGCCGTCGAGTTTCCCCTGCAACTCGACGATATTCAGCAAACCGGCCTGATTCGTCATTTTCGCCGACACGTCGGTAAACGCCATGCCACGCCACTGCGCGTTATCCGCCCGCAGAGAGAGGGCCGCAGAAAACCCTTTTAGCCCCTGATAAGCGGGTTCATCAACGCGGGACGCGATAACCGGCCGCGGCCGCGTCGACTGCTGCCCCGTTTGCGCCACGTTTTTGGATGTGCTTGCCACGTCATTTCGCGGAAGAAGGTTATCCAGATTCAGCTTGCCAAATTGCAGATCGATCGCCCATTCCGGCTCATCGCTCAGCGTCACCTGAGCCTGTCCGGTCAGGGTGCTGTCGTTGGCGGTTAAACTGAGCTGACTGAAAGAGAGCCTTTTTTGCCCTTCCTGCCACTGCGCCTGTAATTGCCCCTGGCCCTGAATACCCTGTTTCGGTAAATCGGCTCCCTGCAACTGCCAGTTGAGCTGCTCGATACCGGCCGTTAGGTTGTGCGGATAGTCAGACGCATCGACCGTTCCGTTGAAGGAGAGCGAGAGATCGCGCTGATCGCGGTTCACCCGCCCGGAAAAATCAAACGTCCCGCGATGCTGTTCATCCTGCTCCATTTGCAGGCGAATATCGCGAACCGTAATTTGCTCGTCGTCTTCATGCTGGAACACCAGCACGCTGTCAGCAACGCGTAAGCTGCTGATATCAAAAGACCAGCCACGGTCTTCCGGGACATCCGGCAGCGTATTGTCTTTTGGCGCAACAGGCGCGTCTTCCCGGCGCGCCGCTTCCGTCTGCGGCGTCAACTGGATGACCGCGCCTTTGAGCATCACCTGTTCAACCTTCAACTGATGACTAAGAAGCGGCCACAGCGCAACGTCCAGGCGCATATTGTCGGCCCGAACCAGGGGTTCGCTGGCGCCTTCCGCCGTCAACGCCATCCGTCCAGAGAGGATGCTGAGTTGAGGCCATACGTGCCAGCGCAGAGGGCCATCCAGTTGCAGTTGATATCCGCTACGCGCAGCGACCTGCTGCACCATATACGCGCGGAAATCATTCGGATTCACCAACATCACCAACGCCGAGAAACCGGCCACCAGCACGACCAGGAGAATCATCAGCGTCGTCAGAAATCGTCTCATGCTATCCTCAGTGGAGCAGACTCAGTCTTTGTCAATCCGGCTGGCAACAGCGCCTTGCTGATCGCGGTATTTCGCATCCTGGCGACGGTTATAAGGGCGTGCGGCAGGGCCGGAGAGCGGCTCAAAGCTCAGGGCGCCAATCAGCATTCCCGGACGCAGGGCCAGCGGTAATTTCCCGGAGTTGTAGAACTCCAGAACGATGCAACCGGACCAGCCGGGATCGATACGGTGCGCGGTAACGTGCACCATCAGCCCAAGACGCGCCAGCGAGGAACGGCCATCCAGCCACCCCACGAGATCCGGCGGCAGCGTGACGGACTCAAAGGTCACGGCCAGCGCCAGCTCGCCCGGATGAAGATAAAACGCGTCGCCTTCATCCAGCACGATTTCATCGCTCATCACGCGATCCAGCGCAGCGCTGACCTCATCCTTCGGGCCGCTTAAATCAATAAACGCAGCCGTGTGGCCACGAAATGTACGAAATTTATTGCCAAGGCGCACATCCACCGTCGCGCCATTAATACGCTCAACAGGAGGACGCGGGTTGATCGACAAGCGGCCTTCATCCAGCCAGGCTTCAATATCTCGGTCACACAAACGCATGGCACTTTCTCCTTTCGTGCATCAGGCCCTTAACGTTCAACGCGTCAAGGGCGAACCAGGTTATCACTGAACGGTACACAATTCGCTGGGCTTATTCAAAGAACTGACTGATTTTCGCTTTCAGAATATCAATCGCGATGCGGTTCTTACCGCCGCGCGGTACGATAATATCGGCGTATTGCTTGGAAGGTTCAATAAATTGCAGGAACATCGGGCGTACGGTTTTCTGGTACTGCGCCATCACCGAATCCATTGAACGCCCACGCTCGTTGACGTCGCGCTTAATACGGCGCATCAGGCAGATATCCAGCGGGGTATCGACAAAAATGGAGAAGTTCATCTCTTCACGCAAACGCGCGTCCGTCAGCAGCAAAATCCCTTCAAGAATAATGACTTTTTTGGGCTCGACGCGAACGGTTTCCTGCATGCGGGTATGTTCAACATAGCTGTATACGGGCAATTCAATCGCCGAACCGCGCTTGAGCGCTTGCAGATGCTGGAACAGCAAACTGTGATCCATCGCATTAGGATGGTCGTAGTTGGTTTTTACACGCTCTTCCATCGACAGATGACTTTGATCTTTGTAATAGCTGTCTTCGGGAATAACGCCGATATGTTCATCACCCACTTGTTCACGCAATTCGCGATAAAGGGTACTGGCAATAAGACTCTTGCCGGAAGCCGATGCGCCAGCAATACCGATAATGACGCACTGATGAGACTGAACAGTCATAAATTTAGCGACCTGATTAACCTGGATGTTAGGGAGGGCGACGCCGAAGCGTCAAACGCGGCAATTATAGGGATTTCAGCGGCACGATACCAGTCGAGATAACAGAACGCTAAATTGCCGTCCATCTCTCCCTGTCGCAAATTAAAATGCTTATTTTTAAAGCAGCTGCCGGATTTATTCGTTTATGCCGGAATTAATCCCCCGGAGATGTCAAATTATGAGCCGCTGACGTATAAATCGTAAATTGTTTGTACTAGCATGATCCTGAATGAAAACTGACGCGTCCGGGCCCTCCGCGACGGCAAGGGCTATTCGGATAACGTGGTAATGAGTAAACAAACCCAACATGTTTTAGTTACCTTGCCTCACCCTCTACTGCGTCTCGTCAGTTTAGGTCTGCTCACCTTTATCTTTACACTCTTCTCGCTGGAACTGTCGCGTTTCGATACACCGCTGGCGCCGCTGTGGTTCCCGACGTCAATCATGATGGTCGGTTTTTATCGCCACGCAGGACGGATGTGGCCGGGGATCGCACTGGTCTGTTCCCTCGGCAGCATAAGCGCGTCACTCGTTTTTTCTCCTGCCGGTTCGCTGAATTTTGGCTGGACGGCGATCAATATTATTGAAGCGGTGGTCGGCGCAATCCTGTTACGTAAGCTACTGCCCTGGTATAACCCCTTACAAAATCTGAATGACTGGCTCCGCCTGGCGACGGGCAGCGCGGTGATTCCACCGTTACTGGGAGGCGCGCTGCTCTGGCTGCTGATGCCCGAAGGGACACCAGTAAAAACATTTTTGATTTGGATTCTGTCCGAGTCTATCGGCGCGCTGGCGCTGGTGCCATTAGGCTTGCTGTTTAAACCGCGCTACCTGCTTCGCCATCGCGATCCCCGCTTACTGCTTGAAACGCTGCTTACGCTGACGATAACGCTGGGGCTAAGCTGGCTCTCTATGCTGTACGTCCCGTGGCCTTTCACCTGCATTATCGTTCTGCTGATGTGGAGCGCGATACGTCTGCCGCGTATGGAAGCGTTTCTGATCTTCCTCGCCACCGTCATGATGACGTCGCTGATGCTGGCATCCGACCCGGCGCTGCTGTCAACGCCCAAAACATACGCCATGATGAACGTTCCCTGGCTGCCGCTTTTAATGATCCTGCTGCCCGTCAACATCATGACAATGGTGATGTATGCGTTTCGGGCGGAACAAAAAAATATCACGGAAAGCGAATTACGCTTTCGTAACGCGATGGAATATTCCGCGATCGGCATGGCGTTAGTGGGCACCGAAGGCCAATGGCTACAGGCCAACAAGGCATTGTGTCAGTTTCTTGGCTACAGCCAGGATGAACTGCGCGCCCTCACCTTTCAACAGCTTACCTGGCCTGAGGATCTGCATAACGACCTTGAACAGCTGAATATGCTGGTGCGCGGCGATATCAACAGCTATTCCATGGAGAAACGCTATTACACCCGCGACGGCGATGTGGTCTGGGCATTACTGGCCGTTTCACTGGTTCGCCATAGCGACAACACCCCGCTCTATTTCATTGCGCAAATTGAAGATATCAACGACCTGAAACATACCGAACGGGTAAACAAGCGCTTGATGGAGCGGATTACGCTGGCGAACGAAGCGGGCGGTATCGGCATCTGGGAATGGGAACTGCGGCCTGACGTGATCAGTTGGGATAAGCGCATGTTTGAGCTGTATGAGGTTCCGCCGCATATCAAACCCACCTGGCAACTCTGGCACGACTGCCTGTTGCCGGAAGACCGCGCGCCGACGGAAAAGATCATCCGCGAGTCTCTGGCGGCACGTCTCCCCTTTAAGCTCGAATTCAGGATTGGCGTAAAAGATGGCATCCGGCATATCCGCGCCCTGGCGAACCGGGTGCTGGATAAAGACGGCGACGTGGAACGCCTGCTTGGCATCAACATGGACATGACCGAAGTCAAGCAGCTTAACGAGGCGCTGTATCAGGAAAAAGAGCGCCTGCACATTACGCTGGACTCCATCGGGGAAGCGGTTGTCTGCATTGACGTCGATATGAACGTAACCTTTATGAACCCTGTCGCCGAAAAGATGAGCGGCTGGCAGCAGGAGCATGCGATCGGCATCCCGCTGCTGACGGTATTGCGCATCACTTTTGGCGATAACGGCCCGCTGATGGAAAATATCTATAGCGCGGATATGTCGCGTTCCGCCATTGAGCAGGATGTGGTGCTTCACTGTCGCAACGGCGGTCGCTACGACATTCATTACAGCATTACGCCGCTCAGTACGCTGGACGGCGGGAATATCGGCTCCGTACTGGTCATTCAGGACGTCACGGAATCGCGGAAAATGCTGCGCCAGCTCAGCTACAGCGCCTCTCATGACGCCCTCACCCACCTGGCTAACCGGGTCAGTTTTGAAAGCCATCTGAAAGAAATCCTGCTTACGGTACGCGATACGCGCCAGCATCATGCGCTGGTCTTTATTGATCTTGACCGCTTTAAAGCCGTTAACGACAGCGCCGGGCATGCCGCAGGCGATGCGCTGCTTCGCGAACTGGCCGCCTTAATGCTCAGTATGCTGCGTTCCAGCGATATGCTGGCCCGCCTGGGCGGGGACGAATTTGGCCTCCTGCTGCCGGATTGCAATATCGACAGCGCACGCTTTATTTCTACGCGGATCGTCAACGCGATTAATGAATACCGCTTTACGTGGGAAGACCGCGAACACCCCATTGGCGCCAGCGCCGGAATCACGCTAATCAATAACGCCAATCGTCTGGCGGCAGACGTGATGTCCCAGGCGGATATCGCCTGCTATGCCTCTAAAAACAACGGTCGGGGACGTGTCACCGTGTACGAAGCGCAGCAGGAACAGGCGCACAGCGAGCGGGAAGTCACGTCTCAGGATGAACAATGGCGCATAATCAAAGATAATCCTCTATTGATGATCGCCCGTGGGGTCGCGTCGCCGCGCATCCCTGAAACGTGCGGTTTTTGGCTGATCTCGCTGCGGCTGTGGACCAGCGACGGCGAAATCATGGAGGAGCAGGCATTCCGCGCAGGGCTAACCGATCCCGAACTCAGCCACGCGCTCGATCGTCGCGTGTTTCAGACATTTTTCCAGCACGCGGCATCCACCGTCGCCAGTAAGGGGGTGAGCATCGCCCTGCCGCTTTCCGCCGCCGGACTCAGCCGCGCAACATTCATTGATGAGCTGCTCGAACAGCTGGAGCGCAGCCCACTTCCGCCGCGCTTATTGCATCTGGTTATCCCGGCACATGTCCTGATGCAAGAGTCCGATAAGGCCATACCCGCGATACAGATACTGCGTCAGGCGGGCTGTCGCATTGTTCTCAGCCAGGTCAACCGTGACCTGGCGCTTTTCGATTGCTTAAGCGCCCACATGGCTGACTACCTGTTGCTTGATAGCGAACTCTGCGCCAGCCTTCACGGTAATTTAATGGATGAAATGCTGGTATCGATTATTCAGAGCCATGCGCAGCGGCTGGGCGTCAGAACCATTGCCGGCCCGGTACAAATGCCGCTGATCATGGATGCGCTTTCCGGTATTGGCATCGATCTGATTTACGGCGACGTCATTGCCGATGCCCAGCCGCTGGATCTGTTACTGAACACCAGTTATTTCGCCATCAACTGACGGCTGCCAGCCATCCGTATACCAGATATGCAGCAACGCGTAGGAACGCCAGGGTTTCCAGCGCTCCGCATAACGGCGGATTTGCGCGGGCGTCATTCCCGAAAACCGCTGTTTAATCAGATAATCATCCGGCAAAAAGATATCTTTCGCCTGCCAGCCGCGCAGCGCGAAGTAGTTGGCCGTCCAGCGCCCAATCCCAGGAAAGGTTTGCAGGTTTTTCACCCCCAGCGCAATATCCGGCGGCGCGGACGTCTCTAACGTTCCATCCAGCGTCGCACGCGCCAGATGGATCAGCGCTTCTGCGCGTTTAAGCGGCATCCCCAGTGCTTTAAGCGCGAATGGGTCCGCCGCCGCCAGCGTTTGCGGCGTGGGGAAACAGACATACTCCGGCGCATCGGCAAGCACATCGCCATAACAACGGGCGACTTTCGCCGTCAGCTTTGCCGCCATCGCCACGCTGACCAGTTGCCCGAGTATCGCCCTTACGCCCTGTTCGAAGGCATCCACCGAGCCGGGCAGGCGCAATCCCGGTCGCGCAGCCCCCAGACTGCCGAGCGCGTCGGCAATCTGATCGGGGTTACAGCGCAGATCGAACAGGCGTTCAATTTTTGCCAGACATTCTTCGGCGACGGGCAACAAGCCCGCGCTCAGGGTTACGCGCAGCGTATGCGTCTGGTGCTCCGGTACAACGGCGATCAGTCCCCGATGTTCTCCCGTCGCCAGACTGCGAACGTAACGCGCGGGCTCAACCGTTTCGACGCCGCTCACCGCACGCGCGGCGAGAAAACCCAACATCCAGGACCAGTCATAAGGCGGCTGCCAGCTTAGGATATACATTGCGACTCCTGTTTTTATTCTCCTTCAGCATAAACGCTATTCAAACGCCGCGCCTTGCTTTCATATTCCAGTTGTCGGGATTACAACATTTCGTTAAAGTCACGCCCCTTCTTCACTGGCATGGGGATTATTAAGGTGTTTATTGGTTTTGACTACGGCACGGCAAACTGTTCCGTTGCCGTCATGCGCGACGGGCAACCGCAGTTGCTAAAAATGGAAAATAACAGCACGCTGTTGCCCTCAATGCTTTGCGCCCCGACGCGTGAAGCCGTCAGCGAGTGGCTGTACCGCCATCACGCGGTTTCGGCGACGGATGACGAAACGCAGGCGCTGTTGCGGCGCGCAATGCGCTACAACCGTGAAGAAGATATTGAGGTCGGCGCAGGCAGCGTGCAGTTCGGGCTGGCTTCGCTGAGCCACTACATTGACGACCCGGAAGAGGTTTACTTCGTTAAATCGCCAAAATCCTTCCTCGGCGCTAACGGCCTAAAACCGCAGCAGGTTGCGCTGTTTGAGGATCTGGTTTGCGCGATGATGTTGCACATCCGTCATATGGCGCAAACGCAGTTGCCGGAAAGCATCACACAGGCGGTGATTGGTCGACCAATTAACTTTCAGGGGCTGGGTGGCGATGAGGCTAACCGCCAGGCGCAAGGCATTCTGGAACGCGCGGCAAAACGCGCCGGTTTTCAGGATGTCGTCTTCCAGTTTGAACCGGTTGCGGCGGGTCTGGATTATGAAGCCACGTTGCAGGAAGAGAAGCGCGTACTGGTGGTGGATATTGGCGGCGGGACGACCGACTGTTCATTGCTGCTGATGGGGCCGCAGTGGCATCAGCGCGCTGACCGCGCCTCCAGCCTGCTCGGGCACAGCGGCTGTCGCGTGGGCGGTAACGACCTGGACATCGCGCTGGCGTTTAAACACCTGATGCCGTTGCTGGGCATGGGCGGCGAAACCGAAAAAGGCATCGCATTGCCGGTTCTGCCGTGGTGGAACGCTGTCGCGATCAATGATGTTCCCGCACAGAGCGATTTCTACAGCAGCGCCAACGGTCGCCTGCTCAACGAGCTGGTTCGGGACGCCCGCGATGCGGATAAAGTCGCGCTGCTGCTTAAAGTCTGGCGTCAGCGCCTCAGTTATCGTCTGGTACGCAGCGCGGAGGAGAGCAAAATCGCCCTGTCCGGGCAGCCCGATATCCTCACCACGCTGCCGTTTATCAGCGATGAGCTGGCGACGTCTGTCAGTCAGCAGGGGCTGGAAGCCGCGCTGAGCCAGCCGCTGGCGCGTATACTGGAGCAGGTACAACTGGCGCTGGACAATGCGCAGGAAAAACCGGATGTCATCTATCTGACCGGCGGCAGCGCACGCTCACCGCTGATCAAAAACGCGTTGGCGGAGCAGTTGCCGGGCATTCCGATTGCTGGCGGCGATGACTTCGGCTCCGTCACCGCCGGTCTTGCGCGCTGGGCGGACGTCGTATTTCGTTAACCGCCTCGCAAGCTGAGCGGCTTGCAGATTGACATTATTTTTGCTGTGGCTTATTTTCAGGAGTGAGGGTTAGGGAGGGTTTCCCCTCCCCCTGGTGTCTTAGTAAGTCTGAAAGCTAATCACTAAGAGTATCACCAGTATGATGACGCACTTCATCATAACCCTTTCCTTATTTTGGCCCCTTCCTCGGGAGGGGCTTTCCCGTTCCAGCGTCCTGCTGAAAGCTGTGGCTTACCTCCTTTTTTTGCCGTGCCGCCACTCTAACGTAAGAGTAAATATCCGTGTTTTTCATGGGTGATTGTTGCGTAACGCCTCGCAAAGGCCGACGTCATTCAGACGAATCCAGACAGTGTTTCATAATTCCTCCATTTTTCTCCCGTTATGGATGACTAAACTAGTATCATTCCGCGAAACGTTTCAGGATGAGAAACTTATAACGATGAAAGGCAGTAAAAAATCCCGCTGGGTGATAGCAATCGTGGTCGTTGTGGCGGCCATTGCCGTGTACGAGTTCTGGCATAGTCGCAGCGAAACCCAGGGGAATGCGCCGGGCGCTAACGAACATGCGCAACGTCAGGCTGGCGCAGGACGTCGCGGCATGCGTTCCGGCCCGCTGGCGCCGGTTCAGGCGGCCACCGCAACGGAACAAGCCGTACCACGCTATCTGACCGGGCTGGGCACGATCGCTGCCGCCAATACCGTCACGGTACGCAGCCGCGTGGATGGTCAACTGATGGCGCTGCACTTCCAGGAAGGACAACAGGTCAAAGCAGGCGATCTGCTGGCGGAAATCGATCCCAGCCAGTTTAAAGTCGCCTTAGCGCAAGCGCAGGGGCAGCTCGCGAAAGACAAAGCCACGCTGGCGAATGCCCGTCGCGATTTAGCACGCTATCAACAGCTGGTGAAAACCAACCTTGTCTCCCGCCAGGAGCTGGACGCGCAACAGGCGCTAGTCAGCGAAACAGAAGGCACCATTAAGGCCGATGAAGCCAGCGTCGCCAGCGCGCAGTTGCAGCTTGACTGGAGCCGCATCACCGCACCGGTAGAGGGTCGCGTGGGGCTAAAACAGGTGGATGTCGGTAATCAAATTTCCAGCGGCGATACCACAGGCATTGTCGTTATCACCCAGACGCACCCAATCGATCTGATTTTTACCTTGCCGGAAAGCGATATCGCCACCGTCGTACAGGCGCAAAAAACGGGCAAAACATTGACCGTTGAAGCCTGGGATCGCACTAACTCACAGAAATTAAGCGACGGCGTACTGCTCAGCCTGGACAACCAAATCGACGCCACGACCGGCACCATCAAAATCAAAGCCCGTTTTAACAACCAGGATGACGCGCTGTTCCCTAACCAGTTTGTTAACGCCCGCATGCTGGTCGACACGCAGCAAAACGCGGTGGTGATACCGACAGCGGCCGTACAAATGGGTAACGAAGGCCACTTTGTCTGGGTGCTAAATGATGAGAACAAAGTCAGCAAGCATCTGGTTAAACCGGGTATTCAGGACAGTCAGAACGTGGTAATCAGCGCCGGGCTGTCGGCAGGCGATCGCGTCGTGACGGACGGGATCGATCGTCTGACGGACGGGGCGAAAGTCGAAGTGGTGGAAGCGCAAGCGCCTGCGGCGAAAGAAGATAAAGCCACGAATCGGGAATACGGTAAGAAAGGAGTACGCTCCTGATGCAGGTGTTACCTCCGAGCAGCACAGGCGGCCCGTCGCGCCTGTTTATTATGCGCCCTGTCGCGACCACGCTGCTGATGGTGGCGATTTTACTCGCCGGGATTATCGGTTACCGCTTCCTGCCCGTCGCCGCATTGCCGGAGGTGGACTACCCCACCATTCAGGTGGTAACGCTCTACCCCGGCGCCAGCCCGGATGTGATGACCTCCGCCGTCACCGCGCCGCTTGAACGCCAGTTCGGGCAAATGTCCGGCCTGAAACAGATGTCGTCGCAAAGTTCCGGCGGCGCATCGGTTGTAACGTTGCAGTTCCAGCTGACTCTGCCGCTGGATGTCGCCGAGCAGGAAGTACAGGCCGCCATTAACGCGGCCACAAACCTGCTGCCGAGCGATCTGCCTAACCCGCCGGTATACAGCAAAGTTAACCCGGCAGATCCACCGATCATGACGCTGGCCGTCACCTCAACCGCTATGCCCATGACGCAGGTGGAAGACATGGTGGAAACCCGGGTGGCGCAGAAAATTTCCCAGGTATCCGGCGTAGGGCTGGTCACGCTGTCCGGCGGCCAACGCCCGGCCGTGCGTGTGAAGCTGAATGCGCAGGCGATTGCCGCGCTGGGGCTTACCAGCGAGACGGTTCGCGCCGCCATCACCAGCGCCAACGTCAACTCGGCGAAAGGGAGTCTTGATGGCCCAACTCGCGCGGTCACGCTCTCTGCTAACGATCAGATGCAGTCTGTCGATGAGTATCGCCAGTTAATCATCGCCTGGCAGAACGGCGCGCCGGTACGTCTGGGCGATGTGGCAACGGTCGAACAAGGCGCGGAAAACAGCTGGCTCGGCGCGTGGGCCAATAAAGAACAGGCCATTGTGATGAATGTGCAGCGCCAGCCCGGCGCCAACATTATCTCCACGGCGGACAGCATTCGTCAGATGCTGCCGCAGCTTACGGAAAGCCTGCCAAAATCGGTCAATGTCACCGTGCTGTCGGATCGCACCACCAACATTCGCGCTTCCGTTACCGACACCCAGTTCGAACTGATGCTGGCGATTGCGCTGGTGGTGATGATCATCTACCTGTTCCTGCGTAATGTCCCCGCCACAATCATTCCGGGCGTCGCCGTGCCGTTATCGCTGATCGGCACTTTTGCGGTAATGGTCTTTCTCGATTTTTCGATCAATAACCTGACGCTAATGGCGCTGACCATCGCCACCGGCTTCGTCGTGGACGACGCGATTGTGGTGATTGAGAACATTTCGCGTTACATCGAGAAAGGGGAAAAACCGCTGGCGGCGGCGCTCAAAGGCGCTGGCGAAATCGGCTTTACCATTATTTCATTAACCTTCTCGCTGATTGCGGTACTGATCCCGCTGTTATTCATGGGCGATATCGTCGGGCGTTTGTTCCGCGAATTTGCGGTCACGCTGGCGGTAGCGATCCTGATCTCCGCCGTCGTGTCGCTGACCCTGACGCCCATGATGTGCGCCCGGATGCTCAGCCAGGCGTCGCTGCGCAAGCAAAACCGCTTCTCCCGCGCGGCGGAAAAAATGTTTGATCGCGTCATTGAGAAATACGGTCAGTGGCTGGCAAAAGTGCTCAACCATCCGTGGCTGACGCTGAGCGTGGCGCTCGGCACCCTGCTTCTCAGCATCATGCTGTGGGTCTTTATCCCGAAAGGGTTCTTCCCGGTGCAGGATAACGGCATTATTCAGGGCACATTGCAGGCTCCACAATCCAGCTCGTTCGCCAGTATGGCCCAGCGCCAGCGCCAGGTGTCTGATGTGATTTTAAAAGACCCGGCGGTAGAAAGCCTGACCGCCTTTGTCGGCGTTGATGGTACCAACCCGGCGCTGAACAGCGCGCGTCTGCAAATTAACCTTAAGCCGCTGAATGAACGTGACGATCGGGTACAGAAAGTCATCGCCCGCCTGCAACACGCCGTGGCGAAAGTGCCCGGCGTCGATCTCTACCTCCAGCCAACGCAGGATCTCACCATTGATACTCAGGTGAGCCGCACGCAGTACCAGTTTACGCTACAGGCCACCTCACTGGATGCGCTCAGCACCTGGGTGCCGCAGCTGATGGAAAAACTCCAGCAGCTTCCGCAGCTTTCTGACGTCAGCAGCGACTGGCAGGACAAAGGTCTGGTGGCGTATGTGAACGTTGACCGCGACAGCGCCAGCCGTCTTGGCATCAGCATGGCGGATGTCGATAACGCCCTGTATAACGCCTTTGGCCAGCGCCTGATTTCGACCATCTACACCCAGGCGAATCAATATCGCGTCGTGCTGGAACATAACACCGACACCACGCCGGGGCTGGCGGCAATGGACACCATCCGTCTGACCAGCAGCGACGGCGGGATTGTGCCGCTTAGCGCCATCGCCAAAATCGAGCAGCGTTTCGCGCCGCTTTCCATTAATCACCTGGATCAGTTCCCGGTAACGACCTTCTCGTTTAACGTGCCGGATAATTATTCGCTCGGCGATGCGGTACAGGCCATTCTGGACACGGAGAAAACGGTCAACCTGCCAGTCGATATCACCACCCAGTTCCAGGGCAGCACGCTGGCCTTCCAGGCTGCGCTCGGCAGCACCGTCTGGCTGATCGTGGCGGCAGTGGTGGCGATGTATATCGTGCTTGGCGTGCTGTACGAAAGCTTTATCCATCCAATCACGATCCTCTCCACCCTGCCGACGGCGGGCGTCGGGGCGCTGCTGGCGCTCATGATTGCCGGTAGTGAACTGGACGTGATTGCCATCATCGGGATCATTTTGTTGATCGGCATTGTGAAGAAGAACGCTATCATGATGATCGACTTCGCCCTGGCCGCCGAGCGCGAGCAGGGAATGGCACCGCGTGATGCGATTTTCCAGGCCTGTTTGCTGCGTTTCCGCCCGATTCTGATGACCACGCTGGCGGCACTGTTAGGCGCACTGCCATTGATGTTAAGTACCGGCACAGGCGCGGAATTACGCCGCCCGTTAGGGATTGGCATGGTAGGCGGCCTGCTGGTCAGCCAGGTCTTAACCCTGTTCACCACGCCCGTCATCTATCTGCTGTTTGACCGCCTGTCGCTGTATGTGAAAAGCCGCTTCCCCCGCCAGGAAGAGGAGGCGTAAATGAAATTTTTCGCCCTTTTCATTTACCGCCCGGTGGCGACTATTTTAATCTCCATCGCCATTACGCTCTGCGGCGTGCTGGGTTTCCGGTTATTGCCGGTCGCCCCGCTGCCGCAGGTGGATTTTCCGGTCATTATGGTGAGCGCATCGCTTCCGGGCGCTTCGCCGGAAACCATGGCGTCGTCGGTCGCCACGCCGCTGGAGCGTTCGCTCGGACGCATCGCGGGGGTCAGTGAGATGACCTCCAGCAGCTCGCTGGGCAGCACGCGAATTATTCTTCAGTTTAACTTTGACCGCGATATCAACGGCGCGGCGCGTGACGTGCAGGCGGCAATTAATGCCGCACAGAGTCTGCTGCCCAGCGGGATGCCCAGCCGCCCGACCTACCGTAAAGCCAATCCGTCCGACGCGCCGATTATGATTCTGACGCTCACATCGGACACCTGGTCGCAGGGAGAGCTGTATGACTTCGCCTCAACGCAGCTGGCGCAGACAATCGCGCAAATTGACGGCGTCGGCGATGTGGATGTCGGCGGCAGTTCGCTGCCCGCCGTGCGCGTGGGGCTTAACCCGCAGGCGTTGTTTAATCAGGGCGTATCGCTGGATGACGTGCGCAGCGCCATCAGCAATGCCAACGTGCGTAAGCCGCAGGGCGCGATCGACGACAAGACTCATCGCTGGCAGGTTCAGACAAATGATGAACTGAAAACGGCGACGGAATACCAGCCGTTGATTATCCACTACAACAACGGCGCCGCCGTGCGTCTGGGCGATGTCGCCACGGTAACTGACTCGGTACAGGATGTGCGTAACGCCGGGATGACCAACGCCAAACCGGCGATTTTGCTGATGATTCGCAAGCTGCCGGAAGCCAATATCATCCAGACGGTAGACAGCATTCGCGAGAAGCTCCCGGAATTACAAACGCTGATTCCCGCCTCAATTGACCTGCAAATCGCTCAGGATCGTTCCCCGACGATTCGCGCCTCGCTGGAGGAAGTGGAGCAGACGCTGGTTATTTCCGTCGCGCTGGTCATTCTGGTGGTCTTTTTATTCCTGCGCTCCGGGCGCGCAACGTTGATTCCTGCCGTTGCGGTTCCCGTGTCGCTGATTGGCACCTTCGCCGCAATGTACCTGTGCGGTTTTAGCCTGAACAACCTGTCGCTGATGGCGCTGACTATCGCCACCGGTTTTGTCGTCGATGACGCCATTGTGGTGCTGGAAAATATCTCCCGCCATCTTGAAGCCGGCATGAAGCCCTTGCAGGCGGCGCTTCAGGGAACGCGCGAAGTTGGCTTTACGGTGCTCTCCATGAGCCTCTCCCTGGTGGCGGTATTCCTGCCGCTCTTGCTGATGGGGGGATTGCCCGGAAGATTATTACGCGAGTTTGCCGTCACTCTTTCGGTGGCAATCGGCATCTCGCTGCTCGTCTCGCTCACGCTAACCCCCATGATGTGCGGCTGGATGCTGAAGTCCAGCAAGCCTCGCGAGCAGACGCGAAGCCGCGGCTTTGGCCGTCTGCTGACTGGCCTGCAACAGGGGTACGGCACATCGCTGAAATGGGTGCTAAACCATACGCGGCTGGTGGGCGTCGTCTTGTTGGGCACCATTGCGCTGAATATCTGGCTCTATATTTCCATCCCCAAAACCTTCTTCCCCGAACAGGATACAGGCGTACTGATGGGCGGCATTCAGGCTGACCAGAGTATTTCGTTTCAGGCGATGCGCGGCAAACTTCAGGACTTTATGAAGATCATTCGCGACGATCCGGCGGTCGACAACGTGACCGGCTTCACCGGCGGTTCGCGGGTCAACAGCGGGATGATGTTTATTACGCTGAAATCACGCGGCGAGCGCCATGAAACGGCGCAGCAGGTTATCGACCGGCTGCGGGTCGCGCTGGCAAAAGAGCCGGGCGCAAACCTGTTTCTGATGGCGGTGCAGGATATCCGCGTCGGCGGGCGGCAGGCTAACGCCAGCTACCAGTATGCCCTGCTGTCTGATGATTTAAGCGCGCTGCGGGAATGGGAGCCGAAAATCCGTAAAGCGCTGGCGGCGCTCCCCCAACTGGCGGACGTTAACTCCGACCAGCAAGATAACGGCGCGGAGATGAACCTGATTTACGACCGCGAAACCATGTCCCGGCTGGGGATCGACGTGCAGGCCGCCAACAGTCTGCTGAATAATGCCTTCGGTCAACGGCAAATTTCCACCATCTATCAGCCGATGAACCAGTATAAGGTTGTGATGGAGGTTGACTCACGCTATACCCAGGACATCAGCGCGCTGGAGAAGATGTTCGTCATTAACAGCGACGGGAAGGCGATTCCGCTCTCTTATTTTGCAAAATGGCAGCCCGCCAATGCGCCGCTGTCAGTGAATCACCAGGGGTTGTCCGCCGCCTCGACTATCGCGTTTAACCTGCCTACGGGCACGTCGCTGTCCGAAGCGACGGAAGCCATCAACCGGGCGATGACACAGCTTGGCGTACCGTCAACGGTGCGCGGCAGTTTCGCCGGCACGGCACAGGTTTTCCAGGAGACGATGAATTCGCAGGTGATTCTGATCCTGGCGGCGATCGCGACGGTCTATATTGTGTTGGGGATATTGTATGAAAGTTATGTTCATCCGCTGACCATCCTCTCTACCCTCCCCTCCGCAGGCGTGGGGGCGCTACTGGCGCTGGAGCTGTTCAATGCCCCGTTCAGCCTAATCGCGCTCATCGGGATCATGCTATTAATTGGCATTGTGAAGAAAAACGCCATCATGATGGTCGATTTTGCGCTTGAGGCACAGAGAAACGGCAACCTGACGCCGGAACAGGCGATTTTCCAGGCCTGTCTGCTGCGTTTTCGCCCAATCATGATGACCACGCTGGCGGCGCTGTTTGGCGCGCTGCCGCTGGTTATCTCCGGGGGCGATGGTTCAGAGTTACGTCAACCATTAGGGATTACGATCGTGGGCGGACTGGTGATGAGCCAGCTGCTGACGCTCTATACCACCCCGGTGGTCTATCTCTTTTTCGACCGTCTGCGGCTGCGTTTTTCACGTAATAATAGCCAACCGGAATCCATAACAGAGCCATGACAGAACTTCCTGACAGCACACGCTGGCAACTCTGGATTGTGGCATTCGGCTTTTTTATGCAATCGCTGGATACCACAATCGTCAACACCGCGCTTCCCTCTATGGCGCTCAGTCTGGGGGAAAGCCCGCTGCATATGCACATGGTCGTGGTTTCCTATGTACTGACCGTGGCGGTAATGCTGCCTGCCAGCGGCTGGCTGGCGGATAAAGTCGGCGTGCGTAATATCTTCTTTACCGCCATTGTGCTGTTTACGTTGGGATCGCTATTTTGCGCCTGGTCCAGCACGCTGAATGAACTGGTGCTGGCGCGCGTTTTACAGGGCGTGGGCGGCGCCATGATGGTGCCGGTCGGCAGACTGACGGTCATGAAGATCGTTCCGCGCGAACAATATATGGCGGCAATGACGTTCGTCACGCTGCCCGGTCAGGTCGGGCCGCTGCTCGGCCCGGCGCTGGGCGGCATTCTGGTCGAGTACGCCTCCTGGCACTGGATTTTCCTGATTAACATTCCGGTCGGCATTGTCGGGGCGATTGCGACGCTCATGCTGATGCCGAACTACACCATGCAAACCCGGCGCTTCGATCTTTCAGGGTTCCTCCTGCTGGCCGTCGGCATGGCGGTACTGACGATGGCGCTGGACGGCAGCAAAGGCACGGGGCTCTCGCCTCTCTCACTGGGCGCACTGGTGTTGTGCGGCATCCTGGCGATTGCGCTCTACCTGAAACACGCCAAAAACAATCCGCGCGCGCTGTTTAGTCTGGCGCTGTTTCGCACCCACACCTTCTCGCTGGGCCTGTCTGGTAGCTTCGCCGGGCGCGTCGGGAGCGGCATGCTACCCTTCATGACGCCGGTCTTTTTGCAGATTGGTCTGGGGTTCTCGCCGTTTCATGCCGGGTTGATGATGATCCCGATGGTACTCGGCAGCATGGGAATGAAACGTATCGTCGTACAGGTGGTAAACCGCTTTGGCTATCGTCGCGTACTGGTCGCCACCACCCTCGGCCTGTCGCTGGTCAGCCTGCTGTTTATGAGCGTCGCGATGCTTGGCTGGTATTACGCCTTGCCCTTTGTGCTGTTCCTGCAAGGCATGGTCAACTCCACCCGTTTTTCATCCATGAACACCTTAACGCTCAAAGATCTGCCCGATGAACTCGCCAGCAGCGGCAACAGCTTGCTGTCCATGATCATGCAACTGTCGATGAGTATTGGCGTGACCATCGCCGGGCTGCTGCTGGGCATGTTTGGTCAACAACATATCGCGGCCGACAGCGGCGCGAGCCACACGGTGTTTATGTATACCTGGCTGTGCATGGCCCTGATTATCGCGCTGCCCGCACTCATCTTCGCCCGGGTGCCGAACGACACGCACAAAAACGCCGTCATTTCACGACGCAAAAGGAGCACGCAATGAAGTTCTGGCGGCCCGGTATTACCAGCAAATTGTTTCTGGCGATTTTCGCCACCTGCATTGTCTTGCTGATCAGCATGCACTGGGCCGTACGCATCAGCTTTGAGCGCGGGTTTATCGACTACATCAAACATGGCAACGAACAGCGGTTGCAGATGCTCGGCGACGCGCTGGGCGAGCAGTATTCGCTGCACGGCAACTGGCGTTTTTTACGCAATAACGATCGCTTCGTTTTCCAGATCCTGCGCTCTTTTGAGCATGACAACGACGATAACAAACCCGGCCCCGGGATGCCGCCGCATGGCTGGCGAACCCAATTTTGGGTCGTCGATCAACACGCCAATGTGCTGGTCGGCCCGCGAGCGCCAGTCCCGCGAGACGGCACCCGCCGGGCTATTCACGTAAACGGTGTGGAGGTTGGCGCGGTGATTGCCTCTCCCGTTGAGCGACTGACGCGCAATACCGATATTAATTTTGATAAGCAACAGCGCCGTACCAGCTGGCTGATCGTGGCGTTGTCGACTCTGCTGGCGGCGCTGGCGACGTTTCCGCTGGCGCGCGGGTTGCTGGCGCCCGTTAAGCGGCTGGTGGAAGGCACGCACAAACTGGCCGCAGGCGACTTCACGACGCGCGTAACGCCGACCAGCGCGGATGAACTGGGTAAACTGGCGCAGGATTTTAACCAGCTCGCCAGCACGCTGGAAAAAAATCAGCAAATGCGCCGCGATTTTATGGCGGATATCTCCCACGAACTGCGCACGCCGCTGGCGGTATTGCGCGGTGAGCTGGAGGCTATCCAGGACGGAGTCCGCCAGTTTACGCCCGAATCGGTGGCCTCGCTCCAGGCTGAAGTCGGCACGCTCACCAAGCTGGTTGACGATCTGCATCAGCTTTCTATGTCCGATGAAGGCGCGCTGGCGTACCAGAAAACATCGGTGGACCTGATTCCCCTGCTGGAGGTGGCGGGCGGCGCGTTTCGCGAGCGCTTCGCCAGCCGTGGGCTGACGTTACACTTTTCCCTTCCTGACAGCGTGATGGTATTCGGCGATCCGGATCGTCTGATGCAGTTATTCAATAATCTGCTGGAAAATAGTCTGCGCTACACCGACAGCGGCGGCAGCCTGCACATTTCCGCCGAGCAGCGCGACAACATGCTGCTGTTAACGTTCGCCGATTCCGCGCCCGGCGTTCGCGATGAGCAGTTACAAAAACTGTTTGAACGTTTCTACCGCACAGAAGGCTCCCGCAACCGCGCCAGCGGCGGGTCCGGTCTGGGACTGGCGATTTGCGACAATATCGTACAAGCGCATAATGGTCGTATCCGGGCGTCCCATTCGCCTTTTGGCGGGCTTAGCATTACAGTAGAGTTACCGCTGGAACGCGATTTACAGAGAGATGTATGACTGAGTTACCCATTGATGAAAACACGCCGCGTATTTTAATCGTGGAAGATGAACCCAAGCTGGGACAACTGCTGATCGACTATCTGCGCGCCGCAAGCTATGCCCCCACGCTAATCAGTCATGGCGATCAGGTATTGCAGTATGTGCATCAAACGCCGCCAGACCTGATCCTGCTGGACTTAATGCTGCCAGGTACGGACGGCCTGACGCTGTGCCGGGAAATTCGCCGTTTTTCTGACGTGCCCATCGTGATGGTCACGGCAAAGATTGAAGAGATCGACCGCCTGCTTGGGCTGGAGATTGGCGCCGATGATTACATCTGCAAACCTTACAGCCCCCGTGAGGTGGTCGCCCGCGTGAAAACGATTTTGCGCCGCTGCAAGCCGCAGCGTGAGCTGCAACAGCTGGACGCGCAAAGCCCGCTGATTGTTGATGAAGGCCGTTTTCAGGCATCCTGGCGCGGCAAGATGCTCGACCTGACCCCCGCAGAGTTTCGCCTGTTGAAAACGCTGTCTCACGAGCCGGGGAAAGTTTTCTCCCGCGAGCAACTGCTTAATCATCTCTACGATGATTATCGCGTGGTGACGGACCGCACCATTGACAGCCACATCAAAAACCTGCGCCGCAAGCTGGAATCACTGGACGCCGAACAGTCGTTCATCCGTGCGGTATACGGCGTCGGGTATCGCTGGGAAGCGGATACCTGCCGGATTGCATAAGTCACGCCTGCAATAGCCGGATGACGCTCCGCTGATCCGGCCGACAAATAAGAGCGTTGTCGGCCAGAGAAGGCGCTACGCCGCCATCCGGCGTTTTTCTTTACCTGCCTCCCCCACAGCGCTACAATGCCCGCCCTTAACGTAGGGGCACTCCCCTAACCGCCTCATTCAGTGAAGCGGATCTGACCTGTCATCAGAACGAGAAAATTATGTTTAAACCGGAACTCCTTTCCCCGGCGGGAACGCTGAAAAATATGCGTTACGCTTTCGCTTATGGCGCAGATGCCGTGTATGCGGGCCAACCGCGTTACTCCCTGCGCGTGCGCAACAACGAATTTAACCACGAGAATTTGCAGCTCGGCATTAACGAAGCCCACGCGCTTGGCAAAAAATTCTATGTGGTCGTGAACATTGCGCCGCATAACGCGAAACTGAAAACCTTTATTCGCGATCTTAAACCGGTTGTGGAAATGGGGCCGGATGCGCTGATCATGTCCGATCCCGGGCTTATCATGCTGGTACGTGAAAACTTCCCGGAAATGCCGATTCACCTTTCGGTGCAGGCCAACGCCGTAAACTGGGCAACGGTGAAGTTCTGGAACCAGATGGGGCTGACCCGCGTTATTCTTTCCCGCGAACTGTCGCTGGAAGAGATTGAAGAGATTCGTCAACAGGTGCCGGAAATGGAGATCGAAATCTTCGTACACGGCGCGCTGTGCATGGCCTACTCCGGTCGTTGCCTGCTCTCTGGCTACATCAACAAACGCGATCCGAACCAGGGAACCTGCACCAACGCCTGCCGTTGGGAATATAACGTGCAGGAAGGGAAAGAAGACGTCGTGGGCAACATCGTCCATAAATACGAACCGATTCCGGTACAGAACGTCGAACCGACGCTGGGTATCGGCGCACCAACCGACAAAGTGTTTATGATCGAAGAAGCTCAGCGTCCGGGCGAATATATGACCGCGTTCGAAGATGAACACGGCACCTACATCATGAACTCGAAAGATCTGCGCGCCATTGCTCACGTTGAACGCCTGACCAAAATGGGCGTGCACTCACTGAAAATCGAAGGCCGTACCAAATCCTTCTACTACTGTGCGCGTACCGCTCAGGTTTATCGCAAAGCGATCGACGATGCCGCTGCGGGCAAGCCGTTTGATCCGCAACTGCTGGAAACGCTGGAAGGCCTGGCGCATCGCGGTTACACCGAAGGCTTTCTGCGCCGTCACACGCATGATGACTACCAGAATTACGAGTACGGTTACTCTGTTTCTGAACGTCAGCAGTTCGTGGGTGAGTTCACCGGCGAGCGTAAAGGCGCCCTTGCCGCCGTTGCCGTGAAGAACAAATTCTCCATCGGCGACAGCCTGGAGCTGATGACGCCGCAGGGGAACGTCAACTTCACTCTGGAGCATATGGAAAACGCCAAAGGTGAAGCAATGCCGGTGGCGCCTGGCGATGGCTACACCGTCTGGATGCCGGTGCCGCAGGATATGGATCTGAATTATGCATTGTTAATGCGTAATTTTTCCGGCGAATCCACGCGGAACCCACACGCTAAGTAGTTAATCCACGTTATTTTTTCATTATGGGAAGATTCTTAGAAATCGATCACATACCGCCTCGTTCATTACGGGTATTATCCGAGGCGCTGAAAAACATAACCCATAAATGCTAGCTGTACCAGGAACCACCTCCTTAGCCTGCGTAATCTCCCTTACGCAGGCTTATTTTTTATCTCATCGTTGCGCACTGGAAAAGAGCCATTCCCTCCAGTATCCACATCTTAGTTGTTCCATTCTCGTTTCACATCCATGTGTTTTTGGCGACACACGCCTTGCTCACTCAGCGCCGTTCCCCTATAAAAATAGAGGTTTAATTTGACAATATAGGGTTAAAACCCTATATTTAAGACCTGCCATGTAGGGTGTGCTCTTTAACAATTTGTTTTACAGGGGATGTTTTATGACCCAGATACTCTGGACGGGTAGAGCCGTTAAGGATCTGCGAAAGCTACCTGCTGATGATCAAAAAGCTGTACGTGAGAAAGTAAACGCCATGCAGTTATACCCAGACATTAGCTCTCTGGATATCAAAAAACTCACGGATCAAGACGGGCAGTACAGATTAAGGGTGAAAAGCTATCGAGTTCTCTTCGTATTTGTAAACGGAGAACCGCTGATCGTTGAAATTCAGCGCATATTACGCCGTAGCTCATCAACCTACTGACAGACGGCGGGGAAACCCGCCCGTTTCCATCTGTAAACAATTTGTTAATTAACCGACAACAACTATTAGCATGTAAATGTAAAAAAGGTAATCTTATGGCCGCTATCCAATTTATTACAGACAGTCGAGGCCGCAGAGTCTCTGCTGTTGTGCCAATTGACCTCTTCGAAAAGTTAGTTAGCGACAGAGATCTTGATGAACTGTATGACACTGTACAAGACGAATCAGGCGCATCTGATAATGTTCGTTACCCCAACGAAGTGATCAGCATTCTTTCTGAGCGAAATTGCACCATGCAAGCGGCATGGCGCATTTACAGAGGGATGACGCAAAAACAGGTTGCGGAAGCCCTGGGCATCAAACAGGCGACTGTCTCAGAGTTTGAGAAGTCAGAACGCCCACGTAAAGATAACATCGAAAGATTAGCAAAACTGTATAACTGCGCTCCCGAGCAACTCATCCTCGAATAGCCAAAAAAGCCCCGGAAACCGGGGCTTTTTTGGCTGAGTCTTTATCCTTTCCTTTACGCTCCTGATTCATTTTCAGCCTGTTCTGACCTTTCCGCGCCTTTTCTGCTATACACTTTCAACAGGTTAACGACAGAGGCAAACAAAGGATGGCTACGTTTCCCGCCAGCTTACTGATTTTAAATGGCAAAGGCGCTGATAATCAGCCCCTGCGCGACGCGATAGGGCTACTTCGCGATGAGGGCGTGGAGATTCACGTCCGGGTCACCTGGGAAAAAGGCGATGCCCAGCGTTATGTTGATGAAGCCAGACAGCTTGGCGTTGAGACAGTTATTGCGGGCGGCGGCGACGGCACTATCAATGAGGTTTCCGCCGCGCTGATTCAGTGTCAGGGCGGCAACGTTCCCGCGCTTGGCATTTTGCCTCTGGGCACGGCCAATGACTTCGCCACCAGCGCTGGCATCCCGGAAGCGCTGGATAAAGCCTTAAAACTGGCGATTGCCGGTAACGCGGTTGCGATCGATATCGCCCAGGTCAACGATAAAACCTGCTTTATTAATATGGCGACAGGGGGTTTCGGGACGCGCATCACCACCGAAACGCCGGAAAAACTCAAGGCCGCGCTGGGCGGCGTCTCTTACTTTATTCATGGGCTGATGCGCATGGACACCCTCAAGCCCGATCGCTGTGAGATTCGCGGCGAGAATTTTCACTGGCAGGGCGATGCGCTGGTGATTGGCATTGGTAATGGTCGTCAGGCCGGTGGCGGACAACAGCTCTGCCCTGGCGCACTCATTAATGACGGGCTGCTGCAACTGCGGATCTTCACCGGGGAGGAGCTGCTTCCGGCGCTGTTTTCCACATTGACGCAGCCGGAAGAGAACCCCAACATTGTCGATGGCGCATCCGCCTGGTTTGATATTCAGGCTCCGCATGAGATCACTTTTAACCTTGATGGCGAGCCGCTCAGCGGTCAGGAATTTCATATTGAAATACTTCCCAACGCGCTGCGTTGCCGTTTGCCGCCAGACTGCCCGTTACTGCGCTAACGAAAAAAGAAAGTAAGCGCAGAGAGGGATAATCAGACCGGCGACATCCCGGAACCTCTGCGCTCACAAACGGGTCATTTACCCTGCGGCCCGAACCGGCGGGGCCAGCGTCTCCAGGAGTTGCGGCATTGACGTGTAGCGCCCGATGGCCTCGCTAAAGCAGGGATGCTGGCAGCCGTCAGACACCACGATGGTATCAATTCCGGCGGCCTGCGCGGCGCGAAAACCACTCAGGCTGTCTTCAATCACCAGACACTCTGCGGCGGGCAGGCCCAGCTTTTTCAGCGCGGAGAGATACACCGCCGGGTGCGGTTTGCCGTAGCGTTCATCGTCGGCGCTGCAAATGACGTCAAAATGCCCCCGAAGATTAAGTTTAGAGAGAACAGCCTCAATAACCTGATGGGATGATGACGTAGCCAGCGCAATCCGATACCCCCTGTGGCGAAAATGATGCAATACCGCGTAGACGCCGTCCATCGCTTCGCCTTCCGTTGCAATAAGTCCGGTAATGCGTTTGCGAATGGCCGACTCCAGCACCCCGGGGTCTGTCTGCAACGGGCAGTATTCGCACCAGACGCGGGCAATCTCATCCAGTCGCTTCCCTTTGGTTAACGTTTCACACTCCTCGTCATTAACCGTCACTCCCCAGCCTGCCAGCGCGTCTTTTTGCGCCTGACGCCACAGCCCTTCGGAGTCAATGATGACGCCATCCATGTCGAAAATTACCGCTTTACTCTTCATCATTTGCCGCCTTAAAAAGGCCCGGCAGCGCAGCCGGGCCCGACATCATTAAGAAATACCGACCGTTTCGCCTTCACATGCCTCCTGACGCGTGAATCCGGGTTGTTCAACACGAATAAACGGACACAGAATAAACGCCACAATATAGAGCAACGTATACGCAATCACGACGCCAATGGTGCTGAAGTGCGGTAACAACACCACGGCGATCGCCGGGGCGAGGAAGTTGGAAAGCCCAGCCGACAGGTTGTAGACCGAAATCGCGGCTCCTTTGTGTTTTGGCTCAAGCGCAGGAAAGACGGCGGCCATCGGCACAAACGCGGCAACGAAGATCCCCAGCGCGATTGCCGGAACCAGCGCCATCGCGAAGTTATGGCCAAAGTGCTGCGGAATGTAATAAAACGCGAGGCTGGAGAGCGCCATCCCGATGCAGCCAAACCAGCGTACAACCTTCATCCAGCCCATTTTCTCTGCCAGTACGCCCCAAAAGACGTTGGAGAAGATGGTTGTGAAGAAGAACGCCGCCCATACCTGTAGCCATTCAGAGGTGGTGAAGCCCAGTTCATCCACAAACATCATCGGCATGACCACCGCAAAACCGAACAGCGATAACGTATTGATAATACGCACGATGCTGGACAACATAATGCTACGGTTGGTGTAAAGCAGCGTGACCGCACGCCCCAGTTCGCTGAACTTTTCACGGGTGGTGAGGTTTTGCATATGGCGCGGCGTTTCAATTTTACGCAGCGAAACCAGCGCGATAACACCGCCGGTCAGACAGAACGCCAGCGCCAGCCACAGGGTGCCCATTTCGCCAATATGCGGAATGGTAAAACTCGGGATATAACTGCCGAAAACGCCGATCCCAATAGAGTAGACCGCCCAGAACCAGCCCAGCGCGGCGCTGGTGCTGTCGCTACGGACGTTATGCACAATGGCGACGATAAACGCATAAAGGAACAGCGGATACGCCAGACCGCGAATACCGTAAAACAACAGAATTAAGGCGTAGTTGGACTGACCCAGTCCAAAAACGAGGAACAATACGTGGAATACGCACCACAGCACAAAGCCGATCATCATGGTTTTTTGCGGCGTGATGATCTCCGCCACTACGCCGGATACCCAGGCCGACAGCGCCGCCGCCAGGCCATATAGCGTAAAGGCGAAGGAGGCTTCCGCCGGGGTAAAGCCCAGCGCTTTGATGTAGTGCGACAAAAATGCCAGCTCGAAACCATCACCAGTCATGAATACGGCGATGGCGATATACCCCCAGACCAGACTTAAGGGTAATCCCAGCCATTGTTTGTTAGTTAACGACATATTGACCTCGTTTTAGGGTGCAGGGAGCCACTCCGGTACATTCACCGGAGGGCTTTTGTTATAGAAATTATTGATTTCGATAGTTCAGGTCGTTTCGGTACAGTGCGTTAAACTGCTGATAACGCTGCATCAGCGCCGTGTGGCGAACCGGATCGCCATACCAGGTTTTGTAGACTTCCGGTTTTTCGCAAACGGACGCCAACGGTTTACCTGCCGCAAGGCACGCCAGTCGCGCCGCGCCCAGCGCGCCGCCGGTTTCTCCGCCTTTGTGCGTCACCACGGGCATATCCAGAATATCTGCCAGCAGTTGCGCCCAGAACGGACTTCGGGCGCCGCCGCCCACCAGCGAACATTGTTCGATATTTGTACCGCTCTCTTGCAGAACACGGAGCCCGTCAGCGATGCCGAAACTGACGCCTTCCAGCACCGCATACCCCATCAGCGCGCGCTGGCTGGAGTGCGTCAGCCCCCAGAACATGCCCCGGGCGTCAGGATCGTTATGCGGCGTACGTTCGCCGGAAAGGTACGGCAGGAACATCGGCGCGCTGGCTTTTTCCGCATCGCTTAACTGCGCGATTTCTTCCAGCAGTTCCGTTTCCGTTGTCCCTACCAGGCGGCAGAACCATTGCAGACAGCTGGCGGCGCTGAGCATTACGCTCATCTGGTGCCACAAATTCGGCAGGACGTGGCAAAAAGCATGTACTGCGGATTGCGGCGCGGGACGGTACGCGTCCGTCACCACAAACAGCACGCCGGACGTCCCCAGTGAAATAAACGCATCGCCGGGCGATACCGCGCCAACGCCAATAGCGCTGACCGCGTTGTCTCCGCCGCCCCCGGCGACCACCACCGAAGGGGTTAACCCCCAGCGTTGCGCGACGACGGGATCGAGCGTGGCAGAAATATCGCAGCCTTCCACCAGCTCCGGCATATTGGCCCGCGTCAGCCCGCATTTCTCCAGCAGCGCATCCGACCAGTCGCGCTTCTCGACGTCAAGCCACAGCGTCCCTGCCGAATCGGACATGTCGGAGACTTTTTTACCCGTCATTTTGAAACGCAGATAATCCTTCGGCAGCAGCACCGTTTCGATGCGGGCAAAATTCTGCGGTTCATGGCGACGCACCCACAGCAATTTCGGCGCGGTAAACCCCGGCATCGCCAGATTACCGGCAACCTGATGCAGCTCTGGGGCAATTTCTTCCAGTTCCGCACACTCCTGGGCGCTACGGGTGTCATTCCACAAAATCGCCGGGCGGATCGTATTCCCGGCGGCATCAAGCAGTACCGCGCCATGCATCTGACCGGAAAGACCGATCGCCTTAATCGCCTGCCAGTGATGACCACATTTCTCCCGCAGGGTGGACATCAGATACTCCGTCGCGTCCCACCAGGCTTCCGGTGATTGCTCTGACCAGTGTTGATGGGGCCGCTGAATCGTCAGCGGCGCGCTATGGGTGGCGACAATGTCATTATTTTCATCAATGACCAGCGCCTTCACTTCAGATGTGCCGAGATCGATACCCAGATACATAGCCACCTCTCAGTTAATCAGCGTGTGAACAGCGGCGATTTTCTCGCGCAGCAGCGCGGCGAAATCATCACGTTCCGTCAGGTCGCCAAACAGCGCTTTATCACTGGCATACGCCGCGATCGGATCGGCGGATTCAAACATGGCATGTACCGCTGGCGCATCCAGAATGCCGTCCTGGTACTCATAAGGCAGCGTGCCCTTGTGCCACTGCTCCATGAAGACGTAAAACAGTGCGGGCAGCATAGCGGTAGCGTTCGGCCGTGCACCACGCTGATAGCACTCGCGCAGCGTCGGCGCAATCATCGCCGGGATTTTCGAGAATCCGTCGGCGGCAACGCGCTGGTTGGTATCCTGAATATGCGGGTTGGTAAAACGCTTAAGCACCACATCACGATAGGTCGGGAGATCGATGCCGTTATCTCCCAGGCAAGGGATCACGTCTTCCGTCACGTAGCGGTCGGCAATCTGGTAGATAAAGTCCGTCAGGGTGCTTTCATGAATATACTGCTGGCCGATTAACGTACCCGCCCACGCAATGCAGCTATGTGATGAGTTGAGGATGCGGATTTTCGCCTCTTCATACGGGATAACAGACGTCACCAGCTCCACACCGACATTTTCCAGCGCAGGGCGCACATCGCGGAAACGATCTTCAACCACCCACTGGATAAAGGTTTCGCCCATTACCGGCGCTTTATCATCAATGCCCGTCTGCGCTTTGATACGCGCCGGAAGATCGGCTGCCGGACGCGGCGTGATGCGGTCCACCATCGTATTCGGGCAGGTCGCATTGGCGCTAAGCCAGTCAATCACCGCCTGTTTGCCGGTCAGCTGTAAAAACTCAACCAGACCATCGTGGAACCGTTCACCGTTGTGGCGCACGTTGTCGCAGTTGAGCAGCGTCAGCGGCCCTGCGTTATTGACCATACGCGCTTCCAGAATGCGGGTAATGACGCCGTAAATCGTTTTACAGCCGCCGTTGAGATCGCTCGCCAGATCGGGGTTATTCACTTCCAGCTTGTGGCTGGTGTTCAGGTAGTAGCCCCCTTCCGTCACGGTAAAGGCAATCACTTTGGTCTGCGCTCTGGCGCCTTCGGCAATCAGCGGCTGCAAATCCGCCTGCCACGGCAGCAGTTTCTGAATCGACGTGATCTCTTCGTACTCACGTTCGCCCTCCGGGCTGACCGTTTCCAGCACATAACGACCGTTTTGCGCCGCCAGCGCCTGCACAACGTGCTCGGCGTCATTGCGAATATTGCCGGCGGCAATGTGCCAGCGCGTATCGCCGGAAGCGATCAGACGATGCAGATACCACGCCTGATGGGCGCGGTGAAAAGAACCTAAGCCAATATGAAGCCATGTGTATTGATCGTTCATTGTTCTGCTCTCCAGTGAGGTTATGCCTGCACTCTAGTCGATCATTTGTATTAAATAAGAGCCGTAGATCACAAAAGAGCAATTGCTCTATAAAATTACAAATGACCACAAAAGAGCAAAGAGCTTGCCTCAATCCTGAGCACCCGCCAGAATGACCTTATCGGTTGAGGGAAATTAACGCCCCCAACGCCACTCTTAAGGTAGGGAAACGTGAGCAAAGAAGATGACATCAGGCTGGATCAGAAAGTCCGGGCCGCATGGATGTACTACATTGCGGGTTTAAACCAAAGTGAGATAGCCAGCCAGCTTGGGACGTCAAGACCGGTGGTACAACGCCTTATCGCTGCGGCGAAAGAGGAAGGCATTGTTTCGATTGGTCTGCACCATCCTGTCGCGAACTGCCTCGATTACGCGCAGCTTTTGCAGGAAAAGTATCAGTTAATTAACTGCAATATTGTTCCCGCCTACAGCAGCGAAAGCACCCTCGACAGCGTAACCTTTGGCTGTTATCAACTGATGGCCCGCTACTTACAGGGCGACAAACCGACGGTAGTCGGCATTGGTTCCGGGTTGACGCTGAAAAAAACCATCAAACGCATTGATTTCGACAGTCGCAATACGCGCTGCGTGGCGTTGATCAGCGCCATGAACGAACACGGACAATGTAACTATTACGACGACGTCCCGCTGTTGCTGGCGCGTAAAATTCAGGGCAAATATTACCAGTGGCCCGCGCCACGCTATGCGCAATCCTGTGATGAATACGAGATGTGGTGCACCAGCCGTCTGTTTCGCAACGTCTCTGCCGTCGCCGAAGCGTCGGAGGTCATTTTTGTCGGCATCGGCGCGCTGGGGAAACAGAGCCCTATCTTCAAAGACGGTTTTATCAATGAGGCGCAACTGGACGAACTGACCGCGCGCGGCGGCGTGGGGGAAATACTTGGCCGCTTTATTGACGCAGACGGCAACGTAGTGGATAGCCTCATCAACCGCTACATCACCAGCTACGATATACGCCAGAGCCAGTGTCCGCGTATTGCGGCGGCCTGCGGTGAAGATAAGCGCCCTGCTATCCTCGCCGCACTGAAAGGCGGCTGGATCAACGGTCTGGTCACCGATGAACATACCGCGCGCTGGTTGCTGACGCGCTAACGCGCCATGTTCTGGCTGGCGATCAATTCCGGCGAGATCTCAATACGACGTATTGTGGTGTCGCCGGAATCCACAATCTCAAACACTTTGTCCAGCATGGCTGGCACATCCTGGCGCACCATATCAATATCGTGCCCCAGCAGAGAGACAAACGGGTCCCAGTCAAAACAGCCCATTGGCGGCTGATGGCTTCCCGTCTGCCCGTTCTGCGCCAGCCAGCGCACCACCCCTTCGAGCGAAATTGTCGAATTAACAAACAGCCCCGGCAGCGGAATATCAGGCGACGGGTAGACCGATTTCAGTAGCCCTTCCACCCTTGCGGAAGAATAACCCGTAACCAGTTGCTGCGTTTCCGGCACCGTCAATCCATGCGCTTTATGCGCGTCGAGGAAGCCGCGCAAACGTTCGGCGGTGTTGTTATCGGTGATTCGCCCCCCCACAAACGTCAGCGGAGCCAAAACGCCATACCGCTTTTGGCTGCTGGCGAGAATGCTTTCCGTCAGCGCTTTAGCCCCCGCATAGTTATCCGAAATAATCGACGGCGCCAGCGTTCCGGGCAGATCGAGGTTCAGCGTGGGCACACCCGCCTGATGACACATCTGCGCGATCTTATCCGGGTGCGTCGCCCCGGTGGCGATAACCCAGTCCACCTGCCAGGAGAGCATCGCCCTCGCCGCTTCAACCTCCAGCTCCGGTTGACGCCGCGTACAGGTAATGATGGGCAGCAGCCCCCTGGCACGCGCCATCTCTTCAAACTGTTCAGCAATGGAGCCAAAGTAGCGGTTGTCGTATTTCGGGACAATCATCCCGATGACATTCGATTTCTTACTGCGAAGCAGGCTGGCCTGTCGGTTCACCGCATATCCCTGCTCTTCAGCAATCCGGGTCACCTTCTCCGCCAGCTTTGCGCTAATGCGTCGCTTCTTCCAGTTGCCATTCAAAATTGCGCTCACCGCGCTGGCGGAAACCCCGGTTAACTCAGCCAGGTCGTAGATGGTTGTTTTCTTCGTTTTCTCAACGCGCGTCACAAAATCGCCTCTTCATTTTGAATGTCTCTTGCTGAGGAAATAAACAAGTGCTAGATCAGCTTCATCGATTGAGCAATATGCTTCACACGCCAGTCAGAACGCCCCCGTTCTTCGCGCAGAAGCAAATACACCTTAAAAATCACCTATGCATAAAGGATTATAAAATGAATCACTCTGTCCCCTCCATGAATACTTCCCTCAACGGCAAGGTTGCAGCCATTACCGGCGCAGCCTCCGGTATCGGCCTTGAGTGTGCGAAAACCCTGCTTGCCGCAGGAGCAAAAGTGGTCCTGATCGACCGCGAAGGCGAGAAGCTGAAGAAAATCGTCGCGGAACTGGGCGATAACGCGTTTGCGCTGCAAATCGACTTGTTCAATACCGGGCAGGTCGACAACCTGCTGGCAGGCATTATCGAGCTGGCCGGTGGGCTGGATATTTTCCATGCTAACGCAGGCGCTTACATTGGCGGGCCGGTCGCCGAGGGCGATCCTGACGTCTGGGATCGCGTACTGAACCTCAACATCAATGCCGCATTTCGCTGCGTCCGCGCCGTATTGCCGCATATGATTGCGCAAAAATCCGGCGATATCATTTTCACCAGTTCTATCGCTGGCGTTGTACCGGTCATCTGGGAACCTATTTACACGGCCTCCAAATTTGCCGTTCAGGCCTTTGTCCATACGACCCGCCGTCAGGTGTCCGAACATGGCGTACGCGTCGGAGCGGTGCTGCCGGGGCCGGTAGTGACCGCGCTGCTGGACGACTGGCCGCAGGCGAAAATGGAAGAAGCGCTGGCAAATGGCAGCCTGATGCAGCCGATCGAAGTCGCAGAATCGGTACTGTTTATGGTCACTCGTTCGAAAAACGTCACTGTTCGCGATCTGGTTATCCTCCCCAACAGCGTTGATCTGTGAGGAAAAGCGCCATGAACAGCTTACAGAAAACCGTTATCGGCGTGGATGTTGGTTCAGGCAGCGTCCGCGCAGGTATCTTCGACCTGAGCGGCACGTTGCTCTCTCATGTCACGCAAAAAATCACGACCACTCATCGGAGCGGCAGCCGCGTGGAGCAGTCCAGCCAGGAGATCTGGCAGGCCGTTTGTCACTGCATCCGGGAAGCGCTCAGGCAGTCCGGCGCGGCGCCGGAAAGCGTGGCGGGGATCGGTTTCGACGCCACCTGCTCGCTGGTGGTTCTGGATAAAAACGGCGCGCCGCTCCCCGTGAGCGCCGAAGGCGATGCGGCGCAAAACATCATCGTCTGGATGGACCATCGCGCGACTGAACAGGCTGAACGCATTAACGCCAGCCAACATCCGGTGCTGAACTATGTCGGCGGGAAAATCTCACCGGAAATGGAAACGCCTAAGATTTTATGGCTGAAGGAAAATCGCCGCGAGGTGTACGAAAACGCATGGCAATTTTTCGACCTTGCAGACTTCCTGACCTGGCGCGCCACCGGCGACCTTGCCCGCTCCATCTGTACAGTCACCTGCAAATGGACCTGGCTTGCTCATGAAAACCGCTGGGACCCGGACTATTTCCGCACGATCGGGCTGGCAGAACTGGCTGATGACGAGTTTGCCCGCATCGGACAGCGCATCGTGCCACCGGGTACGCCCTGTGGCGACGGCTTAACCGCACAGGCGGCGCAGGAGATGGGCCTGCCTGCGGGCACGCCGGTCGCCGTGGGTCTGATTGACGCCCATGCGGGCGGCATCGGGACTGTCGGCGTTGAAGGCGGCGCCCTCAATAATATGGCATATGTGTTTGGCACCTCATCCTGCACCATGACCTCAACGAACGATCCCGTTTTCGTTCCCGGCGTCTGGGGGCCGTATTACAGCGCGATGGTGCCAGGGCTCTGGCTTGTTGAGGGAGGGCAAAGCGCCGCGGGCGCGGCTATCGATCAGCTATTGGCGTTTCATCCCGCCGCCGAAGACGCGCGGAAACTGGCGCAGGAGGCAGGATTACCGCTGCCGGTTTATCTTGCCGATCGGGTGTCAGAAAAAGCGCCGCAGGCGTCGGACGCCGTCACGCTGGTGGCGGGTATTCATGTTGTACCGGAGTTTTTAGGCAACCGCGCGCCGTTTGCCGACCCGCACGCACGCGCCGTTATTTGCGGATTGGGTATGGAACGCGACCTGGACAATTTACTGGCGTTGTATGTGGCGGGACTGTGCGGTATCGGTTACGGTTTACGGCAAATTATTGATGCGCAAACTGCCTGCGGCGTACGGAATAAAAATATCGTGATTAGCGGCGGTGCGGGTCAGCACCCTCTGGTGCGGCAACTATTAGCCGATACCTGCGGACTTCCGGTATTAACCACCCAGTGCAGCGAGCCCGTTCTATTAGGTTCCGCAATCCTTGGCGCCGTCGCCGGAAATATTTCCCCCTCGGTTGCCGAGGCCATGACGCAGTTTACGCATGTGGATACCTGTTATTACCCACAGACAGCGTATCAGCCATTGCATCATCGTCGTTACGAGGCCTATAAGCAGTTGCAACACATGGCGAAAATGCTCAGAGAGTGATTTTTGCGCCGTCCTGATAACCAATACCCCTCCCCGAAAACCTGGGGAGGGGTACGTGACATCAGGCAATCGTCACTTTATTGTCCAGGTAGACGTCCTGCACGGCGTTAATCAGTTTCACGCCATCCGCCATTGTTTTCTTGAAGGCTTTACGCCCCAGAATCAGGCCCATGCCGCCCGCGCGTTTGTTGATAACCGCAGTACGCACAGCGTCGCTGAGATCGGTCTCGCCGCCCGCCGCGCCGCCGGAGTTAATCAGCCCCGCGCGCCCCATATAGCAGTTGGCTAACTGGTAACGCACCAGATCGATAGGGTTATCGCTGGTCAGCTTGCTGTAAACACGATCGTCGGTGTAACCGAAATTCACCGCCTTATAGCCGCCGTTATTTTCCGCCATTTTTTGTTTGACGATATCTGCGCCAATCGTCGCCGCCAGGTGGTTAGCCTGCCCGGTCAGGTCGGCGGAAACGTGGTAATCCACGCCGTCTTTTTTAAATGCAGAGTTACGCAAGTATGCCCACAGGACGGTCACCATCCCCAGCTCATGCGCACGTTCAAAAGCGGCGGAAATCTCTTCAATCTGACGACGCGACTGCTCAGAACCAAAGTAAATGGTCGCGCCAACGGCCACGGCACCCAGATTGAACGCCTGCTCAACGCTGGCATAGAGCGTTTGATCGTACTCCGTTGGATAGCTCAACGTCTCGTTGTGGTTCAGTTTGACGAGGAACGGAATGCGGTGCGCGTAACGGCGTGAAACCGATGCCAGTACCCCATACGTCGAGGCCACGCAGTTACAGCCTGCTTCAATAGCCAGTTCGACGATATTCTTTGGATCAAAATAAAGCGGGTTTGCGGCAAACGACGCCCCGGCAGAATGTTCAACGCCCTGATCGACGGGCAGAATGGAGAGGTAGCCCGTTCCGGCCAGACGTCCGGTATTATACAGCGTCTGCATGTTACGCAGTACGGCAGGCGGACGGTTGTTATCAACCATCACGCGGTCTACGTAGTCATGTCCGGGTAAATAAAGTTGGTCAGAAGGAATGGTCATACAACGATGCTGTAAAAGGCTGTCGGCGTCTTTGCCAAGCAACTGCGCAATATCAGTCATAGCTATGCTCCCGTAAGTTCCGATTGAGTACCGGAATGTGGATTGTCCTGACCCGCGTTTTGCGGGCAGCAATAAGCCTGGTACCGACCGGCCATTTTTTCCATCTGTAGCGCATTTTTCAGCGCTATCTGCTGGCACGTTTCAGGTACGAAAAAGTGTTACAGCAGTCAAATTTACGCCTCAAAGGTATTTAAAAGGTATTATTAAGTGGTACTGTCATCGCGTACCTTACCTGTCATGAAGGATTTAACGATGAAAACTACAGTGAAACTGTCGTTCATGATGTTCGTGGAGTGGTTTATCTGGGGCGCCTGGTTCGTCCCCCTCTGGCTTTGGCTGAACAAAAGCGGTTTTAGCGCCGGAGAAATCGGCTGGTCTTACGCATGTACCGCGATTGCCGCCATTCTCTCGCCGATTCTCGTCGGCTCACTGACTGACCGCTTTTTCTCCGCACAAAAAGTGCTGGCGGTGCTGATGTTCGCAGGCGCAGTCCTGATGTATTTCGCCGCGCAGCAAACAACATTCGCCGGGTTCTTCCCGCTGCTGCTGGCCTATTCCTTAACCTATATGCCCACTATTGCGCTGACGAACAGCATCGCCTTCGCCAACGTGCCGGACGTCGAGCGCGATTTCCCACGCATTCGCGTGATGGGCACCATTGGCTGGATCGCATCCGGGCTGGCGTGCGGCTTCTTACCGCAAATGCTGGGCTATAACGATATCTCGCCAACCAATATTCCGCTGTTGATCACCGCAGGCAGTTCCGTCCTGCTGGGCGCCTTTGCGTTCTTCCTGCCGGATACGCCGCCAAAAAGCACCGGCAAGCTGGACATTAAAGTTATGCTGGGGCTGGATGCGCTGATCCTGCTGCGCGATAAAAACTTCCTGGTCTTTTTCTTCTGCTCGTTCCTGTTTGCGATGCCGCTGGCGTTCTACTACATCTTCGCGAATGGCTATCTGACGGAAGTCGGCATGAAAAACGCCACCGGCTGGATGACGCTGGGCCAGTTCTCCGAAATCTTCTTTATGCTGGCGTTACCCTTCTTCACGAAGCGCTTTGGCATTAAAAAGGTCTTACTGCTTGGTCTTATCACTGCGGCAATCCGCTACGGCTTTTTTGTTTACGGCGGCGCGGAAGAATATTTCACCTATGCCCTGCTGTTTCTTGGCATTTTGCTGCACGGCGTCAGTTACGACTTCTACTATGTTACGGCCTATATCTATGTCGATAAAAAAGCGTCTGTGCATATGCGTACTGCCGCTCAGGGGTTGATCACCCTCTGCTGTCAGGGGTTTGGCAGCCTGCTGGGCTACCGTCTCGGCGGCGTGATGATGGAAAAAATGTTTGCCTATAAAGAGCCGGTAAACGGCCTCACCTTCAACTGGGCGGGCATGTGGACATTCGGGGCGGTGATGATCGCCGTGATTGCCGTGTTGTTTATGATTTTCTTTCGCGAATCCGACAAAGAGATCACTGCGATTAAAGTGGACGATCGCGATATTGCGCTGACACAAGGGGAAGTTAAATGAAAGCTGAACGTATTCTCGGTGCCCTTTATGGGCAGGCGTTAGGGGATGCGATTGGAATGCCGTCGGAGCTATGGCCCAGAACGCGCGTAAAAGCGCATTTTGGCTGGATTGATCGCTTTCTGCCCGGCCCTGCGGAAAATAACGCGGCCTGCTATTTTAACCGCGCTGAATTTACTGACGATACGTCGATGGCGCTGTGTCTGGCGGATGCGCTGCTGGAGCGCGACGGGCAGATCGACCCGGACCTGATTGGCCGTAACATTCTGGACTGGGCGCTGCGCTTTGACGCCTTTAATAAGAACGTTCTTGGCCCGACGTCGAAAATTGCGCTGAACGCCATTCGTGACGGCAAGCCCGTTGCTGAACTGGAAAACAACGGCGTGACCAACGGGGCGGCCATGCGCGTTTCCCCACTGGGGTGCTTGCTTCCGCCACGCGATCTGGATGCGTTTATTGATGATGTGGCCCTGGCCTCCAGCCCGACACATAAGTCAGACCTGGCTGTTGCTGGTGCGGTCGTTGTGGCATGGGCTATCTCACGCGCGATTGAAGGTGATTGCTGGTCTGATATTGCCGATTCGCTACCGGCTATCGCCCACTATGCGCAGCAAAAACGCATCACGACCTTTAGCGCCTCGCTCTCCGCTCGCCTGGAGATCGCACTGAAGATCGTCCGTGACGCGAACGGCATTGAATCCGCCAGCGAGCAGCTTTACCAGGTGGTTGGCGCGGGCACCAGCACCATTGAATCGGTGCCCTGCGCCATCGCAATGGTCGAGCTGGCCAATACCGACCCTAACCGCTGCGCCATTCTGTGCGCCAATCTCGGCGGCGACACCGACACCATTGGGGCGATGGCAACGGCGATTTGTGGCGCGCTGCACGGCGTGGAGGCCATCGAGCCTGCGCTGAAAGACGAGCTGGACGCGGTAAACCAACTGGACTTCATGCGCTATGCCACCGCGCTGGCGCGCTATCGCCAGCAGCGGGAGGCGGTATGAACACAACGCGCCTGCGGGCGTTGCTGCCCGATTTAGCCCGCCGCCAGCCGGTGACGGTCGTGGGCGCTGCGGTCATTGATGTGATTGCCGATGCTTACGCGCTGCCCTGGCGTGGCTGCGATATTGAGCTTAAACAGCAAGGCGTCAACGTCGGCGGCTGCGCGCTCAATATCGCCGTCGCCTTAAAGCGTCTGGGGATTGAGGCCAGTAATGCCCTGCCCCTCGGTCAGGGCGTATGGTCAGACATTATTCGTCATCGCATGGCGAAAGAGGGGTTACACAGCCTGATCGACAACGCAGAGGGAGACAACGGCTGGTGTCTGGCGCTGGTAGAACCGGATGGCGAACGTACGTTTATGTCGTTCAGCGGCGTTGAGAACCAATGGAATGCCGACTGGCTGGCGCAGCTGACAATTCCGCCCGACAGTTGGATCTACTTTTCCGGTTATCAACTCGCCTCGCCATGCGGCGAACTGCTGGTGAGCTGGCTGGAAGGGTTAGAGCGCGTGACGCCGTTTATCGACTTCGGGCCGCGAATCGGCGACATTCCCGACCCGCTAATGGCGCGGATTATGGCCTGCCATCCGCTGGTATCGCTGAACCGTCAGGAGGCAGACATTGCTGCCGAACGGTTTGGCTTTAGTCATGAACCTAACGCGTTTGGCGCCGCCTGGCTTGCGGCGTTTGCCTCACCGGTTATTGTCCGCCACGATAAAGACGGAGCATGGTATTTCAGCCAGCAATCATCCGGCTGCGTGCCGGCATTTGCCACAACGGTCGTCGATACCATTGGCGCGGGAGACAGCCACGCGGGAGGCATGCTGGCCGGGCTGGCATCCGGCTGGGCGCTTGCAGACGCGGTGCTGCTGGGGAACGCGGTCGCCTCCTGGGTGGTAGGCCATCGCGGCGGCGATTGCGCGCCAACGCGCGAGGCGCTACTCCTCGCACACAAAAACGTATAGATCGCTGCGACAGTAGCTGATGCTGTATTCAATGGGCCGCTGTTGCTGGTCAAGCGCCACCTGCTTGATCACCAGCACCGGCACTTTGCTGTCCATCTGAATATGTGACTGAAATTCCGCATCCGGCATGCGCGCGCTGACGCGAGAGCGTGTACGTTGCGGAAAGATATGCTGGCTGCGGAAATAGTCATACAGCGAGATCCCGATGGCGTCCGCATCATGAATCAGGTGCGCAGGCACCCAGGACTCCTCAATGGACACCGCATCCTCATCCACATAACGAATACGTTTGAGCAAGAACACATCGCTGCCTGCGGCGATCGCCAGCTGCTGCGCCACCTCATCCGGGCATTTCACTACCCGCTTGTTGACCCACAGGGTATCCGGCTTTTTACCGCGCAATACCACCTGCTGCGAAAAGCCGCGCGCCTCTTTCAGGGAATATTCGAAGATGTTGTTAATCTGCGTTCCATAGCCACGGGCGCGGGTTACGACGCCTTCTTCTTCCAGCGCCTGCATTGCCTTGCGCACCGTAATACGCGAAACGCCGGTCAACTGGCTGAGATCGCGCTCGCCGGGCAAAATGTTGCCATGCTCAAGAATCCCGCTGCGAACGGCATTTTTGACCGTCTCGGCAAACTTCCTGTACAGCGGCGTGTTATCCACCGCGGCAATTCGTTCATTCAGTTGCGCGATAAGCCGGGTATGCGCTTGTTCCATTTATCTTTTTCCAGGCCGACAAGTCTGGGATCAGTATACTACCATTACCACCACGCGTGGAAATGATGTACCGGGCCAATCCCCTCGCCTACCTCCAGCGTATCCGCCTGGGCTAACGCCGCCGAAAGCCAGGTTTTTGCTTCCTGTACCGTATCGGCCCAGTTGCTATGGCACGGGCGCAGCGCCGCCAACGCCGCCGACAGCGTACACCCGGTGCCGTGGGTATTTTTGGTCATCACCCGTGGGGCGGTAAAACGCTGCTCCCCTTCACGGGTAAAGAGCCAGTCCGGGCTTTGCGCATCATCCAGATGACCACCTTTCATCAGCACGGCGCCACAGCCCAGCGCCAGTAGCGCACGCCCTTGTTCCAGCATTTCCTGTTCCGTGCGGGCGTGCGGCGCATCCAGCAATGCCGCGGCCTCCGGCAGATTCGGCGTGATAATCGACACCTGCGGCAATAACCGGCTGCGCAACGTCTCCACCGCCGACGGAGAAAGCAGCGGATCACCGCTTTTCGCCAGCATCACCGTATCCAGCACCACGTTTTGCACCTGGTGACGCTGCAAACGCTCTGCAACAGCTTCAACAATATCCGTTTCCGCCAGCATACCGATTTTGGTGGTGTCGATACGCACATCGCTGAAGACAGAATCCAGCTGCGCTGCGACAAAATCGGGCTCAATGCGGTACACCGACTGCACGCCGCGGGTATTTTGCGCCACCAGCGCCGTAATGACGGAGCAACCATACGCGCCCAGCGCCGAAAAGGTCTTCAAATCGGCCTGAATCCCGGCGCCGCCGCTTGGGTCAGTGCCTGCAATGGTTAACGCGTTAATCCGTTTCATACCTGCTCCTCCGCATTAAGGTGATACAACGCATCAAGAAAAGCCGGAATAAAGCTCCCGGGCCCCTGACTGCGTTCGGCAGCAGACTGCCCGGCCTGTTTCATCCAGCTACAGGCTGACGCCACATTGTCCAGCGTATTTCCCGGCAACGCGCAACTGGCCGCCACAACCGCAGATAAGGCGCATCCCGTCCCGACAACGCGCGTCATCAGCACATCGCCGCCGGTAACGCTGACGGTACGCTGCCCGTCGGTGACGTAATCCACCTCTCCCGTTACCGCAACGACGGCCCCCGTCTGACGCGCCAGCGCCTGAGCGGCCGGTAACGCCGATACCGCCGTATCGGTGGTATCCACTCCACGCCCGCCCGCCGCTAATCCAGCCAGGGCGAGGATCTCCGAGGCATTGCCGCGTATTGCCCTGGGCTTAAGAGACAGCAGTTCCAGACAGAAACGGCGGCGATAATCGAGCGCGCCAACCGCCACGGGATCAAGCGTCCAGGGGGTTTTCGCTATATGGGCCTGCTCTGTCGCAGCGCGCATGGCCTCCGCGCGCGACCGGGTCAGCGTGCCGACGTTAATCAGTAACGCACTGGCGATAGCTGCAAACTGGCGCGCCTCTTCGGGCTCAATCACCATCGCCGGTGAGGCGCCTGATGCCAGTAATGTATTGGCGGTAAAGTTCTGTACGACGTCGTTCGTCATACAGTGGGTCAGCGGAGAAAGGATACGAAATTGTTGTAAGGTATGGGCCGCAAGCGCGCGGCTGTGCAGGTCAGGCTGCATGGTTCAGCTCCTGCCCGCGTGAAGAAGGGACACGAGCAGTGTCAGACTTCCCTACGCTGGCATTATCCAGATCAGGTAATACGGGTATGTCTCAGCCCTTCGTGAAAAGGGGCACCCCGAGTCGTTGAAACCGAAGCATTTATTATGCATGTTTCACCAACAGGATACTGGGTGCGTCAGGAGATGTAAATCAGCGAAATGCCGATATCGCTGGCTCCAGCTCAGGTCAGATAGTTCCCAAAACCGTCATTCGTGATGTGAACTGCCTACGGCATGTGTTGCTTGCGCGCGCTTTCGTTTACACTTTTTACGAAATTATTGGCGTGATAACAAAATAGTTCTTGTCAGACTTGCTACACAGTGAGAATGATACACGACTGATTTTTATGACCCGAATACGTGGAGAGTTTATGGGTATGAAGAATAAATTTTTAATGGGCGCACTGCTGCTGGCAACCAGCGCAGTCTGGGCCGCACCCGCCGCAACGGGGATTGATCAGTACGAATTGAGCAGCTTTGTTGCCGACTTTACCCATTTCAAACCTGGTGATACCGTTCCTGAGCTGTACCGCACCGACGAGTACAATATTAAGCAATGGAAGCAACGCAATCTGCCAGCGCCCGACGCAGGAACCCACTGGACCTATATGGGCGGCGCTTATGTACTGATTAACGACACCGACGGCAAAATTATCAAAGCCTACGACGGCGAGATTTTTTATCATCGGTAAATGCTTTACTGTAAAAACAACAGACAAAACACGTCCTTTCATTCAGAAAAGGACGCGTTTTCAGAGAAATGACTTAATCATATGAAACAGCAAATATTACTTTGCTTTGCAAATTTCCAGGTCGTAATGGTTCGTTGCTGACTCTGACATATTTTGCGGTGATCGGGATAGTATACTTATCCTCAATACTGGTCATTTTTACCATTGTTCTTAGTATATCACCCTGCATTAAAGGCGTAGTACCTGAGCCACTGTATATCTGAAACCCCACACCTTTTGCACCCTCCGTCAGCGTATTTTTAAGTATCGTGCCGTTTTCATTCCAGTCACCATGAGAAACGTTGAAACTCACTGGATTAGTCGTAACATTATATACGCTATCACAGTTTAAAATCAGATTCGTGGTTCCTGTTTTCGTATTATTTCCAGTTATTATCTCATTTAATGTTGTTTCTGGCATCGCAATAACATATTGATTCTGTGAAAAATGGCAGGTCGTAGGTTTATGTTTTACTGTAAAAATAATGTTTTGTGAATAAGAAACATTACTGTTTAGCTTTCCCGTTATCCAACAAAGAATCCATGAGAAAAGATTATTATTACAGGTATTATCAGTAAGAATGCTGATAGCAGGACGGTTTAAGTTAATGCTATTACCTGAAACGGTTAAATCCGCAGTTCCAGACTTTATATAGTTCGCTTCAAGCGTAAACGACTTCGTATTGATCACATTATCTGTTGTAGTCTCCTGGTTACCAATCGTAATGGGAAACCCATTTCCCGTCAGCTTTAATTGCATAAAAATGGATTTCTGCGACCCTGTTCCTTTAAACTCAACGATATAATTTTGTAAAGGCGTCGCATAATACATCTTGTCGCTTGACGCATTACAGGTAAACGTATCATGTAAATTAGTTTTGACAGGAATCACCGCAGCACCTGATGTCATATCTATTTCAATAGATTGTTGTGCGGTTGTGTTATTCCCTAGTGAACATTTAGCCTGTGATAAGACAGGGAATAACAGTAATAATATTAACCAATACTTATTCATAGCAAGTCCTTTTCATCGGCAAATATAGGTCTTATTCTCATCAATTACGCCATCAAAAGTAATAATGCAAAACAATCCTTGCTGCTTGTTTGTCGCGACTTTCAAAGAGGCAGGAACATTATCTGTACGGATAAAAAGGCGACTTCCTTGCCCAACTAAGCCAACATTTTTCCCGGAATGATCTTCTACTTCATAACCGAAGGTTAATGGAGAACCATCTGGACGTCGCGCCAGAAAATACCAGGGCTTGCGCCTGTCGGTTTCAAACTCAGCTAACACAACCGCACCACGATAAGGCACAATCCCCTTACGATTACCGCGTAGTTCGACATCACTGTAGGTATGGGAAAGATCCAACGTTAAAAAGTTTTCACGATATGGCGTCAGACTGTCATATATGGCATACCCATTCTTGTCCGTGGTCAGATAACGGTGACCTTGCACTGCTGCCCCTTCTAACCCAGGCGCTTTAATAATGGCAAGTGTATCTGAGAGGCGGTTGGTTAAATGTATGCCATCAGACCAGGCGACAATTCCCCCCTGGATATTCCCACCAGCCTGCCGGTATTTATTAGACTGGCTATAGCTGGCGCCTACCGTCGCAACCGGCGCTCGCCACGTCAGGTTTCCACCTGCGCTTGTTTCATTATTTTGCCGCTGATGCGCAAGATTCGCGCCATAGCTAAATTGATCTCGACCACCCGCAATGCCGCTTAGGCTGGTATTATTCGACTGATAGCCTTCGTTATCAAACGTCGTTGAGTTTGAAACAAAGAGATCGCGTTCCGTTGCCGTGACGCCATCGCCCCAGGAGAATGGGATGGAAATATAAATATTAAGACGCTTATCCTCCCGATTATCCTCATCATAACTCTGACTCGCAGACAAGGTATAACTAATACGCCGCCAGTCATTAGAATAACTCAACTGATAATCCTTTCCGCTGCCATTGCGTCCCCAATAATCACGCCATAATCCGCTCAGTGCCAGGTTCCCCCATCCCTCTGGTAACCCCTGGTTTATATTGACAGAAAAACTATTCTTACGACCAAAATCATTTTGGTAATAATCAGTGATGTCATACACATCATTGTTATCCCGATGATAGCTGTTTTTATTATTCGCCCAGACATGATCATTAAATGAACGGTAATCACGTGAAGAATAACGATAGGCTGCTAACGCAAACTGCGTACCTGTTTGTGAAACATATTTATTCCACGCTATCTGATAACTTTGACCATTAAAAACATCACCATTATCCTGTTTACTATGAGACTGAGTGGCATCCACAGAAACAGCACCAATGTGTGTATTCCACCCAGTGCCTAATGTAAAGGCCTGGTAATGGTCGGACAGCATAGTGCCACCATATAATGTCAGTAGATTATTTAATCCATACTGATAATTGGCTTGCAAAAAATCCGTCTGCTTTGTCGCGCCTTCTATATGGCTACGCCCTGCCGCAATATCGTATTTTGATACGCCAGACTGTAGCATATTAGGTACAGATGAATAAGGCACAAGATAATGGGAAACTGAACCATCAGCTTCTTTTACACTGACATCCAAATCGGCACCACCTCCAGCAAGCTGTAGATCGGCAATCGCAAATGGGCCAGGCGGAACCTCTTTTTGATAGACAATAAAGCCATTCTGTTCAATGGTTACTAAAGCATGACTTTGTGCAATACCACGAACAATGGGTGTAAAGTTTTGTTTCGAATTGGGCAGCATTTGCATATCGCGCCAGATACGTATCCCGGTGAAACGTACAGAGTCAAACAGATCGGTTCCGGTATACATATCCCCGGCACGTAGCGTTCCTAATATTTCAGGGATGCCACGTTCCATATACAATGTATTATTTTTCCATTCTCCGCTGGCATCATTACTTTTCGTGAAGTTTGCATTCGAATGTAACTGCCAGCCAAACAGATTTAGCCCACTGTTCAGACTTACGTAGCTGCTTTCATCATTACCACCACTTTTATAATTACTGTAATACTGACTGGCATAATAAGACATGTATAGAGCATTAATGCCCCGATCCCAGGTTTCAGGTAACATATAACCCGGCTCGTATTCATTCACGTAGGCATGAGGCACCGTCAAATTTAGAGCAAACTGACTGATATCATAGCTAATATTCCCCCCCTGAACTGCGGCTCGTAGCGATACACAATCAACTTTCTTATCCACTTGAAGACCATCGGACTTAATACCAATCTGATGCAACTGAGCTATAGACAAGCAAGTATCATCAGGATCATCCTGGATATTTAATTCGTAACGGCCACGCCACTGATTGTTAAGATAAACATCCATATCATAAAGACCCGGCATCGGTTTATCTCCGTCGATCTGATAACGGGAAACCTTTTCACCTTTTAATCCGCCAAACATAAAGTGTGTGTCAAATGTTTCGGTTTCTCCCCATACCGGGGATATCACCAGCACAGAAAGGATCGCTAACGTAATGGAGTTTATCTTTAACATAACCAATCCTTGGGCTATCTATCCGTTTTTACTTTCTCACTCAAATAATTACCATGATCATCAATAAGTGTGACAGTATAATGATTAACGCCAACAGAAGTGCTTACTAATTTATCTGACCAGGGTGCAAGCACATAAGTTTCTTTATTAATTTTGGTTTTTCCAACAATTTCAGGGATGGTAATCCAGTTTGCTGAATTATTTTTGATATTTATGCCGTTGTATGATTTACTAATCCGCAGACGAGAAAAGCTATTTTTATCTACAGAAGAAATTCCTTGTGGACGGTAGATAAACTTCACACGGTTTTGCATCGCAAATTTGATTACATTTTTCCCTTCCGTTTCTGCTGAATTTGGCGGGATATCCAACACATTGAGAAAGAACAGACTTTCACGATCACCCGGCAATCTATTCTCAAGTAATTTAATCTTCAGTTGTTGGCCAGAACCCGCAATCACTCGGGCGACTGGCGGTGACAGAACAAATGGCACCTGAATTTTTTCAGGCGGCAAACTGGTGTCGCCGTCATCAATCCATGACTGCACCAACGCGCTACGCGTACCTTCATTCATTAACTGTACAGTAATTTCTTTTTTCTGGGCTGGATAAATAATCCGTGTGCCGTAAATATAAATACCTGCCCACGCAGGCATTACAGCACCAGCCAACAATAATGCCATTATCTTTCTCATGGTTAACTCACCTTATTATCAGAGAAATCGGCGGCGACAAAACGCCGCCGACTAAAAGGGTGTGTTAATCAGTTACTACCGTCAGCGTCAAAGAGGAACTCACCTCACCCGCAGTTACATTATTTTGTCCAGCCAGATTAGCATAACGCGCTGAGAAGCTAAGCTCATATTTCCCATCATCACTTTTATCCAGGGAAATACCATTATCTGCATTAACCTTAGTCCCGTCATAATAGACAGAGAAACCAGCGCCATTGTTTGATGCAGTATTTCGTGTAACAGAGGTATGTGAACTATCAAACTGTGAACGGGAGAAGGTAATACGAGGTGCATTATCACCCGTACACTCAACTTTCAACGGCGTGATAGTGGAGTTAGAATATCCATCATAAACGCCGCCAGCATTCAGTATATTTAAACGGTCCACCCCCACCTGGTTCATATCAATCTTTGCAGTTGCATCACCAACAAATTTACATGTTGTGCCAACAACTTTACCCGTAATAATCAGTTCACCATAATCTGCATCCGCCGCAAAAACCCCGGCACTCATAAAAATAGCAGACAATACGGAGGCAGCAATAATTGAACGTTTCATAGTATCTTCCTTAATAAATGAATTTCTATTTGTTAAGAGGGATTAACTCTTGAAACTAAATTCGCACACACAAAACGTTATCGCAATGTAAACGTGTTGTTTTGTTGATTTAAAACAATTTACAGAATGCAATATAATTACAACAAATAAGTTGTACTAATTATCATTTTTAGAATTTATTAATAATCGTGATTTATCATTAAATACATTCAAAATATAAATAAAAAAGCCCACATCATTCATGAAAATAATGTGGACTTTCTCGTATTCACGTTATTTTAGTCGTAGCGGTTTAAGACTATCTGGCGAGCAGAGCCTCCAGGCAGAGTGATAACTTCCGTTACAACGCCTCTGACCGGCATTGAAGCCGTTTCTCCTGCGTTTGCCAGATAGGTGTTATTACCGCAACGCTGTTGCAACTGAGTATCCACAACGTCAGCGTGACAGGTTGGGGTCGTGACGCTTCCGCTAATCGTGAGCGTCGCGGTATCAGAAGCAAAAACAGGAGAACTCATTCCATAAGCCAGAACTATAATTCCCATCAGCAAAGGATTCTTCATGTTTAGCGTTAATCCTGTCGTAAAAGAGAGCACAGCACAGTTTATCTTCACGGGAAATTATGCTCGCTGGTTCATTGTAAGACCAATCGAGATAATAAATTAATAAGATAGCTATGATCAATTCAAATGATGTATTTGGCGATTTTTTAAGAAAAGCGCCCAAATAATGAAGGGAAAATAAATAATAGTGTGATGATTATTTCATTAATATATTCACCGCATCAATATATTTCTGATGCGGTGAATAGCAGTCATCCTGACGGTTCAGGCGAAATTAAACCGCGCGGAAAGCTATTTCTCCGGGAATAACCTCACCCTGCCAGTACAGTTGCGCCGCAACGCGCCCTGCCAGCTCGCGGTATATCGCGGTAAACTCACTGTCGGGACGGCTGATTACCGTCGGCGTTCCGCGATCGAGATCTTCACGCAGGCTGATATGCAACGGCATCTGCCCCAGCAGTTGAGTACGGTACTGCTCGGCCAGTTTCTGTGCGCCGCCGGTGCCAAAAATTGGCTCATGGTGACCGCAGTTGCTACAGATATGCATACTCATGTTTTCAACAATCCCGAGCACCGGTACTTCGACCTTCTCGAACATCACAATGCCTTTTTTGGCGTCAATAAGCGCGATGTCCTGCGGCGTGGTAACGACAACCGCGCCTGTCACCGGAATGTTCTGCGCCAACGTCAATTGAATGTCACCGGTTCCCGGCGGCATATCCAGTACCAGGTAATCCAGATCCGGCCACAACGTTTCCTGCAACATCTGCATCAGCGCTTTGCTGGCCATCGGGCCGCGCCATACCATCGCATTGTCATCCGTCACCAGATAACCGATGGAGTTGGTCGCCAGACCGTGAGACATAATCGGCGCCATATGGGTGCCGTCCGGCGAAGTTGGACGCTGATTCTCAGCCCCCAGCATGGTCGGGATAGACGGGCCGTAGATATCAGCATCCAGAATACCGACTTTCGCCCCTTCCGCCGCCAGCGCTAACGCCAGGTTAACAGCGGTAGACGATTTTCCCACGCCGCCTTTACCGGAACTGACGGCGATAATGTTCTTCACGCCGTTAATGCCTGGCTGATTTTTAACGCGCTTCAGCGTCGCGATGTTATGCGACAGCTTCCAGTCAATGGCTTTCGCGCCCGTAATCCGCAGTAAATCGGCGCTGCATTGCTCTTTTAACACCTCAAACGCGCTGTGCCAGACAAACGGCATGACCAGCTCAACGTGCAGCGTGTCATCCAGCCAAGCGACATGGTGCAACGCTTTCAACGTCGTCAGGTTATGCTTCAGGGTTGGGTGCTGAAAATTCGCCAGCGTCCCGGCGACCATCGCGCGCAGGGTCTCTGGTGATTTAGCCTGGGATTGTGCGTTCATCCCGACTCCTTTTTATCGTTATGAAAAGTACAATTGTAACTTTCTAGTTTACTCCTGCGGTAATAATTATTCATTTATGGATTAATGCCCTTATCACTTGGCGTAGTTATTCCCTTTCAGGTAACATCAGAACCCCCTTTTACTAGAGAAGAAGTAATACCTACTATGACTCAAGTCGCGAAGAAAATTCTGGTAACGTGCGCGCTGCCGTACGCCAACGGCTCCATCCACCTCGGCCATATGCTGGAGCACATCCAGGCTGATGTCTGGGTCCGTTACCAGCGAATGCGCGGCCACCAGGTCAACTTCATCTGCGCGGACGACGCACACGGCACCCCTATCATGCTGAAAGCACAGCAGTTGGGGATTACGCCAGAGCAGATGATTGGTGAAATGAGTCAGGAGCATCAGACTGATTTCGCAGGCTTTAACATCAGCTATGACAACTACCACTCAACGCACAGCGAAGAGAACCGCGAGCTGTCCGAGCTGATTTACACCCGCCTGAAAGAGAACGGTTTCATTAAGAACCGCACCATCTCTCAGCTCTACGATCCAGAAAAAGGCATGTTCCTGCCGGATCGTTTTGTAAAAGGCACCTGCCCGAAATGTAAGTCTCCAGATCAGTACGGCGATAACTGCGAAGTGTGCGGCGCGACCTATAGCCCGACCGAGCTTATCGAGCCGAAATCCGTGGTTTCCGGCGCTACGCCGGTGATGCGCGACTCTGAGCACTTCTTCTTTGACCTGCCCTCTTTCAGCGAAATGTTGCAGGCGTGGACCCGCAGCGGCGCGTTGCAGGAGCAGGTGGCGAACAAAATGCAGGAGTGGTTTGAATCCGGCCTGCAACAGTGGGATATCTCCCGTGACGCGCCATACTTCGGTTTTGAAATCCCGAATGCGCCGGGCAAATTTTTCTACGTCTGGCTGGATGCGCCGATCGGCTACATGGGTTCATTCAAGAATCTGTGCAACAAGCGCGGCGATCTGACCAGCTTTGACGACTACTGGAAGAAAGATTCTGACGCCGAGCTGTACCATTTCATCGGTAAAGATATCGTCTACTTCCACAGCCTGTTCTGGCCAGCCATGCTGGAAGGCAGCGGTTTCCGCAAACCGACCAACCTGTTCGTTCACGGCTATGTAACGGTGAACGGCGCGAAGATGTCTAAATCGCGCGGCACCTTTATTAAGGCCAGCACCTGGCTGAACCATTTTGACGCCGACAGCCTGCGCTATTACTACACGGCGAAGCTCTCTTCCCGCATCGATGACATCGACCTGAATCTGGAAGACTTCGTGCAGCGCGTCAACGCGGATATCGTCAACAAGGTCGTCAACCTGGCTTCCCGTAATGCGGGCTTTATCAACAAGCGTTTCGATGGCGTACTGGCTGCTGAACTGGCCGATCCCGCGCTGTACAAAACCTTCACCGACGCAGCAGCGGTCATCGGCGAAGCGTGGGAAAGCCGCGAATTCGGTAAAGCGATCCGTGAAATTATGGCGCTGGCGGACATGGCTAACCGCTATGTTGATGAACAGGCGCCGTGGGTTGTCGCGAAACAGGAAGGCCGCGATGCCGACCTGCAAGCGATCTGCTCGATGGGCATCAACCTGTTCCGCGTGCTGATGACGTACCTGAAGCCGGTTCTGCCAACGCTGAGCGAACGTGTGGAAGCGTTCCTGAACACCGAGCTGAGCTGGGATGCAATCGCACAACCGCTGCTGGGCCACAAGGTTAACGCCTTCAAAGCGCTGTATAACCGCATCGACATGAAACAGGTCGATGCGCTGGTTGAAGCCTCGAAAGAAGAGGTGAAAGCGGCGGCGGCGCCAGTTACCGGCCCGCTGGCAGACGACCCGATTCAGGAAACCATTACCTTTGACGATTTCGCTAAGGTCGATCTGCGCGTGGCGCTGATTGAAAACGCTGAGTTCGTTGAGGGTTCTGACAAACTGCTGCGTCTGACGCTGGATCTGGGCGGCGAAAAGCGCAACGTCTTCTCCGGCATCCGTTCCGCGTACCCTGACCCGCAGGCGCTGATTGGTCGCCATACGGTGATGGTCGCCAACCTGGCCCCGCGTAAAATGCGCTTCGGCATCTCTGAAGGGATGGTGATGGCTGCCGGTCCTGGCGGGAAAGATATCTTCCTGTTAAGCCCGGATGACGGTGCGAAGCCAGGCCAGCAGGTGAAATAAACAAAAAGCCGGAGACATTCTCCGGCTTTTTTATTCCAGAACGCCAGCGAACCACGCCGTAGGTCTGGTAAGCGAAGCACCATCAGGCGCAAATGCCGGATGACGGTGCAAACACCTTATCCGGCCTACCGCTTATCTTATTACGCTTTCTTCTCGTGCTGACGCGCCGCCAGCCCGCGCAGGAAATAACGCAAGAACTGATCGCCGCACTCGCGGAAGTTTTTATGCTCCGGGGCACGCATCATCGCCGTGATTTCCGGCATCGAGACGCGGAATTTTTGCTCCGTCAGAATCGCAAGAATATCGTCGGTTTTCAGCGAGAACGCGATACGCAGCTTTTTCAGCACAATATTATTGTTAACGCGGCGCTCCGGCTCCAGCGCTGGCGCGGATTCATCTTTACCACGCTTTTCGTAAATCAGCCCATTCAGGAAAGCAGAGAGGATGATATCCGGGCAACGTTGAAAGCCCTCTTCCTCTTCTTTACGCAACCAGACAGCAATCTGTTCCGCAGTGGCTTCGGCATTACCCAGCGCCAGAATGCGCACCAGATCGTTATTGTTTGCTTTCAGGATGTAGCGCACGCTACGCAGAATATCGTTACTCAGCATGGGGCCTTCGGGTGTTAATGAGGCAAAAAATCATTTTAGCAGTCTTTTACAGCCCAATCGCCTCTTTTAAACTTTTCAGGTAGCGACGGCTGACAGGAACCGTTAAACCGTTGCGCAAAATCAGCTCGGCCTGACCATTATCCTCCAGCCGAATTTCCTGCAACTGCGCCATATTCACCAGATACTGACGATGGCAGCGCAATAACGGCGTGCGGCTCTCCAGCGTTCGCAGCGTCAATTCGGTAAACCCTTCCTTCCCCTCGCTGCTGGTTACGTACACGCCGCTCATCCGGCTGCTGACAAACGCCACGTCATCCATTTGCAACAGATAAATACGGCTGTGTCCGGTGCAGGGAATGAATTTCAACGCTTGTTGATTTTCCGGCAGTACCGAAACGTCCTGCATGTTTCGTTCCTGTCGCAGACGCGCCAACGTTTTCTCCAGCCGCTTCTCTTCAATGGGCTTAAGCAGATAGTCAAAAGCGTGCTCTTCAAACGCTTTAATGGCGTATTCGTCAAAAGCGGTCAGAAAAACAATGTACGGTCGATGTTCTGGATCGAGCATCCCGACCATTTCCAGCCCGCTGATGCGCGGCATCTGGATGTCGAGAAACAGCACGTCCGGGTGCAGCTTATGCACCGCGCCAATCGCCTCTACCGCATTCGAGCACTCACCCACAATCTCAATATCACTTTGTTCCTGTAACAGAATCCGCAGATTTTCCCGCGCTAACGGCTCATCATCCACAATCAGCACTTTAATCATGCGTTTTCCTCCAGGGGAAGTCGTAAGGTTATCCGGGTAAAGAGATCGGGTTCGCAGGCCACGTTGATGCCGTAATCATCGCCAAAGCGTTCGCGCAGCCGTTTATCCACCAGGTTCATCCCCAGGCCGCTGGCATTGGTCGTGGGCTGGTACAATCCGGCGTTATCCTCAATGTCCAGCATCAGGTGCTGCCCGTCCTGTCTGGCCGTAATGGAGACTTCGCCAGTGCCAAGCAGTTGCGACGTGCCGTGCTTAATGGCGTTTTCCACAATCGGTTGCAGAGTGAACGCAGGCAGTTGCTGGTGCGAAAGTTCCTCCGGCACGTTTAAATTCACCTGCAACCGCGCCTGGAAGCGCGCCTTCTCAATTTGCAAATAGGCATTCACATGCTCAATTTCATCGGCAAGGGTCACAATCTCCGAGGGGCGTTTTAAGTTCTTGCGAAAGAAGGTCGAGAGATACTGCACCAGTTGGCTGGCCTGTTCGCTGTCGCGGCGCACCACCGCTTTAATGGTGTTAAGCGCGTTAAACAGAAAATGAGGATTCACCTGCGCATGCAAAAGTTTAATTTCCGACTGTGTGAGCAGCGCTTTCTGGCGTTCATACTGCCCGGCCAGAATCTGCGCCGACAGCAGTTGCGCAATCCCCTCGCCCAGCGTTCGGTTGATGGAGCTAAAGAGCCGGTTTTTGGCTTCATACAGTTTGATGGTGCCCATCACGCGTTGGTTTTCGCCGCGCAGCGGAATCACCAGCGTTGAGCCTAATTTGCACTGCGGATGCAACGAGCAGCGGTAAGGCACTTCGTTACCATCGGCATACACCACCTCACCGGTCTCAATCGCTTTCAGCGTGTAGCTTGATGAAATAGGTTTCCCCGGCAGGTGGTGATCGTCGCCAATGCCGGTAAACGCCAGCAGTTTATCGCGATCGGTGATCGCCACTGCGCCGATGTCCAGTTCCTGATACAACACCTGGGCCACCTTCATGCTGTTCACTTCGTTAAAGCCCTGACGAAGGATACCCTCCGTGGAGGCCGCCACTTTCAGCGCGGTGGCGGAAAACGCCGAGGTGTATTTTTCAAACATCGCGCGTTTGTCGAGCAAAATGCGCATAAACAGCGCCGCTCCGACGGTGTTAGTCACCATCATGGGCGCGGCAATACTGCTTACCAGATGCAATGCATCTTCAAAAGGTCGGGCGATCAACAAAATGATCAGCATTTGCACCAGTTCAGCGACGAAGGTAATCGCCCCGGCCGTTAACGGGCTGAAAACTTTATCGGTGCGCCCGCGACGGATCAGCACGCTATGCACCAGGCCGCCTAACAACCCTTCAACAATGGTGGAGATCATGCAGCTCAGCGCCGTCATCCCGCCCATCGAATAACGGTGTAAACCGCCGGTGAGTCCGACCAGGCCGCCGACCACAGGCCCGCCCAGCAAGCCGCCCATCACGGCGCCAATCGCACGGGTATTGGCAATGGAATCTTCGATGTGCAACCCAAACCAGGTGCCCATAATGCAGAAAATAGAGAAGACGATATAACAGAGAAATTTATGCGGCAGGCGAACGGTAACCTGCATTAACGGGATGAATAAACGTGTTTTACTCATTAACCACGCAATGACCAGAAACACGCACATCTGCTGAAGCAGCAGCAACACCAGATTAAACTCGTACATACCCGCAAACCACACATCTCTTAAAAACGCGTAACATACATTGGCTGCGCTTATCTTTCTTTGAACTGTTGCAAAAAAACATGAATTCGTGAGAACGATCACTTAAAAGCGCACGTCAGGCCACAATCTCACCCGCGCACTGATTAAAAAACAGACAAAACTACCTGGTTCGTAAAAGAGCGTCTAAAGTAAAACTGGGACCTCGCGAGCAAGGGTGAAACGATGGCGCTTTACACAATAGGTGAAGTGGCTTTGCTTTGTGATATCAACCCTGTCACGTTACGTGCGTGGCAGAGGCGTTACGGATTATTAAAGCCCCAGCGAACAGACGGGGGGCACCGCCTGTTTAATGACGCCGATATCGACAGGATTCGGGAGATTAAACGCTGGATTGATAACGGCGTGCAGGTCAGTAAGGTCAAAGTGCTGCTCAGCAACGATAACATCGATGTACAAAACGGCTGGCGCGAACAGCAGGAGACGCTGCTGCACTATTTGCAAAGCAACAATCTGCATAGCCTCAGGCTATGGATTAAAGAACGTGGGCAGGATTACCCCGCCCAGACGCTCACCACGCACCTGTTTACTCCTCTGCGACGACGCTTACAGTGCCAGCAACCCACTCTCCAGGCGCTGCTCGGCATCCTTGACGGCATCTTGATCAATTACATTGCGATTTGTCTTGCCTCCGCGCGCAAAAAACAGGGGAAAGACGCGCTGGTGGTCGGCTGGAATATTCACGATACCACCCGGCTGTGGCTGGAAGGCTGGGTCGCCAGCCAGCAAGGATGGCGCGTCGATGTGCTGGCTCACTCGCTGAACCAGCTTCGCCCGGAGCTGTTTGACGGCAGGACGCTGCTTATCTGGTGCGGCGAGACGCAAACGCCCGCGCAGCAGCAGCAACTCAATGCCTGGCGCGCGCAGGGGCACGATATTTACCCGCTGGGCCTGTAGCCTTACCGGATGGCTGCACCAATGCGTAATCAGACATTCTGCGCATTTAATGATTCATTAACAAACGTGCTTTACGGTACAATCCTTTTGTTAACATAAGGAGTGCACAATGCGCGCAGCTAAAATCGGTGTGATTACCCTCTTCCTGCTGATGGCTATCGGCGGTATCGGCGGCGTGATGCTCGCTGGCTATACGTTTATTTTACGTGCCGGTTAAGGCGCAGCACCAGACGCTCGAACAGGCGATCGACAATGATCGCCGCCAGCGCGACCAGTAAAGCCCCCTGAATCACATAGGCGGTGTTAAAGCCGCTCAGCCCGATGATAATCGGCGTGCCGAGCGTGCTGGCGCCCACCGTCGAGGCGATCGTCGCAGTCCCAATATTGATGATTACCGAGGTGCGAATCCCCGCCAGAATCACCGGCGCGGCCAGCGGCAGCTCGACTTTCCACAGCTGCTGTCCCCGGCTCATCCCCATCCCGCGCGCCACGCTCATGACGCTGGCGGGAATCGCCCCCAGCCCGGCGAGCGTAGCCTGCAATATCGGCAAAACCCCGTAGAGGATCAGCGCGATAATGGCTGGCTCCTGACCAAACCCCATCACCGGAACGGCTATCGCCAGCACCGCGACCGGCGGAAAGGTCTGCCCGACGGCGGCGATGGTTTCCACCAGCGGGCGAAACTCTGCCCCCCATGAGCGAGTGACCGCAATCCCCGCCCCGACGCCAACCGCCACAGCAATCAGGCTTGACACGCCCACCAGCCAGAAATGGGCCAGCGCCAGCGCCATAAAGCTTTCTTGCTGGTAAACCGGTCGTGGTAACTGTGGAAACAGCGCGCCAAACACCGCCTGGCTGTACGGCAGCCCCGCAAGCAGCGCCAGAAAAGCGACAATAAGCCAGAACAGCGGATCAGACAGTCGTTTCACCGGGCAGCGCCTCCGAAAGCAGATCGCGAAAATGGAGCGTCCCGCAGGGAGTGCCCTGCTGATCCACCACCGGCAATACGTCGCACCCTCGCGCCACAAAGACAGACAGCGCATCGCGCAGCGTCATCTCTTCCGCCAGCGCGTCACCGCCCACTTGCTCATGGCGACGCACATAATCCCCCACGCTGCGCAGCGACAGCAGCCGCACGCCCAGTTCGCTGCGCCCAAAAAACGCCTGCACAAAATCATTCGCCGGCGCGGTCAGCATTTCCAGCGGCGTGCCCTGCTGTACCACTTCGCCGCCATCCATCAGCACCAGATGCTCCGCCAGACGCAGCGCCTCGTCGATATCGTGCGTCACCAGCACGATGGTGCGGCCAAGCAGTCGGTGAATACGGGTCATCTCCTGCTGAAGCGCCCCGCGCGTCACCGGGTCCAGCGCGCCAAACGGCTCATCCATCAGCAATACCTGCGGATCGGCAGCCAGCGCGCGGGCCACCCCAACGCGCTGCTGTTGCCCGCCAGAGAGCTGGTGCGGATAACGGTGACGCAAATTCACGTCCAGCCCCAGCAGCGCCATCAGTTCTTCCGTGCGGTCATCAATACGCGAGCGCGACCACTTTTGCAGTTGCGGTACGGTGGCAATGTTTTGCGCCACCGTCCAGTGCGGGAAAAGGCCGATCGACTGGATGGCGTACCCCATGCGACGACGCAGTTCCAGCACCGGCAAGCTGCGGATCTCTTCCCCGGCAAAACGGATCACCCCGCTGTCATGCTCCACCAGGCGGTTAATCATCTTCAGCGTGGTGGATTTTCCCGACCCCGATGTGCCAATCAGCACTGAAAAGCTGCCTTCGCGAAAATGCAGATTGAGGTCGTTGACGGCCTTCTGCGCACCGAAGGTTTTGCTGACATGGCTAAATTCAATCATCATTCGTTACCTTCAGGAGTGCGATCCATAAATCAAACAGCGCGTCGATCAGCACGGCCAGCGCAATGACCGGGATCACCCCCAGCAGAACCAGATCAACGGCGCTGCTGAGCAGTCCCTGAAAGACCAGGGCGCCAAACCCTCCCGCCCCAATCAGGGCGGCGATGACCGCCATCCCCACCGTTTGCACCATAACCACGCGCAGGCTGCGTAAAAAAACCGGCAACGCCAGCGGCAGTTGTACATGGATAAAGCGTTGAGAAGCGCTCATCCCCATCGCCCGCGCGCTTTCCAGCACGTCTCGCGGTACCTGGTTAAGCCCGGCAACCACGCCGCGCACCAGCGGCAGTAACGCATAGAGCACCAGCGCAATCAGGGCGGGCGTTAACCCGGTTCCCGCCACGCCAAGCGTTCCCAGCCAGGGCCACGCCTTCACCAGCCCGGCAAGCGGGGCAATCAGCAGGCCAAACAGCGCAACGGAAGGGATGGTCTGGATAACATTCAGAACGGCAAAGACCGGCCCCTGCCGCGCCGTTGCAAACGAGCACCAGATGCCCAGCGGTACGCCAATCAGCAACGCGGGCAACACGGTTCCCGCCAGCAGCGTCAGGTGCTGAACCAGCGCATTATCAAAAATATCCTGCCGGTTAGCGTACTCTTTGAGTAAAGAGAGATCGTTGAATGCGCCGGTGAGCAGCAGCGCCAGCGGTAAGAGCGCAATTTGCGCATGCAGAAGCCAGCGCCAGAGCGGTTGGGTGGTGATACGGCGAATGGCATCGCTACAGGCCAGCAGGGTAAGCCCAAGACCCAGCCACAGGCCGCTCCCCAGGCTGGTGCGCGCTAGCGGGCTGCCGGCCTGCGCCAGATGCGTTGCCGCTTTCCCCACGCTCCAGAGCATGGCGATCACCAGCGCCTGCGCCAGCACAAGCGTCAGCACGCTGCCCTTTTTTCCAGGGACAAAACACAAGACCAGCAATGCGCACCCGGCGCCCGCCAGCAGAGAAACCGAACCCGGCCAGATATCCCAGATCTGACGTCCCTCCCCTGACACCAGGCGATTGGGGGCGTAGTTGACGAAAGGCAGCGCGGCGGCAACCCCCGTCAGGATCACCAACAGCAGCAACACACGGTTAAGACTGACTTTTGACACCTTACTGACCTGATACAAAATGTGTTACTTCACCCAGCCTTTTTGCTTCAGGTAATCTGCCGCGACTTTTTTCGCATCCAGCCCTTCAACGGCGATACTGGCATTCAACTGTTGCAGCGTTTTTTCATCCAGGCTGGCAAAGACCGGCTGCAACCATTCCGCCATCTGCGGATATTCTTTTAGCACCGACTCACGAACCACCGGAGCAGGCGCATAGATAGGCTGAACGCCTTGCGGATCGCTCAGTGTTTGCAGCCCCAGCGCCGCAACCGGGCCGTCGGTGCCATAGGCCATTGCCGCGTTTACGCCGGACGTTTGCTGAGCGGCCGCTTTAATGGTCACCGCCGTATCGCCGCCAGCCAGCGACAGCAACTGGTTCTGATTCAGTTTAAAATCGTAGGCTTTTTCAAAGGCAGGCAGCGCATCGGCGCGTTCAATAAACTCGGCGGAGGCGGCCAGCTTGAACGTTCCGCCCTCTTTCAGATAGCGTCCGAGATCCGCAAGCGAAACCAGTTTATTCTTTTCCGCAACATCCTGGCGTACCGCAATCGTCCAGGTATTGTTTGCAGGCGCTGGCGTTAACCAGACCAGCTTGTTCTGCTCAGCATCCAGTTTTTTGACTTTTTCAAACCCCGCCTGTGCGTTTTTCCATGCCGGATCGTTTTCGTCTTTAAAGAAGAATGCGCCGTTTCCGGTATATTCCGGGTAAATATCCAGCTCGCCGGAGGTAATCGCGCCGCGTACTACCGGGGTTGTACCCAGTTGCACTTTATTCACCGTTTTAACGCCGTGGCTTTCCAGCACCTGTAAAATCAGGTTGCCAAGCAAGGCGCCTTCCGTATCGATTTTTGATCCGACCGTTACGGGTGATGCGGCCTGCAACGGCAGGCTGACCGCCGCTAACAGCAGCAGCGCCCCCGCCCCTGTTTTTGAAATTGTCATGCTGCTTTCCTCATTCTTTTACATCCCTTTTCAGAGACTTGAGGAAAAAGCATAGTTGAAAAATAGCAGAGCGACAAAAGGCAGAAGCAATTCACAGGCCGGATAAGCGCAAGCGCCATCCGGCAATCAGGCGCACCGGTGCCGGATGGCGACGCTAACGCGTCTTATCCGGCCTACGGAGCTGACAGGCATGGCGCGTGGCTACAGCAGTTCAAACTCGCCCTGCTTCACACGGGCGGAATCGACGCCAATAAAGACGTTAAACTTGCCGGGCTCCGCGTCATACTTCATGCGCTGGTTCCAGAATTTCAGCGCCTCAATATCAATCGGGAAGCTAACGGTCTGCGTTTCTCCCGGCTTCAGCGTTACCTTCTCAAAGCCTTTCAGCTGTTTTACCGGACGACTCATGGATGCCGTGACATCTTGCAAATACATCTGGATTACCGTCGCCCCCTCGCGCTTGCCGGTATTCGTCACCCGCACGCTGGCCGTTACCGCGCCATCGCGCTTCATGGTGGGCGCAGAGAGCGTCACATCGGAAACGGTAAACGTGGTGTAGCTCAGACCATAACCAAACGGATACAGCGGGCCATTCGCCTCGTCAAAGTAGCGGGAGGTGTACTTGTTCGGCTTGTCGGCGTTATACGGACGACCGGTGTTGAGATGGCTGTAGTAAACCGGGATCTGCCCGACAGAGCGCGGGAAGGACATCGGCAGTTTACCCGACGGGTTATAGTCGCCGAACAGAACGTCAGCAATGGCGTTACCGCCTTCCGTACCGGCAAACCAGGTTTCCAGAATGGCGTCAGCCTGCTGATCTTCTTTCACCAGCGCCAGCGGACGACCGTTCATCAGCACCAGCACCAACGGTTTACCCGTCGCCTTCAACGCCGCGATCAGATCGCGCTGGCTTTGCGGGATCTGAATGTCGGTGCGGCTGGAAGCCTCATGCGCCATACCCTGCGCTTCCCCGACAACGGCCACAACCACATCGGACTGTTTCGCGGCATTAACGGCCTCGTCAATCATCGCTTCTGGCGAACGAGGGGCAACTTTCACCGCCTCCTCATACTGATTGAGGAAATCAACAATGCCTTTGTCATTAGTGACATTCGCCCCTTTGGCGTATATCACTTTGCCTTTGTCGCCCAGCGCGTTTTTAATCCCCGTCAGCACCGTAACGGACTGGCTGGCGACGCCAGCGGCAGACCAGCTTCCCATCACATCACGCTGACTGTCGGCCAGCGGCCCCACCACCGCAATGGTGCCGGATTTATTCAACGGCAGCGTTTCCAGACGGTTCTTCAGCAGCACCAGACTTTCGCGCGCAACGTCGCGCGCGTCTTTGCGATGCAGGCGGCTCTCAGCGTTCGTGTCCTGCGGATCGGACTCTTTTGCGCCCAGGTGGCTGTACGGATCGTTAAACAACCCCATGTCATATTTCACGTTCAGCACATGGCGCGCGGCATCGTCCAGCTCCGCCATCGTTACTTTGCCTGATTTGACCAGCCCCGGCAGGTATTTGCTGTAATACTCATCGCTCATACTCATGTTGATGCCGGACTTGAGCGCCACGCGCACCGCGTCTTCCGGGTCGGATGCCGTGCCGTGTTTAATCAGCTCTTTGATCGCGCCGTGATCGGAAACGGTGATGCCTTTAAAGCCCCACTCGTCGCGCAGCACCTCTTTCAACAGCCACGAATCTGACGTCGCAGGCGTGCCGTTCAGTGAGTTGAGCGCCACCATCACCGCGCCGCTGCCCGCGTCCAGCCCGGCTTTATACGGCGGCATATAGTCGTTGAACAGGCGCTGCGGGCTCATATCGACGGTGTTGTATTCCTTCCCGCCCTCAACCGCGCCATAGGCGGCGAAATGTTTCACGCTGGTCATCACCGAATAGCGATCCGCCGGGCTTTTACCCTGCATCGCCTCGACCATCGTTTTGCCCATAATCGCCGTCAGATACGTATCTTCACCAAAGCCTTCCGACGCGCGTCCCCAGCGCGGATCGCGGGACACATCCACCATCGGCGCCCAGGTCATGTTCAGGCCATCGTCAGCCGCCTCATACGCCGAGACGCGACCCACGGTTTTTACCGCCTCCAGATTAAACGAGGAGGCCAGGCCAAGGCTGATAGGGAAAACGGTACGCTGCCCGTGCAGCACGTCATAGGCGAAAAAGAGAGGGATTTTCAGGCGGCTCAGTTCCATCACCTGATCCTGCATTTTTCGGATATCCTGGCGGGTGACGGTGTTAAAAATCGCCCCGACCTGCCCGTTTTTGATCATCTCCCGGATGGCTTCTTTCGGGTTGTCGGGCCCAACGCTTATCAAACGCAGCTGACCGATTTTTTCATCGACGGTCATTTTCGTGAGCAATTCAGTGACAAACGCATCCCGAGCTTCAGGCGTCAGCGGATGGTTGCCAGACAACGCTTCCGCCAGCGCTGGCTGCAACGCAAGGCTTACCGCAACACCTACAGAACATAGCCATTTCATCTTGATTCTCTCTTTTTCTTTAGCCCGACGTGGCAGCAAAAATATAACAAAAACCGCAGTTTGCCATAAGCCTAATCGGGAGAGGAGAAGAAAGCTAAGGTTATTCTCTGATTTTTTTAACGTCCCCTGCGCAGGGAGGAGGATCAGGAATACGCTAAGCCTGCACCGAGACAAGTTGCATGAGAAAGCGTATTGTCATACAAAGCGCTATGCTTAGTTCCGATAGTTTGTCCCACCACAAGGAGTGGAGAATGTCTTCCATTACAACGACAGATAATAAAGCCTTTCTTAATGAGCTCACCCGTCTGGTGGGTCATTCGCACCTGCTCACCGATCCTGCAAAAACCGCCCGCTACCGCAAGGGGTTCCGTTCCGGTCAGGGCGAAGCGCTGGCCGTGGTCTTCCCCGGCTCGCTGCTGGAATTGTGGCGCGTACTGAACGCCTGCGTAAACGCCGATAAAATCATTCTGATGCAGGCCGCCAATACCGGCCTGACTGAAGGTTCCACGCCGAACGGCAACGATTACGATCGCGAAATTGTCATCATCAGCACGCTACGCCTCGACAAGCTGCACGTCCTCAGTAAAGGCGAACAGGTGCTGGCATACCCAGGCACCACGCTGTACTCACTGGAAAAAGCGCTTAAACCTTTTGGTCGCGAACCGCACTCGGTTATCGGTTCCTCCTGTATCGGCGCGTCAGTTATTGGCGGCATTTGCAATAACTCCGGCGGGTCGCTGGTACAACGCGGCCCGGCGTATACCGAAATGTCGCTGTTCGCGCGCATTGATGAACAGGGCAAATTACAGCTGGTGAACCATCTGGGCATCGAACTGGGCCAGACCCCGGAACAGATCCTCAGCACACTCGATGATGAACGCATCAAAGATGAAGATGTGCGCCACGATGGCCGCCACGCCCACGATTACGATTACGTGACTCGCGTCAGGGACATTGAGGCCGATACCCCTGCCCGCTATAACGCTGACCCGGATCGCCTGTTCGAATCCTCCGGCTGCGCGGGTAAGCTGGCGGTGTTCGCCGTGCGGCTGGACACTTTCGAGGCGGAAAAAAACCAGCAGGTCTTTTACATCGGCACCAATCAGCCCGACGTGCTGACCGAGATTCGTCGTCATATCCTGGCGAAGTTCGACAACCTGCCGGTTGCCGGTGAATATATGCACCGCGATATTTACGACATCGCGGAGAAATATGGCAAAGATACGTTCCTGATGATCGACAAGCTCGGCACCGACAAAATGCCGTTCTTCTTTACGCTCAAAGGCCGTACCGACGCGATGCTGGAAAAGGTAAAAATCTTCCGCCCGCATTTCACTGACCGCGCGATGCAGAAGTTCGGCCATTTATTCCCTAACCATCTGCCGCCGCGCATGAAAAGCTGGCGCGACAAATATGAGCATCATCTGCTGTTAAAAATGGCGGGAGACGGGGTGGCGGAAGCACAAAGCTGGCTGACCGAGTTTTTCAAAACCGCCGAGGGCGATTTCTTTGCCTGTACCCCGGAGGAAGGCAGCAAAGCGTTCCTGCACCGTTTTGCCGCGGCAGGCGCGGCGATCCGTTATCAGGCGGTGCATGCCGATGAGGTGGAGGATATTCTCGCACTGGATATCGCCTTACGGCGTAACGACACCGAATGGTATGAGCATCTGCCGCCGGAAATTGACAGCCAGCTGGTGCATAAACTCTATTACGGTCATTTCATGTGCTATGTCTTCCATCAGGATTACATCGTGAAGAAAGGCGTCGATGCCCATGCGCTGAAAGAGCAAATGCTGGAACTGCTGCGCCAGCGCGGCGCGCAATATCCGGCAGAGCATAACGTTGGTCATTTGTACAAAGCGCCGGAGACGCTGGCGCGTTTTTATCGTGAAAATGACCCCACCAACAGCATGAATCCGGGTATTGGTAAAACAAGTAAGCTGAAATTCTGGAAAGAAGCGGCGTCCGACGAGACGCATTGATTTCTCGTATTTACAGCGATGGAGCTGTTTTAAATATCGTGCCGGATGGCGGCGCAAGCGCCTTATCCGGCCTACAAACTGTAGGCCGGATTCAGGCACATATCAAAAAATTCAATCGTTTTGCGCGGTCTGCTCGCCTGCTGCGGCCATCTGCGCGGCTTTCTGCTTTTTGTAACTCAACGCGGCGGCCGGAACGGGCATCGCTTTGCCGGTTTCAATCCAGGTGCGTAAACGGCTGGCATCGGCAAAATGGGTATATTTGCCAAAAGCATCCATCACCACTAACGCCACCGGTTTGTTGTTGATCATCGTGCGCATCACCAGGCAATGACCCGCAGCGTTGGTAAACCCGGTCTTGGTCAACTGAATATTCCAGTTATCGCGGTACACCAGATGATTCGTATTGCGAAACGGCAAGGTGTACGCCGGGTTTGCAAAGGTCGCCATATCCTCACGCGTGGTGCTTAACTGACCAATCAGCGGATACTGCTTGCTGGCAATCAGCAGTTTCGTCAGGTCACGGGCGGTCGATACGTTATGAATCGACAGTCCCGTCGGCTCCACAAAACGGGTATGGGTCATGCCCAACGCTTTGGCTTTAGCATTCATCGCTTTAATAAAAGCGTTATAGCCACCCGGATAATGATGCGCCAGGCTTGCCGCCGCCCGGTTTTCCGAAGACATCAGCGCCAGCAGCAACATATTTTTACGGCTGATTTCACTGTTCAGACGCACGCGTGAGTAAACGCCTTTCATTTCCGGCGTCTGGCTGATATCGACTTTCAGTTTCTCATCCAGCGGCAGTCGCGCATCAAGCACCACCATCGCCGTCATTAATTTGGTGATCGACGCAATCGGACGCACAAGATCCGGGTGGTTCGAATAGATCACTTTGTTGGTGTTCAGATCAACAATCATCGCGCTTCCAGAAGCAATTTCCGGTTGAGACGCTACGGCGGCAGCCGCGGTTTTCGCCACAGCGTGTGGCGCAAAAGGGACAGCCAGCATCAGGGCAAGGCTAAATAATGAAACTCGGAATTTCAGCATGATGAGATTTCTGATAATGATTCACGCACGTAGAACGTACACCGCCTGAGCCAGGATTTTACTCAAGCTAGCTCCGGCATCATAGCGACCCGACAGCGTTGTCGCCATAAGAGAATCGTCACGAAATGCTGCATGCTGGCTTTTACACCCATCTCTTCCCTGTTTCGGGGCGCAGGCGCGCTGCTGTTGTCCATTTATCGCCCTCCTGCGACCCGAATTCTTTTCATATCTCAGAATAACCGGTATCCATATCCCCACAGGATCACCGTCATCGCCAGCAGCACTTCCAGTACCAGCACGCCGATAGCCAGCGTCGAACTGGAAAAGCTCAGACCTTCCTCTTTACTGATGTTCAGGAATGTCGGGATGCCGAGATACAGCAGATAGCCGGTATAAAACAGTGCGACAGTACCGACTAACGCACAGAGCCACACCAGCGGATAAAGCGCCACCAGACCACTTAAAAACAGCGGCGTTGCGACATACCCGGCAAAGACCATACAGTGTCCCAGGGAAGGCCGTTGCGGGTAGTTGCGCGCCATCCACCAGATGACCCGCCCCATCACGGCAACCCCGGCCAGCATCATGCCGTAAAACAGAACCGCGAACGCCAGCCCCGTAAACAGAGACAAGCGCAGCACATTGCCATCACCAAAATTCCAGCCAATTTGCGTGGTGCCGATAAAGGCGCAAATCACCGGGATCGCCGCCATCAGCAGCACATGGTGGGTATAGTGATGCGACACCGTTTCGTTTTCGCTTTTGATCACGCGCATTTCACGATCGGGATGGGAAAATAGCCCCCAGACATGGTTCATACCGCCCCCCTGCTTGTCAGCTCTGGATCTCAACACTTCAAGTATAATTCAGCTTTCGATTATTTTATGTACAGCGCATAAAAACCGATGCGCTAACGTCGCGCCTTTTCCGGCCATAAACATTGATAGGGTGTATGCTAAAGGCGGGAGGTCGTTTTCACGTATGGATATCAACAGTCTTATCACGCATTACGGTTACGCCGCGCTGATTATTGGCAGTATGGCGGAAGGCGAGACCATCACCCTGTTAGGCGGCGTGGCAGCCCATCAGGGATTGCTTAAATTCCCTCTGGTGGTGCTCTCTGTCGCACTCGGCGGCATGATTGGCGATCAGGTGCTCTATTTGTTGGGCCGTCGCTATGGCGGCAAAATTTTGCGGCGCTTTTCCCGACATCGCGCCAAAATTCATCTGGCGCAGAAAATGATTCAGCGCCGCCCGTACCTGTTTGTGATCGGTTCCCGATTTATATACGGCTTTCGCATTATTGGGCCGCTATTGATTGGCGCCAGCCACCTGCCGCCTAAAATCTTTCTGCCGCTGAATATTCTGGGGGCAATGATCTGGGCTTTGCTGTTTACCACCCTGGGCTATATTGGCGGCGAGGTGATCGCGCCGTGGCTGCACAGTTTCGACCAGCATATAAAGCATGTGATTTGGCTGGCGCTGGTGGTTGGGCTGGTTTTTGGCGCTCGCTGGTGGTTAAAACGGCGCAATAAGCCTGATGCGCCTTAGCGCTTCAGGCTTATTTGGCCTGCATTAAAGCGCCATCCGGCACGACGCTCAAAGATGATAACCGCCGCCCAGCGCGCTGGTGAGCTGGATGGACGCATCCAGCCATTGCCCTTGCAAAATCAGGCCGTTGCAATGTTCCCGCAGCGCCGGGATCTTCGCCTGGCTGACGCGGGAGCCCGCAATAATTCCGGCATTAAACCGCGCCTGTGCCAGACCAACCACCCGCTGTGCGTCATGCTCAATCTGCCGTTGGTGCTGATTTTTTTCAGCCACCGTTTCAACCTGACTGGCGGCGCGCGCCACATCATTCACCGCATCCACCACCGCTTTGTTGTAATTCGCGACAGAGAGATTACTTTGCGCTTTCGCGATATCAAGACTGGCGTTCAGCCTGCCGCTGTCAAAGATCGGCAGCGTCAGCCCGGCGGTGACGCCCATCTGCTGTGCGGAATGGCGAAACAGATCGCTCAGGTGCAGGGCGTCCTGTTGCAGAAACGCCATCAGGTTGATATCGGGATAAAACGCTGCTTTTGCGGCGTCAACGCTGCCTAAAGAGGACTCAATGTACCAGTGCGCCGCCTGTAAATCGGGTCGGCGAGCCAGAAGTTCATAGCTCAACTGAGCGGGCAACTGGCTTTCAGTCACTGGCAGAGCAACCGTATGCAGGGTCAGCGAGGCCGATTGCGCATTGGTCAGCGCACTCAGACGCGCCTCAATAATCTTCATTTTACCGGCCACATCATTTAGCTGCTGCTGCGTTTTACCGGCATCAATATCGGTTTCCACCCCTTCGACCGAGGAGGTAATACCGTTTTGATACAGCTGGCGATCAACCGTAATGACGTTTTGCTGTTCATGTTCGATTTGCGTCAGCACCGCTTTAAGCGCCGCCTGCGTCTGCCATTCCCAGTATAAACGCGCGACGCCGCTTGCCAGCAGTTGCCGGGTTTGCGCCTGTTCCGCTTCACGCGCTTTCACTACGCCGATTCTCGCGCTGACTTCAGCCCGATTCTTGCCCCAGAGATCCAGATCCCAACCGGCGGTTAAGCCGAACGTCCCGTTGGTGTACCACGGCCCGGTGGTTCCCGCCGCCGGATCGGTGATGGCAAACGGCCCCATCAACCCTTCCGCAGACATTTTCTGGCGCTCAACATCCGCAGAGAAATCCAGCCGGGGGCCATCCTGCGCTTCAACCGCCTTCGCCTGCGCCTCGGCGAGTTGTATACGCTGTTCAGCTACCTGCATATCAGGAGAATGCTGTAATGCGTTGTCAATTAAGGCATCAAGCTGGGGATCGTGGTACGCCTTCCACCACTGGCTGTCCGGCCAACCGCTTTTTATTGCCGTCGGTAATGGTGAATCAACCTGTGCAGCAGGCGTTTGTCGCGTCAGCGACTGACGGGTATCGTGCATCGGTGCGCAACCCGCCAGCAGCGTAAAAAGAGACAGGCACACCGTTGTGGCCAGGAGAGAATCGCGGTTCATGGAGACGTTCTGGTAAGAAAAGGTGCGCAGAGATTACGTGGTGTTGCGTCCTGTTTTTTAGTTACGCGTGGCAATACATCTTTGGAAAAGGAAAAATATAATTAGAAAATTATAATTGAAACAGATGATTATGATTAAAATATTTCATGGAATGATATTTGCCCTTTGCGTAGTTCCCTGTCGAACCGCTGACCGCTGACCGCTGACCGCTGCCGGATGGCGACGTACCGTCTTATCCGGCCTACACAGTCTGTAGGCCTGATAAGCGAAGCGCCATCAGGCACGCGGCCAGATAAGGCGATTTAAATATCAATGGACTGAATGGCGCGAGCAATATCGGGGGAATTATTAAGCGCACGGATTTCCTGAAATAGCGCGGTGGCTTCCGTATATTCCTTACGCAAATACCCCAGCCACTGCTTAATACGCGCGACATGATACAGCCCGGTATCCCCCTGCTTTTCCAGCCGGGTGTATTTTTGCAGCAGTAAGACCACTTCCGGCCAGGGCATACGCGGTTCGTTATATTTCACCACGCGGCTGAGATTCGGGATGTTTAACGCTCCACGTCCCATCATCACCGCGTCGCAGCCGCTGACCGCCATACACTCTTGCGCGCTCTGCCAGTCCCAGATTTCACCATTGGCGATAACCGGAATAGTGAGTCGCTGGCGGATCTCGCCAATCGCCTGCCAGTCAATATGTTCGGCTTTATAACCCTGCTCTTTGGTGCGCCCATGCACGACAAGCTCTGTCGCCCCTGCCTGCTGGACGGCATCGGCAATTTCAAATTTTCTTTCGCCGCTGTCCCAGCCCAGACGCACCTTCACCGTGACCGGTAAATGCGCAGGCACGGCTTCGCGCATCGCTTTTGCCCCCTGATAGATAAGCTCAGGATCTTTGAGCAACGTCGCCCCGCCTCCGCTGCCGTTCACCATTTTCGATGGACAGCCGCAGTTTAAATCCACGCCGTATGAGCCCAGCTCCACCGCGCGGGCGGCGTTTTCCGCCAGCCACTGCGGGTATTGCCCCAGCAGTTGAATACGCACGACTGTGCCGGACGCCGTGCGGCTGGCATTGTGCAGTTCCGGGCAGATGCGATGAAACACTTTTACCGGCAGAAGCTGATCCACCACGCGCAAAAACTCCGTGATGCACAGATCGTAATCATTAACCTCGGTCAGTAGCTCGCGCACCAGAGAGTCGAGCACGCCTTCCATCGGCGCCAGTAAAACACGCATAGCATTTCGTTACCTGCAAAAAAAGAGGCGCTATGGTAGCGCCTCTGTGGTGCGGTTTAAAGTCTCTCAGCGCGGCTCAAGGCAGTTATCTTCCTTCCAGCCATACAGCCACTCAATGCCGCGATAAAACTCCTGCTGGGATTTGCCTTTCCACAGCAGATTACGCACCTGTCGCTCCACGCCTGCGGCATGGTAGACGCGCCCCATCTCGCGGGTTGACCAGACAATTCGCGCCGTACGGGGAATACGCACCGACTCATACAACGCAAAGGCTTGCTGCGCATCACCATGACAACGCTCCAGCGCTTTACCCAGCGTAACGGCATCTTCCAGCGCCATGCAGGCGCCCTGCGCCATATATTGCGCAACCGGGTGCGCGGCGTCGCCCACCAGCGTGATGCGGTCGGTTCCCCATTTCTCTACCGGTTCCCGGTCAGCGGTCGCCCAGCGGCGCCAGGAGGTGGGTTTGTCGAGCATTTGACGCGGACGCGGGTGAATCCCGGCAAAATAAGAGAGCACCTCTTCTTTGCTTCCGTCTTTCACGCCCCACTCCTCCTGCTGACGGCTATGGAACGTCACCACCAGATTGTACTGTTTCCCGCCGCGCAACGGATAATGCACCAGATGGCAATGCGGCCCGGCCCACAGTACCGGCGCGTTGATGCGCAAATCTTCCGGCATGTCGTCGCACTCCACCACGGCCCGGTACACCACATGCCCGGTCACGCGCGGCGTATCACCAAGTAGACTCTGGCGCACGACCGATTTCACGCCATCGCAGCCCAGCAGAATATCTGCCGTCCAGCTATTCCCTTGCTCGTCAAACACCGTTACATCATCCGGCGTCTGGCGGATATCGACAATATTCGTCGAAGTCCGGTACTCCACGCCCGGATGGGTCAGCGCCGCTTCCCAGACGGTGGCATGAATATCCACCCGGTGAATCACGGCATACGGGCCGCCAAAATGGTCGCGAAAGGCCTGGCCGGTTTCAATGCGTACAACCTCTTCGGCATTCACGGCGTCCATCATCGTAATATGATCGGTAAAGACCGCGCGCTGGCGAGCCACTTCGCCAACGCCGAGGCTGTCCAGCGCGGAAAATGCATTCGGCCCGAGCTGAATCCCCGCCCCAATCTCACCAATTTCATGAGCCTTTTCCAGCAGCATCACTTTAATGCCCTGGCGCGCCAGCGACAGCGCGGTCGCTGCGCCGCCAATACCGCCACCCACGATAATTGCGCTTGTCACTTTAGCCATTGTCGTTCTCCTTATCAGGCTGAAATTTTGTCTTGTTGATTTTCGGGGGCGGCGGCGATAAAGGCCGGAAGCCGGGTACAGGCGTCATAAACCGCCTTGCAGCGCGGATAACCGCTCAGGTCGCATCCCATTCGCAGCGCATTGGCCCATTGTGGAATCAGGCAGCAATCCGCCAGCGTGGGCGCATCCCCCACGCAAAACTGCCCGGACTGCCCCTGGCGCAACAACTGTTCCACCGCGCTAAGCCCTTGTTGCACCCAGTGGGCGTACCAGCGTTTCTTGTCTTCTTCGCCGATCTTCAGCTCGTCAGTCAGGTAGCGCAATACGCGCAGGTTGTTCACCGGGTGAATATCACAGGCAATGGCATAGACAATTTCCAGCGCCTGGCTGCGCGCCGGATCGACCAACGGCAGCAACGGCGTCTGCGGGAAGTGGCGATCCAGCCAGTCGATGATTGCCAGCGATTGCCCGAGAGATTCACCGTCATCAGTCACCAGCGTCGGCACCAGCCCGATCGGGTTCATCCGTCGATAGCTCAGCGCATTCTGCTGGCCGATACGAATGTTGACGCCCACCGTCTCATAATCGATGCCTTTTAATGCCAGCGCGATACGCACGCGATAAGACGCCGAGCTATTAAAAAAACTGTACAGCTTCATCATTCACCTCAGACAATCTTCACGGCGATCGGCGTTAACCCTTCCACATTGCCGGTAATCACATCCCCTTTCACCACTGCCCCAACCCCTTCCGGCGTGCCGGTGAAAATCAGGTCGCCCGGTTGCAGTTCAAAAAAGCCGGACAGGTAGCTGATGGTTTCATTGACGGACCAGATCAGATGGCGAATATCGCTGCGCTGATGATCTTCCCCGTTTACCTGTAACCAAATCGGCGCGTTGTTGACGTCTGCCACATCGGTCGCTTTATGCAGCGGCGCAATCGGCGCGGACAAATCAAACGCTTTGCCGATTTCCCACGGGCGCCCCATCTGACGCATTTCCATCTGGCGGTCGCGGCGGGTCATATCCAGCCCGGTGGCATAGCCCCAGACATACTCATGCGCCTGCTCAAGCGGAATATCGCTGCCCTGCTTGCCTATCGCCACCACCAGTTCAATTTCATAGTGATAGTTATCGGTCTGCGACGGATAGGCCAGCGCCAGCGTTTCGCCAGCCGCAACCGGTACGACCGCATCGGCCGGTTTGCAGAAGAAGAACGGCGGCTCACGATCGGGATCGAACCCCATCTCACGGGCATGGGCGGCGTAGTTACGGCCAACGCAGTAGACGCGGCGAACCGGGAATTGCTCATCGCTGCCAACAACCGGCACCGCGACTGGCGCCTGAGGTTCGAATACATATTTGCTCATTTTTTCTCTCCCAATTTAATAACGAGCTTCGCGGAACAAGCCGAGGGCTTCCTGAACCGGTTTGTCCGAAAAACTGAATAAAACGGTATCTTCCGTGGTCTGGAACGACACCCCGTGCCATGTCGGCACCACAAAGATATCTTTCGCCGTGAAGTGGAACGTCTCATTGCCAATGGTGACCTGCCCGGAACCTTCCACAACGTGATAAATGGTGCTGTCGGTCGTGCGCGCCACGCGCGACGCAAACCCTTTCGGCAACAGTTGCAAAAACGCGCCCATCGAAGGCATCGGATAGCCCCCGGTGACCGGGTTGACATAGCGCATCTTGTAGCCATCCCACTCGTCAGGTTCCCCCATCCGGGTCAGGTCATGCAGCGCTTCACGGCTACGGTCGTAGCGGTAGTTGAAAATCGGCGAGGAATTGCCGACCTGGTGGCGTAGCGGCAGCATGTTGGCGGCGTAGCGCGGCAGGTAATCGCCTTCTTTGCGCGTCACCGGCTGCTGTTCTTCCGGGTAATCTTCCGCAAACCCGCAGCCCAGCGTATTCACCAGCGGCAGATCCAGACCGTCCAGCCATACCACCGGCTCGTCGCCAGGGTTGCCGTGATCGTGCCAGCGCCACTGCGGCGTCAGAATAAAGTCGCCCGGGTGCATCTGCGTCCGCTCGCCGTCAACGGCGGTGAAAGCGCCTTGCCCTTCCACAATAAAACGCAGCGCCGACTGGTTGTGGCGATGACTCGGCGCCACCTCGCCCGGTAAAATCAATTGCAGTCCTGCGTACAGCGTCGCGGTAATTGACGACTGTCCGCGCAGCGCCGGGTTTTCCAGCACCAGTACCCGGCGGACAGCCTCTTTCGCGCCAATCAGGTTGCCGCTTTCCAGCAACAGCGGGCGGATCTCCTGATAGTTCCAGTACGCAGGCGCGCAATTGGCGTTCGGCGTTTGCGGCACCAGATGGTGCAGCGACTCCCAGAGCGGCGTCAGGTTTTGCCCGGAAATGTGCTGATAAAACTGCTGACGGTTGTGTTTAACATCCTGATTCACTTCAGACATGGAGGTTCTCCTTATTCGTTCACGACGCCTGCCCGCGGCAGCACGTCAGGTTCAGAGGCAGAGTGGCGGACAACCGCCGTCAACATGGCGAGCATCACCGCGCTAATGGCAGCCGGAATCGCGATGACGAAAAACAGCGTATCGAAAGAGAAATTCATCGCCATCATCATGCCGCCGGAGAGCGAGCCGACAATGGCGCCGCAGCGCCCGACGGCATTGGACCAGCTCACGCCGGTTGCACGGCTTTGAGTCGGGTACAGCGTCGCAGTTAAGGCATTCAACCCCACCTGCGATCCGCTGATGCCAATGCCCGTACCAAAAATCGCCAGCGCCATCAGCCACAGTCCGTTTTCACTCAGGCCAATCATCACGATGCAGACCGCGCCCAGCGCGTAGCTCACGGCCAGCACCCGGAACGGATTGTGCTTGTCCATCAGTACACCGAGTAACAGCGCGCCGAGCGTACCGCCGACCTGGAATGCGGCAGTGACCCAGGAGGCATGCTGCAAATCGATTCCCCGGTGGTTCAGGAGCGTCGGCATCCAGCTGGAGAGCAGGTAGATAATGAGCAGGCTCATGAAGAACACGACCCATAACATCAGGGTAATGGGAAGCTGACGCCCAATAAAAAGCTGGCGGATACTGCCTTTTGAAATGGCGGCGGCTTCATGAAGATAGAAATGCGTATTGTCGTAGCGTTCACCGGTGATGGCGGCAACCGTTCTGGCAATCGCCGCCTGCGGGCGCTGACGACGCACCTGCCAGCGTGGCGACTCGGGCAGAACAAACAGCAAAGCGAAGAACAGCATTAAGGGCAATACGCCGCCGAGCACCAGAATGCCGTGCCAGCCAATCAGCGGCACCAGTTGCGCGCTGACGATGCCCCCCATCGCCGAACCGAGGGTAAACCCGCAGAACATCAGCGTTACCAGCGCGCCGCGACGGCGGGCGGGAAGGTATTCCGACGTCATCGTGATGGTATTCGGCATCGCGCCGCCCAGCCCTAGCCCGGTTAAAAAGCGCAGTACCACCAGCGTTTGCAAATCCGGCGAGAAGGCGGAAAGCAGGCTCAAGGCACCAAACAGCGCCACGCACAGTTCAATCACCCGTTTACGGCCAAAACGGTCTGACAGCGGGCCGCACAATAGCGCCCCTGCCGTCAGCCCCAGCAGACCCGCGCCGAACAGCGGGGCCAGATCGCTGGCGCTCAATTGCCAGTGCGTACGGATATCCGGCGCAATAAAGCCAATTGCGGCCGTATCAAAACCGTCGAGCATTACCACCAGAAAGCAGCAGATGATAACGCGCCACTGCATTTTGCCGACGGGGGCGGCGTCAATCAGTGCTTGTAGATCACGTCGTTGAGTCATAGTGAATGCCTCGGTGCAGGTAAGGTAGATGTCATTTTTGTTTTTTGTATGTTGCAAGTTTGTAATCATGGCGATGAAATGTACAATGGCATTTCGGGCAGAGGCATAACCTGGGGGTTATATCAAATGGCGAATTGGGCGCAAAAATTGAAGCTGCACCACCTGCAAATGCTGGTCGCGCTGGGGGAACAAGGGAATCTGACCCACGTTGCGCGAATGATGAACATCACCCAGCCCGCGCTGTCGAAGTGGCTGTCACAGCTTGAAGATGAGATCGGAATCACGCTTTTTGAACGCCACAGCAAGGGGTTACGCCCTTCAGAAGGGGGCAAGCTGTTGCTCCAGCATGCGCAGCGGCTCATCAACGATATGGAACGTTCGCAGTATGAGATCGCGCGCTTTAAGCAAGGTGGGCTGGTGGGAAGCCTGAAAATCGGCTGTTCACCGGTCGCGACAGACTGCGTGTCGCAGGCGATCCTCTGCCTGCTCAATGAGATGCCGACGCTGCACCTGAATATTGAAGAGAAAGTCATGACCCCGCTTTTACACGATCTGCTCGCCGGGTCGCTGGACGTGGTGGTAGGCCGCGTGGGCGGTCGGGCGCTCCAGCTGCCGTTAAATTATCAGGTGCTCTACACCGAACCGGTCTGCTTTGTCGCCCGCCCCCATCATCCTCTGGCCTCACACGCCACGCTTTCCTGGAACGACCTCGCCCACTGGCGCTGGATTGTCTGGCCGACCGGTACGCCAATTCGCATCAGCATTGATAACGCCCTGGTGGACAACGGCGTGATGCTGCCGGAAAACACCATCGAATCCGCCTCGATGAACGTCAGCACCAATTTGCTGCAAAGCAGCGATATGATCTCTATTCTTTCTCTACGCCTGGCGCAACGCTATGCCAGCCAGGGCCAGTTGGCTATCTTAAACCTGCCGAAAATAGAACAGAAAGGAAGCGTGGGCATGTTCTGGCGCAAGAACGAGACCCCTTCTCTCGCGTTGAGCCGTTTTCTGCATTTTCTGGCGCAGGTTTAGCGCGGGCAACGGGGCGTTGCCCGATGTTCCCGTTGTCTATTTCCACTATGCTCAGAATTCATGATGTGATCGGTAGCACGTTTTAAAGTTTAATTGTATGATGAATCTGTTTCATCAAGGGCTTTTACCATGAGTAAATCACTGAATATCATCTGGCAGTATTTACGCGCATTTGTACTGATATATGCCTGTTTGTATGCGGGTATTTTCATTGCATCGCTGCTTCCTATCACGATTCCCGGCAGCATCATCGGCATGTTGATTCTGTTTGTTTTACTGGCGCTACAAATTCTGCCAGCGAAGTGGGTAAACCCGGGATGCTATGTCCTGATCCGTTACATGGCGCTGCTGTTTGTGCCGATTGGCGTCGGCGTCATGCAGTACTTCGATTTGCTGCGCGCGCAGTTTGGCCCGGTGGTGGTCTCCTGTGCGATCAGTACGCTGGTTGTTTTCCTGGTCGTGAGCTGGAGTTCGCATATCGTACACGGTGAACGAAAAGTGTTAGGGCAGAAAGGATCGAAAAAATGATGTCGTATATCTGGTGGTCGTTACCCCTGACGCTAGCGGTCTTTTTCGCCGCCCGCAAACTGGCTGCGCGCTTTAAGATGCCGTTGCTTAACCCGTTGCTGGTTGCCATGGTGGTCATCATCCCGTTTCTGATGCTGACCGGCATTCCTTACGATCACTATTTCAAAGGCAGCGAGGTGCTCAACGACCTGCTGCAACCCGCCGTCGTGGCGCTGGCGTACCCTTTATATGAACAACTGCACCAAATCCGCGCCCGCTGGAAATCCATCATCACGATCTGCTTCGTCGGCAGCGTGGTCGCCATGGTGACCGGAACCACTGTCGCCTTACTGATGGGCGCCACGCCGGAAATCGCCGCATCGGTATTACCGAAATCGGTCACAACCCCAATCGCAATGGCGGTGGGCGGCAGCATCGGCGGCATCCCCGCCATTAGCGCCGTCTGCGTTATTTTCGTCGGGATACTGGGCGCCGTATTTGGTCATACCCTGCTCAACCTCATGCGTATCCGTACCAAAGCCGCACGCGGTCTGGCAATGGGAACCGCCTCGCACGCCCTGGGCACTGCGCGCTGCGCCGAGCTGGATTACCAGGAAGGGGCGTTCAGTTCGCTGGCGCTGGTGATCTGCGGGATCATCACCTCGCTGCTGGCGCCGTTTCTCTTCCCGATTATTCTGGCGGTAGCGGGTTAAAATTTGCGATGCGTCGCGCATTTTTAATTTAAGTTTCACAAGTTGCAATCACAATGAGATTTGGATCACATATAAAGCCGTAACAGCTCCGTAAACTACGATTCCATTACATTGTTATGAGGCAACGCCATGCATCCACGTTTTCAAACTGCTTTTGGCCAACTTGCGGATAATCTGCAATCAGCGCTGGCGCCGATTCTGGCAGATGAGCATTTTCCCGCCATGCTGACTGCGGAGCAGGTCTCGACGCTTAAGCGTGAATCGGGGCTGGACGAAGACGCGCTGGCTTTCGCGCTCCTGCCGCTGGCTGCCGCCTGCGCACGCACCGACCTTTCCCACTTCAACGTTGGCGCTATCGCGCGCGGCATCAGTGGAACCTGGTATTTCGGTGGGAATATGGAGTTCCTGGGCGCGACGATGCAGCAAACCGTTCATGCCGAGCAAAGCGCGATCGGCCATGCCTGGCTGCGCGGTGAAAAAGGGCTCGCCGCCATTACGGTTAACTACACCCCTTGCGGTCATTGCCGTCAGTTTATGAACGAACTGAACAGCGGCCTGGATCTGCGTATCCACCTGCCGGGGCGCGTACCGCATACCTTACGCGACTATCTGCCTGACGCTTTCGGCCCGAAAGACCTGGAGATCAAAACGCTGCTGATGGACGAGCAGGATCACGGTTTCGCGCTGGAGGGCGACGCGCTGACTCAGGCAGCGATTGCCGCCGCCAATAAATGTCATATGCCTTACAGCTACTCCCCAAGCGGCGTGGCGCTGGAATGCAAAGACGGGCGTATTTTCACCGGCAGCTATGCCGAGAACGCCGCCTTTAACCCTACGCTGCCGCCTTTGCAGGGCGCACTGAATCTGCTGAACCTGAACGGGTATGACTATCCAGATATTCAGCGCGCAATTCTGGCGGAGAAAGCCGACGCGCCGTTAATCCAGTGGGACGCCACCGCCGCCACGCTGAAAGCATTAGGCTGCAATAATATCGACCGCGTACTGCTGGGTTAAGCCCTGGAACACGCAATGTGCGTAGGCCCGATAAGCGCAGCGCCATCGGGCAACATGCAAATGGCAAGAATGTCTAAAATCCCCCCAATCAGACTGCTGTTTCTTGCGCTTCGACAGCGGGTACAGTAGCCTGATTGAAATTTCATCCCTTTATCGAGTTCTCTGCATGTTAAAGCGCGTGTTTTACAGCCTGTTAGTCCTGATCGGCTTGCTGCTGTTGACTGTGCTTGGTCTCGACAGATGGATGAGCTGGAAAACCGCGCCCTATATTTACGACGAATTACAGGATCTCCCCTACCGCCAGGTGGGAGTAGTATTAGGCACCGCAAAATACTATCGCACCGGCGTCATTAATCAGTATTACCGCTACCGCATTCAGGGCGCGTTAAACGCCTACAACAGCGGCAAAGTCAATTATCTGCTGCTCAGCGGCGATAACGCGCTGCAAAGCTATAACGAACCGATGACGATGCGTAAGGATCTGATCGCCGGGGGCGTTGATCCTGCCGACATCGTGCTCGATTATGCCGGTTTTCGCACGCTGGACTCCATTGTGCGCACGCGCAAAGTGTTTGATACCAACGACTTCATCATCATTACCCAGCGTTTCCACTGTGAACGCGCGCTGTTTATTGCGCTGCATATGGGAATTCAGGCTCAGTGCTATGCGGTGCCGTCGCCAAAAGATATGTTAACGGTACGCGTACGTGAATTTGGCGCCCGATTCGGCGCGCTGGCAGACCTCTATATTTTCAAACGGGAACCTCGCTTCTTAGGCCCGTTAGTTCCCATTCCAACAATGCATCAGGTGCCGGATGACGCCCAGGGCTACCCGGCAGTAACGCCTGAGCAATTGCTGGAACTGCAAAAGAAACAAGGAAAATAAGCGTGGAAGGGAAAACGATCTTTGTGGTCATCGCCGTCCTGATGGTGATGCTGTTTAGCTTACGGGAAGCCTACAAAGGCTGGCGCTCTGGCGCCGTGGATAAAATCGTCAGGAACGCCCGCGAACCCGTATACGCCTACCGTGCAGAAACCCCTCTCCTTTACTGGAGCTACATCGGGTTATATCTGTGCATGTCGGTTTGTACGCTCGCCGCAGGCATTTATTTTCTGTTCTTTAGATAACGCGCAGAAACAAAAAAGCCCGAAACAGTTGCCTGCTTCGGGCTTTTTCATGCCGGTAATTACTTCTTACGGGCGTATTTCAGCGAGTCCAGCGCCACCGCGAAGATAATGATGCCGCCTTTAATGATGTACTGCCAGTAAGGGTTCACGCCGATATAGGTCAGACCGTAGTTGATGACGGTAAAGATAATCACACCGGTCACAACGCCGAATACCGTCCCGACGCCGCCGCTAAACGACACGCCGCCGACCACGCAGGCGGCAATCGCATCCAGCTCATACATAAAGCCGAGGTTGTTGGTCGCAGAACCGATACGCCCCGCTTCCAGCAAACCGCCGAATGCGTAGAACACACCGGACAACGCATAGATCATCAGCAGGTTCAGCCCCACGTTAACGCCGGACACTTTTGCCGCTTCCGGGTTGCCGCCGATAGCGAAAATGTTCTTACCGAAACGGGTTTTATTCCACAGGATCCAGACAAACGCCACCGCAATCAGCGCATAGAAGGTAATGTAGGAGAGCCGGAAACTGCCCAGCGCAATAAAGCCCTGCGCAAACGTCGAGAACCCGCTATCAAACCCCGAAATCGGCGACGCCCCGACGAAGTCGTAATACAGGGAGTTGATGCCATAAACGATAATCATCGTGCCCAGGGTCGTGATGAACGGCGTCACATTAAGGTACGCAATGATAATGCCGTTAAGCAGACCAATGACGGCCCCAATTGCGCAGACAATCAGGATCACCAGCGGAATCGGCATGGTGGCCATTTCCGGGAAGACCTTATTGGCGTTTTCCACGGACTGCAACAGCGTTGCGGCGACCACGGCCGCCAGGCCAACCTGACGCCCCGCAGACAGGTCAGTCCCCTGGGTGACAATCAACCCTGCCACACCCAGCGCGATGATAATACGCACGGAGGACTGCGTCAGAATGTTACTTAAGTTCAGCAGACTTAAAAATGTAGGGTCCTGGAAAATAATAATGGCCAGCAAGACTAAAAGAACAACGTAAATTCCGCCTTCTTTCAGATAAGTAAGAAAACTTTTCTTATTTAACGCACTCATGAGGAGCCCCTGATCTTAAAGGTGCAAAGACGCAAGACGCAGAATTTCGTTTTGCGTTGTTGTTTTTGTGTCAACAATCCCGGCAACAAGGCCATTGCTCATTACCAGAATACGATCTGTAATCCCTAACAATTCCGGCATTTCGGAAGAAATGATAATAATCCCCTTCTCTTTTTTCGCCAGTTCCGCAATCAGTTGATAGATTTCAAATTTTGCGCCGACATCAATACCGCGCGTTGGCTCATCCAGCATTAATATTTCTGGCTGCGTTAACAGCCACCGACCAATAATGACCTTCTGCTGGTTGCCCCCCGAAAGAGAGCCAATTTGCGTGCGATGACCTGGCGTTTTCACGCGCATTGAGTCAATAACCCACTGGGTATCGCTCTTCATGCGGGAATTATCCAGCAAACCGACTTTATTTCTGTAATTGCGGATGTTGGAAATTAAAGAGTTAAAACCAATATCCAGATACGCGTAGATCCCGGTTGAACGACGTTCTTCCGTTACCAGCGCGAAACCGTGATTAATGGCTTCGTTCGCGTTGTGGTTATTAATCTTTTTGCCGTGCAGCGTAATCGTACCCGATGATTTTTCCCGGATACCAAAAAGCGTTTCAACAATATCGGTACGCTTTGCCCCTACCAGACCCGCAATCCCGAGAATTTCCCCTTTATGCAGATCAAAAGAGACGTCGCGGATCGACGGCTGGCGCAGCGACGTCAGGTTACGCACTTCCAGAATGACCTCTCCCGGCTTGTTTTGCTTGTCCGGGAAACGCTGGTTCAGGGAACGACCCACCATCATGGCGATGATCTTGTCCATATCCAGCCCTTCCAGCGGCTGCGTCGCAATCCACTGGCCGTCGCGCAAAACGGTGACTTCATCGCACAGCTGGAAAATCTCTTCCATTTTATGCGAGATATACACAATACCGCAGCCGCGATCCTTCAGTTTGCGAATAATAGTGAACAGATGGTTAACCTCTTTTTCCGTTAATGAAGAGGTCGGCTCATCCATGATCACAATTTTGGCATTGTAGGAAAACGCCTTCGCAATTTCGATCATCTGCATTTGTGAAACAGATAATGTCCCGACACGCGCACGCGGATCGATATCAATATCCAGTTCATCAAATATCGCTTTGGTATCCCGGTACATTTTATCCTGATCGACAAACATACCTTTGGTTGGGTAACGCCCTAACCACATGTTATCCATGACGGAGCGCTGTAACACCAGGTTTAGCTCCTGGTGAACCATCGAAATACCATTCTCCAGAGCTTCTTTGGCAGAATGAAAATCGATCTCTTTCCCCTGAAATAAAATGCTACCGGAATCTTTTTGATAGATCCCAAAAAGGCATTTTAATAATGTTGATTTTCCTGCGCCATTCTCCCCCATTAAGGCGTGAATCGAGTGCGGGCGGACTTTTAAATTAACATTATCAAGTGCCTTTACGCCGGGAAAAGACTTGTTGATGCCGCTCATTTCCAACAAGTATTCGCCTGACGACGGAGTAGTAGTGCTGACCATAATTATACCTTGTTGGCCTCGCAGAGTGCGTTAATAAAGGGCGCAATGTTATTGCGCCCAAAGAAAACGATATACGAATTACTTGTTGGTAAACTCAGCCAGATTGTCTTTATCAACACCTACGTACGGAACGCGAACAATTTTGTTCTCGATTTTCCAGTCGGTGCCGTCAGCCGCGCCTTTACCATCGGCCAGGTTTTTCGCCAGATCAAAGGTGGCTTTCGCCTGGTTGTTGGCATCGTTCAGCACGGTACCTGCCAGCGCGCCGGATTTCACCAGCGCCAGCGCTTCAGGTAACGCATCCACGCCGAATACCGGAACGCTGGTTTTATTGTGCGCTTTCAGCGCTTCTACCGCGCCCATCGCCATTGCGTCGTTATTCGCGATAACCACTTCAATTTTGTTGGCGTTCGGGCCAGACAGCCATGCGTCCATCTTGTCTTTCGCCATTGCGGTGTCCCACATTGCGGTATCCATTTGCAGCTGCTCAGTTTTGATGCCTTTGTCGTTCAGCTCTTTGATAACATAGGTGGTACGCGCTTCAGCATCCGGGTGGCCCGGCTCGCCTTTCAGCAGTACGAACTGGATTTGGCCATCTTTGTTCAGATCCCAACCCTGGTTAGCCTGCCAGTGTTTAGCGATCAGATCGCCCTGGATGATACCGGATTCTTTGGAGTCAGTGCCGACGTAATAGGCTTTGTCATAGCTATCCAGCGCTTTGCGGGAAGGTTCTTTGTTGAAGAACACAATCGGGACATTCTGACCACGCGCTTTCTCAATTACCGTACCTGCCGCAGCCGGGTCAACCAGGTTGATCGCCAGCGCTTTTACCCCTTTTGCCAACAGCACGTCGATCTGGTCGTTTTGCTTGGACTGATCGTTCTGCGAGTCATTCATCAGCAACTGCACATCAGGCGCCGCCTGGGCGTCTCTTTCGATAGCCTTACGCACGACGGACATAAAGTTATCGTCATATTTATAAATCGTCACACCAATGCGAGTATCAGCAGCGTGCGCAGCCGCGCCAAATAACATGCTTGCCATCACAGCAGACAGAGTTAACGCCTTCTTATTCATGGTATCTCCGGTTTTATTATGCAGGGTAGTACTTGAGAAAAATGCTCGGCAGGGCAGAACGTTAATGAAGTGTTACTGAACGCCGAAGCTCACTGTTAAAAAATCTTTCTTCCGTGCCCGGTAACGCTCCAAAAATATGCTTTAATTGCTGTTTAATGCCCTGACGATGCGTTAAAAGTGATTATTCACCGTTACATAGTATTTACAGTGCTTCAAACGGTGCCATCATAGCTATCGTATTGTTAAGATACTGTGAATTTACTCACATATTGAAAGCGGTTACATCCCCTGACGTTGCTGGTTAGTGATCGGGGCCGCATTCTGTCTTAGCGCAACCGAATGACGACGCACCAGCGTTGGCATAAAACAGTGCGTCGCCGTTGAATCCAGCGTGCCGGCCGCGCCCTGCAACGCCAGTTCCGTTGCCATTTTCGCCATAGAAGCAATGGGATAACGCACCGTGGTCAGTTGCGGGTCGGTGTAACGGGCAATAGGAATATCATCAAAACCGATGATGGAAAGATGTAACGGGATGGCAATGCCATTGTCTTTTAACGCCGTGAGCGCGCCAGCGGCCATGCTGTCGTTATAGGCGAATACGGCGGTCAGTTGCAGGTTTCGCCCCAGCAGTTCCACCATCGCCGCTTCACCGCCCTGCATGTCCGGGGAACCCGTGCCAATCCAGCTTTCTGGCGGCGTAATCCCCTGCTCCTGCAACGCGCTCAGCCACCCTTCTTTACGCATCGTGTCATCTTCAATGCGGTGGCTGGAAGCCAGATAACCAATCCGTTGATGACCATTATTGAGCAGCATGCGGGTCGCCATTTTTGCGCCGCTGATATTGTCCAGGCACACGCAACGGTGGGCATAACCCGGCACAATACGATTGATCAGCACCATGCCTGGGATCTGGTCCATAAACGCTCCCAGCTCCTGGTCACTTAATGCTTTCGAGTGAACAATCAATGCGTTACAGCGCTGTCGAATCAGAACCTCGATGGCATGACGCTCTTTTTCAGCCTCATGATAACTGTTGCCGATCAGCACATATTTGTTGTGTTGTTGGGCAACCACATCCACCGCTTTGACCAGTGCGCCGAAAAACGCATCTGACACGTCCATCACCACCACGCCGATAGTGTCGCTTATCTGCGTCGCCAGCGCTTGCGCATTAGCATTAGGACGGTAACCCAGCAGCGTGACCGCCTTCATTACCGCTTCGCGCGTATCGGGACTGACCAGCGCACTGTTATTCAGCACGCGAGAAACGGTCGCTACGGAAACGCCAGCCTGACGTGCCACATCACGAATGGTTACCATATTCACTACCCTGTTTGAGATTGCCGTTGCTCACAGACACCCTGTGTTTAGCAGGTGGGTATTTTGTCAGCGCTTCGTTCAGGACTACGTGAGTAAGGTCACAGGGCTGGAAACGGTTACATGCGTTTTGTTAATGAATGTGATCCAGATCGTTATCTGGATGTTCCCGATAATGACGTCCCGGAAGCACGGAGGGTTAATTGCCGCCAGAGCCATTCCACCGGCCCTTGCCGATAGAAACGCAGCCAAATCCAGGAGAAAAGCAGGTTCGCCAGCCAGACAGGAATGACGAATATCAGCAGCGTCAGTCGGTCGAATTTCATAAATAAACCGAACTGGTAGAACAGCGTGGTGCAGATCAGCGTCTGCAACAGATAGTTGCTCAACGCCATCCGCCCTACGCAGGCAATGGCAATGACCAGTTTAAAACGGCTGAGCTGCGGCCAGAATCCCAGCATCAACGCGGTGTAACCTATAGTCTGAAACGGCGCGCTCAATTCACGCGGCGCCTGTAGCAGAAAAGCGCACCAGCGATACGCCCAGTCCAGCCGCCACTGTACAATAATGGCCGGAAGGTTAATCAGCATGCCGACGACGACAAGCAATACGCCCGTACGCCGGTAGTGTTGCAGACTGTACTGGCCCTTCAGCCAGCCGCTGCGCATCAGCGCCGCGCCCAGCAGCATCATTCCCGCCAGCTGCCAGCCATACTGCGCCCCCAGCGCCAGCAGACTGTTCGACAGCAGATCGACCCGGTTGCTGACCGCCTCCATGCCGCCGTTAATCTTCCAGTATTTTTCATACAACAGGGCAGAGGCATCCGGCGTCCAGGCGCGGCTGGTTTCACTCGCCGAGATAGACCCTAACAGCAGCAACACGCCAATCCCCGCCAGATAGAGCAAAATACCGGTATTAAATAAACTTTTTACCGACGGCGCGTCGCGCACCAGTCGCCAGCAAATCAGGCCGACAAGGCCATACGCCAGCAGAATGTCGCCATCCCAGAACAGCAAACCGTGGATAAAGCCCAGCAGGACGAGCAGCGTCAGACGCGACTGAATCCAGCGTTTGCCGCGCGGCAGCAGCATTTGCAGACCCGCGCCGAATAACAGCGCAAAAAGCGTAAGGAATTTTACCTGCGCGAACAGGTCGAGGATCGCCCACGTCCATGCGTCAGACGCGGTGATCTTGCCATACCAGGCGGGATTAAGGTAAGCCGCCTTTGGCAAGCCAAAGGCGCTGATATTAAGAAGCAGGATACCGAGGATGGCGACGCCACGAATAAAATCCAGCGTGACATTACGCTCCATACTCCCTGCCCTGATCAGTTGTGGTGACGCACGGCGCGCAGGAACTCCTGGCGCGTGTTCTGGCTGGATTTAAACAATCCGCCGAGTGAAGTCGTGGTGGTGGCGCTGGTCGCATCGCGAATGCCGCGCGCTTTCACGCAGTAATGCACAGCGTCGATTGAGACCGCGACGTTATTGGTGCCAAGCAGCGTTTGCAGCGCGGTCAGAATCTGTTGGGTCAGACGCTCCTGAACCTGCGGGCGCTGCGCAAAAAACTGCACAATACGGTTAATCTTCGACAGGCCAATCACCGAATCTTTCGGGATATAGGCCACCGTCGCTTTCCCGTCGATCGTGACGAAATGGTGTTCGCAGGTGCTGGTAAGCGTGATATCGCGCACCGTCACCATTTCATCCACTTTCATCTTGTTTTCAATCACGGTGATCTTCGGGAAATTGGCGTAATCAAGGCCGGAGAAAATCTCATCGACATACATTTTGGCGATGCGATGCGGCGTTTCCATCAGACTGTCATCGCTCAAGTCGAGATTCAGCAACTGCATAATCTCGGTCATATGCCCCGAAATAAGACGTTTGCGCGTTTCGTTATCCATCTCATGCACGGGCGGGCGCAGCGGCGTTTCCAGACCACGCGCAACCAGCGCTTCATGAACCAGGGCCGCTTCTTTACTGAGTGATGACATTTATTCTTCTCCTGCAGGTGTGGCGCCTCTGCCCTGCGTGGGGCAAAGTTTTTAGGCTGTTGGCAGCCCGTTTATTGTGCGTGAGGCGGCGCACATAATCCAGTATTCACAACGATAATTATTGAAATCGCCGCTGCCTTTCATGTCCCGGATTCCCCACGGCGGTTCCGCGCGCTAAATCTGACGGGCCATGACGCCAGGTGTTAATGTAAAGTTGTGTAGATGATGAAGCATGTTAGATAAATGCGGAAGTGAAAGTTACTCACAGCACAATGAATAATCTGTATTATGGGGAAATTGCACGACTCATTCAGGTTCAACACAAAAGGAGCCACGCATGGATATGCTCGAAGAGCACCGTTGTTTTGAAGGCTGGCAGCAACGCTGGCGACACGACTCCACCACGCTGAATTGCGTCATGACATTCAGCATCTTTCTCCCGCCGCCCCGCAGTACAACGCCGCCTCCGGTGCTGTACTGGCTGTCAGGGTTAACCTGTAATGATGAGAACTTCACCACCAAAGCCGGTGCGCAACGCATTGCCGCCGAACTGGGCATTGTGCTGGTGATGCCGGACACCAGCCCACGCGGCGAACAGGTCGCCGACGACGAAGGTTATGATTTAGGTAAAGGCGCGGGATTCTATCTCAACGCGACGCAGCAGCCCTGGGCCGCGCATTTCCGCATGTACGACTACCTGCGCGATGAACTCCCGGCGCTGATCCAGTCGCAGTTTAACGTGGGTGAACGTTGCGCGATCAGCGGACATTCAATGGGCGGACACGGCGCATTGATCATGGCGCTGAAGAATCCGGGGAAATACACCAGCGTTTCCGCCTTTGCGCCCATCGTGAATCCGTGCCGCGTACCGTGGGGAGAAAAAGCGTTTACGGCCTATCTGGGGGAAGAGAGATCGGCCTGGGTTGAGTGGGACAGTTGCGCGCTGATGCTCGCCAGCCAGCCGGAACACGCCATTCCAACGCTGATTGATCAAGGCGATAACGATCAGTTCCTCGCCGATCAGTTACAACCGGCGGTACTGGCCGAAGCCGCGCGCCAGAAGGACTGGCCGATGACGTTACGTATTCAACCGGGCTACGACCACAGTTATTACTTTATCGCCTCGTTTATTGAGGATCATCTGCGCTTCCATGCACAGCATCTGCTGAGCTGATCACCAGTACACGGCTTTTTCCAGCGCCGCAATATCGTTATTGTCATCGGCTTGCGGCGCAGACGATTTCCGGTTTAAATCAGCAACCTGCTGGCGAATCTGAAGTCGCCCGGCACTCTCGCTCTCGCTAAAATTGCGCATTTCTGATTCAAACAAAATCGCATCCAGATTGTGCAGTTTATCAAGCGCGCGCAGGAGAGAAATCAGCGTATCGAGGTTCAGGCCAGCGCCTTTCTCAATACGCTTGATCGTCGCGATGCCTACCTGCGCGCGATCGGCAAGCTGCTGTTGCGTCATAGACAGGGAAATCCGCGTTTCCTTGATACGCGCGCAGAGCGACCAGACGATCTCGTCATTATTCATTGTTTGGTATTTCAATGTACTAGCACCTTTTTCTTGGCTGAATTTTTCCGAGGCATCCGTGGTAAGTCTCGCGATATTTTGCGCTCATGTCTTTGCCGGTTTCATACATGGCGGCAATAATTTCATCCAGAGAAATACAGGGCTCGCTGATGCGGCTCATCGCCATCGTCGCCGCATTAATGGCTTTTACGGCAGAGATGGCGTTTCTTTCTATACAGGGAATTTGTACCTGCCCGCCAACCGGATCGCAGGTCAACCCCAGATGGTGCTCCATCGCAATTTCCGCAGCGCTTAATACCTGCCCGACGGATGCGCCCATCAGCTCCGCCAGCCCTGCCGCCGCCATCGAACATGCGACGCCGATTTCCCCCTGGCATCCCACTTCCGATCCTAAAATCGACGCATTCTGTTTAAACAACAGCGCGACGGCACCTGCCGTAAGAAAAAAACGGGTGATGGCGCCCGCGTCCAGCGGACAAACAAACTTATCGTACCAGCTCAGTACCGCCGGAATAATGCCGCTTGCGCCATTCGTCGGCGCCGTGACAATCTGCCCGCCTGCCGCATTCTCTTCACTCACGGCAATAGCAAACACGTTAACCCAGTTCAGGGTTGTCAGAAAATCCGCTGCCGAAGGCTTCATACACAACGATTTATGCAATGCGCAGGCCCGACGCGGGATCTGATAAGGGCCGGGAAGCAGCCCTTCGGTATGCAGCCCACGGTGAACGGCCTGCTTCATAACCTCCCAGACCTGCGTTAAATAGCGCTGTAATGAGGGCTGAGAATGGCTGTTCAGCTCATTTTTCATCATCAGCGCCGCAACGGAAAGTCCGTTGCGTTGGCACAGCGCCTGCAACTGCGCGGCGTTGCGAAAGGCAAAGGGAGAGGCGCGTGTCTGATCTGTCGCCACGGGCGCAGACTCACCGTATTTTCGTACCTGCCCGGCGCCGGTCGAAAACCACGTCTCCTCGTATAACGTAAAGTAATCATCTTTGGCGCGAAAGGTCATCGCATAAGGATGTCCAGGATGCGCATGGTGATTCGCAATAATTTTCACCGCCACTGTCACCGTACTGTTCGCCGGGGCTGGCACGTCAAGCATACCGTCATTTTCCGCACGCCTGATGGCGGTCAGTTGCATACGTAAATCCACCTTCTCCGGCTGATTTCCCAGCAACCCCAGATAAAGCGCGGCATCAACATTGTGGCATTTACGGCTTAACGATAATGCGCCAAACAATTCAATTTCAATATTCCTGAGTAACGGCAGCGTATCCTGCCGTTTTAGCTGAGAAATGAAATTGCAAGCCGCACGCATTGGCCCCACGGTTCTTGAACTGGATGGACCTATCACAATTTTGAATATATCAACGCAACTTTCCATTTTTATATATGTATTCCTAAAAAAAGCGCAGGGTGGGATGGCGATAATATACCGTAATCAACATATTAAAAATGATACTTTTCATGCTTATTCGTTATCAGGTATTAAAAACAATACCATTTTATCTTTTCTTTAACATTCATATCTGTGATAGCACGACGCACAAGAAACAAACGCCGCCCATTATAATAAAGCGCAATGTAAAGGAGCAACATGATGGCAATAACTTACTTCGTCACATCAACAAACACAGAGCAATTTCAGGCGTGGTTATATAATGACTTTCTTCGTTCTCACACGATGCAATGTCATTATTTATTAGAGCGTCGGCATCTGGCATTAATCAATAAGGATTATTTAAAACTTACGCTACCCGATGAAATGCTGACGCAGGCTATTTATCAGAAATTACGCGCTGCATCACTGCAATTGCAGTTTGATTTTTTTGTCAAACCTCAGAGCATCCCCACAAAGGGACTGATTGCATTTGATATGGACTCAACGTTTATTGAAGAGGAAGGCGTGGATGAAATCGCTCACACGCTTGGCATCTCTGCGCAAATCGCGGAGATGACCCAACAGGCGATGGAAGGGAAAGTAGATTTCGACACCAGTTTTACCCGCCGTATTCGCATGTTAAAAGGCACGCACTGTGATGTCCTCAATGCCGTTTGCGATCGAATGACGATTTCCCCCGGCCTTGCCGCTATATTGCCGGTACTGAAAAACAAAGGGTTTAAAACGGCCATTATTTCCGGCGGTCTGGATATTTTTACCCAACGACTGAAAGAAAAGTATCAGCTCGACTACGCCTTTTCCAACACGGCTGAAATAAAAGATAACGTCCTGACGGACAATATTACCTTCCCGATCATGAATGCCGGAAAAAAACGGCAAACGCTCTCTGCGCTGGCAACACAACTCAACCTCGCTGTACACAACATTATTGCCTGCGGCGACGGCGCAAACGATCTGCCAATGCTAACGTACGCGGGAACCGGTATCGCGTGGCGGGCAAAACCCGTTGTCAGAGAAACAATCCATCACCAGATTAATTTTCATGGATTCGAATCACTTCTGTTCTTTATTGAAGATGAATTATAATCACATTTCCGTCGCCGGAAGGGAAACTCACGATGAACATAAAAGCATTTATTTTCAGTCAGGCCGATCGGCCTGTTATGAACGCGAAAAAAGAGATTGATCATACTTATAAAAAATTTCGCACAGAGATCATCACCTCGGTATTTATCTCTTATGCCGTATTCTATCTGACCCGTAAAAACTTTTCTGCTGCGATGCCAGCCATGCTGGCGGATACGTCGCTAACCGCAGAAGATTTCGCCATCATGTCCTCCATTTTTTACATTCTTTATGGTTCCATGAAGTTTGTTGGCGGCATGCTGGTTGATAAAATTAACCCTAAAGCCATGACCGGCCCGGTGCTGATTGGCGTCGGCATCGTCAATATTCTCTTTGGCTTTTCCGATAGCGTCGCGGCGTTCTACGTATTGTACAGCCTCAATGCGATTCTCCAGGGCACCAGCTTCCCGCCAATGGCGAAAATTATGGCCTCCTGGTTCTCAAAAAACGAACGCGGGCGCTGGTGGGCAATCGTTGAAGCAGCGCATAACATTGGCGGCAGCCTTGCCCCGCTGCTCACCAGCTTCGCCATTGCCTTTAGCGGCAGCTGGAAAATGGGCTTCTATGTCCCTGGAGTCATTTCCCTTCTGATGGGGGTTGTCGCGCTGTTTACGATTCAGGATCGTCCCGGCACCCTCGGGCTACCCAATGTCGGCGAATGGCGTAACGATCCTACCGAGCTTGCACAGGTAAAAGCCAGCCCGGTCAATCTGAGCTTCTGGCAGGTGTTCGTTAAATACATTCTGACCAACCCACTGGTATGGATCATCATCGTGGGCGATATGTCCGTGTATATTGCGCGCACTATTCTCAATGACTGGCCGCAAATCTATTACTCGCAGGTACACGGCTGGAGCCTGATTAAAGCAAACTCCATTATCTCGTGGTTCGAAGCTGGCGGGCTGGCAGGGGGACTGCTGGCCGGATATTTGTCAGACTTTATGTTTAAAAGCAACCGCTGGATGACGGGGTTAATTTTCGCCTTAATGCTCTGCGTATGCATCGTGCTTATCCCACTGGTGCAGGATACCTCTTACACCATCACCGCCGTACTTTTCACCATCATGGGATTTGCACTGTACGGGCCGCATATGCTTTTTGCCGTCGGCTGCCTGGACGTTACTCACAAAGATGCTGCGGGTTCTATTACCGGTTTCCGGGGATTATTCAGTTATGTTGGCGCGGCAATGGCCGGCGTACCGGTCATTCTGGTGAAAAATAGCTGGGAATGGTCTGGCGTCTATATTTACGCCTTCATCGCTATTTTATTAACCACGCTCTCCCTGGCGCTACTTTCTCGCCTCCATCGTCTGTAAGAAACGATAATCTATTGCCATAACGTAACAACGGAGGGTATCTGCCCTCCTTTTCATCCTTCATTTCTCCATTTTTTCTTCAAAATTTCCTCACATTTACGATCCGCCATCTTATTGATTTGAAATCCCTTTCCGTGAAAAATAAATAAACACAAATGATTTCAATTATCATTTGTGTTTACAAATATTCATTCTTTTGTACAATTCGTCCCGCTTATTCACCGCAAAGAGTACTTAAAAGACAAATACATACCGTTGTCATGGCCTTTTTTCATGGCTCGCAGTTTTACTCATTTAATGGAATGACAAAAATGACCATACCTCACGTTAAGGCTATCGCTGCCGCAGTATGCGCAGCGTGTCTCCCATCGCTCGTCTATGCTGCCGATCAGGACACCGTCGTTGTAACCGCCACGGGATTTGAGCAGAAAATCCAGAACGCCCCTGCGTCTATCTCCGTTATCACCAAACAGCAGATCGAAGACAAAGCCTATCGCGATGTCACCGATGCGCTGAAAGATGTGCCCGGAGTCGTCGTTACCGGCGGCGGCAGCAGTAGCGATATCAGCATCCGCGGGATGGCTTCGCAATACACGCTGTTCCTGGTCAACGGTAAGCGCATCAGCACGCGCGGCACGCGTCCGAACAGCGATAACTCCGGGATCGAGCAAGGCTGGCTGCCGCCGCTGGAATCGATCGAGCGTATTGAAGTTATTCGCGGGCCAATGTCATCGCTTTACGGTTCAGATGCGATGGGCGGCGTCATTAACGTGATCACCAAAAAAGTGTCCAACACAAAAGGCTGGACCGGCTCCCTGCATGGCGACGCCACCTTCCAGGAAGACAGGGACTCCGGTGATTTGTACCAGACCAACGCTTATGCGTCCGGCCCGCTGATTGACGGATTGCTGGGGGCGAAAGTGACCGGGCTGCTCTCTCGCCGTGCGGAAGACAAAATCGTCAATGGCTACAACGAGCAGCGCCTGCGCAACGGGGCTTTAACGCTTAACTTTACGCCGGATGATAAAAACGATTTTGACTTCGACATCGCGCGTGAATTGCAGGATCGCGACAGTACGCCAGGCAAGTCAATGGCAGAAGAAAGCTGCCGCAACGGTAGCTGTAAGCCAAACAGCAAAAGCGAAAACCGCTATGAGCACACCACTTATTCCTTAACCCACAGCGGTTATTACGACGACTTCAACACCACCAGCTACATTCAGCAGGAAGAGACCAACAACCCCGGTCGCCAGATGAAGTCTTACAACACCATCTTTAATAACCAGAACCAGATCTTCCTCGGCGCGCATACCCTGACATTAGGTGGACAGTATCGTTACGAGAAACTGAGCGATAACGGCAACCAGTTAAAAGCCTACGAAGACGTGAACAAGCTGACCCGCTGGAGCTGGGCGCTGTTTGCTGAAGATGAGTGGGCGATGACCGACAGCTTTACGCTGACCGGCGGTATCCGTATGGATAAAGATGAAAACTATGGCGACAACTGGACGCCGCGTGGCTATGGCGTATGGCATCTTACCGATCAGTGGACCTTAAAAGGCGGCGTCTCTGCGGGCTACCGCGCGCCGGATCTGCGCCAGTCCTCCCCGACCTGGGGACAGATTACCGGCGGCGGTCGTCTGAACGGTATTATTGTCGGTAACGCAGACCTGAAACCAGAAAAGAGCCTGAGCGAAGAGTTGGGCCTGCTGTGGGATAACGGAGATAACCTTAACGCTGGCGTGACGCTGTTCAATACCGACTTCAAAGATAAGATAACTGAAGTGCGTCGCTGCAACAGCAGTTCAGATCCGGCCTGTACTATTGGTGGTGAGAAATACGACTTTGTCAGCGATCGCGTCAACGTTGATAAAGCCAATATGCGCGGCGTGGAGTCCACCTTTGGCTGGAAGATCACCCGCGATCTCAACTGGACGGCGAACTACACCTATACCGAATCTGAGCAGAAAAGCGGCCAGTTCTCTGGCAAGCCGTTGAATAAAATGCCGAAGCATATGTTCAACACCACGCTGGACTGGCAGGCAACGCAGGATGTTGGCTTCTGGAGCCGTCTGAACTTCCGCGGCAAGACCTCCGAATACCTGAGCCGTACTTCAATGGCCCAGGGAACGCCGTCTTATACGCAGGTTGATGTTGGTGTGCGTTATTACGCGTACAAAAATCTGCTGTTAACTGCGGGCGTGTATAACGTTCTGGACAAACAGATCGATTACGAGACTTACGATACCATTCTCGACGGTCGTCGTTACACGGTTGGCCTGACTTATAACTTCTAAGTTCAGTACAACAAAAAGCCCCGGCATGATGAATGTCGGGGCTTTTTTATTTTACCTGCCGGATGGCGGCGTAAACGCCTTATCCGGCCTACAAATGTCGCTCCTGTAGGCCTGATAAGCGCAGCACCATCAGACACCAGGTTATTTCTTCACACGCTCCGGGAAGTGCATTTCACTGTAGCGAACAAAGTGCGTTCCCTTTGTCAGCTTGTAGCCGAACCAGATAGCCAGGAACAGCGGAATCCCGATATAGGTTGCCGCTACGCCGCCCCAGTCAATGGTGTCTTTCAGGAAGGCTTCATAGTTCTGACCCAGCGTGATGGTCAGACACAGCACAAACGCAAAGATCGGCCCCAGCGGGAAGAATCCAGAACGGTACGGCAGATCTTTCACATCGTTACCCTGCAACACATAGCCACGGCGGAAACGATAATGGCTGATGGCAATCCCCAGCCAGGCGATAAAGCCCGTCATCCCGGAGGTATTCAGCAGCCACAGGTATACCGTCTGGTTGCCAAACATCGACGTCAGGAAGCAAAGCCCCGCAATTACCGTCGTCGCATACAGCGCGTTACGCGGAACGCCGCCGCGTGACAGCTGCGCGAAAATACGCGGCGCTTTACCGTCACAGGCCAGGGTGTAGAGCATACGGGTAGACGCGTACATCCCGGAGTTACCCGCCGACAGCACCGCCGTCAGGATAACCGCGTTCATTACCGCCGCAGCGGAAAGCAGACCCGCATGCTGGAACACCAGAGTGAACGGGCTGACGCTGATGTCTTTCACATCGTTACGCAGCAGGCTCGGGTCGGTATACGGGATAATCAGGCTGATAATCAGGATCGCGAACACATAGAACAGCAGGATACGCCAGAATACCTGACGCACCGCGCGCGGAATGTTTTTCTCTGGATCTTCAGACTCACCCGCCGCGATACCAATCAGTTCCGTTCCCTGGAAGGAGAAGCCGACAATCATCGCCACGCCAATCATCGCCGCAAAACCCCCGGCAAACGGCGCATCGCCGGTCGTCCAGTTGCTCCAGCCCACTGGCTGCGCCCCTTTGAAGATGCCGACGATCATCATGACGCCCACGATGATAAAGATAATGACGGTCGCCACTTTGATCAGCGAGAACCAGTATTCTGCTTCGCCAAAGCCTCTGACCGAGATGTAGTTCAGCAGGAAGATCACGCCGAGGAACAGCGCACTCCAGATCCAACCCGGCGTATCCGGGAACCACCAGTTCATCACCAGCTGTGCGGCCACGAGGTCTACGGCGATGGTCACCGCCCAGTTGTACCAGTAGTTCCAGCCGAGCGCGAAGCCAAAGCCTTCTTCAACATAGTTCTGACCGTAAGTCGCAAATGAACCAGATACCGGCATATACGCCGCCAGTTCGCCGAGACTGGTCATCAGGAAGTAGACCATCAGACCGATCAGGATATAAGAAAACAGCGCGCCGCCTGGACCCGCCGCAGAAATGGTTGCACCAGATGCAACGAAAAGACCCGTACCGATGGAACCGCCAATGGCGATCATTGTCAGGTGACGCGCCTTTAATTCGCGACGTAACGCGGGCGCTTCTGTGGTTTTAGTTTCGGAAACCATGTGAAAATGCTATCCATCCAAAAAATGAGGCGCGATTGTAGCAGACGAAACGCCATCCTTCCGGCACAAATGCGCAGTTATAAGAGACCTTCATGACTGGCCGTGGATTATAAGTAAAGTGTAGATCGGATAGACGTTAAGACATTCGCCTGATGGCGCTACGCTTATCAGGCCTACAGGATCGACATTTGTAGGCCGGATAAAGCGTTGAGTTTGTAGGCCGGATAAGGCGTTTACGCCGCCATCCGGCAAAGGACGCTTATTCGCAGTAGCGCAAAAAACGCTGTAAGGCATTGGAAAGGTGTTTCTGGCGATGGTGGATTCGCCACAGGGTTCGCACCAGGCGCGGCAAAGGCACCGCGATTTCACTCAACGTTCCCGCCTGAAGCTGTTCCTCAATAACCCGCCGCGACAGGCAACTGATGCCCAGACCATGACGCACGGCGTGTTTGATCGCTTCGGAGTTACCCAGCTCCATCGCCATTTCGAATTTTGGCAAGTGCGAAAGCAACAGGTAGTCGACAATCTCACGCGTACCGGAACCGCGCTCGCGCAGTATCCAGGGCGCGGCGGCAAGTTGTTCAAGCGTTACCGGCCCTTGCGCCAACGGCGAAGACGGTGCGGCAAACACCACCAGCTCATCGTCCAGCCACGGCTCAGAAATAATCTCAGTATTGTGGCACGGGCCTTCAATCAGGCCGATATCCACCCGAAAATCGAGCACCGCCGTAATGACATCCTGGCTGTTGCCCACGCTAAGTTCCAGCGGCAGATCGGGAAAGTCCTTCCTGTAACGGGCAATTACCGCAGGCAGGATGTAATTACCAATGGTGCTACTGGCATAAACGCGGATTGCGCCATTGTCTTCCCGAAACAGTTGCTCAATTTCGACAGCCTGCTCCAGCAGCGCCAGCGCGCGCGGATACAGCAAGCGCCCGTGTTCATTGACCACCAGCCGTTTTCCGACGCGGTCAAATAGCTGTACGCCAAGCTGACCTTCCAGATCGGTCAATGCCGCGCTTACGGCCGACTGCGACAGCGACAGCATGACAGATGCCTGGGTCGTCGAGCCGCTTTTTAGCACCTCAGTAAAAACTTCTAGTTGTCGTAGCGTGATATGCATTGTTGTTTTCCACTGGCAGGCTGTCGCTTACCACTTATAAAGATTAATTATAAATATATAATCAATTTTATTTTTAAACCAGTTCGCCATAACATTTTACCCATATAGAGGAGAAGGTTATGACAGAACTCACCTTACAGAATCACCATCGTACAGTGTGGCATTTTATACCGGGGCTTGCCCTGAGCGCAGTTATCACAGGAGCTGCCCTGTGGGGTGGATCTATTCCTGCCGTCGCGGGAGCCGGGTTCAGCGCCCTCACCTTAGCCATCTTACTGGGAATGGTCATTGGCAATACGGTGTATCCGCAAATCTGGAAAAGCTGTGACGGCGGCGTGCTGTTCGCTAAACAACATCTATTACGCCTGGGGATCATTCTCTACGGTTTTCGCCTCACCTTCTCACAGATTGCAGACGTGGGCGTCAGCGGGATTGTGATTGATGTACTGACGCTCTCCAGCACTTTTTTACTCGCCTGTTTCCTCGGGCAGAAAGTGTTTGGTCTGGACAAGCACACCAGTTGGCTGATTGGCGCCGGAAGCAGCATTTGCGGAGCGGCGGCAGTGCTGGCAACGGAGCCCGTCGTTAAAGCGGAGGCCAGCAAAGTTACGGTGGCCGTCGCGACGGTGGTGATTTTCGGTACGCTGGCAATCTTCCTCTACCCGGCAATGTATCCGCTGCTGGCGCACTGGTTCAGCCCGGAAACCTACGGCATCTATATTGGTTCGACTATGCATGAAGTAGCCCAGGTCGTTGCCGCCGGGCACGCCATTAACCCGGACGCGGAAAACGCCGCGGTGATTGCCAAAATGCTACGCGTAATGATGCTGGCGCCGTTTCTGATTCTGCTGGCCGCCCGCGTGAAACAACTTTCTCCGGCGACGGGCGCGGAGAAAAGCAAAATCACCATCCCGTGGTTTGCGGTGCTGTTCATCGTAGTGGCAATCGTTAACTCGTTCCATCTGCTGCCGCAGGCGGTGGTAAACATGTTGATTACGCTGGATACGGTTCTGCTGGCGATGGCAATGGCCGCGCTGGGTCTTACAACGCACGTCAGCGCGCTGAAGAAAGCCGGGGCGAAACCGTTACTGATGGCGCTGGTGCTGTTTGTCTGGCTGATTGTTGGCGGCGGCGTGATTAACGTACTGATTCACCATCTTATCGCATAAAGCACTACATTTTGCCCCTGTTAACCCGCTATCATTGGAGAGTATTTTTTTCGAATACACGACATTATTCAAACCTGAAGAATAATGTGTATAGCGGGTTTAACAGGAGTCTTCCATGAAATATATCGGAGCGCATGTCAGCGCCGCTGGCGGGTTAGCCAACGCTGCAATTCGCGCCGCAGAAATTGACGCAACCGCATTTGCGCTGTTCACGAAAAATCAGCGTCAATGGCGCGCCGCGCCGCTCACTGCCCAAATCATTGATGACTTTAAGGCCGCCTGCGAGAAATACCACTATTCGCCTGCGCAGATCCTTCCCCACGACAGCTATCTGATCAACCTCGGGCACCCTGTCAGCGAAGCGCTGGAAAAATCGCGCGATGCGTTTATTGATGAAATGCAGCGTTGTGAGCAACTGGGGCTATCGCTGCTCAATTTCCACCCGGGTAGCCATTTACAGCAAATCCCGGAAGAGGAATGTCTGGCGCGAATTGCAGAGTCGATCAACATTGCCCTTGAGAAAACCCAAGGGGTCACGGCAGTCATTGAAAACACTGCGGGTCAGGGGAGCAATCTGGGATTCAGGTTTGAGCATCTCGCCGCCATCATCGACGGCGTGGACGATAAGTCCCGCGTGGGCGTCTGTATTGATACCTGTCACGCGTTCGCGGCCGGTTACGATCTGCGTACCACCGACGAATGTGAAAAAACATTCGCCGATTTTGAGCGTGTTGTGGGCTTTACATACCTGCGCGGCATGCACCTGAACGACGCGAAAAGCGCCTTTGGCAGCCGCGTTGACCGTCACCACAGTTTGGGCGAAGGCAACATTGGTCATGATGCATTTCGCTGGATCATGCAGGACGATCGTTTTGACGGTATTCCGCTGATTCTGGAAACCATCAACCCGGATATCTGGGCAGAAGAGATTGCCTGGCTGAAAGCGCAGCAAACGGCAAAGGTGGTTGCGTAATGATGAACGACAGGGAAAAGCAGATCCTCAAGATCCTGCGCCGCAATCCGCTCATTCAGCAAAATGAAATCGCTGATATTTTGCAGATCAGTCGCTCACGCGTGGCGGCCCATATTATGGACCTGATGCGTAAAGGGATGATCAAAGGCAAAGGCTATATCCTCACCGAGCAGGAGTATTGCGTGGTGGTCGGGGCGATCAATATGGATATTCGCGGCGTGGCGGATATCCATTATCCGCAGGCGGCTTCCAACCCTGGCAGCATTCACTGTTCTGCTGGCGGCGTGGGGCGCAATATTGCGCATAATCTGGCGCTGCTGGGTCGCGATGTGCATTTGCTCTCTGCGGTCGGTAGCGATTTTTATGGTGAAACGCTGCTGGAGCAGACTCGTCAGGCTGGCGTGAACATCTCCAGCTGTATCCGCCTGCATGGGCATAACACTTCAACCTATCTGTCCATCGCCAACCAGCAGGAAGAGACGGTGCTGGCGATTAACGACACCCACATTCTGCAACAGCTGACGCCGCAGTTGCTGAATAGCTCGCGGGATCTTATTCGTCACGCTGGCGTGGTGCTGGCGGACTGCAACCTGACGCCGGAAGCCATCGAATGGGTCTTTACCATTGCGGATGAAATCCCGGTCTTTATTGATACCGTTTCAGAGTTCAAAGCGGAAAAAATCAGGACCTGGTATTCACGCATTCATACGTTAAAACCCACGCAAAAAGAGCTGGAGATTCTGTGGGGAAAAGCGGTGCGTTCCGACGCCGACCGTGTACAGGCCGTCAATGACCTGCATCAGCAAGGCGTACAGCGAATCTTCGTTTGCCTGGAAGATGAAGCGGTCTTTTGTAGCGAGAAAAATGGCGAGCAGTTTTTACTCACCCCGCCGTCTCACACCCGCGTGGACAGCTTCGGCGCGGATGATGGCTTCATGGCCGGGTTGCTCTACAGCTTTCTGGAGGGAAGTGATTTTCGCGATAGCGCGAATTTCGCGATGGCCTGCGCGGCGTTATCGCGCGCCAGCATCAGTATTAACAACCCCACCCTCTCCGCCGATAACGCGCTTTATCTGCTGAAAACAACCCTGGCATAATGCCTGATGGCGCTGCGCTTATCAGGCCTACGGAGTGCGTCACTGTGGGTCGGATATGCCTGATGGCGCTGCGCTTATCAGGCCTACGGAGTGCGTTACTGTGGGTCGGATATGCCTGATGGCGCTGCGCTTATCAGGCCTACGAGGTGCGTTACTGTAGGCCGGATAAGGCGAAGCCGCCATCCGGCAAAATCGTCCACTACAACTATGCCAGCCCGATAAAGAACCCCGCGATAGTGGCGCTCATCAGGTTAGAGAGCGTTGCCGCCGCCAGCGCACGCATTCCAAGCTGGGCGATTTCCGGCGCACGCTGCGGCGCAATCGCAGAAAACGCGCCCACCACCACACCAATCGAACCAAAGTTGGCAAAGCCACACAACGCGAAAGAGATGATCGCTATCGTCTTCACATCCAGCGTACCGGCAGCTTGCAGATACGGTGAGAAGTTGAGATAAGCGACAAACTCGTTAATCGCCAGTTTTTGCCCAATCAGGCTACCGGCAAGCGTCGCATCACTCCAGTCCACGCCCATAATCCAGGCCAGCGGCGCTAAAACCCAGCCGAAGATCCCTTCTAGCGTGGCGTGACCAAAGCCGAACCAGCCGCCAACGCCGCCGATGATGCCGTTAATCAGCGCGATAATGGCAACAAACGCCATCACCACCGTCGCCACACCAGCGGCGATTTTCAGCCCGGTCATCGCGCCGCTGGCCGCCGCTTCAATGATGCTTTTTGGCGGCGTTTCGGTAAACGACAGATTTTCAAACGTCACTTTAGACTCTTCCGTCGCCGGGCTCAGCATACGGGCAAACAGAATGCCGCCAGGGATCGCCATTAAGGACGCCGCCAGCAGATAATCAATCGGCACCCCCATTCCGGCATAGCCGATCATCATCGAACCGGCGATTGAGGCCATGCCGCTACAAATAGCGGTAAACAGCTCATTACGATTTAGACGGTCGATAAACGGCTTAACAATCGCCGGGATCTCGTTTTGCCCGAGAAAAATGGTAGTAACCGCAACAAACGACTCGATCTTGCTGATGTTCAGCGCTTTCTGGAAAATACCGCCGAGGATACGGATCAGCAGTCCCATCACGCCAATGTAGTAAAGCAAGCTGATCAGCGCAGTCACAAAGATGATGGCCGGCAACACGCGAAAGGCAAAGATAAACCCAGCGCCGTCAAACAGCACATCCATTTTTGGCCCTACTAATGAGCCAAAGATAAATGCGCTACCCGCGTCGCTGTAGGACATCACCTTGTGGACACCGAGCGCGGCCTGCTCCACCAGCCATTTCCCCGGCGGGAAATAAAGCATGATCCCACCGATGGCGATTTGCAGCACCAGCGCCGCGCCAACGGTACGCAGGCTGATACGTTTTTTATTCACTGACAGCAGAAATGCGATTGCCAGTAGTACCAGCATACCCACAACACTTCTCATTATATCCATAATGATTTTCCCTTCATGCCAGGAAACCCGGCGTGAAAGCCAGGTTTTGATATCGCGGGCGACCGCTCTCTGCCCGTGCGTTTTTATCAGGCGAGGCGTTGATATTCCTTCGCTATTTCACAGGCCAGTACAGCGTTGTTGAACACCAGTTGGATATTGGATTTCAGGCTATCGCCACCGGTCAGTTCCGCCACGCGCGCCAACAAGAATGGCGTGCTTTCTTTCCCCACGACGCCCTGCTCTTCCGCTTCTTTCACGGCCTGATCGATCGCCGCGTTGATTTTCTCTTCCGCCATCGCAAACTGTTCCGGGATCGGGTTTGCCACAACCAGACCACCGTTCAGGCCGGTTTGCCATTTCACCGCCATTGCGCGGGCGATGTCTTGCGCGCTGTCCAGGCGGATACTGACGTCAAACGGACTGGTACGGCAGAAAAATGCCGGTAATGCCTGGGTCTGATAGCCAATTAACGGCACGCCAAAAGTCTCTAAATATTCGGTGGTTAATCCCAGGTCGAGAATTGATTTCGCCCCTGCACAAACCACCGTGACATTGGTATGCGCCAGCTCCTGCAAGTCAGCAGAAATATCAAACGTATGTTCTGCGCCACGATGTACGCCACCGATACCGCCGGTTGCAAATACTTTAATTCCGGCCAGTGCGGCAATAATCATGGTGGATGCGACCGTCGTTGCACCATTTTTTCCAGCGGCAACCACAAACGGTAAGTCACGACGACTGACTTTTGTAACGTTATGTCCTTCACGACCTAATAATTCAATTTCTTCTTTATTCAGGCCCACTTTCATTACACCGCCAATAATGGCAATGGTTGCGGGCACGGCGCCATGCTTACGAATGGTTTCTTCAACTTCAATTGCCGTTTGCGCATTTTGCGGAAAAGGCATGCCGTGGGAAATAATGGTTGATTCCAGCGCAACAATGGGTTTCTTACTCTTTAATGCGTCCTGTACTTCTGGCGAAATTTGTAATAATTCAGAGGAAAGAGTTAATTCAGACATTCTGTGTTCTCCACTAACGATGTAACATTCGCGACAGATAAATCAGGGTTATTGGTATATTCACAGGCAAGCGCCATTGATGAACAACCCTGTGCAAATCGAACCGAATCTATAAAGGGCAAGCCGTCCATCCAGCAGGCGGCGAGTCCCGCCATCATGGCGTCGCCAGCGCCGGTCACATTGACGACGTTGGTTTTAATGGGGAGCGACCAGCCGTTTTCGCCGTTGATATCGCTGTAATAAACGCCGTCACCACCCATACTAAGCACCAGACGGTTCAGGCCATGTTCATGAAACCATGCCGCAACGCTCCCGACATCTTCCCGCCCGGAGAGGGGAATGCCGCTGAGGGTTTCAGCTTCAAGCCGGTTGGGTTTCAGCGTGTGAATTTTGCCAAGTCGCTCGCGAATTTTGACACACTTCCAGGCAGAAACCGGATCAACAAATACCGGCACATCGCCTGCATTTTCCAGCACCCAGTTCAGTGCCTCTTCGCTGATATTACAATCGGCGACAATCACTTTTGCCCCACGAATAAAATCAGCATGCTGTGATAAAAATTCAGCCGAAATAAAGTCGGTAATGCTCATGTCATTTATGGCGACCAGCATTTCTCCGGTATTGTCGAGCAGGGATAAGTAACTTGACGTATTTTCTCCCGGCACAATCAGACATTTATCAACATGCACACCGGATTGATTCGTTTGCGCCATTAATGACTGCCCATAGAAATCACTCCCGACTGCCGTCAGTAGCCATGAGTTTTTTCCCAGCAGAGCCAGATTATGCGCAATATTGCGCCCCACGCCGCCGGGGGTAAATTTTATTTTTCCCGGATTGGAGTCCGCATAATTTAAAGAAGCATGCGAATACCCGGCAACATCCATATTGGCTGAGCCAATCGTCACTATGTATTCCGTTTCACGCATAGAACGTCCTCTGGCATTAAGCTGCCATAACAATGAGTTCGTTAAGAATAACCACCGCCACAATCGATATTATTAGAGCACATGTTCATATTAAAACATGTGTTCATGATATGCGTGTTTTTGATAAAGTAAATCCATCCGCAAGCCCTAAAGCGAATAGATATGAACAGAGTCACAATTTTTTATAGATACAGTTTGCAAGGGAGGAAAAAGTTGCGAGCCAGGACACAAAATAGAGGGGATAAAAAAGGCAGAGAAATGCCGGATGGCGACGCTAATGCGTTTTATCCGGCCTACAGGATCGGTATCCGTAGGCCGGATAAGGCGCTCACGCCGCCATCCGGCACAAGGTTTTACATTATGCCGCTTTCGCGATAACTTCAGCTTCCGGGCGTTTCAGGAACGCATAGGCCAGACCGGCAACCAGCGTACCCGCAACAATCGCCAGCAGATAGCCCAGCACCGGTGTAATCGCGCCAGGAATCAGCAGCACAAACAGACCGCCGTGCGGCGCCATCAGTTTCGCGCCAACCCACATTGAGATTGCGCCTGTCAGCGCGCCGCCGACGATACAGCATGGCAGGACACGCATCGGGTCGCGCGCCGCAAACGGGATCGCGCCTTCGGTAATGAAGCACAGCCCCAGCACCAGCGCGGCTTTGCCCCCTTCCTGCTGCGCCTTGTCGAACTTACGACGCGCAACCAGAGTTGCCAGCCCAAGAGCCAGCGGAGGAACCATGCCTGCCGCCATAATGGCCGCCATCGGCGCATAGGTCTGGGTACTCAGCAGACCAACACCGAACGCATACGCCGCTTTGTTAACCGGGCCGCCCATATCAGTACACATCATACCGCCGAGGATCGCGCCCAGCAGTACCGCATTCGCCGTCCCCATCGTTTGCAGCCAGTGAGTCAGCCCTTCTAGAATGCCGGCAACCGGTTTACCGATAAGGTAAATCATCGCCAGACCAACAATCAGACTGGAAATCAGTGGAATGATCAGGATCGGTTTCAGCGCTTCCATACTCTGCGGAAGTTTTAGTTTAGTGCTGATAAGTTTCGCGACATAACCGGCCAGGAAGCCCGCGATAATACCGCCGATAAAGCCAGATCCGGTGCTCACCGCCAGCATACCGCCGATAAGACCCGGCGTCAGGCCTGGACGATCCGCAATGGAAAACGCGATATATCCCGCCAGCACTGGCACCATTAGCGCGAAGGCGGAACCGCCGCCGATCTGCATCAGTGCCGCAGCCAGCGTACCTTCTTCTTTAAACGCCTCAATACCAAACGCAAAGGAGAGCGCGATACACAACCCACCCGCAACCACCATTGGCAGCATGTAGGAAACGCCCGTCAGCAGATGGCGATATGCGCCAGCGCTCTCTTTTTTCCCTTCTGTCGCGGCGGCCTGCGCTTTGCCCGTAGGCGCATACGGCGTCGCTTCCGCTACGGCTTTGTCCAGTTCCTGCGCGGTTTTCTTCAGCGCCAGGCCGGTTGATGTACGGTACATCGGTTTTCCGGCAAACTTCGCCAGATCCACTTCGATGTCAGCCGCCACGATCACCAAATCCGCTTCCGCAACCTCTTCCGGCGTGATGGCATTGCCTGCGCCCACGGAGCCACGGGTTTCGACCTTCACCCACCAGCCACGTTTTTTCGCTTCGGTTTCAATCGCCTCAGCCGCCATAAAGGTATGCGCGACGCCTGTCGGACACGCCGTCACCGCCACGACGCGTTTCGGGCCGCTGGCCGCTGCCGGGGCGGCAACCGCTGTCGGCGCGCTGTATGGCGTCGCGTGTCCTTTCGCTTCATTGAGGAACAGTTCCGGGTGCGCCACGGCACGGGCAATATCGCCCAGCCAGACTTTTTTACCGTTCAGCGCGCTGTCGTTCGGCACAGCGTCAGCCAACACAATGGCCAACTCTGCGTCATTCGGATTGTCGATAATTTCCAGATTTGCTTTATGTGCCGCCGCGCCGAGCAGGGTCTTCGCCATGTAAGCGCGAGCCTGGCCGAGATTGGCGTCAATAATCAGCAGCGTTTTCATTATGCCTCTCCTGCTGTCAGTTAAACGGTTTTAAGTCGACGCGCGCCATCATTGCGGCCAACTGAGGACGATCGGTAATGCCCACATTGCTCTGGCTTACCGCAAGCGCGGCAACGGCTGTCGCCAGACGCAACGTATGTTCACTGGATTCACGCATCAGCAGGCCGTAAATCAGACCGCCAACCATAGAATCCCCTGCACCTACGGTACTCACCACATCAACGGACGGTGGCTTCGCGATCCATTCGCCGGATGCGTTCACCCACAGCGCCCCTTCCGCACCGAGAGAGATCACCACATGCGCAATACCTTGCTCACGCAGGGCGTGCGCCGCGTCGATCACATCTTTCATTTCCGGCAGCTTACGGCCTGCCCAGATTTCTAATTCACGACGGTTCGGTTTCACCAGCCACGGCGCCGCTTTCAGACCCGCCACCAACGCTTCACGACTACTATCAAAGATAATGCATGGGCACTGGCTACGCAGACGCGTCATCCAGTCGGTAAACGCTTCCGGGCTGACGCCTGTCGGCAAGCTGCCGCTGACGCAGACCATATCGAACTGACCCAGCCAGCTCAGCGAATCGTTCACAAAACGTTCCCAGTCAGCCGGAGTCACGTCAAAACCGGAGAAGTTAAAGTCGGTCACTTCACCGTCTTTTTCCGTCAGCTTAACGTTGATGCGGGTACGCCCCTGCACCACCTGAAAACGGTTGGCAATGCCCAGCTCGCTGAACAACTGCTGGAAACCGTCCTGGTTGTCTTTACCCAGGAAACCGCCAACCGTGACATCAATACCTAAATCTTTCAGAACCCTGGCAACGTTGATGCCTTTACCCGCCGCATGCAGACCCGTGGTTTTCACCAGGTTCACTTCGCCGCGTTCAATCTCCGGGCAGAAACCGACCAGGTCGTATGCCGGATTAAGGGTGATAGTAGCAACACGTCTGCTCATTACGCGCCCTCCCCAAGACCAGCGGCAATGGCGTCGCCAATCGCTTTCAGCGCCTGTTCAGCATCTTCGCCCTGCGCCGTAAAGCGCAGGCGATGGCCTTTCTTCACGCCCAACGCCACCACTTTCATCAAACTACGTCCATTTGCCGGTTTTCCGGTTCCATCAAGGTTTGCCACGGTAATTTCGCTATTAAATTGTTTAATGGTATTCACCAGCATGGTGCCCGGACGAGCGTGTAAGCCATGCTCATTGCGCACGACAAATTCGGCGCTCAGCACGTCGTCAGTCAATGCTTCATCACTGGTCAGCAGCGCCAGCACGGTGGCGGCATCCGCTTTCAGCAAACGGTCAGCTTTATTGTTCAGCAGCAGATCGCCAAGGCGCTTCAGCACGGCGACGGGCTGATCGTCATTCATCGCGACAGTCACCAGCAGCGCAGCCGCTTCGCCCTCTACGTCAAACGCCGTAGCCGCACGGCTCACAGCGATAGCGCTGCGCAGGTTGCCGTCCGCGCTGTCGTTCAGCCAGATGCCCTGGCCGAGATTCATCGGCTGTTCATTGATGGTTCTGGCGACAAACGCGGCATCCACAGCACCTGCTTCTTTCAGGCGCGCGGCGTTCAGCGCCTGTAGCGTCACCAGATCGCTGGCCACCACATCCAGCGTCAGGGTGTCGTTATCCAGCTTCAACTGTTCGCTCTGCTTTTCACCCATCAGCAACGCGCGCAGTTCTTCTGCCGTCGTGGCGGATTTCAGCTGTTCAGCCACAGAGTCATCGCTTAATACGTGCGTCAGCTGACGCAGCAACCCGAGATGCTCATCGGAGCTGGCGGCAATACCAATCGCCACATAGGCCACTTGCCCTTCGCCCCAGGTTACGCCCTGCGGAAACTGGAACACCTGCACGCCAGTTTTCAGCACCTGATCGCGCGTGTCGGTCGTTCCGTGCGGAATGGCGATACCGTTGCCAAGGAAAGTGGATGTCTGTTGCTCACGCGCCAGCATGCCGTCGACGTAGCCGTCTGCGACGTTGCCCGCCTGCACTAACGCAGCGGCAACCTGACGAATGGCCTCTTCTTTGTTTCCGGCCTGTTCGCCCGGATGAATGTCCTGAACCGATAACTGGAACATAGTTCTCCCCTCCTGCTGAACTTGAAACGATTCAGCTAACATGAGAAAAAAGGCGCTAATCTGACTTGTAACCAAAAACAAAATAGCGCTGAAACGTTTCAAGAAGTCTTGCGCTTTCTGCTTCAGCACGCAAGTAAAGTCGTAAAATTGATGACAGAATTTAGAGATAAAGCACACTTTTCATTCAGGAAGGTAATAAATGCTGAAATGAATTGCCCGTAAAACGATCTGTTTCAGCACCGTCAGCATCTTCCCCTCATAGACTGAAATGCTATTTTGATTTTTTGTGGCGATTTTGATTTGGGCACCTGTTTATTTCCTGACGAGCAGCGTAAACTCCGCGTCTCTTCACACCACTGATACAGAAACATGCATAACACCCCCGTTGCCGCCACACCAAAAACGTTTGATTTGACGTCTTCGGCATTCCTGTTCGTCGCGTTTCTGACGGGTATCGCCGGTGCGTTACAGACGCCGACGCTCAGTCTTTTTCTGACGGATGAGGTACACGCTCGTCCGGGCATGGTTGGCTTCTTTTTTACTGGCAGCGCCGTTATCGGCATTCTGGTGAGCCAGTTTCTGGCCGGGCGCTCCGACAAAAAAGGCGATCGCAAAAGCCTGATCGTTTTTTGCTGTGTGCTGGGCATGTTGGCCTGCGTGCTGTTTGCCTGGAACCGCAACTATTTTATTTTGCTGTTCGTCGGCGTTTTCCTGAGTAGTTTTGGTTCGACCGCGAACCCGCAAATGTTCGCCCTTGCCCGCGAACATGCCGATCGCACCGGTCGCGAAGCCGTGATGTTCAGCTCGATATTGCGCGCCCAGGTTTCGCTGGCGTGGGTGATCGGGCCGCCGCTGGCCTATGCGCTGGCGATGGGGTTCAGCTTTACCGTGATGTACCTGAGCGCGGCGGCGGCGTTTGTCGTCTGTGGCGTAATGGTCTGGTTGTTTTTACCGTCAATGCGTAAAGATGCGCCGCTTGCTGCCGGAACCCTTGAAGCGCCGCGCCGTAATCGCCGCGATACGCTGCTGCTTTTTGTTATCTGCACATTAATGTGGGGAACCAACAGCCTCTATATCATTAATATGCCGCTGTTTATCATTAACGAACTGCATCTGCCGGAAAAACTTGCCGGCGTCATGATGGGGACTGCCGCCGGGCTGGAAATTCCCACCATGTTGATTGCAGGTTATTTTGCTAAACGGCTGGGAAAACGCCTGCTGATGCGGATCGCCATCGTGGCGGGGTTTTGTTTTTACGCGGGTATGCTGCTGGCGCACTCGCCTGTCGTTCTGCTCGGCTTGCAGTTGCTGAACGCAATTTACATCGGCATTCTCGGCGGCATCGGGATGCTCTATTTTCAGGATCTGATGCCCGGCCAGGCGGGTTCAGCAACCACGCTGTATACCAATACCATCCGCGTAGGCTGGATTATCGCCGGATCGCTGGCGGGGATTGCGGCGGAAATCTGGAATTACCACGCCGTATTCTGGTTTGCGCTGGTGATGGCTCTCGCGACGATGGTTTGTCTGGCACGCATTAAAGACGTTTAAGGCGCTGTGAGCGTTTCCAGTTCAATGAGGTAGATCATTGCCTGCGCCCTTGTCTGACCGCACATATCGGCGCTGGGTTGCAGGCCTGCGCAGACCTTTGGACGCAGCGGCGAACCGAAGATCTTACAGCGTTGATGTTCATCAAGCTGGACGCACGGCGTGTTTGCGGGTTTACCGTCAGGCATACCCGGAATGGGACTGGAGATTGAAGGCGCGGTGCAACATGCTCCGCAATCCGGGCGGCATTCCATACAGTATTCTCTATTCGTAAGCCACCGGACTGGAAGTGGGCGAACAGTATACACAAAATCATCCGGGATATGTGAATTCCACTTGCCTGAATCGCCCGGCGCGAGTAGTTTGACGCGATATTTTAGACATTCTCTACAACAGGATTTTTTCGATGCCAAGAGCGAACGAAATTAAAAAAGGTATGGTACTGAACTACAACGGCAAACTGCTGATTGTAAAAGATATTGATATTCAGTCACCGACCGCCCGCGGTGCCGCGACGCTGTACAAAATGCGTTTTTCCGACGTCCGTACGGGTCTGAAAGTCGAAGAGCGTTTCAAAGGCGACGACATCGTTGATACCGTCACCCTGAGCCGCCGTGGCGTCGATTTCTCTTATATCGACGGCAACGAATATGTGTTCATGGATAAAGAAGACTATACCCCGTATACCTTCACCAAAGATCAGATTGAAGAAGAGCTGCTGTTTATTCCTGAAGGCGGAATGCCGGATATGCAGGTGCTGACCTGGGACGGTCAGTTGCTGGCGCTCGAACTGCCGCAGACGGTTGATCTGGAAATCGTGGAAACCGCACCGGGCATTAAAGGCGCGTCAGCCAGCGCCCGCAACAAACCCGCAACGCTGAGCACCGGTCTGGTGATTCAGGTGCCGGAATACCTGAGCGCCGGTGAAAAAATCCGTATTCACATTGAAGAACGCCGCTACATGGGCCGCGCGGACTAAGCGCCCGTCGCCGACGCACCAACAAAAAAGGACAGCCAGGGCTGTCCTTTTTTATGACCAACAAGTGTTACAGCAAATCGCGGAACTGGGTCTTTTTCAGCGCCAGTTCAACGCCTCGAATTTCCGCCAGCCCTTTCAGACGACCAATAGCGGAGTAGCCGGGGTTGGTTTTCTTATGCAGATCGTCAAGCATCTGATGACCGTGATCCGGGCGCATTGGGATCGGACGCAGATCGCCTGCCAGCTTACGACGCTGTTCTTCCGTAAGAATTGCGGTAATCACCGCGACCATATCGACATCCCCTTGCAAATGCGCGCCTTCGTGGAAGGTTTTCGGGTTATCTTCACGGCAGGTTGAGCGTAAATGGGTAAAGTGAATGCGGTCGCCAAACGTCTCGATCATTTTCACCAGGTCGTTATCCGCGCGTACGCCGTACGAACCGGTACACATGGTGAACCCGTTGTTAATGCTGTCTACGGTTTCTTTCAGCCACTGCATATCTTCAATGGTAGAAACGATGCGCGGCAGGCCGAGGATGGGGCGCGGCGGATCGTCAGGATGCACCGCCAGGCGCACGCCGACTTCTTCTGCCACCGGCACAATCGCACGCAGGAATACCGCCATATTTTCGCGTAAATCCTCTTTGCTGATACCGTTATATTCCGCCAGACGCGCACGGAACTGATCCAGCGTATAACCCTCTTCAGCGCCAGGCAGCCCGGCGATAATATTCCGGGTCAGTTTTTCGATATCCGCAGCGCTCATGGCGTTGAAGTAGTCCAGCGCCTGGCGCTGCTCTTCTTCGCTGTAGTCCGCTTGCGCGCCGTCACGCTTCAGGATGTGCAGTTCGAAAGCCGCAAAGGCAATCTGATCGAAACGCAGCGCTCTGGAACCATCGGGCAACGGATATTCAAGGTCGGTACGCGTCCAGTCGAGAATCGGCATAAAGTTGTAGCACACGGTATCAATACCGCAGGCGGCCAGATTACGGATGCTTTGCTGATAATTTGCAATCCAGGTCTGGTACTGCCCGGAGCGTGTTTTAATCTCTTCATGCACCGGAATACTTTCGACAACAGACCAGGTCAGCCCTTTCTCAGCCAGAATGGCCTGGCGCTTTTTAATCTCTTCAACCGGCCACACATCACCGTTCGGAATGTGGTGCAATGCCGTCACAACCCCCGTTGCGCCAGCCTGACGCACATCATCAAGCGATACCGGATCGTTAGGCCCGTACCAACGCCAGGTTTGTTCCATTGCTTCACCTCACAAGTTGTTATACCAAATTAGTTTACCTGAGTGATGACTACCATACAGGTATCGCGTAAATGGTCAACGCAGGGCGCATGATTGATTGATCCAGCTCACAATCCCCGGATAAATGCGGCATACCAATTCAATTTGGTGTCATATAACTTTACACTACCATTGTTAATTAATGGTTAATCAGGTGTGTTCTTAATGAAGACTATTGCCTCTGCCCCACTCCCGAAAGGCGTACAGACGCCCCGCTACGATCGACAACAACTACAAACCCGGATTGTGCACTTCGGTTTTGGCGCGTTTCACCGCGCCCATCAGGCATTATTGACCGACAGAGTGCTGAATGCGCAAGGCGGAGACTGGGGGATCTGCGAGATCAGCCTGTTCAGCGGCGATCGCCTGATGAGCCAGCTTCGCGAGCAGAATCACTTGTACACCGTGCTGGAAAAAGGCGCGAACGGCAATCAGGCGATTATCGTCGGCGCGGTCAAGGAGTGCCTGAACGCAAAGCTGGATTCGCTTGCCGCTATTATCGAAAAGTTCTGCGAGCCGCAGGTGGCGATAGTGTCACTCACTATCACCGAAAAAGGATATTGCATCGATCCGGCAACCGGTTCGCTCGACGTGTCAAACCCGCGCATTATTCACGATATGCAACACCCCACGGAGCCGCACTCGGCGCCGGGGATTCTTGTGGAGGCTCTGCATCGTCGGCGTGAGCGCGGGTTGTCGCCTTTCACGGTTCTCTCCTGCGATAACATCCCGGATAACGGCCATGTGGTTAAAAACGCCGTTCTGGGCATGGCGGAAAAACGCGCGGCGGAGCTGGCGGCGTGGATTCAGCAGCACGTCAGCTTCCCGGGAACGATGGTAGACAGAATCGTGCCTGCCGCCACAGAGGAGTCGCTGGACGAAATTACCCGCGAGCTGGGCGTCGCCGATCCCTGCGCCATCAGTTGTGAACCGTTTATACAGTGGGTCATTGAAGATAACTTTGTGGCAGGCCGCCCGCAGTGGGAAGTCGCTGGCGTGCAGATGGTTGATGACGTGCTGCCCTGGGAGCAAATGAAACTACGCATGCTCAACGGCAGCCATTCGTTCCTTGCGTATCTCGGCTATCTGGCCGGATTCCAGCACATCAGCGATTGTATGCAGGACAGCGCGTTTCGCGAGGCCGCTTACCGCCTGATGATGAATGAACAGGCGCCGACATTGCGCATCACCAACGTCGATTTATCCCGCTATGCCGCCAGCCTGATTGAACGCTTCGCCAATCCGGCGCTGAAGCACCGGACCTGGCAAATCGCGATGGACGGCAGCCAGAAATTACCGCAGCGGATGCTGGAAGGCATTCGCGAACATCTGGCGCGTGGGAGTGACTGGCCGCTGCTGGCGCTGGGCGTCGCAGGCTGGATGCGCTACGTCAGCGGCGTGGACGACGCTGGTGCAACGATTGATATTCGGGATCCGCTCAGCGAAAAAATTCGCCTGCTTGTTGAAAGCAGCAGTGACGCGGAGCGGGTTAGCGCGCTGCTGTCGTTGCAGGAGGTTTTCGGCACGGATCTCGTGAAAAATCCCCTGTTTGTGCAGGCCATTGAGCAAGCCTGGCGGCGCATTGCGCAACATGGCGCGCATCAGGCGGTCATTGATACGTTAAAAAATTAACAATTTATGTCTTTCCAGCGGATGAAAAAATTCTTCGTCCGCTCTGCCCTTCTCTTTTTCGTTTTTTTTCGCCAGGATTAGCACGAGCCGTTACGGCATATCATTATTCTGGAGCAGACGTGACCAAAACCAACCTCATTACCGGCTTTCTCGGCAGTGGAAAAACAACCTCTATCCTTCATCTGTTAGCCAACAAAGATCCTGCGGAAAAATGGGCCGTGCTGGTCAACGAATTTGGCGAAGTGGGCATTGACGGCGCGCTGCTTGCGGACAGCGGCGCATTGCTGAAAGAGATCCCCGGTGGTTGCATGTGTTGCGTGAACGGATTACCAATGCAGGTGGGGCTAAATACCCTGCTGCGCCAGGGCAAGCCGGATCGCTTGCTGATCGAACCGACAGGACTTGGCCATCCGAAACAGATTCTCGATTTGTTAACCGCGCCGGTTTACGAGCCGTGGATCGACCTGCGCGCCACGCTGTGCATCCTTGATCCGCGTTTACTGCTGGATGAAAAGAGCGTCGCCAACGAAAACTTCCGCGACCAGCTGGCTGCCGCCGATGTCATCGTCGCGAATAAAACCGATCGCGCTACGCCGGAAAGCGAAAGCGCCCTGCAAACCTGGTGGCAACAGTACGGCGACAATCGTCAACTGGTTCATGCCGACCACGGGCAAATCAACGGACAGCTGCTGGATTTACCGCGCCAGAACCTGGCAGAACTGCCCGCCAGCGCCGCCCACACGCACCAGCATGCCGAAAGAAAAGGGCTCGCCGCGCTTAGCCTGCCGGCGCAACAGCGCTGGCGTCGCAGCCTGAACAGCGGCCAGGGGCATCAGGCCTGCGGCTGGATTTTTGATGCGGATACCGTGTTCGACACCATCGGCCTGCTCGAATGGGCGCGCCTCGCGCCGGTTGGACGAGTGAAAGGCGTTATGCGCATTAAGGAGGGTCTGGTGCGTATTAATCGTCAGGGCGACGATCTTCATATTGAGACCCAAAACGTCGCGCCGCCGGACAGCCGCATCGAACTCATCTCAGACCGTGAAACAGACTGGAACACATTACAGACCGCATTGTTGAAGCTTCGTTTAGCCGAGGACGCGTAAGGTTGCCTCCGTTTTACTGAATGGCGAGATGATAATGAAAACCCGGTATCCCCTCATACTGCTGATTAACGCTGCGGGTCTGGCGTTGTTTTTGTCGTGGTATATTCCAGTCAATCACGGATTCTGGTCTCCTCTCGACGCAAACATTTTCCACTTCTTTAACCAGAAGCTGATTGAAAGCCGCGCATTTCTCTGGCTGGTGGCGATCACCAATAATCGGGCGTTTGATGGTTGCGCGCTGCTGGCGATGGGCTGCCTGATGCTGAGTTTCTGGTTAAAAGAGACCCCGGCGGGCCGTCGGCGTATTATCATCATCGGCCTGGTGATGCTTTTATCTGCGGTTGTGGTGAATCAGTTAGGTCAGGCGTTTATTCCGGTCAAACGCGCCAGCCCTACGCTGACGCTTGAAAATATTCACCGCGTCAGCGATCTCCTGCATATTCCCACCAAGGATGCGTCAAAAGACAGTTTCCCTGGCGATCACGGAATGATGCTGCTTATTTTTTCCGCATTTATGCTGCGTTATTTCGGAAAAGTCGCAGGTTTCATCGCCCTTATTATATTTGTGGTTTTTGCCTTTCCGCGCGTAATGATCGGCGCCCACTGGTTCACGGATATTGCGGTCGGTTCGCTGACAACGGTGCTGATTGGATTGCCCTGGCTGTTAATGACATCGTTCAGCGATCGCGTGATACGGTTTTTCGATAATTATCTGCCCGGTAAAAACAAACAAAATTTAAACAAATAAATCACATCAATTAACATCGCCATCAGAGAGCGTTCTCACTCCTGATGGCGATCGTCGATTATTTCCCGCCCCGCCGTCATCTTCCTGTCATCTTCTTCCCGTTGAAAATGAACGCATTGCCTGTTATTCGCCTCATTTGCGTTTAATTTAGCCAATGCCACTAATTCACTTTCAGTATCATAATTTCTTATAAAAAATCCCGCCAAACTGCTCGCAATGGCAGCAACGATCGGGTAATCTTGAACTCGTTTTGCCTCGCTGGATAATTATTCTCTTTGCGAATAAATTTGTGCGTTCCGCCACAGATTTGACCTTAAAGAATTGTCTCATTGTGCGCAGGTAATTAGTCTCGTCACGTTTGGCATTTTTATAACGATATTTGTCGTTAAGGACTTCAAGGGAAAACAAACAACATGGTCAGGTCTCAACCGATTTTGAGATATATCCTGCGGGGAATTCCCGCGATTGCAGTGGCGGTTCTGCTTTCTGCATGTAGCACTACAAATACCGCAAAGAACGTGCATTCTGAGACGCATGCTGTGGGCAATGGAGATAACTCTTCACTGCAAGCCTCTCAGGATGAATTTGAAAATATGGTGCGTAACCTCGATGTTAAATCGCGGATTATGGATCAGTATGCTGACTGGAAAGGCGTGCGTTACCGCCTTGGCGGCAGCACCAAAAAAGGTGTCGATTGTTCCAGCTTTGTACAGCGTACATTCCGTGAACAATTTGGTTTAGAACTGCCTCGCTCAACCTATGAGCAGCAGGAAATGGGCAAATCCGTTTCGCGCAATAACCTGCGCACGGGCGATCTGGTTCTGTTCCGCGCCGGTTCGACGGGCCGTCATGTAGGCATCTACATCGGCAACAACCAGTTTGTTCATGCGTCTACCAGTAGCGGCGTTATTATTTCCAGCATGAACGAGCCTTACTGGAAAAAACGTTACAACGAAGGGCGTCGGGTTCTGAGCCGCAGTTAATTTTTCGTCTGACCGCTATCCCTTGGCAATCCTGACGAGACACATAAAAAGCACTGCTTCGGCGGTGCTTTTTTTGCGTTCTATCGCATCCCTGTAGAAAAGTATGACGATGCAGTTTAATCCAGGTTATAGTCTTTTAAATCAAGCATTTTAATCGCATTCGGTTACCTCAGGTAGAACCAGTAACTATGTTCACACGCGCCTCCTCGTCCTCGCGAAAAATCCTGCTCACCTGCATTCTCACAGGGGTCATCGTCGCGTTACTTATCAGTAGCCTGCAATTTTTAATGTCATGGCATAAACGTGAAGTCAAATACGACACGCTGATATCCGACGTACAACATTATCTGGTGAGCTACTTCGCCGACCTTAAAGCCACGACGGATGTGTTACAGCCCCTGACGCTTAATGACTGCCAGCAAGTCTCTTCCGAGCTGACCTCCCGCGCCGCTTTTAGCCTGAATGTGCGCGCCTTTTTGCTCGTCAAAGACAAAATCGCCTTCTGCTCGTCGGCGACCGGGCCGATGGACACGCCGCTTACCGACCTGGTATCCAATATCGACATCCGCAAAGAGATTGATATGGCGATACTTCCCGGCACGCCGATGATGCCGGATAAACCGGCGATGGCGATTTGGTATCGCAACCCGTTATTAAAAGAGAGCGGCGTATTTACCTCACTGAATATCAACCTGACGCCCTACCTTATTTACACCGCCCGACAGGAAGATTTTGATGGCATCGCATTAATTATTGGCGATACCGTGCTCTCGACGTTTTCTTCGCATTTAATGACCGTGAAAGAGCTGTCGGGCACGCCTTCGCGCCAGGCGACAATAAAAGGGCTGCCGCTGAAGATACAGTTATACGCCGACAGCTGGACCTATAACGACGTGGGCTATGCCCTGCTGCTGGGCAGTATGAGCGGTATCATCGCCGCCCTGCTCTGCTACTACATCAGCTCTATCCGCCTGAAGCCGGGGCGAGAGATCCTGGTGGCTATCAAGCGCGAACAATTTTATGTGGTCTATCAACCGGTCGTTGATACCCAAACGCTCAGGGTCACGGGTCTGGAAGTGCTGTTACGCTGGCGTCACCCTACGGCAGGCGAAATCCCGCCTGACGCGTTTATTCATTACGCAGAAGCCCAGCAGCTTATTGTGCCGCTCACCCAGCATCTGTTTAAACTCGTGGCGCGCGACGCCCCCGCGTTGCAGAAGGTACTGCCTGTCGGGGCAAAGTTTGGCATCAATATCGCGCCTGACCACCTGCACAGCAACAGCTTTAAAGAGGACATCCGTCTCCTGGCGGAATCCTTACCGCCGCATCATTTTCAGATCGTACTGGAAATTACCGAACGCGATATGCTCAATCAGCATGAAGCGGCTAAATTATTTGAGTGGCTGCACTGCGCTGGATTCGAAATCGCAATTGATGATTTTGGCACCGGCCATAGCGCCCTCATCTATCTGGAACGCTTTACGCTGGACTACCTGAAAATCGACCGGGGCTTTATTAATGCGATTGGTACGGAAACCGTGACCTCTCCAGTTCTGGATGCGGTTTTGATGCTCTCTAAGCGCCTGCATATGCTGACCGTTGCGGAAGGAGTGGAAACCCCGGAGCAGGCCCGATGGCTACGCGATCATGGCGTCAACTTCCTCCAGGGGTACTGGATTAGCCGCCCTTTAGCGCTTGAGGACTTCGTTCACTGGATGAATACCCGGCCCGCGCCAAAATGGTGACGGCACTCTTCTGCCCGAATGGATTCACAACAGAGGCTGCGTCACTTATTATTCAGGATTGACGCTTGCCTGACGGTGGCAGGTGATAAGAAAAGGAAACCATTTTCCGATGATTGCTCGCGTAATGCTTCTGTTTGTCGCCCTGGCCAGCTTTGGCGTACAGGCTCAGGCCATCAAAGAAAGTTACGCCTTTTCCGTGCTTGGCGAACCCAAATACGCCTTCAATTTTAATCATTTCGATTATGTCAATCCGGCGGCGCCAAAAGGGGGGCGGATAACGCTTTCCGCGACCGGGACATTCGATAATTTCAACCGCTATTCCATGCGCGGTAATCCTGGCGCACGTACCGAGCAGCTTTACGACACGCTTTTTACCACCTCTGACGATGAACCCGGCAGCTACTACCCGCTCATTGCCGACAACGCGCGATATGCGGAGGATTACTCCTGGGTGGAAGTGACCATCAACCCACGCGCCCGTTTTCATGATGGTTCGCCCATCACTGCCCGCGACGTCGCCTTCACCTTCCATAAATTTATGACCGAGGGCGTGCCGCAGTTTCGTCTGGTGTACAAAGGCACGACCGTCAAAGCCATCGCTCCGCTTACCGTCCGCATTGAATTAGCCAAACCCGGTAAAGAGGATATGCTCAGCCTGTTTTCTTTACCGGTCATGCCGGAAAAATTCTGGAAGGATCATAAGCTCAGCGACCCGCTCTCTAAGCCTCCTCTTGCCAGCGGCCCGTACCGCATAACCCAGTGGAAAATGGGCCAGTACATTGTCTATTCCCGGATAAAAAACTATTGGGCTGCTAACCTGCCGGTAAACCGGGGGCGCTGGAACTTTGATACTATCCGCTACGACTACTACCTTGATGACAACGTCGCGTTTGAAGCCTTTAAGGCCGGGGCGTTTGATCTGCGTCTGGAGAATGACGCGAAAAACTGGGCGACGCGCTACACCGGTAAAAACTTCGATAACCATTACATCGTTAAAGACGAACAGAAAAATGAATCCGCACAGGATACGCGCTGGCTGGCCTTTAATATTCAGCGTCCGGTATTTAACGATCGTCGCGTGCGTGAAGCGATAACCCTGGCATTTGATTTCGAATGGATGAACAAAGCATTGTTTTATAATGCCTGGAGCCGGGCAAACAGCTATTTCCAGAATACCGAGTATGCCGCCAGAAACTACCCCAGTGCAGACGAACTGGTCTTACTCGCGCCCATGAAAAAGGATCTGCCGCCGGAGGTCTTTACCCGGATTTATCAGCCGCCAGTCTCAAACGGCGATGGCTACGATCGGGAAAACCTGCTGAAGGCCGATAAATTACTCACAGAGGCGGGATGGGTACTGAAAGGCCAGCGACGCATTAACAGCGCGACCGGCAAAACGCTGAGCTTTGAACTGCTGCTTCCGGCAGGCGGCAACAGCCAGTGGGTTCTTCCCTTCCAGCATAATTTGCAGCGTCTTGGCATCACGATGAACATCCGCCAGGTTGATAACTCGCAAATCACCAACCGCATGCGCAGTCGCGACTACGACATGATGCCGCGACTGTGGCGCGCCATGCCGTGGCCCAGCTCCGATCTACAAATATCCTGGGCGTCTGAATACATTGACTCCAGCTATAACGCGCCAGGCGTGCAAAGCTCGGTCATTGATAAACTGATTGCCCAAATCATTGCCGCCCAAGGCGATAAAACGAAGCTGGTTCCCCTCGGGCGGGCGCTGGATCGGGTATTGACCTGGAATTACTACATGCTGCCAATGTGGTATATGGCGGAAGACAGGCTCGCCTGGTGGGATAAATTTTCCCATCCGGCCATCCGGCCGATCTACACCATTGGGCTGGATACCTGGTGGTATGACGTCAACAAAGCGGCAAAACTTCCCGCCGCCAGACGACAGGGAGAATAAATGGGCGCCTACCTGATTCGACGTCTGTTACTGGTGATCCCGACGCTGTGGGCCATCATTACAATCAACTTTTTTATTGTCCAGATCGCACCGGGCGGCCCGGTTGACCAGGCGATCGCGGCCATTGAATTCGGCCAGTCTGGCGCCCTGCCCGGCGCCGGTAGCGAAGGCGTTCGCGCCAGCCACGCCCAGACCGGCGTAGGGAATATTAGCGACAGCCACTATCGCGGCGGACGTGGGTTAGATCCCGAGGTGATCGCGGAGATCACGCATCGCTACGGCTTTGATAAGCCTGTTCATGAGCGCTACTTTAAAATGCTCTGGGACTATGTTCGTTTCGATTTCGGCGACAGCCTGTTTCGCAGCGCATCCGTACTGACGTTAATCAAAGACAGTCTGCCCGTGTCCATTACGCTCGGATTGTGGAGTACGCTCATCATTTATCTGGTGTCGATCCCGCTGGGCATCCGCAAAGCGGTATATAACGGCAGCCGTTTCGACATCTGGAGCAGCGCTTTTATCATCGTTGGCTACGCTATCCCCGCCTTCCTGTTCGCCATCTTATTGATCGTTTTCTTTGCTGGCGGTAGCTATTACGACCTCTTCCCGCTGCGCGGCCTGGTATCCGCCAATTTTGATTCCCTGCCCTGGTATCAGAAAATTACCGACTACCTCTGGCATATCACGTTACCGGTACTGGCGACGGTGATCGGCGGGTTCGCCGCGCTGACCATGTTGACCAAAAACTCTTTTCTGGATGAAGTCCGCAAACAGTACGTTGTCACCGCGCGCGCAAAAGGGGTGAGCGAAAAAAACATTCTGTGGAAGCACGTTTTCCGCAACGCCATGCTGCTGGTGATCGCCGGTTTTCCGGCCACCTTTATCAGCATGTTTTTCACCGGTTCGCTGCTCATTGAAGTGATGTTTTCCTTAAACGGGCTGGGGTTGCTGGGCTACGAAGCGACCGTGTCACGCGACTACCCGGTAATGTTTGGCACGTTATACATTTTCACCCTGATCGGCTTGCTGCTGAATATCCTGAGCGATATCAGCTATACGCTGGTTGATCCACGCATTGATTTTGAGGGACGCTGATGCCGCGATTAAGCCCTGCAAACCAGGCCCGCTGGGCGCGTTTTCGTCATAATCGCCGGGGGTACTGGTCACTGTGGATTTTCCTGGTGCTGTTTGGCCTGAGTCTGTGCGCCGAACTGGTCGCCAACGATAAACCGCTGCTGGTACGCTATGAGGGAAGCTGGTACTTTCCGCTGGTCAAAAACTACAGCGAAAGCGATTTCGGCGGGCCGTTCGCAACGCAGGCGGATTATCAGGACCCCTGGCTGCAAAAGCAGCTTGAAAACCACGGATGGGTGCTGTGGGCGCCCGTGCGTTTTGGCGCCACCAGCATCAACTTTGCCACTGATAAACCCTTCCCCTCTCCGCCATCCACACAAAACTGGCTGGGAACCGACGCGAATGGCGGCGACGTGCTGGCGCGCATCCTCTACGGCACGCGAATCTCTATCCTGTTTGGTTTGATGCTTACCCTCTGTTCCAGCGTAATGGGCGTGCTGGCAGGCGCGTTGCAGGGGTATTACGGCGGAAAAATCGACCTGTGGGGGCAACGGTTCATCGAAGTGTGGTCAGGAATGCCGACGCTGTTTCTGATTATTCTGCTCTCAAGCGTAGTGCAACCCAATTTCTGGTGGCTGCTGGCTATTACCGTCCTGTTTGGCTGGATGAGCCTGGTCGGGGTGGTTCGCGCGGAATTCCTGCGCACGCGCAATTTCGACTACATCCGCGCCGCACAGGCGCTGGGCGTCAGCGATCGCAGCATTATCCTGCGTCACATGCTGCCCAACGCGATGGTCGCCACGCTGACCTTTTTACCGTTCATTTTGTGCAGCTCGATTACCACATTGACGTCGCTGGATTTTCTCGGATTTGGCCTGCCGCTCGGCTCCCCTTCCCTCGGCGAATTACTCCTGCAAGGTAAAAATAATTTGCAGGCGCCGTGGCTTGGGATCACCGCGTTCCTGTCCGTCGCGGTGTTATTGTCGCTGCTGATTTTTATTGGCGAAGCAGTACGCGACGCGTTTGATCCCAACAAGGCGGTATAAGATGACGCATCCTCTGTTAACTATTGAGAATTTATCGGTAGGTTTTCGCCATCAGGAGAACGTGCGCACGGTTGTTAACGACATCTCTCTACAGGTTGACGCAGGCGAAACGCTGGCGCTGGTGGGCGAATCCGGCTCCGGTAAAAGCGTCACCGCGCTGTCGATTCTGCGGTTGCTGCCCTCTCCGCCTGCGGTGTATCTCGCGGGCGATATCCGTTTTCATGGCGAGTCATTGCTCCACACCAGCGAGCAGACGCTGCGCGGCGTGCGGGGCAATAAAATCGCCATGATTTTTCAGGAACCGATGGTATCGCTAAACCCGTTGCATACGCTGGAAAAACAGCTCTACGAAGTGCTGTCCCTGCACCGGGGAATGCGCCGTGAGGCCGCCAGGGCCGAAATCCTGAGCTGCCTGGATCGCGTAGGGATTCGTCAGGCCGCGAAACGGCTGAGCGATTATCCCCATCAACTCTCAGGCGGTGAACGCCAGCGCGTGATGATCGCAATGGCGTTGCTCACGCATCCTGAACTGTTAATCGCCGATGAACCCACGACCGCTCTGGATGTCTCCGTACAGGCGCAAATCCTGCAACTGCTGCGTGAACTGCAACGCGAACTGAATATGGGTATGCTGTTTATCACCCATAATCTCAGCATTGTGAAAAAACTGGCGGACACCGTGGCGGTGATGCAAAACGGACGATGCGTGGAGCAAAACCGTGCGTTGCCGTTGCTTAGCGCGCCTGAGCATCCCTATACGCAGAAGTTGCTGAACAGCGAACCCACCGGCTCCCCGGTTCCATTGCCCGGTGAGTCGTCGCCGCTACTGGAAGTGAGCCAGCTTCGCGTCGCATTCCCGATTCGAAAAGGGGTTCTGAAACGCGTGGTGGATCATAACGTCGTGGTTAACGAGGTGAGTTTCGCGCTTCGACCTGGTGAAACGCTGGGGCTGGTCGGTGAATCCGGGTCAGGAAAAAGCACCACCGGTCTGGCCTTGCTGCGGTTGATTCGCTCGCAGGGCAGCATCACTTTTGACGGCCAGCCGTTGCAAAATTTAACCCGCCGTCAGTTGCTGCCGGTTCGTCACCGTATTCAGGTGGTATTTCAGGACCCGAACTCATCGCTGAACCCCCGCCTCAACGTATTGCAAATTATTGAAGAAGGCTTACGCGTTCATCAACCGGCCCTTTCCGCCGGGCAGCGCGAAGAACAGGTTATCGCCGTCATGAAGGAAGTGGGTCTGGATGCTGAGACGCGCCATCGTTACCCGGCGGAATTTTCCGGTGGCCAGCGCCAGCGTATCGCTATCGCCAGAGCGCTAATACTGAAACCGTCGCTGATTATTCTGGATGAACCGACATCATCGCTGGACAGAACGGTTCAGGCACAAATCCTGGCGCTGTTGAAATCTTTACAACAAAAGCATCGCCTGGCTTACATTTTCATCAGCCACGATCTGCATGTTGTGCGCGCATTATGCCATCAGGTCATTGTACTGCGACAAGGAGAAGTGGTGGAACAGGGGCAATGTGAGCGTGTCTTTACCGCACCGCAACAGGAGTATACGCGTCAGTTGCTCGCGCTAAGCTGACGCTCAAAAAGGATTGTTGTTCGAAAAGGGTTCCGCTATCGCTACGCCGAAATTTTTCAGGCGGCAGGTCGCGGCAAATTCGTCCTGACGATTAACAAACAGGCACGGCTCGCCTTCGCACTCCAGAACGGAGCAAGGCACTTCGATGTCGCTAAGCGCCTGGCTAAGTGTATGCATCACCGGCCATGCGCTGTCGCCATCGGGGCTCAGGAGTTTAAGCGCCACCAGACTGTTTTCTGTGTTCTGCCCGTTTTGCGGAATCGGTTCAACTTTTGAACCTGCAAAACCCGTTGACCACCGATAGTTCTGCGGTAAACGATGAATGATTGAGAGTTGTAATGTAGTCACTTTCTTTCCCCGGAAGCACATTCACTTCACAATTTATTTACATCCATATTAACACATCATTGACAACCCGTCCTTAAACAGATCGAAAACGCTTACATCCCTGGTCTGAGCGGCCTGTACAGCCCGTTATTAAAATATTTTTTGCCAGTGCCGGACGTATTTGCGGGCTATATGTACCCGTTTCTGCGATCTAACTCAACCTTTTTAACTACAATGATGTGACTTTTTACATAAATTGATTTTACATAAAATAAACATAAATGGAAAAAATGATGGATTTGACGTTGATGTACGTCAACAAAGGAAGCCTTCCAGCTTCCATGTTGTGTATTAGATCACCGTTTTTTCGGGCGACTGGCGTAGAGATAGAAGAGAATGGAGCAGGTTGCGCAGAAAGCAATCGACCAAATCATCGGCCAGGCGGAGGTAAAGGTTGCCAGCGACAGCAGCGCCCCGACAATCGCGCCAATGCCAAACCGGAACGTACCGGCCAGCGACGAGGCGGTGCCCGCCATATGCGGAAATTCATCCAGAATAACGGCCATCGCGTTTGAAGAGACCATAGAAACGCATCCGACAAACGCCGCGACGCCAACCACCAGCGCCCAAAAGCCCACGCCAAACAGCGCGCTGAATACCATCCAGGCCGCCATCACAAACTGAATCCATAACCCGGTACGGAACATATTCAACGCCCCAACCCGGCGCACGAAGCGGCTGTTGATAATGGTCATCACAAACAAGAACACAATGTTCAGCGCAAAGTAATAGCCAAAATGCTGCGGCGACACATGGTTAATCTCGATATACACAAACGGGCCGGCGCTGAGGAACGAGAACATTCCCGCAAAGCTAAATCCGCTGGCCAGCATATAGCTCAGTACGCGTTTGTGTCGGAACAGCGAGGCAAAGTTCCCTATCGTGGTACGAATATGGAACGGCTGACGGCGTTCAACGGGAAGCGTCTCGTTAATCAACAAGAAGATCATCACCGATGCCAGAATCGCCGCCACCGCCAGAATCCAGAAGATGTAATGCCAGCTCAACCACACCAGAACCCACCCACCAATAATCGGCGCCATCAGCGGCGCGATTGTCGTCACCAGCATGACGAATGACATCATGCGGGAGAACTCTTCTTTCGGGTAGATATCGCGCATCAGAGCATTGATCACCACGCTCGCCGCAGCGGCGGCAAGACCGTGGAAGAAACGCATGATGATCAACTGGTCGATAGTCTGCGCCAGCGCGCATGCCACCGCCGCCGCCGCAAACACCAGCGTCCCGCCGAGGATAACCGGCTTGCGCCCGAGACTGTCCGCCATCGGGCCGTAAATAAGCTGCCCCACGGCGAACCCCAGAATATAGGTACTGAGGGTCATCTGCGCGCTGCCCGCCGGTACGCCAAACTGGGCAGAAATCACCGGCAGCGCCGGAAGATACATATCAATCGACAGCGGCATCAGCATGGCTAACAGGCCAAGGATAAAAACAATGGCAAAGGATGAGTGCTGCCGGGTGGTCACAAATGAACTCCTGAATTTAGCGGGACGTAAAGCGCCTGGCTCACCGGGTCTATAAACCGACGCTGGCGATTTCTTCTTCGGTCAACGGGCGATACTCGCCAGGTTCGAGGTCGTCATCCAGCACAATTGCGCCGATGCGTTCGCGGTGCAGTTCGACAACATGGTTCCCCACGGCAGCGAACATCCGCTTCACCTGGTGGTAGCGCCCTTCGCTAATGGTCAGACGCACCTGCGTCGGGGTGATCACCTCCAGCACGGCCGGTTTGGTGAGGTCTTTCTCATTATGCAGTTGCACGCCTTTGGCAAACTGTTCGGCGGTATCCGCAGCTACCGGCGATTCCAGCGTGACCAGATAGGTTTTCTCACAATGATGGCGCGGAGAGGTGATCCGGTGCGACCACTGGCCATCATCCGTCATCAACACCAGCCCCGTGGTGTCGATATCCAGCCGCCCGGCGGCATGCAGCTTGTACGCGACAGGTTCATCAAGGAAATAGAGTACCGTGGGATGATCCGGGTCGTCCGTTGAACAGACATAGCCCTGAGGCTTATTAAGCATAAAGTAGCGCGGGCCATTTTGCTGAACCAGCGTGTTGCCATCGTACTCGACATTATGTTCTGGCAGGAGTTTAAACGCCGCGTTTCGGATGATTTCGCCATCGACGGTAACACGGTTACTACGAATCTCACGCCCGGCAATAGCACGGCTGACGCCGAGTTGCTGAGCGATAAACTTATCAAGTCGCATGAGTTTGATTTTGCCTGTAATAATACGGAAATCGGGCATAACGCCCGAAAAATGAAGCCGTTGTCCATCCAGTATAACGGGCTCTAACCATCGCTCAAGGGAAATGATTCATGGCATACTATTCCCTGTACCGTTCATCGTAGTGAGACCATGATTTTTACACTTCGCCCTTACCAGCAAGAAGCCGTGGATGCCACGCTCAACCATTTTCGCCGCCACCGCACGCCTGCCGTGATTGTCCTGCCAACCGGCGCAGGCAAAAGTCTGGTGATTGCCGAGCTGGCGCGAGTGGCGCGTGGGCGCGTGCTGGTGCTGGCGCACGTAAAAGAGCTGGTCGCGCAAAACCATGCCAAATATTGCGCGCTGGGGCTGGAGGCCGACATTTTCGCCGCCGGTCTGAAGCGTAAAGAGAGCCACGGCAAGGTGGTGTTTGGCAGCGTGCAGTCGGTCGCCCGTAACCTTGACGCCTTCCAGGGCGAGTTTTCGCTGTTGATTGTCGATGAATGTCACCGCATCGGCGACGATGAAGAGAGTCAGTATCAGCAAATCCTGGCGCACCTGAGTAAAGTGAATCCCCACTTACGTCTGCTCGGCCTGACGGCCACCCCTTTCCGGTTAGGCAAAGGCTGGATTTATCATTTCCATTACCACGGCATAGTGCGCGGCGACGAAAAAGCGCTCTTTCGCGACTGCATTTATGAGTTACCGCTGCGCTACATGATTAAACATGGTTATCTGACGCCGCCGGAGCGTCTGGATATGCCCGTGGTGCAGTATGATTTTAGCCGCTTGCAGGCACAGAGTAACGGCCTGTTCAGCGAAGCTGACCTCAATCGCGAGCTGAAAAAGCAGCAGCGCGTGACCCCGCACATCATCAGCCAGATTGTTGAATTTGCCCAAACCCGCAAAGGGGTGATGATTTTCGCCGCCACCGTCGAACATGCCAAAGAGATTGTGGGTTTGCTGCCCGCCGATGATGCGGCGCTGATTACCGGGGACACGCCGGGCGCAGAGCGCGACGTGATGATTAACGATTTCAAAGCCCAGCGCTTTCGTTACCTGGTGAACGTCGCCGTGCTGACGACCGGGTTTGACGCGCCGCATGTCGATCTTATCGCTATCCTGCGCCCGACAGAGTCTGTCAGTCTTTACCAACAAATCGTGGGGCGTGGTCTGCGGCTTGCGCCTGGAAAAACTGACTGTCTGATCCTCGACTATGCCGGAAACCCGCACGATCTGTATGCGCCGGAAGTGGGCACGCCAAAAGGCAAAAGTGACAACGTTCCCGTGCAGGTGTTCTGCCCTGCCTGCGGGTTCGCCAATACCTTCTGGGGGAAAACCACCGCTGACGGCACGCTGATTGAGCATTTCGGTCGCCGCTGCCAGGGCTGGTTTGAAGATGATGACGGGCATCGCGAACAGTGCGATTTTCGCTTCCGCTTTAAAAACTGCCCGCAGTGCAACGCGGAAAACGATATCGCCGCCCGGCGCTGCCGGGAGTGCGACACGATTCTGGTCGACCCGGACGATATGCTGAAAGCGGCGCTAAAACTCAAAGATGCGCTGGTATTGCGCTGTAGCGGGATGGCGTTACAACACGGGCATGATGAGAAAGGCGAATGGCTGAAAATCACCTACTACGATGAGGACGGCGCCGATGTGAGTGAGCGCTTCCGATTGCAGACGCCCGCTCAACGCACCGCCTTTGAACAGTTGTTTATTCGCCCGCATACCCGCACGCCGGGTATTCCGTTACGCTGGATTACTGCGGCGGATATCCTGGCGCAACAGGCGCTGCTTCGCCACCCTGATTTTGTCGTCGCCCGCATGAAAGGTCAGTACTGGCAGGTGCGCGAAAAAGTCTTCGATTATGAAGGCCGCTTCCGGCGGGCACATGAATTGCGCGGTTAATCGTACTTTTGATTGATGTGATAGCCATTTGAGTATAGAATCTCGCCCGCTTTTGCATACGCAAAGCAGATCACTTACCTGTTGCTGGGTCGCCTGTAACAGGAATTATTTAAGAGAGATTTAAATGTTTACTATCAACGCAGAAGTACGTAAAGAGCAGGGTAAGGGTGCGAGCCGCCGCCTGCGCGCCGCTAACAAGTTCCCGGCAATCATCTACGGTGGCGCTGAAGCCCCGATTGCTATCGAACTGGACCACGACCAGGTTATGAACATGCAAGCTAAAGCTGAGTTCTACAGCGAAGTTCTGACCATCGTTGTTGACGGTAAAGAAGTAAAAGTTAAAGCTCAGGCTGTACAGCGTCACGCGTTCAAGCCAAAGCTGACTCACATCGACTTCGTTCGCGCGTAATCGCCAACAAGTTGAAGAAAAACCCCGCCACGGCGGGGTTTTTTTATGGTGCGCGACAAGGCGATGAACCGTAAGCCGAATAAGGTGCCTGCACCGCTATCCGGCGTTACAACACATAACGTCAAAACCGTTAATTACCGCCGGACGTCCGACGCTGGAGCTGATCGCGCAGGTTTGGCGGCGTTCCCTTGATCGTCAGCGTATCGGTCGCCGGGTCCCAGAAAATCCGCTCACCTAACAGCATGGCGTCGAAGTTGATGGTTAACCCACCGCCGCTCCCGGCATATTTCGTCAGCTGACGCAGCGTGCTGCGGTCCGCCGGGAAACTCTCTTCCAGCTCATAGCCTTTGTCAGCGGTAAATTCTCTGAAGCTGACTTCGCTGACGCCGGATAACTCTTTCGACAGCGATTCAAGCTCAATCTCTTCACCAGACTGCAATTGCTCATTGCAGTAGCTGTACACCTGCTGACGGACATTCTGACGTTCAGCTTTGTCCAGCTGCGCTTCTGCGGTGAAATCGTCCACCGCCTGCAACAGCCCCCGGTTTTGCGCTTTCGCGTTCAGCCCTTCGCTGGCGCCCAGGAAATCCATAAAGAAATCGGCCACTTTGCGCCCTACCCGGCCTTTCAGGAAGGTCAGATAACGGGTGGATTCCGGGTTCGTTTCCCATTCGGTCAAATCGATACGCGCCACAATATCCGCATGGTTAATATCCAGATAGTGCGTCGGGTTGATATCCAGGTTCTCATTCACGCGCATGCTGCTTAAGTTGTTCAGCACCGCCACCAGCAGATACTCCACCGCCAGATAACGGTAATGGCAGAACAGGACAATACCGCCGTCCGCAAACGGGTATTTCGCCAGTTCATCGCGTAAACGGCCGGTCGCCGCACGGCTAAAGGCAAGAAAATCCTCCTCGCCCTGACGCTGCAACCGCAGCGTTTGCGCCAGTTCACTCTCTTCGCTGAACAGGCCGTACGCTTTGTTCTTGGCGCTATAGACCCGGTGCAGTTCAGCCACCATATCGACAACGGTGGTTGTCGGCTCCAGTAATGAATCGCGCAAGACCAGCTCAAGATTTTGCTCATCACGTTTGATAAGCTGGTGCAGGGCAATCTGGTTGATATCCAGACTCATGATAAACTCTCCTTTATGACCGGGCGGTATTCAATCACCTGACGGGCGGTGACGCAACAGGAGATAAAAAAGCAGAAAAAAAACTGTTGCTACGGTAATATGTTGCCCTTTCATGAACAAACTGATTGCGATTTATGCCACAACACTCCCGCTATAGTGACGAACACGTTGAACAATTACTGAGTGACCTGCTCAACGTACTGGAAAAACATAAGGCACCGACCGACCTTTCCCTGATGGTGCTGGGAAACATGGTCACCAACCTTATCAACACCAGCATCGCACCGGCTCAACGCCAGGCGATTGCGAACTCTTTTGCCCGCGCATTACAGTCTTCAATTAACGACGACAAAGCGCATTAAGGGAAACGAACGGCTATTTATGGTAACTCATCGTCAGCGCTACCGTGAAAAAGTCTCCCAGATGGTTAGCTGGGGGCACTGGTTTGCACTGTTCAACATTCTGCTGGCCATGGTGCTCGGTAGCCGTTACCTGTTTGTCGCAGACTGGCCGACAACGCTTGCAGGGCGTATTTACTCGTACCTGAGCATTGTCGGGCACTTCAGCTTTCTGGTGTTCGCCGCCTACCTGCTGATCCTGTTTCCTCTGACATTTATTGTCATGTCTCAGCGGCTGATGCGTTTTTTGTCAGCCATCCTGGCGACGGCGGGCATGACGCTGTTGCTGATCGACAGCGAAGTTTTTACCCGCTTCCACCTGCACCTGAATCCCATTGTCTGGGAACTGGTCATTAACCCCGATCAGAACGAGATGGCGCGCGACTGGCAACTGATGTTTATTAGCGTGCCGGTCATCCTGTTAATCGAAATGCTGTTTGCGACCTGGAGCTGGCAAAAGCTGCGCAGCCTGACGCGACGTCGCCATTTCGCCAAACCGCTTGCCGCGTTCTTTTTCGTCTCATTTATCGCTTCGCATGTGGTGTATATCTGGGCAGACGCCAACTTCTATCGCCCGATCACCATGCAGCGCGCGAATTTACCGCTGTCATACCCGATGACGGCGCGCCGTTTTCTGGAAAAACACGGTCTGCTGGATGCGCAGGAGTATCAGCGCCGTCTGGTGGAACAAGGCAACCCGGAAGCCGTTTCCGTTCAGTATCCGCTGAGCGATTTGCAGTATCGCGACATGGGCACCGGCCAGAACGTACTGTTAATTACGGTCGACGCGCTGAATTACTCCCGCTATGAAAAACAGATGCCCGCGTTGGCCGCATTCGCCGAACAGAATACGTCGTTCACGCGCCACATGAGTTCAGGCAACACGTCTGACAATGGAATATTTGGTCTGTTCTATGGCGTATCGCCCAGCTATATGGACGGTATTCTGTCAACCAGAACGCCTGCCGCGCTGATCTCGGCGCTGAACCAGCAAGGCTATCAGTTAGGGCTATTCTCTTCTGACGGCTTCACCAGCCCGCTCTACCGCCAGGCGCTGCTGTCAGACTTCTCCATGCCAACCGTGCAAACGCAGTCCGACGAGCAGACGGCGAGCCAGTGGATTAACTGGTTAGGACGTTACGCCCAGGAAGATAACCGCTGGTTCTCATGGGTTTCCTTCAACGGCACAAACGTTGACGACAGCAACCAGAAAGACTTTGCGAAACGGTATGCCCGCGCCGCAGAGAACGTGGATGCCCAGATTAACCGGGTGCTCAGCGCACTGCGTGACGCAGGGAAACTCAACAACACCGTGGTGATCATTACGGGCGGTCGCGGCGTACCGTTAGCGCAGGAAGAGAGCCATTTCGCCTGGTCTCGCGGCCATCTGCAAGTGCCGTTGATCATTCACTGGCCGGGCACGCCAGCGCAGCGAATCAACACTCTGACCGACCATACGGATTTGATGACGACGCTGATGCAGCGACTGTTGCACGTCAGTACGCCAGCCAATGAGTACTCGCAGGGACAGGATCTGTTCAACGCCACGCGCCGCCATTACTGGGTGACCGCAGCGGACGGCAGTACGCTGGCGATTACCACGCCGGAAATGACGCTGGTACTGAACAATAACGGCACCTATCAGACGTACGATCTACACGGCGAGAAGATCAAAGACCAGAAGCCGCAGCTGAGCCTGTTGTTGCAGGTACTGACCGACGAGAAACGATTCATTGCTAACTGATTAATTATAAATCAGTTAGCAAGACATCCCCTTGCATTCGTGGTGGAAAGCGGTAGTATTGGCATCCACAAGTCGGCACGTAGCGCAGCCTGGTAGCGCACCGTCATGGGGTGTCGGGGGTCGGAGGTTCAAATCCTCTCGTGCCGACCAAAATCCCTTAGAAAAACCAACCTCTTACGGTTGGTTTTTTTATGCCTGCCGTTCCCTTCCACTACCGTGCTAACACCGCATAATCAAAAGGTTTTACTACTTACCCATGCCCAAAATAGGGTAAAATTTATTCTCTCATCAACGCGATGAATCTGGACGATTTTCGCGCTAAAAACAATAATGATACGAGTATGTACTCAGGAGAATAGTATGCCTGAAGCAACGCCTTTTCAGGTGCTTATTGTGGACGATCATCCACTTATGCGACGAGGTATTCGTCAATTACTGGAACTGGATACCGCATTTAATGTCGTTGCCGAAGCTGGCGATGGGGCGAGTGCTATCGATCTGGCAAGCCGTCTCGATCTTGATCTGATCCTGCTTGACCTGAATATGAAAGGCCTGAGCGGGCTTGATACGTTGAATGCGCTGCGTCGGGATGGCGTCACCGCACAGATCATTATCCTGACGGTTTCCGACTCTGCCAGTGACGTGTACGCGCTGATTGATGCCGGAGCGGACGGCTATTTACTGAAAGACAGCGACCCGGAAGTGCTGCTGGAAGCGATTCGTGCTGGCGCCAACGGCGGCAAGGTATTCAGCGATCGCGTCAGCGAATACCTGCGCGAACGGGAACTGTTTGGCGCAGAGGAAGATCCCTTTAGCGTGCTCACTGAACGCGAACTGGACGTGCTGCACGAACTGGCTCAGGGGCTGTCGAACAAACAGATTGCCTCCGTGCTGAATATTTCTGAGCAGACGGTTAAGGTGCATATTCGTAATTTACTGCGAAAGCTGAACGTGCGCTCGCGCGTCGCGGCGACCATTCTCTTTTTACAAACACGCGGAATGCAGTAACAAGATATGCCCGATGGCGCTACGCTTATCGGGCCTACAAGCCGCGTGGCAAGTACCGTCCGGCCTTGCCACACTCATTTATTCCGCCTGCGGCGAAAGCTGCGCTAATGCCTGCTTAATACTGCGTTCAATCACTGCCCGGCGGGAATCATTGGCGGGCAGCAATTTCAGCATCATCTCCCAGGCTGCGACCGCCTCGCCGAAACGCTGCTGCTCGAAGGCATTAAACGCATACATACTCAACGTCCGAATATTGGCATGATCGCTTCTCACCAGCTGGCGCAACAGCTCCCCTCCCCGACGATTATCATCAGGATCGGAAGAACGGGTCAGCGCTTCCGCATACCCTAATGCGGCATCGCTATTTTTGGGGTCCAGTCTGTACGCATTGGCATACGCTTCCGTCGCCGTGCTGGCGTTCCCCAGCACCATGCCGATACGCCCAAGCATAATCCAGCCTTCCACATTGCCAGCATCGCTTTGCAGTCGGGTACGCAAACCAAGCGCCAAGCGTGTCATCTCTTCTTCATTCAGCGGCTGCGCGTCAGGGTCCAGCGCGCGCTCCAGCAACTCTGGCGTCTGCGCCGTAGCCTGTTGCCAGATTTTTACCTGCTGATAGTTACCGGTCTGGTAGTAACTTACCGCCCCGACAATCAGCGCGATCACAACCCCGGGAGCAAGCAGCCATAATCCGGCCTGGCGTCCCTTCGGCGTCACCTCGTCAGAAAAGGTTTCCTGTTTTACACGTACGCGCCGCCGCGAACGGGCGAAGATAATCCAGCCGCCAGCGCCAATAGCGGCGATCGGCAAGATCCACAACAGCACGGTAAGCGGCGTCAGCGGCGGATCGTAGGTGACGAAGTTACCGTAGCGCGCCACCATGTAATCAACGATCTCCTGCTTACTTTTACCTTCCTGCATCAGTTCATAAACCTTCTGACGCAGGTCGGTGGCAATCATCGAGTTAGAGTCCGCGATGCTGTTGTTCTGGCATTTCGGGCAGCGCAGCTGCTCGGTGAGCTGGCGGAACTGCTGCTCCTGCGCTTCATCTTTGAACTGCATAACATCAATGGCAGCCAGCGACGAGCCGGAGATCACCAGCATCAGCACGCCCAGTAAGAATCTCATTGCGCGGCCTCCTTGCTGTACTGCTCCCAGAGCGGTTTTATTTCACTTTCCCATACCCTGGCGTTCAGATCGCCTGCATGACGATAACGAATGATCCCTTTACCGTCGATCAGGAAGGTTTCCGGCGCGCCGTAAACGCCCAGATCCAGCCCAAGCATACCGTCGCCATCAAACAGGCTTAGCGCATAAGGATTCCCTAACTCTTTCAGCCAGGTAATCGCTTTCTGGCGATCGTCTTTGTAATTCAGACCAACCACGCGAATTCCCTGCGCAGACAGCTGATTCAGATACTGATGTTCAGCGCGGCAGGTCGGGCACCAGGTCGCCCACACGTTGAGCAGCACCGGTTTCCCCTGAGTCAGCACGTCTGCCTGATAGTGCTGACCAGGATTTTCCAGCGATTCGAGACGGAAGGTCGGCACCGGTTTGCCAATCAGCGCCGATTCCAGATTCGTCGGATCGTCTCCTTCCGCATTACGCGCCAGCTGCCACAGCAACGCCGCCGCAATAACCAGAAAAATGACGAAAGGTATTAACAGTACGTTGCGCTTCATACAGCCTCCGGCGCGGTTTTTTGCGGGCATGAACGCTGGCGATAGCGCGGATCAAACAGGCAGAACAACCCGCCAAGCGCCATCAACAGCCCTCCCGCCCAGATCCAGCGGATAAACGGTTTGTAATACAGGCGCACCGCCCATGCGCCATTGTCCAGTTCTTCGCCGAGAGCGGCATACAGATCGCGGGTGATCCCGCCATCGATCGCCGCTTCCGTCATCATTGAGCTGGTGCTGTTATAAAAACGTTTTTCCGCATGCAACGTCGCTTCTGCTTTACCTTCCCGCGTCACGCCGATAATCGCCACCCCGCCGCGATAATTCGGGCCGGTAATCTCCTTCACTTCACGGAAGGTGAATTGATAGTCGTGGATGCTGACGCTGTCGCCCGCTTTCATGCGGACATCACGTTCCACGCTGTAGTTTTGGCTAAACGCGATGCCGACAATCGTCACCGCCAGCCCAACGTGCCCGGCGACCATTCCCCAGTAGCTGAGCGTCATTTTCGTACCGCGCGAAACGCGCTGCGCGACTTCCGCTACCGCCAGCACAAATACCCAGCACGCCATCGCCAGCCCGACCACCGTCATGGCGACAATCTTGTCTTCAAACAGCCACGGCAGCAGCATCGACAACACTAACGTGCTCACCAGCGCGATAACCAACAACCGCTGCAACTTGCGCGGTCTGTCACGTCCCCAGCGAACCAGCGGCCCGATGCCCAGCAGCAGCGCGAACGGCGCCATCAGCCAGGTGAACATGGTATTAAAGAACGGTTCGCCGATTGAAATACTGCCCAGACCGAGCTGTTTATGCACCAGCGGCAGCAATGTTCCCAGCAACACCACCAGCATGGCGGCGATAAGCAGGACGTTATTAGCTAACAGCAGTGACTCACGCGACCAGAGCGCGTTATTCACCCGCGAGCGAACCTTGTGTCCGCGCGTCGCGAACAGCAGCAGCGAACCGCCGATCACCAGTACCATAAAGGCGAGAATAAACATCCCGCGCGATGGATCGGAGGCAAAAGCATGCACCGACACCAGCACGCCAGAACGCACCAGGAAAGTACCGAGCAGGCAGAGTGAGAAGGCGCATATTGAAAGCAGGAGCGTCCAGGCTTTGAAGCTGGCGCGCTGTTCAGTCACCGCCAGGGAGTGCATCAACGCGGTGCCCACCAGCCACGGCATAAATGAGGCGTTTTCCACCGGGTCCCAGAACCACCAGCCGCCCCAGCCCAGCTCGTAATAGGCCCAGGCAGAGCCAAGCACGATACCCAGCGTTAAGAATACCCATGCGGCCAGCGTCCAGGGACGGGAAAAGCGGGCAAAGGTGCTGTCCAGACGCCCACTCATCAGCGCGGCGATCGCGAACGCGAACGCCACCGAGAAACCGACATAGCCCATATAGAGCAGCGGCGGGTGGAAGATCAGTCCCGGGTCCTGCAACAGCGGGTTCAGGTCGCGCCCTTCAATCGGAAAGTTGGGCAACGTACGGGAAAACGGGTTGGAGGTGAACAGAATAAACAGCAGAAAACCGACGCTGACCATCCCCATCACCGCCAGTACGCGGGCGACGATATCCAGCGGCATCCGCTGACTGAACACGGCCACAGCAAACGTCCAGCCGCTCATCAGCAATACCCATAGCAGAAGCGACCCTTCGTGCGCTCCCCAGGTCGCGGCGACGCGATACCAGACCGGCAGTTGCGTGTTGGAGTTGCTGGCGACATAGTTAACGGTAAAATCATTCACCACGAAGGCATTGATCAGCACCAGAAACGCGCCCATCACCAGGATAAACAGCAGCCAGGAGAATGGCCTCGCCGAGGCCATCATGCGCACATCGCCGCGCCCCACGCCCCACAGCGGATAAACGGACAGCAACAGCGCCACGCCGAGTGCGAGACACAGCAGCGCGTTGCCAATTTCAGGCATCATGATGCTTTATCCTTATAAACGCTTTCCGGGCGACGATGGTTTTCCTGCATCGCTTTTTCAACTTCCGGCGGGGTATAGTTTTCATCATGTTTGGCGAGCACCTCTTTCGCCTGCACATGGTTTTTCTCGCCCAGCTCCCCCTGCACCACCACGCCCTGCCCTTCGCGGAACAGATCCGGCAGAATGCCTTCGTACGTCACATCCACCACGCCTTCGGCGTCGTAGATGCTGAAATTCACTTTCAGCGAATCCGGGTCGCGCTTCACGCTTCCGGGCATGACCATGCCGCCGACGCGCAGGCGTTGCCCCACTTCAGGCAGTTGGTGCGTTTCGCGTTTACCGTAGAGAATTTCGCCTGGCGTATAGAACAGGTCGATATTGGAACGCAGCGCATAAAGTACCAGCGTGATAGTCAGAGCCAAACCGGCCAGCACCGCGCAGGCTATCCACAAACGATTTTTACGACGGATATTCATGCCGCCTCCCGCTGCGCCTGCGCCGCACGCATCCGCGCTTCACGCGCTCGCTGCTGCGCCACACCGCGCAAAATCACGCGGTGCTGCATGGCGGTATGCACCACCAGCGCCGCCAGTGGGATCACGGTCATCACAACCGCCAGCCAGACATAAAAGGCGTAACCGCCCATAGCAAAGAAATCACTCCAGGATGCAAATGCGCTGGTCATTGGCGGCCTCTTTTTAAAATCAGTTCACTCACCCACGGGCGACGTTTTTCCATTAACAAAATCAGGTTACGCATCCGCATCAGCGCCAGCGTGATAAACAGCAGCAGATAACCGATAATCGCCAGGCGCAGCGGCGCTCGCATCGCCGGGTCAATGCTCTGCTGCATACGAGTTGATCCCTGATGTAGCGTATTCCACCACTCCACCGAGTAGTGGATGATCGGCAGATTAACGACGCCAATCAGCACCAGAATGCCCGCCGCGCGCCCCGCCAGGCGGCGATCGTCAAAGGCGTGCCACAACGCTATCGCCCCGACGTACAGGAACAGCAGCACCAGTTCAGAGGTCAATCGCGCGTCCCATACCCACCAGGTTCCCCACATCGGTTTGCCCCAGGCGGAACCGGTAACCAGCGCGATAAAGGTAAACACCGCGCCAACAGGCGCCATCGCCGCCACCGCCAGGTTAGCCATTTTCATTTGCCAGACCAGACCGATGAATGCGGCGACCGCCATCGAGGCGTAAATCCCCATCGACCAGATCGCCGCCGGGACATGCAGGTAGATGATGCGGTAGCTTTGCCCCTGCTGATAATCCGCAGGCGCGAAGCCAAACCCCCAGACCCAGCCCGCCGCCAGCACCACCACGCTGGCTATCGCCAGCCACGGGATGAACCAGCCACAGATCTGATAAAGCCGTGGGGGAATCGCCAGTTGATGAAGTGTTTTCCACATAGTTCAGTCACCAGATTCAATCAAAACGAATGAAACTTCAGTTATGCCGGATGACGGCAAAGACGCCTTATCAGACCTACAGACTTTCCTGATAAGCGTAACGTCATCCGGCATCCTACAGTTTGTCGCCAGTCAAAGACCGCGCTACTGCATGCTGATACGTAACGCTGCCGCCGTAGCAAAAGGGCTTAACGTTGCGCTGCCCGCCAGCAACGCGCCCAAAATCGCCATATATCCCTCAACGGGCAAATGCATGGAGGCCGCATCCATCGCCGCAGTGGCGAAAATCAGTAACGGAATGGTCAGCGGCAGCACCAGCACGCTCAGCAATACGCCGCCGCGCTTCAGGCCCACCGTTAACCCCACGCCCGGCGCGCCAAGAAAACTCAGGGTCGGCGTGCCAAGCAGCAGAGTCAGCGCCATGATTTGCCAGCCGTACATATCCATTCCCAGCAATAACGCCACCAGCGGAGAGAGGATCAGCAACGGCAGACCGGTCACCACCCAGTGCGCCATCACTTTCGCCAGCACCACCGCCGGTAACGGCAGCGGCAGGAGCATCAGTTGCTCCAGGCTGCCGTCCTGTAAGTCATCGCGAAACAGACGTTCCAGCGCCAGCAGCGAAGAGAGCAACGCCGCCACCCAGATAATGCCGGGAACAATACGCGCCAGCAGCTGCGGCTCCGGGCCAATGCTCAGCGGGAAAAGCGTGATAACAATCAGAAAGAACCACAGCGGGTTAGCGATTTCCGCGCTATGACGAAACGCCACGCGCAGCTCAAGACGAAAGATTTGCCACATCATTGCGCTGCCCTCTCGCCGGTCAGCGCGATGCGCCGTATTTTGTCAGTCGCGACATTCAGCGGCTGGTGCGTGGTGAGGATGACGATCCCGCCCTGCTGTGTATGTTCAGCCATGCGCTGTGTCAGGCGCTCAACGCCATTGACATCAATGGCGGTAAACGGCTCGTCGAGGATCCAGAGCGTCGCGCGGGTCAGCCACAGACGCGCCAGTGCCACGCGCCGTTGCTGTCCAGCGGAAAGCTGGTTGACGGGGATGTCTTCGTATCCGGCCAGCCCCGCCTGCGCCAGCGCGGCCAGACACTGCGCCGTATCGCCGTCATGGTGGAAAAAGCGCAGGTTCTCCAACGCCGAAAGCCGGGTTTTAATCCCCGGCTGATGTCCAATCCACAACAGATTTTGATGGTAGCTGTCGCGCACGCGGTGCAACGCCTGCTCTTGCCAGCACACTTCCCCTGCGTCGGGGCGCGCCAGCCCGGTGAGCAACCGCAAAAGGGTGGTTTTCCCCGCGCCGTTGCCCCCGGTAATTTGTACCCATTCCCCTGCGTTCACGCGAAACGACAGCCCACTGAACAGTATTCTGTCATCCCGCTCGCAGAGCAGTTCTCTGGCTTCAAGCATACCCACTCATTATTAAAAGCCCGGTTTCACTTCGCGCATATCCGGGAGTTTATGCGCAATCCCTTTGTGGCAGTCGATACAGGTTTGCCCCTCTTTCACTGCCTGGTCGTGCATTTTGGCGGCAACGCCTTTCTGAGCGGTGAGATCCATAAATTCGAAGTTGTGGCAGTTACGGCACTCCCGCGAATTGGTGTCTTTCATCCGTCGCCACTCGCTCTGCGCCATTGTCAGACGGTGATCTTCAAACTTCTGCGGAGTATCGATAATGCCGAACACCTTCCCGTACAGCTCTTTACTGGCCTTGATCTTACGGATCATTTTCGGGCCCCACTCGTGCGGAACGTGACAGTCAGGACAGGTGGCGCGAACGCCGCTGCGGTTGTTGTAGTGCACGGTTTCCATGTATTCCTGATAGACGGTGTTGCGCATTTCGTGGCAGCTGATACAGAACTCTTCGGTGTTGGCCTTTTCCATCCCGGTGTTGAAACCGCCCCAGAAAATAATGCCGCCAACAAAACCGATTAACAGCAACGTGCCGATCGCCAGGCGGCTGGGGCGACGCCACCATTGCCAGACCCGCTTAATCACGCCAGGTTTACGGTTAGAATTTTCCATAATGACCTCTTATTTCCCGTAACCTTTCGACGGGGTAAAGGTATTACCCACGATCGGCGCGGCATCCGCCTGCGGCACATGGCACTGCAAACAGAAGTAACGACGCGGCGCGACTTCGCCTAAAACTTTGCCGTCGCTGTCCATAAAGTGCGTTGGGCTAATACGCGGCGCGCCGGTCGTACGGTAGCTTTCCACACCATGACATTGCAGGCAGCGGTTGGTATTGGTCGTTACCTGATAACCTTCAACGCTATGCGGGATCATCGGCGGCTGATTAACATAGTTCAGCGGCATACGTTCCTGCTCTTTCGGCATGCGAATCGCCCCTTCCTGCGTCCCCGAAACTTCCGGCGACTGGCTCAGATCAACTCCGTTTGCTGCCCAAACCGCACCACTCACCACCAGGGCAAGCAGGGCCGTCCATTGACACAGCGCTTTCTTCAGGTCATGGCTTTTCATGATTTCGCTCCCGAACTCCATCGTGTTGTTATTGTAAATACGTCCTCAGAACAGACATCCACGCAGCGACCGCACGTCATGCAATCGCGGCTGGTGACCTGCACCGGACTTTGCTCATCCAGCACCGGCGCACGCAGGACGTGCGGTTCCGGGCAAACATGAAAACAATCCATACAGCGGTTACATTTCTCGCGATCTTTCGCCGCCACCGTTAGCGCGCCTTTACTTCCCAGCACGCCATACAACGCGCCCAAAGGGCAGATATGTCCGCACCAGCCGTGTTCAACGACCAGTAAATCAAATAAAAACAGAGCGATAATCAGCAGTGCACCGCTACCGAATCCCATCACCAGGCTACGCCCCAGCAGGGAAACCGGGTTTATCCATTCCCACAGTAGCGTTCCGGTTAGCGCCGATCCCACCAGCACGACAACCAGAAGGACGTACCGTATATGACGCGGAATCGTTGCGGACTGATTCAGGTCAAACCTTCTGCGTAGCCAGTTCGCAAAATCGGTAATTGGGTTCAGCGGACAGACCCAACTGCAAAATAATCGCTTTCCTGCCAGGGCATACAGCACCGTAATAATGGCGGCGCCGGTCAGCGCAACGGCGGCAGGTAAATGCCCGCTGGCAAGGCTTTGCAACGTTATCAGCGGGTCGGTTAAAGGAATGGTATCCAGCAACAAGCTACTGCTGTAGTTACCGTGCAGAATCCAGACGCCCGCCCACGGGCCACTGAGAAACATTCCCAGCACCAGAAACTGACTTATCCGCCGCAAAATCAGCCAGCGATGGCTGCGCCACCAGCCTTTTTTCGCTCGCGCTTCGCGCCCGGCATCGCGTTTACGATTTGCCATCTTTCCCCTCCAGCCAGCCGAAGCGGTAGTGGTGCCCCAACTCCCCTTTCGCCAGCGACAGCGGCAACACTTTTATCGCCGGTTGTTCCAGCACACAGACTTTTTCGCACTTACCGCAGCCGGTGCAGGCGTCGCTGTGAACGGTGGGAAGAAAGCGCGCATGTTTGCCGGTACGCATATTGCGATCCAGCTCCAGCGTGATCGCCTCATCGATTTTTGGGCACTCGCGATAACAAACGTCGCAGCGCAGTCCCTGGAAGTTAAGGCAGTTCTCCTGGTCCAGCAGTACCGCCAGCCCCATGCGCGCATCGTCAATGGATTCGATCTCTCGATCCAACGCCCCACTGGGGCAAACTTTGGCGCATGGAATGTCTTCACACATTTCGCAGGGAATATCGCGGGCGACAAAGTAAGGCGTACCGGCAGACAAACCCGAAGCTAGCGTCGCCAGCTTCAGGGTGTCATACGGACATGCCTGAACGCACTGCCCGCAGCGCACGCAGGCGCTGGCGAACGCGTCTTCACTCAATGCCCCCGGCGGGCGCAACCGCACGCCCGTTGCGCGAGCGGTTTGCTGCTGTAACCCCAGCGCTACGCCAACGGCAGCCAGCCCGCCTGCCGTGCGAACCATATCGCGCAAAAAGCGGCGGCGGCCATTTTGGGGTTTCGCTGACCGGGACATGGTGTGTTACACCTTCGCCAGTTTGACGGCGCACTTCTTGAAATCCGTCTCTTTAGAGAGCGGGTCCGTCGCATCCAGCGTCAGGTTGTTCACCAGCTGTGCGGCGTCGAAGAACGGCATGTACACCAGTCCCTGCGGCGGACGGTTACGCCCGCGCGTTTCAACAACCGAAATCACTTCCCCACGGCGGGAGATGACTTTGACCTTATCGCCACGGCGCAGGTCGCGCGTTTTCGCGTCCAGCGGATGAATAAAGAGCACCGCTTCCGGGAAGGCGCGATGCAGCTCAGGCACGCGGCGCGTCATGCTGCCGGTGTGCCAGTGCTCCAGTACGCGACCGGTAGAAAGCCACAGGTCATACTCTTTATCCGGCGCTTCCGCGGCGGGTTCAAACGGCAGGGCGAAAATCACCGCTTTGCCGTCCGGCTTACCGTAAAACTTGTAGCCTTCTCCCGCTTTGACATACGGGTCATGGCCTTCGCTGTAACGCCACTGGGTCTCTTTACCGTCAACCACCGGCCAGCGCAGACCGCGCGCTTTGTGATAATCATCGAACGGCGCGAGATCGTGGCCGTGTCCGCGACCAAACCAGGCGTACTCTTCAAACAGCCCTTTTTGCAGGTAGAAACCCAGCTCACGGGATTCATCGTTCAACTGGTCTTCCGCCAGATCGGTCAGCGGGAATTTGCTGACCGCAGGCGTGGCAAACAGAACGTCGTAGAGGGTTTTGCCGCGCAGTTCTGGTTTTTGCGCCAGCAGATCTTCCGGCCAGACCTCTTCCGTTTTGAAACGACGAGCGAACTGCACCAGCTGCCACAGGTCTGATTTCGCTTCACCCGGCGCTTTAATTTGTTGACGCCAGAACTGGGTACGACGCTCAGCGTTACCGTAGGCCCCTTCTTTCTCCACCCACATCGCCGTTGGCAGAATCAGGTCAGCGGCCAGCGCGCTGACGGTCGGGTACGGATCGGAGACGATGACGAAGTTACGCGGATCGCGCCAGCCCGGCATACGCTCTTCATTGATGTTCGGCCCGGCCTGCATGTTGTTGTTGCACATCACCCAGTAGACGTTCAGCTTGCCGTCTTTCAGCGCACGATCCTGCGCTACGGCGTGCAGACCGATTTTCGCCGGGATGGTGCCCGTTGGGATCTGCCAGTGTTTTTCGCAGATATCACGGTGTTTTTCATTAGTGACCACCATGTCCGCAGGCAGGCGGTGGGAGAATGTCCCAACTTCACGCGCCGTACCACAGGCGGAAGGCTGACCGGTCAGGGAGAACGGACCACAGCCTGGCTGGGAGATCTTGCCGGTCAACAGGTGCAGGTTATACACCAGGTTGTTGGCCCATACGCCACGCGTATGCTGGTTAAAGCCCATCGTCCAGTAGGAGATCACTTTTTTCTTCGGATCGGCATACAACTGCGCCAGCTGCTCCAGCTGATCTTTCGGCACGCCGGTCATTTCTGCGGTTTTCTCCAGCGTGTACTCCGCGACAAACGCTTTGTACTCGTCGAAGCTCATCGGCTCAGAGGCGTCGGAGCCCGGATTCTTCGCCGCTTTTTCCAGCGGATGCGTTGGACGCAGGCCATAACCGATGTCGGTCGTCCCTTTACGCAGGTTGACGTATTTGCTGAAGAAATCCTGATTTATCGCATTATTTTGAATGATGTAATTGGCGATATAGTTGAGGATCACCAGATCGCTTTGCGGCGTAAAGACGATGCCGTTATCCGCCAGCTCAAAGCTACGATGCTGGAAGGTTGAGAGAACCGCGACATTAACGTTCGGATCGGACAGGCGACGGTTGGTGATGCGCGACCACAGGATCGGGTGCATCTCCGCCATGTTAGAGCCCCATAGCACAAAGGCGTCGGCTTGTTCGATATCGTCGTAGCACCCCATCGGCTCATCCATACCAAAGGTACGCATGAAGCCCACCACCGCCGACGCCATGCAGTGGCGCGCGTTCGGGTCGATATTGTTGGAACGGAAACCGGCTTTGAACAGCTTCGCGGCGGCATAACCTTCCCAGACCGTCCACTGCCCGGAACCAAACATACCAATCGCTTCCGGCCCTTTTTCTTTCAGAGAGGCTTTAAATTTCTCTTCCATCACATCGAAGGCCTGATCCCAACTGATTGGGGTAAATTCGCCTTCTTTGTTGTACTGGCCGTCTTTCATGCGCAGCATCGGCTGCGTTAAACGGTCTTTGCCATACATAATCTTGGGCAGGAAGTAGCCCTTAATGCAGTTAAGGCCACGGTTGACCGGCGCATCAGGATCGCCCTGACAGGCCACAATACGACCCTGCTGAGTACCGACCAGCACGCCGCAACCCGTTCCGCAAAAACGGCACGGGGCTTTGTCCCATTTGATGGCTTCCTGCTGACCAACCACTGCGCGGGCGACGCCCGGCACGCTTAGCCCGGCAGCCGCCGCAGCGGCCGCAACGGCGTTAGCTTTCATAAAGCTACGACGACTGAGTTTCATGGTGTTTCCTCACCTTGCTCATCCTGCTGGTGATAAACCAGCGACACCGCCAGCACGCCCGCAACGTTGCGTACCGACTCAATTGTTTGCATCAGCGTTCCGCTGTGTTCTGCTTCCACCACCACGATCAACTGACCGCTGTCGACATCGCTCAGCGCGACTTCACAGCCCGGAAACTGGTGCAATTGCGTGCTGATGTCGGTGATGTGCTGACTTTTGGCCTGGACGACCAGGCTACAGACCTGCCAGTTACTGTGCTGCATGGTTGTACTCCGCATTGATCGCTGATGTCGGGCAAATGGCGACACACGCCCCGCATCCGCTGCATGCCTGATTGTCGAGTTGCGGCTGATAAATGCCTGACAGCGTGGGGCGAAACGTTATCGCCAGTGGTTCGCAGCTATCCTGGCAGCGATGACACTCAACGGACTGATACGCCAGACAATTCTGCCCAATCGTAAAGTTCAGATCCCAGGCCCTGGTGTGGCGCGGAAGGAAGAGTGATTCAGGACAGGCTTGCGCGCAGGCATAACAAAAGCTGCATTCACCCTGCTTAAAATTAACGCCCGGATAGCCGCCTTGCCCCCGCTGTAAAATGTCGGTTTCACATGCCTGAATGCAGGCGTCACAACGGATGCAGTGCGTCAGGAAGTGTGATTCGTCCCCAGACCAGGGCGGACGGAGCCCGCTGTTGGCTTTGCGCCAACTGCCTGTCAGTATTCCTCGACGGGATAGATCAACCATGACATCGCCCTTCCATCACGACGCTCACACCGGAAGGTGAACGACTAAATAAACCGCACTACCACTAAGTCATTATTATGATCGGTAAGATATTTCAGGATGTGTTAGAGGTGCATACCCCGATTGGGGTAAATGCTGTCGCCGGATCAAAAGAGTGTGGGGTTAGCGTATCTGAATGTGCTTTTGTTCACATTTCAAAGGGTTATATCAATAAGTATATAACGAAAGGCTTAAATGGAGAATAATCCTATTTAACATGTATAAAATGGAATATATCGCTATCAAACAAGTAAACACTCAATTAACCATCTTAAAATATAAGTAAATTTAGATTAATAGCCAATATGAATGTGTTAACCTGCCGGGAATCGTTCAGAAGACAGAAGAAAGGAAACGCTGTGAACTCGAAAATGAAGACAATTGTACCTGCCGTACTGTTAGCGGCTTTCGCCAGTACCTCCGCATGGGCGGCGACCAGCGATGCCAATACGCAACCTCTGGAAAAAATCGCGCCGTATCCGAAAGCGGAAAAAGGGATGAAGCGCCAGGTTATCCAGCTTACTCCCCAGGAAGATGAGTCTACCCTGAAAGTGGAACTGCTGATCGGCCAGACGCTGGAAGTGGATTGCAACCATCACCGTCTTGGCGGCGAACTGGCGAGCAAAACGCTGGAAGGCTGGGGTTACGACTACTACGTTTTTGATAAAGTAACCTCCCCGGTTTCTACCATGATGGCCTGCCCGGATGGCAAGAAAGAGCAGAAGTTTGTGACGGCCTATCTGGGCGATGCCGGAATGGTGCGTTATAACAGCAAGCTGCCGATCGTGGTGTACACCCCGGCTAACGTAGAGGTGAAATACCGTATCTGGAAAGCGGAAGATAAAGTACAGGACGCAGTGACGCGTTAAGGAACGTTTTGCCGGATGGCGGCGTACCGCCTATCTGGCCTACATAATGCTCGTTGTAGGCCGGATAAGTGCAGCGCCATCCGGCATGCCGCAATACGTTTTTACAGCGCGATATCCGCGACAGCTTTATGCGCCGGCTGCGGTTGAACCTGCGGCTTAAGCTGCGGTTTTGGCGCTTCGTCCACCACCTGCGGCTTGTCATATTTCAGCCCCAGAACGTCGCTGGTGTATTGCAGCTCTTGTTCCGTGGCCTCAATATTGCCGTTCAGCTTAGTCCCGTAAGACGGAACAATCGTTTTCAGCTTCGCCTGCCATTCCGGGCTGGCCACTTTCTCTTTAAACACTTTTTCCATCAGATGCAGCATGATCGGCGCAGCAGTGGATGCCCCCGGAGACGCGCCCAGCAGCGCGGCAATCGTACCGTCTTTGTCGCTGACCACTTCAGTGCCCAGACGCAGTACGCCGCCCTTGTCTTCATCACGCTTGATGATCTGCACGCGCTGGCCCGCCTGCCACAAACGCCAGTCTTCTTTCTTCGCCTGCGGATAGTACTCTTTCAGCGCTTCAAAGCGTTCATCATCGCTCAGCATCACCTGGCTAATCAGGTATTTCACCAGATCGAAGTTATCCATCCCTACGTTAACCATCGGCATAAAGTTAGAGGTCGTGGTCGAACTCAGCAGATCCCACAGCGAACCGTTTTTCAGGAACTTCGTGGAGAACGTCGCGAACGGCCCAAACAGCACGACGCGTTTGCCATCCAGAATACGGGTATCGATGTGCGGTACGGACATCGGCGGTGCGCCGACCGACGCCTGGCCGTATACCTTCGCCAGGTGGTTGTTAACCACATCCGGGTTCTCTGAAACCAGGAACTGGCCGCCAACCGGGAATCCCGCGTAATCTTTCGCTTCAGGAATGCCCGTCTCCTGCAACAGCTTCAGCGCCGCGCCGCCCGCGCCGATAAAGACAAATTTCGCCTTAATCGCATGTTCTGCTTCACCGTTTTTCAGATCGGCGACGGTCACGGTCCAGGAGTTATCCGCGTTACGTTTAAATCCACGGACTTCGGTATTCAGTTGCAGCGCAAAGTTCGGTTTTTTCTGCAACGATGCCACCAGCTGACGTGTGATTTCCCCGTAGTTCACGTCAGTACCGATTTCAGTGCGGGTCGCGGCAACCTTCTGTTTCGGGTCGCGACCTTCCATGACCAGCGGCGCCCACTCTTTAATTTGCGCATGATCTTCGGAGTAACGCATACCGCGGAACAGCGTGCTCTGCTGCAACGCGGTATAGCGGGCGCGCAGGAAATTGACGTTATCATCGCCCCAGACAAAGCTCATGTGCGGAACGGTATTGATAAACGAGTGTGGTTCGTGCAGAACGCCGCTCTGTACCTGATGCGCCCAAAACTGGCGGGAAACCTGGAAGGCTTCGTTAATGTCGACTGCCTTTTCGATGCTGACGGAACCGTCGGCTTTTTTCGGCGTGTAGTTCAGTTCCATCAGCGCGGAGTGGCCTGTTCCGGCGTTGTTCCAGCCGTTGGAACTCTCCTGTGCAACCCCATCCAGTCGCTCAACCATGGTCATTGACCACTCCGGTTCCAGCTCCTGCAAATAGGTTCCCAACGTGGCGCTCATGATGCCGCCGCCAATCAACAGTACATCCGTTTCCTGCTCTTCGGTCGCTTTCGCTTTTGCCGCCATCGAGACAGCATTCAGCCCCACAGCCATGGTGAAGAGCATGGCAGTCACTTTTTTCATAATGTTAATGCCTTACTTTTAGTATCGTTTTTTTTGCTTTTTGCAGGTGAAAATCGAGCGGCATCAACGTTAACACTTCAGGTAAAAGATTTAAATATTGTTTATAAATTATATTAAGATTTTAAAAACGTTAGTAATACGTTGAATATTTATAAGGTTATTGACGATTAACGGGCAACAGCATTCCCGCATCGCTAATCGCCATGCTTTTGCTGCTACGGATGATGAGGCGTAATCAGGCGGTTAAAGCAGAAATACCGTCGCCAGCCCCAGAAAAATAAAGAAACCGCCGGTATCGGTAATGGCGGTAATCATCACGCTTGAGCCGACCGCCGGGTCGCGCCCGAGCTTTACCATCGTCATCGGGATGATCACGCCCATCAGCGCCGCCACCAGTAAATTCAGCACCATCGCCAGCGTCATAACGCCGCCAAGGGCGATATCGTCGTAGAGCCACCAGGTCACGCCGCCCATGATGCCGCCCCAGACAAGGCCGTTGACCAGCGCCACGCCCATTTCACGCAAAATGAGAAAGGTCAGGTTGCCGGGCTGAATATTTTGCAGCGCCAGCGCGCGAACAATCATGGTAATGGTTTGATTCCCGGTATTGCCGCCAATCCCGGCGACAATCGGCATGAGGGAAGCCAGCGCCACCAGTTGCGAGATTGTGTGTTCAAAGCCGTCGATCACCCGGGAGGCGATAAACGCCGTGCACAGGTTTATCGCCAGCCATGCCCAACGGGTTTTTACCGCTTTGACGACGGGCGCAAAGACATCTTCTTCGGCGCTCAGGCCCCCCATGCGACGCAGATCGGTGTCGGTTTCTTCGTAGACCACATCAACGATCTCGTCGATGGTCAGGCGTCCCATCAGTTTGCCGGAAGGATCGATCACGGCGGCGCTGACCAGGTTATCACGTTCAAAGGTGCGCGCCGCATTCTCAGAGATATCTTCCGGGGCAAAGGTCAGCGGATCGTCATCCATCACGTCGCTGACTTTACGCTGCGCGTCACTGAGCAGAATACGCGTCAGAGACAGCTCGCCGACCAGTATTTTATTCCGGTTCGTTACAAAGAGTTTGTCGGTGTTTTCCGGCATTTTTCCCAGACGGCGTAAATAGCGCTGCACCACCTCCAGCGTCACGTCCGGGCGCACGGTGATGACCTCGAACTCCATGATCGCCCCGACGCGATTCTTCTCGTAGTGCATAACCTGACGGACGCGGGCGCGCTCCTCCGGCGGCAGCGTCGCCAGCAGTCGCCCGGTGAGGTTACGCGGCAGGTGCTGAACGAGATAAATCTGTTCGTCAATGTCGAGGTATTGCAGCGCGTCCAACAGCGCGCGGTCGGTCATTTCATCAATCAGGTCATCCCAGACGTTTTCGGACGCTTCCAGCAGCACTTTGCCTCGTTTTTCATTCTCGACCAGCCGCCATAAGGCATGACGTTCTTCGGAAGGCAGCGCTTCAAGGGTATCCGCCAGGTCCGGCGGCGGCAGGTGAGCCACCAGCGCCCCTACCTCAGCAATATCGTCGGCCAGCGTACCGACATCATATTGCTCAGCCAGGGTGAGCTTGCCTGACAGGGCGGAAATAATCGCTTTATCGGTGGTGAGCAGCCAGATAAGACGCGCACGCTCTTCATCGCGCAGTCTGGCGCTGTTTTTGGTCATTGCGGACATTAATTATAAATCCATGAAATGAGATGCCATTAAGCATGGCGCGAGGTTATGTAAATAACAATAAACGGCGCCGCGAGTGGATAAAAAATCAGCATCATGCAGGGAATGGCAGGCCCGATAAGCGTCGCGCCATCGGGCAACCAGGCCGGATGCGGCTACGCCTTATCCGGCCTACAGGATCAGGCAGTACGCGCAACCGCATCGCGGGAGGCGGCGTCGCGTTCATCGCCGACCAGTTCACTCAACTGCCCGTTACGCATTTCCAGCAGGCGATCGGCGTGAATAAAGTAATGATCGTCATGACTGATCGCAAAGATGGTTTTGCCCATCTCCTGCATCAGCGGCAGCAGCACCTGATAAAATTCACGGCGGAAATGCGGGTCCTGATCGGCGGCCCATTCATCCAGCAGAATGATGTCACGCTCCTCCGCCAGCGCCAGCAGCAACGCCACGCGCTTTTTCTGCCCTTTCGACAGCTTCAGGTTCAGAATCCGACCATCGCGCAGCTCCAGCTTGTGCGCCATTTTCAGTTGCTCAAGCCACTTTTCCACCAGTTCCGCTTTGGCCGGTTTGCCTTCCGGCCCCAGCAGTTGATCAAACAGCCAGACATCGGTAAACACGGCAGAAAAGAGTTTCCGGTAGTTCTCAGGACGCTCTGCGGAAAGCGTTTTGCCATCCAGTAAAATTTCGCCTGACTGAGGCTGGTACAGCCCCGTCAGCAGCATCGCCAGCGTCGATTTCCCGCTGCCATTGCCGCCAATCAAAAACAGCAGTTCCCCGCGCTGGATGGTCAGGTTGATCGGCCCTACTGAAAACGCATTATCCTGATAATGGAAAACGACATTGCGTAACTCCAGCGTTTTCCAGTCAGGAAAGGCGTCAGGACGAGGAAATTCCGCTTTAAACGGCGCCAGCGAAAATTTATTCAGCTTGTTGAAAGCCACCTGCGCGGTGAGCAGCGTCGGCAACGCGCCAACCGCAGAGAGCAGCGGCGTGCGCAGGAACAGCAGCGTCAGCGAATAGGTCGCCGCCACGTTGGTATCCGCCCAGCCCAGGCTGTTCGCCATCCAGAACACCAGACCAATCGCGCCCAGCATCATAATGTTTGACCAGTTAACGGCGCTCAGGTGGAACGTATCGGCGCGAATAATATGGTGGCGATACTCTTTCGCATCCGGGATATACGAATGGTTAAAGATATGTTCCGCGCGCTCACGGTTCAGGGTCAGCTCTTTGCGCCCTTCCAGCACCGTCTGAAAATCCTGATACAGCTTATCTTCCGTTTCGCGCAGCGTCGCCATGTGCTTATACACGCGCGCCACCAGCACAAACCCGCCCCAGATGGTGATTGCCATCCAGATTGCCGTCACCAGCAGCATTTTGGTGGATAACATCGCCAGATACGCGGCGGAACCCACCGTCAGGATGATCCCCTGAACCAGCTCCGGCAGGCGCACGAACGCGATCGTGATGTTGCGGATATCACTGGTTAACCCTGCCAGCAGCGAGGCGCTGCCCAGTTGTTCGATGCGCTCAACCTGCGTGTCCAGAATACGTTTGATAAATTCGCTGCGCAGGCGATAGACAAAATGGTGCCCTAACGCGGTTAAGGCCAGTTGGGAGCCCAGCGTCACCGCCATCAGTAAAAGCAGCAGCGCGAGAAATTCCGGCAGCACCATCAGCGTGGTATCCACCGTTTCGATGAGGCGCTGATTGATAAAGGCAATCAGGCCAATCCCCAGCGCAGCGCTGGCGAGGCTGAGCGCCATCACGCTGATAAATGGCCAGCGATACTGCCGCCAGACAAGAAGAAGTAGTTCCATTCATACAACCCGGGCAAGGAATAACAGCCCGCAGTTTAAACATCTCAACGCCGACAGCAATAATAATTCTTATTTTTATTCTTTTTTACCCGCCTGGCGAAACGTCAGGTTGTAACGACAGTCCGCCGTCAGCGGATGAAAGCCCGCTTTAAGCGGTTGTATGCCGTGGTAAAACAGTCTCGATTCACCGCCCCAGACCACCACATCGCCGTGCTCCAGCAAAAGGCGTTTTAACGGATCGTTACGACGCAGGCCGCCAAACTGAAAAATGGCCGGAAGGCCCAAAGAAACCGACACAATCGGCGCGCGCAGATCCGGTTCGTCTTTATCCTGATGCAACGACAACTTTGAGCCGGGCGCATAGCGATTGATAAGACAGGCATCCGGCTGAAAATCAGCATAGCCCGCCGCGATCGCCGCGCGATGGCACAGGCTGGTAAAGACCTCAGGCAGCGGCGGCCAACGCCGCCCGGTTAACGGATCGACGGGAGAATAGAGATATCCGTGTTGATCCGTCGTCCAGCCGAGCTGACCGCAATTTGTCATCGCCACCGACATGGTATAGCCGCCGGGCGTCACCATCTGGCGAAATGGCGACTGCGCGGCGACCGCCGCGATGGCCTCAATCAGCGATGGCGCCTCGCGAAAGGCGAAACGGCGCAAGATAACCGCGCCGGACGCCAGCGGCTCTTGCCAGGGTTCAGCATCCGCAAATAAGTCCAGCATCATTTATCCTCATGTCGCGCCTCTCGTTGCAGAAGCTGCGCCTTGCGCGCCACGCCCCAACGATAACCCGATAGCGCGCCGTCGCCGCGCACCACCCGATGGCACGGGATCACAATCGCCAGTTTATTTGCCCCGCAGGCGCTGGCAACGGCACGAACCGCCTTCGGCTTGCCGATTGCGCTGGCGATCTGCTGATAGCTGACGGTTTCCCCACAGGGAATCGTGCGCAGCGCCTGCCAGACCTGCTGCTGGAACGCAGTGCCCTGAATATCTAACGGCAGTGACAGCGGCATATCGCGTGCATTAATACTGGCGATAACCTGGCGCACGCGCTGCTGGAAAGGTCGATCAGCGGGTTCATCCTGCGCGGCGGGAAACAGTTCATGCAGGCTGGCAATAAGCCCGGCATCATCATCGCCCAGTAAAATCGCGCAGATTCCCCGCTCGCTCTCCGCAACCAGGCAGCGTCCCAGCGCACAATCCGCGAGGGCATAGCGAACGGGGAGATTATCGCCGCCCTTACGAAACTGCTTCGCCGTCATGCCGAGCGTCTCATCCGCTTTGCGATAGTAACTGCCGCTGTCGGGAAAACCGGCGTTCAGGATCGCCTGCGTTACCGTCTCTCCTTTCGTCAGCGCATCGCGCAGACGGCGGGCGCGCCAGGATTGCTGCCAGGCTTTTGGCGTCATTCCCGTCGTGGCTTTGAACAACCGGTGCAGATGAAATGGGCTCATTGCCACCTGCTGCGCCAGGGCGTCCAGCGTGATGGGGGCATCCTGTTCCAGTAAACGGCAGGCGTGCGTGATTTTATCCAGCTGATGCTGTCGGGCGTTGTCTTTGTCTGGCTGGCAGCGTTTGCAGGGGCGGAATCCTGCGGCCAGCGCCTGCTCCGCACTGGCAAAGAAACGAACGTTTTGCCGCAACGCGTGTTTTGCCCGACAGGACGGTCGGCAAAAGATGCCGGTGGTCTGTACCGCAAAAACAAACTGACCATCGGCGTCAGGATCGCGATCCAGCACCGACTGCCAGCGCGCATCGTCGTTTATGCGTGAGAGATTTTTCATCATGGACTCCTTCATTAAGCATAGTGCTTAGTCTCAGTGTGTCCGTAAGTCAGCGCACGAAAACCCGAAATCTTGCTTTTTAATTTTTATCACTCACGAGGAAGCTTTTGAACTGCGGCGACATCCAGGTTTTAAACCCCTCGCCCTCTTTCATGATCATGTACACCGCCAGCCCTTCCCGGCGCACCACCTCTTTGGCCTTTTCCGTGCCGAGCACCATCAACCCGGTATCCCAGCCGTCCGCTTCCAGCGCCGTCGGGGCGATAACCGTCACGGAGACCAGATTGTGTTCTATGGGACGCCCGGTCTGTGGATCAATGACGTGAGACAGGCGCTTCCCGTCCAGTTCGTAATAGTTACGGTAGCTGCCGGAGGTGCTGATGCCATGCCCGTTAATATCGACAATCGCCTGTACCGCGTTTTCTTGATCGGTCGGTTTTTGGATCGCCACACGCCAGGGTTGCCCCTGCGCATTCATGCCGCGACTGTTCAGGGCGCCGCCGACGGAGACCAGATAGCGGGCAATGCCTTCCTGTTCCATCAAGCGCGCCAGATGATCGGCCGCATACCCTTCCCCCACGGTTGAGAGATCGACGAACAGATCCGGCAGATCTTTTTGCAGATATTGCTGTCGCGCCTGATTGATGACCCGCAGATGTTGCAGCCCGGTCTTTGCTTTTGCGCTGTCAATCTGCGGCTGTGTGGGAACATGGACCGGCTGTTGCTCCGGGCCAAACCCCCACAGATTCACCAGCGGCCCCACGGTGATATCCATTGCGCCGTCGGTTTTCGCGCCAATGCGCAGCGCCGAGGTAATGATATCGGCCATTGCTTCGCTAACCGGCCAGGGAGAAAGACTCTGCGAATGGTTGAAGCGCATCAGCGCCGAGTCATTTTTGTACGTGGACAACAGCTGATCGTCGGCATCAAGCTGCGTCTGAATTCTGTTACGTAATTCCTCAGCACGGCTGGCGTCCACATCCACCACGCTGACCCGCCAGAAGGTGCCCATCGTTTTCCCTTCCAGTACGGTTGCAGCAGGTGACGCTGTATCAGCCGGTTTTGGGGCATCATCGCACCCCACAAAAAAGATCGTCGCGGCCAGCAGCGCTGCCCGACAAAAGGTCATTTCCATACGTGATTATCCTCATGCGAACGCGCGCAAGAGTACACCAAAAATCGCTATTTGTACGCCGTAAAAAACGCATTAAAAAAGGGCCCGCAGGCCCTTTAGTTGACATTGTCCGCAATCAGAACTGGTAAACCAGGCCCAGAGCAACGATGTCGTCAGTGCTGATACCCGCATTACGAGTAAAGGTATTGTCATCCAGCAGGTTGATTTTGTAATCAACGTAGGTAGACATGTTTTTGTTGAAGTAGTAGGTCGCGCCAACATCAACGTATTTCAGGATATCCTGATCGCCGTAGTTGGTAGTGCCGTTGGAGATGTCCTTACCTTTAGATTGCAGGTAAGCCACGGACGGACGCAGACCGAAGTCGAACTGGTACTGTGCAACCACTTCGAAGTTTTGCGCTTTATCAGCGAAGCCATAAGAGTCGCTACGGCTGTTCTGGGAAGAACCAAAGCGGGTTGCGTTGTAAGTCTGAGAGTACTGCGCTGCCAGGTAAACGTTGTTAGCGTCGTATTTCAGACCACCGGTATAAACGGTCGCACGATCGCCGCTGCCGTATACGCCAGCCGAATTCTGGTCAGCAGTACGTTTGGAAGAGGTGATTGCACCACCAACGCTGAAGCCTTCGCCGATATCATAGGTCAGAGATCCGCCGAAGCCGTCGCCGTTCTGTTTCAGCAGGCTACGACCATCCGCAACGTCGTTTTCACCGCTGGCGCTGCCGTTTTTACCCTGATACTGCAACGCAAAATTCAGACCTTCAACCAGACCGAAGAAGTCAGTATTACGGTAGGTTGCCAGGCCGTTAGCACGCTGCTGCATGAAGTTATCCGCGCCGTAGGTGTCGCCGCCGAATTCCGGCAGAACGTCGGTCCAGGCCGTTACATCGTAGATTACGCCGTAGTTACGACCGTAGTCGAAGGAACCTGCATCGCCAAATTTCACACCAGCAAACGCCACACGGGTCCAGGAGTTGTTAGTGGTTTCAGCGTCGTTGCCCTGAATCTGATATTCCCACTGACCGTAGCCGGTGATCTGATCGTTAACCTGGGTTTCGCCTTTGAAGCCGAGACGCATATAGGTCTGATCGCCGTCGTTGCCATCGTCATCAGAGAAATAGTGCAGACCGTCGACTTTACCGAACAGGTCCAATTTGTTGCCGTCTTTGTTATAAACTTCAGCCGCATTTGCTGCGCCTGCTACCAGCAGAGCCGGTACCAGGAGGGACAGTACTTTAACTTTCATGTTATTAACCCTCTGTTATATGCCTTTATTTGCTTTTTTATTGCCACTGCATACTGATTAACCCTCTTAACCAGTCGGCAATTTCATTCTCCGCAAAAATGCAGAATAATCCAACACGGATATGATACTAAAATCTTTAAAATGTTTCATTTATCGCCATAGGTGTTTCAAATTATTAATGGCATGGAACTTTTTTAAAAGCAAAAAATGGGACAAATAAGCACGAATCATCAAAACATATTTATTTTTCATTATAATTCAATGCATTATATTCATGAAAATCATAGCACTGAATGATAAAACAAAATCTTCACTCGCAACTAAAATAGTCAGCGCTATCATCATTAACTTTATTTATTACCGTCATTCATTTCTGAATGTCTGTTTACCCCTATTTCAACCGGATGCCTCGCATTCGGTTTTTTTTTTACCCTTCTTTACACAAATTTTATCTTCTTGTGCTACCGGATTTAAATAATCACAATGGTTTACTACCCCCTCGTGATAATCACCAGTCATGCCAACAAATAATTTCTTGTTATTTAGTGCTAAATTTTATTTCATTGTGTTTATATTTATACATCTGCGCCAACGCTGTACACGTTTTGCTTAGGGAAACGCCTTCGCGGCTCGGGCGGAAAAATGCAGCGTGTCTGATGAGCGAGAGTATGGAAATTCACACAGTACCCTTTATACTGCCCTTTCCTCTTTAGCGTTGTTTTAACAGGTCATAAACACGAATGAGTCAGTCTGATACAACGGTTTCTACCCGATTCTCCCTTCTGCCGGGAAGCATTACCCGTTTCTTCTTATTACTGATCATTGTGTTACTTGTAACGATGGGCGTGATGGTGCAAAGCGCGGTCAACGCCTGGCTGAAAGACAAGAGCTATCAGATTGTCGATATCACCCATGCTATTCATAAGCGCGTAGACACCTGGCGCTACGTGACCTGGCAAATCTATGACAACATTGCCGCGACGGCTAGCCCATCCACGAGCGAGGGTTTGCAGGAAACGCGTCTGAAACAAGACGTCTACTACCTTGAAAAACCGCGCCGTAAGACCGAAGCGCTTATCTTTGGCTCACATGACAGCTCAACGCTGGAAATGACCCAGCGGATTTCCACCTATCTCGATACGCTGTGGGGCGCGGAGAACGTGCCCTGGTCGATGTATTATCTGAACGGGCAGGACAACAGCCTGATTCTCATCTCCACCCTGCCGCTCAAGGATCTCTCCTCCGGCTTTAAAGAGTCCGCGATTGGCAATATTGTCGATTCCCGTCGGGCGGAGATGCTGCAACAGGCGAATGCGCTGGATGAACGCGAAAGCTTCTCTTCGTTACGTCGTCTGGCGTGGCAAAACGGCCATTACTTTACGCTGCGCACCACTTTTAATCAGCCGGGGCATCTGGCGACGGTTGTGGCGTTCGATTTGCCGATCAACGACCTGATCCCGCCGGGAATGCCGCTGGACAGCTTCCGCCTGGAACCCGACTCCTCAACCACGACGGTACGTAATACAGAGAAAGAGTCTCCAGACAGCGTCAGCATCAGCTTCAACAGCGCCAAAATTGAGATTTCTTCCGCGCTGAACTCAACCGATATGCGGCTGGTCTGGCAGGTTCCTTTCGGCACGCTATTGCTTGATACGCTGCAAAATATCCTGCTGCCGTTACTGTTGAATATCGGCCTGCTTGCGCTGGCGCTGTTTGGCTACACCACCTTCCGCCACCAGCCTGGCCGTTCAACGGAAGTGGCGACAAGCAATACCGCAAATAATGAACTGCGTATTCTGCGCGCGATTAATGAAGAGATCGTCTCCCTGCTGCCGCTGGGGCTGCTGGTGCATGACCAGGAGGCCAATCGCACCGTCATCAGCAATAAAATCGCCGACCATTTGCTGCCGCATTTAAATCTGCAAAACATCACCAGCATGGCGGAGCAGCATCAGGGCATCATTCAGGCGACGATCAATAACGAGCTGTATGAAATTCGCCTGTTCCGCAGCCAGGTCGCCCCTCGCACGCAGATCTTTATTATTCGCGATCAGGACCGGGAAGTGCTGGTGAACAAGAAGCTCAGGCAGGCGCAGCGTCTGTATGAGAAAAACCAGCAGGGCCGCGCCGCGTTTATGCAAAATATTGGCAATGCCCTGAAAGAACCCGTGCGGATACTGGCGATCAACGCCGCTGCCGCAGACACGCCGGAAAGCCAGAAGCTGGCGAGCCAGGCGGATGTTCTGGTGCGTATGATAGATGAAATTCAGCTGGCGAATATTCTGGAGAATGATACCTGGAAAAGCGAGCCGACGCTGTTCTCCATTCAGGATCTGATTGACGAAGTGGTGCCGGACGTTCTGCCTGCGATTAAGCGTAAGGGTCTGCAACTGCTGATCAAAAACCACCTTAGCGCCAACGATGAACGCCGTGGCGACCGTGACGCCCTGCGCCGCATTCTGCTGTTGCTGATTCAGTACGCGGTCACGACCACGCAGATTGGGAAAATCACGCTGGAAGTCGATCAGGATGAGTCGGCTGAAGAACGCCTGACCTTCCGCATTCTGGATACCGGTGAAGGCGTGACGCTCAATGAGATCGACAATCTCCATTTCCCGTATATCAATGAAACGCAAAGCGACCGCTACGGGAAAGCGAATCCGTTAACCTTCTGGTTGTGCGATCAGCTGGCGCGTAAGCTCGGCGGGCATCTGAATATTAAAGCACGCGATGCGCTGGGGACGCGCTATACCGTACATGTTAAAATGACCCCGCATGACCAACATGTAAATGATGAAGAGCGCTTGCTGGATGACGTTTGCGTGATGGTTGACGTCACCTCTAATGATGTGCGCAATATTGTGTTGCGTCAGTTGGAAAACTGGGGAGCCACCTGCATCACGCCGGATAATCGGCAAATAAGTCAAGAATATGATCTCTTTTTAACTGATAATCCGTCTAATCTTACTGCCTCCGGCTTGCTTTTAAGCGATGATGAGTCAGGCGTGCGGAAAATGGGTCCTGGCCAACTGCGCGTCAACTTTAATATGAGCAACGCTATGCAGGAAGCTGTACTACAACTGATAGAAGAGCAACTGGCGCAGGAAGAGATTCCAGAGTCGCCCCTCGGCGGAGATGAAAACGCCGAACTTCATGCCAGCGGTTATTACGCGCTCTTTGTAGACACAGTACCGGATGATGTTAAGAGGTTGTATACTGAGGCAGCGACCAGTGATTTCGCTGCGCTGGCGCAGACAGCTCACCGCCTGAAAGGCGTGTTTGCTATGCTTAATCTGGTACCCGGCAAGCAGTTATGTGAAACGCTGGAACATCTTATTCGTGAGAAAGATGCTCCAGGTATAGAAAAATACATCAGCGACATTGACAGCTACGTCAAGAGCTTGCTGTAGCAAGGTAGCCCAATACATGAACAATATGAACGTAATTATTGCCGATGACCATCCGATTGTACTGTTCGGTATTCGCAAATCACTTGAACAAATCGAGTGGGTGAATGTTGTCGGCGAGTTTGAAGATTCCACAGCACTGATCAACAACCTGCCTAAATTAGATGCGCATGTGTTGATTACCGACCTCTCCATGCCGGGAGATAAATACGGTGACGGGATTACCCTCATCAAATACATTAAACGTCATTTCCCGAGCCTGTCGATCATCGTTCTGACGATGAACAACAACCCGGCAATTCTGAGCGCGGTGCTGGATCTCGACATTGAGGGGATTGTGCTGAAACAAGGCGCGCCGACTGACTTGCCTAAAGCGCTGGCCGCGCTGCAAAAGGGCAAGAAGTTTACCCCGGAAAGCGTCTCCCGCCTGCTGGAGAAAATCAGCGCGGGCGGTTATGGCGACAAACGTCTGTCTCCGAAAGAGAGTGAAGTCCTGCGTCTGTTCGCAGAAGGTTTCCTGGTGACGGAAATCGCCAAGAAACTGAACCGCAGCATTAAGACCATCAGTAGCCAGAAAAAATCGGCGATGATGAAGCTGGGCGTCGAAAACGATATCGCGCTGCTGAATTACCTCTCTTCCGTCACGCTGAGCCCGGCGGACAAAGACTGATCAAACGTCAGGTGCCTGATGGCGTTGCGCTTATCAGGCCGACGTTGATGATTGCAGTAGGCCGGAGAAGGCGAAACCGCCATCCGGCCTTTTTTATGCCCGCGTCTTTCTCACTCGCTCCGCATACACCGCCAGCGTCTGCTTAAGCACATCTAACGTCACCGGCTTGGACAGGCAGCTATCCATACCGGACTCCAGACAACGCTGTTTCTCTTCCGCCAGCGCGTTAGCCGTGACGCCGACCACCGGCAACGTCAACCCCAGCTGGCGAATGCGCTGCGTCAGACGGTAGCCGTCCATATTCGGCATGTTGACGTCGCTCAGCACGATATCAATATGGTTTTTACTCAGCACGTTCAACGCATCGACGCCGTCATTCGCGGTCTTGCATTGATACCCCAGCGATCCCAACTGATCGGCCAGCAAACGACGGTTGATCGGATGATCGTCCACCACGAGGATCATCATGTCGTCATTCGTCGCGTCGGTTTTATCCGGCGCAGGCAGCGCCGTTGCAAGCGCGTCGTTATCAAGCTCAATACTGTAAATCCGCGCCAGCAGCGCAGGCAATTCATGCGGCGACGCCACGCTGTGTACCCACTCGCCCGGCGCTCTTTCCTGCGGAATACCAATATGGCGGCGACTGAAAACAACCGCCGCACGCCCCTGCCATGCCTGCTCCAGCACATCGTCCGTAATCAGAATATCTTCCGGCGCCGGTTTTTGCCCTTCGTAACGAAGCACATCGACACCGCTTCGCGCCAGGCTGGACTCAATAAAATGACACAGCGACGCGTTGCGTACCGCCAGCCAGCAACGCGTTTGAGCCAGCCCTTCGACGCCTTTTTTCTGCGGGTACTGCGCGCCATAAAGTGGAATGCGTAACGTAAACTGGCTGCCCATCCCGGGCTCTGAATCGACGGAGATATCCCCATCCATCATGCTGATCAGTTTTTCACAAATCGCCAGCCCCAGGCCGGTTCCCTGGAAATTACGCTGCACGCCGGTTCCCACCTGGAAGAAAGGATCGAACAAACGCACAACCTCTTTCGCCGGAATCCCCACGCCGGTATCGCGTACCTGAATACTGAGATAATCGCCATCACACTGCACATGCAGCACAATACAACCGGTATCGGTAAATTTGATGGCGTTACTCAGCAGGTTAGAAATCACCTGTTGCAGACGCATCGGGTCGCCGTTCAGCGCAACCGGTACATCCGGTTCAATAAAGCAGTACAGGCCAAGCTGTTTTCTCACCACCAGCGGTAAATAGTTGGCCGTAATATGGTTCATCACCTCACGCGGCGAGAACTCACGCGGTTCAATCTTCAACTGCTCGGATTCGATTTTTGAGAAGTCGAGAATATCGCTGATGATTTTCAGCAGCAGGCTGGAGGAGTTGTTCATCGCCGTAACCAGCCTGTCGACCCCTTTCGGCAACGCTTTGGTTTGCAGCAGATCGAGGTTACCGATAATCCCGTACAGCGGCGTGCGCAACTCGTGGCTCACGGTCGCAAGGAACATTGATTTGGACTGGCTCGCCTGCTCCGCCGCCTGCGCCATCTCCTGCAACGACTCTTCCATTTTGACGCGCGCGCTCACATCCACCAGCACGCAAATCGCCACGTTTTCATTACGATAGCGCGAATGGACAAAGCTGATTTGCAGATTGGTATTGTTGCTGGTCAACACATCGACGAAGTTAACCTGCTGACCACAGATAATTTGCGTCAGCCTTTGCCGGTCCTCATGGGTGAGCATATTGAGGTAGGTATGCGCCAGTTCATTACTGAGAATATTGACCCCGTCAATGGTACGCAGGATGCAAATCCCCACCGGCGCGGAAGCGACGATTTTCCGGTTAAACTGCTCATGCTCTTCCAGCCGCTGAGCATCGCTTTCCGCCGGAATAAAGATACGCCGTTCATACATGCGCGCCAGCGTGAACAAGGCGGCGCCCACCAGCACATTCAGCAGAATAGCATTCAGAATCAGCATTCGAATATGCTCCAGCACCAGATCGACCGGTACGGAGTAGACAATGCTGAGCGACGATGGCGGCAGGCTTTTCTTCAGAACCAGCTCACGGAACCCTGGCGTGTAGCCAAACCAGGAGCGCTCCTGCATCCAGCGGGGTTCCGGCCTGATGTTGCTTTCCGGCCCGGTTAGCGAAATCAGCGGATGACCATTTTCATCGAGGATCGTCACCCCCATAGGCAAACTTCCCGGCGTGAAAAAGTTCTCCATCCGAATGGACTGCTCGACGCCCAGCAGCGCCTGCAAGCGGTTGGCCAGATAAACCGGCGTCAGGGCATAAAAATAGCCGATGCCGGGGCGCGGCCCCTGGCTAATCCAGAAAAGGTTATTCCCGCTCTCTTCCTGCGGGGCATTGCGGTACTTAACAATGCGCTCATGCAGCGTTTTCAGCGCATTATCACGTTCGACCGGCATATCGCGCAGGCCGAAATTCGCCATACAGAGATTGTCGCTGCCAATCAGGAAAACACGATTCAGATCGTAGGCCGCAGAAAAATTGTCGCGCCAGTAGCGCATAAACCAGGCCAGCGACTCCAGCGACCCGCGCCAGGCATTCCCCATCGCCGCACAGTCGGAGTCGGCAAACAGCGGCTCAAAATTGGGCACCACGGTTTTATCGTCGCGTGCCCGGCTGGACATCACGCCGTTTTCCGCCGTTAAGCGATTCTCGGCAATATATTTGAGTTCTTTCATTACGTCAGACGTGCGCTGAATATAGCGCTGCGCCTGGTCGGAACTGAGATTGAATTCCTGACGGATTTCAGACTCTCTCTGATGCAGCGCATTGACGATGTAAAACACCGAAGCAAAAGCGATCAGCAGCCAGATCAGTAACGCCAACGCTCTGAACAGGTAGCGCGAAACTTTCAGGGTTGTACGAAAGGAAGCAAGGTATTTCAAAGGGGCGAAGCTCCGCCTCAGGCGATAAATAGAGTGTGGTTAAGGTAGCGGTAAATGCCCGACGTCGCAATGCCCTCTCTTTGCGGGAATATGATATACCGCTGAGAAACCTGCGCCTCAACCCCCGATAATCGGCGTTTGCCTGATAAAGACCACACGGATGTCAGCATGCGCTACCTGAGACGGCTTTACCCGCGACGCTTACGCAATCAAATGATACTGATGGCTATCCTGATGGTCATCGTGCCGACGTTCTCTATTGGTTATATCGTAGAAACCGAAGGCCGATCAGCGGTCTTATCTGAAAAAGAGAAAAAATTATCGGCTGTCGTGCATCTGCTTGATGAAGCGCTGGGCGACAGCTTCAACCAGCAGGAAAATCTGCCGCGCGATGAGCGTATCCGCGCGCTGAATGCGCAGTTATCACCGGTCACTGAGCGTATCACCCGCGCGTTCCCGGGAATTGGCGCGGGCTATTACAATAAGGCGCTGGACGCCATTATCACCTACGCCCCTTCGGCACTGTATCAAAACAACGTCGGGGTCACTATCGCTCCCGATCATCCTGGCCGGGAGGTCATGAGTACCAACGCCCCGGTGGTATTTTCAGGCCGGCAGGTGCGCGGCGATATCCTCAACTCAATGATTCCGATAGCGCGGCATGGCGAGGTCATTGGTTATATCTGGGCGAATGAGTTGACCGAAGATATTCGCCGACAAGCCTGGAAAATGGATGTTCGTATTATTGCCGTTCTGGCGGCGGGGCTTATCAGCAGCCTGTTACTGATCATTCTCTTCTCACGCCGCCTGAGCGCCAATATCGATATCATTACTGAAGGCTTGCCTACTCTTGCGCAGAAAACGCCGGCCCAGTTACCCGATCTCCCCGGTGAACTGGGGCAAATCAGCCGCAGCGTCAACGCTCTGGCGCAGACACTGCGGGAAACCAAGACGCTGAACGATCTGATTATTGAGAACGCCGCCGATGGGGTTATCGCAATCGACAGACAAGGTAATGTCACCACGATGAACCCTGCCGCAGAGACCATCACGGGTTATACGCTGCATGAGCTGGCCGGGCGCCCCTACTCAACGCTGTTCGCCGATCCTCATTTCTCCAGCCCTGTGCTTGACACTCTGGAGAACGGCACCGAACATCTGGCTCAGGAAGTCAGCTTCCCCGCGCGTGACCGGACAATTGAACTCAGCGTCACCACCAGTCGCATTCATAACGCTGACGGTGAGTTGATTGGCGCGCTGGTGATGTTTTCCGATTTAACCGCCCGTAAAGAGGCGCAGCGCCGTCTGGCGCAAACGGAGAGACTCGCCACGCTGGGTGAACTGATGGCAGGCGTGGCGCATGAAGTGCGCAACCCGCTCACCGCCATCCGGGGTTATGTGCAGATTATTCGCCAGCAAATCAATCTGCCTGTACATCAGGAATATCTGTCCGTCGTACTGAAAGAAATTGATTCTATTAATAAAGTCATCCAGCAACTGCTGGACTTCTCCCGACCGCGACAAAGTCAGTGGCAGCAGGTATCCATTAATACGCTGATCGAGGAGGCGTTGATCCTGGTGCAGACTTCCGGGGTGCAGGCGAGAATCAACTTCAATACGGAATTCAACGCCGCATTGCCCACGATCGTCGCCGATCGCGAACTGCTCAAACAGGTGCTCCTGAACATGCTTATCAACGCGGTGCAGGCGATAGGCGCGCGCGGCGAAATTCGTATCCGAACCTGGCGCTACACGACCACGCATCTGGCGATCGCCATTGAAGATAATGGCTGCGGCATTGACGTCGCTTTGCAGAAAAAAATCTTTGATCCGTTCTTCACCACCAAAGCGTCAGGAACCGGCCTCGGGCTGGCGTTAAGTCAGCGCATCATCAATGCGCATCAGGGCGACATATACGTTACCAGTATGCCCGGATGCGGCGCGACCTTTACCCTTATTTTACCGATTAACCCGCAGGAAACCTCGTCAGAATGAAAACTCGCTACCGTATTCTCATCGTTGATGACGAAGATAATGTTCGCCGTATGCTCGCCACCGCGTTTTCGCTGCAAGGGCATGAAACCCAGTGCGCCAGTAACGGTCAGACAGCGCTGCAACATTTTGCCGACGCGCCGCCCGACGTGGTGCTGATGGACATCCGCATGCCGGAGATGAACGGCATTGAAGCGCTGAAAGTGATGCGCGCACAGCATCCACGGGTTCCCATTATTCTGATGACAGCCTACGCTGAAGTGGAAACCGCCGTAGAAGCACTGCGCAGCGGCGCATTTGATTATGTGATTAAACCGTTCGACCTCGATGAACTTAACTTATTGATTCAGCGGGCCTTGCAGCTCCAGGCTATGAAACAGGAGATCCGCAGCCTGCATCAGGCGCTGAGCACCAGCTGGCAATGGGGACATATCCTGACCAACAGTCCGGGGATGATGGATATCTGCAAAGATACCGCGAAAATCGCGCTTTCCCAGGCCAACGTGCTCATTAGCGGCGAAAGCGGCACTGGAAAAGAGTTGATCGCCCGCGCCATTCACTATAACTCACGCCGGGCAAACGGCCCCTTCATCAAGATTAACTGTGCGGCGCTGCCGGAATCACTGCTGGAAAGCGAACTGTTCGGCCACGAAAAAGGGGCGTTTACCGGCGCACAAACGCGACGTCAGGGGCTGTTTGAGCGCGCTCATCAGGGAACGCTGCTGCTGGACGAAATAGGCGAAATGCCACTGGTGTTACAGGCTAAGCTGCTGCGAATCCTCCAGGAGAGGGAGTTTGAACGCATTGGCGGGCATCAAACCATTCAGGTTGATATCCGCATTGTCGCCGCCACCAACCGGAATTTGCAGGAAATGGTGAAAGAAGGCACCTTCCGTGAAGATCTATTTTATCGGCTGAATGTGATTCATCTGACGCTTCCTCCTTTGCGTGAGCGGCGGGAAGATATCCCCCTGTTGGCCAACCACTTTTTGCAGAAATTCAGCTCAGAAAACCAGCGGGATATTATTGAAATAGACCCTTCCGCTATGTCACTTCTCACCGCCTGGCCGTGGCCTGGTAATATCCGCGAATTATCCAATGTGATTGAGCGCGCGGTAGTAATGAACACCGGGGCGGTGATTTTTGCCGAAGACCTCCCTACCCAGTTCCGCCAGTCGGTGAGTCACGCCAGCGGAATAAAGCCAGCCCAACCCGGTGAACGGAACCTGAAAGAAGAGATTAAACGTGAAGAACGCCGAATCATTATGGAGGTTCTGGAGCAGCAGGAGGGAAACCGCACGCGCACCGCGTTAATGCTGGGCATCAGCCGACGCGCGTTGATGTACAAATTGCAGGAGTACGGCATCGATCCGGCAGGCCTCTGATACCAGAAGTTGCTATGCAGAATTTTGCACAGTGCGCAAAATTCTGCATAGCACCTCACGCCCTCTCATCCCCCTTCCGTGAAAATTAATTTTTATATTCATCAGGTTAACCATTCTCTTTTCGGTTTATCAATCCTGGCATCCCGCTTGCTATTCCCTTTGCGTACCCAAAATGGAGTATGCAAAAGGGAAACATAATGAAAACAAAACTGATCACCTTACAGAACGCCTCAGGCTTCTTTCGCGACGGCATGACCATCATGGTTGGCGGTTTTATGGGGGTAGGCACCCCACCCCGCCTTGTTGAAGCCTTACTTGAATCCGGTGTCAGGGACCTGACGCTGATCGCCAACGATACCGCATTTGTCGATACCGGCATCGGCCCGCTCATCGTGAATGGCCGGGTGCGCAAGGTCATCGCCTCCCATATCGGCACCAACCCGGAAACGGGTCGGCGGATGATTGCCAAAGAAATGGAGGTTCAACTGGTTCCGCAAGGCACCCTGATTGAACAAATCCGCTGCGGCGGCGCCGGGCTGGGCGGTTTTCTGACCCCGACTGGCGTCGGCACCGTGGTTGAAGAGGGAAAGCAAACGCTTCAGCTCGATGGCAGAACCTGGCTGCTGGAGCGTCCACTGCGTGCAGATCTGGCGCTTATTCGCGCCCACTGCGCCGACCCGCTTGGCAACCTGACCTACCAGCTCAGTGCCCGTAATTTTAACCCCCTCATTGCTCTCGCCGCAGACATCACCCTGGTTGAGCCTGACGAAATGGTTGAAACAGGCGATCTACTGCCTGACCAGATTGTCACCCCTGGCGCCGTTATCGACCACATCGTTATTCCACAGGAGAGCAAATAATGGATGCTAAACAACGTATTGCGCGCCGCGTGGCGCAAGAACTGCATGATGGCGACGTGGTTAACCTGGGAATTGGTTTGCCGACGATGGTCGCAAACTACCTGCCGGATGACATTCACATCACCCTGCAATCTGAGAACGGCTTTCTGGGACTGGGGCCGGTCACGACGGCCCACCCGGATCTGGTGAACGCTGGCGGTCAACCCTGCGGCATTTTGCCCGGCGCGGCAATGTTCGACAGCGCCATGTCGTTCGCATTGATTCGCGGGGGCCATGTTGACGCCTGCGTACTCGGCGGGCTACAGGTGGATGAGCAGGCAAACCTCGCCAACTGGGTGGTTCCCGGCAAAATGGTTCCCGGCATGGGGGGCGCAATGGATCTGGTCACCGGCGCGCGCAAAGTGATCATTGCAATGGAACATTGCGCGAAAGACGGCTCGGCGAAAATTCTGCGCCAGTGCACCATGCCGCTCACCGCCCAGCACGCGGTGCATATGCTGGTTACCGAACTGGCTGTATTTCGCTTTATCGACGGCAAGATGTGGCTGACAGAAATCGCTGAAGGGTGTGATTTGGAAACCCTGCGGGCAAAAACTGAAGCGCACTTTGAGGTTGCGGCCGATCTGGTCATTCAGAGAGGTGACGCATGATTGGGCGTATTTCACGCTTTATGACGCGGGTCGTCAGCCGCTGGCTTCCTGATCCGCTGATCTTCGCAATGCTGTTAACCCTGCTGACGTTTGGGATCGCTCTCTGGCTGACGCCGCAAACGCCGGTCAGTATGGTGAGGTTCTGGGGCGACGGCTTCTGGAATCTGCTGGCTTTCGGTATGCAAATGGCGCTGATTATCGTGACGGGCCACGCCCTGGCCAGTTCCGGCCCGGTTAAAAGCCTGCTGCGTACCGCCGCTTCAGCCGCTAAGACGCCCGCCCAGGGCGTCATGCTGGTGACCTTCTTTGGCTCGGTCGCCTGCGTGATCAACTGGGGCTTTGGTCTGGTGGTCGGCGCAATGTTTGCCCGTGAAGTGGCCCGTCGCGTGCCGGGTTCCGATTATCCGCTGCTTATCGCCTGCGCCTATATCGGTTTTCTCACCTGGGGCGGCGGCTTCTCTGGTTCTATGCCCCTGCTGGCCGCAACGCCAGGCAACCCGGTAGAACACGTCGCGGGGTTGATTCCGGTTAGCGATACCCTGTTCACCGGGTTCAATATTTTCATCACGCTCGGCCTCATCGTGGTGATGCCGTTTATTACCCGAATGATGACGCCAAAACCCTCCGACGTGGTCAGCATCGATCCGAAGTTGCTGCTGGAAGAGGCTGATTTTCAGAAGAAATTGCCGGCTGACGCGCCACCGTCGGAAAAACTGGAAGAGAGCCGCATTCTCGCGCTGATCATTGGCGCATTAGGGATTGCCTATCTGGGGCTCTACTTCGCCGAGAAGGGATTCAACATCACCATCAATACCGTCAATCTGATGTTTATGATCGCCGGTCTGCTGCTGCATAAAACGCCAATGGCCTACATGCGCGCCATCAGCGCCGCAGCGCGCAGTACCGCCGGTATTCTGGTGCAGTTCCCCTTCTACGCCGGGATCCAACTGATGATGGAACACTCCGGCCTCGGTGGCCTTATCACTGAATTCTTCATCAACGTCGCCAACAAAGACACCTTCCCGGTGATGACCTTTTTCAGCTCTGCGCTGATTAACTTTGCCGTGCCATCAGGCGGCGGCCACTGGGTTATCCAGGGACCATTCGTCATGCCTGCGGCTCAGGCGCTGGGGGCGGACCTCGGCAAGTCAGTCATGGCAATCGCCTACGGTGAGCAGTGGATGAATATGGCGCAGCCATTCTGGGCGCTGCCCGCCCTGGCAATCGCCGGACTCGGGGTACGCGACATTATGGGCTACTGCATCACCGCCCTGCTCTTCTCCGGGATCATTTTTGTCATCGGTTTGACCTTTTTCTGACGGCAACCACGCACTTTTAAGGAACAGAAGATGAAAAACTGTGTCATCGTCAGCGCGGCGCGTACCGCAATCGGCAGTTTTAACGGCGCACTGGCAACCACCAGCGCCATCGACCTTGGCGCCACCGTAATTAAGGCGGCGCTTGAACGCGCGCAGCTCGACCCGCAACGGGTGGATGAAGTGATTATGGGCAATGTGCTACAGGCTGGTCTTGGGCAAAACCCGGCGCGTCAGGCACTGCTCAAAAGCGGCCTCGCAGAGACGGTCTGCGGCTTTACCGTTAACAAAGTATGCGGCTCCGGCCTCAAAAGCGTGGCGCTTGCCGCGCAGGCGATTCAGGCCGGACAGGCACAGGCGATTGTCGCAGGCGGTATGGAAAATATGAGCCAGGCGCCGTATCTGCTGGATGCCAAAGCCCGCTGGGGCTATCGCCTTGGCGACGGACAGCTCTCCGATGTGATCCTGCGCGACGGTCTGATCTGCGCCACTCACGGCTACCATATGGGGATCACGGCAGAAAACGTCGCCCGGGAATACGGCATCAGCCGGGAGATGCAGGATGAGCTGGCGCTGCTCTCACAGCGCAAAGCCGTTGCCGCTATTGATTCCGGCGCATTCCAGGCCGAAATTGTGCCGGTTAGCGTCACATCCCGTAAGAAAACCGTGGTGTTTGAGCGAGACGAGTTTCCGAAAGCCGATTCAACGGCGGAAGGTCTTGCTGCATTACGCCCGGCCTTCGACAAGGCGGGTACGGTAACGGCAGGAAACGCCTCTGGGATCAATGACGGCGCGGCAGCGCTGGTAGTGATGGAAGAATCCGCAGCGCTGGCGGCGGGCCTGACCCCACTGGCTCGTATCAAAGCCTACGCCAGCGGCGGCGTCGCCCCGGCGTTGATGGGGATGGGGCCGGTTCCCGCCACGCAGAAGGCGCTGCAACTGAGCGGTTTAACGCTTTCGGATATCGATCTGATCGAAGCCAACGAGGCGTTTGCCGCACAGTTCCTTGCCGTGGGTAAGACGCTCGGTTTTGATCCGCAGAAGGTGAACGTCAACGGTGGGGCTATCGCCCTGGGACACCCCATCGGCGCCAGCGGCGCGCGTATTCTGGTGACGCTGCTGCACGCCCTCTCTGCACACGATAAAACGCTCGGGCTGGCCACGCTCTGCATCGGCGGCGGTCAGGGTATTGCGATGATAGTGGAAAGGATGAATTAAGGATTTGCGCCTTTGCCGGGTGGCGGCCTGATAAGGCGTTTACGCCGCCATCCGGCAAAAAAAAGGAGGCGCAATGGCCTCCTTTCACACACGATTTACAACGCCGAATTACTCGTCAGCGTCATCCGCTGCATCGTCATCGGTTTCCGCTTCCGGGGCGATATCCTCGTCCCCTTCCGCTACGCTGCCGTCGATGGAGTCGAGTTCCTCATCATCCACCGGCTCAGCAACACGTTGCAGACCCACCACGTTTTCATCTTCCGCCGTGCGGATGAGGATTACGCCCTGGGTGTTACGGCCAACGACGCTGATTTCCGATACGCGGGTACGAACCAGCGTACCGGCATCGGTGATCATCATGATCTGGTCGGCATCATCCACCTGTACCGCGCCAACAACGGAACCGTTACGCTCGGTGACTTTAATGGAGATAACGCCCTGCGTGCCACGAGACTTGGTTGGGTATTCGCCTTCCGCCGTACGTTTACCGTAACCATTCTGCGTCACGGTCAGGATAGCGCCTTCACCACGCGGAATAATCAGGGAAACGACGCTGTCTTCGCCCGCCAGTTTGATGCCACGTACGCCGGTCGCGGTACGACCCATCGCACGAACGGCATCTTCTTTAAAGCGCACCACTTTACCGGCAGCGGAGAACAGCATGACTTCGTCGGAACCGGAGGTCAGATCCACGCCGATCAGCTCGTCGCCTTCGTTCAGGTTCACCGCGATGATACCGGCGGAACGCGGACGGCTGAACTCGGTCAGCGCCGTTTTCTTCACCGTACCGCTGGCGGTCGCCATAAAGACGTTAACGCCCTCTTCGTACTCGCGTACCGGCAGAATGGCGGTGATACGTTCGTCGGCTTCCAGCGGCAGCAGGTTGACGATCGGACGGCCACGCGCGCCACGGCTCGCTTCCGGCAGCTGATAGACCTTCATCCAGTACAGACGGCCACGGCTGGAGAAGCAGAGGATCGTGTCGTGGGTGTTAGCCACCAGCAGACGGTCGATAAAGTCTTCTTCTTTTATACGCGCGGCAGATTTACCTTTCCCGCCACGACGTTGCGCTTCGTAATCGGTCAGCGGCTGATATTTGACGTAACCCTGGTGAGACAGCGTTACAACCACATCTTCCTGGCTGATCAGATCTTCGATATTAATATCGGCGCTGTTAGCGGTGATTTCAGTGCGACGCTCATCGCCAAACTGATCGCGGATCAGTTCCATCTCTTCGCGAATCACTTCCATCAGACGATCGGCGCTGCCCAGAATGTGCAGCAGTTCTGCGATCTGTTCCAGCAGCTCTTTGTACTCGTCGAGCAGTTTTTCATGCTCCAGGCCGGTCAGTTTCTGCAAGCGCAGATCCAGAATCGCCTGTGCCTGTTGTTCAGTCAGGTAATACTGACCATCACGCACGCCAAATTCCGGCTCCAGCCACTCAGGACGGGCAGCATCATCACCGGCGCGTTCCAGCATAGACGCCACGTTGCCCAGATCCCATGAACGAGAGATTAACGCCGCTTTTGCCTCTGCCGGCGTTGGCGCACGGCGAATCATCTCGATGATCGGATCGATGTTCGCCAGCGCAATCGCCAGTGCTTCAAGGATATGCGCGCGATCGCGGGCTTTACGCAGTTCGAAAATAGTACGGCGTGTCACCACTTCGCGACGGTGACGCACGAACGCGGAAATGATCTCTTTCAGGTTCATGATCTTCGGCTGGCCGTGGTGCAGCGCAACCATGTTGATACCGAAAGAAACCTGCAACTGGGTCTGGGAATAAAGGTTGTTAAGCACCACTTCCCCGACGGCATCGCGTTTCACTTCAATCACGATGCGCATCCCGTCTTTATCAGACTCGTCGCGCAGCGCGCTGATGCCTTCAACGCGTTTGTCTTTCACCAGTTCAGCGATTTTCTCGATCAGGCGCGCTTTGTTCACCTGGTACGGAATTTCATGAACGATGATGGTTTCGCGGCCGGTTTTCGCGTCAGCTTCCACTTCCGCGCGAGCGCGAATGTACACTTTCCCGCGACCGGTACGATAGGCTTCTTCAATACCGCGACGACCGTTGATGATCGCGGCGGTCGGGAAGTCCGGGCCAGGAATGTATTCCATCAGCCCTTCAATGCTGATGTCTTCATCATCGATATACGCCAGGCAACCGTTGATCACTTCCTTCAGGTTGTGCGGCGGGATGTTGGTGGCCATACCTACCGCGATACCGGACGAGCCGTTTACCAGCAGGTTAGGAATTTTGGTCGGCATGACGTCAGGAATTTTTTCCGTGCCGTCATAGTTGTCAACGAAATCCACCGTCTCTTTTTCGAGATCGGCCATCAGTTCATGGGCAATCTTCGCCAGACGGATTTCCGTATAACGCATTGCCGCGGCAGAGTCGCCGTCGATAGAACCAAAGTTGCCCTGACCATCCACCAGCATGTAACGCAGCGAGAAAGGCTGCGCCATACGGACGATAGTGTCGTACACCGCGGAATCACCATGAGGATGGTATTTACCGATTACGTCACCAACAACACGGGCAGATTTTTTATAGGCTTTATTCCAGTCATTGCCCAATACGTTCATGGCGTATAGTACGCGACGGTGTACCGGCTTCAGGCCATCTCGGACATCCGGCAGCGCACGGCCAACAATGACCGACATCGCATAATCCAGATAAGAGCTCTTCAGCTCTTCCTCAATGTTGACCGGTGTAATTTCTCTCGCAAGGTCGCTCATCTAACCGCTATCCCTCTACTGTATCCCGGATTCAAAGGTCGCAAATTATAACACAATCGCAATGAGACAGGTAAATGGAATGGTCTTCTACGGAGGCTTTATTCATCCCGTCGTGCTGATATACTCAGGCGACTTGCCAAATAAGGAGTAAAAGCGCCAATGAATGCCGAAAAACCCCCGGTGACGCATAACGTTGATCACGAAGAAATCGCCAAATTTGAAGCTGTCGCGTCACGCTGGTGGGATCTTGAGGGTGAATTTAAGCCTCTGCACCGCATTAACCCGCTGCGCCTGGGCTACATTGCCGAGCGTTCCGGCGGCCTGTTCGGCAAAAAGGTGCTCGACGTTGGCTGCGGCGGCGGCATTCTGGCTGAGAGCATGGCGCGTGAAGGTGCGACGGTAACGGGCCTGGATATGGGCTTTGAGCCTTTGCAGGTCGCGAAACTGCACGCGCTGGAAAGCGGTATTCAGGTTGATTACGTGCAGGAGACGGTTGAAGAGCACGCGGCGAAACATGCGCACCAGTACGACGTCGTGACCTGTATGGAGATGCTGGAGCACGTACCGGACCCGCAATCGGTCGTCAGGGCCTGTGCGCAATTAGTTAAACCGGGCGGTGAAGTCTTTTTCTCGACCCTTAATCGCAACGGCAAGTCGTGGCTGATGGCGGTGGTGGGGGCGGAGTATATTTTACGCATGGTGCCGAAAGGCACGCACGATGTGAAAAAATTTATTAAGCCTGCGGAGTTGCTGAACTGGGTCGATCAGACCGTGTTGAAAGAGCGTCACATGACCGGGCTGCACTACAATCCGATTACCAACACCTTCAAACTCGGGCCGGGCGTTGATGTTAACTATATGGTTCACACTACCGCACAAGTTGACTAACTGCGTCTGTAGGCCGGGTAAGGCGTTTATGCCGCTATCCGGCAATTTTGCCCGGGGCGCTGCGCTTGCCGGGCCTACGCATCGCCTACCAATCCTGAGTAGGATCGTCAGGGCAATTTTTGCGCCAGATCATAGGAACTTTTCCTGCCTTAGATGAAGAAATCAGCACTCGATCAAATTTTCATTTTTTTTTATGAATTATTGACATGCCCTCCAGGCCTTATAAGACGCGCACTTAGCGATTATCACCCTTTTGCAACCTCAATTTAACCTCAAAATCAACTCTTGTACTGAAAAGAATCCCTACTAGAATACTCACCATATAGCGTTTCATTTATCAGTTACCCCCTATATATAGTATTTATCCACAGACTTAGTCACAACGTGGCATTGTGGATAAACGGGGGATATTTTTTCTTTCACGGACAGGTAAAACCCACATGAATCAGAGTCTGCTGGTGACAAAGCGTGATGGTCGTACTGAACGCATCAATCTCGACAAAATCCATCGAGTTCTGGATTGGGCGGCAGAAGGACTGAATAACGTATCCATCTCCCAGGTTGAACTGCGTTCTCATATCCAGTTCTACGACGGCATCAAGACGTCCGATATCCATGAGACCATCATTAAGGCCGCTGCCGACCTGATCTCCCGCGATGCGCCGGATTATCAGTACCTGGCCGCGCGCCTGGCGATTTTCCACCTGCGTAAAAAGGCCTACGGCGAGTTCGAACCGCCAGCGCTTTACGATCATGTGGTGAAAATGGTTGAGCTGGGTAAATACGACAATCATCTGCTGGAAGACTACACGGAAGAAGAGTTCAAGCAGATGGATTCGTTCATCGTACACGACCGTGATATGACCTTCTCCTACGCTGCCGTTAAGCAACTGGAAGGTAAATACCTGGTACAGAACCGTGTAACCGGCGAGATTTATGAAAGCGCGCAGTTCCTTTATATTCTGGTTGCCGCTTGCCTGTTCTCTAACTATCCGCGTGAAACCCGTCTCGACTACGTGAAACGTTTCTACGATGCGGTTTCTACATTCAAAATTTCTCTGCCGACGCCAATCATGTCCGGCGTGCGCACCCCGACTCGTCAGTTCAGCTCCTGCGTGCTGATCGAGTGCGGCGACAGCCTGGACTCCATTAACGCCACCTCCAGCGCGATCGTGAAATATGTTTCTCAGCGTGCCGGTATCGGCATCAACGCCGGTCGTATTCGCGCGCTGGGTAGCCCGATTCGCGGCGGCGAAGCGTTCCACACCGGCTGTATTCCGTTCTACAAACACTTCCAGACGGCGGTGAAATCCTGCTCTCAGGGCGGCGTGCGCGGCGGTGCGGCGACGCTGTTCTACCCGATGTGGCATCTGGAAGTGGAAAGCCTGCTGGTACTGAAGAACAACCGCGGCGTGGAAGGCAACCGCGTGCGTCACATGGACTACGGCGTACAGATCAACAAGCTGATGTATACCCGTCTGCTGAAAGGTGAAGACATCACCCTGTTCAGCCCGTCCGACGTTCCGGGCCTGTACGATGCGTTCTTCGCCGATCAGGACGAGTTCGAGCGTCTGTACACCAAATACGAAAAAGACGACAGCATTCGTAAGCAGCGCGTGAAAGCCGTGGATCTGTTCTCGCTGATGATGCAGGAACGCGCATCAACTGGCCGTATCTACATTCAGAACGTGGATCACTGCAACACCCACAGCCCGTTTGATGCGCAGGTTGCACCGGTACGCCAGTCCAACCTGTGCCTGGAAATCGCCCTGCCGACCAAACCGCTGATGGACGTTAACGACGAAAACGGTGAAATCGCGCTGTGTACGCTTTCCGCCTTCAACCTGGGCGCAATTAACAGCCTGGATGAGCTGGAAGAGCTGGCGGTGCTGGCGGTACGCGCGCTGGATGCACTGCTGGATTACCAGGATTACCCTATTCCGGCGGCTAAACGCGGCGCAATGGGTCGCCGTACGCTGGGTATCGGCGTGATTAACTACGCTTACTATCTGGCGAAACACGGCGTGCGTTACTCTGACGGCAGCGCGAACAACCTGACGCACAAAACGTTTGAAGCCATTCAATACTATCTGCTGAAGGCCTCTAACGAGCTGGCGAAAGAGCAAGGCGCATGCCCGTGGTTTAATGAAACCACTTACGCTCAGGGCATTCTGCCGATCGACACCTACAAAAAAGATCTGGATGCGATCGCCAACGAAGCGCTGCACTACAACTGGGAAGCGCTTCGTGAGTCCATCAAAACGCACGGTCTGCGTAACTCCACGCTTTCCGCCCTGATGCCGTCTGAGACCTCTTCGCAGATCTCCAACGCCACTAACGGTATTGAACCGCCGCGCGGCCATGTCAGCATCAAAGCGTCGAAAGATGGCGTACTGCGCCAGGTGGTGCCGGATTACGAAGGGCTGAAAGACCGCTATGAGCTGCTGTGGGAAATGCCGAGCAACGACGGCTACCTGCAACTGGTCGGTATCATGCAGAAATTCATCGACCAGGCGATTTCAGCCAACACCAACTACGATCCGACGCGCTTCCCGTCTGGTAAAGTACCGATGCAGCAATTGCTGAAAGATCTGCTCACCGCCTATAAATTTGGCGTGAAAACCCTGTACTATCACAACACCCGTGACGGTGCGGAAGATGCGCAGGACGATCTGGTGCCGTCTATTCAGGACGATGGCTGCGAAAGCGGCGCATGTAAGATCTAAGTTATTTTTGCCGGGTAGCGCTACGCTTACCCGGCCTACGGTTTTGTAGGCCCGGCAAACGAAGTGCCGCCGGGCGATACAATCTCAACAGGACTCACTTCAATGGCATACACCACTTTTTCACAGACGAAAAACGACCAACTCAAAGAGCCGATGTTCTTTGGCCAGCCGGTCAACGTGGCACGCTACGACCAGCAAAAATATGACATCTTCGAAAAACTGATCGAAAAACAACTCTCCTTCTTCTGGCGCCCGGAAGAAGTTGACGTTTCACGCGATCGTATCGATTTCCAGTCATTGCCGGAACACGAAAAGCATATTTTCATCAGCAACCTGAAGTACCAGACGCTACTGGACTCCATTCAGGGGCGTAGCCCGAACGTGGCATTACTGCCGCTGATCTCCATCCCGGAGCTGGAAACCTGGGTAGAAACCTGGGCGTTTTCTGAGACGATCCACTCGCGCTCGTATACCCATATCATCCGCAACATCGTTAACGATCCGGCGGTGGTATTTGACGACATCGTCACCAACGAACAAATTCAGAAGCGCGCGGAAGGCATTTCTCACTACTACGATGAGCTGATTGAAATGACCAGCTACTGGCATCTGCTGGGGGAAGGTACGCACAACGTGAACGGCAAAACCGTCACCGTGAACCTGCGTGCGCTGAAAAAACAGCTCTACCTGTGCCTGATGAGCGTTAACGCGCTGGAAGCGATTCGTTTCTACGTCAGCTTCGCCTGCTCCTTCGCTTTCGCGGAACGTAAGCTGATGGAAGGTAACGCCAAAATCATCCGTCTGATTGCCCGCGACGAAGCGCTGCACCTGACCGGCACGCAGCATATGCTGAACCTGCTGCGTAGCGGCATAGACGATCCAGAAATGGCGGAAATCGCCGAAGAGAGCAAGCAGGCGTGCTATGACCTGTTTGTACAGGCCGCGCAGCAAGAAAAAGAGTGGGCGGATTACCTGTTCCGCGACGGTTCTATGATCGGCCTGAACAAAGATATTCTGTGCCAGTACGTCGAGTACATCACCAATATCCGTATGCAGGCGGTCGGCCTGGAGCTGCCGTTCCAGACGCGCTCCAACCCGATCCCGTGGATCAACACCTGGCTGGTTTCCGATAACGTCCAGGTGGCGCCGCAGGAAGTGGAAGTCAGTTCTTACCTGGTCGGCCAGATTGACTCGGAAGTTGATACCGACGATCTGAGTAACTTCCAGCTCTGATGGGACGCGTGACGCTACGTCTTTCCGGCACCGAAGTGCTGTGTCGGGAAGAACACCCTTCTCTGCTGGTGGCGCTTGAGGCGCATCAGGTTGAAGTGGAGTACCAGTGTCGTGCGGGCTATTGCGGCTCCTGCCGCTGCCGTCTGGTCGCAGGCCAGGTTGACTGGCTGACCGAACCGCTGGCTTTTATCAGCGAAGGGGAAATTTTGCCCTGCTGTTGCAGGGCAAAAGGCGATATTGAGATCGAGATGTAGCCTTGTCGGGTGGCGCTACGCTTACCCGACCTACAAAACCGCAGTCCGCAGTTCACAGGCCGGGTAAGGCGAAGCCGCCACCCGGCTTTTTAGTGCTTATCCTTCAAAAACACCACCGCTTTATCCGGGAAATCGGTGAACAATCCATCCACCCCCGCCTTGTTATACAGGATGTCATAAAGCTGATTAACATCCGTGGCGTAGTCAGGAAGCTGATCGGCGCGTACGGTGTAAGGGTGTACCACCATCTTGTTCTGCTGCGCCTCTTTCACCATGCCGGTCAGCGTGATATGCCCGACCTTCGATTTTTCATCAATCAGCATATGGTAGTCCGGGCCGATCCCGTCAGCATAGCTGGCGATTTCTTTCATCGCGCCAGGCTTGAACATCCAGTCGTAGTTATAGTTAACCCAACTGCCGTCCGGCTGTTTTTGCTGAGTTTCATTCCAGTCGGTATACGCAATCAACTGCACCAGATTGAGATCCATCCCCCTCTTCGGCTCCAGCTCATTCTTAATGCGCTTCAGCTCCGCGGCATCGAAACACTGCAAATAAACGTTATCTTTTTTACCGGTATAACCATACTTTTTCAGCACATCCAGCGTCTTAGCCGCAATATCCTTCCCTTCCTGATGATGGAACCACGGCGCTTTGATTTCTGGATAAATACCGATATTTTTTCCGGTCGAATGATTCAGCCCCTGAACAAACTCAATCTCTTCCTCAAAGGTATGCACGCGGAAATCTGATTTTCCCATCGGGAAACGGCCAGGGTAAGTCTGTACTTTCTTGCCGTTCTCAATATCAAAACCTTCGGTGAACTTCAGGGATTTAATTTCATCCAGTGTGAAATCAATGGCGTAGTAACGCCCGTCCTTGCGGGCGCGATTCGGAAAACGTTCGGCAACGTCGGTAACCCGGTCAAGGTAGTGGTCATGCAGGACGACCAGATGGTCGTCCTTCGTCATCACCAAATCCTGCTCCAGATAATCGGCGCCCTGCGCATACGCCATCGCTTTCGCTGGCAGTGTGTGCTCCGGCAGATAGCCGCTGGCGCCACGGTGCGCAATCACGATTTTATCCGCAGCGATTGCCGCGCTGCTCACGACCATACCCGCCAGCATCAATGCCACGCTGAGATTTTTCAGTGTCGTCTTCATTCACTTAAGCTCCGTTGCGTTTCAACATCAGCTCTTCATGGTGGCGTTTTTCACCAATCATCACGATAATCAGCAGGATAACCGCCAGAACGCTGCCGCCGATCATCACCATGAAGCCGCCGTCCCAGCCGAAGAAGTCAACGGTATAGCCGACAATGGCACTCGCCGCGACGGAACCGCCGAGATAACCAAACAGGCCGGTGAAGCCCGCCGCCGTACCTGCCGCTTTTTTCGGCGCCAGTTCCAGCGCGTGCAGACCAATCAGCATGACCGGGCCATAAATCAGGAAGCCGATAACGATCATACAGGCCATATCCACGGTCGGATTTCCTGGAGGGTTCAGCCAGTAAACAACTGTGGCAATGGTCACCAGCGTCATAAAGAACACGCCCGTTGCGCCACGGTTGCCACGGAACACTTTATCCGACATCCAGCCGCACAGCAGCGTACCCGGGATACCGGCATATTCGTACAAGAAATACGCCCAAGACGATTTATCCAGCGCAAAGTGTTTCACTTCTCTCAGGTAAGTCGGCGACCAGTCGAGGATGCCGTAACGCAGCAGGTAAACGAACACGTTAGCAATCGCGATGTACCACAACAGTTTGTTCGGCAGCACGTACTGCATAAAGATCTGTTTTGCAGTCAGCTCTTCTTCCGCTTTTTCGTTGTAATCATCCGGGTAGTCGTTTTTGTACTCTTCAATCGGCGGCAGACCGCAGGACTGCGGCGTATCGCGCATCAGCGCGAAAGCGAAAATCGCCACCAGGACCGCACCGAACGCCGGCATGTAGAGCGCGGCTTTCCAGTCATTAAACCAGGCCATCCCCAGCAGGAACAGCAGCGGAGGAATACCGCCGCCAACGTTATGCGCGCAGTTCCAGACGGAGACGATACCGCCACGTTCTTTCTGTGACCACCAGTGCACCATTGTACGACCGCACGGCGGCCACCCCATTCCCTGGAACCAGCCGCAAAGGAACAGCAGCACGAACATCACGGCAATGCTGGACGTGGCCCACGGCACAAAGCCCATAAACAACATCACGGCCGCCGCCAGAATCAACCCTGCGGGCAGGAAAACGCGCGGATTCGAGCGGTCGGAGACCGACCCCATGATAAATTTCGAAAAACCATAGGCGATGGAGATCCCGGACAGCGCAAAACCCAGATCGCCGCGCGAGAATCCCTGCTCTACCAGGTAAGGCATCGCCAGCGCAAAGTTCTTACGCACCAGATAGTAAGCGGCATAACCAAAGAAAATCCCCAGGAAAATCTGCCAGCGCAGCCGACGATATGTCGGATCAATCTCCGCTGCTGGCAAGCGCGTTTTATGTTGCGCAGGTTTAAAAATACTTAACATATGTAGCCTCCGTGGCCGTGTCTTATTAGAGGTAAACACCGCAGTTCGTTTAACTAACCAACCTCGCTGCTCCCAGTGTGGGCGCGATGTTAAGTAAAGATACCTGTCGTTAATGTGAATTACAGCACAGATTGTTACACATTTATGACAAATGTTCAGAAAAGCGCACGAAATCACGTTTCATTTTCGAATCATGAGCGATTATGCGCGAAATCAAACAAACCATGCTTTTTATGTGGCTAAATGATAAAAAACGAACTGTGAGGGATAACCATGAAAACTCGCGACTCGCAAACAAGTGACGTGATTATCATTGGTGGGGGAGCCACAGGCGCAGGGATCGCCCGAGACTGTGCGCTACGCGGATTGCGCGTTATCTTAGTTGAGCGCCACGATATCGCGACCGGCGCAACCGGCCGTAACCACGGCCTGCTGCATAGCGGCGCACGCTATGCCGTTACCGACGCGGAATCTGCCCGCGAATGCATCAGCGAAAACCAGATTCTGAAACGGATCGCCCGCCACTGCGTTGAGCCAACGGACGGTCTGTTCATTACCTTGCCGGAAGACGAATTATCCTTCCAGGCCACCTTTATTCGCGCCTGCGAAGAGGCGGGTATTCGCGCCGAAGCAATTGATCCGCAACAGGCGCGGCTGATCGAACCGGCCGTCAATCCGCAGCTGATTGGCGCGGTGAAAGTGCCTGACGGCACTGTCGATCCCTTCCGGCTGACCGCCGCGAATATGCTGGATGCCAGAGAACATGGCGCAATCATTTTAACGGCGCATGAAGTCACCGGACTTATTCGCGAAGGCGCGACCATTTGCGGCGTGAACGTGCATAACCATCTCACAGGGGAAAGCCAATCGCTGCATGCGCCGGTCGTGGTGAATGCCGCAGGCATCTGGGGTCAGCGAATTGCGGAATACGCCGATCTGAGCATCCGCATGTTCCCGGCGAAAGGGTCGCTGCTGATTATGGATCATCGCATTAACCAGCATGTGATTAACCGCTGCCGCAAGCCGTCCGACGCCGATATTCTGGTGCCCGGCGATACCATCTCGCTCATCGGCACCACATCGACCCACATTGACTACAACGAGATCGACAGCAACCGCGTCACCGCAGAAGAGGTTGATATTCTGCTGCGTGAAGGGGAAAAACTGGCGCCGGTGATGGCGAAAACGCGCATTTTGCGCGCCTACTCGGGCGTGCGTCCGCTGGTCGCCAGCGATGACGATCCGAGCGGTCGTAATGTCAGCCGCGGCATTGTGCTGTTTGACCATGCTGCACGCGACGGGCTGGACGGGTTTATCACCATTACGGGCGGTAAGCTGATGACCTACCGCCTGATGGCGGAATGGGCAACCGACGCGGTATGCCGAAAACTGGGCAACACTCGCCCCTGCGTCACCGCGCAAACCGCCCTTCCCGGCTCGCAGGAACCCACGGAAAACACGCTTAAACGCGTGATCTCGCTGCCCGCCCCGCTACGCGGTTCCGCCGTCTATCGTCACGGCGATCGTACTCCGGCCTGGCTCAGCGAAGGTCGCCAGCACCGCAGCCTGGTCTGTGAATGCGAAGCGGTCACCGCAGGCGAAGTGCAGTACGCCGTCGAAAATTTAACCGTCAACAGCCTGCTGGATCTGCGCCGCCGTACCCGCGTAGGCATGGGCACATGTCAGGGAGAACTGTGCGCCTGCCGCGCCGCCGGGCTGCTGCAACGTTTTAATGTCACTACCGCCGCTCAGTCCATCACTCAGCTTTCTGCGTTCCTCAATGAACGCTGGAAAGGCGTACAGCCTGTCGCCTGGGGAGACGCGCTGCGCGAAAGCGAGTTCACGCGCTGGGTTTATCAGGGATTGTGCGGTCTGGAGAAGGAGCACCAGGATGAAATTTGATACGGTCATTATGGGTGGCGGTCTCGCCGGATTACTGTGTGGCCTGGAACTGCAAAAACACGGTTTGCGCTGTGCAATCGTCACTCGCGGCCAAAGCGCGCTGCACTTCTCCTCCGGCTCGCTGGATCTACTCAGCACCCTGCCGGACGGTCAGCCCGTCACAAATATCACTGAAGGTCTGAATGCGTTACGCGAACAAGCGCCGACGCACCCTTACACCACAATTGGCGCGTCAGCCGTTCTGGAACTGGCGCAGCAGGCGCAAGCGTTGCTGGAAGCGTCTGGCGCGCATTTACAGGGCGATGTACAACAGTCGCACCAGCGCGTCACGCCGTTGGGAACACTGCGCGCCACCTGGCTAAGCTCGCCAGAAGTGCCCGTCTGGCCGCTGGCCGCACAACGCATTTGCGTCGTCGGCATCAGCGGTTTACTGGACTTTCAGGCGCACCTCGCGGCGGCGTCGCTGCGTCAGCACCATCTCACGGTAGAGACGGCAGAGATCGACCTGCCTGAACTGGACGTATTACGCGATAACCCGACGGAGTTTCGTGCGGTGAATATTGCGCGTTTGCTCGATAACGAAGAAAAATGGCCGTTGCTCCACGACGCGCTCTTACCGATAGCAAAAACCTGCGACATGATCATCATGCCCGCCTGTTTCGGCCTGGCGGATGACAGCCTCTGGCGCTGGCTCAATGAACGCCTGCCCTGCTCGCTGAATTTGCTGCCGACGCTGCCGCCTTCCGTGCCGGGCATTCGCCTGCACAATCGCTTGCAGCGCCAGTTTGTTCGTCAGGGCGGGATCTGGATGCCGGGCGACGAGGTGAAAAAAGTGACCTGCCGTAACGGCGTCGTGAGCGAAGTCTGGACCCGCAACCATGCCGACATTCCTCTGCGCCCGCGCTTTGCGGTACTCGCCAGCGGCAGCTTCTTCAGCAGCGGCCTGGTCGCCGAACGCGACGGCATTCGCGAACCCATTATGGGACTGGACGTTCAGCAAACGGCCACCCGCGCCGAATGGTATCAGCGTGATTTCTTTGATGCGCAACCCTGGCAGCAGTTTGGCGTCACGACCGATGATGCGCTGCGCCCCTCACTGGCGGGGCAGACCGTAGAAAATCTGTTTGCCATCGGCTCGGTGCTCGGCGGATTCGATCCGATAGCCCAGGGATGCGGAGGCGGCGTATGCGCGGTCAGCGCCTTACACGCCGCACGTCACATTGCAGAACGTGCAGGAGGTCAGCAATGAGCGATACGAGTTTCGAGAGTTGTATCAAATGCACGGTGTGCACCACCGCCTGCCCGGTCAGCCGGGTGAATCCTGGCTACCCAGGCCCCAAACAGGCAGGGCCGGACGGCGAGCGCCTGCGCCTGAAAGACGGCGCGCTGTACGACGATGCGCTGAAATACTGCATTAACTGCAAACGCTGCGAAGTGGCCTGCCCGTCAGACGTTAAAATTGGCGATATCATCCAGCGCGCGCGCGCCAGGTATGACACTTCGCGCCCGTCGCTGCGCAACTTTATCTTAAGCCACACCGATTTAATGGGCAGCGTCTCTACGCCGTTCGCCCCGGTCGTCAATACCGCGACGTCGCTGAAACCGGTTCGTCAGTTGCTCGACTATGCGTTGAAGATCGACCATCGCCGTACGCTGCCGAAATACTCTTTCGGCACCTTCCGCCGCTGGTATCGCAGCGTTGCGGCACAGCAGGCGCAGTACAAAGATCAGGTCGCCTTCTTCCACGGCTGCTTCGTCAATTACAACCATCCGCAGCTCGGTAAGGATTTAATTAACGTCCTGAACGCAATGGGCACCGGCGTGCAGTTGTTAAGTAAAGAGAAGTGTTGCGGCGTGCCGCTGATCGCCAACGGTTTTACCGATAAAGCGCGCAAGCAGGCGGTGAGCAATGTGGCGTCGCTCAGAGAAGCAATTGGCGTAAAAGGCATTCCGGTTATCGCAACCTCATCAACCTGCACCTTTGCCCTGCGTGATGAATACCCGGAAGTGCTGGACGTGGATAACAGCGGGCTGCGTGAGCATATCGAACTCGCGACCCGCTGGCTGTGGCGTAAGATCGATGCAGGCCAGACGCTGCCGCTGAAAAAATTACCGCTGAAGGTGGTTTACCATACGCCGTGTCATATGGAGAAGATGGGCTGGACGCTCTATACGCTGGAGTTGCTGCGCCAGATCCCAGGTCTGGAACTGACCGTGCTGGACTCCCAGTGCTGTGGGATTGCCGGAACCTACGGTTTTAAAAAGGAAAACTACCCCACCTCGCAATCCATCGGCGCCCCGCTGTTCCGCCAGATTGAAGAGAGCGGCGCAAATATTGTGGTGACCGACTGTGAAACCTGTAAGTGGCAAATTGAGATGTCGACAAGCAAACGCTGCGAACATCCGATTACCCTGCTTGCCCAGGCATTAGGTTAAGCGCGTTAACGTCTTATCGGGCCTGCAAACCACGGCAGGCCCGATAAGCGCAGCGCCATCAGGCTACAGGGTTAACGACTCCACCACCTCAATCCAGCCATGTTCACTGGCAATATCCTGACCGTTTAACCACCGACGCACCATATTCAGCGCCATCATGGCGCAAACTTCCTGCCGCACCGCCAGACTGTAGCGGCTGGCGCTGAAATGCACGCGCAGGGCAAATGTCCCATCCGGCGTCGCCAGCGCGAAATTAAGATGGTCGTTTTCCAGCCCGGATACCGCCAGCGCCAGTCCGGCGTAGTGGTTGCTCCGTCGCTCTGTCGTCCAGTGCGCGGTCTGAGCCAGCGTCTCTTCCTGGGAAGGCACCACTTCGCTGGCAAGAATCGGCGCATTCGCACGGGAAAGCTGCAAAGCCAGCAGCCCGCTGGTGAACTGTTCGCTGAGCGTCAGGCTGAGCTGGCGCGTCTGCAAACAACGGGCGATTTGCGCAGGCAGTCCTTCCGTCCCTTCAAAAATCAGGTTCTGCCCTGCCACCCGCTTCACCTCCGGCCATAGCGCCAGCATCGCATCCCGCTGCGCATCCGGGCCAGTGAGTTTCAGTTCAATAATCGGCATTGAAGAGCGATATCCCATCGTCACGCCCGCCGGTAGCGGCAGCGAATCGAGGCTCTGCGCCAGATCGCTTTCCGAACGTCCAAACGTGGTGAGTCGCAGACAAACCGGCGGTTCAGGAAGCGCAAAACGCGCACGCAGACGCGGCATAATTTCATGCTCGACCATCACCTTAAATTCAGACGGGACGCCCGGGGTAAAGAACATCAGGCAGCGATTTAGCTTCACCGCAAACCCACAGGCGGTGCCAACCGGGTTATTAATAAACTCGGCGCTGGCGGGCAGTTCTGCCTGCTTGCGGTTACTCGGCGCCATAACCCGCCCGCGCTCATGGAAAAAACGCTCCATCTCAGCCAGCCACGCGTCATGAAGCACCAGACCTTCACCTTTCGCCGTGGCGGCGGCCAGCGCGCTTAAATCATCGCTGGTCGGCCCCAGGCCGCCATTCACAATCAGCACATCAGCATGTTCGCTACGTTCGCGTAAAATGGCGACCAGCGCATCCAGATTATCTCCCACCGTATTTCGGCGTGATAACGGCAACCCCTGATTAAAGAAAAAATCGGCCAGCCAGGCGGCATTCGTGTCGACGATTTGCCCGTGCAACACTTCATCCCCGGTGGATAACATCTCCACGTTTAACATCGTGTTCTCCTGCTTCTATGATGAAAACACTATAACGCAAAGCCCGCTGGGGCGGAGTAAGAAACTCAGAGGAAACAAACCGGGAAAGAAGGCTATAGCATACAGGAAACGGCGCGACGGATGCCGCGCCCGAAAATCAGAAGCTGGCGTTAACGCCGACGTACGGGCCATCGGCAATCGCGTTGTCACGGTTGCCGTCTTTACCCGCCAGGTTCAGATAGCGATAGCCCGCTTCAATGCTCAGCGGGCGCATAATGGTAAAGCGCGCTCCGGCATTGGCTTCTTCATAGCTGTCGATGCCGCTGGACAGTGAATCTGGAGAGTAGTAATACTCGCCAAACAGACGGAAGCTGTCGCCGATTTTCCACTGTAACCCGCCGCCTACCGCCGCCGCATAGCCTTCATCGCCGTCGTTCGGATTGGTATAAACGCCTTTCCCACCGACCGTTGCCAGCAACGGCCCAAGCGGAATATTCAGGCCGAGCCCCACGCCGGCAGCGTCGCCATCGTCGTCGTTATGCATCCAGTTGCCGCTCAACGCCAGCCCGGTGGATTCAGTACCGAAACCTACGCCAACGTTGGTGTAATCTTTACCCGCCTGGCCGCTAATGCTCATCGCATTCGCCGATGCAGAAGCGAACAACAGTCCGGCAACGCCTAATAAAATGCTTTTTTTCATTTTTACCCTTTCCAGCAAAGAAATAAACAAAAGACCCCAAAACCGCAGGATTGTACTGCCAAGCGCAACAGAATCAATGAGCTAAAAAAGCGATCTAATAACATATTGTAACTAAACACTACCTTTCAGGTTTATTAAACGTTACAAGAAGAGGCGTTTAGCGCAGCAGTCATTGCCCGAGATCAATATTTCATTCACAAATATTTTCTACATTAGTTTCCGAAATTAAACGGAAATTAAACATTTTTTCTAACGATCGTCGGGAGATAAAGATGAGCAAAAAAGGACTCACCACCGCAGCAGGCGTGCCTGTCGCCCATAATAACAGCGTTGCAACCGCAGGCCCACGCGGCCCCATGCTGCTACAGGACATCTGGTTCCTGGAAAAACTGGCCCACTTCGATCGTGAAGTGATCCCTGAGCGCCGTATGCATGCCAAAGGCTCAGGCGCGTACGGCACCTTCACCGTCACGCACGATATTTCACGTTACACTCGCGCAAAAATCTTTTCGGAGCCCGGTAAAAAAACGGATCTGTTCCTGCGTTTTTCCACCGTGGCGGGAGAGCGCGGCGCGGCGGATGCCGAGCGCGATATTCGCGGGTTTGCGATCAAGTTTTACACTGAAGAGGGCAACTGGGATCTGGTGGGTAACAACACGCCCGTTTTCTATCTGCGCGATCCGCTGAAATTCCCGGATCTGAACCATGTCGTGAAGCGCGACCCACGCACCAACCTGCGCAATCCGACCTACAAATGGGACTTTTTCTCCCATCTGCCGGAATCGCTGCACCAGTTGACTATCGACTTTAGCGACCGGGGTTTGCCTTTCTCTTACCGTACGATGCACGGCTTCGGTAGCCACACATTCAGCTTTATCAACAGCGACAACGAACGTTTCTGGGTGAAATTCCACCTGAAATCGCAGCAGGGCATCGCCAACCTGATGGATGACGAAGCGAAACGCCTGGTGGCGGACGATCGCGAAAGTTCTCAGCGCGACCTGTACAACGCCATTGAACAGGGCAACTTCCCCCGCTGGAAATTCTACGTGCAGATCATGCCGGAAGCCGAAGCCTCGCAGGTGCCGTACAACCCGTTTGATCTGACCAAAGTATGGCCGCACGGCGATTACCCGCTGATTGAAGTCGGCGTGCTGGAACTGAACCGCAACCCGGAAAACTATTTCTCCGAAGTGGAACAGGTGGCGATGAATCCGGCGAACGTCGTGCCGGGGATTAGCTTCTCCCCTGACCGTATGTTGCAGGGGCGTCTCTTCTCCTATGGCGATGCGCACCGCTATCGTCTGGGCGTTAACCATCAGCAGATCCCGGTCAACGCCCCGCGCTGCCCGTTCCATAACTACCATCGTGACGGCGCGATGCGGGTGGACGGCAACAGCGGCAACGGCCCAACCTATGAGCCAAACAGCTTTGGCGTCTTCCAGGAACAGCCTGATTTCAGCGAACCGCCGCTCTCTGTCGAAGGCGCTGCCGCGCACTGGGATCACCGGGAAGATACGGACTACTTCAGCCAGCCGCGTAAGCTGTATGAGTTGCTGAGTGATGAAGAACATCAGCGTATGTTCGCGCGCATCGCCGGCGACATGAAAGATGTGCCGGAATTTATTCAGCAGCGTCAGATTGGCTTGTTTAGCGAAGTTCATCCTGACTATGGCGCGGGCGTCGCCGCTGCCCTGCGGGCGTTAAAAGAAGCGAAATAACCGTTTCCACGGGAGCTGCGGCTCCCGTGTTGCTTACATTACGGACGGTTAGCGCGCACCCACTCCTGCAATGCCCGGCGCGAAACTTTGATCCCGCCGTTTTTCAGCGCTGATGGCAACGTCAACCAGCGTACCGGCTGCTGAAAACGCGCCAGCTTGTCTTTCACCCATTCCGCGAGATCGACGTTCCCGGCCTGCGCGTCATATTCCACCACCGCCACCGGACGATGGCCGAACTCCCTGTCCTCTACCGGCACCACGAACGCCTGTAGAACATGTGGATGCGCCGAGATAACGCGTTCCACCTCTTCCGGCTGAATGCCTTCCCCGCCGCTGAAGAACAGATTATCCAGCCGACCGGCAATCGTCAGCTTACCGTCGTTCAGTTCGCCGCGATCGCGGGTAGCAAACCAGCCTTCACCATTCACCAATGGGATCAGCTTACCGTCGCGCCAGTAGCCTTCTGCCATGCTGGCGGCGCGTAGCCAGACTTCACCATTCACGATTCGGACTTCCCGCCCCGGTAACGCCGCGCCGACATCGCCCAGGCCGTCGGCCTCTTTCGCGCACACCGTCGAGGCAAATTCCGTCAGGCCATAACCGCACCAGCAGCGAATACCCTGCGCGCGAGCCTGCTCCGTCAGTTCAACCGGGATAGCCGCGCCGCCCAGCAGTACCGCTTTCAACGTTACCGATGCCGGATTCTCCAGCAGCCGCCACAGCTGAGTGGGAACCAGAGACGCATGCGTACACCCTTGCAGCATCGCTTCCAGCGGCTGCTTCTCACGCACGGTCATTCGGGCGCCCGCAAACAACCAGCGCCACATAATGCCCTGGCCGGAAACGTGAAACAGCGGCAGCGATAATAGCCAGTCATCCCCATTGGCAAACGGCATCAGGGACAGCACCCCTTCCGCGCTGGTCAGATGCGCCTGGCAGGTATGCACTGCGGCCTTGGGTAATCCGGTTGAGCCAGAGGTCAGCGTCATTGAACTCAGCCGCGTCGGCTGCCAGTCTGCGGCGTGTTCGCCTGCCTCTTGCTGCATTTGCAGCGGTTGTAACGCCGGGAAGGTATTCTCCCCCTCCAGCAGCAAAGCAAACCGGAGCGTTAAGTCCGGCAGCAGCGCGTCGAGCAGCGGTTGCGGAAGCTGCGGGTTAACCGGCAGGATTCTTGCCCCGCATTGCAGTAAAGCCAGCCAGGCCAGCAGCGTTTGCGGGTGATTCCAGGCGCGCAGCATCACGCCGCAGCCTTCAGAGACACCCTGAGCGGCAAAACCGCTCGCCAGCGCGTCAATACGGGTACAGAGTGTGCGCCAGCTTAGCACTTCATCATTAAGGCGTAAGGCAGGCGCATCTCCCCGCATCTGCCGCCAGTGACGCCACGGCCAGTCATTAAAAGATGACGGCTGGAGGCCCGATACGCTTGCGCTATCGGGCATTTCCCGGAGGCTCATAGCAGCCGTTCCAGCGCATCGTCGCTAACACACGGCAAAGCGCTGCCCGGCCAGCGGCGCACCTGCTGGGTTTGCATCAGGCTTAGCGTATCCAGACCCGGAATGGTCTGCGGCGTCAGCCACGCGGCAATACGCGCCAGCTGCGTTAAGCCGAGGCTCGACTCGATGGAAGAGCTGATCACCGCCGTCAGTCCCAGCGTATGCGCGGCCTGTACCTGCTCGCGAACCTTTTCCAGGCTTCCGGTGAGCGTCGGTTTGATGACCACCGCGCTGACGCCCGCTTCCGCCGCAAAGACAAAATCGTCTTCACGCAGACTTTCATCCCAGGCAATCGCAATCCCGGTTTCACGCGCAAAAGCGCGGGAGTCGTCGCGGGTTTTACACGGTTCTTCGAGGAAGGCGATGCGGGCACGGTAGTCCGGGTTGACGTATTTCGCGAACTGCTGCGCTTTCAGCGGCGTCCAGGCGCGATTGGCATCCAGACGCAGATGCAGATCGGGAACCGCCTCCAGCAGCAGGTTGACCACCATTCCATCGCGTACTGCTTCGTACAGACCGACTTTGATCTTGGCGACTTTCTCGCCAGGCATATCAGCCAGTTGCAGCACCAGATCGTCTGGATCGCCCGTACACAGCGGCGCAGCGCGGTAATCCGCCGCCTCTGGCAACGTCCCCGCCGCCTCCGCCAGCGCGCAGCTAACGCCAAACGCCACGGAGGGCACTTCAGGCAACGTTGACTGGCCTTGCAGCCAGCCGTTAACCCAGTCCAGCAGCGCGGCCTGCGCCTCCTCCAGGGTTTCCTGGCTGAAACCCGGAAGCGGGGAGATCTCCCCCCACCCTTCGCGCTCGCCGTCGCACAGACGGACATACAGCCCGTCGCGAGTTTTTAACCGCCTGTCGCGCAGAACCACCCCCGCGTCCATGGGGATCTGCCAGCGGTACACCTGCGCGCTACGCATTACGGATTCCGTTTGAATTTGCTGAAATCAGGCTGACGTTTCTGGTTGAAAGCGTTGCGGCCCTCCTGACCTTCTTCCGTCATGTAGAACAGCATCGTGGCGTTGCCCGCCAGCTCCTGTAGACCCGCCTGACCGTCGCAGTCGGCGTTCAGCGCCGCTTTCAGGCAGCGCAGCGCCATCGGGCTGTTCTGCAACATTTCGCGGCACCAGCGCACGGTCTCTTTTTCAAGGGAGTCCAGCGGTACGACGGTGTTGACCAGCCCCATATCCAGCGCCTGTTTAGCGTCGTACTGACGGCACAGGAACCAGATTTCACGCGCTTTTTTCTGCCCGACGATACGCGCCATATAGGAAGCGCCCCAGCCGCCGTCGAAGGAGCCGACTTTCGGGCCCGTCTGGCCGAAGATGGCGTTTTCCGCCGCGATGGTCAGGTCACACATCATGTGCAGTACGTGACCGCCGCCGATAGAGTACCCTGCAACCATCGCCACGACCGGTTTCGGGCAGGTACGGATCTGGCGCTGGAAATCCAGTACGTTCAGGTGATGCACGCCGGAATCATCCTGGTATCCGCCGTAGTCGCCGCGTACCTTCTGGTCGCCGCCCGCACAGAAAGCTTTCTCGCCTTCGCCGGTCAGAATAATGACGCCCACGTTGTCGTCATACCGGGCATCCGCCAGCGCCTGGATCATCTCTTTGACGGTCAAAGGACGGAATGCGTTGCGCACCTGTGGACGGTTAATGGTGATTTTTGCAATACCATCGGTGGATTTTTCATAACGAATGTCCGTGTAACCTTCGGAGCAGTCGTGCCATTCAACCGGTGCGTAAAGCATTGTTTCATCAGGATAGATCATAGTGTGTCCTTTAGTCAGAGACGCAGAATCTGAGCCAGACTGTCCACCACGCCTGCGGGATTTTCCCGATGCGCGTTGTGTCCGGCGTTACGAATCATATGGCAAGGTACAGACAACTCCGCCGCCAGCGCGCGGAATTTGCTGTCGCGTTCACCACATAAATAATAAAACGGAAATGTGCGCGCATTTAGCCGCGCGCGTAAATCAGGCTGTACGGCAAGCGAGGTTGCCTCCAGCATCGCCGCCAGCGTTTCGCCATTGTTCTGGCTGCGCAGCGCGACTAACGCCTCTCTTTGCGAAGCATCCAGCGAAGCGAAAACCGGCTGCTGATACCAGTCAGTAAACACGTCGCGCAGCGGTTCACGGCGAAAGCGCGCCGCCCAACGACCGTCAGACCGTCGGCGCGCGTCACGCTCGGCCTCGCGTTGCAGTCCCGGGTGGCCGCCTTCAACCACCAGCCCGCAAAAACCCGGCAGAGTCTGGCACGCCGCCATCATCGCCACTCTGCCGCCGAGCGAGTAGCCGACCAGCCAGTATTTAAGTATGTTGTAACTAAATAATGTGTTACGCAATAAGTCGCACACATCAGCAAAGCCGCTGACACGAATATCGGCAGAATCGCCGTGACCAGGCAAGTCGATATACAGGCGCGAAAAGTCAGGAAACTGCTCACCGATCTGCTGCCATTCCCGGCAATCACCGGAAAATCCATGCAGGAAAACCAGCCAGGGAGACCCCGGCTGACCACCGTTCGCCTGCGCGCGCAGGATCATAGATGGCTCACCTGCGCCAGCAGCTGTTGCAGGGTTTGCGCCCCGTCCGTATCGTTCACGACCAGCTCAATCACCGTGGTTGTCGGCGTTCGCCAGGCGCCAGCCAGCGCCGCATCCAGCTCATCCCAGCTTTGCGGGCGGTGATATTTGAGGTTAAACATGGCCGCCGCATGTTCAAAGTGGACGTTTTGCGGCATCAGGTAAAACCGCTCGCGCTCGCTTTGCGGCGTCGGCAGCAGAGAGAAAATTTGCCCGCCGTTGTTATTCACCACAATCAGCACAAACGGCGCGGACACCTGGCGCAATAGCGCCAGCGCATTGAGATCGTAGAGCGCAGACAGATCGCCGACGATAGCCAGCGTCGATTTCGCGCTGGCGCGCTGAACGCCCGCCGCCGTCGAGATCAGACCATCAATACCGCTGGCTCCCCGGTTGCTGTACACCGGGTAGCCCGCCGGTAGCTGCGACAGCGCGTCAATCAGGCGCACCACCAGGCTGTTGCCGACAAACAGTTGCCCTTGTTCCGGCAGATAGTCGCGAATGCGGTGCGCCAGTTGCGCTTCGCCGAACATATCGCGACGCGCGGCAACCGCCTGCCACGCCTGCTCTGCCAGGCGCGGGATATCGACGCACCAGGGATGGCGTTTCTCCGCCGGATGCAGCTCCAGCCAGTCGGCGATTTTCGCCACCAGCCTGCGTCCGCGATGATGCGCCGGGTCCAGGCGACCTTCGATATTATCAATAATCCAGTACTCTTCCGGCTCGCAGGCGGCCTGCCATTGCAGCAAGCGCTTTCCGGTCAGGCTGCTGCCGAGTTGCACCACAATTTGCGCCTGCTGAAGCTCAGTGACGGCCTTCGCATTGCCCAGCCAAAGATCGGCACACGGCAGCGGCTGCCCGGTTTGCGACAGCACGTCGCCAATCAGCGGCCAGCCCAGCGTCTGCGCCCAAAGCGCGACTTTCTTGCCCTCTTCCGCGCTCATGCGCCCGGCCACCACTACGCCGCGTTTTTGCCGCCAAAAGAACCAGTCGCGCTGTTTGTCGCTTTCCAGCCGACGCGCTTCGCGCAGCCAGGGTTTGTCATCCTGCCACCAGTCGCCAAGGCTCTGCTGCCAGGCAAGCCCCGTGTCGTCCATATCGCCATACAGCGGTTCCGCAAATGGACAGTTGATGTGTACCGCGCCGGCATGCAGCGTCGCCAGGACGTTATCAAGGGTGGAGACCAGCCAGCGCGCGGAAATATCCTGCGTCGGGCGCGGCAAAGAGAGCGTCTGAGAAGGATGAGAAGCAAACATCCCGGCCTGACGAATCGCCTGATTCGCGCCGCAGTCAATCAGTTCCGGCGGACGGTCCGCAGTCAATAAAATCAGTTTTTCACCGGTAAGCCCCGCTTCAATCAGCGCCGGATAGAGATTTGCCACCGCCGTACCGGAAGTAACAATAACGGCAACGGGCTGCTTACTGACTTTCGCCAGCCCTAACGCCAGATGACCAAGACCACGCTCATCAAAGTGCGTGTGATGAATAAAGGCTGAATTTTCCGCTGCCGCCAGGGTTAAAGGCGTGGAGCGGGAGCCAGGGGCAATGCAAACATGCCTGACGCCGTGGCGAGTGAGTGCTTCCAGAATGACCGCCGCCCAGCGTCGGTTAAATGCGCTTACTGACATGAGATTGTCCGGTATCAATATTGCGACTCAGTATAAGGATCAGAAAAAATGGATTATTGATATGAGTCGGGAATATACACAAAATCATTCAGCAGACCGCCTGAAGGATGAGGTGTATGTGCGACTCATTAGCTTTCCATCTGTAATAACGTGCGTAGCCCGGCTGCTTTGTTGTCGATCTCTTGCCATTCCTGTTCCGGGTCAGACCCGCGCACAATGCCTGCCCCGGCATACAGACGAACAACGTTCGCCGCGACTTTCGCCGAGCGCAGCGTCACGCAGAATTCGCTTTGCTGTAAAGACAGATAACCCGCCGACCCGGCATACCACTCACGTTCAAACGGTTCATGTTGCTGAATAAACGCGCGCGCCCGTTCACGCGGAATCCCCGCGACGGCTGCCGTGGGCTGTAGCTGTAGCAAACAGAGCGTGTCGTCAGCCTGATTGAGCGCCGTCCAGATACAGCGGCGCAGATGCTGTACTTTGCGTAATCTGAGCACCTGCGGCGGCAAAACATCGAGCGAGTGGGTGCAGCTTTGCAGGCGTTGACAAATATCTTCTACCACCAGCATGTTTTCACGCTGGTTTTTATCATCCTTCATCAACCATTCGCCCAGTTGCCAGGCCTGATGATCGTCGGGATGATTCGCCACCGTGCCGGCCAGCGCCTCGGTGCGCAATGCCGTTTCACGTCGCCGCCAAAGGCGTTCCGGCGACGAGCCAAGAAAGGCGCTTCCGGCGGAGAACGCCATAAAAAAATGGTAGCAGTTAAGGTTTAAACGGCGACTGGATGCCATCACGGCGGCGGCATTCACCGAATGGGAAAACTGCAAATCCGTCGCCCGCGCCAGCACCACTTTGTCGAGATCGTCTTCAGCGATAGTCTGCGTGGCAAGCTGAATCAAGCTGGTCCAGCCCGCTTTATCCGGCCAGTGCTGCTCGCCCGTCAGGTGCAGGCGCAGCGCCGGAATCGGCTTCACGCCCCTTAATGAAGAGAGAAACGCGATCGCCCGCCTGGCGTCTTCACGCAGTGAAACCGGGCTGTAGAGATACAGCCGCAGCGTTGCCATAGCGCCAGCGCGTCGCCATTCAAGACGCGGCAGCAGCAAATGCCCCTGCTGCGGTTCAAACGCATTCAGTCCCCAGATACGCAAATCGGATTGTGATTCATGCTGGCGGAGAAAGTGTTGCGCCTGTTCGAGAGAGGGGAACGTTTCAACGGCGCCGAGCACCGCGGCTTCTTCATCGCCGTTACGCTGTTGCCAGTAAAATTGCGGCCAGATGGCCTGACTGGCCAGCCAGCTTAATGCGTCAAACGCATCATTCAGAGGGAAAGGCACATCAACAATACGCATTCCTGGCGCCGCCGGTATCTCCTGCGATAACTGGCGCCGCAGATTTTCCAGCGCAGTAGTGATTGAATGCACGCGGACCTCTCCCTGTTAAAAACCTCACATTATACGGGGTACAGCGGAGAAAAAGCAGTACCCCCGTTTAGGGAGGAAATGCGATCCCGGTTACATTACCGCCGCGCCAGCAGTAATCCCAGCACCAGGCCGACCGCCGCACCTGCGCCAATCCCTTGCCAGGGTTTTTCATGCACGTAATCATCCGCTTTATAAACCGCCTGTTTTGCGCGGTAATAGTAGCTGTCAGACGCATGGCTGACGCGATTTTTTACCTCTTCAAGCGCCCGTTCTGCGCGTGCTTTTAACTCAACATATTTTTGATCGGCAGGATCGCCGGAGGAACGCAGCACCTCTTCCAGCGTTTCGCTCAGAAGTTCCAGGTCGTCATCAATACGTGAACCATAAGAATGAAAAGACATTATATTCTCCCTTTCGATTAACGTTCCCACTAACTATAGACAAAACCGGAACATCACACCTGGCTAACCTCGCGCGCCATACCCATGTGCGGGATACCGTCTTCGTCATAAACGTCCGTCACCGGAACAAAGCCGAATCGCGCATAGAAGGATTGCAGATGCGCCTGTGCGCCGAGATAAAGCGCCTTCTCCGGCCAGTGTTGCTCGCAGGATGCCAGGGTCTGCGCCATAAGCTGTTGCCCCAGTTTTTCGCCGCGCAGCGCTTCGCTGACGATCACGCGCCCAATCACCACCGGCTCCAGTTCGTCGTCGCTTTTCAGAATCCTCGCATACGCTACCAGCTCATCGTTATGCCAGCCCAGGATATGACGGTTCTCCCCCACCAGGTCATCGCCGTCCACATCCAGATATGGACACCGTTGTTCAACCACAAATACCGCGCAGCGCAATTTCAGTAACGCATAGAGTTGCGGGACGGATAATTCAGAATGATGCAGGTCTTGCCAGTGAATCATGGTGCGCTCCTTTTACGTATTCGCTTTATACTAGCCAGAATATTTTTTAAACGTGTAATGAAATAATGGAATTAATTTTTTTAGGTACTTCTGCCGGCGTTCCTACCCGCACGCGTAATGTCACGGCAATATTACTGAATTTACAGCACCCGACGCAGGCGGGGCTATGGTTATTCGACTGCGGTGAAGGCACTCAGCACCAGATGCTCAACACCGCGTTCAACCCAGGTAAGCTCGATCGCATTTTCATCAGCCATCTGCATGGCGATCACCTTTTCGGTTTGCCCGGTCTACTGTGCAGCCGTTCGATGGCGGGAAACGCACAGCCGCTGACGATTTACGGCCCCAAAGGCATTCGCGAGTTCACCGAAACCGCATTGCGCCTTAGCGGCTCCTGGACTGATTATCCGCTGGAGATCGTTGAAATTACCGCAGGCGAAATTCTGAACGACGGTCTGCGCAAAGTGACCGCCTTTGCGCTTGAGCATCCGCTTGAATGCTATGGCTATCGGATTGAAGAGCATGACAAGCCCGGCGCGCTGGATGCCAGTGCGCTAAAAGCGGCAGGCGTGAAGCCCGGCCCGCTGTTTCAGGATCTGAAAGCGGGTAAAACCGTCACCCTGAACGATGGTCGCGTTATTAACGGCGCCGATTTTCTCGCGCCAGCCACGCCCGGGAAATCGGTGGCGATATTTGGCGACACCGCGCCATGCGCGTCGGCCATCACGCTGGCAAAAGGCGTGGACGTAATGGTGCACGAAGCAACGCTGGATACCTCAATGGAAGAAAAAGCCAACAGCCGTGGGCACAGCTCCACCAGGCAGGCCGCGCAGCTGGCGCACAATGCCGAGGTAGGCCAGCTCATCATTACTCACGTCAGCTCGCGTTACGACGACAGAGGCTGTCAACGCCTGCTGGCAGAATGCCAGGCGATCTTCCCCGCAACTGCGTTGGCTCACGATTTCGCCGTTTTCACGGTTTAACGCTCCATTTTTCTTCCTCAGTGCCGATAACAGAGAAAAGGCTGGCTTTCATATTGAGGATGCGATGGATAATTTCCAGAAAGATATTGATGACAGGGCTAACTTAACCCTGTCTAACCGCTTTGAACTGCTGTTATTCCGTCTCGGCACATCGCTGCATGAGCAGAAGTCGGAGCTATTTGGCATCAACGTATTCAAACTGCGCGAAATTGTGCCAATGCCCACATTTACGCGCCCTGCCGGAATGAAAGCCCCGCTTTTAGGTATGGTCAACATCCGCGATCAGGTGATCCCGGTCATCGACCTGCCCGCCGTGGCCGGATGTAAACCGGAGAACGGGCTTAACATCCTGCTGATCACCGAATATGCGCGCAGCGTACAGGCATTTGCGGTGGAGTCCGTCGAGAATATTATGCGTCTGGACTGGCAGCAGGTGCATACCGCCGAGAAAGCGGTTAACGGCCGCTATATCACCAGCATTGCCTGTCTGGATGAAGACAAAGAGACCAACAACCTGGCGCTGGTACTCGACGTAGAGCAAATTCTCTATGATATCGTGCCGTCAAATCACGACTTGCGCGCCACCAATTTGAAAACCAGCAAGTTCAACATCACGCCGGGTGCGGTGGCGATTGTGGCGGAAGATTCTAAAGTTGCCCGCGCCATGCTGGAGAAAGGGCTGAATGCGATGGAGATCCCGCATCAGATGCACGTTACCGGTCAGGATGCCTGGGAGAAAATCCAGCAACTGGCGAAAGAAGCGGAGGCGGAAGGCAAACCAATTAGCGAGAAAATCGCTCTGGTGCTGACCGACCTCGAAATGCCGGAGATGGACGGTTTCACCCTGACGCGTAAGATCAAAACCGACGAGCGTCTGAAGAAAATTCCGGTGGTGATCCACTCTTCCCTTTCCGGCAGTGCCAACGAAGATCATGTGCGTAAAGTCAAAGCGGATGGTTATGTCGCGAAGTTTGAAGTCAACGAACTGTCGTCGGTGATTCAGGAAGTAATGGAACGCGCCGCGCAAAACGTCAGCGGGCCGCTGGTCAGCCGTCAGTTGCTGAGTTAACGTCCTGACGTTCAGGGCATAAAAAAACCCGCCACGGCGGGTTTTTTCGTTTCTGCTTTCGCTTACATCAGCGGCGTAGCTAACTGCACGATGCTAATCAGCGGTTGCGGGTAGATACCCAGCACCAGAACCAGCAGCGCGGAGATCAGAACCACAATACCGCCCGCGCTGTACTGCCAGTTAGACGGCGCATCGCGGTTAAGCTGCTGCGGCGCGCTCAGATAGAGGCTTACCGCAACACGCAGGTAGTAGTAGAGACCAATCGCGGAACCGACCACCACCGCGGCAACCAGCCACCACAGGCTGGCCTGTACACCGACCGCCAGGACGTAGAACTTGCCGATAAAGCCCAGCGTCATCGGGATACCCGCCAGAGAGAGCATCATCACGGTCATCACCGCCGCGAGGATCGGACGATGCCAGAACAGACCACGGTAGGAGAACAGCGAATCGGCATCCGGGCCACGGAACGGGCTGGACATCAGGCTGACCACGCCGAACGCGCCGAGGCTGCTGAACAGATAACCGGCCAGATAGACGCCGACGGCTTCCATCGACATCTCGCCGCTTTGCAGGGCGATCAACGCCACCAGCAGATAGCCGAGGTGAGAGATAGAGGAGTAACCGAGCAGACGCTTAATGTTGGTCTGGCTCAGCGCCATCAGGTTACCGAAGATGATGGAGGCAAAGGCAATCACGCCCAGCACGATACGTACCGCTTCGCTGTCGCCAACCGGCGCGTACAGGAACAGACGCATCACCACGCCGAAGATAGCGATTTTACTCGCCGTCGCCAGGAAGGTGGAAACCGGCGCTGGCGCGCCCTGGTATACGTCTGGCGTCCACAGGTGGAACGGCACCAGCGAGAGTTTAAAGCCGAGACCAACAATCATCAGACCGAAGCCCGCCAGCAGCAGCGGTTCGTGCAGCATGCCGTCGCCGAGGCTCTTACCAAGCGCGACAAACGACAGGTTGCCAGACTGCGCGTACACCAGCGCCATACCGAACAGCAGGAAGGAAGACGCTGCGGCAGACAGAATGGTGTATTTGATACTGGCTTCCAGCGAGCGTTTCTGACGGAAGGCGTAACCAATCAGGCCAAACAGCGGCAGAGAGATCAGCTCAATACCGAGGAACAGCGCCGCCAGGTGGTTGGCGTTCGCCAGCAGAATACCGCCCAATGCGGCAATCAGCACCAGCAGGTAGAACTCTTCCTGGTTGTCGTTATAGCCTTCAAGCCACGGATAGGCAAAGGTACAGGTGGCAAGACTCGCCAGCAGAACCAGCCCGGTGTAAAGCATGGCGAAACCGTCAACGCGCATCAGCGGGGTGACGTCCATCGCGCCCGCCTGGCCGACAAACCAGAGCGAAACCAGCGCGGCGTTAAGCCCAATGACCGACAGCGTGGCATTGAGGAAGTGATTGCGTCGCCACGCAATGGAGAGCATCACAACCACCACCGTCAAGCCGACGATCAGCAGCGGTAGCAGCGCAATCAGGTGTTGTGGAGTTATTGTCATGGCGATTTACGGCCTTGTAGTAGTAACGGAATTAACAAACCACTGCTGGATGTTGCTCATCGCGGAATGCGAGGTATCCAGAATCGGCTGCGGATAGAAGCCAAGCAGTACCAGAAGCACGACCAGCAACAGGATGATAAACAGCTCTCGCAGCGACATCCCTGGCATGTCCTGGCTGGCAATCTGGCTCTTCGCTTTACCGAAGTAAGCGCGATGCAGCATCGCCAGCGAGTAAACGGAAGCAAACACCAGACCAAAGGTTGAGATCACGGTAATGACCGGAACCACCTGGTAGCTACCGAACAGAATCATAAATTCGCCAACGAAGTTACCGGTGCCCGGCATACCGAGCGTCGCCACCGCGAAGAACATCGACAGCGCAGGCAACCATTTAATTTTGCTCCACAGACCGCCCATCATACGCATATCACGCGTATGCAGACGTTCGTACAGCTGACCACACAGGATGAACAGACCCGCTGCCGACAGACCGTGCGCAATCATCTGGATTACAGCGCCCTGGTAAGCCAGCTGGCTGCCGGTGTAGATAGCAATCAGTACGAAGCCCATGTGCGAAACGGAAGTGTACGCAATCAGACGTTTAATGTCGTACTGGGTGAAAGCCATCCACGCGCCGTAGAAGATGCCAATCACACCCAGCCACATCGCAATCGGCGCAAACTCGGCGGAGGCGTTCGGGAACAGCGGCAGCGAGAAGCGCAGCAGACCGTAAGCCGCCGTTTTCAGCAAAATACCGGCGAGGTCAACGGAACCTGCGGTCGGCGCCTGGGAGTGCGCGTCCGGCAGCCAGCCGTGCAGCGGAACCACCGGCATTTTCACCGCAAACGCGATGAAGAAGCCCAGCATCAGCAGGTATTCCACCCCGTGCGACATCGGCGTTTTCAGCAGGTCTTCGTAGTTGAAGGTCCAGACGCCGGTCGCATTGTGGTGTACAAACACCAGCGCCAGGATGGCAATCAACATCACCAGACCGCTCGCCTGGGTATAGATGAAGAACTTGGTAGCCGCCGTGATACGCGTTTTACCGTCAGAGGCTTTGTGCCCCCACAGCGCGATCAGGAAGTACATCGGCACCAGCATCATTTCCCAGAAGAAGAAGAACAGGAACATATCGATGGCAAGGAACACGCCGATAACGCCGCCCAGAATCCACATCAGGTTCAGGTGGAAGAAGCCCTGATATTTTTCGATTTCATTCCAGGAGCAGAGTACCGCCAGAACGCCCAGCAGACCGGTCAGCACCACCATCAGCAGCGACAAACCGTCAATAGCCAGATGGATAGAGATGCCGAAGCGCGGGATCCACGGCAGAATGAACTCAGACTGCCACTGCGGAATGCCAGCGGCTTGCGTCAGTGAATAGCCGCCCTGCAACCACAGTTGCAGGCCAAGCGCCAGCGTCAGTCCCATGGTGATCAGCGCAATCCAGCGCGGCACCTTCACGCCGAAGCGTTCGGTCTGCCAGCACAGAAAGCCACCGATAAAGGGAATTAATATTAGCCAGGGTAGTAACATGGCGATCTTTATTCCTTGTTAAAGTCCCATCAGGACCTGATTTTCAACGAATTCTCACAACAGAAAATTCACTTCGGATTGCGGCCTTTTTTGCCCGGTGGCGCTAACGCTTACCGGGCCTACAGATTCCCGTAGGTCGGATAAGCGCCAGCGCCATCCGACATCAACCCACAATCCTCAAACTCAACGCAGTACCATCAACAGCGCCAGCACAACGACCGCACCGATGCTCATGGATGCCACATACCAGCGCAGATATCCGTTCTCGCTGAGCAGCAGGCCTTTACCTGCAAAGCGGGAAAGGATAGCCGGAACGTTCATCAGCGCATTGAGCGGGTCGCGTTTCAGCAGCCAGGCGACGCCGAGGAACGGCTTCACGAACACTTTGTCGTACAGCCAGTCGAAGCCCCAGGCGTTATACCACCAGGTGCCCAGCAGACGGCCCGGCGCACTGTTGGCGACAGAAGTCACCAGAGTACGTTTACCCAACCACAGCCATGCGGCAATCAGGATGCCGACAATCGCAACCACGCCGGAGGCAATTTCCAGGGTCATCACGCGGCTATGCTCAAGCTCGGTCGTCTGCGGCAGCACACCCTGCAACGGCGGCACAATCAGCGCGCCAACAAAGGTGGACAGTACCATCAGCACAATCAGCGGCAGGTGATGCGTAATCCCCTTCCCTGCATGAGCGTGAATTTGTTCTTTACCGTGGAACACGATGAAAATCATACGGAAGGTGTACAAGGAGGTCATGAACGCACCGACCAGACCTGCAACCATCAGATTGATATGACCATTCGCCATCGCGCCAGCCAGAATCTCATCCTTACTGAAGAAGCCGGCGGTAATCAGCGGCAGAGCCGACAGCGCCGCGCCACCCACCAGGAAGCAGAGATACACCAGCGGAATAGACTTACGCAAGCCGCCCATCTTGAAGATGTTCTGTTCGTGGTGGCAGGCCAGAATCACCGAGCCGGACGCCAGGAACAGCAGCGCTTTAAAGAAGGCGTGCGTCATCAGGTGGAAAATCGCCGCATCCCACGCCTGGACGCCCAGCGCCAGGAACATGTAGCCAATCTGGCTCATGGTGGAGTAAGCGAGAACACGTTTGATGTCGGTCTGCACCAGCGCGGCGAAACCGGCCAGCACCAGCGTAATCGCCCCAACGATCCCCACCAGATGCAGCACTTCCGGCGTCATCAGGAACAGGCCGTGGGTACGGGCAATCAGGTAAACACCGGCGGTAACCATCGTCGCGGCGTGGATCAGCGCGGAGACAGGCGTCGGGCCCGCCATCGCGTCTGCAAGCCAGGTCTGCAACGGCAGCTGCGCAGATTTACCTACCGCGCCGCCCAGCAGCATCAGCGTCGCCCACATCAGCATGTTGTTGCCGTCGGCGAAGTGCGCTGGCGCCAGTTCCACCATTTCGCGGAAGTTCAGGGTGCCCAGTTCGTTGTACAGAATGAACAGCGCAAACGCGAGGAACACGTCACCCACGCGGGTCACAACAAACGCTTTCATTGCCGCTGCGCCATTCTTCGGATCGGTGTAGTAGAAACCGATCAGCAGATAGGAGCACAGACCCACGCCTTCCCAGCCGAGGTACATCAACAGCAGGTTATCGGACAGCACCAGAATAACCATGCTGGCGATAAACAGGTTGGTGTAGGCGAAGAAGCGGGAGTATCCCTCTTCACCGCGCATATACCAGGAGGCGAACATGTGGATCAGGAAACCCACGCCGGTCACTACCGAGAGCATGGTCAGCGACAGGCCGTCCAGCACCAGGTTGAAACCGATGTTGAAATCACCCACCGACATCCACGTCCACAGCGGCTGGCTGAACGCCTGCTTGCCGTTAGCGAAGAAGTCAACGCCGACAAACGCCGTCACCAGCGCCGCCAGGCCAATGGAGCCGACGCCCACGGTCGCGGAGAGGTTTTCCGACCAGCGACCGCGAGAGAACGCCAGTAATACAAAGCCAATCAATGGCAGAATAATGGTTAAGGCAAGCATGTTCATCCACGCATCTCACTTACTGAATCGATGTTCAGGTTCTGGCGACGGCGGTGAAGTTGCAGTAACAGCGCCAGGCCAATACTCGCCTCCGCAGCCGCAAGGCTGATGGCAAGAATGTACATCACCTGACCATCCGTCTGGCCCCAGTAGCTTCCGGCGACCACGAAGGCCAGCGCGGAGGCGTTAATCATGATTTCCAGCCCAATCAGCATAAACAGCAGATTGCGGCGGATAACCAGACCGGTTAAGCCCAGCACGAATAAAATCGCCGCGAGGATCAGTCCATGTTGTAAGGGGATCATGCGTGCTCCTCCGTTTTTCTTTTCGCGCTGTCACCAGGACGGTTGCTCAGCACTTCGCCCACACGCTCTTCGCGACCGACGTGGAAGGCGACAACCAGACCGGCCAGCAGCAGCATAGAGGCCAGTTCGACCGCCAGAACGTAAGGCCCAAACAGCGAGATACCGACCGCTTTGGCGCTAATTGGCGTACCGTCGATACCCTGGTCGTTGACGCCCAGAATGGCGTACACGATCACCACCAGCATGATGGCCGACAAAATCGCCGGGCCAATCCACACCTGCGGTTTCAGCCACTGGCGTTCCTGCTCGATTTCCGAACCGCCGAGGTTGAGCATCATGACCACGAACACGAACAGCACCATGATGGCGCCCGCATAAACGATAATTTCCAGCGCACCGGCAAAGTAAGCGCCCAGCGAGAAAAACACCCCGGAAATCGCCAGCAGCGAAATAATCAGATACAGCAGCGCGTGTACCGGATTGGTGTGGGTGATGACTCGCAAGGTTGCGAGAATGGCGATCAGGCCACAGATATAAAAAGCGAACTCCATTGCCCCTCTCCTTACGGTAACAGGCTCTTGACGTCGATAGGCTTGGCTTCGTTCTCTGCTTCGCCCTTATCTTTGCCGTCGATTGCCATACCTGCCATCCGGTAGAAGTTATATTCCGGGTATTTGCCCGGACCGGAGATCAGCAGATCCTCTTTCTCATAAACCAGGTCCTGGCGCTTGTACTCACCCATTTCAAAATCGGGGGTGAGCTGAATGGCCGTCGTCGGACAGGCTTCTTCGCACAGGCCGCAGAAAATGCAGCGTGAGAAGTTGATACGGAAAAACTCAGGATACCAGCGACCATCTTTCATCTCTGCTTTTTGCAGCGAGATACAGCCTACCGGGCAGGCTACCGCACACAGGTTACAGGCAACGCAACGCTCCTCGCCGTCCGGGTCGCGCGTCAGCACGATACGGCCACGGTAACGAGGCGGTAGATAGACCGGCTCTTCCGGGTACATCTGCGTTTCGCGTTTCGCGAACGCATGCAGGCCGATCATCCAGATACTGCGTACCTGGGTGCCGAAGCCTACTAACAATTCTTTTAAGGTCATGGTCTTTGTGCCCCTTATTGCGCCTGCCAGAGAATGACAGCCGCCGTTACCAGCAAGTTGATGAGCGTCAACGGCAGGCAGACTTTCCAGCCGAAGGACATTACCTGGTCATAACGAGGACGCGGTAACGACGCACGAATCAAAATGAACATCATCATAAAGAACGCGGTTTTCAGCGCGAACCAGATGAATGGCGGTAAGAACGGGCCATGCCAGCCACCGAAGAACAGCGTCACCATCAGTGCGGAGATAGTAACGATACCGATGTATTCCCCCACGAAGAACAGACCGAATTTCATACCGGAGTATTCAATGTGATAACCATCGGCCAGTTCCTGTTCGGCTTCCGGCTGGTCAAACGGATGACGGTGACACACCGCCACGCCCGCGATGGCAAAGGTGACAAAACCAAAGAACTGCGGAATAACGTTCCAGATATCAGCCTGGTTGTTGACGATGTCGGTCATATTAAATGAACCGGCCTGCGCCACCACGCCCATCAGGGAAAGCCCGAGGAACACTTCGTAGCTGAGCGTCTGTGCTGATGCACGCATCGCCCCCAGCAGCGAGTATTTGTTGTTGCTCGACCAACCGGCGAACAGCACCGCATACACCGCCAGGCCCGCCATCATCAGGAAGAACAAAATCCCGATGTTCAGGTCAGCGACAACCCAGGTAGGGCTAACCGGAACGATAGCGAACGCCAGCAGCAGCGAGGTAAAAGCGATCATCGGCGCCAGGGTAAAGATGACGCGATCCGAGAATTTCGGGATCCAGTCCTCTTTAAAGAACATTTTGATCATGTCCGCGACCAGCTGGAGCGAACCGCCCCAGCCAACGCGGTTTGGCCCATAACGGTTCTGGAACAGACCCAGCAGACGACGTTCGCCAAAGCTCATGAATGCCCCGCAGGTGACCACCACCAGCAGGATCACCACCGCTTTGAGAATGCTCAGCAGGATCTCGATCAGATCCGGTGTAATCCAACTCATTGTTGCGCCTCCTGCAGATTCTCAAGACGACCGCCCGCCAGAACCGGCGCGATGCCAGGCATACCCATCGGCAATCCGACCTGCCCTGCCGTTAAGCCTTCAGCAATTTCAACCGGCAGCGTTACCGTATTGCCGTCGTAGCTGAAGGAAACGCGCGTTCCCGCATTCACGCCCAACTTCGCGGCATCAGCCGGGTTGAGTTTGATGTACGGTTGCGGCATACGGCTCTGGAAGACCGGAGAGCGCTGCGACATTTCGTCACTGCCAAACAGGTGATAGTACGGCGCGATACGCCACTGACCATCCTGCGCCTGGAAGCTGGCCGGAACGGTAGTGAAGTAATCAAGACCGTTTTCAGATGCTTCAATCAAACGCACGCCCGGATCGCCATGACGCAGTTTGCCGCCCACTTCATCCTGGAACTTGTTCCACGCCTGTGGGGAGTTCCAGCCTGGCGCCCAGGCAAACGGAATCTGCGAACGCGGCGCGCCCGGCTGGTTGTTCCCTTCCATTGAGAAGGCGAACATGGTGTCTTTATCCTGCGGCTGACGCGGCTCGTGAACGCTGATGTTAGCGCGCATCGCGGTACGACCGCTGTAACGGTGCGGCTCACGCGCCAGTTTCTGCCCGCGAATGCGGAAGGTCGCGTCCGGCGCGGCATCTTTAATGCCCGCCAGTTGCGGCATTGCGGCGATCGCGGCGTCAATAACGTGGTCCAGTTGCGTCCAGTCCACCTCGCGGTTCTGCACGGTGCTGTGCAGCGAGTGCAGCCAGCGCCAGCTTTCCAGCATCACGGTGTTGCTGTCGTAATAGGCCGGGTCATAAACCTGGAAGAAACGCTGCGCGCGGCCTTCGTTGTTGATGACCGTACCGTCGCTTTCCGCAAAACTTGCGGCGGAGAGCACCAGATGCGCATTCTCCATAATCGCCGTGCGCTGATGGTCAACCACCATCACCAGCGGCGCTTTTGCCAGCGCGGCATTTACGCGAACGGCGCTTGCATGACGGTGCAGATCGTTTTCCAGCACCACGACAGCGTCGGCACGACCGGTTTCCAGTTCGGTTAACGCGTCATCCAGCGAACCGCCGCCCATCATGCCCAGCCCCATGCTGTTGACCGAGCGGGCAATCATGGTGATGCCGACATCCGAACCACGGCCTTTCAGCGCTTTCGCCACGTTGGCGGCCGCCTGAATCACTTCCGCGCTACCGGCGTTGGTGCCGGAGATAATCAGTGGTTTCTTCGCACCCGCCAGCGCCTGAACGATGACGTCGATTTTGTTCTGCAAATCGCTGCTGATGCCGTTGACCGTCGGTGCGCTGTCGTCCAGCGCATGAGCGATGGCAAAGCCTAAACGCGCCTGATCTTCCACCGGCGCACGGTAAGTCCATGCCGCGATGTCGTCCAGACGGGTGTTGTCAACGTTGGTCACAAACAGCGGATGCTTAGCGCGCTGGCCGATGTTGAGGATGGCCGCAATCTGCCAGTCGGCCACTTTCTGGGCCGCCGCCATTTCACGCGCTTTGCCTTTCACCGCCTGACGAACCGCCAGCGCAACGCGCGCGCCGGTCTGGGTAATATCTTCGCCCAGCACCAGTACCGCATCGTAAGATTCGATGTCACGCAGCGCCGGAGTATGAATGCCGCCTTCGCGCAGCACTTTCAGCGCCAGTTGCAGACGTTCCTGCTCGCCCTGAGCGATACCGGTATAGAAGTTATCCGCGCCCACCAGTTCACGCAGCGCGAAGTTGCTCTCAACGCTGGCGCGCGGAGAACCGATGCCGATCACTTTCTTCGACTGACGCAGAATATCCGCCGCGCCCTGCATCGCCTGTTCGGCGTTGAGGGTGATCAGGTCATCGCCACGACGCTGAATCGGCTGACGAGGCCTGTCTTTCAGGTTCACATAACCATAACCGAAACGACCACGGTCGCAGAGGAAGTAGTGGTTAACGGTCCCGTTGTAACGGTTCTCGATACGACGCAGTTCGCCGTAGCGCTCGCCCGGGCTGGTGTTACAACCGATGGAGCACTGCTGGCAGATGCTTGGCGCAAACTGCATGTCCCACTTACGGTTATAACGCTCGGAGTGCGTTTTGTCGGTGAATACGCCGGTCGGGCAGATTTCCACCAGGTTGCCGGAGAATTCGCTTTCAAGCGTACCGTCTTCAGGACGACCGAAGTAGACGTTGTCATGCGCGCCATATACGCCCAGATCCGCGCCGTCTGCGTAGTCTTTGTAGTAACGCACACAGCGGTAGCAGGCGATGCAGCGGTTCATTTCGTGAGAGATGAACGGCCCCAAATCCTGGTTGCGGTGAGTACGCTTAGTGAAACGGTAACGACGGAAGTTGTGGCCCGTCATCACGGTCATATCCTGAAGGTGGCAGTTACCGCCCTCTTCACAGACCGGACAATCGTGCGGGTGGTTGGTCATTAACCATTCCACCACGCTTTCGCGGAACTGTTTCGCTTCTTCGTCATCAATAGAAATAAAGGTGCCGTCGGTGGCAGGCGTCATACAAGACATCACCAGGCGACCACGCGTATCTTCCGCGTTTTGATATTGCTTCACCGCACACTGGCGGCAAGCACCGACGCTACCCAGCGCCGGGTGCCAGCAAAAGTACGGAATATCAAGGCCGAGGGACAGACATGCCTGTAGCAGGTTGTCTGCGCCGTTGACCTCATATTCTTTGCCGTCTACATGAATCGTAGCCATAGTCAGCATGCTTCCAGTTGGCTTAGTCAGGGACTAAGCGTTAATCGAATGACTTATCGCGATGCAGGGGTAAGCCCGCAATTACCAGCGCTCTTTCAGCAGGTTCGGCTGTATACCACCAATCACATGGGTATTGCTGAACGGCTGCTTGATGCCAGCTTCGAATTCTTCGCGGAAATATTTAATGGCGCTCTGCAACGGTTCGACCGCGCCTGGCGCATGCGCACAGAAGGTTTTACCCGGCCCGAGGAAACGACACAGTTGCTCAAGTGTCTCGATATCCCCAGGCTGGCCTTCGCCACGTTCCAGCGCACGCAGAATTTTTACACTCCACGGCAGGCCGTCGCGGCACGGCGTACACCAGCCGCACGATTCGCGCGCAAAAAACTCTTCCAGGTTACGCACCAGCGACACCATGCCAATTTCGTGGTCAACGGCCATCGCCAGCGCCGTACCCAGACGGCTGCCCGCTTTACCGATGCTTTCAAATTCCATCGGCAGGTCGAGGTGCGCTTCGGTCAGGAAGTCGGTTCCCGCGCCGCCTGGCTGCCAGGCTTTGAATTTCAGGCCATCGCGCATGCCACCGGCGTAATCTTCGAGGATCTCACGCGCGGTAGTGCCGAACGGCAGTTCCCACAGTCCCGGATTTTTCACGCGACCGGAGAAGCCCATCAGCTTGGTGCCCGCATCTTTGCTCTTCGAAATGTTCTGATACCACTCCACGCCGTTCGCGAGGATCGCCGGGACGTTACACAGCGTTTCCACGTTGTTGACGCAGGTCGGCTTGCCCCATACGCCGGAGCTTGCCGGGAACGGCGGCTTAGAGCGCGGGTTGGCGCGACGACCTTCGAGGGAGTTAATCAGCGCGGTTTCTTCACCGCAGATGTAACGCCCTGCCCCGGTGTGGACAAACAGTTCGAAGTCGAAACCGGTGCCCATGATGTTTTTGCCGAGCAGACCGGCTTCGGTCGCTTCCGCGATTGCGCGGCGCAGATGCACAGCCGCTTCGATGTATTCGCCACGCAGGAAGATGTAGCCACGGTACGCTTTCAGGGCAAAGGCGGAGATCAACATACCTTCCACCAGCAGGTGCGGCAGTTGCTCCATCAGCAGACGGTCTTTATAGGTGCCCGGCTCCATTTCATCGGCGTTACACAGCAGGTAACGGATGTTCATGGATTCATCTTTCGGCATCAGGCTCCACTTCAGACCGGTGGAGAAGCCCGCGCCGCCGCGCCCTTTCAGGCCAGCGTCTTTCACCTGATTGACGATCTCGTCAGGAGACAGCCCGGTCAGCGCTTTACGCGCGCCTTCGTAGCCGTTTTTACTACGGTATTCGTCCAGCCATACCGGCTGCTTGTCATCGCGCAGACGCCAGGTCAGCGGATGCGTTTCGGGAGTACGGATAACGTTTTTCATTTATACCGCTCCAGTAGTTCGGGAATGGCTTCCGGGGTCAGATGGCTGTGAGTATCCTCATCAATCATCATGTTCGGCCCTTTGTCGCAGTTCCCCAGGCAACAGGTCGGCAGCAGCGTAAAGCGACCGTCAAAGGTCGTCTGCCCCGGCTTGATATTGAGTTTTTTCTCCAGCGCGGCCTGGATGCCCTGATAACCGGTGATATGGCACACCACGCTGTCACAGTAACGGATCACATGGCGACCGACCGGCTGGCGGAAGATCTGGCTGTAGAATGTGGCGACGCCTTCGACATCGCTCGCCGGAATACCCAGCACGTCGGCGATCGCGTAGATCGCGCCATCCGGCACCCAGCCACGCTGCTTCTGTACGATTTTCAGCGCTTCAATGGACGCCGCACGCGGGTCTTCGTAGTGGTGCTTCTCGTGCTCAATGGCTTCACGCTCTGCCGCACTCAGCTCAAAAGCCTCGGTTTGTGGTTGTTGATTCTCGTGCATAATTAGCGGTCCACATCTGACATAACAAAATCGATACTACCTAAATGAACGATCAGGTCAGACACCAGGCTGCCGCGTACCGCCACCGGAATCTGCTGCAAATGCGCATAGCTCGGGGTACGGATACGAGTACGGTAACTCATGGTGCTACCATCGCTGGTCAGGTAGTAACTGTTAATACCCTTGGTCGCCTCTACCATCTGGAAGGATTCATTCGCAGGCATGACCGGGCCCCACGACACTTGCAGAAAGTGGGTGATCAGGGTTTCGATATGTTGCAGCGTGCGCTCTTTCGGCGGCGGCGTCGTCAGCGGGTGATCCGCTTTGAACGGGCCTTCCGGCATGTTATTGAGGCACTGCTCAAGGATGCGCAAACTCTGACGCAGCTCTTCGACTTTCAGCATCACGCGGGTATAGCAGTCGGACACGCCGCCGCCAACCGGGATTTCAAAGTCAAAGTTTTCGTAGCCAGAGTACGGACGTGATTTACGCACGTCGAAATCAATACCGGTCGCACGCAGCGCGGCGCCTGTACAGCCCCAGTCCAGCGCTTCTTTCTTGCCGTAAGCGGCAACGCCCTGGGAACGCCCTTTCAGGATGGTGTTGCGCAGCGCCGCTTTCTCGTAGGAGTCCAGACGCTTCGGCATCCAGTCCAGGAAATCGCGCAGCAGGCGATCCCAGCCACGCGGCAGGTCGTGCGCGACGCCGCCGATACGGAACCAGGCCGGGTGCATACGGAAACCGGTGATCGCTTCCACCACATCGTAAATTTTCTGACGATCGGTAAAGGCGAAGAAGACCGGGGTCATCGCGCCGACGTCCTGAATAAACGTCGAGATGTACAGCAGGTGGCTGTTAATGCGGAACAGTTCGGAGAGCATAACGCGAATCACGTTTACGCGATCCGGTACGGTAATACCCGCCAGTTTTTCTACCGCCAGTACGTACGGCATTTCGTTGACGCAGCCGCCGAGGTATTCGATACGGTCGGTATACGGAATGTAGCTGTGCCAGGACTGGCGTTCGCCCATTTTCTCAGCGCCACGGTGGTGGTAGCCGATGTCAGGCACGCAGTCGACAATTTCTTCGCCGTCAAGCTGAAGAACGATACGGAATGCGCCGTGTGAGGACGGGTGGTTCGGACCGAGGTTGAGGAACATAAAGTCCTCGTTTTCGGTGCCGCGTTGCATACCCCAGTCTTCCGGTTTGAAGGTCAGCGCTTCCATCTCCAGATCCTGCTTGGCTTTGGTCAGCTCAAACGGATCGAATTCGGTGGCGCGCGCCGGGTAGTCTTTACGCAGCGGATGCCCTTCCCAGGTCGGCGGCATCAGCAGACGCGTCAGGTGCGGGTGGCCGTCGAACGTGATGCCAAACATCTCCCAGGTTTCACGCTCGTACCAGTTGGCGTTCGGGAAGAGTTTGGTAAACGTCGGCACATGCAGGTCGTTTTCAGACAATGCCACCTTGAGCATGATGTCGCGATTGCGGTCTATTGAGATCAGATGGTAGAAAACGGAAAAATCCGCAGCGGGTAACCCGTCGCGGTGCGTGCGCAGACGCTCGTCCATGCCGTGTAAGTCAAACAGCATGACGTAAGGTTTCGGCAGTTTCTTTAAGAAATCGCCAACTTCCAGTAATTGTTCACGCTTGACCCAAACAACGGGTACCCCGGTGCGGGTCGCCTGAACGGTAAAGGCATCCGGCCCAAAACGGTTGCGCAGTTCGCCAATGACCGGGTCATCCAGATGATCCCGGGTTTGCCATACAGCGTCTTGCGCGGTTAAGTCGGTCATATTGTTCACCATTGCAAATGGTCCGTGGTAGTCGGCAGTGCTTCGCGTTATTTATGTAGTGATAAGCGAAGTGAAGTCTGCTGCCGACAGGCGCAAATTAAATCTCGTCTGGTGTACGTAGATTCGTTACTGCAATGCGTTCGCCGCGTTTACGTTCGCGCTCTGACTGCATATTGGCGCGATAAACGCCCTGATCGCCAACCACCCAGGAGAGCGGACGACGTTCTTTGCCAATTGATTCCTGCAACAACATCAGCGCCTGCATGTACGCTTCGGGGCGCGGCGGGCAGCCCGGGATATACACATCTACCGGGATAAATTTATCAACGCCCTGCACAACCGAATAAATATCGTACATACCGCCAGAGTTAGCGCATGCCCCCATGGAAATCACCCACTTCGGCTCCAGCATCTGGTCATACAAACGCTGAATAACAGGCGCCATCTTGGTAAAGCATGTTCCCGCTACCACCATCAGGTCGGCCTGACGCGGCGAAGCACGCAGTACTTCCGCGCCGAAGCGCGCCACGTCATGCACGGCGGTAAAAGAGGTCACCATCTCGACATAGCAGCAGGAAAGGCCGAAGTTATACGGCCAAATTGAATTCTTACGACCCCAGTTAACCATGTCATGCAGCGCGTGTTCGAGCTTGCCCATGTACACGCTTTTGTTGATTTCTTGCTCCAGGGGGTCGGTTACGATCTCCTGTTTTTGCAGGGGGTAACGGTCATTCTCACCGTTGGGATCTATGCGGGTGAGCGTATAATCCATCTTAATGCCTCGCGGTTAGCGTTGACGATTAGCGATACTGTTCGTTTCCGGGTTCATACGCTCGCGGCGTGAACGCGCGGGCGTCCAGTCCAGCGCGCCAATACGCACCAGATAAACCAGACCAGCCAGTAACACAAAAATAAAAATTGCAGCTTCCACAAAGCCTACCCAACCGCTTTCACGGATAGAGGTCGACCATGCGAACAGATACAGCGCTTCAACGTCGAAGATAACGAAGAACATGGCTACCAGGTAAAACTTGGCAGACAGGCGTAAGCGGGCGGAGCCGACCGAGTCGATACCTGATTCAAACGGGGTGTTTTTCGACCTCGCGCGTGCGCGACCGCCTAAAAACCAACCGCCGACGAGCATCAGGCAGCACAGGCCAATGGCAATAATAAGAAAGATAGCGAATGCCCAGTGATGAGCGATGATTTCAGTGGATGTTGACATACTCATTGCTTACTCATCAAAAGTAGCGCCAAATTCTCTGCTCTTTTCGGCAGATGAACGCCACATCGATTCATGGGGAGGAATAAAAAAAACCTTACAATCACTGTAGAAAATGATTAAACAGCTAATTGATGTGGTTTTTTACTCCTTTCTATAACCTTTTGTCAACTTTAACAAAAGTTCCCTCACATTAATTTACATCGACCCAACACCATTAACATTTAATGCCATTTTGACTGATTTCGATCGCATCACCAGCCCGAATTTAATGTTGTTGAATCGTGTCCGTTGTGAAGTAAATGAGATAATACACTCCTATTTTGACAGGATTTTACGCAGATGCCTCCCCCTAAATGGGAGTATTTTCTTGATCTGTGACACGCTTTTGTTAATCCGCCATAAAAAACAGCAACAATTTCTCTAGTTTTTTAACATGGAAACAAAACCAGACCGTCAGTGCCTATTTTTCATCCAAATTAACAGGTTAATGACTACTTACTGATTTTTTAGGCTTTTTCCCGCATTTACGTTCGAAACGCCGGTAAATTGTATAAAAAAAGAACCGCTGGATGTTTTTTCAGCATCAGCGGCCCTTTTTTACACTTACATTTTATAACGTTTTTTTTGTGACTGACTACTCAAAGTCACCTTCAACCATCAGCGAATCGTCTCCTCCTTCGGGAGTAAACTGACTGTATTGCCAGGGGTTTTGGTAACTGTCCATCGCCTGATAGATAACCTGCGCCAGTTCGTTCTGGCCTGATGGATCGCGACACAGTAAGTATTCCGTATCTGGCAACGGCGGTAATCCATCCGCAGCGCCGAGTACGCGTAAATCCGGGCTCATCATCTCAACCGGTCGCGCGGTGATCCCCAGTCCGGCTTTTACGGCCGCGCGTACTGCCGCTAACGTTGAGGCCACATAGGCAAGGCGCCAGGGAATATTCGCCGCATTCAACGTCGCTAATACGATATCGCGGAACGGGCTGGGATCGTCTAACAACACCAGCGGGATCGGTTCCCCCTTCTGTAGCACATATTCCGCCGCGCAGTACCAGTGTGTCGGCGATGTGCGCAGGTTCAGGAACTCGAAAGATCCCGGACGGTGCGTAGTGACAATCAAATCCACTTCCTGCGATTTCAGCATATCCACCATAAAGGCGTTACGTTTCACCCTCACATCCAGAGCAAGCTTCGGGTAAACCGAACTGATCCGATTGAGCAAGAAAGGCAATATCGTATCGGCGGATTCATCAGAAGCGCCAATTGTTAATACGCCCTGAAGATTGCTAAACATCAATGATGAGCACGCCTCATCATTAAAGCGCAGGATTTTTCTGGCGTAACCCAGAAGCTGAATACCGTGTTCAGTCAACAGCTTGTTACGACCATGACGGGCGAACAACTCCTTGCCCACAAGCTGCTCAAGACGCTGCATTTGCTGGCTCACCGCAGACTGAGTACGACACACCGCCGCCGCCGCAGCGGCGAACGTGTTCAGATCGGCAACAGCAACAAACGTTCTCAGCAGATCGAGGTCGAGGTTAATTATCGGACGATTTGCATTTATCATAATTTTTCACTTACTGGCGGGTCATACCATGCTGACCTGGTTAATGCTGTGTGTTCATAAACAAACAATTCCATTTGTAATGTGCTTCCCTCGCCGTTTCACTTGCGTAACCAAGTGAAAGTAAAAATGTATTTGGTGCTGCTAACAACCTCTTCTCCTTTCTTTTCGAATAATCCCAGAGGTCATTACCAGGGATATATCGAGGAGAAGACGCATACCTTTTTAGGTAACAACGGAATTCTGCTAAGGATAAACGTGTAATTTTGTAAATGTAAAAGAAGTTAACGGACATTTACCGACACAAAAAAAGCCTACTGAGCAACAAGTTAGTTATAGATGCTCGTCATAAAAATTAGCAGACAACGCAGACTGCGCACCATTTCCTGGGGCTTATCTTAACCCAAAACCACTATATTTATAAGCCTTAATACGAATAATCTGAAGCGTGATTATGTTATCTTAACTAAGAAAATTATGTATTATTAATCTCACCAGCAGGTGCTTTTTAAATATTAAATAATAATTAATTAAGATCGCCACTACTCATTAATTCTACTTAACAATAGATTTACACCCTAACGTTTACAGATCATGGCGATAACAGTAGTTTCGTAAAAGCATTCAGTATTTTCCTGATAATTGAGTTATGCTGACGCCGCTAACACTTTCCTCCCTGAGTTTAGACTATTTTTTAACAAAACATACAACCACACAAAAGCCCGATACTAAAAATAAAAAACCAATAAAATAAATAAAAGCAGTAATAAAAACTGTAATAATGGCATTAAAGCAGGACTTAACAGCACAATCCCACACTAAGCCTGAGCAAAATCTTCTACTGCTGACCCTTCAAAACTCACCGCTGTGGGAGTACATTGTTCCGTGCTGACTTCCACGGCAGGGAGTGGCGATAACAGCTAAAAAGGTCAAGATTCATGTCCCCCATTGAAAAATCCAGCAAACTAGAAAATGTCTGTTATGACATCCGCGGCCCTGTTCTGAAAGAAGCGAAACGCCTGGAAGAAGAAGGCAATAAAGTTCTGAAACTGAACATCGGCAACCCCGCCCCTTTTGGGTTTGAAGCGCCTGATGAGATCCTGGTCGATGTCATCCGCAATTTGCCAACGGCGCAGGGGTATTGCGATTCAAAGGGTCTGTATTCCGCACGCAAAGCGATCATGCAGCATTACCAGGCGCGCGGTATGCGCGACGTCACCGTAGAAGATATCTATATTGGTAACGGCGTATCCGAATTGATCGTGCAGGCAATGCAGGCGTTGCTGAACAGCGGGGACGAAATGCTGGTTCCCGCGCCGGATTACCCGCTGTGGACAGCGGCAGTCTCGCTCTCCAGCGGCAAAGCGGTACACTATCTTTGCGATGAATCTTCTGACTGGTTCCCGGATCTCGACGACATCCGCGCCAAAATCACGCCGCGTACCCGTGGCATTGTGATAATCAACCCGAATAACCCAACCGGCGCGGTTTACTCCAAAGAGCTGCTGATGGAGATCGTTGAGATTGCCCGTCAACATAATCTGATCATTTTCGCCGATGAGATTTACGACAAGATCCTCTACGACGACGCTGAGCATCATTCTATCGCCGCGCTGGCGCCGGATCTGCTGACCATTACGTTCAACGGGCTGTCCAAAACCTATCGCGTCGCCGGATTCCGCCAGGGCTGGATGGTGCTGAATGGGCCGAAAAAACACGCCAAAGGCTACATTGAAGGGCTGGAGATGCTGGCGTCAATGCGTCTGTGCGCCAACGTTCCGGCGCAGCACGCGATCCAGACGGCGCTGGGCGGCTACCAGAGTATTAGCGAATTCATCATGCCGGGCGGGCGTTTGTATGAACAACGTAACCGTGCGTGGGAGCTGATTAACGATATTCCGGGCGTTTCCTGCGTGAAACCGCGCGGCGCACTGTATATGTTCCCGAAAATAGATGCGAAGCGCTTTAACATCCACGATGACCAGAAGATGGTGCTCGACTTCCTGTTGCAGGAAAAAGTGCTGCTGGTGCAGGGAACCGCGTTCAACTGGCCCTGGCCGGATCACTTCCGCATTGTAACGCTGCCTCGTATTGACGACATCGAAATGTCGCTGAGTAAATTCGGGCGCTTCCTGTCAGGGTATCATCAGCTGTAACCGTAAACTGGCCGTCGGATGCAACGTGAGAAAGACGAGTATTTGCATCCGATGGCCTTCTCTGCGCACAATGACCCTCAGGTTGTCATCATGAAAAGGTCACTATGAAGCAGAGCCATTTTTTTGCCCACCTCTCCCGCCTGAAACTGATTAACCGCTGGCCATTGATGCGCAACGTGCGCACCGAAAACGTCTCCGAACACAGTTTGCAGGTGGCGATGGTCGCCCACGCGCTTGCCGCTATCAAAAATCGCAAATTCGGCGGCCAGGTCAATGCCGAGCGTATTGCGCTACTGGCGATGTACCACGATGCCTCTGAAGTGTTGACCGGCGATCTCCCGACCCCGGTGAAATACTTCAATTCGCAAATCGCGCAGGAATACAAAGCGATTGAGAAAATTGCTCAGCAAAAACTGGTGGATATGGTTCCTGACGAACTGCGCGATATTTTTGCACCGCTGATCGACGAACATGCTTACAGCGAAGAAGAGAAATCGGTTGTGAAGCAAGCCGACGCGCTTTGCGCCTATCTGAAGTGTCTGGAAGAGTTATCGGCGGGCAATAATGAATTCCTGCTGGCAAAAACGCGACTGGAAAAAACCCTGGCGTCGCGCCGCAGCGAAGAGATGGACTATTTTATGGCGGTGTTTGTGCCCAGTTTTCACCTCTCGCTGGATGAAATCAGCCAGGATTCGCCGCTATAAATCGTTTTGCCGGATGGCGACGTAAACGTCTTATCCGACCTACTGCTACATTTGTAGGCCGGATAAGCGAATAGCGCCATCCGGCAAAAAATCAAAACGGAAACAGCACCGGGATCATCACCACGCATACCGCCATAACGATTATCGTAAACGGCACCCCGATCTTAACAAAGTCGCTAAAACTGTAATTCCCCGGCCCCAGAACCAGCGTGTTTACCGGCGAGGAGACCGGCGTCATGAACGCCGCCGACGCCGCCATTGCCACCACCATCGCGAAAGGATACGGTGACACCCCCATCGATTTCGCTGCCGCAAGGGCTATCGGCGCCATCAGCACGGCGGTCGCGGTATTGGAAATAAACAGCCCGATGGTGGCGCACAGCACAAACAGACATGCCAGCATCATATAGGGGCCATAACCGCCGCCGACATCCATCAATCCTTTAACGACCAGATCAACGCCGCCGGTCTTTTGCAACGCCAGCGCAAAAGGCATCATCCCGACAATCAGGATAATGCTCGGCCAGTGAATCGCTTTGTAGGAGCTTTCTGCATCAATACAGCGGAATTTCCCCATCAGCAGGCAAGCAATGATTGCCGCGATCGGGTTAGGGATCTCATCGGTCAGCATCAGCGCAACCATCAGCACCAGACAGAAGATCGCATGCGGCGCCTGGCTGTGCGCCGGGGAGGCATCGCTCACTTCCACAGGCATATTCAGCACCACGAAGTCACGGCCCTGCTTCGCCAGTTGACCAATCAGCTTCCAGTTTCCCACCACCAGAATAATGTCGCCCATTAACAGCGCTTCATCAGCAAGCGACCCTTCGATTGCCACGCCGTCACGCTTCAGACCGACGACATTCAGGCCATAGCGCGTACGAAAACCGATCTCGCGCACCGATTTGCCAATCAGTTCCGATTCGGGAATCAGGGAGATTTCCGCCATCCCCACGTCCAGCGCCTGATCGGAAAAATACTCGCCGCGTAAAACCATCGGCTCCAGCAGTTGCTCGCTGCAAAATTCCCGGAGATCCACCTCGGCGGCAGACATATCGATCAGTAACACATCGCGGGCGCGAAATTCCGACACCCCATTGACGTTAACAATAACGCGCCGAAAGCGCCGCCAGCGTTCAACGCCGATCACGTTCGCGCCATAGCGCTCACGCAGCTTGAGGTCATCCAGACGCTGGCCGACCATCGGCGAACCCGGGCGAATGGCAAGCCGACGGGCGCGACCGGTCAGACGGTACTCTTTGATTAAATCGCGAAAGGCGCGACGCTTCCAGCCATCACGCTGCTGCGACGCATCATCCCCTTTCAACATAAAGCGCATCACCAGCATGTAGATAATGCCGAGGAACAGCACCACCAGCCCAATCGGCGTGACGCTAAAGAAGCTAAAACCGTGCAGCCCTTCGCGCAGCAGTTCACTGTTCACCACCAGGTTGGGCGGCGTCGCCACCAGCGTCATCATGCCGCTGATAAGACCGGCAAAACTGAGCGGCATCATCAGGCGTGAAGGCGAGGTCTGCATACGCATAGAAACGCTTAACACCACCGGGATGAAAATCGCGACCACGCCGGTTGAACTCATAAACGCGCCAAGCCCGGCAACGGTGATCATCAGCAGCACCAGCATTTTGACTTCGCTGCTACCGGCCATTTTCACCAGCCAGGCGCCCATGACCGTCGCGACGCCGGTACGCACCAGTCCGTCGCCGATAATGAACAAGGCGGCAATCAGAACAACGTTAGGATCGCTGAAGCCGGAAAAGGCCTCTGAGATGCTCAATGTTCCACTCAGAACAAAGGCGACAATGACCAGCAAAGCAATCGCGTCCATGCGCACTTTGCCCGTCGCAAACAAGATAACGGCAATCGCCAGTAAGGAGAGAACCCATATCAATTCACCGTTCACAACATATCCTTGTTAAATGAGAGGGATGGACTGATTCTGCCATAAAAAAGCCCCAACAATGCGGGGCTAAATCATGTTCAGGTATTTCTAAGAACGACCACGTTTCCGTTGGGCTGTTTGGTCACGGAAATGTGCTCAAGGCTGCTCAGGGCAAAATCGACGTCCGCAATGCGGGGCGTGTCCTCAGGCGCATTGACCGCAATGACATGACACCCGGCGGCCAGCCCGGAGAGAATCCCGGCAGGCGCGTCTTCCACCACCGCGCATTCCTGCGGCGAGAGGCCAAGCAGTTGGGCGCCCAGCAGATAGGCATCCGGTTCCGGTTTGCCGCGCTTCACGCGTTCAGCGGTAACAAACACCTCTGGCGCAGGAAGGCCGGCCGCCTGATGGCGCGCCCGCGCAACCGGCATCGAGCCTGAAGTAACGATAGCCCAGGGGATACCGGCTTTATTGAGATGGTTCAGCAATTCGACCGCGCCCGGCAACGCCACAATCCCTGCCGTATCCGTCGCTTCTATCTGTTCCAGACGGGTAAACTCTGCGGCGATCTCCTCTTCCGGCTTTCCCGCCATGAAGTGTCGCAGAGAAGTGATAGCCTGCTTGCCATGAATAAAGCTCAGCACTTCATCATGCGTGAGGCCAAAACGATCGGCCCAGTTGCACCATGTCCGCTCTACAACGGGTAAGGAGTCAACCAACGTTCCATCCAGATCAAACAGAAAGCCTTTGCACTGCACGCTCACCCCCTCAGGCATTGATAATCTGATTAATTTCGTTCGAGCTCAGGTGATACTGGCGCGGGCAGGAGTGCCAGACATTCAGCATACGCTGGTATTTTTCCCACATCGGCGTCTGGGCATTAAAGCCATGAGTACCGGCATCAAAGTGGGTATAGCGCCCTTCCACGTTCACCATAAAGCGAACGTAGCCCAGATAACGCGCTTCGGTTGCGGCATCAAACCCGAGGAACGTCACGCGACGCTCGTCAATGGTCTGCGCGTCTTTCAGGTTAGTCCAGGACACATGTAAGGCGTGATACATCTCCATGATATCGATAATCGTGCGGCAGGTTTCTTCCTTCAGTTCGCCAAACTCACGATCCAGCTCACGCATCTGCAAGCCGTAGCCGCGTTCAATGATCGTTTGCAGACGGCGATAACGCTCGGCGTTGGTCGGGTCGAGCATGGTCATCATTTTATACTGGTTAGACAAAATCAGACGTTGAGCGTTGGTCATTTCCATTTTGGGACTCCTGTATCACTCTACTGCGGTCAAAAAAAGAAGGCATTGGTATGCCTTCTTTTATATGCGTAATCAGGGGTCAATTACAAATCATCAAGGAAAGTTTTATCCAGTTGTTTGAAGGCGCGCTTAAGCGTGTCAGCTAATGCCTGGTAATCCGGCTTGCCTTCTACCGGCGACAACGCCTGCCCGGCTTCCTGCAATTTTCCCCGAACCTCATAGAACCAGTTCAGGATGGAAGGCGGGAGTGGCGTAACGGAGCGTTTTCCCAGCCACCACATGCCTTGCATCGGTAAACTGAGCGCAAACAGGGCTGTGGCAACCGCCGGGCCTAACTGACCGCCCAGCGCGATTTGCCAGCACAGCGTAAACACCGCGATCGGCGGCATAAAGCGAATGGCGTAACGCGTCATACGAATCACGCGGTTCTCAACAAAGACCGGCGCAAGGCGCTTTTCCATCGGCCACGTCTTTGCGTAGTGCTGCCCCCGGCGAAACAAACTAAAAAAATTCACGGAGCGATTATCCGGTGTCGACATGGCTTTACCTCAACTTCACATATAAAAATTCAAAAATTTGTGCAAAACAACAACTGCAAGGGACATCGTTCAAAACATTTTGTCATTGATACCCACTATCAGGTATCCTGTGTCGGCCTCTAAGGCCAGTAGTCCAAAATCATTGAGTCGTCAAATTTACATATAGTATGCCATTGGCTGAAAAATACGCAAAATGGCATAGACTCAAAGGTATTTCTTCCATCATGCCGAAAAAGATTATTGCGCATGATGTTAATCATAAACGTCAGCGTCATCATGCGTTACGCTCTATGGCTCACTGACGTTTTTTTAGCCACGTATCATAAATAGGTACTTCCATGTCGAGTAAGTTAGTACTGGTTCTGAACTGCGGTAGCTCCTCACTGAAATTTGCAATCATCGATGCAGCGAACGGTGAAGAATACCTTTCTGGTTTAGCCGAATGTTTCCATCTTCCTGAAGCACGTATCAAATGGAAAATGGACGGCAATAAACAAGAAGCGGCTTTAGGTGCAGGCGCCGCTCACAGTGAAGCGCTGAACTTTATTGTTAATACTATTCTGGCACAAAAACCAGAACTGTCTGCGCAGTTGACCGCAATTGGTCACCGTATCGTACACGGCGGCGAGAAGTATACCAGCTCCGTGGTCATTGATGACTCCGTTATCCAGGGCATCAAAGACGCTGCGCCGTTCGCTCCGCTGCACAACCCGGCTCACCTGATCGGGATTACTGAAGCGCTGAAATCCTTCCCGGAACTGAAAGAAAAGAACGTTGCAGTTTTCGACACCGCGTTCCATCAGACCATGCCGGAAGAGTCTTACCTGTATGCCCTGCCGTACAGCCTGTACAAAGAACACGGCGTACGTCGTTACGGTTTCCACGGCACCAGCCACTACTATGTGACTCAGGAAGCCGCAAAAATGCTGAACAAGCCGGTTGAAGAACTGAACATCATCACCTGCCATCTGGGCAACGGTGGTTCCGTTTCTGCAATCCGCAACGGCCAGTGCGTTGACACCTCTATGGGTCTGACCCCGCTGGAAGGTCTGGTGATGGGCACCCGTACCGGTGACATCGACCCGGCAATCATCTTCTTCCTGCATGACAACCTGGGCATGAACATCGATCAGATCAACAAAATGCTGACCAAAGAATCAGGTCTGTTGGGTCTGACCGAAGTCACCAGCGACTGCCGTTATGTTGAAGACAACTACACCGCTAAAGAAGATGCAAAACGTGCGATGGACGTATACTGCCACCGTCTGGCGAAATACATCGGCTCTTACACCGCGCTGATGGAAGGTCGTCTGGACGCAGTGGTCTTCACTGGCGGTATCGGTGAAAACGCGGCGATGGTGCGTGAGCTGTCTCTGGGTAAACTGGGCGTGCTGGGCTTTGAAGTCGATCACGAACGTAACCTGGCTGCCCGTTTCGGCAAATCTGGTTTCATCAACAAAGAAGGTACCCGTCCTGCGGTGGTTATCCCAACCAACGAAGAACTGGTTATCGCGCAAGACGCGAGCCGTCTGACTGCCTGATTTTACACCGCCAGCCTAGCTGGCGGTGCTGTTTTGTAACCCGCCTGAAACCGGCGGTAACGAAAGAGGATAAACCGTGTCCCGTATTATTATGCTGATCCCTACCGGAACCAGCGTCGGCCTGACCAGCGTCAGCCTTGGCGTCATCCGTGCTATGGAACGCAAAGGCGTTCGTCTGAGCGTCTTTAAGCCAATCGCTCAACCGCGCGCGGGTGGCAATGCGCCAGACCAGACTACCGCTATCGTTCGTGCAAACTCGTCTGTCCCGGCGGCTGAACCGCTGAAGATGAGCCACGTTGAATCTCTGCTGTCCAGCAATCAGAAAGATGTGCTGATGGAAGAGATCATCGCGAACTATCACGCGAACACCAAAGATGCGGAAGTGGTGCTGGTTGAAGGCCTGGTTCCGACGCGTAAACACCAGTTCGCTCAGTCTCTGAACTACGAAATCGCGAAAACGCTGAATGCGGAAATCGTCTTCGTGATGTCTCAGGGCACCGACACCCCGGAACAGCTGAATGAGCGTATCGAACTGACTCGCAGCAGCTTCGGCGGCGCGAAAAACACCAACATCACCGGCGTTATTGTTAACAAACTGAACGCACCGGTTGATGAGCAGGGCCGTACCCGCCCGGATCTGTCTGAGATTTTCGACGACTCTTCCAAAGCGAAAGTGGTGAAAGTCGATCCGGCTAAACTCCAGGAATCCAGCCCGCTGCCGGTTCTGGGCGCGGTGCCGTGGAGCTTCGATCTGATTGCAACCCGTGCAATCGACATGGCGCGTCACCTGAACGCTACCGTTGTGAACGAAGGTGATATCAACACCCGTCGCGTGAAGTCTGTCACGTTCTGCGCGCGCAGCATTCCGCACATGCTGGAGCACTTCCGTGCGGGTTCTCTGCTGGTGACTTCTGCTGACCGTCCTGACGTACTGGTTGCGGCTTGCCTGGCGGCAATGAACGGCGTGGAAATCGGCGCTCTGCTGCTGACCGGCGGCTACGAAATGGACGCGCGCATCTCTAAACTGTGCGAACGTGCTTTCGCAACCGGCCTGCCAGTATTCATGGTGAACACTAACACCTGGCAGACCTCTCTGAGCCTACAGAGCTTCAACCTGGAAGTTCCGGTTGATGACCATGAGCGTATCGAAAAAGTTCAGGAATACGTTGCTAACTACATCAACGCTGACTGGATTGAATCCCTGACCGCGACCTCTGAGCGCAGCCGTCGTCTGTCTCCGCCTGCATTCCGCTACCAGCTGACCGAGCTGGCGCGTAAAGCCGGTAAACGCGTCGTTCTGCCGGAAGGCGACGAACCGCGTACCGTTAAAGCGGCAGCCATCTGTGCTGAACGTGGCATCGCGACTTGCGTCCTGCTGGGTAACCCGGAAGAGATCAACCGCGTTGCCGCCTCTCAGGGCGTAGAACTGGGCGCAGGCATTGAAATCGTCGACCCGGAAGTGGTTCGCGAAAGCTATGTCGCTCGTCTGGTTGAGCTGCGTAAGAGCAAAGGCATGACCGAAACCGTCGCCCGCGAACAGCTGGAAGACAATGTGGTTCTCGGTACGCTGATGCTGGAACAGGATGAAGTTGACGGTCTGGTTTCCGGTGCGGTTCACACCACGGCAAACACCATTCGTCCGCCGCTACAGCTGATCAAAACAGCACCAGGCAGCTCTCTGGTCTCTTCCGTGTTCTTCATGCTGCTGCCGGAACAGGTCTACGTTTACGGCGACTGCGCGATCAACCCGGACCCGACGGCAGAACAGCTGGCTGAAATCGCCATCCAGTCTGCGGAATCCGCAATTGCCTTCGGCATCGAACCGCGCGTTGCGATGCTCTCCTACTCCACCGGCACCTCTGGCGCAGGCAGCGACGTAGAGAAAGTGCGTGAAGCGACCCGTCTGGCGCAGGAAAAACGTCCTGACCTGATGATCGACGGCCCGCTGCAATACGACGCCGCAGTCATGGCTGATGTTGCGAAATCCAAAGCGCCGAACTCTCCGGTTGCAGGTCGCGCGACCGTGTTCATCTTCCCGGATCTGAACACCGGTAACACCACCTACAAAGCGGTACAGCGTTCTGCTGACCTGATCTCCATCGGGCCGATGCTACAGGGTATGCGCAAGCCGGTGAACGACCTGTCCCGTGGCGCGCTGGTAGATGATATCGTCTACACCATCGCCCTGACCGCGATTCAGTCTTCACAGCAACAGCAGTAATCTGCTTTGTGTGCCGGATAGCGACGCTAAGGCGTCCTTATCCGGCCAGCACTTCATATCTAAGGTCTGGAAATAGCGATTATTTCCAGATTTTTTATGCCCGCCGAACCGGCATGAACGAAATCCGATTTTCCCGCTTAGCTGCGCTGTATCAATGAATAACTATTCCTCTGTTCGCATAATTATCTCTTTGCCTTGCAACAGGGATAGTGTGTTATGTCCGCAGTAACAGAATCGCAATCGCGGCCTGCCAAAAAATGGGCGATGCCCGATACGCTGGTGATTATTTTTTTCGTCGCCATTCTGACCAGTCTTGCCACCTGGGTTGTTCCCGTCGGAATGTTCGACAGCCAGGAGGTGCAGTATCAGGTTGACGGGCAGACGAAAACCCGCAAAGTGGTCGATCCCCACTCTTTTCGTATTCTCACCAACGAAGCCGGTGAAGCGCAGTATCACCGCGTCCAGCTCTTTACAACCGGCGATGAAAGACCCGGCTTAATGAATTTCCCGTTCGAAGGATTAACCTCCGGTTCTAAATTCGGCACGGCTGTCGGCATCATCATGTTTATGCTGGTGATCGGCGGCGCGTTCGGCATCGTCATGCGTACAGGCACCATTGATAACGGTATTCTGGCGCTGATACGCCATACGCGCGGCAATGAGGTGCTGTTTATCCCGGTGCTGTTCATCCTCTTCTCACTGGGCGGCGCGGTTTTTGGTATGGGGGAAGAGGCCGTCGCCTTTGCGATTATTATCGCGCCGCTGATGGTACGCCTGGGCTATGACAGCATTACCACCGTACTGGTCACCTATATCGCCACCCAGATTGGTTTTGCCAGTTCATGGATGAACCCGTTTTGCGTCGTGGTCGCGCAGGGGATTGCGGGCGTACCGGTCCTTTCCGGCTCTAGCTTGCGCATTGTTGTGTGGTTCGTTTCCACGCTGATTGGTCTTCTTTTTACCCTGACCTATGCCGCGCGGGTGAAAAAGAATCCCCATCTGTCGCGCGTCCATGAATCCGATCGCTATTTTCGTGAGAAGCAGGACGAAATCGCTCAACGTCCTTTCACCGCTGGCGACTGGCTGGTGCTGATTGTGCTGACCGGGGTGATGATTTGGGTTATCTGGGGAGTGACTGTTCACGCGTGGTTTATTCCTGAGATTGCCAGCCAGTTCTTCACGATGGGCGTGGTCATCGGCATCATTGGAGTTATTTTCCGCCTCAACGGTATGACGGTGAACATCATGGCCTCCTCGTTCACCGAAGGCGCCAGAATGATGATTGCCCCGGCCCTGCTGGTCGGCTTCGCCAAAGGTATTTTATTGCTCGTGGGTAACGGCGAGGCGGGCGATGCCAGCGTGTTAAATACCCTGTTGAACAGTATTGCTCACGGTATTAGCGGTCTGAACAACGCTGTCGCCGCATGGTTTATGCTGCTGTTTCAGGCCGTATTCAATTTCTTTGTCACCTCCGGTTCCGGTCAGGCGGCGTTAACGATGCCGCTTCTGGCTCCGTTAGGCGATCTGGTAGGCGTAAACCGTCAGGTTACGGTACTGGCCTTCCAGTTTGGCGATGGCTTCAGTCACATCATCTATCCAACGTCCGCATCGTTAATGGCGACATTAGGCGTGTGCCGGGTCGATTTTCGCAACTGGCTGAAGGTTGGCGCGACACTGCTGGGATTGCTGTTTATCATGTCCAGCGTGGTGGTTATCGGCGCGCAGTTGATGGGATACCATTGATCAAAAATGCCGGATGGCGACGCTGGCGCGTCTTATCCGGCCTACGAGTCAGGTTATTGTAGGCCGGATAAGCAGTAGCGCCATCCGGCAACAATACATCGTTATTACAGCAGCGTTTTCGCCGCTTCCACAATGGCCTCTGCGGTCAAACCATACTCCTTCTGCAAGAAATCCTGCGTCCCGACCTGACCATAACGCTCTTTAACGCCGACGCGGCGCATGGGCACCGGGCACGTTTCAACCAGCACTTCAGCCACGGCCGACCCAAGTCCATTATGAATGCTGTGGTTCTCACAGGTGACGATTCGCCCGGTTTTCTCCGCGTAATTTTTTACCAGCATACGGTCGATGGGCTTGAGGGTAAACATATCGATAACCGCCGCGTTCACGCCATCCTGCTCCAGCTGGCGAGCCGCCTCCAGCGCCTCGGCAACCATAATGCCGTTGGCAATTAGCGTGATATCACTGCCTTCACGCAGAACATTCCCTTTACCGATGGTGAACGTCGATCCCGGCGCATAAATGCTCGGGGCCTGTTTGCGGATGGTTCGAACCCAGTAAAAACCCTCAAGCTCGATAAGCTGGCGCAAAATATCTTTAAACATGACGGCATCGGTCACTTCCAGCACGACCGAATGCGCCAGCCCGCGCACAATGCCCATATCTTCAAAAGACATATGGGTGCCGCCGTTATGGCAGGCAGTCACGCCGGCATCCGACGCGATCACCTTGACGTTGTTGCGCTGGTAATCGAGCGACATAAACAGCTGATCAAAACAGCGACGGCTGGCAAAGGCGGTGAAGGTATGGACAAACGGTTTGCGTCCGGTGAGCGATAGCCCTGCCGCAGTGCCGATCACATTGGCTTCCATAATGCCGCAGTTGATCACATGCTGAGGATAATCCCTCGCAACGCCGTCCATCGCCATAGAACTCATGAGATCCGCTTCAAGTGCGATAATCTGGCTTCCGGCCTCTATCTGCTCCGCCACAAATCCGGCGTACACTTTACGCATTTCCATGTTCTCTTTTTGTCCCGCGGGTGCAACCTTAATCATGCGCGGCCTCCAGTTGGCGAATCGTCTCGTTAAGCGCCTTTTTCATCTCATCGGTCAGACGCAGGTGGTGGGAGTTGCTTAATTGCTCCAGGTAGGGCACGCCCTGTCCTTTAATACTGTCGAGGATCACCACGCGCGGACGGGCATCCGCCGCCGGAACCGGCTGAACGACCTCCAGCAGCTGGGCAATGTCATCGCCTTTCACGGTGACAACATCAAAACCGAAAGCGCGGAATTTCCCTTCCAGATCGAACGGGCAAATAATCTCATCCAGTTCGCCGTCCAGTTGCTGCTTGTTCCAGTCGATAAACACCGTCAGGTTGTTCAGGCGATGATGGGCGATAAACTGAAACGCTTCCCAGCACTGCCCTTCATTCAGCTCGCCGTCGCCGACGATACAAAATACCCGATTCGGGCGCCCGGCAAGTTTGTGCGACAGCGCCATCCCCCCGGCAATCGAGATCCCCTGCCCCAGTGAACCGGTCGTCGCATCCACGCCGCGCGTTTTTAACCTGTCTGGATGGCTCGGCAGACGGGTGCCGTTCTGGTTCAGCGTGTTCAGTTCTTCTGTCGGAAAGTAACCTTTAATCGCCAGCGTGCTGTAGAGCGCCGGGCCAGCATGACCTTTAGACAGCACAAAGTAATCGCGCTCCGGCCAGTCGGGGTCGGCCGGGTCAATCTTCATCACCGCGCCGTACAGCACCGCCAGCGTCTCCACTACCGACATGCTGCCACCGTAGTGGCCAAAGCCAAGCTGCGTCAATGACTTAAGAGTGGCAACGCGAATATCGCGCGCCAGTTGAGTAACTTCATTCACATTCATAATTTGGCTCCGGTATTCTCCTGCGTGTTACCCCCCGCAGATTTGTTTTTCGCAAACACGTTGTACGCCACCAGCAGCACGAACAACGCCACAACAAGCCCTGTGATGGCAAGCGGCGACAGGTAGCGCGCCAGATTGCCCAGCACAATCCCCACTGCGCCGAAATCAGCGTCTGAGAAGGTCGTATTCGCAAAGCCGATCGCCCCCAGCACGGGCAGCAGCAGAACGGGCAGGAAAGTGATCAACAGACCGTTGGCAAATGCGCCGATCATCGCGCCGCGACGCCCGCCGGTGGCATTACCAAATACGCCAGCCGTCGCACCGGTAAAGAAGTGCGGCACCACGCCCGGCAGGATCAGCACCAGCTTCATCTGTCCGAGCAGGAACAGACCGACCAGGCCGCCGAGGAAGCTAAACAGGAAGCCAATCAGCACCGCGTTAGGCGCATACGGATAGACGACCGGGCAGTCCAGCGCCGGGCGGGCGTTCGGCACCAGTTTTTCTGAGAATCCGGTAAAGGCCGGTACGATTTCCGCCAGAATCAGACGTACGCCCTGTAGGATGATGAACACACCCGCCGCAAAGGTGATCGCCATAATGATGGCGTAGACCAGGTAGTTCTGACCGCCGCTGAAGGTGCTCTCGACATATTCACGCCCTGCGCTCACCGCCATGATCAGATAGATAATCATCATGGTCAGAGAGATAGAGATCGAACTGTCGCGCAGGAAGCTTAAGTTTTTAGGCAGGTTCATCTCTTCGGTAGAGCGGGAACCTTTACCGCAAAGGCTGCCGATCCAGCCGGACAGCACATAACCCAGCGTGCCGAAGTGACCAAACGCGATATCATCAGTACCGGTGATACGCTTCATATAGCGCTGCGCCAGCGCCGGGAAAAAGGCCATCACCAGCCCCAGAATCAGCGATCCGGTAAAGACGAGACCAACGCCGTCAAAACCGGCAACCGTCAGGATTACGCCGATCATACAGGCCATATAAAACGTATGGTGTCCTGTCAGAAAGATGTATTTCAGACGGGTAAAACGGGCGACCACAATATTCGCCACCATGCCAAAGGCCATGATCAGCGCCGTAGACGCCCCGTATTTTTCCAGCGCGATGGAAACAATCGCTTCGTTATTTGGAATAATCCCCTGGATATTAAACGCATGTTCAAACATTCCGCCGAGTGGATTTAAAGACCCGACCAGTACCGTTGCGCCGCCGCCCAGTACAATAAAACCTAAAATAGTTTTAATCGTGCCTTTCACCACATCGGAAAACGCTTTTTTCTGCGCGACAAGGCCAATTAAGGCAATTAACCCCACCAGCACCGAGGGCACTTTTAAGATATCAACAACAAAATTCAGCGTTTCAAGGATAAACATATCCGCCTCGCTTGCAATAAGGTTATTGTTTGGCGAACCAGGCGCGCAGCTGCGCTTCAAGTTCATTAATATCGATAATGTTATTAATCACCACCAGCTGGCTTTCCGGCACGCTGGCGCTGGCGGCAATATCTTTCGCCATGACAAACAGATCCGCAGCGCCAGGCGTCGCCGAGGAGAGATCGGAATGCTCAACATCGGCATCAATTTCAAGCTTCCTGAGCACTTTTTTAATATTCATTTCGACCATAAAACTACTGCCCAGGCCAGAACCGCAAATAGCCATAATTTTCATTATCATCACCTTCTTTTAAGTAGAGTACGCCCGCATCACGCAGGCGCGTAATGTGTCAGGTAATTCGGAATGCGTAATTAAATTAGAAACGTGCGATTATTGTTTTTATTTCCTCCAGCGACTTCGCCTGATGTAATTTATCCATATCGTCATCGCTGGAAAATAACTCTGCCAGCGCCGAAATCATTTCAATATGGCTGTGTTTGTCGGGTGCCGCGAGCATCACGATGATATCCACCGGATCGAACTCGCCCGCCCCAAATGAAACACCCTGCTCCAGCTTTAACAACGACAAGCCTAATCCCTTTGCTCCCTCTTCCGGTCGCGCATGCGGCATCGCCAGACCCGGCGCCAGAACGTAATACGCGCCCAGCTTATGATGCTGCTCAACAATCGCCGTCACATATTCAGGTGTGATAACGCCAGCATCCAGCAGCGGTCTGGCGCATATTTCCAGCGCCTGCGGCCAGTTTTCCACTCTCGCCTGCCGCATGATGGTTGCATCAGTTAGCCAGTGATTGAGCACATATCCTCCTCGCGTGATTGCCAGATATGAGCAAACTTTATTCAAGCGCTGAAACCTTATCTGTGATCATATTCACAAAGATAGCGCTATCAAAAGTTATCAGTCAGATATGTGATAGCGCTATCAAAATACAATCAACGCGTGAAATCACAGCCTTAAACCGGATTTAAGGCGTATACTGCTATTCCCGTGAAGCGATGAATGACAATAAAAAAACATCTCAATACGTTGTAATTGCGCAGGAATCTGTATGTCTATAACTCGAAAACGGCGTAGTACTGGTAAGGTGACCATCGCCGATGTTGCTCAGCTTGCCGGTGTCGGCACCATGACCGTGTCCCGTGCGTTACGCACGCCTGAGCAAGTTTCCGATAAACTCCGGGAAAAAATCGAAGCCGCAGTGAATGAACTCGGTTACATGCCCAATCTTGCCGCAAGCGCGCTGGCTTCCGCCTCGTCACGGACCATCGCGATGGTCGTCCCGAACCTCACGGAAGCCGGTTGTTCAGAAATGTTTGCCGGACTTCAGCAAGTTTTACAGCCTGCGGGATACCAGATTATGCTGGCGGAGTCCCTTCACCATCTCGAACAGGAAGAGAAACTGCTGGAGACGCTGCTGGCCTCCAACATCGCCGCCGCCATTTTACTCAGCGTCGAGCACAGCGACACGGTGCGTCACTGGTTAAAAAACGCGTCGATTCCGGTGATGGAAATTGGCGCCATTCGTACCGATCCGATTGATATGAATATCGGTATTGATAACGTCGCGGCAATGTACGAACTGACCGAAATGCTCATTCAGCGCGGTTATCAGAATATTGGCCTGCTTTGCGCCAATCAGGAGCAGTGGATCTTTCAACAGCATTTGCAGGGCTGGTACAAGGCGATGTTGCGCCACCATATGTCGCCCAATCGCGTGATTAACGCCGCCCTGCCGCCAAACTTTTCCACCGGCGCTTCGCAGCTTCCCGAATTTATTCTGGCGTGGCCCGAGCTGGACGCGCTGGTGTGCGTATCCGATGAGCTGGCTTGCGGTGCGTTATATGAGTGTCAGCGCAGACGGATCAAAGTCCCTGACGATCTGGCGGTGGTAGGATTCGGCGACAGCGATGTGAGTCGGGTTTGTCAGCCGCCGTTAACGACAATGGCCGTACCGCATCGTAAGATAGGCCTTGAAGCCGGACGCGCGCTGCTGGAACGTCTGAAGGATGGCAACTGGAGCGATCGGAAACAGATCGCCTCCAGTTTATGCCTGCGGGATAGCTGTTAGAGGCCTTATTCCGTCTCTTCTTGCTTCTCTTGCTTTGCCGATTCATTGTTGGCATTGCGGGTCATCCACAACGCCAGCGCTTTCAATGAGTCCGGGGTGAACTCATCGCAACGCGCCGTAATTTCTTCCGGCGTCAGCCAGCAGACTTCGCTGATCTCTTCTTCCTGAAGCGCGAATGGCCCATGAGAAACGCAGCTAAATAATCCGCCCCAGACACGGCAATTATCATCTTCAAAATAGAACTGACCGTGCTCAGCAAACGGCACGCCTGCGATACCCAGTTCTTCTTCCGCTTCACGTCGTGCAGACTCCAGCAGTTGCTCATCGGCCTGCACCACCCCACCTGCGGTGGCATCTAACATGCCGGGCAAAAAGTCTTTTGTCTCAGTACGGCGTTGAACCAGAATTTTGCCCATACCATCATGCACGACGATATACGTTGCACGATGACGTAAGCGCTGCGCTCGCATTTGCTCCCGGCTGGATTGCGCAATGACTTCGTTCTCTTCATTCACAATATCCACCCATTCAGTACTTGCCAAACGACGCTGTTCCACCATCAGGAAACCTTCTTTTTCTGGCGCTCTTACGGCGCATTTACAATTGTGGGGTAAATTACGGATTAATCGCGACCTGCGCAATGATACTTTGATCATTGAGTGCGATTACGCTCAAAACATTATCATCCAGAATGCCGTAGCTTGCTGCAAACCCACCTTTCGGGATGCTGACTGAGCCTGGATTAAAGTGATACAGCTCGCCGCGTTTTTCAGCGACCGGCAGATGAGTATGCCCATAAGCAAGAACGTCGCCCGCATTTAACGCGGGTACATTATCCGCCCCGAACAGGTGTCCGTGGGTCAGGAAGATGCGCCGGTTTTCCAGCAGCACTTGCTGCCACGGCGCGGTTATCAGGAAGTGGAGCAGCATCTGATCCACTTCGCTGTCACAGTTTCCCCGTACCGCAATAATACGCGCCGCCTGCTCGTTCAGGCGTTCTGCCACCTGCGCCGGTGCGTAGCCTTCCGGCAGCGCGTTACGCGGCCCGTGATAAAGCACATCACCCAGTATCACCAGCCATTGCGCGCCACTTTGCGCAAACCGTTCAAGTACGCGCTCTGTCGCAGGTAACGAACCATGAATGTCCGATGCAAACATCAGTTTCATCACTCACTCCTCGTCATAAAAAACCGCTCTATGATACTGGATTATACGCGGATTATCAGCCGGAACGCTTTGCGGAAAGCGCAATAAAACGTTGAACGGAGGCGCGCTGCCACTGGAATGCTGCATATTCCGCCAGTGCCTCAGGAATCTCGTCGCCATTCAGTACGAGGCGGTTAAGCATGAGCGCCAAATCGGTATCCGCAATACACCATTCGCCAAATAAATTCGGCTTACCGTGAGCGAGCAAACCACTGGCCGTCGCCACCAGTTTTGCCGCGCTCTCTTTCCCCGCTTCGCTTAACGGGCCTTTCCTGGCCGCCGCAAAGACCACATCCGTCGAACGTTCCTCGCGAATGGGCATTAAATCACTGCGTAACCACGCCTGAATCTGGCGCGCGCGGGCGCGTTTTTGCAGATCGTGCGGGTAGATGCGCTCCCACTGCGGCGGCGCAAAGCGATCTTCCAGATACTCGGTAATCGCCGACGACTCGCTAAGCTCAAAGCCATCGATTTCCAGCACCGGGACGCGGCGCGTTAACGCGTAGCCCTGCCATGAGGGCTGCAAATGCTCGCCGCTGCTCAGGTCAACGGTTTTGAGGGTAAAAGGCAGTCCTTTCTCCTGCAAGGCAACATAAACGGATAAGACGTAAGGAGAGAAAAAGTTAGCGTCTGACCAAAGCGTAATCTCGGGTTTGCTCATAATGTCCTCTTCGTTCTTTGGGCTTTCTCTCAAAATATAGAGTCTTTCGCATACTGTCACCTGATGAAAACTCATACTGAGCCCGGCAACAGAACGCGCAAGACTGCGGCCTTAGCAGAAGCCTGAGAGTCAGAGCGAATAACGCGGTCGGGTTCTCGTGTATCATGCAAAGGTTCAACCATGGAGGACGCCTGCAATGTCACAACCTGACGCTATTATTCGTATAAAAAACCTTCGTCTGCGCACGTTTATCGGTATCAAAGAGGAAGAGATCCTCAACCGCCAGGATATCGTTATTAACGTTGCCATTCACTATCCGGCGGAAAAAGCCCGCGTAAGCGAGGACATCAACGACGCGCTGAATTACCGCACCATCACAAAAAACATTATTCAGCATGTGGAGAGCAACCGATTCTCGCTGTTAGAAAAATTAACTCAGGATGTGCTCGACATCGCACGCGAACATCACTGGGTCACTTATGCTGAAGTAGAGATCGACAAACTTCATGCGCTGCGTTATGCCGATTCCGTCTCCATGACGCTCAGCTGGCGACGTTAAGCGCTATCCGGGAGGAAACATGCAGATTCTGATTACCGGCGGTACTGGCCTGATAGGACGTCACCTGATTCCCCGTCTGCTGGCGCTGGGGCATCAGGTGACGGTCGTCACACGGAGTCCCGATAAGGCGCGTCAGCTTCTCGACTCCCGGGTTGCGCTGTGGAAAGGGCTGGAGGACAGGCAGAACCTCAACGACATAGACGCCGTGGTCAACCTTGCTGGCGAGCCTATCGCCGACAAACGCTGGACTGCGCAGCAAAAAGAGCGTTTGTGTCAAAGCCGCTGGTCCATCACGCAAAAGCTGGCGGATTTGATCAACGCCAGCGAGACGCCCCCGGCCGCGTTAATTTCCGGGTCTGCCGCAGGCTATTACGGCGATCTGGGCGAAGTTGTCGTAACGGAAGAAGAACCGCCGCATAACGAATTTACCCATAAGTTATGCGCGCGTTGGGAGCAGATTGCCTGTAGCGCGCAAAGTGATAAAACGCGCGTTTGTCTGCTACGCACCGGCGTCGTCCTGGCGCCGGAAGGCGGCATTCTGGCCAAAATGATCCCGCCGTTTCGCCTGGGGCTGGGAGGGCCAATTGGCAATGGGCGTCAGTATCTGGCCTGGATCCATATCGATGATATGGTAAACGGTATTCTCTGGCTGCTGGATAACGACCTGCGCGGCCCGTTCAATATGGTTTCGCCTTATCCGGTTCGTAATGAACAGTTCGCCCATGCGCTGGGTCATGCGCTGAACCGCCCCGCAATCCTGCGCGTTCCCGCGACCGTCATCCGCCTGTTAATGGGGGAATCATCGGTACTGGTGCTGGGCGGACAGCGCGCATTGCCAAAAAGACTGGAGGCGGCGGGGTTTTCATTTCGCTGGTACGATTTAGAAGAAGCGCTGGCCGATGTGATCCGTTAAACCATTCACCTGGTCACTGTAGCCATTCCAGTGGTAAGGTAGTATGCCTGACTTCTGGAATGGCGATTTTATGGCGATAATAACCACCTCCCGATTGACCCTCTCCCTTTTTCAACCTACTGACTGGTCCTTTTTTCTCGCACTGCGTGAAAACCCTGACATCATGCGTTATATGGCTGATATCACGCCGGAAAAAGATACTCGCCTGCTGTTCGCCCGTCGCCTCGTCTCAAAGCATACCTTCGTCATCCGCCTGCATAACAGCGATAAGCCTTTGGGCGACATTGGCTTACAAATTAGCCACCATTATCCGCAGGAAGCCGATATCGGCTATACGGTGCTCCCGGAAGCGCAAGGGAGAGGGATCGCCACAGAAGCCTTATATGCCGTCTGCGATTACGCCTTTACGCATACCAGCGTGAAAGCGATAAACGCCTATGTACTGGCAGAGAATCACGCGTCTGTGCGCGTGCTGGAAAAGCGTGGTTTTACGCGGACTCAGGTGCTGGAAAACGCCTATGAGGTGAACGGCATCCGGTATGACGAATGGGTATACCGTCTGGAAAGCGAAATGGGGCGATAATCGCCGGATGGCGGCGATGCCTTATCCGGCCTACGTGTCGGCCCGGTAAGCACAGCGCCACCGGGCAAAATTGTTTCTCTGAGCGACGGATAAACCGCTACTTCAGCGAGCCTTTCAGGAACTGTTGCAAACGCGGGCTTTGCGGGTTGCCAAATACCTGCTCTGGATCGCCTTCTTCTTCGATTTTCCCCTGATGCAGGAAAATCACATGGGTGGAAACATGGCGGGCAAACCCCATTTCATGCGTCACCACCACCATCGTTTTCCCCTCTTCCGCTAACTGCTGCATGATACGCAAGACTTCGCCTACCAGTTCGGGGTCAAGCGCCGATGTCGGCTCATCAAACAGCAGCACCTCAGGTTCCATCGCCAACGCGCGGGCAATTGAGACGCGCTGCTGCTGACCACCGGAGAGGTGTACCGGGTATTTTCCCTGCGCACGTTCATCAATACCGACTTTCGCCAGGTATTTCACCGCACGCTCGCGCGCTTCATGTTTGCTTAATCCCAGCACCTGAATCGGCGCTTCCATAACGTTCTCCAGCACCGTCATGTGGCTCCAGAGATTGAAGTGCTGAAATACCATCGTCAGGCGCGTACGCAGCAACCGCAGCTGGTTTTTATCGGCGACCTTGAGCTGGCCGTCGTTATCACGCACCAGGGAAATATTCTGGCCGCTCACCACAATCGACCCTTCGCTCGGTTTTTCGAGGAAGTTAATACAGCGCAGAAAGGTACTCTTACCGGAGCCAGACGATCCGATAATACTGATCACATCTCCGGCGTTAGCCTGTAGCGATACCCCTTTCAGCACCTCATGTTCGCCGTAGCGCTTGTGCAAATCGATAACGTTTAATTTATTCTCAGACATCGTATTCTCAGTGCGTTGAAGAAGGTTTCACGTGCTGGAGCCAGCGCTTTTCCGCTTTACGGAACAGGCTAATCAGGACATACGAAATAATCAAATACAGCACAGCGGCAATGCCGAATGCGGTAAACGGTTGATAGGTTGCCGAGTTAATATCACGGGCGATTTTCAGCAAATCCGGCACCGTCGCGGTAAATGCCAGCGCGGTTGAGTGCAGCATCAGGATCACTTCGTTACTGTATGCTGGCAGCGCGATACGCAGCGCGGAAGGTAAAATAATACAGCGATACATTTTGAACGATGAGAAGCCATACGCCCGCGCCGCTTCAATTTCCCCGTGCGGTACTGAACGGATGGCGCCAGCGAAAATCTCCGTGGTATAGGCGCAGGTATTCAGCGTCAACGCCAGAACGGTACAGTTAAGACCGCTACGGAAAAACGCGTTGAGGAGATCGGTTCCTTTCACGATCTCCAGCGTGTACATCCCGGAATAGAACACCAGCAGTTGCACATACAGCGGCGTACCGCGAAAAACATAGGTAAACAACCAGATGGGGAACTGGATAAATTTGTTGCTGGAAACGCGGCCAATCGCCAAAAACAGCGCCAGAATGCCGCCCATCACCACCGAGGAGATCAGCAGCCACAGCGTAATGGCCACGCCGGTAAAGCGATAGCCATCGCTCCAGAGCAGGGATTTCCAGTACTCCTGAATAATCTCGATCACAGGTCAGCCCTCTTCACACCCACGGAGTAGCGGCGCTCGAGGAACAGCAGCACACCATTGGAAACCGTTGTAAATACCAGATAAATCAGCCCGCACACTACGGCGAAATAGAATGGCTCCCAGGTACTCTTGCCGGCCAGCTGCGTGGCTTTGACCACATCTTCCAGCCCGAGCAGCGAAACCAGCGCCGTCGCTTTGAGGATAACCTGCCAGTTATTACCAATCCCCGGTAAGGCGTAGCGCATCATCGCCGGGAACATAATCCGCCGGAATATTTGCGAACCGGTGAAACCGAATGCCGTCGCCGCTTCAATATGCCCTTTGGGCACCGCCATAAACGCGCCACGGAAAGTTTCCGTAAAGTACGCGCCATAGATAAAACCCAGGGTGATAATACCGGCGACCATCGGATCAATATCAATCTGCCCTATTCCCATCGCGTCGGTCACCGCATTGAGCGCGATTTGCAACCCGTAGAAAATCAGCAGCATTAAAACCAGATCCGGCACCCCGCGAATCAGGGTGGTATAGCCTTCGAAAATAAGTCCCGTCACCCGGTTTTGCGAAAGTTTCGCGCCCGCGCCGACAAGACCGATCAGCACGGCCAGCACAACTGAGCTGAGGGCCAGCTCAAGCGTGACAAGCGCGCCCTGAAAAATAACACCTGAAAACCCGTACAACATGCTGCCTGTCCTGTCGTGTGTGGTGAGTAAGACGCCTCTTTTGATCTCAGTCGAGCCGTTAAATGCCGGATGGCGGCTTTGCCTTATCCGACCTACAAAATCTCTGTAGGACTGATAAGCGCAGCGCCATCAGGCATAAAATCAGCGCGTCAAAAATCTGCGGGCGTTATCTGCACCAGCGGCGATTAACCGCCGTAAACATCAAAATCAAAGTACTTTTTCGCCAGCTTCTCGTAAGTACCGTCAGCACGCATTTCCGCAAATGCTTTGTTCAGGGCTTCGCGCAGTTCGTTATCCTCTTTGCGCAGCCCCATACCCGTACCCACACCGAACAGTTTCTCGTCTTTCACTGACGGGCCGCCGAATTTGTAATCTTTGCCTACAGGCTGCTTCAGGAAGCCTTCGCTGGCTGCGACTTCATCCTGGAAAGCGGCATCGATACGCCCTGCCGTCAGGTCGGAATAGATATTGTCCTGACCCTGGTAAGAGACGATTTCAATGCCTTTCGGCGCCCAGTGCTCATTACCAAACGTTTCCTGCGTAGTGCCCTGCAATACGCCAACACGCTTGCCTTTCAGGGACTCAACGGTCGGCTGGATATCAGAATCTTTGGCGACGACCAGGCGAGAGTCTGCTGCATAGAACTTGTCGGTAAACGCGATTTCCTGCTGACGCTTTTCGGTGATGGAAAGCGAGGACATGATGGCATCGATTTTCTTCGCTTTTAACGACGGGATCAGCGCATCCAGCGGGTTTTCCACGAAGGTACATTGTGTATTAATGCGTTTGCACAGCTCTTTGGCCAGATCGATATCAAAACCGACCAATTCACCCTGTGCATTTTTCGATTCAAAAGGGGCATAAGTCGGATCGGTACCGATACGAACTTTTTGCGGAATGGCTGCAAATGCTGCGGTAGCACTGGAGAAAGCCAGGACCAGAGAAAGAGACAACACCAGTTTTTTCATAACTATCCTCAACAGACTGTCTTTTATAGGGGATCTTTACAGGACCAGGTGCAGTTATCGTGCCATTAATCGGGCCGACAAGGCAAAGCATTCTACCCTGTCAGCCGGTTTATTTTGCATGAAAAGCGCTTAAGTATGCATTCATGCTCATTTTGACAGCGACAAACGCACCATGATGGTGCAAATCTCTCATCACGCACCGTGATGGTTAACCAAAACGGTGCGCAACACTCCCCGCAGCAACCTGTCAGTCGCCGTAGACGTTAAAGTCAAAGTACTTTTTCGCCATCTTGTCGTAGGTGCCGTCAGCACGCAGATCGCTCAGCGCTTTATCAAACGCCGCTTTCAGCTCGGTATCGTCTTTACGCAAGCCAACCCCGGTGCCGTCGCCAAAGTACTTTTTATCTTTCACGGAAGGACCGGCAAACGCATAGTCCTTGCCCGCAGGCTGTTTGAGGAACCCTTCGCTGGCCGCAACTTCATCCTGCAATGCAGCATCAAGACGGCCCGCCGTCAGGTCGGAATAGATGAGATCCTGGTTCGCGTAGGCCACAACATCCACGCCTTTGCTGCGCCAGTTATCATTCGCATAGGCTTCCTGAGTGGAGCCTTGCAGTACGCCAACGTGCTTGCCCTTCAGCGAGTCAATCGTCGGCTGGACAGATGAGCCTTTCGCGGCAATCAGGCGCGAGTCGGCGGCATACAGTTTGTCGGAGAAGGCAATCTCCTGCTGGCGTTTCTCGGTAATGGAGAGCGATGAAATGATGGCATCGATTTTCTTCGCTTTCAGGGAAGGAATCAGCGCGTCAAAATCGCTACCGACCCAGGTGCATTTGATCTGCATACGCTTGCACATCTCATTGCCCAGATCGATATCAAAACCGACAAAATCCCCTTTGGCATCTTTCGATGAGAAAGGCGCATATGTCGCGTCTGTACCAATACGAACCGTCTGCGGTAGCGCTGCGTAGCTGGCCGCCGTTGCGGAAAGTCCTACCAGCAAAGACAAAGCGAGAACTGTCTTCTTCATACATAACCCTCAAGTGGCGTAATTTTATTATGTTTTGCATTGTGTTGTGTGTTTGCAGACTTTTTCATGCAGGTCTTATGCCATTTTCACGTCGGCGTCCCTATTTGACGTTAAATATGTTAATAAAACGTTGCAATATTGTCCTGATGTTGAAGATAGCAGGTATGACGGTTGAACCGCAGCGTTTCGGTCGCTTTTAGCGAATTAAATGTTGAGGATATGATCGCGGTTACAAAATTGCCCTGAAACAGGGCAATTTGTGCAAAAACGCACTGTGAACGGGCAGCGTTATGCGCCCTGCCAACGGGTGAAAAGATCGTGCGGCAACGTGATATCAAACTGATCCAGAACACGATTAACCGTCTGATTAATCACATCATCCAGCGTTTGCGGGCAATGATAAAACGCGGGAACCGGTGGCATAATAACGGCGCCAATTTCAGCCGCCTGAGTCATGAGGCGCAGGTGTCCTAAATGCAGCGGCGTTTCCCGCACGCACAACACCAGCGGGCGGCGTTCTTTCAGGACAACATCCGCCGCACGGGTGAGAAGTCCGTCAGTATAGCTGTGTACAATACCGGAGAGCGTTTTGATCGAGCACGGTAAAATCACCATCCCCGCCGTCTGAAAGGAACCAGAAGAGATACTGGCGGCAATATCGCGCGCATCATGGGTGACATCGGCCAGAGCCTGCACCTCCCGCAAGGAAAATTCGGTTTCCAGCGCAAGCGTCTGACGCGCAGCCGGACTCATCACCAGGTGGGTCTCCACATCCGCCACGTCACGCAGAACCTGCAACAAGCGCACGCCATAAATCGCGCCGCTGGCGCCGCTAATCCCTACAATGAGTCGTTTCATGATTTTTGCCCTTTCTTGCGTCTGGGCTGACTTTGCAGGATTTTACGGGGCGTTGCAAGCAAGGGCGCGGATTGCGCACCCTTGCCGGGAGGAGAGATTAACCTTCGTTATGCATTTCCAGGTTTTCCACTTCGTTCTGACGCTGCATCGCTTTGACGTCATCATTACGCAGGGAATCCAGATAGTCGAGATACTGCTGGTCAACGTCTTTTGTGACATACACGCCGTTAAAGACCGAACATTCAAACTGCTGAATATCCGGGTTCTCAGCGCGAACAGCTTCAATCAAATCGTCCAGATCCTGGAAGATAAGCCCATCAGCGCCGATGATCTGGCGAATTTCATCCACTTCACGACCGTGAGCAATCAGCTCATTTGCCGTTGGCATATCGATACCGTAAACGTTCGGGAAGCGAATTTCCGGCGCCGCAGAAGCCAGATAGACCTTCTTCGCGCCTGCTTCACGGGCCATCTCAATAATCTGTTCAGAGGTGGTGCCGCGCACGATGGAGTCATCCACCAGCAGGACGTTCTTATCGCGGAATTCAGCGCGGTTGGCGTTCAGCTTGCGACGCACGGACTTACGGCGCAACTGCTGGCCCGGCATGATAAACGTCCGGCCAACGTAGCGGTTTTTCACAAAGCCCTGGCGGTACGGTTTACCCAGAATGCGGGCGATTTCCAGCGCGATATCGCAGGAGGTTTCTGGAATCGGGATCACCACGTCGATATCCAGATCTTCCCATTCACGGGCAATTTTTTCGCCCAGCTTCGTCCCCATATTCACGCGGGCGCTGTAGACGGAAATTTTATCGATGAACGAGTCCGGGCGCGCAAAGTAGACGTATTCGAACAGGCACGGATTGCTGACCGGGTTATCCGCGCACTGGCGGGTAAACAACTGGCCTTTTTCGGTGATGTACACCGCTTCGCCCGGCGCCACATCGCGCAGGAATTCGAAGCCCAGCGTATCAAGCGCCACGCTTTCGGACGCAACCATATATTCAGTGCGGCCATCGCCAATGTCGCGTTTGCCCAGCACCAGCGGGCGGATGCCGTTCGGATCGCGGAAAGCCACCATACCGTGCCCGATAATCATCGCCACACAGGCATACGCGCCGCGAATCTGGCGGTTGGTCGCGGCAATGGCGGCAAAAATGTTATCGGCTTCCAGCGGGTAATGACGGAAGTTATCCAGCTCGCTGGCAAAAATATTGAGCAGGATTTCAGAATCTGACGTGGTGTTAATGTGACGACGTTTTTCTTCAAACAGCTTTTTACGCAGCTCATGCGCGTTGGTCAGGTTGCCGTTATGAGCAAGCGTGATGCCATACGGCGAGTTGACGTAAAAAGGTTGAGCTTCGGAGGCGCTGGAGCTGCCAGCCGTTGGGTAACGCACATGCCCGATGCCCATATTGCCCTGCATACGCTGCATATGGCGAGCTTCAAAAACATCGCTCACCAGTCCGTTTGCCTTACGCAAGCGGAAGCAGTTGTTGGCATCAATGGTGATGATGCCAGCGGCATCCTGACCACGATGCTGGAGCACCGTTAACGCGTCATAAATCGACTGGTTTACCGGCATAACACCGGCGATACCGACAATACCGCACATACGTCTTTTCCTCGTTAAGCCACATCTCAGAACCGTTACGTTCTGGGCAAGAAACTTGACGAGCTTTGCAGATAGTCAAAGAACCATCTGATGATGAAACTGAACTGCGGGATAAGCTGCGACTTGCTCCAGTCTTCGCTTTTCGACAGGCCGGTAAACGTATCGAGAAAGAACAGAATGGCGGCGACGATTAACGCTCCTCGCAGCGCGCCAAAACAGATCCCCAACACCCTGTCAGTACCCGACAGGCCGGTTTTCTCCACCAGCTGACCTATCACAAAGTTCACGATAGCGCCGACGATAAGCGTCGCGATAAACAGTATCGCGATAGCAATCCCATTTCGAACCAGTTCGTCTTCAAAGCCCGTAAACCAGACAGACAGGTAAGTGTAGTAATGGCTGGCGACAAAGAAAGCACAACCCCATGTCACCAACGATAACGCTTCACGAACAAAGCCACGGATCAGGCTAACCAGACAGGAAAAACCAATCACCGCGATAATGGCGTAATCAATCCAGACCATATGTGTCCCACGATTTTACGCCCTGTCGTCCTGTTCGGGGCGCATTCTAACAGAAAAAGAAAACGTTTGCGTAGGGATTTCCTTCCCGCGCGTAAATAAAAATGGCGCTGAAAAAATATTCAACGCCATCAAACTTTTTGCCTCTTCGGGCATTGCCGGATGGCGGTGCAAGCACCTTATCCGGCCTACAAAACAGTACACCGTAGGCCTGGCTGAACTCCGCGCGGATGGCGGGCAAGCACCTTATCCGGCCTGGAAAACAGTACATCGTAGGCCTGATAAGACGCGCAGCGTCGCCATCAGGCAGCGGTGGCTTAGTTCGGGCTGTAACCCATCACCACGCCACTCAAACCGGAGATCTGCTGTAACTCGCCAAGAGAATTTTTCAGCTTATCTCTTGAGGCGTCAGGCCCGACGAGGATACGGGTTATTTTACCCTGTACCGGCGTTGACGGAGAAGTATATACCCGGAAGCCCGCGCCACGAAGTTTACCCACTATCTCATTGACCTTATCGGCATTTTTCAACGCCCCCAACTGCACAACGTACGCTTTACCCGTTGGCGCGGGTTTTTCTTCAGCAGCAGGTTTCGGCTCAGGCGCCGGTGTCGGCGTTGCCGCTACCGGTTGCTGCGGCTTCGGCTGTGGTTTCGGCTTTTCAACCGGTTTAGGTTTCGGCGGCTCAACAGGTGCGGGGACAGGATCGAAACTGGCGTTGTTTTCCGCAGCAAAACGGGAAGGGTCCAGAGACGGCGCTGCCGCATCTCCGGCACGCACCTCCTCAGCAGCGCCTTCAGGCGGCTGGGTCGGCAACGCCTGTGTTGCGGCTGGCATCATATCAGGCTCATCGCGATCGCCAGGCTTTGGCACCAGCGGGATCGCCGCAAACTCATCCTGATAGTGTTTTTTCTGCCCGTCGAGCAACCCGGGAAGCACAATCACCCCGAGAGCGACCAGCACGATTGTGCCAACTAAACGATTCTGAAACTTACTCGCCACCGCTTCTCCCCGCGTCCATCACTTCCATGACATGTGCAACCGTATGAAATGATCCACACACCAGCACGGTATCTTCTGGTTTCGCCTCTGCCAGCGCTGCATGCCACGCCAGCGCGACACTGTCATAGACAGTGCCTTTGCCCAGATGTTCCAGCAATTGCTCCGCCGTCGCGCCGCGCGGCCCTTCCAGCGGCGCGCAATACCAGTCGTCGACCACGCTTTTCAGCCAGGCTAACGTCCCTGCGATATCTTTATCATGTAGCATACCGATAACGGCAAGTATACGCCCGTTTTTCGGCAACATTTTCAGGCGCTCTGTCAGATATTCCGCAGCATGGGGATTATGTGCGACATCCAGAATCACCCGTGGCGATTCGCTCACTATCTGGAAACGACCGGGCAAAATCGCCCGGGCAATGCCGTCACGAATCGCCTGCTCGCTGATGTTCAGCCCGCTGGCGCGCAGTGCCGCCAGCGCGGTGGCGGCGTTAGGCTGAGGCACCTGCGGTAGCGGAAGATTCGCCAGCGTACCTTCGCCGTCCGTAAACGACCAGCCGTCGCCCGTCACATCATAATGCCAGTCCACGCCGCGACGCTGTAACTGCGCCCCGGTTTCCTGCGCCACATCGGCGATGGTATACGGCATTTCCGGTTCGCCGACGATAGCCGGTTTTTCCGCCCGGAAGATCCCCGCCTTCTCACGCCCGATACTTTCGCGGTCCGGCCCCAGCCAGTCGGTATGATCCAGCGCAATGCTGGTCACTACCGCAACATCCGCATCAACAATATTGGTCGCGTCCAGACGTCCGCCCAGCCCGACTTCCAGAATCACCACGTCAAGCTGAGCCTGCTTAAACAGCCACAGCGCCGACAGCGTGCCGTATTCAAAGTAGGTCAGAGAAATGTCTTCGCGCGCGGCCTCAATCTCGGCGAACGAGGCGGTATGAGCAGACTCCGGCAACTCGTTTCCCTGCACGCGAACGCGCTCGGTATAGCGCACCAGATGCGGAGAACTGTAGACGCCCACTTTATAGCCCGCCGCCGTCAGCACAGACTCCAGCGTGCGGCAGGTTGTTCCTTTACCGTTAGTACCCGCCACCGTAAAGACAAACGGCGCGGGTTTCAGCACACCCAGACGCGCCGCAACCCGACTTACGCGTTCCAGGCCCAAATCGATAGTTTTACTGTGCAGGTTTTCCAGATAAGAAAGCCACGCTGCCAGGGGCGACGCGGCTTGGGGAATGCGTTTATTGTCCATGATGCCTGTAAATTCGTTACGTTGAGAAAAGCAAAAGGGCAGCGCCAGTGGCCCTGCCCTTATCAGCTATCAGGCCTCGGGTTCCTGATCGGGTACCGGCGGCACCACCTCGCCTTCGCGCGGCGCATCCGGGTTCGGCGCCGGAAGATTCATCAGCTTCGCCAGAACGCTTGCCAGTTTCAGGCGCATTTCCGGGCGGCGGACGATCATATCGATAGCGCCTTTTTCAATCAGAAACTCACTGCGCTGGAATCCCGGCGGCAGTTTCTCACGTACGGTTTGTTCAATAACACGCGGGCCCGCAAAACCGATTAACGCTTTCGGTTCTGCAATGTTGAGATCGCCGAGCATCGCAAAACTTGCGGAAACGCCGCCCATTGTCGGATCGGTCAACACGGAGATATACGGCAGACCACGCTCCTGCATTTTCGCCAGCGCAGCGGAGGTTTTCGCCATCTGCATCAGCGACATCAGCGCTTCCTGCATACGCGCGCCGCCGGAAGCGGAGAAGCAGATCAGCGGGCAGTTATCTTCCAGCGCCTGCTCAACGGCACGGACAAAACGCGCGCCGACCACAGACCCCATAGAACCGCCCATAAAGGAGAACTCAAACGCCGCCGCGACAATCGGCATGTCGTGGAGCGTACCTTTCATCACCACCAGCGCGTCTTTCTCGCCGGTTTCCTTCTGCGCGGAAGCCAGACGATCTTTATACTTCTTGGAGTCGCGGAACTTCAGCACATCTTTCGGCTCAAGTTCGCTGCCCAGTTCCACAAGGCTTCCTTCATCTAACAGGCTATGCAGGCGATTGCGCGCCGACATGCGCATATGATGGTCACACTTCGGACAGACCTCAAGATTACGTTCCAGCTCAGCACGGTATAAAACCTGACCGCAGCTATCACACTTGGTCCACACCCCTTCAGGAATGCTTGCCTTGCGGGTGGGAGTAATGTTGCTTTTAATTCGTTCAATCCAGCTCATTAGTGACCTTTCTGCCTGAACCTTAGTCGTCAGCTTTGTTATCAGGAGCGCATAATGCCATTTTTGCCCCCAACAGACTATGAATGTTGCACATTAAAACATAACAGCCCGAAACTTTGGATAAAAAAGTGGTCGAACCGCTGAGTTACTTTCTATTTTGCGGCACGCGACGCAGCGCGCTTATGGCGAATGATTTCAACCACGCCTGGCAATATCGACACCACAATAATCCCTACGATCAGTAACTTAAGGTTATCCTGAATCATAGGGATCGTACCGAAGAAATACCCCGCATATGTGAAGAGCAGCACCCATAAAAGCGCGCCAATGACGTTATACGCGGCAAAATGGCGATAAGACATATGTCCCATACCCGCAACAAACGGCGCAAAGGTTCTGACAATCGGGACAAAACGGGCCAGAATAATGGTTTTCCCGCCATGCTTCTCATAAAACTGGTGCGTCTTATCAAGGTAACTGCGACGGAAAATTTTTGAATTCGGGTTACTGAATAACCGTTCGCCAAACAATCTGCCGATCGTGTAGTTCACCGCGTCGCCGACAATCGCGGCGATCAGCATTAACATCACCATAATATGTACGTTGAGATCGTTGGTTTCCAGCGACGCCAACGCGCCCGCCACAAACAGCAACGAATCCCCCGGCAGAAACGGCGTCACCACCAGTCCGGTTTCACAAAACAGGATCAGGAACAGAATGGCATATACCCAGACGCCGTATTCCGCGACCAGCTCCGCCAGGTGCACGTCAATGTGCAGGATAAAATCAATCAGAAAATAAATCAGGTCCATATTGATGCCTTATACGACTCAAATTAGTCCGCCAGAAACAGCGGGCCCAGTGGCGTTTTGGGAAGGTCAAACCGTTCCGGGTAATCAACCGCAACCAGATACAACCCTTCCGCTTTCGCCGTTGCTGCTGAAAGCCGCCTGTCCTTCGCCGCCAGCAACTCTGCTATCCAGCTCTCCGGCTGGTTGTGGGCGCCTACTTCCATCAGGCTACCGACAATATTCCTGACCATATGATGTACAAAGGCATTGGCTTTGATATCGACCACCACATACGCACCGTGACGCGTCACGTTAATGTGCATCACGTTTCGCCACGGCGTACGCGACTGGCACTGTACCGCGCGAAACGAGGTAAAATCATTTTCACCAATCAGACACTGCGCCGCCCGGTGCATACGTTCTGCGTCCAGCGGCTCATAAAAGTGCGTAACCCCATGACCTAAAATCGCCGGGCGCAACCGATGATTGTAGATGATGTAGCGATAACGGCGAGCCGTTGCGCTAAACCGGGCGTGAAAATCCTCAGGTACAGCTTTAACCCAACGAACCGCGATGTCACCAGGTAAATTCGCATTTACACCCAGCGTCCACGCCGCGTCTTTACGCAACGCGGTAGTTTCAAAATGCACCACCTGCCCCGTTCCGTGTACGCCAGCGTCTGTCCGCCCGGCGCAAAACACGTTAACAGGTTCGTTGGCAACCTGAGAAAGCGCCTTTTCCAGCTTTTCCTGAACGCTGCGCACTTCGTTCTGGCGTTGCCAGCCATAATATTTGCTGCCGTCGTACTCAATGCCCAGCGCAATTTTATAAACTGGCGGTTGTTCCACTGCTGACATCAGTACAGGTACTCCTGCACCAGTTTTTCCGCGGTTTTGACCGCCATCAGCGCGCCGCCAAAGCGAACGTTATCGGCCACCGACCAGAACTGAACCTGCTCCGGCATGCCATAGTCGTTACGCACACAGCCGACAGAAAGCTGCGGATTGCCTGACGCATCGCCCACCTGAGTCGGGAAGTCAGTCTCTTCAGACAGCACAATATCTTCGCCGCGAGAAAAGGCATCGCGCGCCTCTTCCGCCGCCAGCGGGCGCAGCGCTTCAAAACTGACCATTTGCGCATGGCCATAAAATACCGGCGACTGAATGCAACTGGCGGAAATCATCAGCCCGTCGTCCTGCAAAATCTTACGCACTTCGTCAACGATACGGCGCTCTTCGCGCACGCTGCCTTCACTGTCCGGCAGGAGCGGCAGCATGTTAAACGCCAGTTGGCGACCAAAGAAATCATCTTCGTCGATAGGGATACCGTTGAGCAGTTTCGCGCTCTGACCGGCCAGCGCATCCACCGCTTTTTTCCCGTGTGCCGAAGCGGAAAGCAGGCTGGTGACGCTAATGCGCGACAGACCGCCTTCATCAATCAGCGGCTTCAGCGAGGCCAGCAACTGGCTGGTCAGGCTGTTGGCTACGGCAATCACATTGCGGTTGCGGTAATCGGCCAGCACAGACGGGTTTACTTCCGGCACCACTAATGGCACATCCGGTTCCAGGGCAAACAGGCCGCTGCTGTCGATCACCAGACAGCCCGCATTGGTGGCTTCCTCAACCCATGCGGCAGAGGCTTCAGCGCCAGCGACAAAAAACGCCAGCTGCGCCTGCGTCCAGTCAAAATCAGCGACATCCTGCACAATGACCGACTTGCCGCTATAGCGCAGATGTTCGCCCGCACTTTCATTACGCGCCAGCGCATAAATCTCACCGACCGGGAACTGACGTTCAGCCAGCGTTTCGAGCAGGGCTTCGCCTACGGCGCCTGTTGCGCCCAGGATGGCAATGTTCCAGCCTTCAGACATGGTGGTTTACTCCAGAAATAGCAAAGCTCCCCGCGCTATGCAGGGAGCGACAAAAAGAATGTTAATGGGCCGGATGATGAACGGCGTTGAAACCGAGCTTATGCAGCAGCGTGGCGGCACTGGCATCGTCGCACATCACGTACAAGGAAGACCATTCACGGCGCTCAAGGTAATTCTTACGCAGCTTATCAAACTCGCCCGGAATTCCGGCGACTTTACGCAGTGGCGCATCATCGCGGCGCACATCATACACCAAATGCGCCAGCCTTTTCAGCGTCGGCTGATCCAGCGGGCCATGCAGCGTAATACGCCCAAACTCCGGCGCGGGTAGCAGCGTATCCAGCGCCACTTTTTGCGCCCGTCCGATAAACGTACTATAGGCTTCAAAGACCTGCGTGGTGCCGCGCGCCTTCCCTTCCAGGGTATAACCGGCAATGTGCGATGTGCCGATATCAATTTTTTCCAGCAGCGCCACGTTGAGATCGGGCTCCCCTTCCCAGACATCAAGCACCACGCTCAGCGACTGCCCGGCATTCAGGCGCGCCAGCAGCGCGGTGTTATCCACCACCGGGCCGCGACAGGCGTTAATCAGAATCGTCCCCGGCTTCAGCCGCCCGATCAGCGCCTCATCCGCCAGGTGCAGCGTCTTGTAAGGCCCCTCTTTATACAATGGCGTGTGGAACGTCAGAATATCCGCTTCCTGGACCAGCTCATCCAGCGAGCGGAAATCACCTTCATCGCCCCGGTCCGCACGCGGCGGATCGCACAGCAAAGTGCGAATGCCCAACGCTTCCAGCCTCGCCTGCAAGCGAGCGCCAACATTACCTACGCCGACAATCCCCACGGTGCGGTCGCTTAAAGCAAAACCGTCACGCTCCGCCAGCATCAGTAAAGCGGAAAAAACATATTCAACAACAGCGATAGCATTGCAGCCAGGCGCCGCTGAAAACCCCACGCCAGCCTGCTTAAGCCACGCCTCATCCACATGATCGGTTCCGGCGGTTGCGGTGCCGACAAATTTGATGGATTTCCCCCCAAGCAGCGCTTCATTCACTTTGGTGACTGAACGCACCATTAACGCATCCGCATCATCAAGTTCTGCAACGGGAATGGGGCGACCGGGAACCGCTTTGACCTCGCCCAGACGGCTAAATAATTCGCGGGCATAAGGCATATTTTCATCAACGAGGATTTTCACGTCTGCGTACCTGTTTGAGAACGAGAGTTAACCGGGCAAGTGTGCCATAATCTGGCCGCCAGGCATACTTTGCTAAGATTTATGGTTTAAGGATAAGTGATGATGCAACCCATTTCCGGTACTCCCGCACGCCCTCCCGGTGAAGGTCAGACTGCGCCTTCCGTTGCCGGAGAACAGCCGCTATCCACCCAGCAGCGCACGGTGCTGGAACGCCTGATTACGCGTCTGATTTCGCTGACGCAACAGCAAAGCGCGGAAGTCTGGGCCGGAATGAAACACGATCTGGGCGTAAAAAGCGACACGCCGTTACTGTCGCGTCACTTCCCCGCCGCAGAACAAAATCTCACGCAACGCCTGAGCGTCGCTCAGCAGAACCACGCGAATCGTCAGGTACTCTCGCAGTTGACGGAATTATTGAGCCAGGGGAACAACCGCCAGGCCGTCAGCGATTTTATTCGCCAACAGTACGGTCAGACGGCGCTCAGCCAGTTAACGCCCGAGCAGTTAAAGAATGTGCTGACGCTACTGCAACAGGGGCAACTTTCCATTCCTCAGCCTCAACAACGTCCGCCAACCGACAGACCGTTATTGCCTGCCGAGCATAATACGCTCAACCAACTGGTGACGAAGCTGGCCGCCGCGACGGGCGAATCGGGCAAACTTATCTGGCAGTCCATGCTGGAACTTTCCGGTGTGAAAAGCGGCGAGCTGATCCCTGCAAAACAGTTCACGCACCTGGTCACCTGGCTGCAAGCGCGCCAGACCCTCAGCAACCAGAGCGCGCCCACCCTACAGACGCTACAGGCGGCGCTAAAACTGCCGCTGGAGCCGAATGAATTCACGGCGTTAAGAGATTACGCCCAGCAGACATATCAGGCGTTGCCGCATACAATTCTGACAACCGCTCAGGTTCAGGATCTGCTGAACCAGATCTTTCTGCGCCGCGTTGCGCGCGAAAGAGAGTTAACCGAGCCGCATCACATTCAGCCGATATACAGCCCGTTCGCCCCGATGATTGAAACCATCAAATCCGTAACGGCGCGACCGGGGCTGATCTTTATCGCACTGGCGGTTGCCTTCATTCTGTTCTGGCTGGTGTCTTAACCCCGGCGAAACGACAGCAGCGTCACCACAATCCCCACGACGGCAGAAATCGCCCCGGCGAGGAACACGGAAGAGTAGCCGCACGAGGTGGCTAACAGCCCGGCCAGCGGACCGGTAACGCCGTAGGAGATGTCCTGAAACGCGGCATAGCCGCCAAGTGCCGTACCGCGTACCTGAGAAGGTACGCGCTTCACCACTTCAACGCCCAGCGCCGGGAAGATGAGCGAGCACCCAGCCCCGGTTAATGCCGCGCCCAATAGCGCAATCCAGGCCACAGGCGCCAGCCAAAGCAGCACCAGCCCTGCCGTTTCGACCAACAGGGACGCAACCGCCACCTTCACACCGCCAAAGCGATCCGGCATCCAGCCAAACAGCACGCGCATCAGCACGAAAGCGCCGCCAAACGCGGTCAACGTAAAACCGGCCATCGCCCAGCCTTTACTGGCGAAATAGAGTGAAATGAAGGTGCCGATAACGGCGAAGCCAACCCCCTGTAGCGCCAGCCCCAGGCCCGGCTTCCAGATGAGGCCAACGACGCTCCACAGCGACGGACGTTCGCCCGCGTGCGCAGGTACCTTACGCACGGTGCCATTAAATGCCCAGGCCAGCAGTGGCAGCGCCATTGTCGTTCCTGCCAGCGCCGCAAAACCGTAATGGCTGTGAATCAGTAAACCAAGCGGCGCACCGGCAGCCAGCGCGCCGTAAATCGCCATGCCATTCCACGACATCACTTTACCGGAGCGAGAAGGCCCTACCAGCCCCATCCCCCAGGTCAGGGTTCCGGTCAGTAGCTGGCTTTCGCCAAAACCCAGGATCAGTCGCCCGACGATCAGCAACGCGAATTTTACAGGTACAGAAACAGGTAACAACGCCGCCAACAGCCACGCGCCCCCCGCCAGCGCGCAGGCCAACATCCCCTGTAGCGCGGAACGTTTGGCGCCATATTGATCGGCCAGTCGCCCGGCGTAACCACGGGTTAATACCGTTGCAAGGAATTGAATGCCCACCGCGATGCCGACCATCGTGTTGCCATAGCCCAGCTCATGGTGAACAAAAAGAGGGATTACAGGTAACGGTAAACCGACCGTCATATAGGTCAGAAAAACCGCAAAAGCGATACGAAAAAGCGAAAAATTCGCAGAAGGTGTTTTTTCTTTTTGGGATACAGCTGTCATGCGTTACTCCAGAATGCAGAGTAAGGCGAGGAAATGCCACGCCCCCTCCACCTGACCATCAGGATTAAGGTGCGTTGGATAACGTTAAACGCTTACGCATTATCATGGGGATAATGTTGAGCGTGAAGTCTGCCTGTGGGAGACCGGGCTTGTCAACTTAGAAATCACAGCATTATTTGTCATTTCTGTCGAATTGAACACGGTTAAAACATACTGTCATTTTCTTTCAGGGAAAAAAGTAATGAAAGCGTTTCCTCTTATTACGCTTATCCTGTTGCTTTGCGGCTGCGCCACACCTCATCGCGATAGTACGCAGGATATTAACCAATTCTATCTCTCATGGATGAAAACATTCACAGAGGATCAGGATACCCCTCATGATAAGTCGGCATTAATGCAACGCTATGTCGCGAAAGAACTTATCAATCGCCTGACGCTAATTGATAACCTTTATGAGCAGGAAATCGTGGCGTCAGACTACTTTATGTACGTGCAGGACTACGCGCCGGAATGGATCGCTAAATTCCACGCAGGAACAGCCAGTGCTTTTTTGGGAGGTGAAAAAGTGGATGTATGGCTTGGCGATTCCGATACCCGCCTTATCCATTTAATGGTGTATACTCGCCGGGAAAATGGCCAATGGAAAATTTATCGGGTACGCGATCTTACCCACCAGTTTGAACACCCGATCTACGATGCAGGCGCTATTGCCCGCGCCAGGGCGTGGTCGGCAAAAGTCGCGCAGGAATACGAAAACAAGCAATAAAAAAAGGAGCCATTATCGGCTCCCCTGTAGGCCTGATAAGCGAAGCGCCATCAGGCAAACGTTGATGTCGGATAGCGGCGTAAACGCCTTATCCACCCAACGTCTTCAGATTTACGCTTTCAGCTTACGCATAACCAGCGTCGCGTTGGTGCCGCCAAAGCCGAAGCTGTTGGACATGACGGTCGTCAGTTCGCGATCGGTGGCTTCGGTTACGATGTTCAGACCTGCCGCTTGCTCGTCCATCTCTTCAATGTTGATGCTCGGCGCGATAAAGCCGTGTTCCAGCATCAGCAGCGAATAGATAGCTTCCTGCACGCCAGCCGCACCCAGAGAGTGACCGGTCATCGCTTTGGTCGCGGAGATAGCCGGGCTCTTATCGCCAAAGACTTCACGAATTGCGCCCAGCTCTTTCACGTCGCCTACCGGCGTAGAAGTACCGTGGGAGTTCAGGTAGTCAATCAGAGTGTCAACGCCGTGCATCGCCATCTGCATGCAGCGCACTGCGCCTTCGCCTGACGGTGCAACCATGTCAGCGCCATCGGACGTTGCGCCGTAACCGACGATTTCCGCATAGATGTGCGCGCCGCGCGCCAGAGCATGTTCCAGTTCTTCAACCACAACCATACCGCCGCCGCCCGCGATAACGAAACCATCACGGTTCGCATCATAGGTACGGGAAGCTTTAGACGGATCGTTGTTGTATTTGGTGGACAGTGCGCCCATCGCGTCGAATTCACACGCCATTTCCCAGCACAGCTCTTCGCCGCCGCCGGCAAAGACGATGTCCTGTTTGCCCAGTTGAATCTGTTCAACCGCGTTGCCGATGCAGTGTGCAGAGGTCGCGCAAGCAGAGCTGATGGAGTAGTTCACGCCGTGGATTTTAAACGGCGTAGCGAGGCAGGCAGAAACGCCGGAGGCCATCGCTTTGGTCACTACATACGGGCCAACGGCTTTCAGACCACGCGGGCTACGCATGGCATCTGCGCCAAAGACCTGGAATTTCGGGGAGCCGCCGCCGGAACCTGCAATCAGGCCAACGCGCGGGTTATTCTGGTAAGTTTCTACAGAGAGACCCGCATCAGCAATCGCCTGCTCCATAGAAAGGTAAGCATAGATGGATGCGTCGCTCATAAAGCGCACTACTTTGCGGTCAATGAGGCCAGTGGTATCCAGTTTGACGTTACCCCAAACATGGCTACGCATGCCGGAGTCCTTCAGCTCCTGAGAGAAAGTGATCCCTGAACGTCCTTCACGCAGAGATGCCAGGACTTCCTGCTGGTTATTACCGATGCTGGAAACGATGCCCAGGCCAGTAATCACTGCACGTTTCATTCAATACCTCTGTAAGTCGCACTATTTTAAGATTCGACTCGCACAATAGCGTACACTTGTACGCCGAACAAGTCCGATCAGCCAATTAATATGGAAATTTGCGCCTCCGGGCGCACATCGCTAAGATCGTGACACTGCCTGTCAGACGAGTAACTTACGTGAAACAATACGCTATACAACCTGCCAACCTTGAATTCAACGCTGAGGGTACACCTGTTTCCCGAGATTTCGATGACGTCTACTTTTCCAATGATAATGGGCTGGAAGAGACGCGTTATGTTTTTCTCGGCGGCAATCAGCTTGAGGAGCGTTTTCCGCTGCACCCTCGCCCATTATTCGTGGTGGCAGAGAGCGGTTTCGGCACTGGCCTTAACTTCCTGACGCTCTGGCAGGCGTTCTCGCAGTTTCGCGACGCTCACCCTGAGGCTACGCTACAAAGATTACATTTTATCAGTTTTGAAAAATTTCCCCTGACGCAGGCCGACCTCGCTTTAGCCCATCAACACTGGCCAGAGCTTGCCCCCTGGGCACAGCAGCTACACGCGCAGTGGCCGCTGCCGCTGGCCGGGTGCCATCGTCTGATTCTTGATGACGGTCGTGTGACGCTGGATCTCTGGTTCGGCGATATTAATGAGCTGACGGGGAAACTGGATGAATCTCTGAACCAGAAAGTGGACGCCTGGTTTCTGGATGGTTTTGCCCCCGCGAAAAACCCTGACATGTGGACGCAGAATCTGTTTTCCACCATGGCGCGACTGGCTCGCCCCGGCGGAACGCTGGCGACGTTTACCTCTGCGGGATTCGTGCGCCGAGGGTTGCAGGAGGCAGGGTTCACGATGCAAAAACGCAAAGGTTTTGGCCGCAAGCGTGAAATGCTTTGCGGCGTCATGGCGCACGCGCTGACGTTCCCCTCTCCGACGCCGTGGTTCACCCGCAGCGGCAGCGCCAAACGAGACGTCGCAATCATCGGCGGCGGCATCGCCAGCGCGCTGCTGTCGCTGGCGCTTCTGCGCCGCGGCTGGCAGGTAACGCTCTATTGTTCAGATGAGCAGCCCGCGCAAGGCGCATCCGGCAATCGCCAGGGGGCGCTTTATCCCCTGCTCAGCAAACACGATGCGGCGATTAACCTCTTTTTCCCGAGCGCGTTTACGTTCGCGCGGCGTCTGTATGACGCGCTGCCGGTGACTTTCGACCATGACTGGTGCGGCGTCACGCAACTGGGCTGGGACGAAAAGAGCCAGCACAAAATCGATCAGATGCTGTCGCTGGCGTTGCCCGATGCGCTCGCAGTGGCTGTAGATCCAGACCAGGCGCAGCAGGAAACAGGCGTGGCGACACACTGTCGCGGAATAACGTATCCGGCTGGCGGCTGGCTGTGCCCAGCACAGTTAACCGCTGCGCTGCTGGCGCTAGCGGCCACACAAGGGCTGCGGAGGCATTACACACACACGCTCACCGCCCTTTCGCGCCAGGCCACAGGCTGGCAGTTGCAATTTGCAGAGGGTAAGGCAGTTGAACATGAGGTGGTCGTGCTGGCAAACGGGCATCAGATTAACCACGTTGACCAGACGCGTCCGTTACCGGTCTATTCGGTGGCTGGTCAGGTGAGCCATATCCCGACGACGCCTGCGCTTTCCGCATTACGCCAGGTGCTGTGCTACGACGGATACCTCACGCCGCAAAACCCTGCCACTCATCAGCACTGCATTGGCGCCAGTTACCATCGCGGCAGTGAGGAAACTGCCTATCGTGAAGACGATCAGCAGCAGAATCGCCAGCGCTTGATCGACTGCTTCCCGGATGCCGCATGGGCAAAAGAGGTTGATATCAGCGAAAAAGCGGCGCGCTGTGGCGTACGCTGCGCCACGCGCGATCATCTGCCGATGGTCGGAAATGTGCCGGACTATGATGCAACGCTCGCACAATACGCCGCCCTTGCCAGACAGAAAGACGCCGCCGAACGCGCGCCGGTTTATCCTGATTTGTTTATGCTGGGAGCGCTCGGATCGCGCGGGTTGTGTTCAGCCCCGCTCTGTGCGGAAATTCTCGCGGCGCAAATGAGTGAAGAGCCCATTCCGATGGATGCTGACACGCTGGCGGCGTTAAACCCGAATCGTCTGTGGGTACGGAAGTTATTGAAGGGAAAAGCGGTGAAATAAGTCCATCCGTTGGATGAACGTTAACGCCACCCGGCAAGGTGAAAATGCCGGATGGCGACGCATCCGGCCTACGCGTTAATGGCCTTCTGGAACAGGTTATCCCACATTTCTTTCACTAACGCCTGGTCACGCGGCGACAACTCGCCTGCGCCAATCGCTTTTTCCAGGCTGCTGGTGACGTTGGCATACACCGCTTCTGCGGAATGGTCATCACCGCCTTCCAGTTCTGCAACTGCTAACGTCAGGTGGCCACGCAGATATCCGCTGGCAAACAGCTCGTCATCGCTTGCGTGCTCTACCATATCGTCGATTAATGCCAGAATGCGTGATTCAAACTCCGCGATCATCTTCTTTCCTCATTGTAAACGTGGCGTCGGCCTCAGTTGAGCGCTTCCGGCCACGGGAACTGTTCCGCCGTAATGTCAGGCGTGTGATAATAATTCTGTAACGCTTTAATAAACCGGGCCGGGCGTTCAGGAATGCCTTTTTCCAGGTACTCCATCACCTGGGCATGAACCCGGCGCTGAAATACCACGCGATCCGGTTCGAAGTCCCCTTCCAGGTTGTCGCAACTGACGTTAAACGGATAACCCGCCGCCACGCAAAACAACCAGTCAAAGGCCTGCGGTTTCACTTCCACGTCTTCAAACTGGCTTTGGGTTTGCGCATCACGCCCATCCGGGCAATACCAGTAACCAAAATCCACCAACTCGCGACGCGCCTTTCCGGCAATACACCAGTGCGAAATCTCATGCAGCGCGCTGGCGTAAAAGCCGTGCGCAAAAACAATCCGGTGGTACGGCACGTCCGCATCAGCAGGAAGATAGACCGGTTCGTCATCGCCTTTAATCAGACGGGTATTAAAATCGTCGGCAAAGCAGCCGTTAAAAATATCAATTAGCTGTTGGTAATGATGCGTACTGTTCATTAGTTCATCCCCAGCAAGTGGAGAATCTCCTGTCCGTGGTTATCATAAAGTAGTTTGGCGCTCATCACCGCAGAGACGATGACAATCATCGGGCGAATGAGCTTCTGTCCTTTGCTTAACACCAGTCGCGAGCCCATACGAGCGCCCAGAAACTGGCCAATCAGCATCACGAAACCTGTCGCCCAAATGACTTTACCGCCAATAGCGAACAGCAACAGGCCGCCAATATTCGAGGTGGCATTCAACACTTTGGCATGGGCGGTGGATTTCGCCAGGTTGTACCCGCACAGCGTCACAAACGCCAGCGCGTAAAACGATCCGGCAGCCGGGCCGAAGAAGCCATCGTAGAATCCGACACAGCCCCCGGCGACCAGCGCGAAAGGCAGGCCATAAAGCCGACGCTGACGATCCTCTTCGCCGAGTTTCGGCATCAACAGGAAATAAAGGCCAATACAAATAACCAGCACCGGTAAAATCTGCCGCAAAATGCTCGCCTGGACATATTGCACCAGTAACGCGCCGCTCATTGAGCCAATGAACGTCATCAGAATATTGAGTTTCTGATCGGCAAGATTAACCACTTTGCGACGAATGAAATAGATTGACGCGGAGAGGGAGCCGCCGCAGGCCTGCAATTTATTGGTCGCCAGCGCCTGTGCTGGCGACATGCCTGCCGCCATTAATGCAGGGATCGTTAATAAGCCGCCTCCCCCCGCCAGCGAATCAATAAATCCAGCCAGCATTGCCACGAAAAAAAGAACAATCAATAACAGCGGGGACACCATAAACAGATTTAAAAAATTGTCCATTAGAGTACATGCTCATCCAGTAGCGCCTGGCAGGAAGGCGGCAACGGTGGCGGTGTCTTCTTCTCAGGCTTTGTTGTTCCAGGTTCAGGAGGTTCAAACCAACTTTGTAGTTCTGCGCCACATCCATCGCCAGGCGGAGGCAAAGGCTGATCTTCGCACTCCAGGCTGTCGGCAGGGCAACGTAATCGTACATGCATATGCGCACGATGCTGGAACCAGGGTCGCACTTTACGCAACCAGTCACGATCGGTTCCGGCATCCAGGCATAACTGCTGTTTAATGGCAGGATTAACAAAAATACGCGTGACGTCGTTATCTTCCGCAGCCAGTTTGATCAGGCTGGAAATTTCCGGCTTCCACAGCGAAGGCACCACATGTTTGCCGTCGCGGGAGACCAGGTCAATTGCCTGAGGTCGCAGTAGCTGCGCCTGCGTCCAGCGTGTTTTCGGCAGTTGCAGAAAAATATCGACATCGAGCCCGGTCTGGTGGCTGGCATGTCCGCCGTTGAACCGCCCGCCCGCAGGCATCCCCATATCGCCGATCAACACCGTTCCAAATCCAAGGTTGCTGACCTGAGTGCTCAGTCGTTGAATAAACATCACGAGATCGGGATGACCAAAATAGCGGCGCTGATCGGTACGCATCACCTGATAGTGTTCGGACTGCACGGGAAGCGTGTCTGCCCCAACAATGCAGCCATTCGAAAAGCCGCCGATGGATTGCGCACTTCCGGGAACAGGATGCGTAATTTTCTGCCAGGGCGTTGCCGCCAGGCTGGCGCTGCTGACCAGAAGAGCCAGCAACGCGAGTGCCGTTTTTTTCATTGATTACCAGCGTGGAATATCAGTCTTTACATCCGCATTTTGCGCGCGCTGACGCAGAAGGTGATCCATCAGCACGATCGCCAGCATGGCCTCAGCGATCGGCACGGCGCGGATCCCAACGCAGGGATCGTGACGCCCTTTGGTGATCATCTCGACTTCTTCACCAAAGCGGTTAATCGTACGTCCCGGCACCGTAATACTGGAAGTGGGTTTCAGCGCCATATGTGCAACAATTTGTTGCCCGCTGCTGATACCGCCGAGAATACCGCCCGCATGGTTGCTCAGGAAGCCCTCTTTGGTAATTTCATCGCGATTCTGGCTGCCTCGCAACGCGACCACATCAAACCCATCGCCAATCTCCACGCCTTTTACCGCGTTGATGCTCATCAGCGCATGAGCGATGTCCGCATCCAGACGGTCAAAGACCGGTTCGCCAAGCCCTGCCGGAACGCCGTTTGCCACGACGGTCACTTTTGCCCCAATCGAATCGCCCTCTTTCTTCAGGGCGCGCATCAGTTCGTCCAGCGCGTCGATTTTATCTGGATCAGGACAGAAAAACGGGTTTTGTTCAACCTGCTGCCAGTCTTTGATTTCAAGCGGAATATCGCCCATCTGGGTCAGACACCCCTGAATGACGATGCCGTGTTTCTCCGCCAGATATTTTTTAGCAATCGCGCCAGCCGCGACGCGCATCGCCGTTTCACGGGCGGAAGAACGACCGCCGCCACGGTAATCGCGCAGACCGTATTTCTGCTCGTAGGTATAGTCGGCATGGCCCGGGCGGAAAACGTCCTTAATGGCGCTGTAATCCTGTGAACGCTGATCGGTATTTTCAATCAACAGGCCAATGCTGGTGCCCGTCGTCACGCCTTCAAAGACGCCGGAGAGAATTTTCACCTGGTCCGGTTCACGACGCTGGGTCGTGTAACGCGAGGTTCCCGGACGGCGTCTGTCGAGATCGTGTTGCAGGTCGGCTTCCGTTAGCGGAATGCCCGGCGGAACGCCATCAACGATACAACCGAGCGCCAGCCCGTGTGATTCACCAAAAGTCGTTACGCGAAAGAGTTGTCCAAGTGTATTTCCTGCCATCACGGCTCCGTTATCGTTGTTGTGTTGTTGACCGTTGATTAATCTTTATAGATGCTGAAATGCTCGCGAGCCGCAATGAGCTGCGCTTTCGTCAGCATAAAGACGCCGTCGCCGCCGTTATCGAACTCCAGCCAGGTAAACGGTACATCGGGATATTGTTCTATCAGATGTACCATGCTGTTTCCGACTTCACAAATCAGAATACCGTCATCGGACAAGTAGTCCGGCGCGTTGCCCAGAATACGGCGGGTCAGTTTTAAACCGTCAGTGCCGGACGCCAGGCCCAGTTCGGGTTCATGACGATATTCATTCGGCAGATCGGACATATCTTCCGCATCAACGTACGGCGGGTTCGTCACAATCAGGTCATACTGCACTTTCGGCAGATCGCGGAACAGATCGGAGCGAATCGGCGTGACATGGTTGAGCAGACCGTGCTCTTCAATGTTGTGTTCGGTTACGGCTAACGCGTCGCTGGAGATATCAACGGCATCCACTTCCGCCTCCGGGAAAGCATAAGCACAGGCGATAGCGATACATCCGCTGCCGGTACACATATCCAGAATGTGGTGCGGCTGCTCGCTGATAAGCCCCGCGAAGCGGTTGTTGATCAGCTCGCCAATCGGCGAACGTGGCACTAATACGCGTTCATCAACATAGAACTCATGGCCGCAGAACCAGGCTTTATTGGTCAGGTAGGCCACCGGAATACGCTCGTTGACACGGCGAATGACCCGTTCAACAATGCGGTGACGTTCGCTGGACGTCAGGCGCGCGGTACGCATGTCTTCTGGAATATCCAGCGGCAGATAAAGTGACGGCAGTACCAGCTGTACGGCCTCATCCCACGGGTTGTCCGTGCCGTGACCATACCAGATATTCGCCGCGCTAAACCGGCTTACCGCCCAGCGCAACATGTCCTGAATGGTATGCAGCTCACTCACTGCTTCATCAACGAAAATTTTATCCACGTATTCCTCCAGGGCATGCTCGCATTAAATTCGGCGGCTAGTTTGCCACGAAGACGGCGATAAATCAGCACTCACGCGGCGCCAGAGCGTGAAAATTGCGTTTTGGCTGAACGAATGTCCCCTGAGTCGGGTAAACTAACGCAAAATAAAAGATGAGACGTTCGAATGAAAAAGAAAACATCGCTCAGCGAGGAGGACCAGGCGTTGTTCCGGCAGTTAATGACCGGCACCCGCCAGATTAAGCAGGACACCATTGTCCACCGGCCGCAACGTAAAAAAATCACAGAAGTCCCGGTCAAGCGTCTGATACAGGAGCAGGCTGATGCCAGCCACTATTTCTCCGATGAATTTCAACCGTTATTGAATACCGACGGCCCGGTGAAATATGTACGTGCCGACGTCAGCCATTTCGAGCTGAAGAAAATGCGTCGGGGCGACTATTCGCCGGAGTTGTTCCTGGATTTGCACGGTCTGACGCAACAGCAGGCCAAACAAGAGCTGGGGGCGCTGATTGCCGCCTGTCGCCGCGAGCATGTCTTTTGCGCCTGTGTGATGCACGGCCACGGAAAGCATATTCTTAAGCAACAAACGCCGTTATGGCTGGCGCAACATCCGCACGTTATGGCCTTCCATCAGGCGCCAAAAGAGTACGGCGGGGACGCTGCGCTGTTGGTATTGATTGAAGTAGAAGAGTGGTTGCCGCCGGAGCTTCCTTGACAATGCCGATTGCCGATTGCCGGATGGCGGCGCAAGCGCCTTATCCGGCCTACGGGGTCAGTGCAGGCTATAGGCCTGATAAGCGAAGCGCCATCAGGCGCCTTATCCGGCCTGCGGGTTCAGTGCAGGCTGTAGGTCTGATAAGCGAAGCGCTATCAGGCGCCTTATCCGGCCTACGGAGTCAGTGCAGGATGTAGGCCTGATAAGCGAAGCGCCATCAGGCACAGTATCCAACCGACGATAATAACGTTAAATCGCTTTTGCCATTTTCAGATTACACGGGCTCATCTGCCAGTTGAAAACCCCTTTGCCGCTTTCATCAAGCGTTACGCTGGCAATCGCAGATGTGGTGAACATTGGCGGCGTCTCGCCAGGACAGAGTTCAGACACCAGATATCCCACCAAAGGCAGGTGAGAGATCACTAACACCGATGCGACGCCTTCATTCGCCAGCGTCTGCAACCAGGCGCTGACCATACCGACATCGCCGCAAGGAGTAAGCTCCGGCAAAACGTCCACATTGCCAGGCAGGTTCATACACTCCCCTACCACATCCAACGTTTGTTCGGCTCGTAGAAACGGGCTCACCAGAACACGTTCGATATCCACTTTTTGACCTTTCAGCCAGTTCGCCATAAGGCGGGATTCGTCACAACCACACGAGGTTAAAGGACGAACCGAATCACTGGCGGCATCGAGGGCCGCGTCGCCGTGACGCATGATAAAAACTTGCATATTGCACCGCTTTTGTTAACCAGAATCACCCACATTCTTAGCAAAAACCCTGACGGGTATGATAAAAATGCGGTGGCCGGCATTGTGCCTTATCCATTCACCGAATGAAACGCTGTTTTTTACCTCAATGGCGTAAGTATAGTCAATCTTTGTTTACAAATTGACCACCACACAGTCATTCGGTGCGGTCTCGTCCTGATATGACCTTATTCCTTCAGGTCTGTTTCCCCACTGTTCCAGAAACGTTCACCGCGTTCAGCCATCCGCAATAAGCGCTCGCACGGGGTAAACCGGTCGCCATACTGCGTAGCCAGTCGTTGCAGAACCGCAACCACTTCACCCGCGCCGAGAGTGTCCATATAACGGAACGGGCCGCCAAGAAACGGCGGAAAACCAATACCAAATACCGCACCGATGTCGCCATCACGCGCGCTGCGGATCACCTTCTCATCAAAGCAGCGCGCCGCTTCATTGAGCATTAACATCACGCACCGCTCAGCCATTTGCTGCGCAGAAAGTCGGCTCTGCCCTTGCGTACCAATAAGCCTATAAATTGCAGGGTCGACCTGTTTTTTGCTTTTACGCCCTTTCACGCCATAAAGATAGAAACCGCGACCATTTTTTCTGCCTTTGCGATCGTCATTCAAAATTGAGGCAACAACGTTTGCAGGCGCGCTAAAACGTTCGCCGTAAGCGGCTTCCAGTACAGGTATAATTTTAGTGCCTGTATCGATGCCAACCTCATCCAAAAGTTGGATTGGCCCGACCGGAAAACCAAACTTGACCAGCGCGGCGTCGATCGCTTCAACGCGTTCGCCTTCGGTCAGCAACCGTATTGCTTCGTTGATATACGGGGCAAGAATACGATTAACGTAGAACCCGGCTTTATCGCTGACCACAATCGGCGTTTTGCCCTGTTTTTTCGCCAGCTTAACGGTCGTGGCGATCGTCTGCGCAGAGGTTGTCGCATGAGGAATGACCTCCACCAACGGCATTTTTTCTACCGGGCTAAAGAAGTGCAAACCAATCACCTGCTCAGGCCTGGCCGCGTTAGCCGCGATGTCGCCGATGGGTAAAGATGAGGTGTTGGAGGCAAAAATGGTGTGAGGAGCGCAGTTTTGCTCGACTTCCGCCACCATCTGCTGTTTTAACGCCAGATCTTCAAACACCGCTTCAATAACCAGATCCCGATGCGAGAAGCCGCGGTAATCCGTTGAGCCGGAGATTAGCGCCAGCTGTTTGTCGCGTTCGCCCGCTTTGATATGGCGGCGGCGAACTTTGGTTTCAAGCTGATCCCAGCTGTACTTCAGCGCGTGGTTGATGCCTTTGGCATTAATATCTTTGATGCGAACCGACAAGCCGCCTTTACAGGCCGTCACGTAAGCAATACCGCCGCCCATCAGACCTCCGCCCAGCACGCCTACGCTGGCTAACGGGCCAGGCTGCGCATCGCTCCCCGGATCTTTTTTCACTTCGGTACTGGCAAAAAAGATATTCCGCAACGCCTGCGACTGTGGCGTCATCGCCAGTTCGCCAAACGCCCGCGCTTCCGCGTCGTATCCGCTACTGCTTCCCTGCGCCAGCCCGGTTTCAATCACCTCAAGGATTCGCTCTGTCGCCGGGTAATTACCCTGCGTTTTCTGCCCGGTTTTTTTACTGACCATGCGAAACAGCAGCGTGCGCCCAAGCGGCCCGGCCAGAATACGTTCACGCACCGGCAAATTCCGCTGAGCGGAACGCCCTTTAATCGCCAGTTCCACGGCGGCCTCAAGCAAAATGGCGTGCGGCACGACTTCGTCCACCAGACCAACCCTGAGCGCTTGTTTTGGCCGTAACTGCTTACCGGTGAGGATCATGTCCAGCGCCGTACTCACCCCAACCAGGCGCGGTAATCGCTGCGTACCGCCAGACCCTGGCAGCAGCCCCAGTTGCACTTCCGGCAGACCCAGCACGGTTTTCGCATCATCAGTACAAATGCGCCGATGGCAAGCCAGCGCCATCTCTAACCCACCGCCGAGACACGCGCCGTGAATGGCGGCGACAACCGGAACAGACAGCGCCTGAATTTCAGCCATTATCTGCTGGCCCTGACGCGCCAGCGTTTCAGCTTCCTGCGCGCTTTTGCAGTTGCCGATCATGTTGATATCCGCCCCCGCGATAAAGTTATCCGGCTTCGCAGAAATAAAAACCACACCGCGCAGCGCCTTGTTTTCCCGAATCTGTTTCAGGATGGCGCGAACCTGCGTCGCGAACTCCGCCTTCAGGGTATTCATTTTCTCACCGGGGACATCAATAGAGACGACCGCGACGTTATCCAGACGCACGTTAAGCGTGAACGCTGATGTCATGTCCATTATTCCGCCTCCAGAACCATTGCCGCCCCTAAACCTCCCGCTGCGCACGCGGTCACCAGGCCAAAACCGCCTCCCCGACGGCGTAGCTCATGCAGGGTTTGCGTGATCATCCGTGCCCCCGTTGCGGCAAACGGATGTCCATAGGCAATCGACCCGCCGAGGACGTTAAACTTACTGTCATCCACTTCTCCGGTCGCATGCGCCCTGCCCAGCACGTCGCGGGCAAAACGCTCGCTGCCAAGCAGTTGAATGTTAGCCAGCGTCTGGGCGGCAAAGGCTTCATGCATATCAATTAACGAGAGATCGGCCAGCGTTAATCCGGCCCGCTCCAGCGCCAGCGGCGTCGACCAGGCCGGGCCCAGCAGCATGTCCTGCCAGACGTCAATTGCGGTAAACGCATAGCTACGCAGATAACCCAACGGCGCCAGGCCAAGTTCTTTAGCGCGAGACTCCGTCATCAGGATGACGGCTGCCGCGCCATCCGTCAGCGGCGTACTGTTCGCCGCCGTGACCGTCCCATGTTGTCGATCAAACGCGGGGCGCAGCTTCGCATAATCTGCCAGAGTAGAGTTGCCACGAATATTATTGTCTTCAGAAAAAGGCTCTTTATACGGCGGCGCATATGTCGTCATCACCTCATCCGCCAGTTTACCTTCGGCCCAGGCCTGCGCGGCTCGTTGATGGGAACGATGCGCCAGCGCATCCTGCTGCTCACGCGTAATGCCATAGGTTTTCGCCATTTGCTCGGCCGTATCGCCCATCCGTAGCCCGGTGGAATATTCAGCGACCGCGGGCGGAACAGGCATCAGGTCTCGCAGACGCAGGCGGGAAAAGAGTTTGAGTTTTTGCCCGGTCGTGCGGGCTTTATTGACGTCCACCAGTATACGCGCCAGCTTTTTGCTGACGCCAATGGGTAACACGGAAGAGGAGTCCGCGCCGCCAGCAATCCCCGCGCGAATCGTCCCCGCCATCAGGCTTTCCGCAACATTCGCTACCGCCTGAAAACTGGTCGCGCACGCCCGGCTTACGCTGTAGGCATCGGTGTGAACATTCATCCCCGTACCCAGCACAATTTCCCGGGCGATATTGGGAGCTTCAGGCATTTGCACCACCTGGCCAAAAACCAGTTGCTCAATAACCTCGGCAGGTATTTCACTGCGCGCCAGCAATTCCCCAACAACCATTTTTCCCAACTCAACAGCAGGAATGCCATGAAAAGCGGTGGCCTGACGAGCAAACGGCGTACGTAATCCGCTTACAATGGCGATACGATCGCCCTGGCGGGTAACCAGTGGTAAAGCCTGACTCATAACATTCCCCTGTAAAAAAATAAAATAAGTGGTCTGACCTGATCACAGTCTTAACCAATTTTTTACATTTCGCCAAGCGGAGACGCCAGAAAGTGAGAGCTAAGACACAGAGGATAGTAACAGAGGGTTACGAAAATGCCCCTGCCAGAATTTGACAGGGGCATTCAAAGAAGGGGATTAACGCAGACCCAGCTGGAAGATCAGCGTTTCAGCTTCGCAGGCGAAGACAAAGTCGATGTCCAGACGCACGCCTTCAGCTTCTTCGGTAAAGGTGGATGTAATCTGGCAAGGTTCAGATTCCACACCACGCGCTTTTTCTGTCAGAGCCGCCAGCGTTTCTTCGGCCTGCGCGCGGTTTTCAAACACACGGCTGTAGGACGCGGTGCAATCGGAGTTGTCCATAATGGTGCCAACATCCATACAGCAGCAAACCGGGGTTTCATCAGCACTGCATTTACTCATTGTAGATTTCCTCTGTATTTGCACTCAAGGTGCCAGATAAATATTGAGGATATTTTACGCTCGTGGAAAAAGGCTCTCCAGTCGTTAATGACGCAAAATGGGATAAGTGACCGAAATCACACTTAAAAATGATCTAAAACAAAAATCGCCCAATCGAGTGAGTGCGCCAGGCCTCAAATTTGCCAGCTGGATCGCGTTTCTACGATCACAATTGAAAAATATTATAAACATACTTGCAACATTCCAGCTGGTCAGACCTATACTCACGCCACTGGTCTGATTTCTCTGTCGTACCTCAGACCCTACACTTCGCGCTTCTGTTACGGCATGTAACATAGTTTGTATAAAAATAAATCGATGAGGTTATGGTCATGAGCCAGAAAACCCTGTTTACAAAGTCTGCTCTCGCAGTCGCAGTGGCAATCGTCTCCACACAGGCCTGGTCTGCAGGCTTTCAGTTAAACGAATTTTCTTCCTCTGGCCTTGGCCGGGCTTATTCGGGTGAAGGCGCTATCGCAGATGATGCCGGTAACGTTAGCCGCAACCCGGCGTTAATTATGATGTTCGATCGCCCCACCTTCTCTGCGGGTGCGGTGTATATCGATCCAGATGTCAATGTGACCGGCCGCTCTAACTTAACCGGGCAAAATGCCAACGCGAATAATATTGCGCCAACAGCGTGGGTTCCTAACCTGCACTTCGTTGCGCCGATCAACGATCAGTTCGGTTGGGGGGCATCCATTACCTCCAACTATGGCCTCGCCACCGAATTCAATAAAGATTATTCAGCCGGTATCTATGGCGGTAAAACAGACCTGCAAACGGTGAACCTGAACCTCAGCGGCGCCTATCGCCTGAATAATAGCTGGAGCTTCGGGGTTGGTTTTGATGCGGTTTACGCGAAGGCTAAAATTGAGCGCTATGCGGGTTCCCTCGGTCCGGTGCTTTCACAACAGCTGGTTGGACAAGGCGTACCCTCTCAGTGGACGGATGGCATTAACTCCCCTGACTCCCAGATCGCTCACCTGAAGGGTGATGAGTGGGGATTCGGCTGGAACGCAGGCATCCTGTATGAACTCGACAAAGATAACCGTTGGGGCCTGACCTACCGCTCTGAAGTGAAAATCGACTTCGAAGGCGATTACAAAAGCTCCATTAACCCAAATCTGAACAATATTTTCGCCAGTATGGGGCTTTCAAGCCTGCCATACGGCACTGGCGGCGCAACACAGAATGGTTCCTTAACCCTGAACCTGCCTGAAATGTGGGAAATCTCCGGTTATAACCGCGTCGCGCCGCAATGGGCTATCCACTATAGCCTGACTTATACCAGCTGGAGCCAGTTCCAGGAGTTAAAAGCCAAAGGCGACGATGGCCAGACGCTCTTCTATAAAGATGAAAGCTTTAAGGATGCGTACCGTATCGCGTTGGGTACGACCTACTACTACGATAAGAACTGGACTTTCCGTACCGGTATCGCGTATGACGATAGCCCGGTTCCGGCAAACAAACGCTCCATTTCTATTCCCGATCAGGACCGTCTGTGGCTGAGCGCGGGTGCAACTTACGCCTTCAATGAAGATGCTTCTATCGACGTTGGCGCATCCTATATGCACGGTCAGAACGTGAAATTCACCGAAGGGGAAGGCCCGGCAGCTTACTCCTTCAAGTCTGACGGTAAAGCCTGGCTGTTCGGTACGAACTTTAACTACGCGTTCTGATTTTCATCAGACGTAAAAAAAGGTGAGTCTTTTGACTCACCTTTTTTATTGGCCTCGTGTGGTTATTCAGAATCAATCTCTTTAAGATCGTCCTGAATCGCCTGGGCATTCGGGTTTTCCTGCGGTTTAAGCTTCCCGCCGTTAGCGATGAAGTCATGACGCTGGAAGTATGCTTCACGCACCAGAATATACGGGTCGGAAGACTGACGCAGCAGACCATCGGAATCCAGCAGTTGCGCGCGGGTTTCAATTCCTTCAATGGTCCATTTACCAATAGACATCGGCCAGGTGAGCCAGGAAAGTACCGGATAAAGGGTATCGGCCATATCACCGCCATCTTCACGCAGCGTGAAGCTGCCATAGAACGGAAGTTGCACGTAGGGGCCATACCCCACACCGTAATGGCCTAACGTACTGCCGAAACGGTGCGGTTCAACACGCTGTAGTTTTGGATTCGCCATCCCCGCAACATCAATAAAGCCCCCCATTCCCAAAATACTATTCAGGAAGAAGCGGGTGAAGTGCACCATGCCCTGATAGGGATCGCCCTGCAGGAAATAGTTCACCATAATCGCAGGCTCTTCGAGGTTGCTGGTAAAATTACTCAAACCATTTCTGGCAGGCTGCGGAACATAATCACGCCAGGCGACAGCGACCGGTCGAACGACATACGGGTCCAACACGTTAAAGTTGAAGTTGTACATGGTGCGGTTAAATCCTTCGAGCGGATCTGAACGCCCCTGCTGTTCTGTACCGGAGCTTGCACATCCCACCAGCAGTGTGCTCCCCAGCGCAAGCGCCGACAGGCGAAGCTTCATAAATGTCTCCCTGTTGATTATGGCTATCGCTGATTGCCATCCATGACGGAACGAGACCGTATCCGCCTGTTTAGGTGTGAGCGATTGTAACAGCACGTCAAATGATGTCTATATACTGATTCTTGTTGATTTGATCATAGCCTGTAACTCTGGCTCATGGCGGGTTTCATTCTAACCGGGCGGGTAAAAACGCGCGTCGCCTTTTTTGCGATTTCAGAGTTTGCCCTGCCTTCAGTCGGATAAAAGCCACTACGCTTTAGACAAATGTGTTCATCACGAGGTCTCACAATGGATAAATTCAGCGAAGAGAAAATTGATCAACACAGTGACGAACTCGAAGTCGAAAGCGAAGAAAAACAACGCGGGAAAAAGATAGAGGTCGACGAGGATCGCCTCCCCTCACGCGCGATGGCGATTCACGAACATATCCGCCAGGACGGCGAAAAAGAGCTGGAGCGTGACGCTATGGCGCTGCTGTGGTCAGCCATTGCCGCAGGGCTCTCAATGGGCGCCTCGCTACTGGCGAAAGGTATTTTTCACGTACAGCTGGACGGCGTCCCCGGCAGTTTTTTACTTGAGAATCTGGGTTATACCTTTGGTTTTATCATCGTCATCATGGCGCGCCAGCAGTTGTTTACTGAAAATACCGTCACCGCCGTTCTGCCGGTGATGCAAAACCCGACGATGGGCAACGCGGGTCTGCTGATGCGGCTCTGGAGCGTGGTGTTACTGGGCAACGTAGTCGGTACTGGCATCGCCGCATGGGCTTTTGAATATATGCCTATATTTGACGAAGAAACGCGTGATGCGTTTGTCAAAATCGGCATGGATGTGATGAAAAACAGCCCTGGCGAGATGTTTGCCAATGCCATTATCTCCGGCTGGATCATTGCCACAATGGTATGGATGTTTCCCGCTGCCGGCGCCGCAAAAATCGTGGTGATCATTCTGATGACCTGGCTTATCGCCCTCGCTGACACGACCCATATCGTCGTGGGTTCGGTTGAAATCCTCTATCTGGTGTTTAACGGCACGCTGCACTGGAGCGACTTTTTCTGGCCCTTTGCTTTGCCCACGCTGGCGGGGAATATCTGCGGCGGTACATTCATCTTCGCGCTTATGAGCCATGCGCAGATCCGTAATGATATGAGCGCCAGACGCAAAGAAGAGGCCAGGCTGCGTGCCGGAAAGAAGGCGGAAAAGCAGAAAAAACAGTCCTGAATGGCGACTGTTTGAGCAGTCAGGCGGCGATATACTTACTGTGCAAGGTAAAAAACGCTATACTCGTGCCGCCTCGTCTCCTTAGTTAAATGGATATAACGAGCCCCTCCTAAGGGCTAGTTGCAGGTTCGATTCCTGCAGGGGACACCATACATACCTCTCCTGACATCTGCCGGGTTCAGTAAAACCACCACAATCAGCCATCGTCTTGTGATTTTGCACTTCTACATTGCCACGGGGCAGACAGGATGATGCCTGATTCAGTCCTGCCGCCCCACAACGTTCTATTATTCACCAGACGGTATAAGCTGAACGCTTATTTTTATTCCTCTTGTATGACAAAGGATTCCGCTACACTCGCAGAAAAATAGTGTGTTGCTTTTTTATCCAGAATGATGTCATCCAGCTGTTGCTGTATTTGTCTGTCATCGACAGTCGCTCTGTCGTGCTGACGCAGATGTTCAGCCAATGACGACACCATGAATGTTTCAATAAATTCATTGGATTTCTCAGGAACCACAAACAGTCCCCAGGCGTAACCGCCATCCCTTAACCGGATATTTTTTAACTTTTTCATCAAACTGATAAATTGGCCATTCTTTTCAGCATCGACATGATAATAAACAGACACCAGCATCGGGCCGGTATGGCCGGTAATATCATTAAGACCATCCTCAGCAAGGCTAAAGTGGTCTGAATGCTGCAAGTTAATATTGTCATGGTCAATTTTTACCTTTAATACGCATAACCAGACAACGACAATACCGATTGCGGCAGAAAGTAATGCTGTGGTTACTGACGTATGCGAGGCAATTTGTCCCCAGACCAGAGAACCGAATGCCATTGACCCGGAAAATACGGTCAGGTACAAGGCCAGCCCTCTTGCGCGAACCCAGTCCGGGAGCGCTGTCTGGGCTGATATCATGAGCGTTGACAAGGTAATAATCCAGCTGAAACCAGCCACAATACTGGCGAAAATGGCGGCATATTGAGATGCTGCTCCGGCGAATATCAGTAATACGGCAGCAGTACCGAATGTTCCTGAGGTAATAAGAGCGCCGGCACTGAGCCGCTTACGCAGCGCGGGCAAACTGAATGCGCCACAGACAGCGCCGATCCCGATACTGGTTGTTAACACGCCATATAAAGTTGCATCTCCCTGAAGTGAGAGTCTCACCACCAGCGGAAGCATCGCCCAATACGCGCTGGCAAAAACAAAGAAGCTGGCAGCCTTTATTATTGTTCTCATTAATTCCGGGCTGTAACGGGCATAACGCAAACCTGAAACCATTGCGGCAACAACAGATTCAGCCGGAAGACTCCCGTTCGTTTTTTCTTCTCCTTTCCACCACCATACCGCAGCAATAATCGCAATAAAACTCAACGCATTCAGAAGAAAAGGAAGATAAAGACCGACCTGTGAAATCAAAATACCGGCCAGCGCGGGCCCGATCGCCCGGCTGATGTTAATCCCCATACTGTTTAACGCAATCCCGGATTTTAATTCATGAGGTTCAACAATAGCAGGTACAATGGCCTGCCATGCCGGGCCTAAAAACGCGGCGCCGGACCCGAGAATAAACGTGATGAATAATAACCATCCGATACTGACAACATTAAAATAGACGATAATTGCGAGCAGAGATGCGGCACACAGCATCATAATATTAACAAGAATAAGTAACTTTCTCTTGTCGAAAATATCCGCAATGGCCCCCGCAGGTAACGCCAGCAAGAATACGGGCAGCGTGGTCATTGCCTGAATAGCGGCAATCATGACAGGGTCCGGACTTAAATTGGTCATCAACCAACCGGCGCCAACATCATTCATCCAGGTCCCGATATTGGAAAAGAGTGTGGCTATCCATAACATGAAAAAAACACGGTTACGTAAAGGTGACCATGCTGATGAATGTTGTTCTGCCATATAAATATGCCCTCCAGCTTAAGATGACCGGTAATCATTTACTTGTCACAGGTATCAACGATATCGTAATCAAAATACAAAACAGGAAAATAAGATTTATGGGGAATATTTAGATACAGTCCCTTATCTCATGACATTACCTTTTATAAAAATAAATAACAAGAATTAAAATCCGCGTTCAGACAATACCATCTCCGGTAGAAATGTGCCTGATAATCCTTAAATAAAGTGTTATCACTGAAAAATAGAGATTATTCATGGACATCACTCTCATTATAGAACACAACCACATAATCCAGTGGGTGAAAATCAACATTAACAACACATGTCGGACAGTGAATTTCAAAAAATGAGACAATAAATTCATATCGCGATATTGTGAGAAGCCAACAAATGAACCTCTAACAACTGCCAGAGAAAACATTCAGTACAAACAACACGTTAAACAACACTCCAATGCCAATACACCCAAATAGACTTATTCCACCTTATCGCAACAGATTCATTTTTAATAAATTATCGGCTTCTGGCGCAACTTGACAAATTACCTTTCAAGGACAATAGTTGTTACATCTTCGAAAATTTCGACATTCGTCGAAACTATTTATCATATACAGGAACACAATGATGAATAATAAAATAAAGCGCATCAGTCAGGCTGTTACGTTAGCCCTTGCCATGTCTGGCGTTAGTTATGCCGCAACCTCATCACAGGCCGCGAATTCAAAACAAACCGAGATACAAGCCTCAGAACCTTTTTCCGCGCATGTCCTCATTAGCGGGCTTGATGCCCCGTGGGATATGGTGTGGGGGCCGGATGATTATTTATGGGTAACCGAACGTAAAGCCGCTTCTATCGATCGTATCAACCCGAAAACCGGTGAGAAAAAAGTCGCCATTACGCTGAGCGGGGTTCATACCGGGCCGCAGCATGAAGGCGTTCTGGGCCTGGCGTTGTCACCGAGCTTCATGAAACCGGGTGGCGATAATTATGTTTATACGGCCTATACCTATATGAACGGCGACAAGGAACACGCCAAAATCGTTCGCCTGGAATATGACGAAAAAACCCAGACGCTGGGTAATGAAAAAGAGATCCTGGCTGGATTCCCGGCGGGCAATGACCATAACGGTGGACGCCTGCGCTTTGGCCCGGACGGGAAGTTGTATTATACCATCGGTGAACAAGGGCATAACCAGGGCGCGAATTTCTGTAAACCTATCGAAGCTCAGCGTATTCCCACTGAGGATGAACTGAAGAATAAAGACTATGCCGCCTATGCCGGTAAAGTGCTGCGTCTGAATACCGATGGCTCTATTCCAGATGATAACCCCGTTATTAAAGGGATCAAAAGCCACCTGTTTACTTACGGACACCGTAACCCTCAGGGACTGGTATTTATTGGCGATACCCTTTACGCATCCGAACAAGGGCCATCCTCCGATGACGAGCTGAATATCCTCGAACCCGGCGGCAACTATGGCTGGCCACACGTTGCCGGTTTCCAGGACGATCAGGCTTACGTTTATGCCAACTACTCTGAAGCGGCGAATTGCCCGTCTCTGACCTGGGACCCTAACCATATTCCGGCAGGCGTTCCTGTCCAGAAAGAAACAGAGTGGAAAGCCGCAGACTTTAAAGCGCCGATTAAAACGTTCTTTACGGTCAAAGAAGGCTTTACCTATAACGACGCCAGCTGCGGCCCGGATTCTTCATATATCTGCTGGCCGACAATTGCGCCATCCAGCGTGGCATACTACCCGGAAAACGGCGTAATTAAAGGCTGGCGAAACTCGGTGATTATCAGCTCCATGAAAAATGGCGCGCTGTACCGTGTTCTGCTGAATGCCGATAAGAAAGATGTTCAGGGTGACGTCGCGAAATATTTCCACACGGCAAACCGTTACCGCATGGTGCTGGTGAGCCCGGACACCCGTAAAATCTACGTGGCGACGGATAACTTTGGTAATGTGATGGATGAATCCAACCATCCAACGCATAATCTGAGTAACCCGGGTTCTATTATCGTCTTTGAATACACGGGCAAATAATTCAATAACAGGCGAATACGAATAAGGTATTCGCCTGCTTTTTTATCCTGCGACCACCTGGTTTCTGCCCGCCTGTTTCGCCTGGTACATCAATTCATCAGCCCGTTTCAGCGCCTGAGAGACAGAGTCAACGCCCGACGGCCACACCGTCACGCCAAGAGAAATGGTGATATGCCCTACCGTCTCTATCTTTGCGGCGGCGACCTCTTTTCTCAGCCGCTCCGCAATATCCGCCGCAGCCTCTACTGACGTCTCCGGGAAAAACATCATAAACTCCTCTCCTCCCATACGGCAGGCAGTATCATTTTTACGACAGCTTCGCTTCAGCAGCTGCGCCAGCGCTTTTAACGTAACATCGCCAATGTCATGACCAAACGTGTCGTTGACGGCTTTGAAGCGATCGATATCCAGAGAAATCACCGCAAACTGTCGCTGCTGATGTTCGTATTCAGCCAGCAGTTTCTCTGCCGCCCGTCGGTTGACCAGGCCGGTAAGCGGGTCAGTGCTGGCCTGATCGTTCAGCCATTTCATTTTCTCCCGGATTAATTCCATTCCCTGAAGCAACGCGCGCCTGAGTCGGGAGGCTTCGATATACCACGATCGAACGTTTCGTACTTTTTCTGCGGACTCATCGCTGTCCATCGAAATGGCGTGATCCGCCAGTTGACGCAATGGTCTGACGATTTCATTCCCCAGCCACCAGAGAATAAACAACCCCACAATACCCAGCGGTACAACGCCGCGTATCATTTGCCACATGAGCCCATCAAGCGCAGTAAGGGTTTTATCTTTTGGTTTTTGCGCCACAACGCCCCAGCCCGAAGTATTTATACTGGCATACCCCGCCAGCATTTCCACGCCACGGGAGTTTGTCACCTCCATCGCGCCGCTCAGCCCTTGCTCCACGGCTTTCACTGCGGCATTGCCTTCCTCTTTTTCCCCTCTGCGGGCCGGATCGGGGTGATATAAGAGCTGGTCATTTTTATCAACGACATAAATATAGCTGTCATCATTGCGGAAATGATTAGAAATGAGCGCAGAAAGAACGTTGCTTCTTTGCAGATAAATCGCGCCGCCAATAAAACCGAGGTATTTCCCCTGCGCATTCCTGACGGGATGTGAAATATACACCACCAGATTACCGGACAGAGAATTGTAGGCGCTGCTGACCGTCGGCTGCATTTCTTTGAGAGCCTCGACGCCGCCTGGCGTGGTCAGCATTTTCCCCTTCAGGTTCAGGGATTCAGGCAGCACGCCAATAATTTTGCCTTTTTCATCCACCAGCGTAACGGAATCAAAACCAAAATCTCGCCGCTGCATCCTCATCATTTCACCAGAGATAATGCTCTCATCATCGAAATGCTGACCGATGACGCTCGCACTGTATTCCAGACGCTCCATGAAAACCGCCAGATACAAATCAATAGTGGAAGCAATCCTCTCCGCATATGCCTGGTTTTCACTGAGTTCATTCTCAATAAGTACCTGCTTCTGGACACGCCAGGCTGAATAGAAACTATTGAAAAGAGTAAGGAGGGTCATCAGAAACGCAAAAGCAATAATAAGCAGACGCAAATTCAGCATCTGTAACAGTTTTTTCTTCATGATTGTGCATCCTGCAAGGGTGAACGGTAAGCCTCTAGCCATACCGGTAACGTATTCGCCGACAATGGTCGGGAAAAAAGAAATCCCTGAAGTACGGAACAGCCCATTTTTCTCAGTTGCTGATGCTGATGGGTATTTTCCACACCTTCCGCCACAACCGTCAGGTCGAGGTTATGCCCAATACTGACAACCGCTTCGACCAGCGCATTGACGCGACGATCGCGGGCGAACCGGTCAATGAAGCTTTTATCAATTTTGACCTCCGTCACCGGCAGATACGCCAGGCTGGCCAGACTGGAAAAGCCGGTGCCGAAATCATCCATTGAGACCCCCGCGCCCATCGCACGAATCTCCCTGACCCGCGCAAGCATCTCGTCCGTCAGTTCCATCATGGCGCTTTCCGTAATTTCAATGGTCAGGATATTGCCGGGCAGCTGATATTCATTCAGCAGGTCGGCGATATAACGGGGTAAATCAGGCTTACGGAAGTTATGAGCAGACAGGTTTACAGATACCGCCGACACATTCGTGCCCTTTTTCCGCCATTCAAAAAGCTGTCGGCAAACTTCACGCAGCGCCCAAAGGCCGATATGCTCTATCTCTCCCGTCTCTTCAGCCAGAGGAATAAACGTCCCTGGAGAGATGTCGCCGGCGTGCGGATCGTGCCATCGGGTCAGCGCTTCAAAACCGTATACCTGCCCGTCCGCAGCCCTGATCTGAGGCTGATATTCCAGCCGCAAATGCCCCTCCGTAATCGCATTTCGCAGCGCCATGCCCAGTTTCAGACGTTGCATGACGGCCTGATTCAGTTCCGGGTTAAAAAACTGATAGCTTCCACCGCTTTCACGTACCCGCTCCATCGCGCTCTCGGCGTGGGCCAGCAGCGTTTCCCTGTCGCCGCCAATGGAATGGCTGATCCCAATACAGGCTTTAAGCTCGAAGGTCTGCCCGGCGGCGCTCATTTCAGCGCCAACGATATGCTGCATAAGCTCAGCCAGGTGTGAGGCCTCATCAACACGACAGGCGCTCGCCACCACAACAAACTGCGCGCCACCCACCCGGCTGATAAAGTGATGCGGCCCGAACCTCTCCTGCAAGCGGTTAGCCAGCGTGATAATCACCTGGTCGCCAGCGGAATACCCCAGTGACTCATTCACCTTACGAAAACGGTTAATATCGAGGAAAAACACGGCGAGTTCCGGTTCATTACCCGACAGCAGTTTATCCAGATGGTGATAGAGATACTGACGATTGGGCAGCCCCGTAAGGGCATCGAACCGAACCAGCCGGTCGATTTGCTGGCGACCTTCCTCCCGCTCAATCGCCAGAGCGCAAAGATGAACGCTGGCATCGGCAATGCGAACCAGAAATGTATCCGGCTCATTCTGTGTCCTGAAATAAAAAGCAAACGTCCCTGCCACGGAACCATCTCGACGTTTTACAGGGTATGTCCAGCATGCCCGAAAACCATGAGGCAACATCTGATGTTTATAGGGAGCCCATAGAGGATCGGTGCTGATATCCTGAACCATGACGGGCTCGCCACGCGCAGCACAAGTACCGCAGCTTGCCACGCCTTCACCGACGGCCACGCCATCCCAGTATTCACCATATTCTTTTGGAAAACCGGGAGCTGCCCACGGGCGCATCCGGTTATCGACGATCCGGCATACCGAGACCAGTACGCCTGGCGCAATATTTCCAATTCGCTGGCAGATGTAATCACCCGTTTCCTGGAAAGTCATCCGGCTGGTCAGCGCGGCCAGTACATCCCGTTCCAGATTACGAATATTACGTTCTTCCGTAATATCAACGAAGGTTACGACAAGGTTACGGGTCTGGCGGTGGTCACGCTCATTGAGGACAGGGTTTACCGAAACCCGGCTCCAGACTTCCCTGCCGTTTCTGGTCGCGGTGAGGAGTTCTTCCTGAAACCAGCGACTTCCCCGCAGATGTTCTTCCACACGCTTTAGCGCGTCATCGCTGTTTCCTGAAGACAGCAGGAAATCAGGGAACACCTGGTTCATGGCTTCGTCTGCGCCATATCCAAACATGCTGGTGAATGCACGGTTGGTCTGGACAATACGACGTTGTTCATCCAGAACAACCACGGCTCTGTCCGTGTTATTGACGGCAAGTAACAACAGACGGTTTTGCTCGCGTCTGGCCACCTCTTTGCTGACGTCCCGGGCGGCGGCCATGTAGTGGATGCGGCCATCCACATCTATTTTGGAGAGCGAAAAGCTGGTCCAGACCTGCGTGCCGTCTTTTCGTTCCAGTTGAAGTTCACGATTCATCCCGACAACCCGGGAATTTCCCCCGTCGCGGTGATGGTGGACATAATCCCCATGAACATGCTTCAGAGGCCCGGGAATTAATATATTCATATCCCGGCCAAGCACTTCATCCCTGGAATAGCCCCACAATTTCTCTGCGGCTTCGTTAAAGAACAGAACCCGGTTACACTCGTCGACGAGGACAACCGCCATGAACGTCTGCTCAAGAGCAGGAAACAGAATATTGTCAGCCGCAGCTTTCATTTTCAGATAACTCCTCAACAGATAATGCCTGACTGACGGAAAGTCACATTATCCTGAACAATTGTCCCTGCAAACCACAGCCTCAGGCAGGCCGATACATGGTGATGACGTCACCTGCCGCGTTTCGCTATTCAAACCCTGTAGGAAAAGTCTACTGAAGCAAACGGATTACTTCCACTCAGCGGTATAAAATATGTCACGCTTATCATGCCTGCTATTCCTTTCCTGCCCGGTTCCTTTTCTTACGCAGTACGAAGCCATGTTTGCCGTTTTCATTACCTGAACGACAGCGCACATCAACAATAAAAATCTGACATAACCTAAATTTATATCATCATTTAAAAACCCCCGCATTTTTGTGCAGGGGTTTCTTTTCAACAAAAATCAGAGGGAAATATACTTCTTCAATACTCTGACCAACTGGGTCACAAACCCGTATTCATTATCATACCAGGCGACCGTCTTGACCAGTTGTACGCCATCAAATTCTGTTACTTCCGTTTGGGTCGCATCAAAAACGGAACCAAAATGGATGCCAATAATATCAGACGATACAATTGGCTCATCCGTATAGCCAAATGACTCATTATCAACTGTTGCATTTCTCAGCGCGTTATTGACCTCTTCAACGGTGACGGTCTTATTCAGGACGGTCACTAACTCCGTCACTGAACCCGTTTTTACCGGAATACGCTGGGCATGACCTTTCAGTTTCCCGTTAAGTTCAGGAATAACAAGACCAATCGCTTTGGCCGCCCCTGTCGTATGCGGGATAATATTTTCCGCCGCAGCACGAGAAGCCCTGAAGTCTTTACCTCGGGGACCATCCACCAGAGCCTGGGTGCCGGTATAAGCATGTACCGTCGTCATCGTGCCGACGTTAATACCAAAGGCGTCATTCAGGGCTTTTGCCACCGGCGCCAGACAGTTTGTCGTACAGGACGCAACGGAAATAATGTTATCAGCAGAAGTGAGCGTTTCATCATTCACATGATAAACGATGGTCTTCATATCGCCAGCAGGCGCGGAGATAAGCACTTTTTTCGCTCCGGCTTCAATATGGGCATTCGCTTTTTCTGCTGAAGTATAAAAACCGGTACATTCCACAACAACATCAATACCCAGGCTACCCCAGGGGATATCACCCGCATTTTTCTCAGCAAATACTTTGATGACTTTACCATTGACGATAATTGAACCGTCAGCATGGGAAACCGTGCCGTTAAAGGGACCATAGTTTGAATCATATTTCAGCAAATAAGCCAAAACATCCGGCGAGGTAAGATCGTTTATAGCGACAATTTCCACATTCAGTTCGGTTTCCAGAATCCGGCGTAATACCAGTCTGCCAATACGACCGAAACCATTGATGCCAATTCTTTTCATATTCAATCCTCAAAATAAAAGCGCTCATAAGACACTACCAACATACACAACAAGGTTGCCGATGCTGCATAATTTTATTGCTGGTTATCATCAAAAAAACTGCACAATAAAGTTCGATATAAGCATTATGATTATGATACGTTGATACATAATCAATAACCGAAAATGGCAGATGTATTATCATGTACAAAAGTGTGCTCGACGTTCTACTTGAATGGCTCCACAACAATACAGACAAACCATTACGAATTACTGACATAGCCGCGAGATCTGGATATTCTCCCTGGCACCTCCAGAGAATATTCAAGTCGCATACCGGCGTAACCCTTGGTCAGTATGTGACAGAGTTAAAATTAAATAAGGCCTTTGAACTTTTATCGACAACCAGAACACCGATAATGGATGTGTCCTTTATCGTAGGTTTTTCCAGTCAGCAAGCCTTTTCAAGACGATTCCATCAATACTTTGGGAAAACGCCAGGACAAGTCAGACGCGATATGACAGAAAAAAGAGAACGCGTTTAATTTCAACCGAACATCAGGCAAGCATAATTTTAAAGAGCAACGAACATCTTATCCCTTCTGGAATACCAGGGATTACATCACTTTGATGATCATATGATAGTTATCAGCGTCGGCTTGACACGGCCATTTTATGTCACTGCCTGAGCCCATCAATACTCAAATAACATATTCACTATCCTGATTTAGTTGACAACATCAGCCCCTACATCACTCATGTTTTTTTAATCGGGTCGACGATGCCGGCAATTCTTTCGGCCAGAAATGGCAATAAGATCCGGGTCACTGCGCTGCGCTGGCGATGTTTTGGATACAGCGCGCTGATCGTCAGCGGAGGCGGCGAGTAATCAGACAATATCTGCACTAAAGCGCCTTGTTGCAGCGAGTCTTCAACGATAAAAAGCGGCAAAAGCGCAATACCGGCCCCCGCTTCTGCGGCCTCGCGGATCACGTCCCCGTTATTACTGCTCAGATTGCCTCTGACGGCATACGTATTCGGTGAATTTTCCTCCGTCAATTTCCAGCCGAATTGCCCCTCCCGACCATACAAAAGGCAGCTATGCTGCGCCAGTTCAGAAGGCGCCAGAGGCGTACCGTGCAAACGGAGATAATCCGGGCTGGCGCAAATCACCATCGGTAATTTACCCAGACAGCGAGCAATTAAGGTAGAGTCCATCAGGTTCCCGATGCGCAAAACCATATCGTAGCCTTCGCCCACCACATCAACATATCTGTCATTCATATCAATATGAACGGTAAGTTCTGGATGCGCCGCCTGAAATTCAACAATCAGGGGGGCAAGTCGCCTGATGCCGTATGTCATCGGCAGGCTAATCCTGAATGACCCGGCCAGTTTTTGCTGCCGGGCGGAGATAACCTGCTCGGCTTCATGAACCTCTTCCAGAATGCGCCGGGCATGATGAAAAAAAGCCTGGCCGGTATCCGTAACGGACAACTTTCGGGTATTTCGCACCAGTAATCGGGCTGAAACTTTTTTCTCCAGCGCGGCCATTCTTCTGCTGACAAATTGTTTGGATAGACTCAGGTGTTCGGCTGCTGCTGTAAAACTTCCCATATTTACGATGGTTACAAAAATTCGAATATCTTCTAAATGCATTACTGTCACCAGATACGGGACGTATGATTGTCCTGTTATGAATACAGTCCCTATAATAGTTTACCGATGGTGAAATCGTAAACCCCATGAGTCATGACAAGGAACAATATTTAATAAATAATAAGTTTCCAAAAGTTCTCTTAAACATGTTGTATAAAATTCTTAAACAAGACATGAGAAAAATATGATTGTCACATTTTAAAAGACAGTGAGTAATGTTTTTGAACATTGATGTTAGCCATAAAACTTCTAAACTGAGTCTGTCATCACATTCTGACCGACAGATCAAAATGATGGTAAAGATATTCCCCTGTCATTAATCAGATGACGGATGGATAACAAATAAAAAGGAAGAGTACGCGGATAAGGAACGAACATTGCTGACAGCACGTATACCGTAACATGAAATAAGTGCGACGGGAAAATGTTGAACGTCAGGAAGGAATAACACGGCATTATTCTCTTCGGGAATGCGCATTTCTAATCATGTTGTGCTTACACTATATTAGTTCAGGAGAAAGTGATATGTCTCATTACCTTGATGTCCTCACCCCGCAGAACAGTCAACTGATTTTTATCGACCAGCAACCCCAGATGGCCTTCGGGGTACAATCTATTGACCGTCAGGTACTGAAAAACAACGTTGTTGGCCTGGCCAAAGCGGCAAAACTGTTTAATATCCCCACCACCATCACGACCGTAGAAACCGAAAGTTTTTCCGGTAACACCTATCCCGAACTCCTGGCCGTTTTCCCGGAAAACAACATCCTGGAACGTACTTCAATGAACTCATGGGACGATCAGAACGTGCGTGATGCGCTGGCGGCGAATGGTCGTAAGAAAGTGATTGTTTCCGGTCTGTGGACGGAAGTCTGTAACACCACGTTTGCCCTGTGTGCAGTCAAAGACGCGGATTATCAAATCTATATGGTGGTTGATGCTTCCGGCGGCACCTCCGTTGATGCGCACAAATACGCTATCGATCGTATGGTTCAGGCAGGCATCGTACCGGTAACATGGCAGCAGGTCATTCTTGAGTGGCAGCGCGACTGGGCCCGTAAAGAGACCTACAACGGCATTATGGATATCGTGCGTGAACACTCCGGCGCCTACGGCATGGGCGTCGATTATGCCTATACTATGGTTCATAAAGCGCCTGAGCGCGTACAACACGGCGAACGTATCGGCCCAAACCCGGCTAAATAACACCTCCAACTGATTTACGGCAGGCGTAATGCACCACGCATTGCGCCTGTCCTGATGAGGTCCGCATGAAAATGTATATCCTTTCTCTGGGTGCCGGACTTCTTGTCGGCATTATTTACAGTTTGCTGAATGTCCGCTCCCCCGCCCCACCGCTGATAGCCCTCCTTGGCTTGCTGGGAATGCTGGTCGGCGAACAAGTTATTCCGGTAGGCAAACAACTTCTGTCCGGCACAGCCTTTTCTTCGGCCTGTACCAAAACGCATGCCATCAGCCATATCTTCGGGCAGCTCCCCGGCCGCCAGGCAGCTGAAGACAGTCATTCCTCAGAGGAGAAACGCTCATGACACAACATGTTGTCGCAGACGTTATTCTGCATCATGGTCTGTTTACCACTCTCGATAAAAGCAACCCAACCGCCAGCGCCGTCGCAGTCAAAGACGGGAAGTTTCTCGCGGTTGGCGGCGACGCTGAAATTATGGCCTTCGCAGGTCCGGCAACCAAAGTCGTCGACCTGAAAGGCAAACGGGTATTACCCGGGCTGATTGATAACCACACGCACGTAGTACGCGGCGGGCTTAATTACAATATGGAGCTTCGCTGGGATGGCGTACGTTCGCTGGCTGACGCGATGGATATGTTGCGTCGGCAGGTAGCCATCACCCCGGCACCGCAGTGGGTTCGCGTGGTTGGCGGTTTTACTGAACATCAGTTTGTGGAAAAGCGTCTGCCAACCATCGAAGAGATCAACGCCATTGCGCCGGACACCCCGGTGTTTCTGCTGCATCTCTATGACCGCGCGCTCCTGAACGCCGCGGCTTTGCGTGCTGTCGGGTATACAAAAGAGACGCCGGAACCACCCGGAGGCGAGATAACCCGCGATGCGAAAGGCAATCCTACCGGATTATTACTGGCGCGCCCCAACGCAGGCATCCTTTATGCCACGCTGGCCAAAGGCCCCAAACTGCCGTTTGACTACCAGGTTAACTCCACCCGCCATTTCATGCGTGAGCTGAATCGCCTGGGCGTAACCGGTGTCATCGACGCCGGTGGCGGATTCCAGAATTACCCCGATGACTACGCCGTTATTCAGAAACTTGCAGATGAAAATCTGATGACCGTGCGCCTGGCCTATAACCTCTTCACGCAAAAACCCCAGGAAGAGAAAGAGGATTTCCTCAACTGGACCCGCTCCGTCACCTACAAACAGGGTAACGACTACTTCCGCCATAACGGCGCCGGTGAAATGCTGGTATTTTCAGCGGCGGATTTCGAAGACTTCCGCCAGCCGCGACCGGATATGCCGCCGGAAATGGAAGGCGAGCTGGAAGAAGTTGTTCGCATTCTGGCGGAAAACCGCTGGCCCTGGCGTCTGCATGCCACCTATGACGAGACCATTTCTCGCGCCCTCGATGTTTTTGAGAAGGTCAATCAGGATATCCCGCTTGAAGGGATTAACTGGTTCTTCGACCACGCCGAAACAATTTCTGAGCGTTCAATCGATCGTATCGCGGCGTTAGGCGGCGGTATTGCGGTTCAGCACCGTATGGCATATCAGGGTGAATATTTCGTTGAGCGTTACGGTGCCGGCGCTGCGGAAGCCACGCCGCCTATTGCCCGTATGCTGGAAAAAGGGGTGAAAGTGTCCGCCGGTACGGATGCCACCCGCGTAGCATCCTATAACCCGTGGGTTTCTCTCGCCTGGATGATCACCGGGAAAACCGTGGGAGGCATGCAGCTTTATCCGCGTCGTAACTGTCTGGATCGGGAAACAGCGCTCCGAATGTGGACGGAGAACGTCACCTGGTTCTCCAATGAAGAAGGTAAAAAAGGCCGTATTCAGGCCGGTCAGTTCGCTGACCTCATTGTGCCGGACAAAGACTTTTTTGCCTGCGCCGAGGATGAGATCTCCTTCCTGTCTTCAGAATTAACGATGGTGGGCGGAAAAATCGTCTGGGGGGCGGGTCCTTTCGAATCCCTGGATGACAATCCTGTCCCACCCGCGATGCCAGACTGGTCGCCGACGCGCACCTTCAAAGGCTACGCCGCATGGGGAGAGCCAGAAGGCGCGGGGAAAAACTCGCTTGCCGTACGACAAATGGCGATGGCCTCCTGCGGTTGCTCTCACGGCTGCGGCCTGCACGGGCACGATCATGCTGGCGCATGGACATCCAGCCTGCCGGTATCGGATCTGAAAGGGTTCTTTGGCGCGCTTGGCTGCTCCTGCTGGGCTGTCTGACCGTGGAACCTGACATGACATTTTCACAACGTCTGACGCATGCCGTTCGCCCCCTTATCGGGGCGGCGGTATGCCGTTGGCTGGCATATCTCGGGCTATGCGCGGCCTACTTGCAGGGCGGGATCAATAAGCTGCTGGATTTTCAGGGCGCTATCGGCGAGATGAACCATTTCGGCCTGTCTCCTGCGCCGTTGTTTGCCGCGCTGGTTATTGCGCTGGAACTGGGCGCGTCGATCATGATCCTGACGGGTTGCCTGCGCTGGCTTGCTTCGCTGGCACTGGCGGGGTTCACCCTTGTCGCGACGTTCCTGGCGCTGCGCTTTTGGGAACTTCCGGCAGGCATGGAGAGATTCAGCACCGCCAACGCATTTTTTGAGCATCTGGGTCTTGTTGGCGGCTTTCTGCTCGTGGCCTGGCTGGACGTGCAGAAAAAGATGGCTGACGAGTAAAAAAACATTCAGCAATGGCGGTAATCCGTGGTGGATCATTCGTGACAGTCGTGAACTGGATATCGCCCGCCACTAGGGTAAGTCTGTGGTTGAGATCGCGCTACAACTTAAGTCCTGATATATACATGCGCATATTACTCCGGGTAATATGCGCATGATATATCGATAAAGTTCGCATTATTATCAGAAATTAACACAGTAATACTTTGTCGCTCTGAATAATATACTGCATTAAATGAAAACTGGACAATGGCATTGACCAGTAATTCCCCTGTTGTAAAACAACACCGCGCAGTGATAAATAGTGGTACTGCTGATCATTTTCAATACCATCCGCGATAATCGTATAATTTTTATTTACCGCCGAACGAATAATATCATCAACACTCGCGACAGGTTCTTTGGAGTCCGAGATTAATCCGGTAATTGACTTTTCAATTCTGACAGCATCAACCGGAAGATATAAATTACGGTCAGCATTTAAACGCTCTAAAAATAAGGAACTCATTTTAATTTTAATGCCTTCGACACGTAACCTCCTGAGAACTGAATCAAACTCAAGCGTTGTATCACGATAAACAACCTCAGGAAATTCCAGCGTCAGTTTTACATCGCTGGGCAAGCGTTTTTGAAACTCAACAAACGAATCAATAAGTTCTGGCATAGCGATCATCGATTCACTAAGTCGGAAATTAATGTAGAATGTTCTCGGCAGTCTGAGGCGTAAAGAGAGTATATCTTTTTCCACCTGTCGTAAAATAAAGTTAACTAATGGAGATATCATCCCGGTTTTATTTGCCAGAGAGATAATCTCTTCATTAATAACGGATGTATCATTCCCCTTCTTCCATCGCATGACCACTTCTGCGCCATATAACGCCCCGGAAGCACAATTCATGACGGGTTCGTAATAAGGAACGAACTGCTGTTTGCGCAGCCCCCGGCGAAGTTGTATATACCGGGACATCGCGATTCGTTGTAGCGTATAGTTAAACAGAAAAGCGGCAGGGACGGCAATCGCTGCGGATAAAAAGAGAATAAAAATAAAGTTAAGAACAGAAGCAATGCCCGTATGTTCCGGGTATTCCATTACCTGATAATCAAACATATTAGATTGTTGCCAGGCGGAGTTTTGAAAATCAATACTGTTTGTACTGATTAACTTATCATCGGAGAGAATATTTCCATTCACGTTAACAAGTAAACGACTGTCTGCAAGCAGCGACTTAAACCAGTAGGTGCTGATCGTCACCACTATTGCGTTATTTCCTCTCACAGTAACGTAGGCTAATACAGGCTCCCCGCGAAATGCCGGCGTTTCATCAACTAAAAATAGCCGATTACCGTTCTCCCCTGCGGTTAAATTGCTGAGTTCAGGTCTTGCCATCCCGGATGAGCAATATACCTGCGAATCCTGCAACAGGAAAATGCCCCCAATATGCGGATAACGGTGTATCTGTTTCGTCAGCATACGCACCGTTTCATCTGAGCAGCGTTCTGTTAAATGGGCGGTCAACGAATCTGATATCTGTTTCGCTTCAAACAGTAGCGAATCTACGCGCTGGATTAATGCTCTTTTGTCATTATCTACCCGGCTGGACGCACCCAGCCAAAAAGTCACCATGCCGGTTATAGTGATGGTTAAGAATACGATCACAAAAACTAGCTTGTTTCCCACCAATCCCCCAGCATGTTGTTTCATTGAGTTCTGTAAAAGTCCCTTTAAATATAAGCAAGACTCATTGTCATCCTGGCTTACGTAGATTAAACCTCTATTAAAACCTCACTCTGCCTTTTTGTAAAGGTTTCAGGCGTGATGACAGAGAGTTTAACCGGTTTTCGCATTTGATTGTTTTTATACTCAACATACTCATGCCACAATCTCAGCCAGGCCAGATACTCAACGAAAAACTTTGTTGTTTTATTGATGCTCAGCTTTCGCAAGGCGTTCATTTTTTGATTACTGATCGTCTTTTCGCTGACCTTGAACTGTTCTGCAATTCGTCGTTGACTGATCCCCTGACAAACTTTTTTTATGACCCGTAACTCACTTACGGTTAATACTTCTCGCTTCCGTCTGACAGCGGGATGAGATTTCGTTTTTGATAGCAGCGTTTCGATTTTGAATTTTCTGTTTTTCTCGGTGAGATAAATACGCCGACAATGTGAAAAAATCAAAATCGGTTCATGGAAAAAAGGCATCTTTGCCTCTTCAGTATCAAGCATATAGAGACAATCGCGCCCCGTATCAAACACAATCAAATTACGGGTGGTATTCAATGCCATTCTTTCTACTAATGCGCTAACCCCAAGATGGAAAAAACTATTTTCTGAGATTACAATCATTCATCCCTCACTCTATTCTTCCTGAAGAAAATTGTTTTTTAATGTTATAAAGATGAGAACTCACGACAGAAAAAGGGGGCACGACGCCCCCTTTCTGCTATTTAAAATTATATTTAATCCCTATCATTGCTGAGGTGTCATTGTATCCTTTATCGCCCAGCTGGACGCCGACATTCCCCCAGACATTGAGTTGTTGATTAATTTGCCCCTCAACGCCCGTTTTTATTTCACCCAGATTACGCGCGCCTTCCTGCCGGATGCTGACACCATCCATTTTTGTGCCGAAATCGCGCGTATTGTGGAGCCAGTTCACTTCCACGAACGGCTGGAACTCGCGCGCTTTGCCTTCATCAATCGCGCTGTGGCCTTTCAGGAAAGTACGGACGCCCAGTCGGGTCTGAACGTTGCCGTCCCCTTCACCGCTGATACGTGTGCCATTCGATTCACGATGATCGTCAGCTTCGACGCCCATCCAAATGGCCTGCGCCTGCGGCTGGATAAACCATTCATTTTTAGAACCCTTACTTCCTGCAAATTCACCCAGCTTGTGGGTGTACCCCAGCTCCAGCGACCCGGTGATCCCTTTAGATTTGTACGATTCGCTCTGAATATCCTGGCCTTTGACGCTGTTATTAAACCAGCTGTACTGTGCCCATGAATCCAGATAAGCGCCCTGATGCGTTTCATCATTGGCATACCACGTTGCATACACACCGGCGCTGTAGCCGTTCACGGAACCGTCAGAGCGATACCCTGTCGATGAGGAGCGCGTGTTGCTGCTGTTGTGTCCATATCCAGCCATGACGCCAAGGTGCCAGCGATCCAGTCCGTCGCCGCTCCAGCGGGCAACATCACCCCCTACCTGCATCACATAGCGGTTACTCTGGGTTTTAAGCTGACCGGAGCTGTCCCGCCAGGCATTATGCCCGCCCGCCTGACGCATCCACATGCTGGTGACTTTCTTCTCGCCCGTCAGCGCGTCAATGTACTGCGTTTCGCCAAGACGATCGTGAAGCCGCGTGACAAACAGCGTATTGGCTGCCGCCAGGTTAGCTGTCCAGGAGCCCGGTTCAGGACGGATATCAGGTTCAGGTTTCGGGCCCGGCCCCGGATTTGGATCTGTCTTATGGCTGGTTAAATACCAGTTACCGTTGTTGTCGCCCTGACCACGGGCCAGTGAATAATCATACGCCCCGGCCACAATCCTGCCGTCCTGCGTAAACTCACCGTCGGACTGACCATCAACATGAATCACTTCAATGCCATTGATCGTCTGCGCGCCAGAACCGCCAGCATTCGTCACGCTGACGCCGGTTGTGCCAGAGGTGTTTCCTTTAACAATCAGTTTATCCGTGACGGAATTATCATCATTCAACGCGGTATTCAGATGAAGATGACCGCCATCTCCCTGATAGTTCCCGTTTACCACAAGCTGATTACCGGCATCTTTACCTTTGCTTCCGGTCCAGATATCGCCGCTGTTCGTCAGATTGCCGCCTACGGTAAAGCTGACAGGTGAAGAAGCCGCTCTGCGAGCCGCGCTGACGTCATCGCCAATCAATAGCGTGCCCTGGTTAGCCATATTTCCGGCTACGCCGCCAAACCCGGATAAGCGCCCGTCTTTCCCGATATTGACCTGATGACTGGCCAGCGTGAACGCGTTATCCGCGCTGCCCAAAGTCAGACCACCGGCGTTGATATCCGTCGCGCCGGTCCACTGGGCGCTGTCGCTAAGCGTGACGTTGCCGCTGCCATTCTTCACCACGCTCCCGCTGCCTGTAACACCGTTCTCCAGCGACCAGCTTTCGTGAGTGTTCAGCACAAACTTACCGGCATTCTGAATCGCGGAGGTGCCTAACTGCTGCGCGGAAGAGGCCGTCAGCGTGGAGTCGTTGTCGATGTCGAAGGTCCCGGCAAAATGGCTATTGTTGCCAGCAAGCACCACATCACTGGCATCCAGCGCGACTTTCCCGGCATCGCTGATGCTGTTGTACAGCACGCCCGTGGCGTTGCTCAGATTAAGCAGCCCGGCAGCAACAATATCTCCGGTACCCAGCCCCAGCGTATTATCCAGCACCGCCGTCGCGCCCTGAGCAATCGTGGTCGTCGCCTTCAGCCCCGTATTCGCCCCGGAGACATTCAGGGTTCCGCCTGCAACGGTGAGCTCCCCGTCGCCCGTCAGTACGCCAGACGCTTCACCGCCGTTTGTCAGCGTCAGATGACCGCCGTTCAAATCGGTCAGAGAGCCGCTTTCAGCCGTGAGCTTGCCGATGGTTTGTGAATGACCGCGCATATCAAACCCGGTATCGCCAGCCAGTTTCAGCTCGCGGGTATTTCCCAGCACGTTATCGTTCAGCATCGCCAGATTACCGCTGCGCACATCGGTGACGCCGCTGTAATCATTGTCCATATTCGACAGCGTCACCGTCTGGCCTTTCTGGCTGTCAAACGCCAGATCGCCGCTGCCAGTCACTCTGGCGCTCAGGTCAGCCGCGTTGCCGCTTTTCCCGTTCGCATCAAGGATAAGCGCATCGGCGTCTTTACCCAACAAATCGACCTGGGTCAGGCCATAGCTGACATAAAGTCCGTCATCACTGTCACCGCCGGTCAGACGATAGTCATACGTTCCTTTCGCCACCACTGCGCCATTCTGGGCGATATCGGCAGTGATGCTATCGCTGATCACATTACCGTCTTTATCTTTCAGCACCAGGTTACCGGCGCCCCCCTGAACGGCGGTGTCAGAGGTCGCCAGTTTAATCAATGCCTGCGCGTCATCCTGCTCCAGTATTGGACGATGCGTATCAGCCTGAGGACGATCGTTACTGACCGTTCCGCTGTCAACCTGAACCGTACCGCGACCAGAGAGATCCATCGCGCCAGCGTGAATCGTTCCTAAAGCCGTTGGGTTACCCGGCGTTACGCCGTCAAACTGTACGGTCCCCCCTTTGAAATCCAGACCGCCGATATTCTGCTCGCCGCTGCCAACATGGGTAATGCTGCCATTTCCAGCTTGCAGCGTAGCGTTGCTAAGCGCTTGGCTATTCAGACCGTCAAGTTCAAAACGGCTGTTAGTAAGCGCCAGCGTACCGGCAAAACCATCTGCGGCATTATTAGCATCAAAGTTGAAGTGGTTATTCGCCGTATCAACGGCAACAACTCCCGTCCCGGCAAGATGGCTTTTGAAAGTCACATCCGCCGTATTCTTAATACTAAGCTGGCTGGAACCGTCAATGGTGTATCCGGTTCCCGCGCCATCAAGTTCGTCGTCACCCAGCCCCAGTGCAACGTTGTCGAGGGTAAAAACAGAATTATTCGCCAGCGCAATATGCTCCATGCCGTTAATAGCATCAGCACGGGTTAAAGTGTATGACGAATTCTCAAGCTGTAACGTATCATCGCCGCTGCCGCCATTTAATGACGTGAACAATGAGCCGCTTTCATTCTCTCTGATATTCTTCAGAATGAAGTTATCTTTGCCGCTGCCGCTGGTAATGTCAGTCGCAGTGCTTCCTGATTCAAGGATCACCGTATTGTCGCCATTAAGCAGATTCACCTGACCGACAATATTTGCCCCACTGGCATTGGTGAAGGTAATCCCGTTACCACTGTTCATTTCCAGCGCAGTGTGGCTGGCATCCAGCGCCAGGATATCGCCTTTATTGATAAAGCTCTCAAGTACGCCGTTATTCAAATCGACCACCGCCGCCTTGTCAGACACCGAGATCAGTTTGCCGGATTGCTCTACATTCTTCGTCGTCCCCTGGACAACCAGCGCTGATTTCCCGTCACTGTCCAGGACGTTAACGCTGGCGCCGGTTTTCAGGTCAGTGGATGCTCGGGTAATAATCCCGTTCCCCTGGGCACCGTTCACATTGATCACCAGATCTCTGGAGTCAGACATATCCAGCGTCTGATCGGTGTCAGAGCCATCAGCCACGTTCTCAAACAGTATCCCTGTACCGCTGCCATTAATATTGATCGTGCCGGAGTTGGTTTGCGCCATCGATGCGCCGGTGTGAACACCCACGCCATTACCGACATTAATCGTGGTATTTTTCAACTGAATACCGCTAATCGCGGCTTTGTTTTCAATTGCGTTGCCGCTACCAGCGCTATCCATTGTGATAGTCGCACCATCAACCGTCAGGCCTTTCGCGCCAGTATCCAGTAAGATCCCGTGAGCGGTGCCCGCCGCCCGGGTTTCACCGTTACCATTCAGCGCCAGCGTGGCGTTGTTCCCAACCAGATAGGCAGCCTGGCCATCCGTTGCGGTCACCACGCCACTGTTGGTCACCTCTGAGTTAGCGCCCTGAATATTAACCGCCACGCCATTCACAGTGACATCAGAATGGTTTTCCAGGATCCCGCCATCCACCAGTATCCCGGTACTGTTGTCAGCCGTGAAATCAATCGAGCCTTCATGGATCAGACGGCCGCCATTTCTGGCGATGTAGCCAAATGCGCCGTCTGCCGTGTTTGCTGTCTCCAGCACCGCATAACTGGTTAATACGGAGTCACCTTTTTGCGCATCATTAACGGAGCCATCAAGGTTGTAATAGTTACCATCAACAATGCCGGCAGTGGTATCTTTCCCGGCCACCCTGACAATAACCGCATCCGAGGTAATTTCGCCCGTCGCGCCTCCTTCAATTCGGATGCCCGTCGCTCCTGTCCCCGTGACGCTAAGAGCAAGTTTACCGGAATCAAAGTGACTACCAGCACCGGTTGTCCGAATAATCGTTGCGCCATCACCAGAAGCGTTTAGCTGCGCTGAGCTATCGGCAGAACCATAGAAACTGGCGCCTCCGTCAACGCGGTACAGCGTGGCATTCTGGGTTGACGCGTCCTGAACGCTGGAGGCCGCGTTTTTGATAGTAGAACCCGCGCCAAAAATATAATAGCCCGTCTGATTAACGCCATCTTTGAAATTGACAGTACCATTCTCGGTAACATCAATTTCACCTTTATCACGCGCATGAACCCCAATAGCGCCATCGCCACTTAAATTTACGGTGCCAGACAATATTGCCAGTGCCTTTTCACCCTGGACGTAAATACCATAGTTGGCATAGTGGGTTACTGGGTCCAGTCCACCATTAATATTAATCGTGCCCGAACTGGTTATCTGACCATTTTCCAGCACCTGTATCCCGGTACTGTTCAGGCCGTTCAGATTAATGATGCCATCATGAACGACTTTAGCGGCCTGGGTTCCTGCGCGTGCAATAATACCAATATTCGAAGAAACGGACTCCCCGGTTACAGCACCATTGATATTAATGCTCCCTTTTTGATCGAGAGTTGCATTCCCGCCAACATCAATCGCTGTCGCATTCTGGACTTTACTGCCAATAATAATCTGTGAAGTATCGGAACCGTTATAAGTACCATTACCGTACAGATGAACCCCAATTGACTGCTGCTTGATCGCGATATCCGTGTTTGCATCATCAGGTGCACGCTGCGCCAGGCGACCAATATACAATGTGCCCCGGTTATTAAAGGTGGTGTTTTGTTGGGTAACGACGCCGATGTTGGCACCATTACCTAATATACTGTTCGCCTCATTACTCGCTGCAATATTAATAGCACCATCATTATTAAGCGTGGCATTACCGCTCATCAACACGCCGGTATTACCGTAATAGTTACCTCTGGCCGCAACATTTATCACGCCGCTGCTGTTGTTATTAATTACAGAGGAACCATTAGCCAGAATGGCAGTATGCGCACCTTGTGCTACGCCTGCCGCCCCACTTGAGAAAAAATCCGCCATTTCGGGATTTGTGCCCGCATCAATAACGCCGTTGTTATCAACAAAAGACGTATTTCTCGCAGCAATGATATAAGCGCCGCGATAAGTATTACCTGCGGTACCAAGGGTGCCGTTGTTTGTCAGTCTGGCGCCATTTTCCAGGTTAACAACCGTGGCATCCGATCCCACTAACTGAATGTTGGCATCCTTATCGATAACCACATTGGTGCCGCTGCCCACGCCATGAATATAGGATACCGCATCCCTGTTAACAAAGGCTCTGATGGCATCATCAGCCGCAATACTCCCCGTATCAGCGAAGATCCCGTGCAGTGAGGTATCCCTGGCTTTATTCAGTTCATCAGCATATTGCGCCTCCGTTAGCTGAATTTGCCCATCCTGGAGCGCCTGAATCAACGCATCGTTATACGCCTTGAATTCATCAATGTTGGTAATATTCTGCTTACCAATAACGCTGTCAAACTCACCAACAAAATCAGCCGCCGTCATCCATGCCAGTGCATTGCTGGCGTCTTTTATATTGTTATCACTATTCCCCAGTTGAACGACTGTTTTAGACTGGTAGTTAAGGCTGCCGCCATTAGTGACATGATAAGCAGACGATAAGTTTTGCGTATTTACCGAACTTTTCATGATAACGTTGAACTGGTTATCCGCAGCACCGACCCAATTCCCCGTTTTCTGACCGACATCGACATCAAGAGAAGCGCCCGCCCCAACCTGATACAAATTACGATCGACATACTGACCATCTTTTCCGACGGGTTGAGAAACGACAACCCGGAAATCTTTGGCCGCTTCGGTCTGCATATCATTGTTATCATAAACTTTCATCGTTACCGTGCTACCGGTAACGGGATCGGTGTAATTTATAGATTTGGTCTGCGAGCCCATACGGAAGATATCTTTATCCACCCATTGCCCGGAATCGCCGGTAATTAACCCATCCTCTCTGGCCTGACCAAGCGTTGTCCAGGTATATCCTGTTTCTCCTCGCTGTATTCCAGAAAAACCGCCTGTCAAATGCGTGGAACCAGAAATAATCTCTTCAAACGGATCCTGAGGAGAGAAATCATAAACCTGTAAATCGGCGGCGAATGTGCCAGTCGTTAAAATACACGAAATCGAAACAGCCAGCGCACTCATTAATGGGTATTTTAAAAGACTGCCAAAACTGGTGTTCCCGGCCGTGCTTTTACAATAACCACGCGCTAATTCAGATGCCACGACAAATATATTCAGCCTGGAGTTCCAGATGACTTTAAACACTTTATTCATAATTTTACCATTATTCAAAACGCCGCATTGATACGTGGCAAAACATTAAAAAGACACCATTCGCCCCAACGCATCGACTAGCAAATATCGATTTCTTACCAGACAAGAAATCCAAATCGTTAAACAACCAATACTTCTCAGAACGTGGCGAGTTTATCACAAGCAACAAACATTGATCGATTACAACGATCGTATAGTTAATTTTGATAGGCGCTAACTATTAAAATTCAAATGATGATCGTTCATAGCGATCAATGCAGGAAAATAAAAATCATAGAAAAAACCGATATTTCCTTTTTAACCACATGATTTATATAGGTATAATTAATTACCTGACTTATATTTTTTATGTTTATTATTGTTTTTTTAAGGTGGAAAAGATTTATTTGATGGGGTAATCTGAACATCGATTATTTAATGTCTTAATTTGTTATCTAATTGATATAAAACATGTTTTTATTTAGTTAAGATTATTCTTAAAATCGCTGTTTTTTGATTTAAAATATCCTTTGTTAACTCATTTAATTAAATGCTTCCATCAATGAGAATATTTAAAGCAATTGTTATCACATTCAGAAGCGTCAGACTCTGACAGGCTTACCGGCCAGAAGCGGCTTTTCAGGGAAAACGAACATGTGCACACACATAAAAAACCATTTAAAAACAATAAATTAATAACAAAACCACCCCCATCAAAAAATATTTACGCATCTTAATTAATAATTTCTGGCTGATATTAATCCCCCGGTGGTACATTAGTTGTCCAAGCATTCATGCCCCTCGTGGTTTTGTCCTGACTAAGCTTTACACTCTTTACAGGAACCATTGTCGTACATGATGGCCTAACTATCGTGAGTGTACCGCTGCGGACAATGAATCTTCTGCGATACATATTGTTCGTATCAACAGAGGGTATTTATGTTCCCACAATGCAAATTTTCTCGTGCGCTACTGCACCCGCGCTACTGGCTTACCTGGTTTGGTCTTACTGTACTCTGGTTACTGGTGCTGCTTCCCTACCCCGTTTTACGCTTCCTGGGTACGCGAACCGGCAGACTTGCCCGTCCCTTTCTGAAACGTCGCGAATCCATCGCCCGTAAGAATCTTGAGCTTTGCTTCCCCAATCTGACGCCGGAAGAAAGGGAAAAGATGATAGTGGAGAACTTCCACTCCCTCGGTATGGCACTTATTGAAACGGGTATGGCGTGGTTCTGGCCTGATAAGCGGGTACGTAAATGGTTTGATGTGGACGGTCTGGATAACCTCACACAGGCGCAAGCGCAAAAACGCGGTGTGATGGTCGTAGGCGTCCACTTTATGTCGCTGGAATTAGGCGGTCGGGTCATGGGGCTGTGCCAGCCGATGATGGCGACATACCGCCCGCACAATAACTCGCTGATGGAGTGGGTTCAGACGCGGGGTCGCATGCGTTCAAATAAAGCGATGATTGGGCGCAACAATCTGCGCGGCATCGTCGGCGCGCTGAAAAAAGGTGAAGCCGTATGGTTCGCCCCGGATCAGGATTACGGCCGTAAAGGCAGTTCATTTGCTCCCTTCTTCGCGGTCAAAGACGTCGCAACGACTAACGGCACCTATGTGTTATCCCGCCTTTCCGGCGCAGCGATGCTGACCGTCACCATGATCAGAAAAGGTGATAACTCAGGTTATCGTCTGTATATCACGCCAGAAATGGAAGGCTACCCGGAAGAAGAGAACCAGGCGGCAGCCTATATGAACAAGATTATTGAGAAAGAGATTATGCGCGCACCTGAGCAATATCTCTGGATCCATCGTCGTTTCAAAACGCGCCCTTTAGGGGAAGCATCGTTGTATGTTTAAAAAAGGCCGCAAGGCCTTTTTTATTGCCCGGCGCTATCTTTTCACCTCAATATCCCTGTTAACCACCTGGTTTTTATGTGACTTTTTCTGAACAGCAATAGCGTCGCTGAATAGCAATTTATTACCGTCAGAAATTAAACTGTCGCCGAATCACGACAGTTGTAAGTTACTAAAAGTAAATAAAAAAATGCCTCTTGTCTCGCCTCATTTTTAGGCGTACATTAGCGCCGTCTGGAGCGATAACGCACAGAATTCTGAGGTGATGCCACAAGAAAGACGGAGAACATTCTCAATCTCATTCTGGCGGGCACCAGCTCTCTATACACAGGTAAATTTAAGTTCATTTAGGCGTGCTTAAAGCGACGCGGAGAGATGAAACGTGAAATATTTCTTTATGGGCATTTCATTTATGGTCATCGTTTGGGCCGGTACTTTTGCCCTGATGATCTAAATTGAAAAGATGCAGCAAAAAACAGGAGCCAGATGGCTCCTGTTTGCTTTTCTACTCGGTACCTTCTGTTACCGATTTCGCCCCCGCAGGCAGCAGGCCGTCTGCGCGGAACATGGTCTTAATACCTCTGATCGCCTGACGTATACGATCCCGGTTTTCTATCAGCGCGAAACGCACATGGGTGTCGCCGTAGTCGCCGAAACCGATCCCCGGCGACACGCACACTTTGGCGTCGTTGAGCAGCTTTTTCGCAAATTCCAGCGACCCCATTGCCGCGTACTGCTCCGGTATTTTTGCCCAGACATACATCGAGGCTTTTGGCATTTCGACCATCCATCCGGCTTCATGCAAGCCTTTCACCAGTACGTCGCGGCGACGTTTATACTGCTCAGCGATATCACGCACGCACTGTTGATCGCCTTCCAGCGCGGCAATCGCCGCCACCTGTAACGGCGTGAAGGTTCCGTAATCGTGGTAGCTCTTAATCCGCGACAGCGCACTGACTAACGTCTGGTTGCCCACCATAAAGCCAATGCGCCAGCCCGCCATGTTGTAACTTTTCGACAGGGTGAAAAACTCCACCGCCACGTCGCGCGCGCCCGGCACCTGCATAATTGACGGCGCTTTCCAGCCGTCATATACGATATCGGCATAGGCCAGATCGTGGACCACCAGCACGTCGTAGCGTTTGGCCAGCGCAACCACTTTTTCGAAGAATTCTAACTCAACGCACTGTGCCGTCGGGTTGGAGGGGAAACCAAGAATCATCATCTTCGGTTTCGGGTAGCTTTCACGGATCGCGCGTTCCAGCTCGTTGAAGAAATCCACGCCTTCCACCAGCGGAACCGAACGCACCTGCGCGCCGGCGATGACGGCGCCATAAATATGGATGGGATAACTGGGGTTCGGCACCAGCACGGTATCGCCATGATCGAGGGTTGCCAGCATCAGGTGCGCTAACCCTTCTTTCGAACCAATAGTGACGATCGCTTCCGTTTCTGGATCGATATCCACGTCGTAACGTTCCTGATACCAGCGGGAGATCGCCCGGCGTAAACGCGGGATCCCGCGTGAGGTCGAGTAACCATGCGTATCCGGGCGTTGAGCCACCGTACAGAGTTTCTCGACGATATGAGGAGGCGTTGCCCCATCCGGGTTCCCCATGCTGAAGTCAATAATATCTTCGCCGCGCCGACGCGCAGCCATCTTCAGTTCAGCGGTAATGTTAAAAACGTAGGGAGGGAGACGATCAATACGCGTAAAGCGACGTTCAGGGCGGGTATCAGCCATAGTATCCTCAGATTCACGTTAGCGCCCGGACCGTCCGAGCGACGCTGCCACGACCGTGGCATGCTTAGAAAATAGCCTGAAAAAAATCCTCCTGTCGAGAGGCAAACGAAAATATTTTTCATCGGCTTAAAAGGGGAATACTAAAAAGAAAATGGGAATACTCAGCAAAATATCGCCCATAACAACCATCAATTAATTAACATTTTGATATCAATAAAATTACCTTAAGGTATTCCTCATCCTGGTGAGGTCTTGTCATTTCTCTAACAAAAGATCAATCCCCTTTTAATATTATGGTTTTTCCTCATTAACAGCGCCGCATCAGCGGGCTGGTCATATGGGTGCGGGTTACCTATCATAGTGGTTTAACCCAGTCACAAGAGTCACCCGTGCACGAAATATTCAACATGCTGCTGGCGGTATTTGACCGGGCAGCGCTAATGCTGTTCTGTCTGTTTTTCCTCATCCGTATCCGCCTGTTTCGCGAACTGTTGCATAAGTCAGCGCACTCCCCGAAAGAGCTGCTCGCCGTTACCGCGATTTTCTCGATGTTCGCCCTGTTCAGCACCTGGTCCGGCGTGCCGGTCGAAGGCTCGCTGGTGAATGTTCGTATCATCGCCGTGATGTCCGGGGGCATTTTGTTTGGCCCGTGGGTCGGGATCATTACGGGTGTGATCGCCGGTATTCACCGCTACCTTATCGATATTGGCGGGGTCACTGCCGTACCGTGTTTTATCACCAGTATTCTGGCGGGATGTATCGCGGGCTGGATAAACCGGAAAATCCCAAAAGCACAGCACTGGCGCGTAGGTATTTTGGGCGGGATGCTTTGTGAAACCTTGACCATGATTCTGGTCATTGTCTGGGCGCCGACCATCGCGCTGGGCGTAGATATCGTGTCCAAAATCGGTATCCCGATGATCCTCGGCAGCGTATGTATCGGTTTTATCGTGCTGCTGGTTCAAAGCGTAGAGGGCGAGAAAGAGGCCAGCGCCGCGCGGCAGGCCAAGCTGGCGCTGGATATCGCCAACAAAACGTTGCCGCTCTTTCGCCAGGTCAACAGCGAATCACTCCGCCAGGTGTGCGAAATCATCCGTCATGATATCCATGCCGACGCGGTAGCAATCACTAATACCGAACACGTTCTGGCCTATGTCGGCGTGGGGGAAACCAACTACCGCAATAACGATGATTTTGTCAGCCCGACCACGCAACAGGCCATCAATTACGGGAAAATCATCATTAAAAACAATGATGAAGCGCACCGCACGCCGGAAATACACTCAATGCTGGTCATCCCATTATGGGAAAAGGGCGTAGTGACCGGGACGCTAAAAATCTACTACTGCCACGCGCATCAGATCACCTCTTCCCTGCAAGAGATGGCGATCGGCCTGTCGCAGATTATCTCCACCCAACTGGAAGTGTCCCGCGCGGAGCAACTGCGGGAAATGGCAAATAAGGCAGAGCTGCGAGCGCTGCAAAGTAAAATTAATCCCCATTTCCTGTTTAATGCGCTGAACGCCATTTCGTCATCCATTCGGCTCAACCCGGACACCGCACGCCAGCTCATTTTTAATCTGTCACGCTATCTGCGCTATAACATTGAATTAAAAGATGATGAGCAAATTGATATCAAAAAGGAGCTGTATCAAATCAAGGACTACATCGCCATTGAGCAGGCTCGTTTTGGCGACAAGCTGACCGTCATTTATGATATTGATGAAGAGGTGAACTGCTACATTCCCAATCTGCTTATTCAGCCGCTGGTAGAAAATGCAATCGTCCACGGCATTCAGCCCTGTAAAGGGAAAGGCGTGGTGACCATCAGCGTCGCCGAATGCGGCAACCGTGTGCGAATCGCCGTCAGGGATACCGGCCACGGTATTGATCCTAAAGTAATTGAGCGGATGAAGGCGAATGAAATGCCGGGAAATAAAATCGGCCTGCTGAATGTCCATCATCGCGTTAAGCTGTTATACGGTGAAGGGCTGCACATCCGCCGTCTGGAACCTGGCACCGAAATCGCCTTTTATGTTCCCAATCAGCGCTCCCCTGCCGCCGCACCGGCAACGTTATTGCTTTAACCCGGAGATGAGTAGTGAAAGTCATCATCGTTGAAGATGAATTCCTGGCCCAGCAAGAATTAAGCTGGCTGATAAAAGAGCATAGCCAGATGGAGATTGTCGGTACGTTTGACGACGGTCTGGACGTGCTCAAATTTCTACAGCATAACCGCGTTGACGCCATTTTTCTGGACATCAATATTCCCTCGCTGGATGGCGTACTGCTGGCGCAAAACATCAGCCAGTTCGCCCATAAGCCGTTTATTGTGTTTATTACCGCATGGAAAGAGCACGCGGTAGAGGCGTTTGAACTGGAAGCATTTGACTACATACTGAAGCCGTACCAGGAATCACGCATCGTGGGGATGCTGCAAAAACTGGAGGCCGCCTGGCAACAGCAGCAGGTCGTCGCCGTTCCCGGCAGCCCTGTCGCCCGTGAAAACGACACCATCAATCTGATCAAAGATGAGCGCATTATCGTCACGCCGATCAACGATATCTATTACGCGGAAGCGCATGAAAAGATGACGTTTGTCTACACGCGGCGGGAGTCGTATGTCATGCCGATGAATATCACCGAGTTTTGCAGCAAACTGCCAGCGTCGCATTTCTTTCGCTGCCACCGCTCGTTTTGTGTGAATTTGAACAAGATCCGCGAAATCGAACCCTGGTTTAACAACACGTACATCCTGCGGCTCAAAGATCTGGAATTTGAAATCCCGGTCAGTCGGAGTAAAGTGAAAGAGTTCAGGCAGTTAATGCATTTATGACGCAGGATTAGGTGATGAAAGAACCAGGCTTGCCCGCAGACCAACAGTTTTTTGCCGATCTGTTCAGCGGCCTGGTGTTAAACCCGCAGCGGCTGGGACGCGTCTGGTTTGCCACGCAACATACCGCTCTCCCCACAGGCAGTCTGTGTATTGATTTACCGCGTCTCGACATCGTATTGCGCGGAGAATACGGCAACCTGCTCGAAAAAAAACAGCACGCCCTGACGGAGGGGGAGATGCTGTTCATCCCCGCCAGGGCGGCAAACCTGCCCGGTAGCGATAAACCGGTGATGCTGTTAAGTCTGGTGTTTGCCCCGGCCTGGTTAGGATTATCGTTTTACGATAACCGTACCGCTTCCCTGTTACGCCCGGTGCGACGCATTGAGTTAGCGCACCAGCAGCGCGGCGAAGGGGAAGCCATGCTCACGGCTCTGACCCACCTGAGCCGCTCGCCTCAGGCGCAGGATATTATTCAGCCTCTGGTTCTCAGCCTGCTGCATCTGTGCCGTAGCGTGGTCAATACTCGCCCGGACTCACGCCGCCCACGCTCGGAATTTCTCTATCACAGTATGTGCAACTGGGTGCAGGACAACTACGCCCGGCCGCTGACGCGAGAAAGCGTGGCGCAGTTTTTCAATATCACGCCGAATCACTTATCAAAACTGTTCACCCAGCACGGCACCATGAGTTTTGTCGAGTATGTTCGCTGGGTGCGAATGGCGAAGGCGCGCATCATTTTGCAGAAGTACCATCTGTCGATTAGCGAGGTGGCGGAACGTTGCGGATATCACGACAGCGACTATTTTTGCCGCCTGTTTCGCCGGCAGTTTGGCCTGACGCCGGGAGAGTACAGCGCGCGTTTTCAGGGTTAACCGCCGGATGGCGGCGTAAACGCCTTATCCGGCCTACGCGTAAAACGGATAACCGGGCGTAACCGCCGGATGGCGGCGTAAATGCCTTATCCGGCCTACATGTAAAACGGATAACCGGGCATAACCGCCGGATGCGGTGTACACGTAAAACGAATAATTGGCGTACACGTAGGCCCGGTAAGCGAAGCGCCACCGGGCATTCACTCAGACACTCAGATTCAAAACGTCAGTTCCGCCTCCAGCAGCGCCAGAAGGCTTTCGGCATCCTGAGCGGCGAACAGCGACTGGCGGAAGTTTTTATTCACCAGCTTACGCGCCAGCTGCGAAAAGACTTTCACATGGTTAATCCCTTCATCAGCGCCCAACGTCAACATAATCACCAGCTCAACCTCGCCCATCTCCGACTGCCAGTCAACAGGGCGCGCCAGCCGCGCAATGCTGATGCTGGAATGACGTATCCACTGTGATTTGGTATGCGGGATCGCCACGCCAAAACCGACAGCAGTCGTGACAATCTCCTCGCGTTGCCAGACATCCTCTTCCAGCTCAAACGGATGCTCAGTACGCCCGTTTACGCCGAGATTGCCGCAAAGAAACTGGATCACCTGCTCTTTGTTGCTCAATGATTCGCCCACAAAGATATTTTCCAGCGCCAGCAGCGGACGCACGTCTTTTTGCGGCGCAAACTGATTCAACAGCGTTTCAATCTCCTCTGCGCTACGACACTCACAGGCCTGCGCCGCAAGCGCCCGGCACGCCTGGCTGTCCATCTGCCGCAGTTGGCTTTTCACGCCAGGGATTCGCGGGCTGCTCATGCTTAATTCATCCAGTTCCAGCCCCAGCAGCAGCGGTAAATACCGGCTTTCACCGCCCAGCTCGCCGCAAATCCCCACCCATTTTCCGTGCTGATGCGCCGTGCGGACGATCTGCTGCAACATGCGCAGAAATGACGGCGTAATCGGGTTATACAGCGGCGAGACGCGCGGATTATTACGATCGACGGCATACAGATACTGGGTCATATCGTTCGAGCCGATGCTAAAGAAATCCACCTCATCGCAGAAGTGATCGATGATGTAACAGACCGACGGAACTTCCACCATAATCCCCAGCGGGATCGTTGCAGCATGGCGCAGCCCGTCTCTTTTGAGTTCCACGATCGCTTTTTGCAGCTCGCTTTTAACCCACAGGATCTGATCGAGACTGTGCACCATCGGGATCATCAGTTGCGCCTGACCAAAAGTTGCCGCACGCAAAATAGCGCGAAGCTGCGTGCGAAACAGCCCGGCAAACTCAGGATAAATACGCACGGCGCGATAGCCGAGGAAAGGGTTCTCTTCCTGCGGGATATTGAGATAGCGAATATTTTTATCGCCGCCAATGTCCATCGTGCGAAAAATAACCGGCTTCTCTCCCGCCGCCAGCAGTACCTGCTGGTAGGCCTCAAACTGTTCCTGTTCGTCAGGGGCGCTGTCGCGATCCATGAACAACATTTCGGTGCGGAACAGACCGATGCCTTCCGCGCCATTGGCAAACGCGCCCGGCGCTTCCAGCGCCGTACCAATATTGGCGGCGATATCAAGACGCTGATTATCCCGGGAGAAAGCAGGCAAAGACGCTTCTCTCGCCTGTTGCTGTTGACGCTTATCCGCCAGTTGCTGCGCAATGGCGTAATATCCGCAGACGGCGGCGTTCGGGTTAATCGCCAGCACGCCGCACTGGGCATCCAGCACCGCAGGTTGCCCGGCGTAGCGACCGAGCGCGTCCAGGGGCAGCCCGCTGAGCACCGGAATCGCGGATGCGCGCGCCAGAATCAGCGTGTGCGACGTTCTGCCGGTTTTCTCCAGAATCATGCCGGACAGGTGCTGCAAATCGAGGCTCAGGAACTGGCTTGGCGTCAGATCTTCCGCCACCAGAATGGTCGGCTGTTCAAGAATCAACGTATTACGCGGGCGTCGTTCCGGCCAGGTGATATGCAGCAACTGTTCGCTAATATCACGGATATCGCTTACCCGCTCGCGTAAGTAGTCGCTTGCGGAGGACGACAGCTTGTCGCACACCTGCTCCATATTGGCGATAATCGCCGCGCCCAACCCCTTGTGCTGCTCGTCCATCAGGCGGCGAATGTTTCCCGCAAACTCGTCATCCTGGATCAGCGACAGATGGGCGCTAAGGATCGTTTTACTTTCACCGTCACGTTCGCGAAGCTGTTGATTAAGCTGCTCCGCCAGCGTCGCCAGACTATGTTCGAGCCGGGTGCTGTCTTCCGCGCTGGCCGGAATTGCGCGATACGCCTCCAGATTGTCGTTTTGCCACAACGTGAGCGCGCCAGCGCCGACGCCGTTAGCCAATACCGCGCCATACAGTAAATCGGGATTCAGTCGAACCAGCGAGCGCGGCAGCGGATGCGCCGCCAGTTCCGCAGAGGTCGGCTGAACGCTGTCACTGTCGATAAACCGGTGCTGGAGATAGGTCTCCAGAGAACGCCTGGCCTGCTCTTCATCACTGCCGCTAATGTTCAGACTGCAACTGTCGTTAAACAGCGTTCCGGTGCCGATCAGCGCCAGCGAGCTTTTCGCGTCCGCACGCGCATTCTGGCGATGGTTAATAAACGTCACCTCGCTTTGCCACTGGCTACACTGCTCTTTCAGTTCCCACGCCGGACGCGCATGCAGGCCATTTGGCAACGGGCAGAGAAATTGAATCGTTAACATAACAACTCCTGATTAACGCAAGACGCTCATCTGAAATCCGTAAGATGAACGACAGTCTCACGCGTAAGACGGGTAATAAGTGCCGATAAAAGTTGCTGCGTGTGGATAATGTCGCGGCAATCCGCAATGGACGCAGCGCAATGCCCATGACGCGTGGCGGGCCCAATAACCACCGTCGGGGTTCCCGTCCCGGTCAAATGCACCGCTCCGCCATCCGTCCCTCCATTACTGAACATATCCAGTTGCAGCGGCAGACCGGAGTCGCTGGCGACGCTTTCAACCCAGGCGGTCAGTTTGGGCGGCGCGATGAGCGACTTATCGGCAAGCACCAGCATCGGCCCTTTACCGATCTGCCGATGATTCGCCGCGCCATAATCAAAGTTTTTCGCCCAGCAGGCGGTGTCCAGCACGATAGCGATATCGGGAGCAACCGCGCGAGCGGCCGTTTGCCCGCCGCGTAACCCGACCTCTTCGCTGGAGCTGGCTACCAGCCAGACCTCGGCGGGCAGCGCTGCGTCATGCCATGCACGCAGCAGCATGATCAACAAGTAGCACCCCAGTCGGTCATCAAACGCTTTCCCCATTACCCGCTGGTGTGGCAGCACCTGAAACGCAGAGTCAAAAGTGACGCGATCGCCAGGTCGAACGCCCGCCTGGATCACCTCATCATATGAGCGTGCGCCAATATCGACCCGCAAGGCGCCAACCTCATTTCCATTACGCTCGCCATCCAGCAAACCGGGAATTTTACTGTCTTCCCGCGTGGTAATACGCACGGGCTGGAGCTGGCGGGCCGCCATACGCACGTTGCCGACCGGCAACACATCGATCGCCCCTTCCGACGAGATACTGCGCACAATAAACCCCACCTCATCCATGTGCGCGCAGATCATCACTTTCGGCCCATCGGACTCATTAAGACGGATCAGCACCGATCCCAGCCCGTCAAAGCGCACCTCTTTGTGCAGACGATCCGCTTCCTCCAGTAAGATCTGGCGCACTTCCTGCTCTGAGGAGGCAATGGCATCCGCCTCGCTCAGGGCTTTTAACAGCGATAAATCCATTATGCTTCTCCCGTGAGCAATACTGTTTTCGGCATCGTGTAGAGCACTTCCGCGCCGTCTTCCGTGACCAGTACGACATCTTCAATACGCACGCCGCCCTGCCCCGGCAGGTAAATGCCCGGCTCTACGGTCAGCAACATGCCTGCGGCAAGTCGGGTGGTATCCGTTGGTGAAAAGCGCGGCGCTTCATGCACCTCAATGCCGATAGCGTGCCCGGTGTTGTGGCCAAAATAATCGCCATAGCCCGCCGCCTCAATCACCCGACGAGCCGCAGCATCCACCGCCTGGCAGCACACGCCCGGACGAATGGCGGCAATCGCCGTCTGCTGCGCCTCAAGAACCGTCTGGTAAACGGCGAACAGCGGATGAGATGCGACGGGCGCATCCTGCCCGCTCACGAGGAATGTTCGCGTCATATCCGAACAATACCCCTGATATTGCGCCCCAAAATCCAGGGTAATAAATTCACCCGCCGCGACGATTTTTTCGCTGGCTTTACCGTGGGGTAACGCCCCACGCCAGCCGCTGGCGACGATGGTGTCAAAAGAGGCTTTTTCCGCCCCCTGCTGGCGCATAAACCACTCCAGCTCCGCGGCAATTTCTCGTTCGCGAAGGCCGGGGCGAATAAAACGGCGGATATGCTCTGCGCTGCAATCGGCAATCCGGCAGGCCTCGCGTATCAACGCTATTTCCTGTGCCGTTTTGATCTGTCGCAGCGCGTCCGGCGACGCGCTCACCAGCTTCGCCCGCAGCCTTTCCTGCCAGCGTTGCGCGCAATCCCAACTCACCTGCGCGCCTTCAAAACCAATGACCTGCAATTGCTCGTCGTCGATTATCTGGTTCACAATGGAAGTCAGCGTCTGCGACCCGGCCAACAGATGCAGTTGATCGCCATGCGCTCGCGCTTCAACGTCAGCGTAATATCGGCCATCCACCAGCAGATGCGCGCTTTTATGCGTGATAAAAACAAACCCGGCGCTGCTGGAAATCCCCAAATGCGGTTGCTTGTTCTGCCGGGATGAAATCAATACCGCATCCAGGCGTTGTTCCACCAGCCACTGGCGAAGCGATGCACGTAACGTCATGATGTCAGTCCTTTTTTCAGAGGCTTTCAATCAGCAGTTTGCCTCTGCGATACATCATGTGACGCAGGAAAACGACCATCAGCGCCGTGATCACCGCCCCTAACACGATCCCCGCCATATAGACGCCAAGATTGCTCACCAGCGGCCATGCCCAAATCGCAGACTCAGGGAACCACTGCACGGCGCCCAGCCAGACGGCGGTTGTCGAGCCGACAATCGCGCCCACCATATACGAAGGGATTGCCGTGATCGGGCTTTCCAGCGCGAAAGGAATCGCCCCCTCGCTGATCCCCATAAACGCCAGGAACATCGCGGTTTTGCCTTGCGGATACAGTTGCGCGTTAAACAGGCGTTTACCGGTTAAGCGACGATCGAGAATCGTTGCCAGCCCCAGACCAATCGGCGGGATCACAATCGCGATAGAACGCGCGGTGACGGGTAAAACATGATCGGTAGTGAAACTAAAAGCGACAAATCCTGCGGCCTTGTTAATCGGGCCGCCGAGGTCAATTGCCGTTGCCGCCGAGATCCCCATCGCATACATCAGCGTTCCTTTTTCACCCGCCGCCGTCAGTAGCGTGCGGATACCGCCGTTGATCCATCCGCCAAACGGAGTGATCACGTAGTACATCGCCAGCATCACAAAAATGGCGGACAAAATGGGCAGCAAAAAGGTGGTTTTGAAGGCCAGTAAGAAATCAGGCAACTGGATTTTTTGATTCATCCACTTCACCAGATAGCCCGCGACAATCGAGATAATCAGCGCCCCGATGAACGTTGACGGTACGGGCGCGGTCGTTACCCATTGCAGGCTGGCCGGGTCAAAATTCAGTATCTGGGTTGGCTGGGTGGACATTAAGCCGCCGATGAATCCTGCGGGAAAGGCCAGCTTACCGCCGATAGAGTTAGCGACAAACGCCGCGAACATTGGAATCGCAAAGCCAAACAACACGCCGCCAAAGGATTGCGATAGCCAGGCGAATTTCAGTAATGAGAGGTTAAAACCGTCGAATTTTCCGCTATTCAGCGCATCCATAATGCCGGTATCTGCGGGAATTTTCAGCCAGCTATAGGCAATCAGCTGGCTGAAAGCGAGAATCACCCCACCCATGATTAACGTTGGCACCATGCGCGAAATACCCGACATGACGTGCTGCGGAAGTTCGCCCCAGAAGCTGTTACGGGAGGCCGGAGGGGTTTTTATTGCCGCTGCCGCACCGGATGCGCCATGCACAACGGTTGCACTGCGTTTTTTAATGGCCATATGTGTATCCCTGTCGAAAATTATTGTTGCTCTGCCGCAATCATCTCTTCGATTTCTTTAATGATACCGGCGGCGTTTTTTATCGCGTCCTGGAGCGTAATTTCATACACATCGCGCGACTCAAACCGTTCATTGTCTTCGGGGGTTACGGCAACGGAATGGATGATTAGCGTCGCCTCAGCGATATCCTGCGCCGTCAGGCGATTCTGGATGCCGTCCGCCCCCAGGGTTTCAATTTTCACCTCGTATCCCGCTTCAACCGCCGCCTCTTCCAGCGCCTGAGCCGCCATAAATGTGTGGGCCAGCCCCATCGGGCATGCGCAAACAGCAATAAGTTTTTTCGCCATAACAGACTCCTCCAGATAGTTAACGAGAGAAATTATGGCGGTGAGAGCCTGCGCATTGTTATCAGACAAATAATGCTTTTACTGGACAAATAATCCCGTTAAACAGAAATGTGACGGGCGTCGGAAAGGTCGGCGACGGGCACAAAAAAACCGCGTCAGTGACGCGGTTTAAGACCGGATAATGCATGTCATGCCCTGCCTGATGGCGCTAACGCGTATCAGGCCTGCCGATCTTCAATTACAGAATTTGCCCTAACGTCTGGCGCAAATGCGCGCCGGAGCCGAGCAGACCGGGATTATCATGCACAATCAGGTAAACCGGAATATCCTGAACGTAGGCTTTGAAACGGCCTTTGTCTTCAAACCCGCCACGAAAGCCGGAGGCTTTAAAGAACTCCAGGAAGCGCGGCACGATGCCGCCCGCAATGTAGACGCCGCCAAACGTGCCCAGCGTCAATGCCAGATTACCGCCAAAACGGCCCATAATGACGCAAAACAGCGACAGCGCACGACGAGAGTCAATGCAGGTATCCGCCAGCGCGCGTTCGGTAATATCTTTCGGTTGCAGATTTTCCGGCAGACGGCCATCAGATTTGACGATAGCACGATACAGATTCACCAGCCCTGGCCCCGACAACACGCGCTCGGCAGAGACGTGACCAATTTCCGCACGCAGTTCTTCGAGAATAATGCCTTCCTCTTCGCTGTTCGGCGCGAAGTCAACGTGACCACCCTCGCCCGGCAGGCTGATCCAGCGTTTATCGACATGAACCAGGTGTGCCACCCCTAATCCGGTTCCGGCGCCGTAAACGGCAATCGGTTTGCCGGCAACCGGTTCCGCGCCGCCGAACTGGATCAGATGCTCTTTGCGCAGCATCGGGATCGCCATCGACACGGCGGTAAAATCGTTGATGATTTCCAGATGGCTAAAGCCAAGATTCTTTTTCATCTCCGCAATAGAAAATGCCCAGGTGTGGTTAGTCATCGCCACCCAGTCACCGGTGATCGGGCAGGCGATAGCGATACAGCCATCTTCCACCCTGGCGTTATGCTCGTCCAGATACACGCGAACCACGGCTTCGAGGCTCGGATAGTCCAGCCCGGAATAGGTTTTCGCCTGCGAAATCTCCCCGCTGGTCATATCGCACAGAGCAAGACGCGCGTTGGTGCCGCCTACATCACCTACTAAAGCATATTTTGTCATTCTTCTACTGCTCCGCTAAAGTCAGAATAAATCTTTGCCACACTGTAAATTCATGGGGGCATAACAACAACGGTCGAAAGGCGAGCTCCCCAAAAATATCGATCTGCATCACATAATTACTTTATCGTTTCAGCACCATTTGCAGCGATGCCGTCGGGCAGGCTGTGCAAACTAAGCATATGACTCAGTATTAAGGAATAGATCATGCTCCATCCGCGAGCCAGAACGATGCTGTTATTATCGCTTCCCGCACTCATTATTGGCATTGCCTCCAGTCTGGTATTGATCGCCGTGATGAAAGTCGCCTCCGTTTTACAGCGCCTGCTGTGGGAGCAAATCCCCGTCGGCCTGGGCATTGCTCATGATTCCCCCGTCTGGATTATCGGCATGCTCACGTTTACCGGGATCATGGTCGGGCTTGTCATCCGCTACAGCCCTGGGCATGCAGGCCCGGACCCGGCGACCGAACCGCTGATCGGCGCGCCGATGAACCCTGTCGCGCTTCCGGGCCTGCTGATCGCGCTCATTCTCGGCCTGGCAGGTGGAGTAAGCCTGGGGCCGGAGCATCCCATTATGGCGGTGAATATCGCGCTGGCCGTCGCTATCGGCGCGCGCCTTTTCCCACGCATAGGGGCGCTGGACTGGACGATCCTAGCTTCCGCAGGCACTATCGGCGCGCTGTTCGGCACCCCTGTCGCCGCCGCGCTGATTTTCTCGCAAACCCTGAACAGCTCTGACGATACGCCCTTGTGGGATCGTCTGTTCGCTCCGCTGATGGCGGCAGCCGCGGGATCGTTAACCACTAGCCTGTTCTTCCATCCGCACTTCTCCTTGCCGATTGCGCACTACACGCAAATGCGGCTGAGCGATATTTTCAGCGGCGCAGTGGTGGCGGCCATTGCGATTGCGGCGGGTATGGTGGCGGTATGGTGTTTACCACGTCTGCATTCGTTGGTGCATCGTCTGAAAAATCCGGTACTTATTCTCGGTATCGGTGGTTTTATGCTGGGGATTCTGGGCGTATTGGGCGGGCCGCTGACTCTCTTTAAAGGACTGGACGAGATGCAGCAGCTGGCGTTCAGCCAAACGCTGGGCGCCACGGACTACTTTATGCTGGCGATCGTTAAGCTGGGCGCGCTGGTTATCGCCGCCGCCTGCGGTTTCCGGGGCGGGCGTATCTTCCCGGCGGTCTTTGTGGGCGTGGCGCTGGGTCTGATGCTGCACGCGCATGTTGAAGCGGTTCCGGCGGCAATTACCGTCTCATGCGCGATTCTGGGGCTGATGCTGGTCGTAACCCGTGACGGCTGGCTGAGTCTGTTTATGGCCGCAGTCGTCGTACCGGACACCACCCTGCTTCCGCTGTTGTGCATCGTTATGCTTCCCGCCTGGCTCCTGCTGGCAGGCAAGCCAATGATGGCCGTCAACCGCCACGACAGATAACCGGCCACCGCGTTTACTCCCCGTTGCGCGATTCCAGCGCGCGGGTGACGGTACGCAGCAATTCCGGCAAATCGGCTTTCGGCAGCACGACCTCAATCAGCGAAAGCCGCTGCGGGGATTTCAGGCGCGCCAGCACTTCCTCCAGCTGGATAGCCTGCGTTACCCGCCAGCACTCCGCCTGACAGTTCGCACTGAGCGCCTGCGGAACCTGCGTCCAGTTCCATCCGGCGATATCGTTATAACGCTGGTTCGCCCCATGAATGGCGCGCTCCACGGTATAGCCATCGTTATTGAGCAGCAGAATGACCGGCGACTGTCCATCCCGCATCATCGACCCCAGTTCCTGAATCGTCAGCTGCGCCGCGCCGTCTCCGGTAATCAGAATCACTCGCCGTTCCGGGCAGGCGGTTTGCGCGCCAAAGGCGGCGGGCAAAGCATAGCCGATTGATCCCCAAAGCGGTTGCACCAGCACGTCCGCGCCAGCAGGCAGTGAAAGATCCGCCGCGCCAAACGCGGCGGTTCCCTGATCGGCAAGGATAATATCGCCCGGCAGCAGGTACGCCTGTACCGTATGCCAGAAGTTTTCTTGCGTCAGCGTCCCCTTCTCAATATGGCCGCCGGGCGCATGCGCCGGGGTCGGAGGAGGCGAAAATGAAAGTTCCAGACATAACTCGCGCAACGTAGTGACCGCCTGCTCCATCGACAGACCGCTGAACCAGCTATTCCCGACGCGCGAAGCATGCGGCTGGATTTCAATCGTGCGTTCCTGCGGCAGTTGCTGTGTGAAGCCCGCCGTCAGCGTATCGACAAACCGGGTGCCAACGCAGATAACGGTATCAGCCTCTTCAATCGCCTGACGCACCGATTCACTGCTGGCTCCGGCGCTGTATGTACCGACAAAATTCGGGTGCTGCTCATCAAACAGCCCTTTGCCCATGAGCAGCGTCGCGTGCGCTATTGGCGTTTCCGCCATCCAGCGTTGTAAAACTGGCTGCAAGCCAAAACGCAAGGCGAGAAAGTCTGCCAGCAGCGCCACGCGCGGGCTGTTCATCAGCCGCTGGCGCGCGCGATAGCGAAACGCCGCCACCGTGTCATTTTCCCCTTCAGCACGGTCAGGTGTGAGAACGTTTACAGGAGGGACAGCAGGTCGTTTTGCCACATCCGCCGGTAACATCAGATAGCCGGGTCTGCGCATCGTCAGCATTCCGCGTAATACGCGGTCGATTTCATAACAGGCGTTCTGTTCATTCAACACGGCGCTGGCGGCCGTTACAGCCTGGCTTATACGGTAAAAATGCTGAAAGTCGCCATCGCCGAGAGTGTGATGCATCAGTTCGCCCCGCCGCTGTGCGCCGCTGCATGGCGCGCCGACAATATGCAGCACGGGAACGTACTCTGCGTAGCTTCCCGCCAGGCCATTAAGCGCGCTTAACTCCCCTACGCCGAAAGTGGTCAACAACGCCCCTGCCCCGGCTAACCGGGCGTAGCCATCAGCCGCATAGGCGGCATTCAGCTCATTCGCGCACCCTACCCAGCATACGTCACGATGCGCAATCACATGGTCAAGAAACTGCAAATTATAATCGCCCGGCACACCAAAAAGATGCCCGATACCGCAGCCTGCCAGTCTGTCCAGCAGGTAATCCGCAACGGAGTATGGGGTTTGCATGACAGCTATCCTTCTGACGGTAACCTCATGTTGAGTATTAAAGAACTGTGATAGCTGTCCAGAAAAGCTGCTGCAAAAGGGGTGGAAAGCAGGATTTACAGTTTTTCACGGTGTAATCTCATTGAATAACAATCCGTGTAAACGTATACACTGAAAACTCACGTCATTCAGAGGGCAACAACATGGTTTATCGGGCCGATAAAAATCGCTACCAGACAATGGAGTATCGCCGCTGCGGTCAGAGCGGTTTAAAGCTCCCCGCCATTTCACTTGGGCTATGGCACAATTTCGGTGATACCACTCAGGTAGAGAACAGCCGGGCGCTGCTACAGCGTGCTTTTGATCTGGGAATTACCCATTTTGATCTCGCAAATAATTACGGCCCGCCGCCAGGCTCAGCAGAGCGCCATTTTGGCCGTATCCTACAGGAAGATTTTTTACCGTGGCGCGATGAACTGATCATTTCCACTAAAGCGGGTTATACCATGTGGGATGGCCCTTACGGTGACTGGGGTTCGCGCAAGTATTTGATAGCCAGCCTCGATCAAAGCCTGAAACGTCTGGGGCTGGAGTATGTCGATATCTTCTATCACCACCGCCCTGACCCGGAAACGCCGCTCAAAGAGACGATGAAAGCGCTGGATCATATTGTTCGTCAGGGAAAAGCGCTGTACGTCGGGATTTCCAACTATCCGGCGGATCTGGCCAGACAGGCCATTGAGATCCTGGACGACCTGGGCACGCCGTGCCTGATTCACCAGCCCAAATACTCGATGTTTGAGCGCTGGGTCGAAGACGGCTTGCTGGCATTATTGCAGGAGAAAGGCGTTGGCAGTATCGCCTTTTCACCGCTGGCGGGCGGGCAATTAACCGATCGTTATCTCAACGGCATTCCGGCTGATTCCCGGGCCGCCAGCGGAAGCCGCTTCCTTAACCCGGATCAGATTACCCCGGAGAAACTGGAAAAAGTGCGCCAGTTAAATGCGCTGGCCGGACGTCGGGGGCAAAAACTGTCCCAGATGGCGCTGGCCTGGGTGCTGCGCGACGACAAGGTAACGTCAGTGCTGATTGGCGCCAGCAAGACCGCGCAAATTGAAGATGCCGTGGGGATGCTGGCGAATCGTCATTTTTCTCCCGCCGAATGCGCAGAAATCAACGCAATCCTGAACGGCAGCCAATAATCACTTTTTAGCAAAAAGTGCTCTCACTCATGATTTAAGAGTTAAGGCGATGAAACGGGGCTTTACCGCCCCGTAATATTGCGTTAACAGGCCGATTACGGCTCGATCGTGAAGGAGAAAAAGAATGTTCAGGTCACTGATTCTGGCGGCAGCCTTATTGGCTTTTACACCGCTTGCCGCGAACGCTGGCGAAATCACCCTGTTGCCATCGATAAAATTACAAATTGGCGATCGCGATAATTACGGTAACTACTGGGACGGCAGATACTGGCGCGACCGGGATTACTGGCACCACCATTATGAATGGCGTAAAAATCGCTGGTGGCGACACGATAATGGCTATCATCGCGGCTGGGATAAGCGCAAAGCCTATGAACGCGGCTACCGCGAAGGCTGGCGCGATCGCGACCACCACCCTGGCCGGGGTCACGGACACCGTCATTAAAAATAGCCCCGTTCAAACGGGGCTATTTTCGAATTGTGTTTTTATCAGCAATACCGATTCAACCGTTTCTCTTAAATTCCCTGGCTATACGGTCTTCAAATCACAACCCCAGCGCGGTTCCTACCAGCAACCAGATATTCAGCGCCACCACCAGCACCACAATCATCCAGCCGATGTACTTGACCCATTGGGTATTCACCAGATCGCCCATCAATGTGCGATCGCTGGTAAAAATCAATAACGGCACCAGCGCCAGCGCAATGCCGAAACTCAGCAGGACCTGGCTCATCACCAGGATTCGGGTTGGATCGAGCCCCATAAGAATAACGATAAACGACGGCATCATCGTGATGGTGCGGCGTACCCACAGCGGAATGTGGAAGCGAACAAATCCCTGCATCACAACCTGCCCCGCCAGCGTACCGACCACGGTGGAAGAGAGCCCCGCCGCAACCAGGCTCAGGCCGAACACCGTCGCCGCAGCATGGCTAAGCAGCGGTTCCAGCGTCAGATACGCCTGATCAAGATCGGCAATACCGGTATGCCCGCTAAAATGGAACGCGGCGGCAGCGGTCGCCATCATCGCCAGGTTCACGAACCCTGCAATCGTCATCGCTATCGCCACATCCCATTTAGTGGCAGCATAGCGCTGCTGCCGGGAGCCGCCGTGCAGATGCTGCGTTAAAGAAGAGTGCAGATAGATAACGTGGGGCATGATGGTCGCGCCCAGCACCCCGGCGGCCAGAAATACCGCCTCAGAGTTCGGCAGGCTGGGGATGATCATCCCTTTGCTCAGCTGCGCCAGGCTTGGCTGCGAAAAAATCAGTTCCACAATATAGGCTGCGGCCACAAACAGCAGTAATCCGCCAATCACTTTTTCCAGCGGTTTTTGCCCACGACGCTGCAACATCAGAATCAGGAATGTGGCGATACCCGTCAGCACCGCCCCCTGCAACAGGGAGATACCGAGAATGAGCTTAAAGCCGATCGCTGCCCCGATAAATTCCGCTAAGTCGGTGGCCATCGCGATGATTTCCGCCTGAACCCAATAGAACCAGACGACAGGGCGCGGGTAATGATCGCGAATTTGCTCCGCCAGGTTTTTGCTTGTCGCAATCCCCAGTTTGGCCGACAGAACCTGGATGAGCATCGCCATCAGGTTCGCCCAGACAACCACCCACAGCAATTTATAGCCAAAGCTGGCTCCGGCCTGAATATTGGTCGCAAAGTTACCGGGATCGATGTATCCGATCGCGGCGATGAACGCCGGGCCCATCAATGCGAGCCTTAACTTGCGCGCCGCTCGTCCACTACTGCTTTCAACGCGATCGTTTGTCATCTTTTGCCTCAGAAACATAGCCTTTGCTATGTTTTATGCTATGTTTATTGAGAATGATTATCAAGTGCATTTTAATGGGTAACGTTGATATCTCTGATAGCGCCAGGCTATGGGCCAGCAAGGGAGGGTCGAAAAACAAAACCAGGTTGTTTGTTAATTGTATGAGATTAGCACAATGACATAACTTTTCACTTCCATACTAAACATAACAGAAACGTATTCCAGATCACTAATTTTGAATCTCATCACAGCTCCTTATTATAGTGTGTGTTTGATCTCGTTTTCTTTATTGTTGTTGCATAGAATGTGCACGGAAATTAAACCTGCCTCATATTTGGAGCAAATATGGACCGCGTCCTTCATTTTGTCCTGGCCCTCGCTGTTGTTGCGGTACTCGCACTGCTGGTAAGCCATGACCGTAAAAAAATTCGCATTCGTTACGTCATTCAGCTGCTTGTTATCGAAGTTTTACTGGCCTGGTTCTTCCTGAACTCAAACGTTGGCCTGGGCTTCGTGAAAGGTTTCTCCGAGATGTTTGAAAAACTGCTCGGTTTTGCCAACGAAGGAACCAACTTCGTTTTCGGCAGCATGAACGATCAGGGCCTGGCCTTCTTCTTCCTGAAAGTCCTTTGCCCCATCGTCTTTATTTCCGCGCTGATCGGTATTCTTCAGCACATCCGCGTTCTGCCGGTTGTGATTCGCGCGATTGGTTTCCTCTTATCCAAAGTCAACGGGATGGGTAAGCTGGAATCATTTAACGCCGTCAGCTCCCTGATTCTGGGCCAGTCTGAGAACTTTATCGCGTATAAAGACATCCTCGGCAAAATGTCCCGCAATCGTATGTACACGATGGCGGCAACGGCGATGTCTACCGTATCCATGTCTATCGTGGGCGCGTACATGACCATGCTGGAGCCGAAATATGTCGTTGCGGCGCTGGTTCTGAACATGTTCAGCACCTTTATCGTTCTGTCAGTGATCAACCCCTATCGCGTCGAAGCCAGCGAAGAAAATATTCAGATGTCTAACCTGCACGAAGGTCAGAGCTTCTTCGAAATGCTGGGCGAATACATTCTGGCGGGCTTTAAGGTCGCGATTATCGTTGCGGCGATGCTGATTGGCTTTATCGCCCTGATCGCGGCGCTGAACGCCCTGTTCGCGGCCGTTCTGGGCATCTCCTTCCAGGGCATTCTGGGTTACATCTTCTACCCGGTGGCCTGGGTCATGGGGGTTCCGGCGAATGAAGCGCTTCAGGTAGGCAGTATCATGGCGACCAAACTGGTATCTAACGAATTCGTCGCCATGATGGATCTACAGAAAATCGCCTCTACGCTCTCTCCGCGCGCGGAAGGCATCATCTCTGTATTCCTGGTCTCCTTCGCTAACTTCTCTTCCATCGGGATTATCGCAGGCGCGATTAAAGGTCTGAACGAAGAGCAAGGCAACGTGGTTTCACGTTTTGGTCTGAAACTGGTGTACGGCTCAACGCTGGTGAGCGTACTGTCTGCGTCTATCGCAGCGCTGGTGCTGTAATTACGGTATCGCCAGGCGGCGGCGCAAACGCCTTCATCTGGCCTTACGACGCGCAACCGGGGACATGTTCCCCGGTTTTTTTATAGCTGTAGCGCTTCCAGCGGGCGCGGTCGCCCAATCAGATAACCTTGCAGATAGTTCACGCCCAGGCTTAAGAGTAATTCCCGCTGCTCCGGCGTCTCGACAAATTCGGCAACCACGCATAAGGATTTCGCTTTCGCGAGATCGGTAATTGATTTCACAATCATCGCATCCAGAGAGTCCGTCATAATGTCTTTTATGAAGCAACCATCAATCTTGATGATGTCTGCCCGCAGGCGTTTAAGACGTTCATAGTTCGCGTATCCCGTACCAAAATCATCAATGGCTATCCTGAAACCGAAATTCCGCAGTTGCGCAATATTCTGCGTGCTGATTTCAGAATTGGAAAACGCCTGCTCTTCGGTGATTTCGATGATCACGCTTTCTGGCGTAATACCATAACGCCTGAACAGGCAGATAATGCGTGATGCGCTCTCTTTATTCAGTAACGTCAACGGCATTAAATTGACCGAGAAACGGGCGCCCGGCTCTGTCGTCGGGTGGGTAGCTATCCATCGCAGCAGGGCTTCCACAACCTGTAAATCAAAGCGGGCGCTGAGGTTAAATTGGGCAATCAGTGGAATAAACTGGTCCGGCGTCATGATGCCGTCATCACTTTTCAGTCGCGCCAGAACCTCCGCATACCCTTTCCCCTGCGCGTTGAGAATCGGTTGCGCGTACAAAACCAGATCGCCGTTCTCCAGCGCTTTGCGAACCTTTTGCAGCAGTAATACCCGTTCCGTCGTCTGATCGGAGACCGCCTCAAGACTTTGGGTCAGCGCCATAACCCGGTGGTTCGCGCAGGATTGCTCCGACAGCCAGCTAAGTTGCCCCAGCAGGGGTTGCAGCGTCTCCTGCCTGCCGTCGTAAGCGCCCCACGCGGCGCCGTATTCCATGTCCAGCCCGGTATTGTTCCAGTAAATTTTGCGGCTATTGAGGAGATTAACCATATGTTGCAGGCGGGCTTCCGTCTCAGGGCCGCGAAGCACTAACAACAATTCGCTGCCTGGCACCTGAAATACGCTCTCGTTTTCTTGCAGGAACGGTTGCAGCATTCGACACACCGAGCGTTTGCAATGAACGCGCATCAGCATGCCGTAATGTCGACTCAAAAATTCCAGGTTTTCCATCCGCAGGCAGCAAACCGTTTGTCCTGTTCCCTGCAACAAAAATTGCTCCAGCGCGCGAATGTTAGGAAGGCGCGTCAACGGGTCGGTTAACGCCTGACCATGCCACTGTCGGTTCAACCATTCGCTGCGTTGATAAATACACACCATATACAGCAAGCAAATACTAAAGGAGATGAGAACAGAGAGGATAAAGGCCAGTGAATATTCGGAGCCGACGCCCTGCAAGAAATTCCGGTTATACACCAGCAGGCACAGCGCAGAGATGGCCCAGCTGAGGTTCAGCAGCGGATAACTCAGCTTGCCCACGCCGAGCGTAAAAACAATAAAAAAGACGGGCACCAGATAACCGGCAATATAGTCGGCATCAAAAGGCGCGCACATCAGAACGATCAGCGCCACGACGACGGAGATCCAGGTCAGGGTAAACAGACGCTTCTCTTTGACCAGATACGGCGCAATGTCCCTGCGCCAGAAAATGCGGCAATAGCGCGGGTTGATTATCATCCGCAGAGGATAATAAAAGAGCATCGTGAAAATCAGGACCGCTGAAATCAGGCTCAGAATATCCACGATGGTATAAATAATGGTTGCCGTACCAAAGAATGTTGATATCGCAACAGGGTAGTCCAGACAATGCCCCGCGAGATACATGCTGGCTTTGATGCCCGCCGGCGCGACAAACCCGATCCAGAAGATACGCAACCAGATATTCCTGTCAGGCAATCCATGACGCCAGCGCGACCCCACTTGCCAGCGGACAATCCCGCAAATGCCCAATACGGAAAAGGTCTGACAAAATAACAGCACCGCTGCCTGCATTAACGGGAGATGAAGGTTCCAGTGATTGGTCGCCATCATCGCTAAAATGATGGGGACAATACCGCGTCGGCCAAATAAGAACAGCACGGAAAACATGACGCATAGCGGCAGCCAGGCCAGGAAAATAGAGCTGTCATCGACAACGGCGAGCGGAGAAATAGAGCGGGAGAACTGTATGCCGACAATGGATAGCGTCAAAGAAATGATAAATATTCTTATATTTTTTAGTAAGTTATGCTTACCCTGCATAGATTCCCTGTTCTCATCAGTCACGCTATAAGGCACACAAATAATAAGTTTATTCGTGACGCGAAGCAAACCTGCACAGGCCTGATATCAGGCGCTCTTACACGTTCTTTCATTTGATACAAAGGTATTGACGCTTACTGAAACTGTATTACAAAAATGGCGGGAATGCAGATACAAAAAACCCCCGCTTTTCAGCGAGGGTTCAAATTTTGGTGGAGCTAAGCGGGATCGAACCGCTGACCTCTTGCATGCCATGCAAGCGCTCTCCCAGCTGAGCTATAGCCCCACGATGCTTTTACGTACCAGATTTGTTGGGATTCAAATTTGGTGGAGCTAAGCGGGATCGAACCGCTGACCTCTTGCATGCCATGCAAGCGCTCTCCCAGCTGAGCTATAGCCCCGTCACGTAAAGCTTGTCGAGTTGACGGGCGGCATCATATGAATTCCCTTCGCATGTGTCAACGGCAAAATGTCACCGGCAAATTCAATCGCTGAAAAAGCAGGCAAATGAAGAACATTGCGTAACAACTCGCATTTAGTAGTTAAACGCGTCACGGTTTCAACTAAAATGATGCTATAAAGTGAACCGCTAATTAACCATACGACTATTCAGGGAATCGTTATGTTCAAGGAACGGATGACGCCAGAAGAACTCGCTAATCTGACCGGTTACAGCCGACAAACCATCAATAAATGGGTGCGCAAGGAAGGCTGGACGACGTCGCCCAAACCAGGCGTACAGGGAGGAAAAGCCCGGCTGGTACACGTTAATGAGCAGGTTCGCGAATATATCCGCAGCGCCGAACGTTCTGCGGAGGGAGCATCGGAATCCTTTTCGTTAACCAGCGATACCTCTCTTGAATCGCTGCTGGTCACGCTGGCCAAAGAGATGACGCCATCTGAACAGAAGCACTTTACGTCTTTGCTTTTGCGTGAAGGGATTACCGGTTTGTTACAACGCTTAGGGATTCGCGATAGCAAATAATATGAAAAAATTACGCAGCAAAATGACGACCGAAGAGCTGGCGGAGTGCCTTGGCGTCGCCAGACAAACCGTTAATCGGTGGATCAGAGAACAAGGATGGGAAACTGAAAAGTTTCCGGGCGTAAAAGGCGGTCGGGCAAGGCTCATTCACATTGATGCTCGCGTACAGGAATTTATTCTTAACATCCCTGCCTTCCGCAACCATTCTGCGTTTTATCAGGCGGAGGAGCCGCTTGCCGAATACAGCCACGTTGTGCGCAGCCACGCCTATCGCCAGATTATTGATGCCGTGGAAAACATGTCGTCCAAAGAGCAGGAAAAGCTGGCGCAGTTTCTGTCGCGAGAAGGCATACGCGGTTTTCTCGCCCGTTTGGGCCTTGATGAATCGTAGACCCAATAAGCGCAGCGCCATCGGGCAACAGGCCGGATGGCGGCGCAACCCCCATCCGGCCTACGGTTAATACACCTTACTGCTGATTTTCACGTTCCGCGATAAAAGCCAGCGCTTTATTGATGCGCTCGATGCTGCGGGATTTACCAATCGCATGCACCGTGACGTCCAGCGCCGGAGACTGGCCAGCGCCGGTGACGGCAACGCGCAGCGGCATACCGACTTTACCCATCCCCACTTCCAGCTCATCGGCTGTCGCCTGAATTGCATGGTGTACGTTTTCTGCGCTCCACTCTGTGATGGCCGCCAGCTTATCACGCACCACTTCCAGCGGCTGACGCGCGACCGGGCGCAGGTGTTTTTTCGCCGCATCCGCGTCGAACTCAGCAAAGTCCTCATAGAAATAGCGGCAGCTTTGCGCCATCTCTTTCAGTGTTTTGCAGCGTTCGCCCAGCAGTTTCACCAGTTCAGCCAGCTGCGGGCCGTTACGGGTATCGATATTCTCCTGCTCAATGTGCCATTGCAGGTGCGTTGCCACATATTCCGGCGCCAGAGAATTGATGTAGTGATGGTTCAGCCACAGCAGTTTGTCAGTGTTGAACGCACTGGCGGATTTGCTCACGGCATTCAACGAGAACAGCTTGATCATCTCTTCACGGGTGAAGATCTCCTGATCGCCGCTGGACCAGCCCAGACGCACCAGGTAGTTCAGCAGCGCTTCCGGCAGGTAGCCGTCGTCACGATACTGCATCACGCTGACCGCGCCATGACGCTTGGACAGTTTTTTACCGTCGTCGCCGTTGATCATGGAAACGTGCGCGTACACCGGAACCGGCGCGTTCAGCGCTTTCAGGATGTTAATCTGGCGCGGCGTGTTGTTGATATGGTCTTCGCCACGAATCACATGGGTGATTTCCATATCCCAGTCATCCACAACCACGCAGAAGTTATAGGTCGGGGAACCGTCGGTACGACGAATGATCAGATCGTCCAGCTCCTGGTTGCTGAATTCGATCGACCCACGGATCTGGTCGTCAAAAATAACGGAGCCGTCCTGCGGGTTGGCAAAACGCACAACGCAAGGCTCATCGTCAGAATGATGTTCGTGACCATGACGGCAGCGGCCGTCGTAACGCGGCTTCTCGCCTTTCGCCATTTGTTCTTCGCGCAGTGCTTCCAGACGCTCTTTGGAGCAGTAGCATTTATATGCCGTACCCGCTTCCAGCATCTCATCAATCACCGCGTTGTAACGATCAAAACGTTTGGTCTGGAAATACGGGCCTTCATCCCATTCCAGGCTCAGCCAGTTCATACCATCCATAATGGCTTCAATAGCTTCCGGCGTGGAGCGTTCGAGATCGGTGTCTTCAATACGCAGCACAAACTCACCGCCGTGGTTACGTGCAAAAAGCCAGGAGTAAAGAGCAGTACGCGCGCCGCCGACGTGCAGATAGCCTGTCGGGCTTGGCGCGAAGCGAGTTTTGATTTTCATGAAATGGCCTTACGTTTATTAAAGATGCCGACAACCGGCAAATCCGGGAAAGATTATCAGGCTGGTATTCTATCACTGTGGTCTGATTCCTCAATGTTGTTCGGGTTGGAACATCACGCTTTGCGATTTTCGTATACAAATCATGCTGAACGGAGTAATTCGCGATCGTTTTGTTTAAATTTACGACGAACGGACAATTTCTTTAGAAAATGCGTTGACTCATTTTCAACTCTCCCTATAATGCGACTCCACACAGCGGGGGTGATTAGCTCAGCTGGGAGAGCACCTCCCTTACAAGGAGGGGGTCGGCGGTTCGATCCCGTCATCACCCACCAACTACTTTATGTAGTCTCCGCCGTGTAGCAAGAAATTGAGAAGTGGGTGATTAGCTCAGCTGGGAGAGCACCTCCCTTACAAGGAGGGGGTCGGCGGTTCGATCCCGTCATCACCCACCACTTTCTCGCCAGCTGGATTTCTTGCAATAAAATGAAGTACCGAAGTGGGTGATTAGCTCAGCTGGGAGAGCACCTCCCTTACAAGGAGGGGGTCGGCGGTTCGATCCCGTCATCACCCACCACTTCGGGTCGTTAGCTCAGTTGGTAGAGCAGTTGACTTTTAATCAATTGGTCGCAGGTTCGAATCCTGCACGACCCACCAATGTAAAAAGGCGCCCTAAAGGCGCCTTTTTGCTATGCGCGATATTTATCGCTTCGCTTATCAGGCAATGCTCAACGAATCAGCGCATCAATCAACTTCGTTAATGCCGGTGTTGCCTGCTGCGGCTCGTAAACAATATACAAATCTGCCGGAATACGTTCTTCCAGAGGGCGGAACACCACGCCCGGCCAGTTCATCTGCGCATAACTGTCCGCGATTAACGTAATGCCAATCCCCATGCTGATCATCGCCAGCACCGTTTGCGGCTCCATAACTTCACGCACTATCATCGGCGTAAATCCGGCCTTCTGACAAACACGTTGCAAAAATGCCCAGTCGGTATGAATCGAAGGCATGGTAACGAAATATTCGTTGCGTAACGCATCAAGAGGGATCGCCGGGCAGCAAGCCAGAGGGTGATCTTCCGGCATCGCCACCAAAAATGCGGATTCATGTAAGCGCAGGCTGGTAAATCCCTCCGTCGGTTCGATCGCCATTCGCCAGATGCCAGCATCCAGCTCGCGTCGCTCCAGTAACGCCATCTGCATCGCAGGCATTTTTTCGCGAAATAACACCTCGACATTGGGGTTCTCTTTCAAAAAACGGCGCATCACAGGACGCATTTTCCCCCACATCGCCGTGCCCACAACGCCCAGTTCAATGCGCCCTGCCTCACCGCGTCCGATCTGTTCCACGCGCGCAAATGCCTGATTCGCGCTGAACAACAAACGCCGCGACTCTTCCATGAGAATTTTCCCCGCATGCGTTAACGCCACGCTGCGAGAATGGCGAACAAACAACGGCGTGCCAAGCTGATTTTCCAGCTCTTTGACATGAATACTCAGAGGAGGCTGAGACATATTCAGACGCGCCGCCGCCCGGCCAAAATGCAGCTCCTCAGCAACAGCGAGAAAATAGCGCAATAATTTAAGATCGATACGATGTACGCGTTCCATGATTATTGCGCTCCACAGATAAGGAATAATGCGCAACGTTAGCACATTTGTCTCAGGGACGTTGAAACGGCGGGCAGTCGCCCCGCCGTTTCAGCCGTTAGTGCGCCAGTGGTTTCGCCAGCCATTTTTCTGGCTCATGTTTATATTTGAAATAACAGCGCAAAAATCACTGCCAGCGCCAGCGCATAAGCGGCGAATACCAGCCAGATAGTCTGCCAGTCTTTCACGCTGCCCACCGAGAAGTAGTCCACGGCGATACCGCTCAAAATTGACCCGACCCAGGCGCCTACGCCATTGACCATAGTCATAAACAGCCCCTGCGCACTGGCGCGGATCGTCGAACTGACTTCCTGCTCAACAAATACCGATCCTGAAATATTGAAAAAGTCGAAAGCGCAACCGTAAACAATCATCGACATCAGCAGCAGCACAACGCCAAACGGGGATGGATCGCCAAACGCAAAAAAGCCAAAGCGCAGCGTCCATGCCAGCATACTCATCAGCATCACGGTTTTAATGCCAAAGCGTTTCAGAAAGAACGGGATAGTCAGAATGAAACCCACTTCAGCCATTTGGGAAACAGACAGCAGGATGGAGGGATATTTCACCACAACGCTGTCGGCAAACGCCGGATTGCGGGCAAAATCGTGCAGGAAGGGATTACCGAAAACATTCGTAATTTGCAGCACAGCCCCTAACATCATCGCAAACAAAAAGAAAATCGCCATTCGCGGATTTTTGAATAAGACAAACGCATCCAGCCCCAGTTTGCTGGCAAGCGTGGCGGACGTATTCTTCTTCGCCACCGGAATTTTCGGTAGCGTAAAGGCATACAGCGCCAGTAACAGCGAAGCGCCAGCGGCAATGTACAGCTGCGCGCTGCTTAGCTCCAGCCCCATCAGGCTGACCGTCCACATAGCGATAATAAAGCCCACGGTGCCAAAGACGCGAACGGGCGGGAATGCAGTAACCGGGTCCTGGCCGGACTGCGCCAGACAGGCGTAAGAAACGCTGTTGGATAAGGCAATAGTCGGCATATAGGCCATTGCATTAATTAACATTATCCAGAACATCGCATCCGGGTCGGTCACGGTCGTGGCATACAACAACGCGCCGGCGCACACCAGATGGCAGAGCATATATGCACGCTCGGCACGCAGCCATTTATCGGCGACGATCCCCATAATGCCCGGCATAATAATCGCCGCCAGCCCTTTTGAGCTGTAAATCATTCCAACGTTAGCGCCAGTAAAATGTAAGGTGTTAATCATGTAAGAACCCAGGGTCACCAGCCAGCTTCCCCAGATAAAATATTGTAAAAACGACATGACTTTTAAGCGGGACGTAATACCCATTTTTTCGTTCCTTGCCGTAAAGTACGGCCCTGCAAGCAGGGCCATTATTATTTTGTGTTTTAAGCCAGTTGGCGTAAGAAGCCGCAAATCAGATTGATGAAGTTCTGCCGGGAAAGCTCAGCCGCCGCCAGCGTTTGCGCATGGGACAGTTTCACATCACCCAGCCCTTCCGCCAGATTGGTGATAGCGGATACGGCCACCACCTTTAGTCCGCAATGGCGCGCGCTAATCACCTCCGGGACGACCGACATTCCCACCACGTCGCCACCGATGATCTGCATCATGCGAATTTCCGCTGCCGTCTCAAAGTTCGGCCCCGGATAAGAGACAAACACCCCTTCGTGAAGCGTGAAGCCCTCTTCCCCTGCAACGCGCTGGAGAATGGCGCGGTAATCCGCATCGTAGGCATTGGCCAGCGAGAAGAAGCGATCGCCAAAGCGTTCGTCGTTCATCCCCACCATCGGCGTGCCCGGCATCGTATTAATATGATCGCTCAACGCGACCAGGCTGCCTGGCCCGACTTCCGGGCGTAGGGAGCCGGCGGCGTTAGTGCAAAACAGCAGTTCACAGTCCAGCAGTTTCAGGGTACGGATCGCGTCAGTCATGATCGTCATGCCGCGACCTTCGTAAAAGTGCCCACGGCCTTTCATACATGCCACCGGGACTCCAGCCAGATTCCCCAGCACCAGTTCCCCCGCATGCCCGTGAACGGTACTGACCGGAAAACCAGGCAAACGCGCATAAGAAATTGCCACCGCGTCTTCAATTTGCTCCGCCAGCGCCCCCAGACCGGAGCCAAGAATGAAAGCAACACGCGGGGTAAAATCAGGCTTGTGCGCGCGAATGATGTCAGCGCTGTACCAGGGATTTTGCGAAAAAAGGGTGTGGGTCATAAGAGGTCCTTAAAAACGGAATAATCGATAAATACGTTGGGTACGTCGTTGTTATAACGAGAGTAACCAACCGATTACCAATACCGTTTTCCCGGACGATCGATATAAAATGTATATTGATACGTAAAATAAAATGGTCAGACTTTGCCTGATTTGCCCACCAGAAATGGCAGGGACTGCTGAAGGTCTGTTCACCTCTGCCGATATTAACGTTTTAAGGCAAGAGGAAATGGTAATGACGACGATCAACACTTCAGTCTCCGCCGTTCAGAGCGGCAGCACGGGCAGCAAAGCCGCTACCGGTAACGATCTGTCTGCGCAAATCTCACGCATCACGCAGCAAATTACAAAGCTCACACAACAGCTCAAAGAGGTTGCTGACGGCAGTGGCAGCACAGAAGAGAAACAAAAGCAGCAGGAACTGATACAGACGCAAATTAAAATGTTGCAGGCGCAGCTGGCGCAATTACAGCGCCAGCAGGCAGAAGAAACGCAGCAGAAGCAGGAGCAGAAACAACTCAGGGCCGAAGGTGTCAACGCGCCTTCCGACGATCACCAAATTGATGTTTATATCTGATACAACGGATCGCGTGCACGGCCAGCGGTAAGTTCACTGGCCTGCATGCGCACGACGTCCCACAGCGCCTGAGCCGCCGTAGAGAGCGACCGGTTCTTGCGTCTCGCCAGCATCAACTGCCTTTCGACGACGGGCGTCAGCCGTTTCACCTGCAAATGACTTCCCTGAGGCAGCGGCAACGCCAGCGCGGGCAACACGCTGATGCCAATCCCCGCCTCCACCATCGGAAACAGCGTTGCGGGATGCCCAATCTCCTGCACGATCGTGGCATCAATGGCAAAATGCGCGAAAGCCGCGTCAATCAACGGGCGGCTGCCGGAGGCGTAATCCTGCAATACCAGCCGCTCATGTTTAAGATCCTGCCAGTTAACCCACTCCCGCTGCGCTAACGGGCTATCCTGGCGACACAACAGCAAAAAGGGTTCCGACAGCACAGCTTCACATTGCAAATCCGAAACAGCCCCGGGATCGATAACAATGCCAAAATCCACATCCCCCTGACGAATGCTCTCCAGCACCCACTGCTGGGGACGATCGTGCAGTACAAAATCAATTTCCGGGTACAGCTGGTTACTCTGCGCGATGCACTGCGGGATAAGATGCGCGGAAATCGTCTGGCTGGCCGCCACGCGCACGGTGCCGGTTAACTGCGTCCCCACTCTTCCGGCTTCCCGCAGAGTACTGTGCAGTTCATCGAGAACACGCTCCAGACGCCCCGCCAGCTGCTGACCCGCTTCCGTCAGCGTCACTTCTCGCGTGGTGCGATCCAACAGCTTAACTCCCGTCTGCCGTTCCAGCTCTTTTACGCTGTGGCTCACCGCAGACTGACTCAGACCAATGACGTCCCCTGCCCGACTAAAGCTTTTAGCCTGAGCAACGGTGACGAAGATACGAAGTTGACGCAGAGAATAATTCATCTGTTAAATTCATATATAGATGCAATAAATCAATTTTATTTCTCAAACGGAAAAAAGCAAAATACCTGCATCGACTTTCAGGAGTTTTTATGAAACTTTTTCGTATTCTTGATCCGTTCACGCTGACGCTTATCACCGTCGTTTTGCTGGCCTCCTTTTTTCCGGCCAAAGGGGATTTCGTTCCGTTTTTTGAAGGCTTAACCACCGCCGCGATTGCGCTGCTGTTTTTTATGCATGGCGCAAAACTCTCACGCGAAGCCATTATCGCGGGCGGCAGCCACTGGCGGCTGCACCTGTGGGTAATGTGCAGCACCTTCATCCTGTTTCCGGTTCTCGGGGTGTTATTTGCCTGGTGGGCGCCCGTCAATGTCGATCCCATGCTGTATACCGGTTTCCTGTACCTGTGTATTTTGCCCGCGACCGTACAGTCTGCCATCGCCTTTACCTCTCTGGCGGGAGGAAACGTCGCGGCGGCCGTCTGTTCGGCATCGGCCTCCAGCCTGCTGGGGATTTTTCTTTCGCCGCTGCTCGTCGGCCTGGTGATGAATATCCACGGAGCGGAAGGCAGCCTGGAACAGGTCGGCAAGATCATGCTGCAACTGCTGCTGCCGTTTGTGCTGGGGCACCTGTCGCGTCCGTGGATTGGCAACTGGGTCGCGCGTCATAAAAAGTGGATTGCGAAAACGGACCAGACCTCCATTCTGCTGGTCGTCTATTCCGCATTCAGCGAAGCCGTCGTTAACGGTATCTGGCACAAAGTGGGATGGGGCTCGTTGTTGTTTATTGTCGTCGTCAGCCTTGTGCTGCTGGCGATTGTCATTGGCGTTAACGTGTTTGCCGCCCGCAGGTTCGGATTCAACAAAGCAGATGAGATAACCATTGTCTTCTGCGGGTCGAAAAAGAGTCTGGCGAACGGCATCCCGATGGCCAATATCCTGTTTCCCACCTCAGTGATTGGGATGATGGTGCTGCCGTTGATGATCTTCCATCAGATCCAGTTGATGGTCTGCGCGATGCTGGCGCGTCGCTACAAACGCCAGACCGATAAGTTGCAGGCGCAGCAAGAAGGCCGCGCCGCGAAGGCTTAAAGAGGCCGTTTCAGGGGCTGCACCAGCTGCGTCAGCCCCTCGGTTTTAATCAGCAGCGTGATTTGCATCAGCTCGCCCAGTCTTCCCGCCGGAAATTCATCCTTACGGGCAAACCACAGCAAATACTCCTCCGGCACATCAATGAGCCGACGCCCTTTGTACTTGCCGAACGGCATCACCGTGTTGGCTATCTCAATCAGCTGCTCTTTTTCCATGTCAGACACCCAGTAGGCGGAGCATCTCTGCTTCGTCGATCACGTCAATCCCCAGTTCCTGCGCTTTCGCCAGCTTAGATCCTGCCGCTTCGCCCGCAATTACCAGATCGGTTTTTTTCGATACGCTGCCCGCCACTTTTGCCCCCAGCGCCACGAGACGCGCTTTCGCATCATCTCGCGACATCAGGCTGAGGCTGCCCGTCAGGACGATCGTTTTACCGGCAAACGGGCTGTCGATTTCGTCGGCGTTAACCACGATCGGCGCAGGCCAGTGAATGCCTTCCGCCAGTAACTGCCCGATCACGTCCCGGTTACTCTCTTCAGCAAAGAAGTTAAAGACGTGCGTAGCGACCACAATGCCGACATCCGGCACTTTTTGCAGTTCGTCGATAGAGGCCGCTTCCAGCGCCTCTAACGTACCGAAGTACGCCGCCAGCCCTGCCGCCGTGGCTTCGCCCACTTCGCGGATACCGAGCGCATAGAGGAATCGCGCGAAGGTGGTCTCTTTCGCTTTTTCCAGCGCATTCACCACATTCTGCGCCGATTTCGGCCCCATACGATCCAGACCCGTCAGTTTGCCTGCCGTCAGACGGAACAGATCTGCCGGGGTGTGGACATATTCTTTCTCGACAAGCTGGTCGATAATTTTATCGCCCATGCCGTCAACGTCCATTGCCCGGCGGGAAACAAAGTGCTTGAGCGACTCTTTGCGCTGCGCGCCGCAGATCAGGCCGCCGGTACAGCGAGCGACCGCTTCGCCTTCCACGCGCTCAACATCAGAACCGCACACCGGGCAATGCGTCGGGAACTCGACCGGGCGCGTCTCTTCCGGGCGTTCGGAAAGCACCACGTTCACCACCTGCGGGATCACATCCCCCGCGCGGCGAATCACCACTTTGTCGCCAATGCGCAGGCCAAGACGCTCAATTTCATCCGCGTTGTGCAAGGTGGCGTTGCTGACCAGCACACCCGCAACATGCACCGGTTCGAGACGGGCGACGGGCGTGATCGCGCCAGTCCGCCCCACCTGGAACTCTACATCGCGTACAAACGTCATTTGCTCCTGCGCCGGGAACTTAAAGGCCACCGCCCAGCGCGGCGCGCGGGCGACGAATCCAAGCTGTTCCTGCAACGCCATCGAGTTGACTTTAATCACCACGCCGTCAATGTCAAAACCCAGCGTCGGGCGGTCTTCTTCCACTTTGTGATAGAAGTCCAGCACCGCTTCGGGAGAGTCGCACAGCGTCACCCGGTCGCTTACCGGAAGCCCCCAGGCTTTAAATTGCAGCAAGCGCCCCAGATGCGTATCAGGCAGTTCGCCACCTTCCAGAATGCCGACGCCGTAGCAAAAGAAAGTGAGCGGTCGCTTCGCGGTAATACGCGGATCAAGCTGGCGCAACGACCCCGCCGCAGCGTTACGCGGGTTGGCAAATACTTTATTACCGGTGCGGCGCGCCTCTTCATTAATTTTTTCAAACCCGGCCTGCGGCAGGAAAACTTCGCCACGAACCTCCAGACGCGCCGGAATGTTATCGCCACGCAGCTTCAGCGGAATAGCGCGAATGGTACGCACATTGGAGGTGATGTCCTCGCCGGTCGTTCCATCTCCACGCGTTGCCGCGCTGATCAGCACGCCGTTTTCATACAGGATGCTGACGGCCAGGCCGTCCAGCTTCAGCTCGCAGCACCAGGTCAGTTTATCGCCGCTTTTTAGCCGATCCTGCACGCGCTTGTTAAACGCCAGAAAACTCTCTTCATCAAACACGTTGTCCAGCGACAACATGGGCACTTCGTGGCGAATCTGGCTGAACGCCGCCAGCGGCGCCGCTCCGACGCGTTGGCTCGGGGAGTCCGGCGTAATTAAATCTGGATGCTGCGCTTCCAGCTCACGAAGTTCGCGCATCAGACGGTCATACTCAGCGTCCGGGATCTCCGGCGCATCCATCACATGGTAAAGATACTCATGATGGCGAAGCGTGGTTCGCAGTTCTGTCAGTTGTTGTTCGATTGATTCCATATCGCACCATCAATGATAAAAAACCCCCGACAGGCGGGGGTTCAGAAAGGGGGGATCACGCCTGGGTTTCTCAGGCGTTGGATTCTTTCACTTCGCGAATGCGATCCTGATATTCACGCAGTTTCTGCGGCGTCATCATCCGGCGCTGGTCATCAAGCACCACGCCGCCGACTTCATCAGCGATATGCTGCGCAGACTGGAGCATCAGCTTAAAGTTTTGCAGCTCGTCGCCGTAAGAAGGCACCTGCATAAAGATAGTGACCCCCGGCGTGGAGAAATCACCGGTCATTTCAGGATCAAACGTTCCCGGGTTCACCATGTTGGCCAGGCTAAACAGCGCAGGGCCGCTGCCATCCGGGCTCAGGTGGCGATGGAAAATATTCATATCGCCAAATTTGAAGCCCGCTTGCTGGATGCTGTTCAGCAGCACTTCGCCGCTAAGCTCGCTGCCATGATGAGCGGCGACGTTCATAATAATGACCGCTTCTTTACGCTGCGGTTTTTCCGCGACAGGCGCTTCTTCCACTACTGGTTCAGGTGCTGGCGCAGGCTCTGCGACAGGTTCCGCTGGCTGGAAAGTCTGCGGAGCAGGCTGAGGCGCAGGTTGCTGTGGCGCTGGCTGAACAGGCTGTTGCGGCGCAGACTGAACCTGCGGCGCTACCGGCTGTTGCTGTACTGGCTGCTGCACAGGCTGTGCCGGTTGTTGTGCCGGTTGCGGTTGCGACGGCTGCCCATACTGCGGCCGTTGCTGCGGCTGCGCTGGCGCTTCAGGCGGCTGCTGAGCCGGTTGACGAGGCTGCGCAGACGCATAAGGCGGCTGGTATTGGTGTTGCGGCGACTGACGAGGCGCATCATGCTCCTGAGCGTTGCCGGGGGCATGATTCACGCGGTGAACACGAACTTCACCCACGCCTTCCTCTTCTTCGACGTCATCGTCGTAAGAATCGTCGTCACGTTTTGACTTCATGCGTTTCAGTGGACGATCGCGGAACATAGAAGATCGTTCTTTACGGCTGGTCCAGAAACCATGTACCAGTAAAGCGATTATGGCGATCGCGCCAACAATGATTAATATCAGACGCAAATCCTGCATCATTATATTCTCTGTTGTTCTAACACCTTGCCACCACGGCAAACATTTACTCACTAAGAGTATTTGCCGATTACGTCAAGTGCAAGTGCGCTCTTGGCTTTCACAGCATAAAGATGAACGAAATCGTGCTTTTTGCTGTTTTTTCGAACATTTCTTAACTGGCGAACGCGTCACAACCCGGTAAGATACGCAAAGTTTACCCGGGGCTTTATTAAAGGAGCATGTCCTGATTATGGTGTCATCATCCGCAACTGCACCTCGCAGCGGCTTTTACTATTTCTCACAGGGGTGGAAACTGGTCACACAACCGGGGATCCGTCGCTTTGTTATTTTGCCGTTACTGGTAAACATTTTGCTGATGGGCGGCGCATTCTGGTGGCTGTTTACGCAACTGGACGTCTGGATCCCTTCGCTGATGAGCCACGTTCCCGACTGGTTGCAGTGGTTAAGCTATCTGCTGTGGCCCATTGCGGTCATCTCGGTTTTACTGGTCTTCGGCTATTTCTTTTCAACCATTGCCAACTGGATCGCCGCCCCTTTCAATGGGCTGCTGGCGGAACAGCTTGAGGCGCGCCTGACCGGCGCAACGCCGCCAGATACCGGCGTACTGGGTATTATGAAAGATGTGCCGCGCATTATGAAACGCGAATGGCAAAAGTTCATCTGGTATCTGCCGCGCGCCATTGTGCTGTTAATTCTCTATTTTATTCCAGGAGTCGGGCAAACCGTCGCCCCGGTGCTGTGGTTCCTGTTCAGCGCGTGGATGCTGGCGATTCAGTATTGCGACTATCCCTTCGACAACCACAAAGTCCCGTTCAAAGAGATGCGCACCGCCCTGCGCACGCAGAAAGTCGCCAATATGCAGTTCGGCGCGTTAACCAGTTTGTTCACCATGATCCCGGTGCTTAACCTGGTGATCATGCCCGTCGCCGTGTGTGGCGCAACGGCGATGTGGGTTGATTGCTACCGCTCCAAACATGCATTATGGAAATGAATCACAGCACACTCATAAACCTGTAAAATAGTTGTATAAAAAAGGAGGGGCTTATGCCGCTCCTTATTCCATCCAGGTAACCATTATTTCCCTTCCGAATATAGATATGCTAAATCCTTACTTCCGCATATTCTCTGAGCAGGTATGCTAGCCCATGTATCCCAATTTCATACAGTTAAGGACAGGCCATGAGTAAGATTTTTGAAGATAACTCGCTGACTATCGGTCATACGCCGCTGGTTCGACTGAACCGTATCGGTAACGGACGCATTCTGGCGAAGGTAGAATCACGTAACCCGAGCTTCAGCGTTAAATGCCGTATCGGTGCCAATATGATTTGGGATGCCGAAAAACGCGGCGTGCTGAAACCGGGCGTCGAACTGGTGGAACCGACCAGCGGCAACACCGGTATCGCGCTGGCTTATGTTGCTGCCGCGCGTGGCTACGAGCTGACGCTGACCATGCCAGACACCATGAGCGTTGAGCGTCGCAAACTGCTCAAAGCGCTGGGGGCAAACCTCGTACTGACCGAAGGCGCGAAAGGCATGAAAGGCGCTATCCAGAAAGCGGAAGAGATTGTCGCCAGCGATCCAGAAAAATACCTGCTGCTTCAGCAGTTCAGCAACCCGGCTAACCCGGAAATTCACGAAAAAACCACCGGCCCGGAAATCTGGGAAGATACCGATGGTCAGGTCGATGTCTTTATCTCCGGCGTCGGCACCGGCGGTACGCTGACAGGCGTCACCCGCTACATCAAAGGCACCAAAGGCAAAACGGACCTCATTACCGTAGCAGTAGAACCGACCGACTCTCCGGTTATCGCGCAGGCGCTGGCTGGTGAAGAACTGAAGCCCGGCCCGCACAAAATTCAGGGCATTGGCGCAGGCTTCATTCCGGGCAACCTCGATCTGAAACTGATTGATAAAGTTGTCAGCATCACAAATGAAGAAGCCATTTCCACCGCTCGTCGCCTGATGGAAGAAGAAGGTATTCTGGCGGGGATCTCTTCCGGCGCGGCCGTTGCGGCAGCGCTTAAGCTCCAGGAAGATGAAACCTTTACCAATAAGAATATTGTGGTTATCCTACCGTCATCGGGTGAGCGTTATCTGAGCACTGCTTTGTTTGCCGATCTCTTTACTGAAAAAGAACTGCAACAGTAATGCCAGCATGTTAAAAACGCGTAAAAAAGCACCCTTTTGGGTGCTTTTTTGTGGCCTGCTTCAAATTTTCAACCCTCCTGGCATTGATTCACCCTGCCGGGTCTGGTATTTAACCAGACTAATTATTTTGATGCCCGAAATTAATCGTTACAGGAAAAGCGCTAGCTGAATCGATTTAATGATTTGGTTCAAGTCTTCCTTTCACGGCATAATGTTTAATGACGAGCGAAACGTCAGCGGCCAGCAGTTGCCAGCAACGGATTGCGCATAACACCTGGTGTGTCGCGTCCCGTTTACGCCGACGCTAACAATACAGGCTAAAGTCAAACCGCCAGGCTAGACTTTAGTTCCACAACACTAAACCTATAAGTTGGGGAAATACAATGTTCCAGCAAGAAGTTACCATTACCGCTCCGAACGGTCTGCACACCCGCCCTGCTGCTCAGTTTGTTAAAGAAGCGAAAGGCTTCACTTCTGAGATTACTGTGACTTCCAACGGCAAAAGCGCCAGCGCAAAAAGCCTGTTCAAACTACAGACTCTGGGCCTGACTCAGGGCACCGTTGTCACCATCGCTGCTGAAGGCGAAGACGAACAAAAAGCGGTAGAGCATCTGGTCAAACTGATGGCGGAACTCGAGTAAGTTCCCGGGTTCTTTTAAAAATCAGTCACAAGTAAGGTAGGGTTATGATTTCAGGCATTTTAGCATCCCCGGGTATCGCTTTCGGCAAAGCACTGCTGCTGAAAGAAGACGAAATCGTCATTGACCGGAAAAAAATTTCTGCCGACAAGGTTGATCAGGAAGTTGAACGTTTTCTGAGCGGTCGTGCCAAGGCATCTGCGCAACTGGAAGCGATCAAAACGAAAGCTGGTGAAACGTTCGGTGAAGAAAAAGAAGCCATCTTTGAAGGGCATATCATGCTGCTCGAAGATGAGGAGCTGGAGCAGGAAATCATAGCCCTGATTAAAGATAAGAACATGACGGCTGACGCAGCTGCGCATGAAGTTATCGAAGGTCAGGCCACTGCCCTGGAAGAACTGGATGATGAATACCTGAAAGAACGCGCGGCTGACGTGCGTGACATTGGTAAGCGCCTGCTGCGCAACATCCTGGGTCTGGCAATCATCGACCTGAGCTCAATCAAGGACGAAGTCATCCTGGTTGCCGCTGACCTGACCCCATCAGAAACCGCACAGCTGAACCTGCAAAAGGTGCTGGGTTTCATCACTGACGCAGGTGGACGTACCTCCCACACCTCTATCATGGCGCGTTCTCTGGAACTGCCGGCCATCGTGGGCACCGGTAACGTCACCTCTCAGGTGAAAAACGACGACTATCTGATTCTGGATGCCGTAAACAATCAGGTTTACGTCAATCCAACCAACGAAGAAATTGAAAAACTGCGCGCCGTTCAGGAGCAGGTTGCAACCGAGAAAGCGGAACTCGCTAAACTGAAAGATCTGCCGGCTATCACGCTGGACGGTCATCAGGTAGAAGTTTGCGCCAACATCGGTACCGTTCGTGACGTTGAAGGCGCAGAGCGCAATGGCGCGGAAGGCGTTGGTCTGTATCGTACTGAATTCCTGTTCATGGACCGTGACGCGCTGCCGACTGAAGAAGAACAGTTTGCGGCGTACAAAGCCGTCGCTGAAGCCTGCGGCTCTCAGGCGGTTATCGTCCGTACTATGGATATCGGCGGCGACAAAGAACTGCCGTACATGAACTTCCCGAAAGAAGAGAACCCGTTCCTGGGCTGGCGTGCGGTACGTATCGCGATGGATCGCAAAGAGATCCTGCGTGATCAGGTTCGTGCCATTCTGCGCGCCTCTGCGTTCGGTAAACTGCGCATCATGTTCCCGATGATCATCTCTGTTGAAGAAGTTCGCGCGCTGCGCAAAGAGATTGAAATCTACAAACAGGAACTGCGCGACGAAGGTAAAGCATTTGATGAAAGCATTGAGATTGGCGTGATGGTGGAAACACCGGCAGCGGCAACTATTGCTCGTCATTTAGCCAAAGAAGTTGATTTCTTTAGTATCGGCACCAATGATTTAACGCAGTACACCCTGGCAGTTGACCGTGGTAATGATATGATTTCACATCTTTACCAGCCAATGTCACCGTCCGTGCTGAACTTGATCAAGCAAGTTATTGATGCTTCTCATGCTGAAGGTAAATGGACTGGCATGTGTGGTGAGCTTGCAGGCGACGAACGTGCTACACTTCTGTTGCTGGGGATGGGTCTGGACGAATTCTCTATGAGCGCCATTTCTATCCCGCGCATTAAGAAGATTATCCGTAACACGAACTTCGAAGATGCGAAGGTGTTAGCAGAGCAGGCTCTTGCTCAACCGACAACGGACGAGTTAATGACGCTGGTTAACAAGTTCATTGAAGAAAAAACAATCTGCTAATCCACGAGATGCGGCCCAATTTACTGCTTAGGAGAAGATCATGGGTTTGTTCGATAAACTAAAATCTCTGGTTTCTGATGATAAGAAAGACACCGGAACTATTGAGATTGTTGCTCCGCTCTCTGGCGAGATCGTCAACATCGAAGACGTGCCGGATGTAGTTTTTGCCGAGAAAATCGTTGGCGATGGCATTGCTATCAAACCAACCGGTAACAAAATGGTCGCGCCAGTAGACGGCACCATCGGCAAAATCTTTGAAACCAACCATGCGTTCTCTATCGAATCGGATAGCGGCATTGAGCTGTTCGTTCACTTCGGTATCGACACCGTTGAACTGAAAGGCGAAGGCTTCAAGCGTATTGCTGAAGAAGGTCAACGCGTTAAAGTTGGCGATCCGGTAATTGAGTTCGATCTGCCGCTGCTGGAAGAAAAAGCCAAGTCTACCCTGACTCCGGTTGTTATCTCCAACATGGACGAAATCAAAGAACTGATCAAACTGTCCGGTAGCGTGACTGTGGGTGAAACCCCGGTTATCCGCATCAAGAAGTAATTCTTGCCGCAGGGAAAAATGGCGCCGACTGGCGCCATTTTTTTATCCTGGTTACGGTAAAACCGCGCCTGATGGCGCTGCGCTTATCGGGCCTACAATAAAAGATCGTAGGCCGGATAAGGCGTTTTTCGCCGCCATCCGGCATAGTTACGCGCTCACAACAGCGAGGTGACTGGACGGTAGCACTTCTCGCGCATCAGGATCTTCATCCCTTCCGGCCCGCTTTCCAGCATCCGCTTCTCCGAGTCCGACACCAGCAATTCGCACTGATAGCCGCCCGCAATGCCGAACATCGCGCGCGCCACGCAGATATCCTCCAGCGCATCAAGCCCGCTCGTTTCAAAGTGACCAACCACACGCCCCTGCTGGCGAACCACCAGCCGATAACTCTTCATCGCGCCTCCCCTGCCGGTGGCAGAATCAACTCATCACACCCGCAGCGCTGCGTCCAGGTCATCACCTCCAGCACGCGCTCTGCGGCATGTCGCGTCGCCGCCGTCAGCGCTTTCCCCTGCACAATACCGCTCACCAGTTCGGCGCAGAACAGATCGCCCGTCCCTTTTAAATCGGTTTCCACACGCGGGTGTTCAATCACATCCACGCCGCCGTTCGTCACCACCGCCACATTGATGGTATCCGCCGTCTGGCCTGGCGCACTGGTGATCACAATCCACTTCAGCGTGTCGGAAAGCAGCGATTTCGCCGCTGCAACCGCTTCATCCAGCGTGCCGCACGGTTTGCCGCTGAGCATCTCCAGCTCGAACACATTCGGCGTCAGCCCCTGCGCCAACGGCAGCAGATAATGACGATACGCCTGCGGGATCTCCGCTTTCACATACATTCCGCTGTCCGTGTCGCCAATCACCGGATCGACCAGAATGCACACCTCAGGATGCGCGATCCGCACCGTTTCCAGCCATTTCGCCAGCAGAACGATTTGTTCCGCACTGCCCATATAGCCTGTCGTGACCGCTTTAAGCTCACGCAGCGCATCCCGCTCATTTAAGGCCTGGAGATAACCGCTGAACCAGTCGGCAGGAATAATGCCGCCGTAAAACGTTTCATAATGCGGCGTATTACTGAACAGCACCGTGGGCACCGCCGTCACCCGCAAGCCCTGCGCTTTAATCGCCGGTACGGCAATACTGTTGCCTACGCTGCCGTACACCACCTGTGACTGAACGGCGACAATGTCGGTCTGTAAAGCCCGATGCTTATCGTCGAAGAGCACTGACTGTATTTCACTATCCTGCCCCATTTACCTCTCCTCTCACTGGACAGCGGGCTAACGCCTCACTATTATCGTCATATGCTAAAATTCATTTTGTCATAGGTCAATAATGATCGACGGAAAAACCGCCAGCGAAATCTTTGACAGTATTCGTCAGCATGTCACCACCGGCGCACTGGCGCCAGGGGAAACGCTGCCGCCGGTGCGGGAACTGGCATCGGAATTAAGCGTGAACCGCAATACTGTCGCGGCGGCTTACAAACGGCTGGTGACATCCGGCCTGGCCCTGAGCCAGGGACGTAACGGTACGGTCATTAAAGGTGCGCCTTCTCCGCTCGCGCTGGAAGGAAGCAGTCCCGATACGCCGCTGACCGATCTTTCCGGCGGCAATCCCGATCCCCAACGGCTGCCCGATCTCAGCAGTTATTTTTCGACAATAAATAAGTCACCGCGTCTTTACGGCGATGCGGCCGTTTCTCCCACCCTTCACGCGTGGGCGAAGCAGTGGATGCAGGATGCCATACCTGGCGAAGGCGAGATTGATATCACCAGTGGGGCGATTGACGCCATCGAGCGTCTGCTGTGCGCCCATTTACTGCCGGGTGACAGCGTGGCGGTGGAAGATCCCTGCTTTTTAAGCAGCATCAGTATGCTGCGCTACGCCGGTTTTTCTGCCATCCCCGTCGGCGTCGATAGCGAAGGTATGCAGCCTGAGATGCTGGAGCAGGCGCTGAAAAATGGCGCCCGCGCCGTCATTTTAACCCCGCGCGCCCACAATCCTACGGGGTGCAGTTTGAGCGCCTCCCGCGCCGCCGCGCTACAGAACATTGTGGCAAAATACCCGCAAGCGCTGGTTATTATCGACGACCACTTTGCCCTGCTCTCTTCATCTCCCTGGCACCCGGTGATCGCCCCGGAGACGCTACACTGGTCAGTGGTTCGCTCGATGTCAAAGACGCTGGGGCCGGATCTGCGTCTTGCCATTGTCGCCAGCGATCCCGCCACCTCAGCCAGACTGCGCCTGCGCCTTAATTCCGGCAGTCAGTGGGTCAGTCATCTGTTGCAAGATTTAGTGCATGCCTGTCTGAGTGACAAAAACTATCAGCGAACGCTGGCGCAGACCCGGAAATTTTATGCTTCGCAGCAGCAGAAGCTGGCCTGCGCGCTCCAGCGAACCGGGCTTACACACGCCCCTGGCGATGGGCTGAATGCGTGGTTGCCGTTGAAAAGCCACAGCCAGAGCATCGCGTTTATGCTGGCGAAAGCGGGCTGGCTGGTACGAGAAGGCGAAGCATTTGGCGTCAACGCGCCCGCCCACGGTCTGCGCATTACGCTGTCGACGCTGGGCGACGGCGATATCAACAAACTGGCGGCTGATATCCATCAGGCGTTAAAACGTTAACAGGAGAGAAAAAGTGCGAGTTCATTTTGTCGTTCATGAGTCTTTCGAATCTGCCGGAGCCTATCTGCAATGGGCTGAGGATCGCGGTTATCCCCTCTCCTGGTCCCGCGTGTATGCCGGTGAACCTGTCCCCGCCAATGCGGATGGTTTCGATATGCTGGTGGTGTTTGGCGGCCCGCAGTCACCGCGTACTACGCTCGAAGAGTGCCCATATTTTGACTCTTTAGCGGAGCAGCGGCTTATTAATCAGGCGATCTCTGCGCGTCGTATTGTGATCGGCATCTGTCTTGGTTCCCAGTTGATTGGTGAGGCGCTGGGCGCAAAAGTACGCCAGAGCCCGGAAAAGGAGATCGGCCACTATCCGATTACGCTGACGGAAGCCGGGAAACAGAATCCGCTGCTCGCTCATTTCGGCTCTCCGCTTGTGGTCGGGCACTGGCACAACGATATGCCAGGGTTAACCGATCAGTCGGTCGTTCTCGCGACAAGCGAAGGATGTCCGCGCCAGATCGTGCAATACGGTAACGCCGTCTACGGTTTTCAGTGCCATATGGAGTTTACCGCCGAGGCGGTAGAAGGGCTGATCCAGCATTCAGAACAGGAACTGGCTGCGGCAAAAGGGAAGCGCTTTATTCGCTCGAACGCCGAAATGCGCGAGTGGAATTATCAGGAGATGAACGAGAAACTGTGGCGCTTCCTCGACCTGCTGGTTGAGAAACGTAACGCTTGACGTTGCAGGCCGGATAAGACGCTTTGCGTCGTCATCCGGCGATCGTACTTTACGGTTGCCGGATGGCGCTACGCTTATCAGGCCTACAGGCTAAATCCCAGCCCCCTGGCTGAAGTGTTCTTCGCCAAAAACGCCGGTAGAAAGATAGCGATCGCCGCGATCGCAGATGATCGCAACCACCACGGCCCCCGGCGTCGCGCGGGCGACGCGTAACGCACCGGCAACCGCGCCGCCGGAACTCACACCGCAGAAAATACCTTCGCGTACTGCCAGTTCGCGCATGGTGTTTTCCGCCTCGCTCTGGTGAATATCCAGCACCTGATCCACAAGCTGAGCATTAAAAATACCCGGCATATATTCTGCGGGCCAGCGACGAATCCCCGGAATGCTGCTGCCCTCTTCCGGTTGCAGGCCAACAATCGTTACCGGTTTTTCCTGTTCGCGCAGGAAGCGCGACACACCGGTAATCGTGCCAGTTGTTCCCATACTGGAGACAAAGTGGGTGATGCGACCTGAGGTTTGCTGCCAGATTTCCGGCCCGGTCGTGGTGTAGTGCGCGTAAGGGTTGTCGGGATTGTTAAACTGATCGAGCAGCTTACCTTCTCCGCGTTCGGCCATTTCCAGCGCCAAATCGCGCGCGCCTTCCATCCCTTGCTCTTTAGACACCAGAATCAGATCCGCGCCATAGGCGCGCATCGCCGCGCGGCGCTCCTGGCTCATGTTGTCCGGCATCAGCAGTTTCATGCGATAGCCTTTCAGTGCGGCAATCATCGCCAGCGCAATACCGGTATTGCCGCTGGTCGCTTCAATCAGCACATCGCCGGGCTTAATTTCCCCGCGCTTTTCTGCCTGGACGATCATCGACAGCGCCGCCCGGTCTTTCACTGACCCGGCAGGGTTATTACCTTCCAGCTTGACCCAAATTTCACTGCCGTTATCCGGCGCCATCCGCTGCAATTTCACCAGAGGCGTATTGCCAATTGTTTGTTCTAATGTGTTCACTTCTCTGTCCAGTAAAAAGCCCGGTGGCGCTTCGCTTACCGGGCCTACGCAGATCATATTGTAGGCCGGGTCAGCGCAGCGCCACCCGGCAAAACTACGTGATATTAACCTATCAGGCCGATTCTGCCAGAGCAAGCTCCTCTTCGCGCGTCTCAATGCGCTGGTTGCCGTTGTACAACCGCGCATTTTGCAGCCCGACAAACAGCCGCTCGCCGCGCTGTGGGGGATTATCCCCCTGCATCACCACCGTCAGCGGTTCGTTATACCACCCCAGAGGCTGCACGACTAATTGGGTGTAGTGACCTTTCGGACTGGCCTCCAGCACCTGTACCGGCAGCGGGGAATCCAGACTGGTGCGGCGGCTGACATCCACCTCCCACGGACGCAGGAACAGATCGACCGCCCCCTGGTACGCTGGCGTATACCCCAGCGGCCAGCGATGCGCGCCAACGTGAAACTGACCGCCGCGAATCGTTCCCTGCAAACGGTTCACTTCGCCCATAAACTCCAGCACAAAGCGGGTGGCGGGTTCACGCCACACCTGGTCCGGCGCATCGGCCTGTTCAATGTTGCCCTGGCTCATCACCACCACGCGATCCGCCACTTCCGTAGCCTCTTCCTGATCGTGGGTGACAAACACGCTGGTAAATTTCAACTCTTCATGCAGCTGACGCAGCCAGCGGCGCAGCTCTTTACGCACCTGCGCATCAAGCGCGCCAAACGGTTCATCCAGCAGCAGGATCTGCGGCTCAACCGCTAACGCGCGCGCCAGCGCCACGCGCTGTTTCTGCCCGCCAGAAAGCTGTGCCGGAAAACGCTCCGCCAGATGGGCCAGTTGCACCATTTCCAGCAGCTTCGTCACTTTCGCTTTAATGGCCGCCGCATTCGGACGTTCGCGACGCGGCAGCACCGTCAGGCCAAAGGCGATATTGTCGAACACCGTCATATGACGAAACAGCGCATAGTGCTGAAAAACAAAGCCGACTTTACGATCGCGCGCGTGCAGACGGCTTACGTCTGTACCGTGAAAACGAATGTGCCCGCTGGTCTGATGCTCCAGCCCGGCAATAATACGCAGCAGCGTGGTTTTACCGGAACCGGACGGCCCCAGCAAGGCAACCATCTGACCTGAAGGAATATCCAGCGAGATATCGTTCAGCACCTGGGTGCGACCAAAAGACTTCTTAATATTGGCAATCTCAATGCTCATGATTTTCCTCCTGTTGCGCGCGTTTTTCCTGATTTTCCAGGCGCCATTGCAACATACTCTTCAAAAACAGGGTAATAATCGCCATCAGCGTCAGCAGCGCGGCGGCGGTAAAGGAGCCGACGGTGTTGTAGTCCTGCTCCAGTAATTCAATCTGTAACGGCAGCGACAGGGTTTCGCCGCGAATCGAGCCGGAAACCACCGACACCGCGCCGAACTCGCCAATGGCGCGCGCGTTGGTCAGCACCACGCCGTACAGCAGCGCCCAGCGAATATTAGGCAACGTAACGCGACGGAACATTTGCCAGCCAGAAGCGCCAAGCAGAATCGCCGCTTCATCTTCCTGGCTGCCCTGACTCAGCATAACCGGCACCAGTTCACGCACCACAAACGGACAGGTGACGAAAATAGTGACCAGCACCATTCCCGGCCAGGCGAACATAATTTGCAGGTTGTGCTCATCCAGCCAGTCGCCCAGCGGGCCGTTCGAGCCGTAAAACAGCAGGTAGACCAGACCGGCCACCACCGGCGAGACGGCAAACGGAATATCCAGCAGCGTCAGCAGCAGCTGGCGACCGGGGAAATTAAAGCGCGTCACCAGCCACGCCAGCAGAACGCCAAACACCAGGTTTACCGGTACGGCAATCAGCGCAATCAACACCGTCAGCCAGATCGCGTGCAGCATGTCCGGGTCGGCCAGGTTCTGTAAGACCGGCATCAGCCCTTTGCTGAAGGCCTGTACGAAGATATAAATCATCGGCACCAGCAAAATAAACGCCGAAACCAGCATCCCGGTGCCAATCAGAAACCATTTTCCCCAGTTAATGCGGGGGGCGTCATAACGCTTCAATTGGGTAACTTCCGCCATTAGTGACCTACCACACGTCGACCAAAGCGACTTTGCAGGGTGTTAATCGAGAACAGCAGCAACAGCGACGCCGCGAGGATCACCGACGCAATCGCGCTGGCCGCCGGATAGTCAAACTCCTGCAAACGAACAAAAATCATCAGCGAGGTCACTTCGGTTTTCCACGCGATGTTCCCGGCAATAAAAATCACCGCGCCGAACTCGCCGAGGCTACGGGTAAACGAGAGCGCAATACCCGCCACCAGCGCAGGAGACAGCTCCGGCAACACCACTTTGCGGAAACTTTGCAGGCGCGTTGCGCCGAGCGTTTCCGCCGCTTCTTCATATTCCGGGCCTAACTCTTCCAGTACCGGCTGCACCGTGCGCACTACAAACGGGATGCTGGTAAAAGCCATCGCTACCGCGATGCCAAGCCAGGTGTAAGTCACTTTGATATCAAACTTCGCCAGCCATTCGCCGTAAAAACCGTTCACGGAAAACAATGACGCCAGCGTCAGACCCGCCACCGCCGTCGGCAGGGCAAACGGCAGATCCATCAGCGCATCCAGCAGAGTACGTCCTGGAAAGCGATAGCGGGTTAAGATCCACGCCATCAGCAGGCCAAATACGCCGTTGAAGATTGATGCCACAAACGCCGACAACAGCGTGACTTTGTAGGCCGCTACCACCTGCGGGTTGGTGATAACCTCCCAGTATTGCGCCCAGCTCATTTGCGCCAGCTGCATCACCAGCGCGCTCAACGGAAGCAGCAATATCAGGCAGACGAACAACAGGCTGGTTCCGAGGCTTAAGGTAAAGCCGGGCAGCACACGTCTTGTCGATACTGCGAACATTACTTACGCCCCGCCGCCAACAGTTTGTCCAGCTCGCCGCCGCTGCCGAAGTGGGTTTTCATCACTTCCGGCCAGGAGCCAAACTGGTCTTCCACGCGGAACAGTTCGGTCTGCGGGAATTTATCTTTCAGTTTGTCCATCACTTCCGGGTTATTCACGCGGTAGTAGAAGTCGGTGATGATGGTCTGCGCCTGCGGGCTGTAGAGCCAGTTCAGGTAAGCCTTCGCCGCTTTTTCAGTACCGTTGGCCTGTACGTTTTTATCCACCCATGCCACCGGGAATTCGGCCAGAATATTGGTTTTCGGGATAACGACTTCAAATCCCTGCGCTTCATACTGTTTACGGATGTTATTCACTTCCGATTCAAAGCTAATCAGCACATCGCCCAGGCCGCGTTCCGCAAAGGTGGTGGTTGCACCGCGACCGCCGGTGTCAAACACTTCGACGTTCTTCAGGAACTGGGTCATAAACTGCTCGGTTTTGGCTTTGTCGCCACCGTCAGCTTTATCCGCCGCGCCCCATGCAGCCAGATACGTGTAACGGGCGTTGCCTGAGGTTTTCGGGTTCGGGAAAATCAGTTTTACATCGGAACGCACAAGGTCATTCCAGTCATGGATATTTTTCGGATTCCCTTTGCGCACCAGGAATCCCATCGTGGAATAGAACGGTGAGCTATTATTCGGCAGACGGCTTTGCCAGTCGGCAGGGATCAGCTTGCCTTTGTCATGCAGGATCTGCACGTCCGTGACCTGGTTATAGGTCACTACGTCAGCTTTCAGCCCTTGCAGGATCGCCAGTGCTTGTTTTGACGAACCGGCGTGAGACTGCTTGATGGTCAGCTTATCGCCGCCATTATCTTTCGCCCACTGCTGTTCAAACGGCGGATTAAGGGCGGCAAACAGTTCGCGAGAAACGTCGTATGAGCTGTTCAGCAGCTCTGTTGCCTGCGCCTGCGTGACCAACAACAGCATCGCGCTCAGCGCCAGGTATCTTTTTTTCAGTAAGTTAACAGCCATTGCGCACCCTTATAAATTTGATGACTTTCTTATGGTCATAATATTTATAACGGGTACGAAAGGAGTAACGGTTTTATATACCGTTTGATGATTTGAAAGTCGAAAAGGGAATAAGAGAATCCCTCCCCACATGCGGTGAGGAGGAAAGCGGCGTTAATCAGACGCCCACGCTCACGCTTTCAGGCAGCGTGCTGCCGCCATCAATCACGTTTTGCGTCCCGGTCAAATAGCTGGACTCATCCGATGCCAGGAAGGCCGCCAGTTCACCCACTTCGAGCGGACAGGCCAGACGGCGCATCGGGATCGCTTTCGCCATTTCGGTGAGTACCGATTCAGGATCGTCAGGATTAGACTGACGGGCGATATTTTCCGCCATCGGCGTGCGGACATAACCCGGACAGATTGCGTTCACACGAACGCCGGACTGCGCATACTCCACGGCCAGGGACTTGGTGAGTCCGATAATCGCCGCTTTAGACAGGGCATAAGCCGTTTCGCCTGGATCGGCCACCATATCCCCGGTCACGGAGGACATCATGACGATACGCCCATCTTTGCGTTCAACCATTTCCGGCAGAACGGCTTTTGTGACATTCCAGACGCCTTTGATATTAATATCGATATGGAAATCGCGATCTTCTTCGCTCATGTCGAGGAAGTTGCCCAACCGGCAAACACCCGCATTGTTGACCAGAATATCAATTTTACCTTCTATCTTTTTCGCGCGCGCCACTGCCGCCGCGACCGATGCAAAATCCCTGACATCCGCTTTGATGGCGGTACAACGATGACCGCGTCCGCCCAGCTCATCCGCCAGTTTTTCCGCCTCATCGGAGATATCCAGCAAAATTAAATTCGCGCCGTGGCGAGCAAACACTCTGGCGATCCCCTCGCCAATGCCCTGTGACGCGCCGGTAATCAATGCCGTTTTGCCCGTGAGTTTACCCATTTCAATGTTCTCCTTTTCAGTCTGTTGCAGCGCATAAGCGGTGCGTCTTATGCGCTACTCTCGTCTCCAGCGAAACTACGATGAAGCCTTACACTCCATTAACATTGAAAATACAGAAAAAACAAATAAGTGCTGCGGAACAGCTCACTAATTAGGGTAAATCTTACGTAAAAGTCCCTAGCTCCTGCCTAAAAGATTAATCAGCTCGCTGCTGCGCTCAATCATACGAAGCGACTCAACATCATTGAGCTGCACCATGCCAACAAACAACAGATCGGTCACCGAGTTCTGCGCGGTTCGGGTGGACATGGACGAACTGCGCCATTCGGTCTCACCGGATACGGTATCCAGCGTGTAATCGGCCAGCCGCCGCAGCGGAGAGTCCGTCAAAGAGGTGATCGCAATCACCGTCGCCCCCTGCTTACGCGCCGCTTCAGCGCAAAGCACGATCTCCTTTTTCGACCCGCTGTAGGAAATGGCTATTTGCACGTCCCCTTCCTGCAAGGCCTGAGCAATGGTTGCCTGCACATGGGTATCGACCTCGCAGGCCACGCGATAACCAATTTTCATCAGCTTGAAGGATAAATCCCGTCCTACCAGCGCCGAACCGCCGACGCCCGTAATCTGAATAAGCCGGGCCTTGCTGATCAGGTTAATCACCTGCTTCAGGCGATCGAAATCCATCAGACTACAGGTTTCCTCCAGCGCAAACATTTTTTCTCTGTTCAGCTTACGGGCAATCACCTCCAGGCTGTCTTCACTGGTAATCGTACTGTGCAGATGCAGCGCCGTGTCATGTTTCTTTTCCCGGTTGACGCTGTACTCCTCAATGAGCGCCATTCTGAGCTCGGTGAATCCCTTCGCGCCAAGCTTCTGGGCGAATTTCACAATACTGGACTGGCTGACTTCCAGCTGCTTCGCCAGATTGCGGGAAGAAACGGTTTTTAGCTCGCTGACATGGGCCAAAAGAAAGCTGGCAATTTTCTGTTCATTTTCCGTTAACTCTCCCTCTGCATTACGCATTTTCGCCAGATACAACATCGCTCTTCCGCTCCCGTCATCATGGAATCATTAATTCCAACGCACTGTTCGCAGGATAACACAACGCGGGTGAGAATTTGATAGCCCTCACAATATTTGTATTACGATTCAATGATTCTATTGTAAATATTTTTATGGAATATATGATTCCTTGCGTCTTTCATAGCAACAAAAAACTACACACAGAAAAGGATAATCATAATGAAACGTACTCTGAAGTCCCTGGCAATCTTTACTCTTCTCGCAACCAGCGCCAGCCATGCCGCCGTGATCTACCAGGCCAATGACGGATCGAATATCGATCTCTACGGGCGTCTCGGATTCAATATCTCTGACAAGAAATCAGGCGACACCTCGGGCGATTTTGACGCGCGTATCGGTTTCTCCGCCCGCCAGGCGATTAATGACAAGCTGGCCGTTATTGGTTTTACGCAGTATCAGGTAAATGCCGCAGAGTACGCGAACAACATCAGCGCGGAAAACCCGAATGACTTCACCGCGCGTTACGTCTGGGCAGGGATTGATTTTGCCGAATACGGCAAGCTGACCGGCGGGCGCGTGTCATCCGGCCTGATCATGTTCACGGATATCGGCGATGTGTTCGCCAGCTCCGATGTCGCAATGGCCCGCCAGGCAAACTTTGTTGACCCGACGGCGGTACAGGTTTTCCGTCAGGACGGCACCATTCAGTACCAGAACACATTCGGCAATTTTGATTTCTCTACCGCCTATATTCTGGGCAATAACACCTCCGATCTGGATTACGGTTATAATGCCGCCCTTCGCTATACGCTCGATATGGGCGATTTTGGCCGCCTCCAGCCGGTGATTGCCGGTCAGACAGAGAAAGCGAGCCATGACGATACATCCACGCTGTCGGATAATAATGTCGATAAGTACACCTTTTATGGCATCGGCACCCGCTACTACCTGGGCGATTTCATGTTCGGCCTGCTCTATGCCCAGGATAAAGTCACCTACCTCGACGGTTCTGCGGACAGCACCGATAAAGATTACGAAGCAACGCTGGTCTGGAACGTCAGCCCGGACTGGGCGTTACGTACCGGCTATCGCCATCTGAAAAATGAGGACGGCGACGGGCTGAAACTTCGCGACACCACCTTTGAAGCGCAGTACAAACTCACCGTTCGCAGTTCCATATTTGCGTCTTACTCCTGGCGTAATGGTGAAGAAGGGAAAAAACGGACGAACGGCAATGATGTCTCCTTTGGCGGCAGCAACCCGGCTGATGACTATTTCCACCTTGGCTTACGTTACGAATTCTGATTCCCCTTTTCCGGGAGAGTAAAAATGAAGAAATATTTTGTGTCCGCCGCAGCACTGTTGTTTTGCAGCCAGGCTTTTGCCGCTCCGCATCTCTTTATTGGCGATAACGTCAGCGTGCTGGCGGCCCGTTCGGCAAAAGTCAGTATTTTTAGTAAAGACGTGGCGCTGCCAGACGGCGCTCAAAAAATGGTAGTGAAGTTCGACAGTCCAGCAAATCCTGAATCGGTGAACAATAACCGGGGCCGCGTGACGTCTAACCCGTATATCATCTCGTTTAACGCTTCCGGCAATGTGGATCTGCAACTGTCTGCGGGAAAACCGCTGGACGAAAAAGAAGCCAGTCAGATGGCGCAAAAACCGGTATTCACCCTGACGGCGGCCGGGAAACCCGTACCGTTTGATATCAAAATTCTCGACCGTGACAGCATCACCGTGTTCACCGACCTGAGCGCCATCGTCAACGATGACAGCACGATGATACCTTCTCCGGCGCGCTCCGCTTCCCCGGCGGCGCCCGCCACTTCGCATGACCAGCTCTCCCAGCTACAGCAACTGTATCTGAAAGCTGACGACACCCAGAAAAAAGCATTCCTGAAATGGGCGCTAAACCTGTAAGGCTGTAAGTAATATGCAACTTGAAAATATGATTACCGAAGGTGTTAACCGCGCCTCTTTTGAGATTGACCGGGCTTCCACCCTCGATATGTGCCGCATCATTAATGATGAAGATAAAACGGTTCCACTCGCCGTGGAGCAGGTTCTGCCCGAGATCGCCGCGGCTATCGACATCATTTATGCGCAGGTCAGCGCTGGCGGGCGGCTGATTTATACCGGCGCCGGAACGTCCGGTCGCCTGGGTATCCTTGACGCCAGCGAATGCCCCCCGACCTATGGCGTGGAATCAGGCCTGGTTATCGGTTTGATCGCTGGTGGCGAGCGCGCGATACAGCATGCGATTGAAGGCGCGGAAGACAACCGCGAGCTTGGGGTCAACGACCTGAAGACCCTCGCACTCAATGAAAAAGATGTGGTTGTGGGCATTGCGGCCAGCGGTCGCACGCCGTATGTGATTGCCGGTCTGGAATATGCCCGTACGCTCGGTTGCCGGACGGTCGGGATCTCCTGTAATCCGGGGAGCGCCGTAGCAAAGGCGGCGGAGCTTGCCATCACGCCCGTTGTCGGCGCCGAAGTGGTGAGCGGTTCTTCCCGTATGAAGGCGGGCACCGCGCAGAAGCTGATTCTCAACATGCTGTCCACCGGCCTGATGATTAAATCCGGCAAGGTGTTTGGCAACCTGATGGTGGATGTTGTCGCCACGAACGAAAAACTCAACGTGCGTCAGGTAAATATTGTGAAAAATGCGACAGGCTGCACCGGGCAACAGGCTGAAGCCGCGCTGATGGCCTGTGGCCGTCACTGCAAAACCGCTATCGTCATGCTACTGAAAAACCTCAACGCAACAGAAGCCAGTCTGCGTCTTGAGCAACATGGCGGCTTCATTCGCCAGGTACTGGAAGAGGAATAAAGCGAATGGCAAAAGAAATCAGTAATGATCTCCTGAATACGATTATCTCCCGGGTCGGTGGCCCGGGTAATATTGCCACCTGCGGGAACTGCATGACCCGTTTACGCCTGGCGGTACATGACAGCGATCGGGTCGATCCGGCAATTAAAACGCTCGAAGGCGTGAAAGGCGTGGTCCTCTCGAATAACCAGGTGCAGGTCATTTTTGGCCCCGGTAAAGCGCAGCGGGCGGCAGATGCCATGAATGCGCTACTGAGCGATAACAGCGGCACCGTCACGCAGGCGGCAGATATCGCCGCCAAAACCAAAAGCCAGCTAAAAGCGAAACAAACCTCAGGCATTCAGCAATTCCTGTCGAAGTTCGCCACTATTTTTACGCCGCTCATTCCCGGTTTTATTGCTGCGGGTCTGCTGCTGGGGATTGCCACGCTGCTGGGTACGGTATTGCACGTTCCGGCCGATGCGCAAGGTATGCTTCCCGACGCCCTGAACTTTATGAAAGTGTTCAGTAAAGGGCTGTTTACCTTTCTGGTCATTCTTATTGGCTATAACGCCGCGCAGGCTTTCGGCGGCACCGGCGTTAACGGGGCGATCATCGCCTCGCTGTTCCTGTTGGGATACAACCCTGCCGCCACCACGGGCTATTTCTCCGGTATTGAGGACTTCTTTGGCCTGCCGATCGACCCGCGCGGCAACATTATCGGCGTACTGATCGCCGCCTGGGCCAGCGCGCGTATTGAGGGCTTTATCCGACGCTTTATGCCCGACGATCTGGACATGCTGCTGACCTCCATGTTAACCCTGCTGGTCACCGCCGCACTGGCCTACCTGATCATCATGCCGCTGGGCGGCTGGCTGTTCGAAGGGATGTCATGGCTCTTTATCCACCTCAACAGCAACCCGCTGGGCTGCGCCGTTCTGGCGGGTCTGTTTCTTGTTTCGGTGGTGTTTGGCGTCCATCAGGGCTTCATTCCCGTCTATCTGGCATTAATGAGTAGCCAGGGATTCAACAGCCTGTTCCCTATTCTTTCTATGGCGGGCGCGGGTCAGGTCGGCGCCGCACTGGCGCTCTACTGGCGAGCAGAAAAACACAGCGTGTTACGCAGCCAGGTTCGCGGGGCGATTATTCCCGGCTTACTCGGTGTTGGCGAACCGCTGATTTACGGCGTTACGCTGCCACGAATGAAACCGTTTATCACCGCCTGCCTCGGCGGCGCTGCCGGGGGGCTGTTCATCGGCTTAGTGGCCTGGTCGGGTCTGCCGATGGGCTTAAACAGCGCCTTTGGTCCATCCGGTCTGGTGGCGCTGCCGTTAATGACGTCCGCGCAAGGTATTCTGCCCGCAATGGCGGTATATGCCGGAGGAATGCTGATTGCGTATCTTGGCGGATTTATTTTTACCGCTCTCTTTGGCTGCCGTAATGTGAATCTGGACTAATACCATGAAAATGACATTACTTTTTGCTTCCCTGCTGGCGCTCAGTTGCACTGCCAGCGCCGCGCCATTTCCGGTATTGACTGACGCCGCGCCGGAAAAAGCAGGATTTAATATTGAACGGCTTAACGCGCTGGATAACTGGATAGCGCAACAGGTTGATGCCGGTTATCCGAGCGTTAACCTGCTCATTATTAAAGACAGTCATATTGTTTATCGTAAGGCCTGGGGTCAGGCTAAAAAATATGACGGCAGCGTCCTGATGTCTCATCCCATCAAGGCAACCACTGACACCCTGTACGACCTGGCATCAAATACAAAAATGTATGCCACGAACTTTGCCCTGCAAAAACTGATGTCAGAGGGCAAATTACAGCCGGACGATCTTATCTCGAAATACATTCCCGATTTTGGCGATCGTCCGGGGGATGCGATTAAAGGGAAAAGCACGTTACGCATTGCGGATCTGCTGCATCATTCCGGCGGTTTCCCTGCTGACCCGCAATACCCGAACCAGGCCGTCGCGGGCGAGTTGTATTCGCAGGATAAAGCCACCACGCTGGAGATGATCAAACGCACGCCGCTGGCGTACCCCCCCGGCACGAAACACATCTACAGCGATGTGGATTATATGCTGCTTGGGTTTATCGTGGAGTCCGTGACGGGCCAGCCGCTCGATCGTTATGTTGAAGAGAACCTCTATCGCCCGCTCGGTCTAACGCATACGGTCTTTAACCCGCTACAGAAAGGCTTCCGCCAACAGCAGATCGCCGCGACGGAACTGAACGGCAATACCCGGGATGGCGTGATTCATTTCCCCAATATCCGCACGACCACCCTATGGGGCCAGGTGCATGATGAAAAAGCATTCTACTCGATGGGCGGTGTTTCAGGACATGCGGGACTGTTTTCGAATACCGGCGATATTGCAGTACTGATGCAGACCATGCTGAATGGCGGAGGGTACGGTAACGTGACGCTGTTCAGCCCGGAAACCGTGAAAATGTTCACGCAATCCTCGCCGGAGGATGCCACGTTTGGTCTCGGCTGGCGCGTTAACGGCAATGCGTCCATGACGCCGACATTCGGCACGCTGGCCAGCGCGCAGGCATACGGCCATACCGGATGGACAGGGACGCTGACCGTTATCGACCCGGCTAATCAGATGGCGATTGTGATGCTGAGCAACAAACCGCACTCGCCCGTTGCCGACCCGCAAAAGAACCCGAATATGTTTAACAGCGGGCTGATGCCGATAGCCACATACGGTTGGGTGGTGGATCAGATATACGCGGCGCTAAAACATGAGTAACCGATAAGGCTGGACTGCCGGGGGCGTTTCGCTTGCCCGGCCTACAAAAAGTTTCTGTAGGCCGGGTAAAACGACGCCGCCATCCGGCAAAAGAAATTACAGCGCCATCAATCTGTCCAGAGACGGTGCGAAGTAATAGCCGCCCGTCACTGGCTTCGTGAAGCGCAGCATGGCGTCACGCTTCCCGTCGGTATCGCCAAACATGCTCAGCAACTGCTGCTCAATATTGTACAGACGCGCGCAGTAAGCGCAGAAATAGAGGCCGTGGGTGCCGCTTGCCGTACCGTATGGCAGGCTCTGGCGCACAATTTTCAGCCCTTTGCCGTCTTCTTTCAGATCCACGCGGGTCAGGTGAGACGTGACCGGACGGTCATCGCCATCGATCTCTTCGTTGGCTTCTTTAGTACGACCAATCATCATCTCCTGGTCGTGAACGCTCATGCGGTTGAGCTGCGTCAGGTTGTGTTCCCAACGCTGAACGAACACGTAGCTGCCGCCCGCATCCACGCCGTCTTTGATGACCGCCACGTCGCGGCGAACCTCTTCTCCCGCCGGGTTTTCCGTCCCGTCAACGAAGCCGCTGAGATCGCGTTCTTCCACCCAACGGAAACCGTGGATTTCTTCCTGCACCTCGATGCACTCGCCAAAAGCCGCCATAGCCGCCTGCGCGACAGAGAAGTTCACGTCGTGACGCAGTGAAAGAATGTGGATCAGCACATCGTACTGGGTTGCTGGCGCCAGACCTTTACCGTAAGGGATAAAATCTTTCAGCTCTTCAGCCCCAACGCCGCCGCTCAGGGCGCGCCAGGTGTTGTTGCCAAATGCGACAACCGCGCCCAGATGCGCGTCAGGGAATTTCGCTTCGAAGGTTGCCAGTTTATCGGCAAACGTTTTGCTGGCCGCACGCAGGGCATCGACATCCCCTTTTACATTGGCTTCAATCCAAATCGCCGCGCGGCAGTGTTCTGGCAAAATGCCACTTTGAACCTGAGACATTGTTCCTCCTGAAAAATAAGAATGCCACGGCTGCGTGGCATTGATGGGCGTATTGTACCCGTTTTTTCAGCGAGGCGGTTTGTTCAGACGCAAATTAACGGCGCCAGATGATTTTGCTCACTTTCCAGTTTTTCAGCGTGTCGTCAGGAGGCATTAACCCTTCCGGGCCGTTCCACTCGCCGGAGAACAGATAGCTAATATGTTGACTGTCTTGTGCTTTACACTCGACCGACGCGCTGTCATCGCCCGTCGCTTTCTGGCAGTTACCGAAGGCTTTGCTGTAAAGGTCGCTAAACGGCGTACCGATTTCGACGCCTGCCTGCGATGGAATATCGCTGTCCAGCACATCAATACGGCTGATGGTTCCCTGGTCGCCATTGATAACCAGCGCAACCTTGTCCTCTTTCATCGCTTCAAAAAAACGCACCACGTTGCCGTTCTGGGTTTTCATTCCGCTACGCAGGCGATAGTCGCCATCCAGCGCGTCAGTAATCGCTTTTTCATCCAGCGGCGTGGACGCAGTTAATGCCCCAACGCCCTGCTCAGTGACCTCTGTCGACGAGCCAAACCAGTTCCACGGATTCGCAGCAGACCAGTTCACCGACGAGAGGGTTGAACAGCCGCTCAGCACCAGCGGCATTGCGCATAAAATCAAACGCAGCGATTTCATCTCACTTCCTTTCTTTATTAATCAACGTTGTTTGGAGTCCGGTTTCGCCAAAAAGTGCCGTTATTCTTTTGCCGGCGCAAAGCAGGCGCGTAAACGGCGGTTAGAGAGCAACCAGATAAGCGCGACAATATCGGCCACCACCAGCGCCAGCCCGATGCCGTTTACCGGTTCACCATACAGCCACAGCACCGGTTGCCAGCAGAGCAGAACGCCCTGCGCCAGAATCAACAAGCCGCGCAGCCCGCGCCACAGCACCGGGAAAGCGTCGCGCCGCCCGCTCAGTAAAAACGCCAGTACCGCCGGGACGCCGGGCAACAACCCCAGCCAGAACGTATCGTGATCGGGATAAAACAGATTCAGCAGCGTATCGCCCTGCTCGCGGGAGGAGCCAGCAATCACAAACAGCACCCAGGTACGCGCCTGAAGCAGCAGCACGCACCAGAACAGAAAAGGCAGGCGCAAGCGCCCATGACCGTCGTAGTCAGCAGGATGAAACTCAGTACTCTTCATCTTCAATCAGACGCTTGCCCAGACTTAACGCGTCCGAATGTTCATAACCCAGGCGCTCGTACATGCCCAGTACAATGTCGTTGTCTTCCCGCACCATGATTTGGATTTTCGGGCAGCCGCGAGCAATGAGCTTTTTCTCCAGCCGGTTCAACAGCGCATTGGCGATGCCACGACCGCGAAACTCCGGGTGTACGCCAAGATAATAGGCAGAACCCCGATGGCCGTCATAGCCGCCCATGACCGTACCGACCACCTCGCCATTCACCTCAGCGACCAGGAACAAGCTGACGTCATGGTTCAGCTTACGTTCGATATCCATTTCAGGATCGTTCCACGGACGCAGCAAATCGCAGCGCTCCCAGAGGGTGATCACCTCTTCGAAATCTTCCTGGCGAAAAACGCGTATCTCCATGGTATTGAGACCCTTTTCAAGGTTAAAACTCCGATTATGGCGCGAACGACTGATTTAGCCAATATCTGACGCGAAACGGCGAAAAAAATGGCATAATGACGGATTGTCACGTATTGAAATGAAAAGTAAAACAATTCTCATCACGAACAGTCGTAACGGATTACGCGATACGATATAACATCTGGAACTCAATTTTCACAACTCAGGCTGTATGAGCACTTTTAAACCCTTAAAAACTCTCACATCGCGCCGCCAGGTGCTGAAAGCCGGGCTGGCGGCTCTGACGCTGTCGGGCATGTCGCACGCCATCGCTAAAGAAGAAGCGCTAAAGACCGGTAATGGTCACAGCAAACCGAAGGCCAAAAAAGCAGGCGCCAGACGCATTGTTGTTCTCGACCCCGGCCACGGCGGTATCGACACCGGCGCGATTGGTCGCAACGGTTCGAAGGAAAAACACGTCGTGCTGGAGATCGCCAAAAACGTGCGCGCGATTTTGCGCAACCAGGGGATTGATGCGCGCCTGACACGCACGGGCGACACCTTTATTCCCCTGTACGATCGCGTGGAAATCGCCCACAAGCACGGCGCGGATCTGTTTATGTCCATCCACGCAGATGGCTTTACCAACCCCAGCGCCGCAGGGGCCTCAGTCTTTGCGCTTTCTAATCGCGGCGCCAGTAGCGCCATGGCGAAATACCTCTCCGACCGTGAAAACCGCGCCGATGAAGTCGCGGGGAAAAAAGCGACCGATAAAGATCATCTGTTGCAGCAGGTATTGTTCGATCTGGTGCAAACCGACACCATCAAAAACAGCCTGACGCTGGGATCGCATATTCTTAAGAAGATCAAGCCAGTGCATCGTCTGCACAGTCGCAATACGGAACAGGCGGCGTTTGTGGTGCTAAAATCACCGTCAATTCCCTCCGTACTGGTAGAAACCTCATTTATCACCAACCCGGAAGAGGAGCGTCTGTTAGGCACCACCGCATTCCGGCAGAAAATCGCCACCGCGATAGCCAATGGCGTGATCAGTTATTTCCACTGGTTTGATAACCAGAAAGCACACTCGAAGAAACGGTAATCATGAAACCCGATGCACAACGCGTAAAACAGTTCCTGCTCAGCCTTCAGGATGATATTTGCCAGCAGTTAGCCGCCGTTGATGGCGCTGATTTTGTTGAAGACAGCTGGCAGCGCGACGCGGGTGGCGGCGGGCGCAGCCGGGTACTGCGTAACGGCGGCGTCTTTGAGCAGGCTGGGGTAAATTTCTCCCATGTTCACGGCGACGCGATGCCCGCCTCCGCGACGGCACACCGCCCGGAGCTGGCTGGGCGCAGTTTTGAAGCGATGGGCGTATCGCTGGTGGTGCATCCGTTGAACCCGTACATTCCAACCAGCCATGCCAATGTTCGCTTTTTTATTGCGGAGAAGCCCGGCGCGGAGCCGGTCTGGTGGTTTGGCGGCGGTTTCGACCTGACGCCCTATTACGCGTTTGAAGAGGATGCCATTCACTGGCACCGCACGGCGCGGGATCTGTGCCAGCCCTACGGCGAGGACGTCTATCCGCGCTATAAAAAATGGTGCGACGATTACTTTTTCCTGAAGCATCGCGATGAGCAGCGCGGCATTGGCGGGCTTTTCTTCGACGATCTGAACACGCCTGATTTCGACAGCTGCTTTCGCTTTATGCAGGCGGTAGGCAAAGGCTATACCGATGCTTTTCTGCCAATTGTCGAGCGGCGTAAAGCAATGGTCTGGGGCGAGCGCGAGCGTCATTTCCAGCTTTATCGCCGGGGCCGCTATGTGGAGTTTAATCTGGTGTGGGATCGCGGCACGCTGTTTGGCCTGCAAACGGGCGGACGCACCGAGTCCATTTTGATGTCGATGCCGCCGCTGGTGCGCTGGGAGTACGACTGGCAGCCGGAAGAGGGCAGCCCAGAAGCGGCGCTGAGCGAATTTATCAAAGTCCGCGACTGGGTGTAATTTACCTGGCCGCGTTTTTGCCTGGTGACGGCTAACGCCTTATCCGGCCTACAACTACAACGGTAGCGCCCCGTAGGCCGGATAAGACGCAAAGCGTCGCATCCGGCACAATAATGTCATCACATCCACTGACGCATACGCTGATGCAGCGTCAGCGACGGTTTTTCGGCAAACAGCTGCTGGTAATCGGTTGCGAACTGCCCCAGATGCCAGAACCCCCACTGCATTGCCGCCTCTTTGACCGTCGAACTTTGCGACCACGGACTGATCAGCTCCCTTCGCACCGCGTTTAATCGAATCCGCTTCAGCCACGCGTTCGGGCCAATCCCCAGAATCGCGTGAAACGCGTTTTGCAACGTGCGGCGGCTGACGTGCAGCTGATTGCACAGATCGAGTACCGTCAGCGGCTCCGACATATTCTCCAGCACGTATTCCCGCGCACGGGACAGCAATTTTCGATAGCTCTGATGGCTGACGCTTTCTGCCGTTATAATCGGCTGCGCTTCTTCCAGCATCGTCCCCATCGCCAGCAGCAGGTTATCCCCCAGCACTTTACGCACCGCATGCTGATGCAGGTTTTCCGGGTTCTCGCTGAACGTCGCCAGCGCCTGCTGGACAAAGCCCCACAGCGCCGCTTTATGCTGCTCTTTCACCTCCAGCGCAGACTGGTTACGCAGCATATGCAGCACCCTTTCCGGGTGATGCAGGAAATTGGCCTGCCGGGTAAGCACCTCCTCCGAGATAACCACGCCGAGGATGGTGTAATCATCCGGCGTGCTCAGTTCAAACTCCGTCCCGCCCGGACGGGTGGCGATCTCCGCGCTGCCAATGCACTGCGTGCCGATAAAACCTTGCTCGCCGCGCGTTGCCGGAATACCGAACCAGAAGGAGTTCGGCCAGACCAGGCAAGACTGACGCAGCGCCAGACCGGTGTACTCACGGAACACCTGAATTTCATCCAGCAGGATTTCCGTGAATTCCCCATGAAATTTACCGGGATGCAGCTGATCGTAAATCTGCTGCCAGGCGGTTATCGTCAGGGCGTGTTCATAGACGTCCGTTGTCAGCCGCTGGTGAACATTATCCACCTCAACCAGAGGCGTAAGTTTAACGTCTTCGGGTAACGCTTCATGATAAAGATGGTGCAAGTTTGCTGTACGAGTCTTTTTCATGATCTTCAAAGCCGGGGCGCAACGTCCCCGGCACCTCCGACAGGTTATACTTTCTTCAGACGATAGCGACTACTGCGTTTACGCAACGCCCCGTCAGAAAAGAGTTGCTCCAGCGCATTTCTGGCGCGCTCCAGTGACCAGCCAAAATGCGCGGCCACCTCCCCTGCCGTCATTCCCTGACGTACTGATGCTAATAACGCCAACAGCGCTTCTGAGGATTCAGAGGTAACAGGCGCATCTGGCGTCTTTCCGACTTTCGTTGGCTGGCGCTTAAAGCCGCCGATCAGCCACTGGGTGTCGTCTTCCGGCCGCCCAATTTCTTTGCGGCTGATAACACGGCCCGTGCGTTGTGCTGCGGCGCTTCCGGCATCCAGCGCCGCGCGACACGCCGCCAGATCGCCCTCCACCACCAGCGTCAGCCTGCCGGGATCGAGCACTTCGTGGCTGAGCAATCGCACATTGGCGGCTTTCAGCATGGCGTCCGCCGCATCAACGGCGGCAACCATGCCATCCACTTCCAGTAATCCCAGTGCATTGATCATCGCTACCTCTCTTACGCGCGCTGGACGGGATTACGGGCAATATCCAGAACGGCATCGGTAAAGGCGTTGCAGGCGGCTTTACAGGCGGCCTGGCTCCCCGTTAAAAACGCCGCAGAGTAGTTGGTTTCTGACGGCGGCGGCACGTAGGTCACCAGTTGGACATCGGCGGATTTCATCGCCGCATCAATGCCAAACGTCGCTTCCAGCGGCGGCGCCACCAGATAAGCGATAGGATCGCCCAGCGCGATGCCTGAGGTTGATGAGAGATAAGACCCGGTACGCGAAACCACATGCGCCAGGAATGCTATATCTTCCGCATCGTTGGCCCACTGGAACGCTGCGCCGCCTTCAATATGCGCCACCATCGCATCCAGACCCGCCCGCACTTCCGCCGGGTTCGGGCCGCCCAACATAATCAAAACTTCACCGGCCGTCGGCGACGGCCCGTGGGCCGCTCCGGCATACAGTGAACGGCCATACACCACTTCCACCATCGCCTGTTTTGTCGCTTCGTCTGCCGCAATATACGTTACGTCATCAGAGTCTGCCGTGATGAGACCGAGGCTACGTATATGTGACGGTAATTTAAGCTCACGCGCGAAACCGTCATTCACCGAGGCAATCACGCGCATTGCGGTGACCGACGGTCGAATCAAATCTAATGCTGGCATGTTGCCTCCTTAACGGGTCATATTGATGCCGGATGCTTTCTGCTCCAGCATACGTTTCGCCAAATCCACAATTACCGCTGCGGCTTCAACCGGCGGCGTGCCGCCCTGGTGAATATTCGAAATACAGGTACGATCCGCTTCAACGGTGGTTGCCACCCGTGGTGAGTAAACCGCATAGCAGGAGAGGCTTTCCGACTGACCTAAGCCAGGACGCTCGCCCACCAGCAGAATCACCACTTTCGCGCCAAGAATTTCGCCGATCTGATCTTCAATCTTCACGCGGCCATAACGTACAAAGAACGGCGTCCCGACTTTCAGCCCCGCCTGTTTCAGGCCAGAGAGCAGCGGCGGCAGGATCTCTTCGTAGTTGGCGGTAATCGCATCCGTCGATAAACCATCGGAAATCACCACCTGGACATCCGGGCTGGCGACACACTGCGCTTTCAGCGCGTCAATGGCCTCCTGACTCAGACGACGCCCCATATCCGGGCGGGTCAGGTAGAGGTTTTTATCGCTGATTTCCGAACGCACTTCCAGCAGCCCCTGTGCTTTCACCCACTCTTCCGGCACCTCTTTCAGAACGGTATCTTTCGAACGAGAGTGATCCGCCAGGAAGCGCAACAGCGCCAGGGTGCGCGGACGTGGGCCGGCGCGACCGGTACACACGCGCGCAGCGGTGCTGCGGCGCAGTTCGGCCAAAACATCTGCGCGATGCGGATTCTCCACGCCTACCCAGGCTTTCGCCTCAGCCGAACCTAAATCCAGCGCGCAGCTTTCCGCCGCTGAAGGCGCTGAAGGTGCGGCACATTGTTTAGCGCTACAGGCTGGCGCGGATTCTGCGGGGGCCTGCGGCTGCGACTCGCCCATTGACGCCATTACACTGCGTACAATTTCTTCAATCTGTTTTTGATCCATCGTATGTCATCCCCGCGTCATCAGAAGAACAGTGACGGATCGCCCGCCCGCTTGGTCAGGCGACCGTTTTCCATAATGCCCATCGTTTCCAGCCAGCGCTCAAACTCCGGCGACGGACGCAGGTTGAGTAACTGACGTACCGTTGCGGTATCGTGGAATGCGGTGGTCTGGTAGTTGAGCATGATGTCGTCGCCGAGCGGCATGCCCATAATGTAGTTACAGCCTGCGGTGGCGAGCAGAATCATCAGGTTTTCGTTGAGGTTCTGATCGGCGTCGGCGTGGTTGGTGTAGCAGCAGTCGCAGCCCATTGAGATGCCGCTCAGCTTGCCCATAAAGTGATCTTCCAGACCAGCGCGAATAATCTGCCGGTCGTTGTAGAGATACTCCGGCCCGATAAAACCGACCACCGTATTCACCAGGAACGGATCGTAGTGCCGCGCCAGGCCGTAGTTACGCGCTTCCATCGTCACCTGGTCGGCGCCGAAGTTGGCTCCAGCCGAAAGCGCAGACCCCTGCCCGGTTTCAAAGTACAGGCAGTTTTCCCCGGCGATACGGTTGAACTCCGCGCCGACCGCACGCGCTTCATCCAGCATCGCCAGCTCCACGCCGAACTCTTTTAATCCTTTTTCGCTGCCGCAAATACTCTGGAAAATCAGCCCGCCCGGCGCACCGCGCCGAATGGCTTCAATCTGAGTGGTGACGTGCGCCAGCACGCAGCCCTGCGTCGGAATATTGAACTTGTCGATCACCCCGTACACGGTATCCAGCACGCGGCTTAAGTTTTCCACGTCGTCCGTTACCGGGTTAACGCCAATCACCGCATCGCCCGCCCCGAAAGAGAGCCCTTCATAGATTTGCGCGGCGATACTCTGTACATCGTCACGGGTATCGTTCGGCTGCAAACGGCAGCTAAAGGTGCCCGGAATACCGATGGTGGTATTGGCCTTTTTGATCACCGGCATCTTCTTACCACCGTAGATCAGGTCGGCGTTGGAGCAGATCTTCGCGACCGCCGCCACCACTTCCGAAGTCAGCCCTTTACGCGTAAACGCAATGTCATCGACGGACGTTTCATCACTCAGCACATATTCGCGCAGCTCACTGATGCTCCAGTTTTTAATGCGGTTATAGGCCGTTTCATTGACGTCGTCCTGAATCAGACGCGTCACGCAGTCCTCTTCATAGGAAATCACCGGGTTGTTGCGAATATCCGCCACCGACATTTCCGACAACACCTGTTTCGCGGCAACGCGCTCCTGTGAGCTTTCAGCCGCAACACCTGCCAGCACATCCCCCGAACGCAGTTCGTTGGCTTTTGCCAGCACCTCTTTTACATCCTTAAACTGATAAACATTGCCGAACAATGTGGTCTTTAGTTTCATAAGTCGTTCCCTCAGGAAGGAAATGCGAGTGATTTCACCGTCACCGGCACAACCGATCCGCCAAAAAGAGGCGTACCAATGTCGATATAGTCCCCCGCCCGGACGCTCACTTCGTCAATGACCGCCAGCGGGTGTTGCTGTAACTGTGGGCGCAATAACATGCCCAGGGCTTTGCCAAAGTCCTGCTCGGCCACCACCAGCAGGGGATGCGGATTGGGAAAACGCGCGGTAAACGCCAGCAGCGCGTCGATGACCGTGAGTAATGCCGCGTAGCGCACCGGAAGCCGGGCGGGAAGCGCCAGCACGTATGCGTCAGTGCCAGGGTCGAGATCGAGCTGAGTCAGCGCCTGTTCCCAGGCGGCCACCAGTTCGTTTTCATCTTGTGGAATCGCCACCGGCAGGTTGCGCAGCGGAAGCGCAACCCCCTCCAGCCAGATGGTGCTGCCGGACAGCGACAGCGTGTGCGCCCCCGCGCCAATCACCGTGGCGCGCACGGTTTGCGTCGGGAACTGCACGTTCATCTCACGCAGGCGCGGGTGCTCATGCAGCGCCGTCGCCAGCAGCGGGCCGACATCAGAAAAGCAGAACGGATCGGCAGGCTGATTGCGGTAGCACTCCCCGACGCCACCGGAAAGGGTGATCACCTCCGGTTTCACCCCTGCGGGCAGTAATCCGGTTTGCATCAGCGCCTGCGCCAGCGGCGAAGGCTCGCCGTCAATGATTTCGACAATCAAATCCGCCATCCGCCGCACAACCTGCGCCAGCTGCGTGGCGTTGAGCGAGCGGGCGTCAGTGCCCGCGCCGAACACCGCCTCAACGATCATCTGCCCCGGTTTATGCGCATGTACCACCCGCCCCTGGCCGTCCGTTTCCAGCAATCTGCCGCCCACGTTCAGACAGGCGGAGCCGCTCACTTTTCCGGCGTCAAACAGAACATAGTTCGAGGTGCCGCCACCGATGTCGATGTTGAGCACGCGACACAAGCGCTGTTCAGACAGGGTCTGCGCCCCCGCGCCGTGCCCGGCAATCACCGATTCCAGATGCGGCCCGGCGCTGGCGACGACAAAATCGCCGAGAGACTGCGACAGCGCCATCACTGCCGGACGCGCATTGCGGGTCTTCGCGCTTTCGCCGGTAATGATGATCGCCCCGGAATCCACCGTCTCCGGCGCAATCCCCGCCGCCTGATACTGAGCCAGAATCAGCGCCTTAAGTTCGGCCTCTTTCAATCCGCCCTGCTTATCCACAGGGGTAAAAAAGACCGGGCTTTGCCAGCTAATTTCACGTTTGATAAATTCGTAGCGCGGCACCTGCGACACTGCCGCACGGTTAACCAGCTCAAGGCGTGAGAAGATCACCTGAGTGGTGGTAGTGCCGATATCGATACCGACGCTCAGTAGCTGGCGAGTGTTCACGACTGCGCCTCCACTTCCGTTTCTACCGGAACATCTTCATCTTTGGGCACCAGCATCATCGCCACGCCAATCGCTGTCACGCCGCCGATCAGCTTGCCGACAATCATCGGGAAGATCATCGCGTTCATGTTGGCGGCCGCAAAGCCTAAGTGGTCACCCAGCGCAAAGGCAGCGGAGACCGCGAAGGCGCAGTTGATCACTTTGCCGCGGGTATCCATCTGCTTCATCATGCCGAACATCGGAATATTGTTCGCCAGCGTCGCGACCATGCCGCCTGCCGCCATATTGTTGATTTTTAACAGGCCGCCAACGCGCATCAGCGGTTTTTCAAACCAGCGGGTCAGCAGAAGCACCATCGGATAGGCGCCGAGCAGAACGCAGGAGATAGAGCCGATCACTTCAATGGCGCGCATCACTTCGCCAGGCTGGTCGCCAGGGGACATGAAGATCGGGTCGAGGCCTGGGATCAGCTCCCATCCCAGCAGGAATTTAATCACCGCAGCCGCCAGACCAATGGTGATCAACGCCACCAGGAATTTAGCGAAGATCTGGAAACCGCTGATCATTTTCTCCGGGATAAATTTCAGCCCCAGCGCAACCAGCACCGCAACGATGATCACCGGGATCATGTTCATCAGGATCAGCGCGAAGGTAAACTCCACCGGTTGCCCGTTGATCTCCACGCCGGAGTACATCGCCACTAAACCACCGGCGATACAGCCAATGGGAATGGTGACAATTCCCGCCAGCACGCCCAGCGCCAGGTAGCGGCGGTCGGACGGCTCGATAATGCCGAGCGCCACCGGAATGGAGAAGACAATCGTCGGCCCCATCATCGCACCCAGGATCAGGCCGGAGTACAGCCATGCCGCCACATCGCCGCCCGCCAGTTCTTTGGCGAGGAAGAAGCCGCCCATATCGCAGGCCAGCAGCGTTCCGGCGAACATCGACGGGTTCGCGCCGAGCATTTCATACAGCGGGATAATCACCGGCCCGAGCAGCTTCGCCAGCACCGGCGCCAGGGCGGTCATACCGACCATCGCCAGCCCCAGCGCGCCCATCGCCATAAAACCTTCTTCAAACTGACCGCCCGACCCCTCGATGCTCTTACCGAATTTACCGAGAAAACGCGCCGAACCGCCAAACTGCGACAGGATCCTGTCCACGGCGGCAATCAGCATAAAGAACATCATGATGTACATGATGATTTCATTAATTCCCATAGCCCTATCTCCATTTGCCAGGTGTTTCGTAGGCCTGATAAGCGCAGCGCCATCAGGCAATAGTGCCGCGTTTTTGCCGGATGGCGGCGCGAACGCCTTATCGGGCCTACATCCTGGTATGCTTTATTGTGCCGCCGCGTACAGGTCGATAATCTGTTCCTGTGTGGCGGTTCGTGGGTTACTGCGAATACAAATATCTTCCAGCGCGCCTTGCGCCCACGCGCTGTAATGCGCGGACGTCGCGCCAACATCGGCGAGGCGTTTTGTCAGCCCGGTTTCAATAATCAGTTCGCTAACTGCGCCGATCGCGTCGCGATCGTCCGCTTTCTTGTTGAGTAACGCCCGACCGATATGGCTGAACCGTTCGCGACACACCATGCGGTTAAATCCCATCACCGTCGGCAGCAACATACTGTTCGCCTGGCCATGCGGAATATGCAGCGTCGCGCCCGGCTGGTGCGCCATCGCATGACACAGCCCCAGCCCCGCGCTGGAAAAGGCCATCCCCGCCATGCAGGACGCCAGCAGCATGTTTTCCCGCGCCGCCATGTCATGCCCGTTCCCCACCGCTTTCGGCAGCGACTTGCCGATCATCGCAATAGCGCCAATCGCCAGGCTGTCGGTAAACGGCGTGGCATTCAGAGCGCTATACGCCTCAACCGCATGGGTCAGCGCGTCAATCCCGGTCATCGCCGTTACGTGAGAAGGCACCCCTTCCGTCAGCGCCGCATCCAGAATGGCGACGTCCGGCATCAGCGAGGCATGCGCCAGAACCTGCTTGCGCCCGCTTACCGCATCAATAATCACCGTCACGTTGGTGGTTTCCGACCCCGTCCCCGCCGTCGTCGGCACGGCAATCAGCGGCAGACGCGGGCGCAGTACGCTCTGCGCCGTCATATCCGCCAGCGTCTGCCCTGGGTTGGTAAAGAGCAGCGCTACGGCTTTTGCCGCATCCAGCACCGAGCCGCCGCCAAACGCCACCACGCCGTCACATTTTGATTCGCGCAGCTGCGCGACCGCCGCGCAAACGTCAGTGATGGAAGGTTCTCCCACCGGGCAGGGCCAGATGCTCATCGCCACGCCTTTCATCGCCAGACTCCGTTCAAGCCCGGCGGTCATCCCTGCCTGATGCAGAAAACTGTCAACCATGACAAACAGATGCGTCAGCCCGCGCGTTTGCGCTTCCTGCCCGCAGGCGCTGAGCGCCCCCAGGCCGCACAGCGTGACGGGCGGAACGCTGAACGTTTTTATCCGTTGCAGATTCAGGGTATCGAATGCCTGAAAGAGCGCGGTCTGCAATTCACTTTGCATAGATCCCCTCCGCTTTTTCTTTCCCGCTGTTGGCAATCGCCAGCGGCGTCATAAACAGGCTGTGTTCAGGTAAATGCACCCGCAGTTCCGGGAAGCGTTTACGGAATAGCTCATCCACGCCCGGTTGCATACAGGAGCCGCCCGCCAGCCACAGATCGGCTATACCTTGCCCTTCGATATGCCGGGCAACAATCTCCGCCATCTTTTCGTATACCGGTTTTACCACCGGCCAAATCTCCCGGGCGTTGCTGCGCTTGAACTGCTCAGCGTCTTCCAGTTCGATGCGGCGGTTTCCGGCCAGCGTCAGGGAAATATGGTGTCCGCCGGTCGCTTCATCAGCGGAGTAAGTCACCTTGCCCTGCTTCACAATGGCGATCCCCGTCGTACCGCCGCCGATATCCACCACGCCCGCGTTATCCAGTCGCAGCAGATCCGCCACAGCGGTCGGCTCATCCAGCACATGACTGACCTCCAGCCCGGCGGATTCCAGAACATTGATGGAGATACGCGGGTCGGTGCCTGGCGGAAATGAGGTCGCCGCGTGGGTGAACTGGCAGCCAAGCTGGCGTTCGAGCGTGTCGAGATGGCGACGCACGATGGTGACGGCGCCGAAGAAGTCCCAGACGATGCCGTCACGCACGACGTCAGCCCAGTCCAGACAAACGGCGACTGGCTGCGCGTCGCGGTCGACAACCATCGACACCACATCGCACGTCCCTAAATCAATACCCAGCCACAGCGGCGAATCGCTGGCGACGGGATGCTGATTACACAGCTCAGCGGCTTTCTGGAGTCTCGGCGTCAGCCAACGTTGTTCATCGTGCGCCATCTCTTTTCTCCTTATAGACAGTCTGCTGGGCCGGTATCAGACGATGCGAAACGCATCCACCAACACGCAGCGACGCAGACGCACGAAGGTGCGCGCGCTGGTCACCCCTTCCCCGGTTGGCGTAGTAATGGTCATGGTGGTCCAGCCTTCGCCGCCCAGACCCAGCCCGGCGATGCACGGTCCGTTCTTGACGAAGATGCTGGTATCAATGGCGTTTGCCATCCGGTTCATGTTGTCGATGTTGCGCGAGTGCATCGCCGCCGTATGGTGGCAACCGCCTTCCAGCGTGACCGCCAGCTCAATGGCCTCTTCTACGTTGGCAACCCGCACCACCGGCAGTACCGGCATCATCAGTTCCGTGACCGCGAACGGGTGCGTGGCAGGCGTTTCCACAAACAGCAAGCGCGTTTGCTCCGGCACCGTCAGCCCAATCGCGGCGGCGATTTTGGCGGCGTCACGCCCAACCCAGTCGCGGCTGACCGTTCCTTTGCCACGCTCGTCGATATTTTTCAGCAATACCGGCTGAAGCTGTTCGGCCTGTGCGGCGGTGAGTTTCACCGCATGCTGCCCTTCCATCAGGCGCATCAGTTCATCGGCAACGCTATCGACAACAATCAGCACCTTCTCGTCGGCGCAAATGATGTTGTTATCGAAGGATGCGCCTTTGACGATGGACTGCGCGGCGCGCGCCAGGTCAGCGGTTTCATCCACCACCACCGGCGGGTTCCCGGCGCCTGCGGCAATCAGACGTTTGTTGGTGTGTTTACGCGCGGCCTCGACGACCGCTTCGCCGCCGGTCACCACCAGCAGGCCGATACCGGGATATTTAAAGAGGCGCTGGGCGGTTTCGATATCCGGGTTCGCAACGGTCACCAGCAGGTTAGCCGGGCCGCCAGCGGCAACAACCGCCTGGTTAAGCAGCGTAATGGCGCGCTGAGAAACCTTTTTCGCCGCCGGATGCGGCGCAAAGACCACGCTGTTGCCTGCGGCAATCAGGCTAATGGCGTTGTTAATCACGGTTGCCGCCGGATTGGTGGACGGCGTGACCGACGCCACAACCCCCCACGGCGCATTTTCAATTAAGGTCAGACCGTTATCGCCGGTCAGTACCTGCGGCGAGAGGCATTCCACGCCCGGCGTACCGCGCGCCTGCGCCACGTTTTTCGCTAATTTATCTTCGACGCGTCCCATGCCGGTTTCTGACACGGCAAGTTCCGCCAGTTCTCTGGCGTGCTTTTCACCCGCCTCACGTATCGCATGAATAGCGAGCTGGCGCATGGCCACGCTCTTCAGCCCCTGCTGAGCCACTTTCGCTGCGGCAACGGCGTCATCCAGGGAGGCAAAGACGCCCATTTCATGAACGGCGGCGGCAGGTTGACTGCTGTCTTTCATTTTCAGCAATACCGCTTTTACCACCTGTTCAATATCCTGTTGATTCATGATGTTCAGTCCTATTTATGGAAAACGACTTTCCCGCCAGCCACCACTTCATCGACAATACCAATCACGCACAGATCGACAGGTGAGGATTCGCTCCGATGCGCCTGGCGGGCAGAACTGCCGCTAACCAGCAGCACCCACTCCCCGGTTCCCGCCCCAATGCTGTCGATTGCAACGGCGCACTGCCCGTCGGGATTCCCTTCGGCATCAATCATTTTCACCATCAGCAATTTGTCATGCGCGAGTCCTTCATGGCGCACCGTACAAACAATTTGTCCTGTGACGACTGCCAGCTTCATACCCGCCTCCATGTGTTGTGTGTTGCGTGCCGAAACTGTAGGCCGGATAAGCGAGGCGCCATCCGGCATCGATGCCATCTCATTGCCGGATGGCGACGCGTTTGCGTCTTCTCCGGCCTACACGATCAGACGTAGCCATCCAGCTTAGATATTGCTGTCACCTTTGAAGCTGATCGGGAACACCTCTTCCAGATCGCCGTGCGGGCGCGGAATGACGTGTACGGAAACCAGTTCGCCAATGCGCTGCGCCGCTGCGGCGCCGGCATCAGTAGCGGCTTTGCACGCTGCCACATCGCCACGCACCATCGCGGTGACCAGACCGCCGCCAATCTGCTTCACGCCAACCAGTTTCACGCGTGCTGCTTTAACCATCGCATCAGAGGCCTCAATCAGTGCAACCAGGCCCCGGGTTTCAATCATTCCTAATGCTTCCATTGTGTTTTCCTCTTCGGTAAGGGGGTCCAGACGGGACCTTTATACAACCAGTGTTTGCGAGTCGTGTTCACGACTCACGTCAGTCTGGCGCGGCACTGCTGCCACCAACGCCAGTTCGATAATTTCCTGTACGCTACAGCCTCGGGAGAGATCGTGAAGCGGTGCGGCAAGCCCCTGAATCAGCGGCCCAACGGCGCGATATCCTCCCAGACGCTGGGCGATTTTGTAGCCAATGTTGCCCGCTTCCAGTGACGGAAAGACCATCACATTGGCTTTGCCCTGTAACGGACTGGCGGGCGCTTTTTGCGCGGCGACGTCCGGGACAAAAGCGGCGTCGAACTGCAACTCGCCGTCAACAATCAAATCCGGCGCGCGCTCACGAACGATCTCTGTCGCCTGCTGCACATTGGCGACATTGGGGTGACGCGCGCTGCCATGACTGGAGAACGACAGCATGGCGACCCGAGGCTCCTCTCCAGTAATGGTTCGCCAGGTCTGCGCGCTGGCGATGGCGATATCCGCCAGTTGCGCCGCCGTGGGTTGCGGCACCACGCTGCAATCGGCGAATCCCAGCGCCTGCCCGGTGTACTGCGGCAGCATCAGGAAGATCGACGACAGCGTTTTGCAGCCCGGCTGCAAACCGATCAGGCGTAGCCCTGCCCGTAGCACGTTCGCTGTCGAAGAGAGGTTGCCGGCAATGCACACATCGGCATGACCTGCGCTCACCATCGCGGCGGCGAACATCAGCGGGTCGTTCAGTTTTTCCAGCGCATCCGGCGGTGTTTTCTCTCCCGCCCGCGCCAGCCAGCGCCCGGCGAACACCTCGCGCATAGACAGATTGCTCTGTGGGTCAATCACCTGAATGCCATCCATCGCGATACGGTGAGTGAGCGCAAACTGGCGTAGCGCAAACGGGCTGGTGACAAGAACCGGTCGCGCCAGACCATGCCGTTGCAGATAGTGCGCCGCCTTCAGGACACGGACATCCAGCGCATCCGGGAAGACCACCCTGGCGGGCGCGCGTAAGGCCTGTTCGCGGCAACGTTCAATGATCATTGCTCCCCTCCCAGTCGCTGTTGAATCTGGCTGACGGTGAGCGGATGCTTCGTCACGCACAAAATCATCATCACGTAGACCGTACTGGAGAGGCGGTTCAACGCCTGTAGAAGATCCGGGCGCAGCACGTCAAAATTGCGGGTGATAAAGACCTGAGCGGCCACGACTTCCGTCTCACGCACTTTGGTACGCAGCAAATTCAGCAGCGCGGCATCGCGGCCGTGGCTGGCTTCCGGCACCAGATGATCGTGATCGAGATAGCGCAGCGGCTGATGGGACAGACGATGCAATTCGTCCTCGTTTAGCCCCACAATGGCCTGCGCGGCCAGCGGTTCATCCATCGCATCGGCACGCATGATGTTGCCCAGGCGGGAACGAATGTCAGCAAGCCAGGGTTGCCACTGCTCCGGCAACTCAATTTGCAGCCACACCACCAGCGCGATGGTGCTGTCCAGCGCGGCGCGAAATCCCAGGCGCGGATCGCTTTTCGCAACCATTTTGTCGGCGGTCAGGTGGGTCAGCGTATCGGGCTTTTTTGCCACCGGCTGGCGACACAGTTCGCAGCACGCCTTAGGGTGCGTATCGCTGCTGGTCAAACCGTGCACCGGCTGTAATTGCTGCTCATCGTCATCGACAAAAAGACGGCCTTGCTCATCCAGAAACTTGATGCGCAAATGGCGGCTTTCCAGCAATTCCCGGGCAGATGGCGTCAGGCGAGCGTCAGCGGGAAGATGGATCTCCGCCCCTTCGCTGAGCGTATGATTCGCTCTGAGCCATGCTTCGGTAATGAAATCCTTCATACATCCGCCTTAGCAGGACTGCCAGTTCGCAGGCCAGGCAACGTATAAGAAGCGCACGGTCGACGGTGTGCCAAACTCAATGCTGGAGCCTTTCGGGATAAACATCACGTCCCCGGCTTTCGCGATCATGGTTTCGCCTTCATGACGCACATGCAGTTCGCCCTCCAGTACCATATCGATCTCGTCGTAGTTCAGCGTCCACGGGAAAAACGCGTTATCCCACTGCATGAACCCGGCTGCCATGCTGCTGCCGTCCTTGTCGGTGACCAAATCCGTTAAGCCGACGCAGTGGGGCTGCGCGCCGTCGAAGCGACCAAACTTCACGCTGCTGCCGTCGATCACTTTTACGCCGCCCTTGCCAGTGACCGACTTAAAGCCCGGCTGCATGTCAGCCTGCTCCAGCGACTGTTTTTCCTTCATCACTTTGTCCATCAGTTGCGCGACCAGGCTTTCGGTAAATTGCCCTTCCGGCAGTTGCGCGATAATGGTTTCACGAATGCGCTGACTTTCGGTTTTCGCGTCTTCCACCGGCGCGACAGCCGGTGCCGATTCGTCGCATTCCACGATCGTGAAGTCCAGCAGTTCCGCAACTTCGCGGGCTTCCGGGGTAATGATGCTGGCGCGCAGAACAACCGACATTTCCTGTTCGCCGCGTGCGTGAGCCGCACGAATATCGTTAGCTGTGATGAGTTTCTTCACCTGCGCCTTCCTCCTGTTCGGTGAGTGCTGCCAGATAATCCACCAGGTGCTGCACACTTTGCGGGTCATGGCTGTTGAGCTCGAAAATCGGCTCCTGAAATCCCAGCCCGCTCAGTAGCTGTCGCGCGGCGGCGACGTCGGCATCCGGCATGTCCGTTTTGCTGATGACGGCGATGTGTCGTTTACTGGCGCCAATATCCAATAACCCGGCGGGTAAGCGACTTTCGCGGTCATTTGCCGCATGTACATAAATCAGCGTATCCACATCCTGTAGCGTGGTAATTAAGGCGTGATACCAGCGAGGATGGCTAAAATATTCTCCCGGCGTATCGATATCGCCGTTGTCATTAAATTCCACGGCTTGTGTTTTTCGGGCGAGGGAATAATTTCCCTGCAAGGCGTTAAAAAGCGTTGTTTTCCCCGCGCCAACGGTGCCGACAAACGCAATACGTTTCATTACCGCCCCCCAATTAACTTTTTGTTAATTCGCACAACGTGAAATTTAATAAGCGTCCCAGCCCGCTGACCGTTTGCAATAAGGCTTCCTCGACGGCGCCAACGGAGCCATAAATCACCAGCGCGCCGCTGAATCTATCGAGAAAACCGATATGAACATCGGCGGCTTTCATGGCTAAATCGCCCGCGATCATCGCCGTTTCCCCTGGCGTTAGCGTCATGATGCCGATGGCGCCCGCTTCGGGAACGCCGATCTTTTTCGCCAGTTCTTCACCCGGGTGGGCAATCAGATGCGCCAGCGTGACCTGTTTCCCCGGCACAAATTCCTGAATAATGCGTTCTTTATCCATTGCTCACCGCCTCCGCTGAAACTGACCTCATCGTGGCAATTTTTTGTCAGAGTAAATAACAAAATTCGGCAAGCAGATTTAAAAGGTGAAGTAGATCACTAAGAAAGGAGGAAATAAAAAAGCGCGGGGAACCCCGCGCCGGAATGAATTAAAGTGAAATTACAGTGGCTGCGTTTGCGCTTCGACCACCGCCAGCGCCACCATATTAACGATACGGCGAACAGAAGCGATCGGCGTTAATACATGCACCGGTTTGGCAACGCCCATCAATACCGGCCCTACCGTCACGCCTTCCGAGCTGGAGACACGCAGTAAGTTGTAACTAATACGCGCGGCCTCCACGTTAGGCATAATTAAAATATTCGCCGCCCCTTTCAGCGGGCTGTCCGGCATCCTGTCGTTGCGAATACTTTCAACCAGCGCGGCATCACCGTGCATTTCGCCGTCGATCATCAGCTCAGGCGCGCGCTCGCGTACTAACTCCAGCGTCTGACGCATTTTGCAAGCAGCGACAGACTTAGACGAACCAAAGTTGGAATGCGACAACAGCGCCACCTTCGGCTCAATACCAAAGCGGCGCACCGTTTCCGCAGCCATTAACGTAATTTCCGCCAGTTGCTCCGGCGTCGGATCGTCATTGACATAGGTGTCGGCGATAAAGGTGTTGCCGCTCGGCAACAGCAAGGCGTTCATCGCCCCCGCCGCGTGGACACCCTCACGGTAGCCAAACAGTTCCTGCACCACGCTGAAGTGTTCGTGGTATTCGCCGATGGTGCCGCAGATCATCGCATCCGCTTCACCGCGCAGAACCATGATCGCGCCAATCACCGTGGTATTGCTGATCACCGCCCGCTGCGCCTGTTCCTGCGTCACACCACGGCGTTTCATGATCTTATAGTATTCACCCCAGTACTCTTTGAAGCGCGGATCGGATTCATTGTTGACGATCTCGAAATCCACACCCGATTTGATCTGTAGCCCCAGCTTCTGAATACGCATTTCGATCACGCTCGGGCGACCAATCAGGATCGGTTTCGCCAGACCTAACGTAATCAGCTCCTGCGTCGCATGCAGGACACGCGCCTCTTCCCCTTCCGCCAGCACTACGCGCTTCGGCGCTTTACGGGCCAGAGAGAAGATTGGCTTCATGAACAGGTTGGTTTTGTAGACAAATTCGGTCAGCTTATCGATGTAGGCATCGAAATCAGCGATCGGCCTCGTCGCCACGCCGGAATCCATCGCCGCTTTCGCCACGGCAGGCGCAATCTTCACAATCAGGCGCGGGTCGAACGGTTTTGGAATGATGTATTCCGGGCCGAAGCTCAAGTCCTGATCGCCATAGGCGGAAGCGACCACTTCACTTTGTTCGGCGTGCGCCAGTTCAGCAATGGCGTGTACCGCCGCCAGTTTCATCTCTTCGTTGATCGCGGTTGCGCCGACATCCAGCGCGCCACGGAAGATAAACGGGAAGCAGAGCACGTTGTTGACCTGGTTCGGATAGTCGGAACGTCCGGTACAAATGATGGCGTCTGAACGCACTTCTTTCGCCAGCGGCGGCAGAATTTCCGGCTCCGGGTTCGCCAGCGCCAGGATCATCGGCGCACGCGCCATTTTTTTCACCATCTCCTGGGTCAGCACTTTCGGGCCGGAACAGCCCAGGAAAATGTCTGCCCCGTCGATCACATCATCCAGCGTGCGTTTGCCGTCATCCACCACCGCATAGGCCGCTTTGGTCTCCACCATGTTGGGTTCGCGATCTTTATAGATAACGCCTTTCGAGTCACAGACCACGATATTGTGTTTCTGCATCCCCAACGCCACCAGCAGGTTCATACAGGCGATTGCCGCCGCCCCTGCCCCGGAAACCACCATCCGCACGTCAGAGATATTTTTTTCCACCACGCGCAGGCCGTTAAGAATAGCGGCGGTGCTGATAATCGCCGTTCCGTGCTGGTCATCATGGAATACCGGAATATTCATGCGCTCACGCAGTTTCTGCTCGATATAGAAACATTCAGGCGCTTTAATATCTTCGAGGTTAATCCCGCCGAACGTCGGCTCCAGCGCGGCAACGACATCAATGAATTTATCCGGGTTATGTTCATCGACTTCAATATCAAACACGTCGATGCCCGCGAATTTCTTAAACAGAACGCCCTTACCTTCCATCACCGGTTTACCGGCCAGCGCGCCGATGTTGCCAAGGCCGAGCACCGCCGTTCCGTTAGAGACCACCGCGACCAGATTGCCGCGAGCGGTGTATTTGTAAGCCGCCAGCGGGTCTTTTTCAATTTCAAGACACGGCGCCGCTACGCCTGGCGAATAGGCCAGCGCCAGATCGCGCTGTGTGGCAAGGGGCTTGGTCGGGGAAACCTGGATTTTACCTGGAACGGGAAATTCGTGGAAATCGAGGGCGCTTTGTTTTAATTGGTCATCCATCTTGTTGTTCCTTTCACGTATCGATCAAAAAAGTGGCGCGGGTAACCTCTGGTGCGCCGCACATTATCACCTCCCTGCGCGGCATAAACTTTGAAGGTAGCCATACTCTCACTACTCAAAGAAAGAATTTGTTATCAATTTATAGCATCCATGTTACCCGCTTAAACCCGCATTACCATGCCTGTCTGCTATGCTTTTTTGTTGTGTATTGCATGAATTTCTCAGAAGTGTGAATCAACGCACTCACCTAACGCTTTACTTTTCAAGGAGTATTTCCTATGAACCAGTTAGACGGCATCAAACAATTCACCACTGTCGTGGCAGACAGCGGCGATATCGAATCCATTCGCCATTATCAGCCTCAGGACGCCACCACCAATCCCTCGCTGCTGCTAAAAGCGGCTGGCCTTGCGCAATACAGCCATTTGATTGATGACGCGATCGCCTGGGGCAAGAAACGCGGTAAAACCCAGGAGCAACAGGTCGCCGAGGCCAGCGATAAACTGGCCGTCAATTTCGGTGCGGAAATTCTGAAAATCGTCCCCGGACGGGTCTCTACGGAAGTGGATGCACGCTTATCCTTCGATAAAGAAAAAAGTATGCAGAAGGCCCGCCACCTGGTTGACCTCTACCAGCAGCAGGGCGTGGAAAAATCGCGCATTTTAATTAAGCTCGCGTCAACCTGGGAAGGGATACGGGCGGCGGAAGAGCTGGAGAAAGAAGGCATCAACTGTAACCTGACGCTGCTGTTCTCTTTTGCACAGGCGCGCGCCTGCGCGGAAGCGGGCGTTTTTCTGGTTTCGCCGTTTGTCGGGCGTATCTATGACTGGTATCAGGCGCACAGCCCGATGGACCCCTACGTCGTGGAAGAAGATCCGGGGGTGAAATCGGTACGTAATATCTATGACTACTTCAAACGTCACCGCTACGAAACCATCGTCATGGGAGCCAGTTTCCGTCGCACCGAGCAAATCCTGGCGCTGACAGGCTGCGACCGCCTGACCATTTCTCCCAACCTACTGAAAGCGCTACAAGAAAAAGAAGAGACGGTAATCCGCAAACTGGTGCCGTCATCGCAGACGTTCCATCGCCCGACCCCGATGACCGAAGCGGAATTCCGCTGGGAACATAATCAGGACGCGATGGCCGTTGAGAAACTGTCGGAAGGTATCCGCCTGTTCGCCGTTGACCAACGCAAACTGGAAGACCTGCTCGCCGCCAAACTGTAAACCTTGCCACGGAGTGATTTATGTCCCGAAAAGACCTTGCCAATGCCATTCGTGCGCTCAGTATGGATGCCGTACAAAAAGCCAATTCCGGTCATCCCGGCGCGCCGATGGGCATGGCGGATATTGCTGAAGTGCTGTGGAATGATTTTCTCCGCCACAACCCAACCGACCCCACCTGGTATGACCGCGATCGCTTTATTCTTTCCAACGGCCACGCGTCAATGCTGCTCTACAGCCTGCTGCACCTGACCGGCTACGATCTGCCAATCGAGGAGCTGAAAAACTTCCGTCAGCTCCATTCAAAAACGCCGGGACACCCGGAAATCGGCTATACGCCAGGCGTTGAAACCACCACCGGGCCATTGGGTCAGGGACTGGCGAACGCCGTCGGTCTGGCGATTGCCGAACGCACGCTGGCCGCGCAGTTTAATCAGCCCGATCATGACATCGTCGATCACTACACGTATGTCTTTATGGGCGATGGCTGCCTGATGGAGGGGATTTCGCACGAAGTCTGCTCGCTGGCGGGTACGCTGGGGTTGGGCAAGCTAATCGGCTTCTACGATCACAACGGCATCTCAATTGATGGCGAAACCGAAGGCTGGTTTACCGACGATACCGCCAAACGGTTCGAAGCGTATCACTGGCATGTAGTGCATGAGATCGACGGGCACGATCCCGAAGCCGTGAAGAAAGCGATTCTTGAAGCGCAGAGTGTGAAAGACAAACCGTCGTTGATTATTTGCCGGACGGTAATCGGCTTCGGCTCACCGAATAAAGCCGGGAAAGAGGAGTCTCACGGTGCGGCGCTGGGAGAAGAAGAAGTGGCGCTGACCCGCCAGAAACTGGGCTGGCATCACCCTGCTTTTGAGATCCCGAAAGAGATTTACCGTGCCTGGGATGCGCGTGAAAAAGGGGAAAAAGCGCAGCAGGCATGGCAGGAGAAGTTCGCGGCGTATCAGAAAGCGTATCCCGATCTGGCAAGAGCGTTTACCCGACGAATGCGCGGCGAGTTGCCAGAGTCCTGGGAAACCACGACGCGAAAATACATTGCTGAATTGCAGGCCAACCCGGCCAAAATCGCCACCCGCAAGGCATCGCAAAATACGCTGAACGCCTACGGCCCAATACTGCCGGAACTGCTCGGCGGCTCGGCGGATCTCGCGCCCAGTAACCTGACTATCTGGAAAGGTTCGACGTCGCTGAAAGAAGATCCGGCCGGGAATTACATTCACTACGGCGTGCGCGAATTTGGTATGACGGCCATTGCCAACGGCATTGCCCACCACGGCGGATTTGTGCCTTACACCGCGACCTTCCTGATGTTTGTGGAATACGCCCGTAACGCGGCGCGAATGGCGGCGTTGATGAAAGCCCGGCAGATCATGGTTTATACCCACGACTCTATCGGGCTGGGTGAAGATGGGCCGACGCACCAGGCCGTGGAGCAACTGGCCAGCCTGCGTCTGACGCCGAATTTCAGCACCTGGCGTCCGTGCGATCAGGTTGAGGCAGCAGTCGGCTGGAAGCTGGCGGTTGAGCGCCATACCGGCCCGACGGCGCTGATTCTCTCAAGGCAGAATCTGGCGCAGGTGGAGCGTACCCCGGAGCAGGTGAAGGAGATCGCCCGTGGTGGTTATGTGCTGAAAGACAGCGGCGGTAAGCCGGATGTGATCCTGATTGCCACCGGGTCTGAAATGGAAATCACCCTACTGGCGGCGGAAAAGCTGACCGGAGAAGGCCATAACGTCCGGGTGGTGTCCCTGCCTTCGACGGATATTTTTGATGCTCAGGATGAGGCGTATCGCGAATCCGTGCTGCCGTCGAACGTTGCCGCTCGCGTGGCGATTGAGGCGGGCATTGCCGACTACTGGTACAAATATGTCGGGCTGAAAGGCGCGATTGTCGGGATGACGGGATATGGCGAATCGGCCCCGGCCGAAAAACTATTCCCTTATTTCGGCTTTACGGTCGAGAATATCGTCGAAAAAGCGCATAAGGTGCTTAAAGCGTAAAAATGGATGAGTGGGTCGGAAGCCGGATGGCGACGCGATGCGTCTTATCCGGCCTACAAAATGGACCGTAGGCCCGGTAAGCGTTAGCGCCACCGGGCGCCCCTAACGTGTGATCCACAACGTGGGCCAGGCATCTGGCCCATGCCAGTTATCGCAGCTTGGCTCTTCGGCATAACGCACCAAACGAAAACGCTGGCCGTCAAAACGCCAGCGCGTCTGGATACCGCAATCGGCCAACCCACGCCCTTTTGCCAGCGTGATTAATTCCCGGGATTTCTCGTCAAAAACCGCGTTCATCAGCTCCATATCATTACTTTCAGCCCCGGAGTTAAAGGGCAAACGCAACCGTACGGCGCGGGAAGCGAATGGTTTTTTGCGTGAGACAATCCACGCGAGATCGACCGTATTATAGGCTCCGGCTTCGCAACCGGTCATCAGCAGGGCTTTGTCATCGGTCAGGGCCGCGACGCGCACTTCCCGGCGCATCGGGTCAAGCGAGCAGTGAATACCGTTCATCCGCCAGTTACCGTAATCCAGCAGATCGTTGCGTTCATCATAAGAGAGCGGCGTCGGCGTTGGGTTGACGATAGCCACGCCTTTCAGCGCTGGCGCGGGCGGCACGCTGAGCGGTGGATCATTCCCTTTATCAATCCACGCCGTTTCGCTGCCAACGCGTTTTTGCTGTGCGTCGATAAACAACAGCGCAGCTTTAAGCCCCACCAGAGAAATCGTCTGTTTTCCCTTTTTCAGGGTAATCGCCTGGGCTTCCTGAATGGTCTGTAAAAACGCAGCAATGGTGGCGGTGTCGTCCGTCATCAGATGCCAGGGCGTGATACGCCATTGCCCGGCATTTAGCGGCAGCGGTTTTCCATCCAGCAGCAGACGCGGCGCAATCTCCGCCTCTTTCGCACCGGGCGAGGTCAGCCCCCCCAAATCAATGCGAAGTACCGCATCGGTATGCGCCCCGGCGCTGCGGCTTAACGTCATCACCAGCCCGCGATGTTCGCCGGTATTACGCGCCACGCAAAAGTTCTGATTGTTACAAGTGACCTGCCAGTCAGAAAAAGTCTGCTGCGCTGGCGCCGCCCACGTCAGCGACGTCGGCAGCAGGCCGAGCAGGAAAACGAAAATAACGCGATTGCGCATGGACGGTACAACCCCAGAAAAAAAACGAAACGGCTTTAGGCGGTATCTTCCTTGCGCGACTCCTGTGGCTCAATCAGATTTGTCGGATAGCGGCATCATTATGTAAAGAAATATAAACCTTATTTATCAATAAATTAGCGAGGAGGAATGCAAATAATTGAGCAATAACACGGTCTTACCGTCTCGTATCTCGCCGGTTTTGATCATCGCCAGCGCCTGTGTCAATGGCAGTTCCAGTACCTCAATATCTTCATCTTCCACACCGCCGCCTGCGTTTGCCCGCTGGCTGTCGCTGTATTCTGCAATGAAGAAGTGAATCAGTTCCGTCACGCCGCCAGGCGACATATATAACTCAAACAGTTTACGCACTTCACCCACTTCATAGCCGGTCTCTTCAATCGCTTCTTTGCGAATGCACGCTTCCGGCTCGTCGTTATCCAGCAGCCCGGCGCAGGTTTCTATCAACTGGCCGCTTTCATTGCCGTTCACCCAAGTGGCAACGCGAAACTGGCGGATGAGCACCACGGTCTGTTTTTCGCGGTTATACAGCAGGATCGTTGCGCCATTGCCGCGATCGTAAACCTCGCGCTTATGGCGAATCACATCGCCATTTTTACGGGTCAGATCGTAGGTAATATTGCGCAGGATAAAGTAGTTATCAGAGAGAACTTTGTCTTTGATGAGAGTAATTTTTTGCGACATACCGGCTCCACAGCGTAAGAAGACAGGTAATCTTACGCCGCAAGGTCGGTTTTGTCTGCGCGCTATCATGCTGCTCGCGCCGAATGGAGACTTATCCGGTTTGCATGATCCCCAGCCACTGAATAATCCCCTGCGCGGCGTGACGCCCTTCCGCCATCGCCGTCACAACCAGATCGGCGCCGCGCACGGCGTCACCGCCCGCGAAGATTTTAGGATTACTGGTCTGGTAACGGAACGCGCTTTCGACATTTGCCGCAATGCGCCCCCAGTCGTCCACTTTCACACCGTGCGCCTCCAGCCACGGCATACCATGCGGATGAAAACCAAACGCCATAATTACCGCATCAGCGGGCATGACAAACTCGCTGCCCGCGATGGGCATCGGGCGGCGACGCCCCTGCGCATCGGGTTCGCCAAGCTGAGTACGTAAAAAACGCACGCCGCTGACGCAACCGTCGGCATTCAGCACCAGCTCAACCGGCTGTACGTTAAATTCAAAGTTCGCCCCCTCTTCCCGCGCGTTTTTTACCTCTTTTTTCGACCCCGGCATATTCGCCTCGTCGCGACGATATGCGCAGGTCACCTGGCTTGCGCCATGACGCAGCGCGGTACGCACGCAGTCCATCGCGGTATCGCCGCCGCCCAGCACCACAACATTAAGCCCGGCGGTGTCGATAAAAGGTTCGTCAGGCAATTCATCCAGCCCCATAACCTGTTTCGTGTTGGCAATCAGGAACGGCAGCGCATCATATACGCCCGGCGCATCTTCGTTTGGCAAGTCGGCCTTCATGGAACGGTATGTGCCGACGCCGACAAAAACCGCATCGTACTCATCCAGCAGCGACGCCAGTCTGACGTCTTTGCCGACTTCGCAGTTCAGTTCAAAATGAATTCCCATCGCGCTGAAGATTTCGCGACGGCGCGCCAGCAGTGATTTATCCAGCTTAAAAGAGGGAATGCCAAAGGTCAGCAGGCCGCCAATTTCAGGGTGGCGATCGAACACGGTCGTGCTCACGCCATGACGCGCCAGCACATCCGCGCAGGCCAGCCCGGCCGGGCCCGCGCCAATAATCGCCACACGTTTATCCTGCTGCTGCACGCCGCTCAGATCTGGCCGCCAGCCTTTGTCCAGCGCCCGGTCGGAAATGTAGCGTTCAATATTGCCGATCGTCACCGCGCCATACTCATCGCGCACCGTACAGGCGCCTTCACACAGCCTGTCCTGTGGGCATACGCGCCCGGTAATTTCCGGCAGGCAGTTAGTCTGGTGCGACAGCGCCACCGCATCGTCAATGTTTCCTGCTTTTACCAGCTCAATCCACTGCGGAATATGGTTGTGCAGCGGACACGTCCACTCGCAGATACTGTGTTCACCGCACTTCAGGCAACGGGCCGCTTCGCGTTCAGCCTGCGCGGTACGAAACGGCAGGTAGATTTCATCAAAGCTGGTTTTTCGCGCGTCAATCGCCAGCTTATCCGGCTCGCCGCGTGGGGGCGTCGCCCGCATCTGTTCGACTTTATTGAGCGCACCAGGAGTGACTCCCGTCGCACAGGCATGCCAGGGCTGATTTTCCTGACGCGCGGTGCGCAGACGCCGCGCTTTCGACAGCCGGGTCAGCGACGCCTCCGTTACCAATTGCAACGCATCTGCCGGGCAGTTTTCAACACAGGCCGGGCCGTCTTCGCGATCCAGACACAAATCACATTTGTGCGCCGTGGCTTTGACCTGATCCTGACCTGTTGGCGTAAGGATTATCTGCATTGTGCCGAAGGGACAGGCAACCACGCAGGATTTACAGCCGATACATTTTTGCTGGTTGACCTGAACGCTGTCTTTGACATGACGGATTGCGCCATTTGGGCAACTCCGGGCGCAAGGCGCATCCTCGCAGTGGTGGCAGGTTACCGCGCTGCGCTGATGCTGATGTTTGATCACCGTAATTCGGGGCTGAAAATGCCGCTGGTGCAGTACGTGTTGCTCATCATTGTGGGCCATTACGCAAGCGACCTCACAGGCATGGCATCCCAGGCACTGTTGGCTATTGGCCATAATAAAACGATTCATGGCGTCCTTCTGTTTTGGTGGCAAAAACCTTATTCTTTATATGAATGTTATTAACCGACGCCGAAGGGGTCGGCAATGTTCATTTGCCCAGGACGCACAACTATTTATCCAGAACCTGTGGCAGATCAATTTATTTCATCGCTGGTGAAATTGCGTTTCAGTTACACTTGCCAATATTTATTCGTTCACTGTGAGCATATTTTTCGGGGATTACGCGCGTGGTCGTCAAACGCCCTGTCTCGGCCAGCCTGGCCCGGGCCTTTTTTTACATTGTGCTGCTGTCGATTCTCTCAACCGGTATCGCCCTGCTGACGCTGGCGAGCAGTTTGCGGGATGCCGAGGCCATTAACGTGGCCGGTTCACTGCGTATGCAGAGCTACCGACTGGGTTACGATCTACAAAGCGGCAGTTCGCAATTGAACGCGCACCGTCAGCTTTTTCAGCAAGCGCTCAACTCTCCCGCGTTAAGTAACCTGAACGCCTGGTACGTCCCGCAGACGGTTAAAAGCCGTTACGGGCAACTGCATGCGAACTGGCTGGAGATGAACACGAGACTGGTGGATGCGGATATAAAGTGGTATCGCGCCAATATCAATAACTATGTCGATCAGATTGATCTCTTCGTTCTGGCGCTGCAACACTATGCCGAGCGCAAGGTGATGCTGGTGGTCGGCATATCGCTGGCGGGCGGCATCGGGATCTTCACGCTGGTCTTTTTCACCCTGCGGCGCATTCGCCAGCAGGTAGTCCAGCCGCTTAACCAACTGGTCGCCGCCAGCCAGCACATTGAACATGGTCAGTTCGACATCCCGCCGCTGAATACCCACTTGCCGAATGAGCTGGGGCTGCTGGCCAAAACGTTTAGCCAGATGTCGAGCGAGTTGCATAAGCTGTACCGCTCTCTCGAGGCTTCGGTAGAAGAAAAAACCCACGATCTGCACGAAGCCAACCGCCGTCTGGAAGTGCTGTACCAGTGCTCACAGGCGCTCAATACCAGCCAAATCGACGTTCACTGTTTCCGCCATATTTTACAGATCGTCCGCGAACATGACGCCGCGTACTATCTGGAATTAACCGTGGGCGATAACTGGCGGATCAGCGAAGGAGCGGAAAGCGCTGATTTGCCCATGCAGATTCTGCCGGTCACGATGCAGGAAACGGTCTACGGCGAACTGCACTGGCAAAGCCCCAACGTCAGCGCCTCCACCCCGCTGCTGCACAGCGTATCGACCATGCTGGGGCGCGGTTTGTACTTTAATCAGGCGCAAAAACATTTCCAGCAACTGCTGCTGATGGAAGAACGCGCGACTATCGCCCGCGAGCTGCATGACTCACTGGCGCAGGTGCTCTCCTATTTGCGCATTCAGTTGACGCTGCTGAAGCGCTCAATTCCAGAAGATAATCTCCCCGCGCAAAGCATCATGGCGGATTTCTCCCGGGCGCTGAACGACGCTTATCGTCAGTTGCGCGAGCTGCTGACCACCTTCCGCCTGACGTTACAGCAGGCCGACTTACCTTCTGCGCTGCATGAAATGCTGGATACCCTGCAAAGCCAGACCTCTGCGAAACTGACGCTGGATTGCCGTTTACCGACGCTGGCGCTGGATGCGCAAATGCAGGTGCACCTGTTACAAATCGTTCGCGAGGCGGTGCTGAATGCGATTAAACACGCCAGCGCCACGGAGATCGCCGTTAGCTGCGTCACCGCCCCTGATGGCAACCATACGGTCTATATTCGGGATAACGGCGTCGGTATTGGCGAACCGAACGAACCAACGGGGCACTACGGTCTGAACATTATGCGCGAGCGTGCGGAAAGACTTAGCGGCACGCTGAATTTCTCGCAACCGTCAGGGGGCGGGACGCTGGTCAGCATCAGTTTTCGCTCATCGGAAGATGAAGAGGGTCAATTAGCGTAAAGAACGGCAAAGCACCGCACGGCGGGAATACAGACAGGGCGGCACTGGCACAAAATGTATGCTGTAAACGTGCATGATAATTTACATTATCTTCTTTTTTTCTCCACGTTTGACACGTACCTTGCCGCTACAGTGAAGCAGGTCATACCCAATAATTATACGCAGAAACACGAGGTCCTCCTTTAATGGCGAATTTCTTTATCGATCGCCCCATTTTTGCCTGGGTGCTGGCAATCCTGTTGTGTCTGACGGGAACCCTGGCCATTCTCTCTTTGCCCGTAGAGCAATATCCCGACCTGGCGCCGCCAAACGTCCGCATTACCGCGAATTATCCGGGGGCATCCGCGCAGACGCTGGAGAATACCGTCACTCAGGTTATCGAACAGAATATGACCGGCCTCGATAATCTGATGTATATGTCGTCGCAAAGCAGCGGGACGGGCCAGGCAACGGTGACGCTCAGTTTTGTGGCCGGAACCGACCCCGATGAAGCCGTCCAGCAGGTACAAAACCAGCTGCAATCGGCAATGCGTAAATTGCCGCAGGCGGTACAGAACCAGGGCGTCACGGTCCGTAAAACCGGGGACACCAACATCCTGACCATTGCGTTTGTCTCCACCGACGGCTCAATGGATAAACAGGACATCGCCGACTATGTCGCCAGTAATATCCAGGACCCGCTCAGCCGCGTAAACGGCGTGGGGGATATCGATGCCTACGGTTCGCAATATTCGATGCGTATATGGCTGGACCCGGCCAAACTCAACAGCTACCAGATGACCGCGAAAGATGTCACGGATGCCATCGAATCACAGAACGCGCAAATTGCCGTCGGGCAGCTTGGCGGCACGCCTTCGGTCGACAGGCAGGCGCTCAATGCGACAATCAACGCCCAGTCGCTGCTGCAAACGCCCGAGCAGTTTCGTGATATCACGCTGCGCGTAAACCAGGACGGTTCAGAGGTCAAGCTGGGCGATGTGGCGACCGTCGAAATGGGCGCTGAAAAATATGATTATCTCAGCCGCTTCAACGGTAATCCGGCCTCCGGTCTGGGGGTAAAACTGGCCTCTGGCGCCAACGAAATGGAAACCGCCAAACTGGTGCTTAACCGCCTGGACGAGCTGGCCGAATACTTCCCGCACGGTCTGGAGTATAAGGTGGCGTATGAAACCACCTCCTTCGTCAAAGCCTCGATTATCGATGTGGTGAAAACCCTGCTGGAAGCCATCGCGCTGGTGTTCCTGGTGATGTACCTGTTCCTGCAAAACTTCCGCGCCACGCTGATCCCCACTATCGCCGTACCGGTGGTATTGATGGGGACGTTCTCCGTCCTGTATGCCTTCGACTACAGCATTAACACGCTGACGATGTTCGCGATGGTGCTGGCGATCGGCCTGCTGGTCGATGACGCCATCGTGGTGGTGGAAAACGTCGAGCGCATCATGAGCGAGGAAGGTCTTTCGCCGCGCGAAGCCACCAGAAAATCGATGGGGCAGATACAAGGGGCGCTGGTCGGTATCGCGATGGTGCTGTCAGCCGTATTTGTGCCGATGGCTTTCTTTGGCGGTACGACCGGGGCTATCTATCGCCAGTTCTCCATCACGATTGTCGCCGCGATGGTGCTCTCCGTGCTGGTGGCGATGATCCTGACGCCCGCCCTGTGCGCCACGTTGCTAAAACCCCTGCACAAAGGCGAGCATCACGGACAGAAAGGCTTCTTCGGCTGGTTTAACCGGACGTTCAACCGCAACGCTGAACGCTACGAGAAAGGCGTTGCGAAGATCCTGCATCGCAGCCTGCGCTGGATACTGATCTACGTTCTGTTGCTCGGCGCGATGGTGGTGCTGTTCCTGCGTCTGCCGACCTCCTTCTTGCCGCAGGAAGACCGTGGGATGTTTATTACCTCGGTACAGTTGCCAAGCGGCTCCACGCAGCAGCAGACCTTAAAAGTGGTGCAAGAAGTTGAAAAATATTACTTCACCCAGGAGAAAGACAACGTCATGTCCGTCTTCTCGACGGTGGGATCGGGGCCTGGCGGGAACGGTCAAAACGTGGCGCGCATGTTTGTCCGCTTAAAAGACTGGGACGAACGCAACGCCACAACCGGCACCTCGTTTGCCATTATTGAACGCGCCACGAAAGCCTTTAACAAGATTAAAGAAGCGCGCGTTTACGCCAGCAGTCCACCGGCAATCAGCGGTCTGGGCAGTTCCGCAGGGTTTGATATGGAACTTCAGGATCACGCGGGCGCCGGTCATGATGCCTTAATGGCCGCGCGCGATCGTTTGATTGAGCTGGCGGCGCAGGACAGTGCGCTGACCCGCGTGCGTCACAATGGTCTGGACGACAGTCCGCAGTTGCAAATTGATATCGATCAGCGCAAAGCCCAGGCGCTGGGCGTCTCTATCGACGACATCAATGACACGCTGCAAACCGCATGGGGCTCCAGTTACGTCAATGACTTTATGGACCGGGGTCGCGTGAAGAAGGTCTATGTACAGGCGGCGGCGAAATACCGCATGCTGCCGGACGATATCAATCTCTGGTATGTGCGTAATAAAGACGGCGGCATGGTGCCTTTCTCCGCCTTTGCGACGTCACGCTGGGAAACGGGCTCTCCGCGTCTGGAGCGCTATAACGGCTACTCGGCGGTCGAGATTGTCGGCGAAGCGGCGCCTGGCGTCAGTACCGGTACGGCAATGGATGTAATGGAGTCGCTGGTTCGCCAGTTGCCAACGGGATTTGGGCTTGAATGGACGGCGATGTCTTATCAGGAACGCCTCTCTGGCGCGCAGGCGCCTGCGCTGTACGCCATTTCGCTGCTGGTCGTTTTCCTGTGTCTGGCCGCGCTGTATGAAAGCTGGTCGGTGCCGTTCTCGGTCATGCTGGTGGTGCCGCTGGGCGTCATTGGCGCGCTGCTCGCCACCTGGATGCGCGGACTGGAAAATGACGTTTACTTCCAGGTCGGGTTGCTAACGGTGATCGGCCTTTCCGCGAAAAACGCGATCCTGATTGTCGAATTCGCCAATGAGATGAACGAGAAAGGCCACGATCTGCTGGATGCCACACTGCATGCCTGCCGCCAGCGTTTACGCCCAATTCTGATGACCTCTCTGGCCTTTATTTTCGGGGTGCTGCCGATGGCGATTAGCAACGGGGCGGGTTCCGGGAGCCAGCATGCCGTCGGGACAGGCGTCATGGGCGGGATGATCTCCGCCACCATCCTGGCGATTTACTTCGTACCGCTGTTCTTTGTGCTGGTGCGTCGCCGCTTCCCGCTGAAACCGAAGCCGGAATAAGACACAAAAAAGGCGACTTACTTTGAGTCGCCTTTTTCTTATCCTTTTCAGGATCAGGATATCTTCCAGAAATTTATTTGCGAAGCATAACTTCGATAAAATCTTTCCAGTTCCCCAGTTCACGTTCAATCATAACAACCTCTCTTATTATTATGGCTATTCTACGAAAACATTATCCTCAAGAGAAGATAATTTAACCGATTGCAGTGATTACATCCTCCGGTGAATGGGGTTCATGGCATTACTATGACCCTGTAACCATAAATTTTATGTGACTTACTGCAATATTTTGAAACATTAATCCACTTCTGAAAACCGCGCTCATTTCAGTTAAGAAACAGCCTATTGCAGTTCGCTGGATTTATACTTCCCGATGAGATGCTTATTAAGCAACATTTCAGAATTATTATTCACAAGAGTTCAACAATGTTATATTTACCGTTTATTATGTCATGATAAATAATCGGTATATGGCAGTTCCGCACTGACGGATACCACGATAATATTGCTTAATTATTCGTAATTCGCGTAAAAGGATTCAACATGATCACCGTCTACGGCATCAAAAATTGTGACACGATTAAAAAGGCGCGACGCTGGCTGGAGGCTCACGGTATTGACTACCGCTTTCACGATTACCGCGCAGACGGAATCGATGCCGCGTTATTGAATACGTTTATTGCGGAGTCAGGCTGGCAGCCCTTGCTGAATACGCGCGGAACGACATGGCGTAAACTTGATGAAGCCACGCGTAACGGCATCACGGATGCGGCGTCCGCCGCAGCATTAATGACTGAAATGCCAGCAATTATCAAACGCCCATTGCTCTGCGCGACCGGGAAGCCTATGCTGCTGGGTTTTAGCGAATCCAGTTATCAGCAGTTTTTTGATGAGGTGTAGTCTATGTCGTGCCCGGTTATTGAGCTGACACAGCAGCTTATTCGCCGCCCTTCCCTGAGTCCAGATGACGCAGGATGCCAGGCGTTAATGATTGAACGCCTGCGTGCAATCGGTTTTACCGTTGAGCATATGGATTTTGGCGATACACAGAATTTTTGGGCATGGCGCGGACAAGGTGAAACGCTGGCTTTTGCCGGGCATACCGATGTCGTACCTGCGGGTGATGTCGATCGCTGGATCAACCCGCCTTTTGAACCGACAATCCGCGACGGAATGCTGTTTGGCCGTGGTGCGGCAGACATGAAAGGCTCTCTGGCGGCGATGGTCGTTGCGGCTGAACGTTTTGTCGCCCAGCATCCAGATCATCAGGGGCGTCTGGCGTTCCTTATCACCTCGGATGAAGAAGCCAGCGCGAAAAACGGCACCGTGAAGGTGGTCGAAACGCTGATGGCGCGTAACGAACGTCTGGATTATTGCCTGGTCGGCGAACCGTCCAGCACTGAAATCGTCGGGGATGTGGTCAAGAATGGCCGTCGCGGGTCGCTGACCTGCAACCTGACGATCCACGGTGTGCAGGGGCATGTCGCTTATCCCCATCTGGCGGATAACCCGGTGCATCGCGCAGCACCGATGTTGAATGAACTGGTGGCGATCGAGTGGGATCAGGGAAATGAATTTTTCCCGGCGACCAGTATGCAGATTGCCAACATTCAGGCTGGCACCGGCAGCAATAACGTCATTCCGGGCGAGCTGTTTATTCAGTTCAATTTCCGCTTCAGCACCGAACTGACCGATGAGACTCTCAAAGAGCGCGTTCACGCACTGCTGGATAAACATCAATTACGCTACACGGTGGACTGGTGGCTTTCCGGCCAGCCGTTCCTGACGGCGCGCGGCAAGCTGGTGGATGCGGTGGTGAACGCCATTGAGCACTATAATGAGATAAAACCGCAGTTACTCACTACGGGTGGAACGTCCGACGGGCGCTTTATTGCGCGTATGGGGGCGCAGGTAGTCGAACTCGGGCCGGTCAACGCCACCATTCATAAAATTAATGAATGTGTTAATGCAGCCGATCTGCAACTGCTTGCCCGCATGTATCAACGTATCATGGAACAACTCGTCGCCTGACGCGTGTTCCTGTAAGAGGAAATAAGCATGGACTGGCTGGCAAAATATTGGTGGATTCTGGTGCTGGTGTTTTTGGTGGGCGTACTGATCAATGTGATCAAAGACCTCAAGCGGGTCGATCACAAAAAATTCCTCGCCAATAAACCGGAGCTGCCCCCGCATCGTGATTTTAACGATAAGTGGGACGATGACGACGACTGGCCGAAGAAAGATCAGCCAAAGAAATAGTCAGATAAACCTGTAGGCCTGATAAGCGTGTCGCCATCAGGCAACATACCGTCTGAATGCCGGATGGCGGCTTCGCCCTATCCGGCCTACGGTTCAGTTCCGGCTTATATCATTTCAATAATATCATCATCATTCGGCTTACCGCCGCTCAACGCTTCATCAAAGTAGTGTTTCGGCACGGTATAGCGCAAATGGTCGAGCGCAAACTGCATGCTGCGATCGTCAATCGCATGGCCTAAATCCTCGACGATATCCAGCGTCACATCGCCTCCGGCACGGACTAACGCTTCCTGTGCGGCAACCGCATGAGATAACTCAATCACCCGGTCTTCACCGCCGTGAATCAAATGTACCGTTGTGGCGGTCGTGGCGATTTCCGGCAAGCTGGCGTAGCGTCCGTTGAAAGCAATCACGCGCGATGCCAGACCCGGCTCGGCTTTGATGCTTTCAAGAGACATGATCGCCCCCTGCGAAAACCCAATCAGCGCGGTAGCCTCCGGCCCAACGCCGCTCTGTTTCTGCCAGTAGCGAACCGTCTCGATAAACACCGGCATAATCGCATCAACCCGCGCCTGGCGGTTCTCTTCCGTCACATCCTGAACCGAAAACCACTGACGCCCAGGCGCCGGGCCACAAGGTTCCGCGCCGCCAATGCTGACCACCAGCGCCTCTGGAAATAACGGTGCGAACCAGGAGCCAATTTCTCCCATTGAGACCGGGTTATCGCCCACGCCATGAAACAGCAACAGCAGTTGTTTCGCGGGTTTATCGGGGCTTTGAACAACAAAATGGTCATGTTTCATGGCGATCTCCTTAACTGATAGAACAGATTCTACGCCGCTTAATCACAATGACCATGCCAGGAAATTGAAGGAGTTAGTGAAAAAATTGCCATTGCAAAACGCGTTCGCGTAACCGCTGCGCCCGTTCGTCATCCAGTGCGGTAAGCGCATGGGCGACTTCCCGGCGCTGGGCGACAAGCAGCGCTTTACGCCCAGGCAAACCCAGCCGGATACACAGATTCGCGTCGCTGCACTTCTCCTCCAGGCGTCCACGCAGCGCGGGGAGCGCCAGCTCGCAGCGCTCAAGCAGTCGACTCAGACTGCCTAACGACGTGAGCAACGGTCGATGGGCAAACGCAAAGCCCGCCAGTTCATCCCAGTCATCATCATTAAGCGTAGACGCTTTCAGCGGGATAACCGGGATCGCTTCTCCGTTCCAGCGAGCCAGTATCTCCGCATCCCGGCGCAGACGCTGGTGCTCGCGGTGCGCCAGCCGCGCGCCAGCCTCGCTGATGGGCAGCAAAGCCATCGCCGTATAACAGCCGCTGCTCGCCTCCTTGTGGTTCCCCATCCGCACCAGTACAAAACCGCAACGCTGCCAGAATCGCCAGAGTTCGGCGGTATAACCAAAACTGACGGAGAGATAGTCGCATCGGCTGGCGCCGCCGTATGCCTCAGCGATCAGCTGCTGCCCAATCCCTTCCCGCTGGCGGGCCGGGTGGACGGCAATACGGCTCACCCGACGCCCGGTCAGCGTCGCCGCCAGCGGATCGCCACCATGAGCGGCCAACGACTGCGCGACAAGATTTCCGCGCGGGCGACGATAGCCCGCCCACACGGCCTGGCTCAGCGCGGCCGATAATCTGCCCTCTTCCACCAGCCAGGCGGCCCCCGCTACCCGCTCAGCCGTAAAAGCGCCGAGAAAATGCTGCCCCGGCGCATCCATCATGCGACGCAGATCGAGTGGAGAGGTACGGTAGTGCGCGCCGGAAAGCAGCTGATACACCGCCAGCGGCTGCGCCGGCCCGGTATGCCAGAGCGCCTGCGTAAAAGCAGAGAACCGAATCGCCCCCTGCGGCGCATGGGCAAACGTCTCGTCGTCGAATATCAGCGCTTCGCCGACCCATTGTTCCAGCGGGCACCCCTGCGCCCAGCGAACAGGCTGTCGCAGTTCAAAACGCCGGAGATGAGGAAAACGGGCGCAGAACTTCAGCAGAAAACCGCGTCCCGTCCCTTCATAACCCTGAACGGTGGTGGTCAACAATATGCGTGAAAAACGCGACGCCAGGCGATGCAGCAGCGGCGCAGGAATTGCCGCCGCTTCATCGACAATCAGCCAGTCGGCCGTTTCCGTGCCCGCCAACAGCGCATCAGGAGCGAGAAAGCGAAATTTCTCACCGGCAAACTGCGCCAGCACGTCCGTCGCCGCTTTCGATGGCGCAGTTACAATGGCCGTCCCGCTCATCCGCGAAATTAACTGCCCGGCCAGCGCCGATTTACCCCGACCTCGCGCTGCCGTAACGGCGGCCACGCCGGGTGGCATTCGCAGCAGGTGCCGCAAAATCGCGGCCTGCTCAGGCTGTGGTTCACCCGTAGCGGGTTGCCAGTGGGGACGGGCAGGAAAGCGCGGCCATGAAAACGGTTGAGACTGCTGCCAGTGCAACGTCTGCTCGTCACGGGCCATCACGCGTTTGAGGTGCTGGATAAAATGTGGCGTTGCAACAGGCTGCGGGCAGTCGCTCCAGCGCAGCGAATCCGCATCGGGACGGGATTCCCATGCAGAATACGGCGGCGTCAGCAGCACCAGCCAGCTTCCGGCTCGCAGCGTGCCGCTCAGCGCCGCGAATGCCGAGGCATCAAACCCTAACTGCGCATCAAAAACCGCGTGGCGGAACTCGCGTCCCAGCAGCGTTTGTAACGCCTGCGGCGTACAGTGCGGCGCGGCGGGCGCATCGGTTGCCACCCACAGCCAGTCGCCAGCCAATGCTTCTCGCAGCGCCAGCGCCCGTTCACGACACCAGGACACATCGCCGCTGAGCACCAGCAGCCGACGAATCCCTTCCTGCGCCATTTGTGCGGTTAGCGCCCGCAATGCGTCATTGTCAGACATCCCTGCCCCGGTATGTTAAAAACCTTTGCCGAAGGTATTACATTGTGCCGGATCGCCGCTATCAAAACCGCGTTTAAACCAGGTATAGCGCTGCTCGGAAGTGCCGTGAGTGAAGCTGTCCGGCACCACGCGTCCCTGACTTTGTTGTTGCAGACGATCGTCGCCAATCGCCTGCGCCGCATTCAACGCTTCTTCCAGATCGCCGGATTCCAGTACGCCCTGTTGCTGCATGTTGTGCCCCCAGACGCCCGCGAAGCAATCCGCCTGTAGCTCCATACGTACGGAGAGTCGGTTCACTTCCGCTTGCGATGCGGTCTGTTGCAGCTGACGGACCTTCGGTTCGATGCCCAGCAGTTTTTGCACATGGTGCCCCACTTCGTGGGCGATAACGTAACCCTGGGCAAAATCGCCATCCGCGCCCAGTTTGTTTTTCATGTCATCGTAGAAGGAAAGATCGATGTAGACCGTGCCATCCGCCGGGCAATAGAACGGCCCCATCACGGACTGACCCGCACCGCATCCTGTGCGCGTCGCGCCACGGTACATCACCAGCTTAGGCTGCTGATATGTGCGCCCCATTTTCTCAAACTGCTGACCCCAGGTATCTTCTGTGGTCGCCAGAATGACGGAGGTAAACTTCGCGGCCTCGTCGTCATTTGGACTGATCGAACGCGTCGTTTCCTGCTGAGAAATCGGCTGCCCGGTCATTAAACCGGTAAGATCCACCCCGTAATAGCCCGCCACCAGCACGACAATCAGCAGAATGATTCCGCCTTTGCCGCTGGGCAAACGAAAACCCGGCCCGCCCATTGACGGGCCGCCGGAGCTATTGCGTCTGTCTTCTACATTGTCACTTTCACGACGCCCTTGCCAGCGCATAATCACCTCAACATACTATTCATTATGATGATGATCGTAGGCGGTTCAGCGCAAGATTACCATTAGAATAATGGTGGTAGAGAAAAACCGGAGAGCGTTGACTCTCCGGTTGATGCTGACGGGGGAAGAATTAATCTAACTGCACGCCCAGGCGACGTGCGACGGTTTCATAGGCTTCGATCAGGCCGCCCAGACTCTGGCGGAAACGGTCTTTGTCCATTTTATCCAGCGTCTCTTTGTCCCACAGGCGGCTGCCGTCCGGGGAAAATTCATCGCCCAGCACTACTTCGCCTTTGTACAGACCAAACTCCAGTTTGAAATCGACCAGGATCAGACCGGCATCGTCAAACAGCTTTTTCAGCACGTCGTTAGCTTTGTAGGTCAGCTCTTTCATGCGCGCCAGATTCTCTTTGCTCACCCAGCCGAAGGTTTCGCAGTAAGAATCGTTGACCATCGGATCGTGCATCGCATCGTTTTTCAGGAACAGGTCGAACAGCGGCGGGTTCAGCTCGATGCCTTCTTCAATGCCCAGACGCTTGACCAGAGAACCAGCCGCACGGTTACGCACCACGCACTCGACCGGCACCATATCCAGCTTTTTCACCAGACACTCGGTATCGGACAGCAGCTGCTCCATCTGGGTCGGGATGCCCGCTTCTGCCAGTTTAGTCATGATGAAATGGTTAAACTTGTTGTTCACCATCCCTTTGCGATCAAACTGTTCAATGCGCGCGCCATCCCCTGCTGACGTATCATTGCGGAATTCGAGCACCAACAGGTCCGGGTTTTCCGTGCTGTATACGGTCTTCGCTTTACCACGATACAACTCAGCTTGCTTTTGCATCTTTATTACTCCTGGTGTGAATTAACGATAAAAATTCATTTTCTGCCACACTTTGCCGGATGGCGGCGTTGCCTTATCCGACCTACAGCCTGGGGGCGAAATTACGGTAAAAATTGCGTTTTTCTGCTGACGCACACGTTTGCGTATCATATCAGAAAAAAGGGCTGGATTGCTCCAGCCCCTCAATTTTTACTTGCTGAACGCTGCCTGGAAGACGGCAACCAGCGCGTCGTTCTGGCTCTGCGTCAGGGTATGCCCCTTCGGATCGATAAACTGTAGGCTACTGCGGTTGTCTAAATCGCCCACCTGCAATTTATAGTCGCCGGACGACAGCCCCGGATCGGTTGCGCCCAGATCCTGCCAGCCGCTGTCAGACAGCGGTTTGTAGGTCACTGCCAGGCTGCCCTGAGAACGCGTGCTATCGGTCACTTTCATGCCCACTTTTTCAAGCGCGGCTGGCAGACGCTGCCACACCACGTTGAACGGCCCACGGACGACCAGCATTGGCAAACCGGTGTCATCTGCGGCGCTCTGCACATCCATCGTGGCGGCAGAACGGTTTTGCGCGGCGTTCGCAGCGTCGGTGGCGGTTTTATCCAGACCCGCCGAGATTACGTTCATCATCTCAGCGCTATAACGCTGTAGCGAAGCGGCATCTGCGGCAGGCTTGCCAGCCTGTTCCAGATTCACCAGTTTCACCGTTACAGCCTGCTGATAACCCTGCGGTTTCACCGAGATTTGATAACGTCCACGGTACTGCTGGTCTTCATCCAGACGGTTCCATTCAACCCAATCGGTCGTCAGGGTCTGGCTGGCGTCATCACGTTTTTCAATCGTGTAGTTTTTGGACTGAATCACGCTGACAACCTGCGGCCACAGGTTGGTATTGCGACCATTTTCCACCAGCAAGGTTGCGGTATCGCCCGTAAACTGGGTACGCGCGCCGGTCACCAGCGCTAACGGCTGAGCAGGCGGACGAATGTCCAGCGCTTTGCCGACAGCGCCGCTGCCGTTGGTCACTGGAATATTATAGTCGCCCGTCGTTACCGGCAGAATCATCCCTGCTGGCGCATGAAGTTCAGCAAGCGGTGCGGCTTCCAGATAGGATTCATCACCGCTCACCTGGCGCTTGTAGCGCGAGTCAGAGCTACAGGCCGCGAGCAGCATAATGAGCGAAACACCCGCAACCCTGGCCAGGCGCGACTTTTGTACTGAGTAAGCCATCAAATCTCCCTAAACTTTACAGCAAACCGGCATGCTTGAGCGCCGCTTTGACAATCTCACGACCCGTATCGGTGATCGGCGTCATCGGCAAGCGCAGCGTATCGGTCGCCACAAGTCCCAACTCCTTACATGCCCATTTCACCGGGATCGGATTGGGTTCGACAAATAGTTTGTTATGTAACGGCATCAGACGCTGATTAATCACCCGCGCGTCGGCAAAACGACCTTCCGCCGCCAGTTTGCACATTTCCGCCATATCACGCGCCGCAACGTTCGCGGTAACGGAAATCACGCCATGACCGCCGAGCTGTATGAAGTCCAACCCGGTCGCATCATCACCGCTGAGCAGAATAAAATCGTCTGAAACCAGCTCTTTGATCTGGTGAACCCGACTTAAGTTCCCTGTCGCCTCTTTGATTGCGACAATATTTTTTACTTTCGCCAGACGGCCGACGGTTTCTGGCAGCATATCGCAGCCTGTACGGGACGGCACATTATACAGAATTTGCGGCAGGTCAGTATGTTCAGCGATGGCTTTGAAATGCTGGAACAGACCTTCCTGAGTCGGGCGGTTGTAGTAAGGCGTCACTGTCAGGCAACCGACAACGCCGCTGTCGTTGAAACGCTGCGTCAGGCTAATGGCCTCCGCCGTCGCGTTCGCGCCCGTTCCGGCGATAACCGGAATACGCCCGTCCGCCAGCTCCAGCGTCATCATGACCACATCGCCATGCTCGTCATGGCTCAGCGTGGCGGATTCGCCGGTGGTGCCAACAGAAACAATCGCCGAGGTACCGCTGGCGACATGATAATCAATCAGTTTTTTCAGGCTTGACCGGCAGACATTACCTTTTTCATCCATCGGTGTAACAAGCGCGACAATACTTCCCGTGAACATGGGCCATCCTCTGTGCAAACAAGTTTCTCAATGGTACGTTTGGTACGACAATAAAAGCAAGAGACCATAGCCCTTCTGATTATTGTATGCAGGTTTTTTTTATGCTTTCCTTATGATTACCTCACCTCTCAAAGGAAGAACCGGTTTGACATCGTCATCACAACATTACCTGGTTATCACTGCGCTGGGTGCCGATCGCCCGGGAATTGTGAATACTATCACCCGCCATGTCAGCAGCTGCGGCTGTAATATCGAAGACAGCCGACTGGCCATGTTGGGCGATGAATTCACGTTTATCATGCTGCTGTCTGGCTCCTGGAACGCCATCACCCTGATTGAATCAACCTTGCCGTTGAAAGGCGCAGAGCTGGATTTATTGATTGTGATGAAGCGCACCACTGCTCGCCCCCGTCCGGCCATGCCCGCAACGGTATGGGTACAGGTCGAGGTGGAAGATTCTCCGCATTTAATTGAACGTTTTACCGCGCTTTTCGACAGCCATCAGATGAACATCGCTGAGCTGGTCTCCCGCACGCAACCTGCTGAAAATGAAAAGGCTGCACAGCTGTTTGTTCAAATCACCGCGCACAGTCCGGCATCCCATGATGCCGTAAATATTGAGCATGCCTTTAAAGCACTATGTACAGAACTCAATGCGCAAGGCAGTATTAACGTTGTTAATTACTCACAACATGATGAACAGGATGGAGTTAAGTAATGAATCCACTGAAAGCCGGTGACATCGCACCGAAATTTAGCTTGCCGGATCAAGACGGAGAACAAGTAAATTTGACCGACTTCCAGGGACAGCGCGTACTGGTGTATTTCTACCCTAAAGCCATGACGCCCGGCTGTACCGTACAGGCCTGTGGTTTACGCGATAACATGGACGATCTGAAAAAAGCAGGCGTAGACGTGTTGGGGATCAGCACCGATAAACCTGAAAAACTGTCTCGTTTCGCCGAAAAAGAGCTGCTTAACTTTACGCTCCTGTCCGATGAGGATCATCAGGTCTGCGAGCAATTCGGCGTCTGGGGGGAAAAATCCTTTATGGGGAAAACCTACGACGGCATCCATCGCATCAGCTTCCTGATCGACGCTGACGGCAAGATCGAACACGTATTTGACGACTTTAAAACCAGTAACCACCACGATGTGGTACTGAACTGGCTGAAAGAAAACGCCTGATTTACGTTTTGCCGGATAAAGCCTGATGCGACGCTAACGCGTCTTATCAGGCCTGATTCGCACAACCCCGTATGCCGGATAAGGCGTTTACGCCGCCATCCGGCATACGCGTCGTTTATTCAAACGTTCCTTTCACGCACGCTTTGCCATCTTTCACCACCGCTTTGCCTTTCGCCCACAGATAGCTGACTTCCAGCGCTTGATTCAGCACCAGAATGTCGGCGTCACAACCTGCCGCCAGACGTCCTTTATGCTCAAAGCCGAGAAATTCCGCAACGGTGCGGGTAAGCGGACGCAGCGCCTGCTCCAGCGGCAGTTTATGCTGCGTAACTAACTGACGCAGCGTGCCGATCAGCGACTCAAAACCCGCCACGCCAATGCCCGTCAAATTCCCATGCTCATCAAATTCCGGCTGGCTGCCGTTGCCATCAGAACTCAGGGTAATGCGCGACAGCGGAACCTTATGGCGCAAGGCTGTCACGATGGCCGTCGCCGGATCGATCGGTTCATCAATGCTGCTGGTAATATCGATGTAGCCGCCATCAAGCGCGTACTCCAGCGCCGCCTGGAACAGCGGTTCGGCGCGGTTAACATGCGTCGGCAGCAGTTTCGTGATGGGGACATCGGCGTTGGTGAGAATATCGTACAGCGGTTCCAGCATGTGTGGGCTGTCGCCCATATGAAAGACGCTGATTCCCGGCTTCTGGCCCAGTAATCCCCCCACGCGGGACTGCGCCGCCATTGTCGCCAGCGCGGCGGAATTCGGCGCCGAAGAACGATGATCGGAGACGGCGCATTTCACGCCAATCACTTTATCAATCAACGCCACATCGCGATCGACGCTCCCGGTGATGGTTGGCGAAGGCAGAGAATACGCCCCCGTTAACATCCATGCGCTGATCCCTTCATATTCCAGCGCGCGTGTTTTCGCCAGCAGAGATTCAGGATGACGGGTGATGCCGTCCGTTCCCAGCAGCCCGACAACGGAGGTAATACCGGCTTCAACCAACCGTGACAGCCGCACCTCTGGCGTACGGGTATGCGGCCCGGCTTCGCCGCCACCGCCGATGAGATGAACATGCTGATCGATAAATCCTGGGCAGACGATATCACCGTGGAGATCGACCTGCTGGCAACCGGGGAAGTCTTTCGCAGCGATAGTCGGCGCAATAGCGACAATTTTGCCGTTGGCAACCAGAATGTCCTGCTGACCCAGATCGTCCGGGGCATATACGTGTCCGCGCTGAAAAAGCGTCAGATTAAGAATGGAACAGTCCATGATAGTCCTTTTTAAACAATAGCCTGCATTACCCAAATAGAGACCAGGGCATTAATCACGCACACCGCAATAATATGCGGGTAATAACGCGGATGAACACCCGCCGTTCCCAGGCAGCGCCCTACATTTTGAACCGGGTTGCCCATCAGGTAAATGGCGGGTAACAGCACAGTGGCATCGTGACCGGACAGCGCGCCAGTAACCACCAGGCTGGCGCAGACACCCACACCGCCGCCCATACTCATCACCGCAGCCAGCAGAACGGTCGCCGATTCTCCCGGCAAACCCCATAGCGCCATTACCGGTTCACACACTCGCCCGACGATATCCAGCAACCCCGTCACCTTCAGCGCCTGAATAATGACAAAGGCCATGACGACGTTGGGCAACAGGCTGGTGGTGGCGATGGTAAAACCGCGCCGCGCGCCGTCGATAAACAGATCCATGACGTTTTTACGTATCTGTGTGCTCATTTCAGGCCTCCTGTTTCATACGACGATGTTCAAGCTGCGCGATCCACACCCGCAACAGGTTCGCACCGATAAATTTGAAGACTAAAATGACCGCCAGCGGCGTAATAACCGGCACGGTTATCGTGGCAAATAGCGCGGCGCCTGATGAGAAGTAGTTCGTCAGAATCGCGCTGCCGCTTGTCTGCCAGCAGGCGAAAATCGCCCGTTCCTGTTCGGTAATCACCCCCTCTTCCGCCAGCTCTTTGGTCATCCCGGCGGCGGCATCCGTATTTTGTAAATTGGCGATAAGCGCCAGAGAGCAAATGCCGGGGATGCCCAGGATCGGCCTGAGTATCGGCGTCATCAACTGCTGTGCGGCGCGCAGTCCGCCCAGCCCTTCCGTCACGGAAATAATGCCGAGCGATAAAATAACCGATGGCGCCAGCTCCAGTGCGAATAAAAAGCCGTCTCTCGCCCCGGTACCGCCAGTGCCGCGAAATGAAACCGCCGTGTCGCCTGCTGCGTTAACCAGGCCAAACGCGCCATTGAGCACGGTAAAATCAAACACTCGCCACCATTCCGTACTTTTCGCGAACATGCCTGAAAAAAGGATAATGGTAATAAAAAAGGCGAGATAACCGCCCCACCCCACTTTTTGCTGCGTGTGCATCTGATGACCCATTTTTTTCTCCGGTTGGTCTTGTCCTTGTGAGATTAAAAAACCATCTATACCGGTAAGTTGAAAGCAAAAAAGGAGGGCGGGACAGCACATTCGGAAAACGTTCAGGAAAGGAGAAAGCGGATAAAACGTGGAACGCCCGATGACGTTGCGCCACCGGGCAGAGTGATAATCGTGCTTAACCGTCGCTAACCTGTCCGTCCGGCCAGGCATGTACCACGGCTTTAATTAACGTCGCCAGCGGGATGGCGAAGAACACGCCCCAGAAACCCCACAGGCCGCCGAAAATCACCACCGACAGAATAATCACCAGCGGGTGCAGGTTGACGGCTTCTGAAAACAGTACCGGCACCAGCAGGTTTCCATCCAGCGCCTGAATGATCAGATACACGGCGAAGCAGCTCCAGAACTCCGTTCCGAGGCCAAACTGGAATAACGCCACGCCAATCACCGGAATGGTCACCACGAACGCGCCGATGTAGGGGATTAATACCGAGAATCCAACCAGAACCGCCAGCAGCAGCGAGTAGTTGAGACCAAAGAGCAGGAAGCCAAGCCAGGTCGCTACGCCAACCACCACCATCTCCAGCACTTTGCCGCGAATATAGTTGGTGATCTGCTGGTTCATCTCCATCCAGACCTGCCCGGCCAGTCCGCGATTGCGCGGCAGAACCCGGCGCACGGCATTCAGCATCTGCTCTTTATCTTTGATCAGGAAGAAGACCATCAGCGGCACCAGCACCAGATACACCGCCAGCGTCAGCAACCCGACCAGAGAGGCCAGGGAGTATTTCACGACCGAATCACCTAACGTCAGCATCCGGGTGCGCATATTTTCCGCCATCGCATCAATGATCCCGGCATCCATTAGCGCCGGGTAACGACGGGGTAACGTGGCGGCATAATCAGAGAGCTTATTGAGCATACCCGGCATATCGCGAATCAAATAGATCCCCTGCTGCCAGGCCACCGGCATCACGACAAACGCCATCAGCAGTAAAATGCCGACAAACACAATCAGTACGATTGAGGTGGCCCAACGCCGGGAGCAGCCAATCGCCTCCAGACGGACCGTAGGCCACTCCAGCAGGTAAGCGAGGACAATAGCCACCAGCAACGGCGCCAGAAGCCCACTGAAAAAGAAAAGGATGCCAAAACCAGCAACCAGGATAACCAGCAAGGCGATCGCCTCCGGGTCGCTAAAACGACGGCGATACCACTGCATCAACATCTCAAGCATAGAAACCGTTCCCTGAACCTCAATAGCGGGATTGCGATCCCGAATTGTATCTAAATGTCACAAAAAAGACTTCGCTTTTTGTTGCTGATTCAGGAAACTGAAAAGTCATTTGAGCGGGGTATTCACCACCGGGTTTCGCAGTTACACTCCCTGTGCTGGCGTGGCGGAACGATACGTCGCGGCATCGGTCAAATGGCTATATTAAAGAAAACAGGACAGAGGTCTATGTTCAGGCTGTTGAAGAAAAACCTGGTTGCTACCCTCATCGCTGCGCTGACTATCGGTCAGGTAGCCCCCGCGTTTGCAGATTCCGCAGACACGCTACCGGATATGGGGACCTCAGCAGGAAGCACGCTTTCTATCGGTCAGGAAATGCAAATGGGCGACTATTACGTTCGCCAGTTGCGCGGCAGCGCGCCGTTGATCAACGATCCGCTATTGAGTCAGTACATCAACGCGCTGGGGATGCGTTTAGTCTCTCATGCGGACTCCGTGAAAACGCCGTTCCATTTCTTTTTGATTAACAACGACGAAATCAACGCCTTCGCCTTTTTCGGCGGCAACGTTGTGCTGCATTCCGCGCTCTTTCGCTATTCCGATAACGAAAGTCAGTTAGCCTCGGTGATGGCGCACGAAATTTCCCACGTAACCCAACGCCATCTGGCGCGCGCGATGGAAGATCAAAAGCGCAGCGCTCCGCTGACCTGGGTCGGCGCCTTAGGCTCTATTCTTCTGGCGATGGCCAGCCCACAGGCCGGTATGGCAGCGCTGACCGGTACGCTGGCGGGAACGCGTCAGGGGATGATCAGCTTCACCCAACAAAACGAACAGGAAGCAGACCGAATCGGTATTCAGGTGCTGCAACGTTCAGGATTCGATCCGCAAGCGATGCCGACGTTCCTGGAAAAACTGCTCGACCAGGCGCGCTACTCCACGCGTCCTCCCGAAATTTTGCTGACGCACCCCCTGCCGGAAAGCCGTCTGGCGGATGCCCGCAACCGTGCAAACCAGATGCGCCCGGTGGTAGTGGAATCGTCGGAAGATTTTTATCTGGCGAAGGCGCGTACGCTGGGGATGTACAATTCTGGCCGTAATCAGCTTACCAGCGACCTGCTCGACGCATGGGAAAAAGGAAACGTGCGCCAACAGCGTGCGGCGCAATATGGCCGGGCGCTACAGGCAATGGAAGCCAGCAAGTACGACGAAGCTCGCAAAGCGCTGCAACCGTTGCTGACGGCTGAACCGAATAACGCGTGGTATCTCGACCTGGCGACCGACATCGATCTGGGGCAGAAGAAAACCAGCGAAGCGATTAACCGTCTGAAAAATGCCCGCGATCTGCGCGCAAACCCGGTATTGCAGCTAAACCTGGCGAATGCTTATTTACAGGGCGGGCAAGCCAGAGAAGCCACGACCATCCTCAATCGCTACACTTTCAACAATAAAGACGACGGCAACGGCTGGGATCTCCTGGCGCAGGCTGAAGCGGCGCTCAATAACCGCGATCAGGAGCTGGCGGCACGCGCCGAAGGCTATGCGCTGGCCGGGCGACTGGATCAGGCGATCTCTATGCTCAGCAGCGCAAGTTCTCAGGTCAAGCTGGGCAGCCAGCAACAGGCGCGTTACGATGCCCGTATCGACCAGCTGCGCCAGTTGCAGGAACGCTTTAAGCCATACACCAAAATGTAGTATTCGTTCTGTTGCCGGGTGGCGACGCTATCGCGTTTTATCCGGCCGACAGTTCGCGCGAAAGGAGAAATCATGTCTGATGCAGTAAAAATCTACCACAACCCGCGTTGTTCAAAGAGCCGCGACACGCTGAGCCTGCTGAAATCTAACGGCGTTGAACCGGAAGTGGTGCTTTACCTGGAAACACCTGCCGACGCAGCGACGCTGCGTGAACTGCTGCGTATGTTAGGGATGTCCAGCGCACGCGAACTGATGCGCCAGAAAGAAGATCTCTACAAGTCTCTCAATCTGGCCGACAGCCACCTGAGCGAAGAGGCGCTGATTCAGGCGATGGTGGAAAACCCGAAACTGATGGAGCGACCGATTGTCGTCGCCAACGGTCAGGCGCGTATTGGCCGCCCGCCGGAGCAGGTGCTGGAAATCGTGAGCTAATCCATGCGCCGCAGCGCTTCCAGAAAGTCCTGCGGCGTACAATCCCCCAGTTTTTTCTGTGTCTTACCACGGTTGTAGCATTCACATAAGCGGATAAGCAGCTCGCTGGCAGATTCACTATTTAGCCGGGGAACAATCTCATTCAGCGGTATTGTCACCGGCACCCAACCGGGAATCGTACCGGTTATTTGGCATGACATACCGCGCGTCGCCAGGTGCGTTTTTAGCTGCGGGCATATGCGATCAGAAATATTTGTCTCAATAGATTGTATATCAGCCGGGCAGGTTTCCAGCAATTCATCCAGCCAGACCACGACCCGCTGCGGTGAAATACCCGCATACAGTCGGGCAAAGCACCAGCCGCTCATCGGCTCGCGCGCCCAGAACAAATGATGTTCGCCACCGTCGTCCATATGTAACGAGAGTGGAAGGTGATACAGCGCCAGATGATTCGGCAGCATCCCGGATTTTAACGCTTTTTTCCCTTGTAACGACGCCCGCTGTCGCTGAGGTGTCGCCGGTTTAAGATAACGATTCAACGTCGCGCGCGACACAACAATGCCCAGCACCTCGTTCACCAACAATAAGAGGTCATCCAGCGGCGCACCTGTTGCGTCACGCAAGGCGTTCACCAGAATAACCTGTTCTTGTCTCATCGCTTTGTATATCGTCTTCGGCGTAGTTTGCCCATCACTAACCCGATCACGATGTCGCCATCGCCTCACTGTCGTAACAGAAATCCCAAGCTCGGCGGCAAGCTCTCTGTCGCTTTTTTCAGACTGCTGAAGATAGCGACGAATACGCGGTGTGGTAGTGGCATTGGCGTGCAATTTTATTTCCATCGCAAGAATCCCTGTCGATTTTTAGATAATTAATCTTATGAGATTTATATGCTAATCGCGATCACATTGTGAGCTATTTCACCTTTCGTTCACACGCCTTCGCAGATAATCCTCATGCATAGCACACACAACGTGAGTTAATCTTGTACGGAGTTCACAATGAACAATGTTCTGGGATTTCTTGAAGCAAAACTGATGCCTCTGGCGGCGAAAACCGCTCAGCAGCGGCATCTCGGCGCGATTCGTGGCGCATACGTTTCGTTTATGCCGTTTATTATCGTCGGCTCTATTCTGCTGGTGATCTCTTCGTTTCCGAATCAAAACTATCAGCAGTTTATGTCTCAGGCTTTTGGCGAGAGCTGGGGTGCGATTATTGAGATCCCGTTTAACGCGGTGTTCTCAACGATGTCGCTGTTTATCAGTTTCCTGGTCGCATTTCGTCTGGCGGAACACTACGGCGAAGATCGCATATCCTGCGGCATTCTGGCGCTGGTCTGTTTTCTGATCCTTACACCGTTTATCAAAGTGGCGGAAAGCGGCGGTATTACCGTGATCCCCGTAGAGTGGATTGGCACAAAAGGATTGTTCGTCGCGATGATCGGTTCGCTGCTGTGGACTGAACTTTTCTGCTGGCTAAAGCGTAAAAATCTGGTGATCAAAATGCCAGAAGGTGTGCCACCGGCGGTGCAAGAATCTTTTGCCGCGCTGATCCCCGCCTTACTGGTCATGATACTGGTACTGAGCATTCGCATCTTGTTTGAAAACACCCATTACCAGACCATCCATCAGTTTATTTACGAAGTGGTCGCCACACCGATTCGTCATTACGGCACCTCTTACTTTGGCGCGCTGATGACAGTGTTCAGCATCACTATTTTGTGATCGGTCGGTATTAACTCCGGCTCAATGGTTAACGGCATCATCCGTCCGCTGTGGATGGAAAACCAGACCGACAACATTGCGGCTATTCAGGCTGGCACCACACCCCCACACATCATTACAGAACAGTTTTTTGACATGATTTGGATGGGCGGCGCGGGCGCAACGTTGTCGCTGGTGTTAGCCATGCTTTTCTTTGCACGCAGTAAAAACATGCGGGAAGTGGCGCGGCTCGGTGCCGGAGCGTCTGTGTTCAACATCAACGAACCGATTCTGTTCGGTCTGCCGGTGATAATGAATCCGATAATGCTGATCCCCTTCAACCTGGTGCCGCTGGTGCTGGTCACCATACAGTATACCGCGATGAAGCTCGGCGCGGTCGCCGTCACCACGGGCGTCTTTATTCCGTGGACGCTGCCGCCAGTCATTAGCGGTTTTATCGTTACCGGACATATTAGCGGCAGCGTCATGCAGCTCATTAACCTGCTGATTGGCGCAATGCTGTATCTGCCCTTTATGCGGATCGTCGATAAACAGTACCGCGCGGCGGAACGGGCTGCCGTAACACAGCCCGATGCACCACTTGCAAAACAGGAGTAAACCATGTGGGGAATTATCGCAACCTGGCGAATGGCGCTTGAAGGTGTGGCGGAATCCGCGTCTGCACTGGCTGCGGGAAACCCGGTCGCAATGGCGGTGGTAGACGCCGTCGCAACCGTTGAGGACTTTCCGTTTTATAAATCCGTGGGCTATGGCGGACTGCCTACTGAAAATGGCGAGGTCGAACTGGATGCCGCCTATATGGACGGCGATACCCTGGCGTTTGGGGCGGTCGGGAATCTGGTGGATATTGCCAACCCGGTGCGCGTCGCACATGCGTTAAGCCGCCAGCGCTATAACTGTCTGCTGGTTGGCCAGGGTGCGCGTGAATGGGCACTGAGCCAGGGGTTTGCGGATAAAACCATGCTCACCGACAGAGCCATCCAGCACTATCAAAAACGCTGCCGGGAGACGCTGGATAAAGGCTTAAGTCCATATAACGGCCACGATACGGTCGGCATTATTGGTCTGGATAAACTGGGGTCGATGAGCGTTGCCACCTCCACCAGCGGCCTGTTTATGAAAAAACGCGGCCGCATTGGCGACTCTCCGGTTATTGGTTCCGGCTTCTATTGCGACAGTGAAGTCGGCGCGGCGACGGCAACGGGCGTCGGTGAAGATCTGATGAAAGGCTGCGCCAGCTATGAAATTGTTCGTCGCATGGCGCAGGGGATGACACCGCAACAAGCGGCTGATTCTGTCGTGTTTGAGCTGGAAGATAAATTGATGTCGCGATTTGGTCGCACAGGCGACCTCTCGGTGGTCTGCATGAACCGTAAAGGCGAGTTTGGCGCAGCCACTAACATCAAAACATTCTCGTTCGTTGTCGCTACCGCACGCCAACCGCTCACCGTATTTCGCGCCGAACGCCAGCACGAGAAGACCCATTATCACCCCGTCGATGAAGAATGGATGCAAGACTATGCCGCACGGATACGTGCTCCAGTCGAGGAAGAGAAATGATTTCATACCAACTGATTTGCTCACCAGCAGAGGTTCAACCACAAGGCCATCTTATCGCACCTCCTGGCTGTTCGTTATTGCGGGATTCCGCTCTGCTCGCGGAAATGCACGTACTGGCGCAAGATAAAGTAGCGGATACCCGCTTTGGCTGCGCGCCTTTTACGCGAATTACCCTGTTGCCTGATGCGCTCTGGCAGGACAGCCTGACCGAAGGTTTACTCAATGCGATACGACCGCTGCTGGCCTCGCCAGTCAGCGAAAATGTGCTGATTGATGTCACCGAAATAAATGACACTGTACTGGCGCTGCTGCTGCGTTTTCTGTTCAATCAGGCGTATACGCTCAATGATTTACAATTGAAAAAAACGGATGCCACCGCCACTCGCATCCGCCATATCACCGCGTTCTGCCAGCCAGAACAATACGAGAAACGTGAAAAAATGTTCAGGCAGCAGCAGGCCATTGCCAACGGCATGGTCGCTGCAAGGCGGCTGGCGGATACCCCCTCCGATTGCTGTACGCCGCAGTTCGTGGTCAATGAGGCACAAACCCTGTGCGCCTCTTTTCCTGCGCTGCACTGTGAAGTCCTTGATGAACAACAAATTGTTGAACAAGGCCTCGGACTGCTCCATGCAGTTGGCAAAGGAGCGACCTGTCCACCGCGTTTGCTTGCCATTCATTACAACGGCATAAGTGACGGCCCGGTACGCTGCTATATAGGTAAAGGGATAACGTTTGATACCGGTGGCCTGTGGTTGAAAGAGGGCGCGGGTATGTACACCATGAAATATGACATGTGTGGCGCAGCCAACGTGTTGGGACTGCTCCTGACGGTTGCGGAGTTAAAACTGCCCGTACGCATAATGGGCGTACTGGCGCTGGCTGAAAACGCGATCGGCCCGAACGCAATGCAGCCTGGCAGCGTTGCTCGCGCCTGCAACGGTATGACAGTGGAAATCAATAACACCGACGCCGAAGGACGGCTGGTGCTGGCCGACGCCATTGCATGGACGAGCCAACGACAGCCGCAGGCCCGTTATATCATCGACATGGCAACCTTGACCGGTGCGGTGGTGAAAGCGCTTGGCTACGAACTCAGCGGGCTGATGACTCAGGACGATGCGTTAAGACAGGCGCTAACAGAGGCAGGACGGCAGAGCGGAGATGAAGTCTGGTCTTTACCTCTGGATGCACGACTGAAAAAGCAGACCGAAAGCGCCATAGCCGATCTCTGTAATACGCCGACGAACAATGCGGCAATCAGCGCTTCCGCAGCCTGGTTACTGCATCATTTTTGCCCGTCGGATATCCCGTGGGCACATCTGGACATTAGCGGTACGGCGCTATGGCGAGAAAACGGCAGAAGCGTCGCATCCGGCAGGCCGATTCCACTGCTGGTTGAGCACTTACTGGAAGATATTGCCTGAGTTTTTTGCCCGGCCACCGGGCAAAAACGACAGCGTTACAGCGTCAGAATCTCTTTAACGAACGGAATGGTGAGTTTACGCTGTGCGGTGATTGAGGCGTGATCGAGCTGATCCAGCGTAATAAATAGCGTACGCATCTCGCGATCCAGCCGCTTCAACAGAAAACGCCCGACATCTTCCGGCAGTTCAAACCCACGCAGTCTGGCGCGCAGTTGTAACGCCTGGAGTTTGTCTTCATCAGAGAGCGGTTGCAGCTTGTAGATTTGCCCCCAGTCCAGACGAGAAGCCAGATCGGGTAATCCCAGCTTTAGCTGACGTGGAGGACGATCGCCGGTGATCAGCAGGCGCGTTTTTCCCGACTCAAGGATGCGGTTATAGAGATCAAAGATCGCCATTTCCCACAGTTCATCTCCGGCGACACATTCAATATTGTCAATACACACCAGCGACAAATGCTCCATGCCGTCAAGCACTTCCGGTACAAACCAGGTGCGCTTATCCAGCGGCACATAGCCTACCGCGTCGCCGCGTTGCGACAGTTCAGCACACGCCGCGTGCAGCAGATGGCTACGGCCCGCGCCTTCACGCGACCAGAGATAAATATATCCGCTATGTTCCTGACGCAGCACGTTTTGCAGTGCAGCCAGTAAAGAGGCGTTATCCCCCGGCCAGAAACTTGCGAAAGTTTCGTCGTCAGGAAGATAAAGTGGCAGAGAGAGCTGTGCCGGAGTGTTCAGAGATACCTCAATCCAGGATTCCATAAAATCGCGATGAGTTTACCACAGAATTCCATCACGATAGAACCGGGCAGCAAGCACTGCCCGGTTTCAGGATTATTGCTGCGGCGTATCCGCGTCTTTCGCATCCAGCACCACTTCTTCCGGGCGCAGGACGCTGATCAGTTTGAAGATCAGGCTCAGGCCGATCCCAACAATGGTCGCCAGCGCCATTCCTTTCAGTTCAGCCGCGCCAATATGCACTTTCGCGCCGCTGACGCCGATGATCAAAATCACCGAGGTCAGGATCAGGTTCTGCGCTTTGTTGTAATCGACTTTTGATTCAATCAATACGCGAATACCGGATGCGCCGATCACGCCGTACAACAGCAGCGATACGCCGCCCATTACCGGCAGAGGGATTATCTGAATCGCAGCGGCCAGTTTACCCACGCAGGAGAGCAGAATGGCAAAAATCGCCGCGCCGCCGATAACCCAGGTGCTGTACACGCGGGTGATCGCCATAACACCGATGTTTTCACCGTAGGTGGTGTTCGGCGTAGAACCGAAGAACCCGGAAATCATCGTTGATAACCCGTTGGCAAACATCGAACGATGCAGGCCAGGGTCACGAACCAGATCCTTTTTAACGATGTTCGCCGTCACGACCAGGTGGCCTACGTGTTCGGCAATCACCACCAGCGCCGCTGGCAGGATTGTCAGAATGGCAAACCATTCAAAGCGCGGCGTATAGAACGTCGGCAGCGCGAACCAGTGCGCTTCGGCAATTGGCGCGGTATCCACCACTCCCATTGCAAATGACAGCGCATAGCCTGCCAGCACGCCGATCAGGATCGGGATAATGGCCAGGAAACCCCGGAACAGCACGGAGCCAAAGACCGTCACCGCCAGGGTCACAAGGGAGATGGTAATGGTTTTGGTATCCGGGGATTGCCCTTCAGCAGGCAGCAACCCGGCCATACCCGCAGCCACGCCCGCCAGTTCCAGACCGATAACGGCAACGATTGCGCCCATCGCCGCAGGCGGGAACATCACGTCCAGCCAGCCGGTTCCGGCTTTCTTCACGATAAAAGAGACCAGGCAGAACAGCACGCCGCACATGATAAAACCACCCAGCGCCACTTCATACCCCAGCGGCAACAGCAGCAGAACCGGCGAAATAAAGGCAAAGCTCGACCCTAAATATGCAGGGATTTTACCTTTACAAATAAAGAGATACAGCAACGTACCGATGCCGTTAAACAGCAGAACGGTAGCCGGGTTAATATGAAACAGGACTGGCACCAGCACGGTTGCGCCAAACATGGCGAACAAATGCTGCAAACTAAGCGGGATTGTCTGTAAAAGCGGCGGTCTTTCACTTACCCCGATAGCACGGCGCGTCATAGTGTTTTCCTCTGAGTGTTGTATGTTATGGGTGTTTTATTCAAAAAAAAGCCGACTCTTAAAGTCGGCTCTTTATTATTCATTCACTTACTTCGTACCAAAGATCTTATCGCCGGCATCGCCGAGGCCCGGAATAATGTATCCGTGCTCGTTAAGTCCCTTATCAATCGATGCGGTGTACAGCTCAACATCCGGGTGCGCTTTCTCCAGCGCCGCAATGCCTTCCGGCGCAGCAACCAGCACCAGCACTTTAATGCTGTGGCAGCCTGCATTTTTCAGCAGATCGATCGTCGCAATCATTGAACCACCGGTTGCCAGCATCGGGTCAACCACCAGCGCCATACGCTCATCGATGTTGGATACCAGTTTCTGGAAGTACGGAACGGGCTCCAGCGTTTCTTCGTTACGGTAGATACCCACCACGCTGATACGCGCGCTCGGCACATGCTCCAGGACGCCTTCCATCATGCCCAGACCGGCACGCAGGATAGGAACCACGGTGATTTTTTTACCTTTGATTTGTTCGATTTCAACCGGGCCATTCCAGCCGTCGATGGTTACCGTTTCGGTTTCCAGGTCTGCGGTCGCTTCATAGGTCAGCAGGCTGCCTACTTCCGAGGCGAGTTCACGAAAGCGTTTGGTGCTAATGTCGTTTTCACGCATCAGACCCAGCTTGTGTTTGACGAGTGGGTGTTTGACTTCCACGATCTTCATACTCTTCTCCTTTCCTCAGACGAGTGGCAACCACAAAAAAAATCGCCGGATTATACCGCTTTTCCTCTCTGGCGCAACACAACGTATGCTTGACATGGATCAACCAAAGTGACATACGTCTGGAGAATGAGTATAAAACACGCCCCGCACAGATGGCGGGGCTGAATAACAACATATTGAATCTTAAATATTTTCTCCGTTGTTTTTAATCACATTTTGATACCAGGCAAAAGATTTCTTCGGATGGCGCGCTAACGTCCCGCTGCCGTCATTATTTTTATCGACATAGATAAAGCCATAACGTTTTTTCATCTCGCCCGTCCCCGCCGACACCAAATCAATGCAGCCCCACGGGGTGTAGCCCATCAAATCAACGCCATCTTCCACAACGGCTTTTTTCATTTCACGAATGTGCGCTGCGAGATAGTCGATACGGTACCGATCGTCAACGGAACCATCTGCCTGCTGAATATCTATCGCCCCAAAGCCGTTCTCGACAATAAACAACGGTAGCTGGTAGTGATCCCAGAACCAGTTGAGCGAGTAGCGTAACCCCACAGGATCGATCTGCCAGCCCCAGTCCGACTTCTGCACATACGGATTGGAGACCAGACTTTTCGTTTCGTCGTAATCGAGCTGTGGGTTATCTGCGGTCGCTTTCGTGGCAAAAGACATGTAATAGCTGAAACCGATATAGTCCACACAGCCCTGTAACAGCGCCGCGCGATCTTCATCGGTGATATCCAGCGCAAAGCCCCGACGCGCAAAGTAGTTGAGGATATGCTGCGGATATTTCCCGCGCACATGCACATCCGTAAACCAGTAGCGACGGTGCATCGCGTTCATCGCCATCATCATATCGTCCGGCGCGCAGGTCAGCGGATAGATCGGACACATGGCGATCATGCAGCCAACCTGCAATGCCGGGTTGATCTCCCGCGCCGCTTTCACCGCCAGCGCGCTGGCGACCAGCTCATAGTGCGCCGCCTGATACATCACCGGTTCACGATCTTCGCCCGGCAGGTATTTCAGCCCCGAGTTGGTGAACGGCGCGAAATCTTCGTGATAATTGGCCTGGTTGTTGATCTCATTGAAGGTCATCCAGTATTTCACTTTGTGCTGATAGCGGGTAAATACCACTTTCGCGAAGCGCACGAAGAAATCGATCAGCTTACGGTTACGCCAGCCGCCATATTCCGTGACCAGATGGTAAGGCATTTCAAAATGCGACAGCGTAATCACCGGCTCAATACCGTACTTCAGGCATTCATCAAACAAGGCGTCATAAAACTGCAAACCCGCTTCATTCGGCTGTAATTCATCCCCTTGCGGGAAAATGCGCGTCCAGGCGATAGAGGTGCGAAAACATTTAAAGCCCATCTCAGCAAAGAGCTTAATATCGTCTTTGTAGCGGTGATAGAAATCGATAGCCTCATGGTTAGGGTAATTTTTCCCGGCGATCACACCGTCGGTAATTTCCCGCGGAACGCCATGCGCACCGGCGGTCATCACATCCGCCACGCTAATCCCCTTTCCGCCTTCCTGCCAGCCGCCTTCTAACTGGTGAGCGGCAACGGCGCCGCCCCACATGAAATTCGCTTTAAATCCAGACATACGTTTCCCTCATTGTAATTGCAATGTTAACGCCGCTACGCTGACAACCCGAAGCAAAACAGAAACCGGTTTCAGTACGATACTGTGCATAACTGGCGCAGGTTTCAAGCACGGCAATGAACCCGGTTTCATTTTCGTGGAGCAGTTCAAACAAATGGGTACACAACGGTAAAACGCTGAAAAATTCGGCAGATAAAAACGGATGCAGAGCAGGCTCGCAAACGTTTGCTTTCCCTGTTAGAATTGCGCCGAATTTAATTTTCACCGCAAGTAACGCGTGGGGACCTAAGCAGTGACCGACAAAACCTCTCTTAGCTATAAAGATGCCGGTGTTGATATTGACGCTGGTAATGCTCTGGTTGATCGAATCAAAGGCGTAGTGAAGAAAACTCGCCGCCCGGAAGTCATGGGTGGTTTGGGTGGCTTCGGCGCGCTGTGCGCATTGCCGCAAAAATATCGTGAGCCTGTACTGGTTTCCGGCACTGACGGCGTAGGGACAAAACTGCGTCTGGCGATGGATCTGAAACGCCACGACACCATCGGGATCGACCTGGTGGCGATGTGCGTCAACGATCTGGTCGTTCAGGGCGCGGAGCCGCTGTTCTTCCTGGATTACTACGCGACCGGCAAGCTGGACGTCGATACTGCCGCCAGCGTGATCAACGGTATTGCCGAAGGTTGTCTGCAATCAGGCTGCGCGCTGGTCGGCGGCGAAACCGCTGAAATGCCAGGGATGTATCATGGCGAAGATTACGATGTCGCCGGTTTCTGCGTCGGCGTGGTGGAAAAATCAGAAATTATCGACGGTTCCAAAGTGGCCGATGGCGATGTGCTGATTGCCCTTGGCTCCAGCGGCCCGCACTCCAACGGCTATTCTCTGGTACGCAAGATCGTTGAAGTCAGCGGCTGCGACCCGGAAAACACCGAGCTGGAAGGCAAACCGTTAGCCGATCACCTGCTGGCGCCAACCCGCATTTATGTGAAGTCCATTCTGGAACTGATTGAAAAAGTCGATGTGCACGCCATCGCCCACCTGACCGGCGGCGGTTTCTGGGAAAATATTCCTCGCGTATTGCCGGATAACACCCAGGCGGTGATTGACGAATCTTCCTGGCAATGGCCAGCCGTCTTCAACTGGCTGCAAACCGCAGGCAACGTCAGCCAGCATGAAATGTATCGCACCTTCAACTGCGGCGTCGGGATGGTGATCGCCCTGCCGGAAGCGGAAGTGGATAACGCCCTCGCCCTGCTGAAAGCAAAAGGTGAAAACGCCTGGAAAATCGGTATCATTAAAGCCTCTGATTCCGAACAGCGCGTGGTTATTCAATGATGAATCTTGTGGTGCTTATTTCCGGCAACGGAAGCAATTTGCAGGCGATTATCGATGCCTGCAAAGAGAAAAGAATCAAAGGCACCCTTCGGGCAGTATTCAGCAACAAGGCCGACGCGTTCGGCCTTGAACGCGCGCGTGAGGCCGGAATTCCGGCACATGCGTTAACGGCCGATCAATTCGCCAGCCGTGAAGCGTTTGACCGCGAACTGATGCGTGAAATAGACGCTTACGCCCCCGATCTCGTGGTGCTGGCGGGCTATATGCGCATCCTGAGCCCCGCGTTCGTCGCCCACTATGAGGGGCGTCTACTCAATATTCACCCTTCCCTGCTGCCAAAATACCCGGGGTTGCATACGCACCGTCAGGCGCTGGAAAACGGCGATGAAGAACACGGAACCTCTGTCCATTTTGTTACCGATGAACTCGACGGCGGCCCGGTTATCCTGCAAGCGAAGATTCCGGTCTTTGAAGGCGACAGCGAAGATGAAATTACGGCCCGCGTTCAGACGCAGGAACACGCTATCTATCCGCTGGTCATCAGTTGGTTTGTGGATGGCCGTCTGGAAATGCGTGATAACGCCGCCTGGCTGGATGGCAATCGCCTGCCGCCGCAAGGCTATGCCGCCGAGTAATAACATTCCTTCGCAGGACGGCGCCATCAGGCAATCCAACGTTTCAATGCCGGGTGGCGCGTCAACGCTTTATCCGGCCTACGCCTCAGGAATTCCCCTCATCTCTTTGCTTATCTGACGGTTTATTGTCATATTTTTCTGGCACAGTTGGACATCTGAGCGCAATGCTCGCCATAATAATCAGGCAGTGTCCCGTGAATAAAACGGAGTGTGAGTTGTAATGGGTCAGGAAAAACTATACATCGAGAAAGAGCTAAGTTGGTTAGCGTTCAACGAACGCGTGCTCCAGGAAGCTGCGGATAAATCAAATCCGCTTATTGAACGCATGCGCTTCCTGGGCATCTATTCCAATAACCTTGACGAGTTCTATAAAGTTCGTTTCGCCGAACTGAAACGTCGCATCATAATCAGCGAAGAACAGGGTTCTAATTCTCATTCTCGCCATCTGCTAGGTAAGATCCAGTCCCGGGTACTAAAAGCCGACCAGGAATTCGACAGCCTGTACAACGAATTGCTGCTGGAAATGGCGCGTAATCAGATCTTCTTAATCAACGAACGCCAACTGTCGGCCAACCAGCAAAGCTGGCTGCGGCATTATTTTAAACATTACTTACGCCAACACATCACGCCAATTCTGATCAATCGCGAAACGGATTTAGTTCAGTTTCTGAAAGATGATTACACCTATCTGGCCGTAGAGATTATTCGCGGCGATGCTATCCGCTACGCGCTGCTGGAAATTCCATCCGACAAAGTGCCGCGTTTTGTGAATCTGCCGCCGGAAGCGCCGCGTCGCCGTAAGCCGATGATCCTGCTGGATAACATTTTGCGCTACTGCCTGGACGACATCTTCAAAGGCTTCTTTGACTACGACGCGCTGAATGCCTACTCAATGAAGATGACCCGTGATGCCGAATACGATTTGGTGCACGAGATGGAATCAAGCCTGATGGAGCTGATGTCCTCCAGCCTGAAACAACGCCTGACCGCCGAGCCGGTGCGTTTTGTTTATCAGCGCGATATGCCAAACGCGCTGGTGGAAGTGCTGCGTGAAAAGCTGACCATCTCCCGCTACGACTCCATCGTACCCGGCGGCCGGTATCACAACTTCAAAGACTTCATTAGCTTCCCCAACGTGGGCAAAGCCAATCTGGTGAACAAGCCGCTGCCGCGACTGCGCCATCTCTGGTTTGATAAAGAGAAGTTCCGCAACGGGTTCGACGCCATTCGCGAGCGCGACGTTCTGCTCTATTATCCGTACCACACTTTCGAACATGTGCTGGAATTGCTGCGCCAGGCCTCCTTTGACCCCAGCGTGCTGGCGATCAAAATCAACATCTACCGTGTGGCGAAGGATTCACGCATCATCGACTCGATGATTCACGCCGCCCATAACGGCAAGAAAGTCACCGTGGTGGTGGAATTGCAGGCGCGATTCGATGAAGAGGCGAATATCCACTGGGCGAAGCGGCTGACCGAAGCAGGCGTACATGTGATCTTCTCGGCGCCAGGCCTAAAAATTCACGCCAAACTGTTCCTCATCTCGCGTAAAGAAGGCGATGAGGTGGTGCGTTATGCGCACATCGGCACAGGGAACTTCAACGAAAAAACGGCACGCCTGTACACCGACTATTCCTTACTGACCGCCGATGCGCGTATCACGAACGAAGTCCGTCGCGTGTTCAACTTTATCGAGAACCCTTACCGCCCGGTGACGTTCGACTATTTGCTGGTCTCTCCGCAGAACTCACGACGCCTGCTGTACGAGATGATCGATAAAGAAATCGCCAACGCCCAGCAAGGTCTCCCCTCCGGCATTACGCTGAAGCTGAATAACCTGGTGGACAAGGGGCTGGTCGACCGTCTGTACGCCGCATCCAGCTCGGGTGTGCCGGTCAATCTGCTGGTTCGTGGGATGTGTTCGCTGATTCCAAATCTGGAAGGCATTAGCGACAATATCCGCGTGATCAGTATCGTGGATCGTTATCTCGAACATGACCGGGTTTATATTTTTACCAACGGCGGCGACAAGCAGGTGTATCTTTCCTCCGCTGACTGGATGACGAGAAATATCGATTACCGTATCGAAGTTGCTGCGCCGCTGCTCGACCCGTGTCTTAAGCAACGCGTGCTGGATATTATTGACATCCTGTTTAGCGACACGGTAAAAGCCCGCTACATAGATAAAGAACTGAGTAATCGCTACGTGCCGCGCGGAAATCGTCGCAAGGTGCAGTCGCAACTGGCGATTTACGACTACATCAAATCACTCGAGCAACCTGACTAACGCTATGCCAATACATGACAAGACACCCCGGCCGCAGGAGTTCGCGGCGGTCGACCTCGGTTCGAACAGTTTTCATATGGTCATTGCCCGCGTGGTGGATGGCGCCATGCAGATCATCGGTCGGCTGAAACAGCGCGTACATCTGGCGGATGGTCTCGGCGAAGACAATATGTTAAGTGAAGAAGCGATAGAACGCGGGTTAAGCTGCTTATCGTTATTCGCCGAACGCCTACAGGGATTTTCCCCGTCAAGCGTGTGTATCGTAGGCACCCATACCCTGCGCCAGGCGCTGAACGCCACCGATTTTCTGAAGCGCGCGGAGAAGGTCATCCCCTACCCGATCGAAATCATTTCCGGTAACGAAGAAGCCCGCCTGATTTTTATGGGCGTGGAGCATACGCAGCCGGAAAAAGGCCGCAAGCTGGTGATCGATATCGGCGGGGGTTCGACGGAGTTAGTCATCGGCGAAAACTTCGAGCCAAAACTGGTCGAAAGCCGTCGCATGGGGTGCGTCAGTTTCGCACAAATCTATTTTCCTGGCGGCGCCATCAGCCCGGAAAATTTCCAGCGCGCCCGAATGGCCGCTGCGCAAAAACTGGAGACGTTAACCTGGCAGTTCCGCATTCAGGGCTGGAACGTCGCGCTGGGCGCGTCTGGCACCATCAAAGCCGCCCATGAAGTGCTGCTGGAAATGGGTGAGAAGGACGGCTTCATTACGCCAGAACGGCTGGATAAACTGATGGCTGAAGTGCTCAGGCACCGCTCCTTTGAAGCGCTGAGCCTGCCGGGTCTGTCTGAAGAGCGAAAAGCGGTCTTTGTACCGGGTCTGGCCATTCTGTGCGGCGTTTTTGATGCGCTGGCAATCCGCGAACTCCGCCTTTCCGACGGGGCGCTGCGCGAAGGCGTGCTGTACGAAATGGAAGGCCGCTTCCGTCATCAGGATGTGCGCAGCCGTACGGCCAAAAGCCTGGCGAATCAGTATAACATCGACAGCGATCAGGCCCGGCGCGTGCTGGAAACAACCATGCAGATGTATGAACAGTGGCAGACGCAACAGCCAAAGCTGGCGCATCCACAGCTGGAAGCGTTACTGAAGTGGGCTGCAATGCTGCATGAGGTGGGGCTGAACATCAACCACAGCGGCCTGCACCGCCACTCTGCCTATATTCTGCAAAACAGCGATTTGCCGGGTTTTAACCAGGAACAGCAACTGATGATGGCGACATTAGTCCGTTATCATCGTAAAGCCGTTAAGCTGGATGACTTGCCCCGCTTTACGCTGTTCAAGAAAAAACAATTCCTGCCGTTGATTCAGCTATTGCGCCTGGGCGTTCTGCTGAATAATCAGCGCCAGGCCACCACAACGCCGCCAACGCTACGGCTTAAAACTGACGACAATCACTGGACGTTGCGCTTCCCGCATGACTGGTTTAGCCAAAACGCGCTCGTCCTGCTCGATCTGGAAAAAGAGCAGCAATACTGGGAAGCGGTCACGGGCTGGCGTCTCAAAATCGAAGAAGAGAGTTCGCCCACTATCGCGGCGTAATTTCGCCTCAGGCACCAGACAATGGTGCCTGTACCTCTTCCAGAGTCGCCGCCAGCGGCCTGGGTTCGCCAAGCAAATAGCCCTGAAGGTAATCGATCCCCAACGCGCTCACCGCGCTACGAATTTCTTCGCTTTCCACATATTCCGCCACCACTTGCATATTCTTCATTCGCGCCAGATGGCAAATGGACGCCACAATCTGGTAATCGAGACTGTTAGAGACGATATTGCGAATAAAGCTGCCATCGATCTTGAGAATATTCGCGCTCACATTTTTCAGCCGCGCATAACTGGCATAACCGGTTCCAAAATCATCAATCGCTATCTGGCAACCTAACTGTTGCAACTGTGACAACGTTGCCTGACCCTGTTCGGCATTGGTGAACGCATTGCTTTCGGTCACTTCAAAGATCAGTTGCCACGCTTCAACTTCGTACTGGCTCAGCAGGTTACTGACATCAATCGGAAACTGGGCGCGGCATACCGACGTTGGTGACAGATTGATGGCAAAACGGTGGGCTGGCAGCTTATCCCGGTTTTCCGCCATAAAGCGCAGGGTATTTTCAATCACCCACAGATCGATGCTGGACGACAGGCCAAATTCGTGAGCAACGGGCAGAAAACCATCGGGATTGATCATGCCGCCATTATCGTCTTTCAGTCGCAGCAGTATTTCATGGTAAACATCGCCGCGAATGCCTGAAATCGGCTGCGCCATCAGGCAAAAATGATCGTGCTCCAGCGCATACTGCAAGCGGTTCATCATCGCCACTTTATCTTTCAGGTCCCGCTGCAAATGCATTGCGCCACGCCGCTGCATATTCTCCGGTTTGTTGGTCATCAGAGAAAGATCGGCGATGGTACTTAATTCGCCTAATAACAGATAGATATGGCTGACCGGAGAGCGCACATAGCAGTAGCTGACCCCAACCTGCGGCTGGAGCGGCATATCATCCCACATGAAACGGAATTGCTTGATATGGTTGTCCAGCGCTTCAATGCGCTGTTGATGCGACTCCATATTCAGACGCAGAATCAAATCATGCCCCGACAGCTGATACACGCATTCACCGGGCGCCAGCAAGGTGTTTATCCAGTGGGAGAGCTTTTGCTTGTACTGAATCCGCAGCATAACGCCATAGTTCTTCCCCAGTAATTCCAGGCCGGGCACGCGTAAAAAACAGAGTGCTGACCAGGGCGAATTTTTCAGCACGCGATTTAGCGCCCGCAGGTTAGGCAGATGCACGACGGGATCAAGATACGCGAGCCGACGCGCCCGACCGCTGACGATTCTCTGGCGCGTCGCCAGCACCGCCATATAGCTCACAATAAAAGAGAAAACCAGGTAGCTTGAAGACGTAATAGTGAGTTGTGTGTCATACCCGGAATAATAAGGCATGTAGCTCTGGTAATAATGAATTGCGGTAATGAGAACAGCCGACCATATCAGCGAAATAAATCGATAACCGTAGCGCATCGCTCCCCATAGCATTACCGGCAATAATAATGACAAGGTATAGTTAGTGCTAAATATTGAACTATTTTCATTCAATGGCATGCAAAGCATTGTCATGAGCAATGTCAGCACGAGCAACCAGATAACAACCTCTTTCTTTGTGACTTTCTTATCAAACTGTTGTTTCAGCTGCGCATAATATCCACGCAGATATAGCGGATTGCGGACAGTGCGAATAATAAAATAACACAGCGGAACGCCGATAAGATTTCCCACCAGCAAAGCCTGATAGTTAATCAATGTATTGATATTAAAAGGCATTACGCCCATCATGCTTGATTTGCTCGCATACATTCCCAGGAAGGCGGCAAATTGAAAGAGCACCAGAAATAACGTCGCCGGGCAAAACACCTGCCAGAACATCCGCTGAAACATCAGATGAGCATCGCCATGAGACACCTGATTACGCCGGGGAGTAAACACGCGATACCCGCCCCAGCAGAGCACGACCGGGATAATGAAATGTCCGATAATGGAGAGCGTCTCATACAATCCCACTATCGGATAGCGGTTCCAGAAGATTGCGACCGCAATGCCTGGTAATGCCGCCCAGTCAAAAAATGACATCAGGCTAATGGTGAATGCCAGGGGAAGATAAAAAAGCGTGACATTGCCGGAACCCGTATTGGTATGCGCGTAGGTATTGGCAATGCTTAATATGGGCAACAGCAAAGAGGGTAAAATGAGAGGTAGCACCCACCATTTATCTCTGATTTTGATATAGGTCTGATTTAGTTTCATAGATGCTCAGCAAAAACCCTCGCTTCCTGCAAGGTGCTTCAGACAGGCATCCCACCTGACTTTAAAATAATAATAAAAACAACGTCACAATATGTGTCTTGATTCTAGTTATCAACGGGAAGCAACATTTGATATATATCAATCAATTTCCTTCTCATTAACTAATAATTACGTTTTTTCTGCTTCGTTATCATTAATTTATTATTAATGTAAATACTAAAATTATCTTCCATAACAATAAGAGATAAATCAACTGACGTATTTTTACATAATCGACAATTGACCATTCCTTTACAATGTGCCTTAATGTACCCATCGCCCACTATGCTGGGCATACCCTAAGGAACCTTTTGTGAGTCAGGCAACCAGTATGCGAAAACGACATCGATTTAACAGTCGAATGACCCGTATCGTACTGTTTATCAGTTTTCTCTTCTTCTTCGGACGCTTCGTCTACTCTTCTATCGGTGCCTGGCATCATCATCAGGATAAAAAAGAAGCTCAACAGTCCACTCTCTCAGTCGAGACGCCTGCTCAACGCTAAACTTTTCCTGCTCACATAGACATACTGTTTTCTGGATTGCATATGCATTCGCCGGACAGATAGCGCTGTGCCTCGGTCGGGTAATGGAATGGATTCTGGAAGATGACGTTGTAAGCGGTATCGTCGCCTGATTGTTCAGGCGGCAATCAGACGCCTGAACAACAACTGCTGTATATCCTGCCGATGTGACAAAATCGCATGTGCTGTCACTAATGCGCCGTCTACTGAATACAAAACTCGATAGCCTTCAGCGTGGTTAAACTCCCGGTACTTTGCACAGCCAATTTTCAGCAGTTCAGGGCAAATCTGGCATCCCAGCGGGAACTGGCCAACGGTACTCTCAAACTGCGTCAGTATATCTGCAATAACCGGACGCGGTTCAACATCAACATGGCGCAGAAAACCCGCTATTGTATCGATGCAGTGCTTTACCGTAAGCGTGTACTCAAAGGTCACCAGCTGTTCCATGGAAGTCCCTTAACGTTGAGTGCTCTGCGTTTAATCCGCAAGTCCATCCAGCAATTGGTCTTTTGAGAATACACGCCCTTCAGCTTTATCTTTCTCTGACAGGGTAAGCAGCTTCAGCAACGCAATAGCGTTTTCCCGCTCCTGCTGCTGGTCATAGGATTCTATAACATAAGCAGGGACACCATTTTGCGTGACCAGGATCGGTTCTGACAGATCAAGCGTTGCTGCGTTCTTTTTAACGTAGCTAATTGTCTCTACTTTCATGATACGCCCCACCGAATAGTCATTGGTCACTTTTCGGTTCAAATATAGACCACATTTAGACTAACAACAAGTATTCATCTTTTTCCTGCTGTCGAGGCTTGCTAATGTGGAGCGGCCAGCAAACGCTCTTCGACAATACCGTCACCTGTACCGTCAAAAGATGTGAGGTAGAGTGAATAGACATGAATACATAAAAACAAAAACCCTCTGCAATTACAGAGGGCTAATGATGAATCTGAATAGATATGATGAGCTATGAACTAGCTATACATCATTCCCACTCAATGGTTGCTGGCGGCTTACCGCTGATGTCATACACCACGCGGGAGATGCCGTTGACTTCGTTGATGATGCGGTTAGAGACGCGGCCGAGGAAATCATACGGCAGGTGCGCCCAGTGCGCGGTCATAAAGTCGATGGTTTCTACCGCACGCAGGGAGACAACCCAGTCGTATTTACGGCCATCGCCCATTACGCCAACGGAACGAACCGGCAGGAACACGGTGAACGCCTGGCTCACTTTGTTGTACAGATCCGCTTTGTGCAACTCTTCGATGAAGATAGCATCCGCACGACGCAGCAGGTCGCAGTACTCTTTCTTCACTTCGCCCAGTACGCGAACGCCAAGACCCGGCCCCGGGAACGGATGACGGTACAGCATGTCGTACGGCAGGCCCAGTTCCAGACCAATCTTGCGCACTTCGTCTTTGAACAGCTCTTTCAGCGGCTCAACCAGACCCATCTTCATCTCTTTCGGCAAGCCGCCCACATTGTGGTGAGATTTGATGACGTGCGCTTTACCGGTGGCGGAAGCGGCGGACTCGATAACGTCAGGATAGATAGTGCCCTGCGCCAGCCATTTCACGTCTTCGAGTCTGAACGCTTCTTCGTCAAAGACTTCAACGAATACGCGACCGATGATCTTACGTTTCGCTTCTGGATCGTTTTCGCCTTTCAGCGCGGTCAGGAAACGTTCTTCCGCCGGAACGTGAACAATGTTGAGACCAAAATGATCGCCGAACATGTCCATTACCTGCTCGGCTTCGTTCAGACGCAGCAGGCCGTTATCAACGAATACGCAGGTCAGGTTTTTACCGATGGCACGGTGCAGCAGCATCGCGGTAACGGAAGAGTCAACGCCGCCAGACAGGCCGAGGATCACTTTGTCGTCGCCAACCTGTTCACGAATGCGATTTACCGCATCGTCGATAATCTTCGCCGGAGTCCACAGCGCTTCACACTGGCAGATATCACGCACAAAGCGTTCCAGCATGCGCATACCCTGACGGGTGTGTGTGACTTCCGGGTGGAACTGCACGCCGTAAAAACGTTTTTCCTCGTTAGCCATAATGGCGAACGGGCAGGTTTCGGTGCTGGCAACGGTGACAAAATCAGACGGGATAGCGGTAACTTTATCGCCGTGGCTCATCCACACGTCCAGCAGCGGCTTGCCGTCTGCGGTCAGGGAGTCTTCAATGCCGCGAATCAGCGCGCTGTTGGTTCTCACTTCCACCTGCGCGTAACCGAATTCACGTTCATTGGATGCTTCAACATGGCCGCCCAGTTGCATCGCCATCGTCTGCATGCCGTAGCACACGCCGAATACCGGCACGCCAGCTTCAAACACATACTCCGGCGCGCGTGGGCTGTTTTCTTCAGTGGTGCTTTCCGGGCCGCCGGAAAGAATAATACCGCTTGGGTTGAATTCGCGAATTTGTGCTTCCGTAACATCCCACGCCCACAGTTCGCAGTAAACGCCGAGTTCACGCACGCGACGCGCAACCAGCTGAGTGTACTGAGAACCAAAATCCAGGATGAGAATGCGATGTTTATGAATATTTTCCGTCATTGACGCTAATTCCGAGGCAAGTGAAACAGATTAAATAAATCGCCCGACACGAGGTCGGGCGAAGAAAATCAGGAGCCCAGACGGTAGTTCGGGGACTCTTTGGTGATGGTCACGTCATGAACGTGGCTTTCCTGAATACCCGCACCGCTGATGCGTACAAACTCCGCTTTGGTACGCAGCGCGTCGATAGTACCACAGCCGGTCAGACCCATACAGGAGCGCAGGCCGCCCATCTGCTGGTGAATGATCTCTTTCAGGCGGCCTTTATACGCTACGCGGCCTTCGATACCTTCCGGCACCAGTTTGTCTGCCGCGTTATCGCTCTGGAAGTAACGGTCAGAGGAGCCTTTGGACATCGCGCCCAGAGAACCCATACCACGGTAGGATTTGTAAGAACGGCCCTGGTACAGTTCGATTTCACCCGGGGATTCTTCAGTACCCGCCAGCATGGAACCGACCATTACCGCGCTTGCGCCTGCGGCGATCGCTTTGGCGATATCGCCGGAGAAACGAATACCGCCATCGGCGATAACCGGAATGCCCAGGCCTTCGAGTGCTTCTACTGCATCAGAGACAGCAGTAATTTGTGGAACGCCTACGCCTGTGACGATACGGGTCGTACAGATAGAGCCAGGACCGATACCCACTTTCACCGCGCTGACGCCAGCGTCTGCCAGCGCGCGCGCGCCTGCGCCGGTTGCTACGTTACCGCCGATGATTTGCAGATCCGGGTATTTGGCACGGGTTTCACGAATGCGTTGCAGAACGCCTTCGGAGTGGCCGTGAGAGGAGTCGATCAGCAGTACGTCAACGCCTGCGGCAACCAGCGCGTCAACGCGCTCTTCGTTGCCCGCACCCGCGCCAACTGCCGCGCCAACGCGCAGACGACCCTGCTCATCTTTACAGGCGTTCGGTTTACGTTCCGCTTTCTGGAAATCTTTTACGGTGATCATGCCGATCAGATGGAAGCTGTCATCCACAACCAGCGCTTTCTCAACGCGTTTTTCGTGCATTTTGGCAAAAACCACTTCACGCGCTTCACCTTCGCGCACCGTGACCAGGCGCTCTTTCGGCGTCATATACACGCTGACAGGCTGGCTCAGGTCGGTGACAAAACGCACGTCACGACCGGTAATGATACCGACCAGCTCGTTATCTTCGGTGACAACCGGATAGCCAGCAAAACCGTTACGTTCGGTCAGTTCTTTCACTTCACGCAGCGTGGTGGTTGGCAGAACGGTTTGCGGGTCGGTGACCACGCCGGATTCATGTTTCTTCACGCGGCGAACTTCTTCCGCCTGACGCTCGATAGACATGTTTTTGTGGATAAAACCGATGCCGCCTTCCTGTGCCAGGGCAATTGCAAGGCGCGCTTCCGTCACGGTATCCATTGCTGCGGAGAGCATAGGGATGTTCAGACGAATGGTTTTCGTCAACTGCGTGCTGAGGTCGGCAGTATTCGGCAGAACGGTGGAGTGAGCGGGAACGAGGAGGACGTCGTCAAACGTCAGAGCTTCTTTAGCAATACGTAGCATGGGCAATATCTCTAACCTGGGGGTGGATAAATATTGCCGTGGCATTATACAGAGCGAAACCGATTGCATCCACACTTTTTTGCAAATAATGCTTGCGATCCCCTGTGGGCGGGTTACTATCGACTGAATAACTTGCTGATTTAGAATTTGATCCCGCTCACATGTTATCCTCTCAGACCTCCACAATCTTTACCGTAAGCCGCCTTAATCAGACGGTTCGTCTGCTGCTTGAGCAGGAAATGGGGCAAGTATGGATCAGCGGTGAAATCTCTAATTTCACGCAGCCCGCTTCCGGCCACTGGTACTTTACGCTAAAGGATGACACCGCCCAGGTACGCTGCGCGATGTTCCGTAACAGCAACCGCCGCGTCACTTTTCGCCCGCAGCACGGGCAACAGGTGCTGGTTCGCGCCAATATCACCCTGTATGAGCCGCGCGGCGACTATCAGATCATCATTGAAAGCATGCAGCCTGCGGGTGAAGGTCTGCTCCAGCAGAAGTATGAATTACTGAAAGCAAAATTGCAGGCTGAAGGGCTGTTCGATCAGCAGTATAAACAACCGCTCCCCTCGCCCGCTCACTGCGTCGGGGTGATCACCTCAAAAACCGGTGCCGCTTTACATGACATTCTTCATGTCCTGAAACGCCGCGATCCCTCCCTGCCGGTTATCATCTACCCGACCGCTGTTCAGGGTGATGACGCGCCGGGCCAGATTGTTCGCGCCATTGAACGGGCTAACGCCCGAAATGAATGCGACGTGCTGATCGTCGGGCGCGGCGGCGGTTCACTGGAAGATCTGTGGAGCTTTAACGATGAACGCGTGGCGCGGGCGATTTTCGCCAGCCGCATTCCGGTCGTTAGCGCCGTCGGCCATGAAACCGACGTTACCATCGCCGATTTTGTTGCCGACCTGCGCGCGCCGACGCCTTCCGCAGCCGCCGAGATAGTCAGCCGTAATCAGCAGGAGTTGCTGCGCCAGATTCAGTCCGCGCAACAACGCCTCGGGATGGCGATGGATTACTATCTGGCAAACCGCAACCGCCGTTTTACGCAGCTTTTCCATCGGTTACAGCAGCAACACCCGCAACTGCGCCTGGCACGCCAGCAGACGATGCTTGAAAGATTGCGCCAGCGGATGAACTTCGCGCTGGATAATCAACTCAAGCGCGCGGCCTCGCGCCAGCAACGTGTCCTTCAGCGTTTAAACCAGCAAAACCCGCAGCCGCGAATTTATCGCGCGCAAACGCGTATTCAGCAACTGGAGTATCGTCTGGCCGAGAACGTGCGCGCACGTCTGAGCGCCACACGCGAACGCTTTGGCAATGCGGTAACGCATCTTGAAGCCGTCAGCCCGCTCTCCACGCTGGCGCGCGGTTATAGCGTAACCACGGCGACGGACGGCAAGGTGCTGAAGCAAACCAGACAGGTGAAAGCCGGTGATGTGCTCACCACCCGGCTGTCAGACGGCTGGGTGGAAAGCGAAGTGAAAGGCGTGACGACCGCGAAGAAAACGCGCAGGAAAAAGACGGATTAAAGCGGCACAAACTCCACGCGCTTTTTAGAGATCAGCCCATGATCATTCTGGCAGAAATAATCCACCGCGCCGCAGGCTTTTAACACCTGGAGCGGCTTATGGCACTCCGGGCAGCGCGCTTCAAGTTCAATATCTTTATTGCAGCTGTCGCAATGCGCCGCACCGTTTTGCGGTTCCAGCTCTGTATGGCAATCCGGGCAGGTAATCGACACGGTAACTCCTTTGATATCTTGCGGGCTGAGCATCAAAGCCCATGACCAATAAATCCCTGAACGCCTGTTCCCGTCTCGTTCGTTGAACTGCCGGGGCGTCACTCACGCCCCGGCCAGATCGGATGTTGCATCAGGCGTTAGTGACCGGCTTCTGCTCATTTTTAGTCTGTGTATTTTCCAGCATACGACGAACCGGAACAATAAGCACGATCAGCACCGCAGCGCAAATCAGCAGGGCGACGGAGCAACGCGCAAAGAGGTCCGGCAGCATATCGAGCTGATCGGCCTTCACATGGCCGCCAATCAGGCCCGCAGCCAGGTTACCCAGCGCGCTCGCACAGAACCACAGCCCCATCATCTGACCGCGCATTCTTTCCGGCGCCAGCAGCGTCATGGTCGCCAGACCAATCGGGCTCAGGCACAGCTCGCCCAGCGTCAGCATCAGAATGCTGCCTACCAGCCAGAACGGCGATACGCCCGCCCCGCCGTTATTCAGCACGTTCTGCGCCGCCAGCATCATCAGGCCAAAGCCCGCCGCCGCACACAGAATACCGATAACAAACTTGGTGATGCTGCTCGGGCGAATGTTCATGCTCGCCAGCTTTGGCCATGCCCAGCTGAACACCGGCGCCAGCAGGATGATAAACAGGGCGTTGATCGACTGGAACCATACGGCTGGAATCTCAAAATCGCCGATCATGCGGTTAGTGTAGTCGTTGGCGAACAGGTTGAATGAGGTCGGCTTTTGCTCAAACGCAGACCAGAAGAATGCGGCTGAAACCAGCAGGATAAAGCAGACCAGCAGTCGTGCGCGTTCTTTACGGTTCAGGCCCGCAAAAACAAACAGGTAGATAAAGTAGAGCGCAACAGACGCCGCAATCACGTACACCAGCATGCTGGCTACCGCGACCGGGTTAATCACAATCACGCCCTGAGCGATCAGCGCAACGATAACCACCACGCCTACTGCCAGCGCCAGCAGCCATGCACCCACGCCGTTTCTCTTCACTACCGGGCTGTTCCAGGTGGAGTCCAGCCCCACTTCGCTGTCGTAGCGTTTCATTGCCGGAACGGCAAACACGCGGAAGATGATCAACGCCACCAGCATCCCGATGCCGCCGATACCAAAGCCCCAGTGCCAGCCGTGGCTTTTAATCAGCCAGCCGGAGATCAGCGGTGCAATGAACGACCCCATATTGATGCCCATATAGAACAGCGAGAAACCGCCGTCACGACGCGCATCGCCTTTTTTATACAGCGTCCCCACCATGACCGAGATACAGGTCTTGAACAGGCCAGAACCGAGCACGATAAACATCAGGCCGATAAAGAACAGGTTGTCGCCCATCACGGCAGAGAGCGCAATCGACAGGTGGCCGAGCGCAATCAGAATCGAGCCGTACCAGACTGCTTTCTGCTGGCCGAGCCAGTTATCCGCCAGCCAGCCGCCCGGCAACGCCGCGAGATACATCGTACCGGCAAAGATACCGACAATCGCGGAGGCGTTTTCACGCGCCAGTCCCATGCCCCCGTCATAGACGGTCGCAGCCATAAACAGGATCAGTAACGGACGGATGCCGTAAAACGAGAAACGTTCCCACATCTCGGTGAAGAACAGCGAACCGAGCGGATAAGGATGGCCGAAGAACGTTCGGCTTTCTTTTTGATTAACAGAGGATTGCATAATTCTCCCGAAAAGGTATGTCGTTGTGCTTATAAACACCGCAATGCACGCCGACCAGTTACGTATCTGGCCGATTTTTTTACACGCGGCGAAGGGTTATTTAACCATTTGATAACCTGGAGCCAGTTTTGTCTAGTACCAACCCCTGGACTTTAAGATGAAAATTCGACAATTGTCTACTTTCTTAGATTTAAAGTTGGAAGAAAACGAATAGTCATTGACATCACACAGGGAAACCATCGGCTGGAGCAAAACAAAAAAACCCGCGACAGGCGCGGGTTTTATCAACGTCAGCGACGATTATTTGCTTTTCTTAATGTGCTTAATCAGACGTTTACGCTTACGCATCTGAGTCGGGGTCAGCGTATTGCGCTTATTCGCATACGGGTTTTCCCCTTCTTTAAACTGAATACGGATAGGCGTTCCCATCACGTCCAGCGATTTGCGGAAGTAGTTCATCAGATAGCGCTTGTAAGAGTCCGGCAGGTCTTTCACCTGGTTGCCGTGAATCACCACGATTGGCGGGTTATATCCCCCGGCGTGGGCATATTTCAGCTTCACGCGGCGACCGCGAACCAGCGGCGGCTGGTGATCTTCAACCGCCATAGCCATGATGCGGGTCAGCATGGCGGTGCTGACGCGACGGGTTGAACTGTCATACGCTTCACGTACGGACTCAAACAGGTTGCCCACGCCACTACCATGCAGCGCAGAGATAAAGTGTACGCGCGCAAAGTCGATAAAGCCCAGACGGAAGTCCAGCGTCTCTTTCACCTGCTCTTTCACTTCCTGGGTCAGGCCGTCCCATTTGTTCACGACGATGACAAGTGAGCGCCCACTATTAAGGATAAAGCCCAGCAGCGACAGATCCTGATCGGAAATCCCTTCGCGCGCATCAATAACCAGCATCACCACGTTGGCATCTTCAATCGCCTGCAACGTTTTAATGACGGAGAATTTTTCTACCGCATCGGTGACTTTCCCACGCTTACGTACGCCTGCGGTATCAATCAGCACGTATTCACGCTCGTCGCGTTCCATCGGAATATAGATACTGTCGCGCGTCGTTCCCGGCATGTCATAGACCACTACGCGGTCTTCACCCAGAATACGGTTAGTCAGTGTGGACTTACCTACGTTCGGACGACCGACAATCGCCAGTTTGATTGGCAGATCCTGAGGGTTGAAGTCATCTTCCGGCTCCTCTTCCCCGTTCTCTTCCGCTGCCAGTTTCGCCCAGTATTCAGCGTCTTCATCCACCTCTTCCTGCGGGGCGACGTCGTCCATCCACGGCAGCAGAACATGCTCCAGCAGGCTGAGCACGCCACGACCGTGAGAAGCTGCAATCGGGTGAATTTCACCTAAACCCAGCGCATAGAAGTCGACAACCGCCTGATCGGGATCGAGCCCGTCAGTTTTGTTTGCCACAAGGAACGTGGGTTTTTCGCGGGAGCGCAGATGTTTGGCGATCGCTTCATCCGCTGGCATCAGGCCAGCACGCGCATCCACCATGAACAGCACAACATCAGCCTCTTCAATCGCCAGCAGCGACTGTTCCGCCATGCGGGTTTCCACACCGTCTTCGGTGCCATCAATACCGCCGGTATCAATACAGATAAACTCACGGCCTTCAATCTCCGCACGACCGTACTTACGGTCACGAGTCAGACCCGGGAAATCCGCAACCAGCGCATCTCGGGTGCGAGTTAGACGGTTAAATAACGTGGATTTTCCGACGTTAGGGCGCCCGACAAGCGCGACCACAGGTACCATGTTTAAAGCCTCATTTAAAAAATCATCAAACAACGCGCGCGATTTTTGCGCCGTTGTTAAAAACAGTAAAACGGCCCCTGCACCAGGAGCCGTTTTTCAAAGCGTGCGGCCGTGACGATTAACGCGTAATAGAGTACAGCGTACCGTCTTTCGCCTGGATCAGCAGTTTGCCATCGGCAGAGACCGGTTCGGTCAGGAAGCCGGAGCTATCCACTTTTTGCTGAGCCACAAAACGACCGTCCTCAACGTTAATCCAGTGCATATAGCCTTCGCTATCGCCTACCACCAGATTGCCATTATACAGCGCAGGCGATGTCAGCAGGCGGTGCAGCAGATCGCTTTGCGTCCACAGCGTCACGCCGCCGTCGGTGGTCAATGCCAGAATACGGTCGTTCTGATCCACCAGGTAGATACGATCGCCGTCAACGATGAAATCATTCACCGAGCCCAGCTCACGTTTCCACATAATCTGACCACTGCGCAGATCCAGCGCCGTCAGGTTACCATTATAAGCCAGCGCGTAAACGACGCCATTGACGATAACCGGCGTGGTATCGACATCGCTCAGACGGTCGATTTCAGTCGAACCGGTCGCCTGGGAAATACGCTGTTGCCAAATCATCTGGCCCTGCTGCATCAGCACGGCGCTGACGCGACCGTTATCACCACCCACAATGGCGGCGCCATACGCGGTAGCCGGAGCGGACTCACCGCGCAGCGAAAGCGACGGCATGTCGAGGTTCACGGTCCATTTGATCGCGCCGTCCGCCTCATTCAGCGCCTGCAACTGACCGTTGCTGGTATGAATAAGCACCAGGCCATCGCTGACAACCGGGCGAGATAACGCTTCACCGGCGACTTTCGTCTGCCATGCCGTCGTACCGTCAGCCGCGTTCAACGCATAAACCTGCGCTTTTTCGCTGCCAACATAGACATGGCCGCCGGAGACCGTTACGCCGCCAGACAGCAACGCAGGCGCTCTGGAGAACCAGCCGTCTTTCTCCGCCAGGTTCACGGACCAGACTTCTTTCCCGTCATCCGCGTTTACCGCCTTTACGGTGCCTTTACGGTCAGCCGCGTAGACCACGTTATCGGCATACGCCGGGTGCAGGTTGGAATAGAACTCGCCGATACCGCTACCTACAGACGTACTCCATGCGGTAGACGGCGTAAACTGGTTTTCCACCGTCGGCAACGGGGACATTTTGACAACATCTTCTTCGCCACTAAACAGTGAACAACCGCTCAATAACGTAACAGAAAGCAGTCCTGGCAGAAGTAATTTACGCAATTGCATCGGGTCCCTCTCAGATGGACAAATTATTGATTTTCATCTGCATCATTTCACTCAGCGCCGGGCTGGCATCGCTTTTCACGCCTGCTTCCCATGCGCTGCGCGCGCCTTGTTTATCGCCTTTGCTCAGCAACGCTTCGCCACGCAGATCGGCGACAATCGCAGCCCATCCTTCACCTTTTACGGTATCGAGCGTTTTCAGCGCGGTATCGGCCTGCTTGAGCTGCACCTGAACGCGGGCAAGACGCAGATTAATCACCGCTTTGAGGTTCTCATCGCTGGTGGCCGCCAGTCCTTGCTGTAGCTGGGCTGCGGCTTTCTCAAGTTCATTTTGATCAACAAACTGCTGCGCCAGTTCCATAGAAGCTAACGCGCCGTAGGTATTTTTATTCTCCGTGGCGAATTTCTCCGCAGCGGAGATGCTATCCGGTTTGCCCGCGCTCACCGCGGTCACCGCATTTTGATATGCCAGAGAAGCAGAGCGTGCGGACTCCGTCTGATGACTGGTCCAGTAGCGCCAACCGAGCAGCGCGCCAACCCCTAAAATCACCCCAACAGCCAGCGCTTTGCCATTTTCAGCAAAGAAGCGTTTGATCGCATCAACCTGGTCGTTTTCGTTCTCGTAAATTTCCACGCTGTCCTTCTCCTTAACCCAATAACGTGCGCAAATGTGCGGTCACACTATCCTGTGCGACTGCCGTTTGCTCACCAGAGCGTAAATCCTTCACTACAACGGTGCCGTCAGCCACTTCGGACTCACCCAGCACCAGTGCAACGCGGGCGCCCCATTTATCGGCACGGGCAAACTGTTTCTTAAAGTTGCCGCCGCCGTGGTTAGTCATCAGTTTTACGCCCGGATTTTCATCACGCAGGCGCTCCGCCAGTGTCATCGCCGCAGACTGCGTATCCGCGCCTGAGGCTACCAGGTATATATCGACAACAGGATCGGCATTAAATTCCAGATTAACTGCCTGAACTAACAAAACAAGTCGTTCCAGACCCATCGCAAAGCCCACCGCCGGGGTTGCGCGACCGCCAAGTTGCTCCACCAGACCGTCATAACGACCGCCGGCGCACACTGTGCCCTGAGAACCCAGACTGTTGGTTACCCATTCAAATACGGTACGGTTGTAGTAATCAAGGCCGCGAACCAGACGCTGGTTGACGGTGTAAGCGATACCCGCCGCTTCCAGCAGTTTGCACAGACCGGCAAAGTGCTCGCGGGAGTCGTCATCCAGATAGTCGCCCAGAGCAGGCGCATCGTTGAGCAGCGCCTGAACGTCCGGGTTCTTGGAATCCAGCACGCGCAGCGGGTTGGTATACATGCGGCGTTTGCAGTCTTCGTCCAGCTTCTCTTTATGCTGTTCAAGGTATGCCACCAGCGCATCACGATAGTTGGCGCGCGCGTCAAGCGAACCGATGGAGTTCAGCTCCAGATTCACATGTTCAGCAATACCCAACGCACGCCACCAGCGCGCGGTCAGCAGAATCAGCTCCGCATCAATATCCGGCCCTTGCAGACCGAAGGCTTCGACACCCAACTGATGGAACTGACGATAACGCCCTTTCTGCGGACGCTCATGGCGGAACATCGGCCCGATATACCACAAGCGCTGTTCCTGATTGTACAGGAGACCATGTTCGATACCGGCGCGTACGCAACCCGCCGTCCCTTCAGGACGCAACGTCAGGCTGTCGCCATTACGATCCTCAAAGGTGTACATCTCTTTTTCAACCACGTCAGTGACTTCACCGATAGCGCGTTTGAATAACGGGGTCTGCTCTACAATCGGCAAACGGATTTCACTGTAACCGTAGCTGCCGAGCACGTTTTTGAGTGTGCCTTCAATGCGCTGCCAGATGGCGGTTTCGCCAGGCAGATAATCGTTCATGCCGCGAATGGCTTGAATGTTTTTTGCCACGTTTATTCTCTTTCTGAATATAAAAATGAACCCTCAGCGCTTCCCAAACGATACGGGAGCCATGCGGGTTCAATCATACACGGGAAGCGCGCCGCTTCCCATCGCGTTATTATTTTTCAACCTGCTGCACGTCGATTCGACGCGCTTCGTCCATAATGCTGGCCTTCGCGCGGATACGGGCTTCAAGCTGCGTAATCATATCATCGTTGTCGAGTCTGTCTTTACGCACGCCGTCTTCATACAGGCCGCTTTTCTTGTTGCCGCCCGTTACGCCCAGCGTCGAAACCAGCGCTTCGCCCGGCCCGTTCACCACACAGCCGATGATGGAAACGTCCATTGGCGTGATGATGTCTTCAAGGCGTTGTTCCAGCGCGTTGACCGTGCCGATGACGTCGAACTCCTGACGGGAACAGGTTGGGCAAGCGATAAAGTTGATCCCACGCGCACGAATGCGCAGCGATTTCAGAATATCGAAGCCCACTTTAATTTCTTCTACCGGATCGGCCGCCAGAGAGACGCGCAGCGTATCGCCAATGCCTTCCGACAGCAGTAAACCGAGGCCAATTGCCGATTTCACCGCGCCGCTGCGCGCGCCGCCCGCTTCGGTGATCCCAAGATGCAACGGTTGTTCGATCTGTTTCGCCAACAGACGATAGGATTCTACCGCGAGGAAAACATCCGAGGCTTTCACGCTGACTTTAAACTGATCGAAGTTCAGGCGATCGAGATGATCCACATGGCGCATCGCCGATTCCAGCAGCGCCTGCGGCGTCGGCTCACCGTATTTTTCCTGTAGATCTTTTTCCAGCGATCCGGCGTTTACGCCGATACGGATAGGGATATTTTTATCGCGAGCGCAGTCGACAACGGTACGAATACGCTCTTCGTTACCGATGTTGCCTGGGTTGATTCGCAGGCAATCCACGCCATATTCCGCCACTTTCAGCGCAATGCGATAGTCGAAGTGGATATCAGCAACCAGCGGGACATTAACCTGCTGCTTGATCAGTTTAAACGCCTCTGCGGCATCCATTGTCGGCACGGAGACGCGGACGATATCCGCGCCAACACGCTCCAGCGCTTTAATTTGATTGACCGTCGCTTCCACATCCGTCGTGCGCGTATTGGTCATTGACTGTACGGCGATGGGGGCGCCATCGCCAATCGGCACATTCCCAACGTAAATACGTTTCGATTTTCTACGTTGAATTGGAGCCTGGTTATGCATGAAAAATCTCCCGCGTTGCCCGTCTGTTACTGCGCCGGTGATTGTTCGGCATTAAGGGTCAGACGCGCAACCTGGTTAGTTCTGATAAAACGGCTCAGATCGACAGGTTTTCCTTGATACTGGATCTGTACCGCAGCCGGGGCGCCAATTTTAAGCTTATAAGGCGCCTGACCGGTTAGGTTTAAATTGCCATCTTTACGCTGCATTCCGCTAAACAGTTTTTTCCCTGTCGCATCGGTGACTTCCAGCCAGCAATCGGCGGTAAAGTTCATCACCAGCGCGTTCTGATCGACCGCTGACGTAGCCACGCCCGCCTGATCGGTCGGCAATGACGCCGTATCACCCGTCGCGGCAGGCGCCGTGGTTGCGGTATCCACATTCGCCTGAGAAGGCGCAACGACCGCATTCTGCTGAGCGTCTGCGGCAGGCGCCGTGGTCGTCGCGGACGCATCCGGCGTCTGCGGCACGGCGTTTGTCGCCGTAGAGTCAACAGGCGCAGTTGGCGCTGGCGTCGAATCCTGGCTTGCGGCTTCGCTGGTGTCCAGCGGTACGCTCTGGGCGCTATCGCCGCCAGCATTCAGTTCAGCAGAGGATTGATCGACCATCGTGGTGAGTTCTTCCTGCTGCGCCTTATGGTTTTGCCACCACCAGGCCCCCGTCAGGCCAACCACCACAAACAGCACCAGCCAGGTGAACGTCATCAACCAGCCATCGCGCTTTTTACGACGCTTACCTAAAGAGAAACTCTGCATTGGCGCGACTTTGGAAGGACGAACCGGCGCCTGTTTTTCCAGACCGGGCAGCAGTTCTTCTTCAGGGATGTGCACCAGACGCGCATAAGAGCGGATATACCCGCGCAGAAACGTTGAAGCGAGATCGGCCGGGGCCTTATCTTCTTCAATATCGCGTACCGTGGAAACCTTCAGGCAAAGTCGCTCTGCAACCGCCTGCTGGCTGAGTCCGAGTTGTTCACGGGCATTGCGCAGACGAACGCCGGTGGATTGTGCTTCATTTTGGTCGTGCGTGGCTTCAGTATTCATTCGCTACAGCTGCTGGTACGTAAATTGGGGTTCAGGCGCCGGTGAGACACAATGCCCACCCGCACCGCGAAACATCTGGTCAGTTAACCTTAGTTGGACAGTATAAGACTGTCAGGCTACTTATGACAAAACAGCTTAATCCTTAAGGCTAAACTATTGTTGCACCGCTACATACTGCCCTAAAGTTGACAAAAACGCACCGTTAATATTGACCAGATAAGTACAACTTGAGGCATCATTCAACCAACATTGCGCCACTGTACACAAAACACACAATGGCGCAAGCCGTATCAGACCGCCTTAATGTCGATAGCCTCACCTTGCATACGCTTACGCAGAGTACGTTTGGTACGGTCAATCACATCCCCGGCAAGCTGACCACAAGCGGCATCAATATCGTCGCCGCGTGTTTTACGCACAATGGTCGTGAAACCATAGCTCATCAACACCTTAGAAAAACGATCGATGCGGCTGTTGGAACTCCGGCCATACGGCGCGCCCGGGAACGGGTTCCACGGAATCAGGTTAATCTTACACGGCGTATCTTTCAGCAGTTCCGCCAGCTGATGCGCATGTTCCGTTCCATCGTTGATGTGGTCCAGCATGACGTATTCAATTGTGACGCGTCCCTGATTCGCATTGGATTTCTGCAAATAACGGCGAACCGCGTCGAGGAACGTTTCGATGTTGTACTTTCTGTTGATCGGTACAATTTCATCGCGAATTTCATCGTTCGGCGCATGCAAAGAGATCGCCAGCGCAACGTCAATCATGTCGCCCAGTTTATCCAGAGCCGGAACAACGCCTGACGTCGACAGCGTAACGCGGCGTTTAGACAGACCGAAACCGAAATCATCCAGCATGATTTCCATCGCCGGTACGACGTTGGTCAGGTTCAGCAGCGGTTCACCCATGCCCATCATCACCACGTTGGTGATCGGACGTTGCCCGGTGACTTTCGCCGCGCCGACAATTTTCGCCGCACGCCACACCTGGCCGATAATTTCAGAGACGCGCAGGTTACGGTTAAAGCCCTGCTGCGCAGTCGAGCAGAATTTACACTCCAGCGCGCAACCAACCTGTGAAGAGACGCACAGCGTGGCGCGATCGTCTTCCGGGATGTAGACCGTTTCCACGCGCTGATCGCCAACGGCAATCGCCCATTTGATGGTGCCATCTGAAGAACGCTGTTCTTCCACCACCTCTGGCGCGCGGATTTCCGCCACCTCTTTCAGTTTGCCACGTAACACTTTGTTGATGTCGGTCATCTCATCAAAGTTATCGCTGCAATAGTGGTACATCCACTTCATCACCTGATCGGCGCGGAAGGGTTTTTCACCTAATTCTTTAAAAAACTCCCGCATCTGCTGACGGTTCAGATCCAGCAGGTTAATTTTTCCATTTTTATCAGGAACAACCGGGGTGATGATTTCAGACGTGACAATTTGTTCAGACATATTCTATTCCGGCCTCGTTATTACACGTTATGGCCCCTGGAGGGTTGAAAAAAGAAGCGCCCCAGTGAGCGGTGCTCATCCTGGGGCGCTGCATTGTACAAATTCTATCGCAAGGATGCCACGCCTGCGCGGGACATTAGCGAAAATAATGTGTAAAGGCAGAGCAGCGTCGTAGACCTGATAAGTCGTAGGCCGGATAAGCGTCAGCGCCATCCGGCATTGCGCGACTGCCTGATGGCGACGCAGATGCGTCTTATCAGGCCTACATACTACATCACTGATTTATTAACGAGTGCGCGGGCACACTTCGCCTTCACCAAAGAAATAGGCGATTTCACGCTGAGCGGATTCCAGAGAATCTGAACCGTGGGTGCCGTTTTCGGTGAAGCTGTCCGCGTAGTCGGCACGCAGGGTGCCCGCCAGCGCGTTAGCCGGGTTGGTTGCGCCCAGCAGGTCGCGGTGACGCTGCACGGCATTTTCGCTTTCCAGTACGGAAACCACGATCGGGCCAGAGGTCATGAACTCGACCAGACCGTCGAAGAACGGTTTACCATCGTGCTCGGCATAGAAACCGCGCGCCTGCTCAACGGTCAGGTGCAGCATTTTCGTACCGACAATTTTGAACCCTGCTGCTTCAAAGCGCGCAAAGATGTTGCCAATAACGTTTTTTGCCACCGCATTTGGTTTGATGATGGAAAAAGTACGTTCAATCGCCATGATTACCTCTGTAATGTGTTCTGCTGTTGTATATATGCTTGTACGACCTGGCGCGGATTATAAAGAGCATCCGGGTTATTGCCTATGGATGAAGGTAACATTTTTTTAAAATAAGATGAGTATTAGCAACAAACTATTGCTATCAGGTCTATTGCAGAGTAAATCGCAGCGCAGAAATCTGTCCAGCAGCATCCATAACCAGTAATTGATACTCGCCTTTTTCGGCAAGATGTAACGTAATATTCCGTTCGCGTTCTCCCAACGGCTCACCATTGAGGAACCACCAGCGCGCCCCCGCGCCACCACTGCTCTGAATCGATAAATCCACCCCGGAAGCGCCGGGTAACCGTTTCACTATCGCGCCATCACGCACGCCCGTTAACTGTAGAGGTAAAGGCGCATCCTGCCCCAGCGGCGGGCAGGCCGTCGAAGCCGTCGGTAGTCGCGCAGCGCGGCGTTCAGCAGCGGGCAACCAGGGCTCCAGCGGCAACGGCCAGACAATCAACGTCTGCTCCCGCGCCTGGGCGCAATCGGCGGCGACGCGTTTTCCGTCATTATCCAGCCAGACAGGAAAACGAATGCCGCTAATCCCTTCCTGTTCAGGTAACAGCAGCGTCGGTGGTTGGCTGTTTTCCAGCAGCCAGGTCGCCAGTCGACGGCGGCAGTTACTGTCTCCCGCCGAAAGCGCCTGTCCGCCCGGCCAGCAGATAACGCCCCGGCTCACCGACGCCGGACGCGGATCTTCAGGCTGCGTCGCGGCGCGCGCCATCAGCATATTATTCACCTGATTAAGCAGCGGCACCGCGCTGGCAAAACCAAACTGTCCGGCAACGGGCGTGCCGTCGGGCCTGCCCGTCCAGATGCCAGTCACGTAGCGGGAGCTAATGCCTATCGCCCACGCGTCGCGATAGCCATAGCTGGTGCCAGTTTTCCAGGCGAGCGGCACTACGCGCGGCAGGGCGCTATCCGGCAACGGCTGCGCTTCATCGGCCATCACCCGCCGGATGATCCACGCCGCGCCCGGCGACATCAGCGGACGCTCCTGCAACGAATCCCCTGGCTGCAAGCGCAATGTTGCCGCCTTGCCATGACGGGCGAACGCACTGTATGCCACCACCATCTCGTCAAGCCTTGCGCCCGCGCCGCCCAGAATCAGGGAAAGATTAGGGGCCGCGCCCGCAGGCAGATACAGCGGCAGGCCAACGTTACGCAGTTTTGCCGCAAAACGTTTTGGGCCATATGCTTCCAGCACCTGTACCGCAGGCAAATTTAACGAACGCACCAGCGCTTCGCTCATGCTGACGGGGCCATGAAACCCGCTGTCAAAGTTTCCCGGACGATAATCGCCGGTACGGCGCGGCACATCCTGTAACAGCGAGGCGGGATGGATCAACCCGTCATCCAGCGCCAGCCCATAGACAAAGGGTTTAAGCACCGATCCCGGCGATCGGATCGCAGTGACCATATCCACATGACCAAAACGACTGTCATCATTCATATCCACCGATCCAACCCAACCACGCACGCTCATATCGGTATGATCGACAACGATCATCGCCAGCGAACTGCGCGCCGGAAGCCGTCCCTTCCAGTTTTGCGCCAGCTCTTCAAGCTGACGCTGCAACCCGGCATCCAGCGTAGTGACGATTTTGTTACTGTTGCTTTTGCCCAGCATCATGCGTGAGAACAGCGGCGCCAGTTGCGGCATTTGTCGGGGCGCCAGCCAGACGGGTTCTTCGCGGGCCTCCTGAACATGCCGGGCCGACCATACGCCCTGCGCCGCCATCCGCTCCAGCACTTTATTGCGCGCCGCTTGCGCGCGATCCGGCCAGCGATCGGGACGCAAGCGGCTCGGCGCCTGCGGTAAAACCGCCAGCAACGCCGCTTCCGAATAGCTCAGTTGCGTCGGTGGTTTACCCAGATAAGCCCAACTGGCGGCGCCGATGCCCTGCAACGTTCCGCCAAACGGCGCACGGTTCAGATACAGCGTCAGAATATCACGCTTGGACAGGTGCCACTCCAGCTGGAGCGCGCGCCAGAGCTGGCGAAATTTACCGCCAAAGGTTCGCGGATGCGGGTCCAGCAGTCGCGCCACCTGCATGGTCAACGTACTGCCGCCGGAAATCACGCGTCCTGACGACAGATCCTGCCAGGCGGCACGCAGTACCGAAAACGGATTCACGCCCGGATGCTGCCAGAACCAGCGGTCCTCGTAATTGATTAACGCGTCAAGATAGCGGGGAGAAACGTCTTCAATCGTCACGGGATAGCGCCAGATCCCCTCCGCATCGGCAAAGCGCCACAGCGGTGTGCCGTCATGCGCCACCACCACCCGTGCCGGATTGACCTCGTGCAGCGGCAGCGGCCAGATTTTGTCCGCCGCCCAGACTGCCAGAATCATCAGAAATGGAGCGATGGCCAGCCAGCGCCAGCCACCGCGTAGACTGCGCAGGACGATCATTTATGGCGTGACAATCAAAAGCCCCTCGGTTGATCCCGTCGCCCGCCACTGTGGAACATACATTGACTCCACCTGCGGGACAGGAACCTGATAGGTTCCCGGCGTCACCGCGCGCGCCAGATACACCAGCGTCACCGGCTGCCCCTGGTTAACCGCCACCGCCGCGACAAAGCGATCGTCACGGAATTCCATATGCTGAATATCCGCCTGCTGCATCTGATTTAACAGATTTTGCACTTCACTGCCGCTGTCCTGCAGGCTGGCGCTGCTGTTTGCCAGGTTCTGGTTTTCCAGCTCCAGACCGGCAGGCAGCAGGTCGACCACCAGCGCGTCTGGCACATTTTGACTCGCTTTCACTTCGAGCCAGACCAGCACCAGTTCACCGCTGCGCAGGGAACTGAGCGATTTACTCTGACCATCGGTTCCCAGAATCTGGCGCTCGATGTGCAACACATTGCTGGCAGGTACGGGCGCCGTTTGCGGGTATCCGCTGCTGTCCAGACGCAGCCACAGCGGTTGGTCGCCGCTGTTAGTCACCTGCAACGCAGAAAGCCGATCGGCATCCAGATTACGCGTTTGCGCTTTATCGCCCGTCAACGGCTGGTCAGCGAGCGAAGTCTGCGCCTGCCATGTCCCCGGCAGATCCTGTAGCGTGCGCGCAGCAAGGAACAGCGCATTACTCTCCTGCGTCGAAAGCCAGCGCTGACCAAATGCCTGTTCAGAAAGCGTCGTCAGCAGCGTATTTTGCGCCTCGGGTTGCAGTTTATTTTCTTCCAGCAGCGACAGCATGAGCGCGTTATCACGCAACGGGCTACCGTAATCCGCCATCCATTGCTGCGCGTCACGGCGCGGCGTGTTCAGCGCCAGCGTCAGCGCCTGTTCACTGCGGCCGGCATCGCCCATATTTTTCAGCGCAATGCCCAGTTGCAGAAGCGGCAAGCCCGACGCGGCCTGACTCCGGCGTTCCCAGATTTCACGCAGCGCGCCAAGCGGCGCTTTTTGCTGACGCGCCAGCACCAGTCCCGCATACGCCTGAACGGCAAATTTGCTGGCCTGGGTATCGTCGCTATAGCGCACCGACATCATGCCCGGATCCTGCAAATAGCGCAGCAGGCGTTCATTTCCCCGGTTAATCGCATCGGCCGGAACGCTGTACCCTTGCTCGCCAGCGCGCACGAGGAAATCCATCGCGTATGCGGTAAGCCAGTATTCTTCCGGCCCGTTGTTATCCCACAGGGCAAAACCGCCGTTATCACGCTGCATTTGCAGCATCCGGGAGATCCCCGTGTCGACTGCCGCACGGCGTTTTTCATCAGTATCGCCCGCGATCCCCAACGCCTTCAGTTGCGCCGCGTTGGTATAGAGCGACGGGAACAGGCCGCTGGCGGTTTGCTCCAGACAACCATACGGATAAGCCTTCAGCTCCCGAATATAGCGCGCCAGGTTCAGCGGCGGTTTGCCGCTAAGCAACAGCTGCCCCTGCAACGTTACCGGCGAGAAGTTCTCCAGATTTTGGGCGGGCGCATGCCAGGTTTCCCCCGCCTGAAGCACCGTTCCGCTATTTACCGTCTGCGCAGGCCAGGCCGGACGGACGGCAATTTTCCACTGCTTATGTTGAGCGGGAAGCGTCTCGCCAGGCAGGTTCAGGCCGGTCAGCGTGGCCTGCAATTCTCCCTCGCCAAACCCTTCTTTTGCGCGTACCGGGATAAACAAGGTCGTACGCACGCCCGGCGCCAGGTTTACCGGAGCAGGTTGCTGACTCACCAGTTCCAGTAACCCACTGGCGGCGAGTTCAATCGTCAACGTCTGCGGTTTGTCTGTCAGGTTAGTGACATCCAGCGTCAGGCGCGAAGTATCGCCGCCCGCCATAAAGCGCGGCTGATTCAGCTCCGCAATCACCGGAGCGGCAACAATCACCTTGCTTTCACTGCTGCCGAAGTCCTCTGCCGTCCATGCCTGGGCCATAACGCGTAACTCACCGTTAAAATCACCAATCGGCAACGTAACGGAACCTTCGCCCTGCTCATTGAGCGTGACCGGCAGCGCCTGCTGCGCCACGATGTTGACATGGTTGACCGGCGGTTTGCCGCCGCGTTTGAGTTCATCGCCATCGCCGCCAAAACGCAGCGTCGCCAGACGTCCCTGCCCTTCAATCACCTGACCGTAGATATCATAAATATCCGCGCCATAGCGTTTTTGCCCGAAGAATGCCTGCCACGGATCTGGCGTAACGTAATCGGTGATATTCAACACTCCGCTGTCCACCGCAGAGAGCAGTACGTTGATCTGTTTTGGCGTTTCGCCATGTTTAGCGCTGGCTTTGACGTTCACCGTCAGCGGCTGGTTTGGACGCATTTTAGCCGGGCTTTCCAGCGTCAGATCCAGACGACGATTTTCATCCCCCAACGGCAGGTGCAGCAGCCCAACCGCGCGTTTCGGCGTCGCTGAACGCGACTTATCGCCCGGACGCACAACCAGCGCGCTCAGGTAGAGATCGTGTCGATTCCAGGCTTTATCAACGGGAATCGACAGGTCGAGGCCCTCGGCAGGTACATCTATTTCCTGCCACCAGAGCGGGCCGTCGCTTGATTCCACCATCGCGTAGCCTTTACCCGCCACCGGCGCGGCGACATGCAGTTTGATGGTATCCCCAGGACGATAGGTGGGTTTATCCAGCTTCAGGGTGACGCGATCCGGGCGCGCCGCGCCGCTGCCGTCGCTGTTATCCTGCCAGCTGTAACCTGCCCAGAAGCGCACGCTGCTGATCGCATCGTTCGGGGCTTTCACTTCGAGACGATACGATCCCCAGTCAACCGGGAAGCTCACCTTGCCCGTTTCATCAGCGCTGAGATCCAGCGTCTGCTCCCCTTCAACCAGATCTTTTTGATCAAACTGCGACTGCCAGCCTTCGCTTTCCGACCAGTTCCAGTAGTAATCGCGCCGTTCACGGATCAAACGAACCTGCAAACCCGAAGCGGCTTTTTTATTGCCTTGCGCATCGGCGTAGACAATATCAAAGGCGGCGTTACCGCCCTCATCCACGATGGGTTGGTTAACCGTGGCGTCAGTACGATAGTCATACACCGCTTTAGAAGCGAATTGCGGACGAATACCCGGCAAGGTATCGGTAGGCCAGATAGCCTGTTCCGCACGGCGAGTGACCGGGCGACCACCTGATTCCAGCAGGCTTGCCTGTAGGATCACCTGTAACGGCGAATGCGCTTCCTGCCACTGGCTGTTGGCGGAGACGTCGCCACGGCCATTTTCATCCAGCGTAAGCTGGACTTCGTCCAGACTGCGGGAAAGGTTTTCTTCCGCAATATCGCCAAACTGGAAGCCCGGCAGCGCCTGTACCGCTTCACGCTGCGGGCGCAGGAAGAGTTGCCCCTGTAACGTGTTGCCATTGGCAGGCGCTCCGTACAGGTAGTAACCAACAACGGAGAACGTCACCTCTTCCGACGGGGCTAACGGCGTTTTCTGCGCGCTGAGATTAAGCGCCATTCGCTCCGGCATAAAATCTTCGACATGGAAATCCCACATCCGGGGCTGGTTATCGCCCGCGTTCGCTCGGATGTGCCACATACCGGTTGGCGCACCGCTATCCAGCGGATACGTAAAGCGGTATAACCCGTTTTCAGGCTGGCTGACAACGGTGCGCAGTACCTGACCGTCCGGCTTTACCACTTCCAGTTTGACGGGCTGATCGGGCAAGGTTTTACCGTCGCTGTCGCGCAGCAGTCCGTTGAGGATCACCGTTTCCCCAGGACGATACAGATCGCGCGGGCCGAACATAAAGAACTGCTTGCTGTAGCCCGGCGCGCCCGCAATCGCGAACTCCGCCAGATCCAGCGCGGGCAGTTTCAGATCCAGCAGCGTGGTTTGTCCGTCTTTTCGCGCCAGCAACAGCGCCGCCTGCTGACTATTTTCCAGCTGTACATGCCCCTGCGCATCGCTGGCGGCTTGCGCCAGCGTCTGACCTTTCTCATCAAGCAGAGCAACCTCAACCCCCTGCTGCGCAGCGCCGTTTTCCAGACTCTGCGTAAAGATATCAAGACGATTGTGATAACGGTGGGCGGAAACGCCAATGTCGCTGAGGGTAAAGAGCGTGGCAGGATTACTGTAGTTGTAATGTCCGGCCTGATTCATTACCGCAATGTATACGCCCGCCTGTTGCAGGGGCTTAATGTCACTCAGCGGCAGCAGGCGTTTTTCACGCGTATTACGCGCAGGATTGAGATCAAAACGCCCGGTATAGACCAGATCCGCCATTTTGAGCAGGTTGTCAGATTCCCAGTTCGAAAGAGCATTGCGGTATTCCCACTGGCTGACGAATGCCGCCAGCGACTCAGGCTTCACGCGAAAGAAGTTTACATCCACCTCGTTCACGTTCAGCGCCATGACCGGCAAACCTTCCACCACTTTTCCCGGCAGCAGCGAGCCACGGCTGGCAAAGCCGACGCTCGGCTGAACGTCCCGCGTGGTAATGGTTTTTTCATACGCGCGGCCAAAAGCGGTTTTATTCAGCGCCGTTAAATCACGCTCAACGGACACCACCAGATCGCGGTTGGGTTCCAGGTGGCGCAAGCGCAGCTCTTTCAGATTCGGCGACAGCTCCCAGGCGCCATCAACCTTGCCGCTTTTTTTATCGACCACATGCACGGTGCGGGCAAAATCTTGTTCAGGATCTAACGGAATGGAGAACGTCAGCACCAGCGTCGCCGCGCCGTCCAACTGGACTTCGGAGGCGTCCAGCAGCGTCAGTTCTTTACCTTCGCTCTGTTGCGCCAGCTTTTGCAGTTGTGCCGGATCTTTCGTCGGAGCGGATTGCGCGGCGGGCGTCTCATCGTTTTTCACCGCCGTTGGCGCGTTATCGTTGTTATCGCACCCCGCCAACGCCAGCATAAGCATGCAAGCGGCTACGCGTATGTGTTTCATTCTTTCATCCCTGGCCACAGTGGCCCGTTAGCAACGTAGAGTAACTATTATGCGTGAGATTTCCCGTTGTGAAAGCCAGTATTCGTTATATAAGTTCTGATTTTTTCATCAGAAATGTGGTTTCACCAGACAAATCAGCCTCTTTTACTTGTCCCTTTGCGGTAAACGTCCGACAATTTGGCATTATTATGGCAAAAGATGGAGACGCCTATGTCCACCTCCTGGTTTGTCGCCGCCGACTGGCTGGCAGAGCATATCGACGATCCGCAAATTCAAATTATCGACGCCCGCATGGCGCCTCCCGGACAGGAAGACAGGGATGTTGCGGGTGAATATCGTTCAGGCCACATCCCCGGAGCACTCTTTTTCGATATTGAAGCGCTCTCCGATCACACCTCGCCGCTGCCGCACATGATGCCGCGCCCGGAAGCCTTCGCCGTGGCGATGCGTGAACTGGGCGTACACCAGGACAGACATCTGGTGGTCTACGATGAAGGCAACCTGTTTTCCGCCCCGCGCGCGTGGTGGATGCTGCGAACGTTTGGCGTAGAAAACGTCTCAATTCTTGCCGGTGGTCTGGCAGGCTGGCAGCGCGATGAGCTGCCGCTTCAGGAAGGCGAAGTGGAACTCCCGGAAGGGGAATTTGACGTTAAATTCACGGCGGAGAAGGTTGTGCGTCTGACCGATGTACTCCTGGCGAGCCATGAAAGAACCGCGCAAATCGTTGATGCCCGCCCGGCGCCACGGTTTAATGCCGAAGCCGATGAACCGCGTCCGGGTCTGAAGCGTGGCCATATTCCCGGCGCGTTGAACGTGCCCTGGACAGAGCTGGTGCGTGAAGGGGAATTAAAAACGACCGATGAACTGGACGTCATTTTCTTCAGTCACGGCGTCAGTTTTGACAGACCGATTATCGCCAGCTGCGGTTCAGGTGTCACCGCGGCGGTCGTGGTGCTGGCGCTCGCCACGCTGGATGTGCCTAATGTCGCGTTGTATGACGGTGCATGGAGCGAATGGGGCGCGCGTAATGATTTACCGGTAGAGCCGGCCTAACGTTTTGTAATGTGCCGGATGGCGCTTGCGCTTATCCGGCCTACAGTGCGGGTTGTCCCGGATGACGTTAACGCCATCCGGCTACCGGGATCAGATAATCCGATTCTGTTTGAAATCGCGCAGGAATCCGCCCCAGCGGCGCTCGTAGAACGGCGCGATGTGCTCGGTAATAAAGTGGCTGATGCCCTGCTCACCTTTTTTCACCTGACAGATATCAATCGGTTCATCGCCGGGCAAGGTATCAGTCGCCACGCTGCCCGCCGCATGAATGATCTCTTCGATGTCGCCATCCGCTTCGATGCCAATCAACAGATTCGGCTGAGCGTCATTGCTCTCTTTAATGGTGCAAAGAAAGGCGCGCTTAACCAGTTTGATGGTTTTAAACAGCGTGGTCAGGGAGTCGATCATCTGCGCAGGTGGTTCTGCCACCTCAGACAGAATCAGCGATTCACCGCCTTCCAGCACTTCCTGTGTACTCAGCGGATTGCCCTCTTCACCGATCAGATGGCTGATCTCACGCGGCATAAACTCTTTGCCGGTAGGCAGTTTTGCGTTCAGGAAGAGCGTTTCGCCGAGCGTCATTTCAAATAACGTGCGCACTGGCATCACCACGAATGCCTGCTCGTCTTCTACCGCCTGCTGCAAGGCTTCCAGAGAGGTAAAAAACGGGATGACCGTCGTGCCATCTTCTTTTTCCCAGTGCTGCAAATCCAGCGCGCTATCGTCAACAATCGCTTCGCCTTCAGCCGCTGTGCCTGGCACCCAGACGGTGGACTCCAGTAAGGTACGGAAAAATGCCGGACGATGCGCGGGTTCAGTCGCCGCCTTCTCCAGCAGGGTTTCTAATTCGTTTTTTGTTTCGGACATAAGGATCACAATAGAGATGCGTGTAGGGCGGGCAAGCGAAGCGCCCCCGCCGTTATCTTGCCGGATGGCGCTAACGCTTATCCGGCCTACATAATTATGCTGTTAACAGGTTAGCGATGGTGCGCACACCCAAACCGGTCGCCCCTGCCGACCACTGCTCAACCGGCGCTTTACGGTAGGTTGCAGAGCAGTCAATGTGCAGCCAGCCCTGCTGGTAGTTTTCGACAAAATGCGACAGGAAGCCCGCTGCGGTGCTCGCCCCGGCAGGATACGCCGCGCTACCGGTATTGTTCAGTTCCGCAAAGTTAGAAGGCAACTGATTGCGGTGGAACTCCGCCAGCGGCAGACGCCAGAACGGTTCGTTTTCTTCTGCCGCACTCGCCAGCAGACGCCCCGCCAGCGCGTCATCAAAACTGAACAACGCGTGGTAGTCGTTACCCAGCGCGGTTTTCGCGGCGCCGGTCAGCGTCGCCGCATCGATGATCAGCTCTGGTTTTTGCGCACTGGCGTCGATCAGGCCATCCGCCAGCACCAGGCGCCCTTCCGCATCCGTGTTCATCACTTCCACGTTCTTACCGTTGCGATAATGAATAATATCGCCCAGTTTAAACGCGTTGCCGCTGATCAGGTTATCCGCGCAGCACAGGTACAGCTTCACGCGTTTGTTCAGACCACGGGTAATCGCAAATGCCAGCGCGCCCGTTACCGTTGCCGCACCGCCCATATCGGACTTCATCGAGTCCATAAATGCGCTTTGCTTGATGCTGTAACCGCCGGAGTCAAAGGTAATGCCTTTGCCCACCAGACAGGCGTAAACCGGCGCGTCTTTATCGCCGGTTGGGTTGTAATCCAGCGCCAGCAGCACCGGCGCGCGATCGGAACCCCGGCCAACGGTATGCAGCCCCATGTAGTTTTGCTCGCGCAGATCTTCGCCTTTGGTAATGCGGTAAGAGACATGATCGCACGCGACGCTGCACAGCAGATCAACGGCACGCTGCGCCAGCTGTTCCGGCCCCAGCTCTTCCGCCGGCGCGTTAATGGTGTCGCGTACCCAGTCAATGATCGTCAGACGGTTGTCCAGTTCCTTCCGCTTCTCATCGTCAAGATCTGGCCACTCGACCTTGCGGCTGCCTTTCGGCCCTTTGTAACCCTGCCAGAATGCCCAGCTACGCTCCACATCCCAGCCAGCGCCGGTCAGTTGTACGTGTTTAATGCCCAGGCCGTCGATTTTACGCGCCGCGCGCTGGATTAAACCGGAGTCATCTTTACCGTTCAGGTGCAGGGTAATGCCGTCGTTATTGATGCTGTATGTGGCTTTGTCTCCCCAGCGAGCGTCAGCCGGTTGGGTGGAGAGCGTAATTTTCATCGCTTCAGTCATTGTTCTTTTCCTTCTTCGCGCATACAGGAAAACGGGCCACCCGTGGGCAGCCCGTTTATTTATTCAGCTTCGTCCAGCCAGACCAGCAGGATAGCCTCAAGGATCTTTTCATTTGATGCCTGCGGGTCATCATCAAAATCCTCAAGATCGCAAATCCATTGATGCAGGTCGGTGAAACGAACGGTCTTAGGATCGAGATCGGGGAACGCGTCGTACAGCGCCTCGCCGATTTCGCGGCTATCAGTCCACTTCAGTCCCATACTACCCTCTGTTAATGCTCGCGTGCATGGTTGATTGTGTAACGTGGGATTTCGACCACCAAATCTTCATCGGTGACGCGCGCCTGACAGCCTAAACGGCTCTCCGGCTCCAGACCCCAGGCTTTATCCAACATATCGTCTTCGTCTTCCGTGCTTTCCGGCAGGGAATCGAAACCTTCACGCACGATGCAGTGGCAGGTCGTGCAGGCACAGGATTTTTCACAGGCGTGTTCAATCTCGATACCGTTACGCAGGGCAACGTCAAGAATGGTTTCGCCGGTCTCAGCTTCCAGAACTGCGCCATCGGGACAGAGATCCTGATGAGGCAGAATAACAATCTTTGGCATATTAAACCTCGTCCACGGAATGGCCTTGCAGCGCGCGACGAACAGATTTGTCCATGCGACGAGCGGCGAATTCCTGGGTTTGTTTGTCTACGTTTTTAATGGCTTGTTCTATCGCGTCACCATCATCGCTCTGCGCAACCTCGCTCAAGTGCGCGGCGGCATCATCAATGACCTGACGTTCTGCGGCGCTTAGCAGCGCGGCATCAGCAGCGAGCGCGCCGGTCAGGCTTTCCAGCACGCGCGCCGCTTCCACTTTTTGCTCTGCCAGCATACGGGCTTTTACATCCTGCTCGGCAAAGCTCATTGAATCCTGAATCATGGTGGCGATTTCGCTGTCCGTCAGACCGTAAGACGGTTTGACCTGGATAGACGCCTCAACGCCGGTGGATTTCTCCATCGCGGTGACGCTCAGCAGGCCATCGGCATCCACCTGGAAGGTGACGCGGATATGCGCCCCGCCCGCTGGCATCGCCGGGAGCCCGCGCAGCGCGAAGCGCGCCAGCGAACGGCAATCCTGCACCAGCTCGCGCTCGCCCTGCATGACATGGATCGACATCGCGGTCTGACCATCTTTAAAAGTGGTAAAGTCCTGCGCGCGCGCCACCGGAATGGTGGTGTTACGCGGGATCACTTTCTCCACCAGGCCACCCATAGTTTCCAGCCCCAGCGACAGCGGAATCACGTCCAGCAGCAGCATTTCGCTGTCCGGCTTGTTGCCGACGAGGATATCCGCCTGAATCGCCGCGCCAATGGCGACGACCTTATCCGGGTCGATTGCCGTCAGCGGCGGACGACCAAAAAATTCGCCCACGCGTTCGCGCACCAGCGGCACACGAGTGGAGCCGCCGACCATCACCACTTCCAGCACCTCCTGCGCCTCAACGCCCGCATCTTTCAATGCGCGGCGACAGGCCATCAGAGTACGTTTAACTAAAGCGGCGATAAGGTCATTAAACTGTTCACGGGTGATGTCGCCCTGCCAGCCCGCCACATTGACGCTAACGGAATCGGCATCACTCAGCGCGATTTTTGCCGCGATGGCGGCATCCAGCAGTTCACGCTGGACGCGGTTATCGCTGCGATCGGCAATGCCCGCCTGCTCACGGATGTAATCGGCCAGCAGATGGTCGAAGTCGTCGCCGCCGAGCGCGGAATCACCGCCGGTCGCCAGCACTTCAAACACGCCGCGACTCAGGCGCAAAATAGAGATATCGAAGGTGCCGCCGCCGAGGTCGTAAACCGCGATAACGCCTTCTTTGCCGGAGTCCAGACCGTAGGCGATCGCCGCCGCCGTAGGTTCATTGAGCAGACGCAAGACGTGCAGCCCCGCCAGACGCGCCGCGTCTTTCGTTCCCTGGCGCTGTGCATCGTCAAAGTAAGCGGGCACGGTAATGACCACACCATCCAGCTCGCCCGACAACGCTTCCGTCGCCCGCGCCGCCAGCGCTTTCAGGATATCGGCAGAAATACGTACCGGGTTGAGCAGACCTGCCGCCGTTTCAATCATCGGCAGACCATTTTCACTGGCCTGGAACTGATACGGCAGATGGGGATAGCGCGTCTGAATATCCGCCAGCGAGCGGCCCATCATGCGTTTTACCGAGCTGATGGTGTTAGCCGTGTCCTGCGCCGCGTTCGCGCGCGCCGCGTAACCGACCGTGTGGCCCTGCTGCTGATAGTGAACGACTGACGGCAACAGATGGCGACCGTCGTGATCGGCCAGCGTTTCTGCCTGGCCGCTGCGAACGGTCGCAACCAATGAGTTGGTAGTACCTAAATCGATGCCTGCCGCCAGACGACGCTGGTGCGGCGCAGCGCTCAGACCAGGCTCACTAATTTGTAATAAGGCCATATTCGCTTCCGGGAATTAAAAATCGAGCAGCTTTTCTTCGAGTTGTTCGGCGCTGCTTCGCAGTTTATCGAGAAAACGCAGTTTACGCACGGTGTCCGCCGCCACGTCCCACGTCTCGTTGTCCAACTGTTCCACCATCAGCTGATGGCGGGCATCAAACATTGTTTTCACGCGCTTGATGAAACTTTCCAGTCGCGCTTCGTCCTTTGCCTGTTCTATTTCATCAAGCTCTTCACGCAGTTCCAGCTGTTCCATCAAAAACGCGGTATCGCGCACCGTATGCTGCTCGCTGGCCAGATCAAAGCCGTGTAGTGACAGTAAATATTCGGCGCGCGTCAAAGGGTGACGCAGCGTTTGCCAGGCCTGATTAATGGTCGCGGAGTGTTGTACGGCGGCGAGTTGCTCAGCCTGTGTACCGCTGGCGAATTTATCAGGGTGATACTGACGTTGAAGATCCTGAAAACGGAGGCTCAGCGCCTGGGTATCGAGTTGATAGTGGGCTGGCAAGCCAAAGAGGGTGAAGTAGTCCATAACATTCTCAGGGCATCGACTCTCTGATGTTTCAGGGAGTCAGGTAAAACAAACCCCACGCGCAGGTGACCACGGTGGGGTTATCGGTAAGCACGTTACACGTTGAAGCTTTCGCCGCAACCACACTCGTCTTTTACGTTCGGGTTGGTGAATTTAAACCCTTCGTTCAGACCTTCTTTTACGAAGTCTAACTGCGTACCGTCCAGAAATTGCAGGCTCTTACCGTCGATCACGACTTTTACGCCTTTGTCTTCAAACACGGTGTCTTCTGCCGCCGGTTCATCAACAAATTCCAGTACATAAGCCATACCTGAACAGCCGGAAGTTCTCACCCCCAGGCGCAGGCCAAACCCTTTACCACGGTTTGCCAGAAAGGTATTTACTCGCGCTGCAGCACTGTCGCTAAGTGTAATCGACATAACAACCTCAACTCTTCTTATTTTGCTTCACGTTTGCTTTTGTAATCCGCAATAGCGGCTTTAATTGCGTCTTCTGCCAGAATGGAGCAGTGAATTTTCACCGGAGGCAGTTCAAGCTCGTCTGCGATATCGGTATTTTTAATCGCCTGCGCTTCGTCCAGAGACTTCCCTTTCACCCATTCGGTGACCAGGGAGCTGGACGCGATAGCGGAACCGCAACCGTAAGTCTTGAAACGCGCGTCTTCAATGATACCTTCATTGTTGACTTTAATCTGCAACTTCATCACGTCGCCGCAAGCCGGTGCACCCACCATGCCGCTGCCTACGTTTTCGTCGCTGTTGTCAAAGGAACCCACGTTACGTGGATTCTCGTAATGATCGATTACTTTTTCGCTGTAAGCCATTATAAATTCTCCTGATTCCGATACCGATTAATGATGAGCCCATTCGATGCTGTTCAAATCCACGCCCTGTTTGAACATTTCCCACAGCGGGGAAAGGTCACGCAGACGACCGATGGATTTGCGCACCAGCTCAATGGTGTAGTCGATCTCTTCTTCAGTAGTGAAACGACCTAAAGAGAAACGGATAGAGCTATGCGCCAGCTCGTCATTCATGCCCAGTGCGCGTAGCACATAGGACGGTTCCAGACTTGCGGACGTACAGGCGGAACCTGAAGATACCGCCAGATCTTTCAGCGCCATAATCAGGGATTCGCCTTCAACGTAGTTAAAGCTGACGTTGAGAATGTTCGGCGCGCCCTGTTCCAGGTCACCGTTCAGGTAAACTTCTTCGATATCGTTGATGCCGTTCCACAGACGGTTACGCAGCGTGCGCAGACGCGCCATCTCGGTTTCCATCTCTTCTTTCGCGATACGGTAAGCTTCGCCCATACCGACGATCTGGTGTACAGGCAGCGTACCGGAACGCATACCGCGCTCGTGACCGCCGCCGTGCATCTGCGCTTCGATACGAATACGCGGTTTACGACGCACATACAGCGCGCCAATCCCTTTCGGGCCATAGATTTTGTGGCCGGAGAAGGACATCAGGTCCACTTTCAGCTGGCTCAGGTCGATAGGCAGTTTGCCCACGCTCTGGGTGGCGTCAACGTGGTAGATAATGCCACGCGCACGGCACATTTCGCCGATGGTCGCGATATCCTGCACCACGCCGATTTCGTTGTTGACGTGCATGATGGACACAAGAATGGTGTCATCGCGCATCGCCGCTTCGAGTTCTTTCAGATCGATAATGCCGTTGCTCTGCGGCGCCAGGTAAGTAACCTCAAACCCTTCGCGCTCAAGCTGACGGCAGGTATCCAGCACGGCTTTATGCTCGGTTTTGCTGGTGATGATGTGCTTGCCTTTTTTCTGATAAAAGTTGGCCGCACCTTTAATCGCCAGGTTGTCGGATTCAGTCGCACCGGAGGTAAAGACGATTTCACGGGGATCGGCGCCAACCAGTTCTGCGATCTGGTTGCGGGCGATATCTACCGCTTCTTCAGCTTGCCAGCCGAAACGGTGTGAACGAGAGGCCGGGTTACCAAAGGTTCCGTCCAGGGTCAAAAACTGCATCATTTTCTCGGCAACACGCGGGTCCACCGGCGTGGTTGCGGAGTAATCGAGATAGATCGGTAATTTCATTGCTCTATAAACTCCGTACATCGCTTCAATGCAAGGAATCAGGCAACCGGCTGGATGTACGACCGAGTACACGGGGCGAGTAAACGCCCCGGCCTGATTCTGAAATCTATTATAATTTTTTACCCTAACTGTTTTGCGGTGCAGCAAGGCGGCAAGCTTGTGAAACCCAGGCGCTTACATAAGTAAGTGACCGGGATGAACAAGCGCGGCCAACGCAGCAGCGCCCCGAAACAGGGCGGGTAAATTACGCGCGCAGTTTGACGTCGATTGCGTCTTGCGTGCGGGTGCTACGTGGCGCGTCATGGGTGTGCTGACGATCAGACACATCCAGAACTTCCTGGTTATTCACCAGTTCGCCTAAGGTAATGTTGTTGAGGAAACCGGTCAGACGGTCACTCAAATCACGCCACAGCGCATGCGTCAGGCATTTATCGCCGCCCTGACAGCCGCCTTTGCCCTGACAACGGGTCGCATCTACCGACTCGTCAACAGCGCTAATTACTTCGCCAACCGCGATGCTACCTGCGTCTTTACCCAACAGATAACCACCGCCTGGGCCACGTACGCTGGAAACCAGACCATTTTTACGCAAACGTGAAAACAGCTGTTCCAGATAAGAAAGGGAAATTCCCTGACGTTCAGAAATATCAGCCAACGGTACCGGGCCCGCTTCGGAGTTGAGCGCAACGTCCAACATTGCGGTCACGGCATAACGCCCTTTAGATGTCAGTCTCATGTCTTACTTAACCTCAAACTCGCCCCTGCCCGGGGTTTTTTATTGTAAAATGGGGGTATTGCATAGCAGGGTCAAGTCTGACATTCCCGACTAAATCAGTCAACTATTTACTTGACTAATTTAGTCAGGTATTTAACCTTCAGTGCCGTTTCTGTTTGCCGGATGGCGCTTCGCTTATCCGGCCTACAATATTCGGCCTGCAAATCGTGCAGCCATCCGGCATCAACACGCTTACTTGCCTTTATTCTGCTGCTCAATAGAAGCAAGAATGCCGCGCAGGATGTTCAGTTCCTGGCTTTCCGGGCGCGCACGCGTAAACAGACGACGCAGTTTGTTCATGACCTGCCCCGGATGGCCTTCACGGATAAAGCCGGTTGAAAGCAGCGTCTGCTCCAGATGGCCGTAAAAACGTTCCAGGTCGTCCACCAGCGGATATGGCGTCTCTTCATGTTCCGCCGTCTCGTCGTTTTCCTGCGTTGCCAGCCAGGCCATACGCACTTCGTAGGCGATCACCTGTACCGCCATCGCCAGGTTGAGCGAGCTGTATTCCGGGTTTGCGGCAATCGCCACATGGTAATGGCATTTTTGCAGTTCGTCGTTGGTCAGACCAACGCGCTCGCGGCCAAAGACCAGCGCAACCGGCGTATTCACGGCTTCCGCCACGCTTTTCAGACCGCATTCGCGCGGGTCCAGCATCGGCCACGGCAGCGTGCGGGAACGCGCACTGGTGCCGACCACCAGGCTACACCCTGCCAGCGCGTCATCGAGCGTATCGACGATCTGCGCATTGCCGATCACATCGCTGGCGCCAGCCGCCAGCGCGATAGCCTGGGAATCCGGCTTGACCAACGGATTTACCAGCCACAGGTTTGTTAAACCCATTGTTTTCATGGCGCGGGCAACAGAACCCATATTGCCGGTGTGAGAGGTTTCCACCAGCACAATTCGAATATTTTGCAGCATTGTCTTTCTTCGGCTAAAGATTATTCGGGCATATTATCATAAAACGGAGACATATTCCGAACTCGCTGCTATACTCTGCGCCGTTTTCCCGTTCTTTAACATCCAGTGAGAGAGATCGATGCATCCGATGCTGACCATCGCCGTGCGCGCAGCGCGCAAGGCGGGTAATGTAATTGCCAAACACTACGAAACGCCTGACTCAGTAGAAACCAGCCAGAAAGGCAGCAATGATTTTGTGACCAACGTCGATAAAGCCGCCGAAGCGATTATTATCGAAACGATCCGCAAATCTTACCCACAGCACACCATCATTACCGAAGAAAGCGGTGAACATGAAGGTACCGATCAGGATGTTCAATGGGTTATCGATCCACTGGATGGCACCACCAACTTTATCAAACGTCTGCCGCACTTCGCGGTATCTATCGCCGTACGCATCAAAGGCCGTACTGAAGTCGCGGTAGTTTACGATCCTATGCGTAACGAACTGTTCACCGCCACTCGCGGTCAGGGCGCACAGCTGAACGGTTACCGTCTGCGCGGCAGCACCGCGCGCGACCTGGATGGCACCATCCTGGCGACCGGTTTCCCGTTCAAAGCCAAACAGTATGCGACCACCTACATTAATATCGTTAGCAAACTGTTCACCGAATGCGCTGACTTCCGTCGCACCGGTTCTGCTGCGCTGGATCTGGCGTATGTGGCTGCGGGTCGCGTTGACGGTTTCTTTGAGATCGGTCTGCGTCCGTGGGATTTCGCCGGCGGCGAACTGCTGGTGCGTGAAGCGGGCGGTATCGTCAGCGACTTTACCGGCGGCCATAACTACATGACGACCGGTAACATCGTGGCCGGTAACCCACGCGTGGTTAAAGCGATGCTGGCAAGCATGCGTGACGAATTGAGCGATGCGCTGAAGCGTTAATCGTTTGATGCCGGATGACGGCTAGCGCCTTATCAGGCCTACCAGGGGAGTTTCCCGTAGGCCTGATAAGCGAAGCGCCATCAGGCATTCATCCTACAACTGTGCTAAAACGGTCTTAATCCCCTGCCCACCGGCACCGCACTCATCCACATCACCACCGCCGCCACAACCAAAATCACGCCACCGGCTAACGCCAGCGTTGTCCATCCCACTTGCCGCCACAATACCGGCGTTTTATTGCCGCTTAATTTTACCGCCAGTGCGCGGAAACTGTGAACCAGCAACGCCAGAGAGGTAATGGTCAGCGAGGTTCCCGCCGCCATCGCCAGCGCCGACGCCATTCCCCAACTAAAGACGCCAATAACTTTACTGAACAGCAGCACCATAATCGCGCCGGAACAGGGGCGCATCCCCATCGACAGAATAATCATCAGCCGCGCGCGCCAGTCATCGCCATTCCTGAGTTGCTCTGGGTTCGGCAGATGCTGATGCCCACAGCCGCAATGTTCGTGGTGAACATGATGCGGCGTAAATGAGATAAATTTCGGCTTGCGCAGCAGCGCGCGAAGCGTCTTTAGCGCCCGCCAGCAAAGCAATATTCCCAGCACGCCGACTAACGCATAACTGCCCTTCTCCAGCCAGAAGCTGCTCAGATGTAACTGCCTCGCCGGAAGCTGCAATACCGTCAGCACCACAACCACCAGCGCAATGGCCACCAGCCCCTGCAACAACGATGAGGCCAGCGTCAGGCCGATGCTTGATTTCAGCTTTGATGGATGCGTCGCCAGCCATGTGGTAATCACCACTTTTCCATGACCCGGCCCCAGCGCATGGAGTACGCCATACAGAAAGCTAAACAACAGCAGCGAACCGCCCGCCTGTGTCGGATTCGCCGCCACCGCTTTTAATAAGGCGCTCATCTGCTGATTCACTTCCCGCTGCCAGACAATGCTTTTCACCATCACCTGCGGCCAGGCCTGCCATAACCACAGCCCACCCGCGATGGCCAGCAACAGAAATACCGCCAGCGGCCACAGCGGCAGCCAGCGTCGGGAGCGCGGGCGTTGTTGGGAGATTACTGACATTGCACCGTTACCTTCTGCGCGAACTGTTTACCCAAATCCATATCCTCCGGCGGCGCGTCTTCTTTATCCAGCGACTGCGCAAAACTGAGCGTCTCTTCACTCGGCGTCGGCGTATGCACGCTTATGCTGCATTGTGTGCTTAACGCCTGCGGCAATGAGGCGTCCCGATCGTTGGCGTAGCTCATATCCACATAGTATGTGGGATCGAAGGTCGAGAAAGTATAAGTCTGGCCGCTCAGCGGCTGCGGTTCAGCCAACGGCAGGACAAACGTCAACACCGCCTGGTGCGCTTCCCGTTCCATTCCGTATTCCGTCGGGCGATTTTTAAACTTAACCTTTTGTCCGTTGTGCCACACTTCGGTGAAGTAGTGCTGGCCGAGCACGTTCGCCATCACTTCCGCCGCCAGCTTTTTCCAGATCTCCGAACCGGGCTTCGCGTCTCCCGCGTCGTAAAGCAGGTCGGCGGAGGTGATTTCATCCATCGTCCAGCGCATTTTTAGCGCCACAAACCGATCGTTTTCACTCACCAGTTGCGTCTGCAATCGAATAAAGCTATGAGGGTGCGCCTGCGCTGTGAAAGATAAAACAGCGAGAAAGAGTGTTAAAGCGCTGCGTTTAACTAATTGCATCTGTTCCTCACGTTAAAAATTCTGTGATGCTCGCCAGCATTCCTGGCGTAAAGCCCTCTTATAACCATTTCCACGCACAAACTTTAGCTATCCTTATCAAACAAACTAACGGGAGACCAGACAGATGATGCCAACGCTTACTTCGCCGTCTGTACTTTCTGCTCCCCAGCGCCGCTGCCGGGTTTTACTGACGCTTTTCCAGCCGGGGCAAATCGCCACCACGGAAACATTCAGCGCGCTCAATGGCGTCGATGATGAAATTGCCCGTGAGGATATCACCGAAACAGGCCTGGAGATCCAGCGCTATCATCGACTCGCCATCACAACGGGTCAGAACGGACGCTACCGAATCGAGGGGGCTGCGCTCAACCAACGTTTGTGCCTTTTACACTGGCTCAGACGCGGCTTACGCATATGCCCGACTTTCATTACGCAACAGTTTACGCCGGCATTAAAAACCGAGCTTAAACGGAGAGGGATCGCGCGTACGTTGTATGACGATACCAATCTGCATGCGCTGATCAACCTTTGCTCGCGGCGGCTGCAAAAACCGTTTGAATGCCGGGATGTGCAGTTTCTGCGGCTGTTTTTACAATATTGCCTGCTACAGCATCATGCGGGCATCGCACCGGCGTTTAATCCGCTACAGAAACAGTGGGCGCAGTCCTGCGCCGAATACCCGCTCGCGCTGGAGATTGGCCGTCACTGGCAGCGCCGCGTCATGCAAAACGCGCCGCCCGACGAAACGCTGTTTATGGCTTTACTGTTTTCCATGATTCGCATCCCCGACCCTATCCACGACAACCATCAGCAGGATCGCCGCCTGCGCCTGGCTGTCGCCCGACTGGTGTTGCGCTTTCGGGAAATGGGGCAGGTACGCTTCAGCGACGAACAAGGACTTAACGACCAACTCTATGTGCACCTTGCCCAGGCGCTGAGCCGAAGTTTATTCGCCATTGGTATTGATAACACGCTGCCGGAAGAGTTCAGTCGCCTCTACCCTCGGCTGGTGCGCACCACGCGTGACGCCCTCGCCGGGTTTGAAAGCGAATACGGTGTGCGTTTCTCTGATGAAGAGACAGGGCTGGTCGCGGTGATTTTTGGCGCATGGCTGATGCAGGAGAACGACCTGCACGAAAAGCAGATCGTGTTACTGACAGGCAATAACGGCGAACTGGAGGCACATATTGAGCAGCAATTACGAGAACTGACGCTCCTGCCGCTCAATATTAAGCATGTGCCGACGCAGACCTTCCAGAAAGACGGTTCGCCGCGCGGCGTGGCGCTGATTGTCACCCCGTATGCCACACCGCTGCCGCTCTTTTCGCCGCCGTTGATTCATGCAGACCTGTCGCTTACCGCACACCAACAGCAGCAGATCCGCAAAATACTGGAATCATGATGACGCGGCGACGTTAGGCCGTAAGAAAATAGCAGGCAACGCCACCAATGCCATCACCCAGAATAAGCCGTTCCCTAAATGCTGATACAGGAATCCGGCGAATACAGTCATGATGGCAATGCTGCCGCCCATCGCCACGGCAGAATAGACCGCCTGTAGACGAATCACTTCGCTTCCCTGGCGAGCGGCGATGTAACGCATCGCGGCCAGATGGCAAACGGTAAAAGTGCCGCAATGCAGAATCTGGATCGCTATCAACCACGGCAGCGCGGTGCTCCAGCCCATTAATCCCCAGCGAATGACGCCGCATACGGCGGAGAGCAATAGCAGATCGCGAGCGCTAAAACGGCGGAACAGTTTGTTGCTCAGCGCAAAAATAACCACTTCCGCCACCACGCCCAGCGACCACAAATACCCCACTGCCGAGGCGGAATAGCCCGCCCCCTGCCAGTAAATCGCGCTGAAGCCGTAATAAGCGGCATGCGCGCCTTGCAGCAGGCACACGCAGGCGAGAAAGCGCCAGCTCTGAACAACGAGCGTACGCCAGGCAGGCCAGCCCGCGCTCTCCTGATGACGGCTTTCCCCCTGCGGTAATACGCTCGGTCGCAGCAGCATACCTAGCAGCATCGAGGCCACCCCAAGCGTCAATAGCCCCAGAATCGCCTGATAATCAAAGAGGCTCACCAGCTTCCCGGTCAACGCCGAGCCGATCACAAACGCAATGGACCCCCACAAACGCACCCGGCCATAGTCCATCGTTAACTGTTTTTGCCAGGTATTGGCCAGCGCATCGGTGAGCGGCACCAGCGGCGAGAAGAAGAGGTTAAAACCGATCATCACCACCATCAGCCACGCAACGTGCGTCCCTGCCCAGAATGCGAGGGCAAACACCAGCGTCAGCAGCGCCAGAAGGCGTAACGCAGAAATCAAGCGGGAAGGATCGCTCACCCGTGGCGCAATCAACAGGCTACCGAGGAAACGCGCCACCAGCCCCGCCCCCAGCAGGAGACCGATGGTTTCCGGCGTCAGTCCCAGGCCTTTAAGCCAGACGCTCCAGAATGGCAGAAAAATACCGTAGCTAAAGAAGTAGGTAAAATAACCGAGCGCCAGCCAGCGCGTGGAGTGCAAAACCATGATTCCCTCCCGTATGGAGGCGATAGTCTGGCGATAAATGCAGGCTGGCGCAAGAGAGCATTAACAGGCGAATAACATCTTTTTTGGCCTAAACAACAGCGATTTGCATCGCGAAATGGCACTGGTCTCCCTGAGCTAAAGCCTGGAGTCCCGGTTGCCCCGGCATGTTGTGGGCATTTACCGGATGCGACTGCGGTTCCAGACACAAGAATGACTCCCCTTGCATTCTGAATAGCATAAGCCAGGGCGTTTGCGATAAAAGCGTGACCTTCATCACATCACGCTGCACAATCGCCCGCCCGCTCCAGCCGGAATACCCTACGTTAAGCCACGCATCCTCGCCATATTGCGCGCCGGAAAAATCCGCCTGCCGGGGAATATCGCTTTGCCATTCCTGCGGCAGATGCTGCTTACCTTCCGGCCAGTAACCGCTGGCGGCAAACTGCACGGTACTGTGACGATCAAAAGCAAAGTACGGGTGGAATCCGCAACCATAAAGCATCGGTCGTTCTCCCCGGTGCGTTATCGTCAGCGAGGCATGAAGCACAGCGGCGTCCAGCTGATAGTGAAGATCTGCGACATAATCATAACCGCACGCCATTTGACGACCTGAACGCAGATGACAGGCGTCCTCATGAACGGCAATCGTATCCCAGCGCCTGAGCCAGCCGTCACCGTGCAGAAAGAAAACGGCATCCTCCTCATGCCGGGGAAGATTCACCACCTCTCCCCGGAACAAAAAACGGTTTTCGGCAATGCGATTAGCGACCGGCAGCATGGGGAACAGGCCGCATTCGCCGGGTTTTACGCCGCATCCTTCACGTAAAACGGCCTGCTGATGTGCTAATGAAAATAAACTCAACAATCTGCCGCCCTGTGGATCAACACGCATCCGCAGATGCGTGTTTTGTAATGTCAGCGTATCGTCCATTACCGTGCGCTTCGCTGTTGAGCTGACGGGCTGGATTTCACATGCCGCGTCGCCAGTTGCTCTTCCAGCGCCTCCAGCGTCACGCCTTTCGTTTCAGGCACATTGCGCAGCACGTAGAAATACCCCATCGCGCAGATAACGCCGTAAAGCAGGAAACTGCCCGCCGCTCCCAGCCCCGCATTAAGCAGCGGGAACGTGTAGGTCAGCAGGAAGCAGGCAATCCAGAGCGCCAGCGTCCCCAGCGACATCGCCAGACCACGGACGCGGTTCGGGAAGATTTCCGACAACAGAACCCAGGTGACAGGCGCCAGCGTCAGGGCGTAAATCGCAATAGCCGCCAGCACCAGCACCAGAACCGGCCAGCCCATAATCCCCATCCCGTAAGCGGCGGCAATCAGTACATAAATCACCGTGAGTCCTGAAGCGCCAAACAGCATCAGTTTTCGGCGACCAATTTTATCGACCAGCGGCAGCGCTGCGAGGGTGAAGACGAGGTTAATGATCCCTGTGGCGACAATGGATTTTAACGTTCCGTTGATATCAAACCCTGCGGAAGCGAAGATCTCCTGCGCATAGTTGAAGATCACATTGATCCCGCACCATTGCTGGAAGACGGCCAGCACCATGCCGATGATGACAATCGGTTTAATCTGCGGCTGCAACAGCGTTGACCAGGCCACTTTGTGGTTGTCTTTCAGCAGAGTATGTTCTATTTCCCGCAACGTCTGCCCGGCATACTCCGCTGAGCCAATCCGTTGCAGCATGGCGCGGGCGCGTTCAGGTTTGCCCGCTTTGACCAGCCAGCGCGGTGATTCCGGCACAAAGAACATCAGAACCAGAAACGCCAGCGCAGGCACCAGTTCCGCGCCGAACATCCAGCGCCAGCCCATCTGCCCATTCCAGCTTTCAACAATCGCCTGCCGGGTCGCGTCGGTCGCCACCGGTTCAGCAATCATCAGGTTAATGAGCTGAGCCGCCAGCACGCCGATCACGATCGTGAGTTGGTTGACCGCCACAAAACGTCCACGCTTCTCCGCCGGGCTGACTTCCGCGATGTACAGCGGGCTAAGGGCGGACGCCAGGCCGATTCCTACGCCGCCAACGATACGGTAAATCACAAACATATCGAAATTGCTGGCGACAGCGGTTCCCCAGGACGATGCGCTGAATAGGATCGCGGCCAGAATCAGCGGCATTTTTCGCCCAAATTTATCAGCGCACCAGCCGGACATCAGTGCACCAAAGATACAGCCGACCAGCGCTGAACTCATCGCCCAGCCGGACTGCGCGGGATCGGTAATTGAAAAATAGGCTTCGTAGAACGGTTTGGCGCCGCCAATCACCACCCAGTCATAGCCAAACAGCAAGCCGCCGCAGGCGGCAACCAGACAGATAGTCCAGACATAACCGATTCTTAAATGTGTCTGCGTGTTATTCATTATGATTCCTCTTTCAGGGAAACGCAGGGAACAGCAGGTTTCAGGTGGAGTCGCCTCCACCTGTTCAGGGTCTATTGAAATAACGGTACGTTGAGCGCATGGCGCAGCAGCTGCGCCTTGTCATGCGTCGGATTGCGTTGCAGGAGCGCGTTTAGCGCCTGCTGGCACGCCGGGATATCGCCCAGCCCCAGATGGCCCAGCGCGGTAATGAACAGGCAGTGCTGCTGGTGTTTCTCCTGCGCGGGTGTATCCAGCACGACCAGATCCGGTAACGATACGGCGAAGAAATCGACGTCGGGAACCTTGTCACGCTGCGTCTCCACCCATTGCAGGAAACTCTGGAAAAGAAGGTTCGCTTCAGTGCAGTCACCTGACGCTTTCAGCGCCATCCCCTGCCAGAAGAGATAATCCACCGGCTGGTCATTGTAGTAACGTCCCGCGTCCAGCGAGCTGCCTCCGCGAGTCGCGCGGGTGAAATAGCGCTGCGCCTCATCATGATGACCTTGCTGGCGCGCGCAATAGCCCAGCAAATACCAGATGTCATTATCCGTTTGTCCCGGTAAACGCCCCTCGCCGAGATTGTGCGGATAGTGCAACGCCTGCTGAAGCAAAACGGTGGCGTTTTGCGGCTCGCCACGGCGAATAGCTTCCAGCGCCTGATGGATCTGATTCAGTAAATATTGCCCGGTGGCTTTGCCCTCCCCGCCTTCCCAGGGGTGAAAAACACGTTCGCGCAACACCCCGGCGGCCGCTTCGTAGCGACCGAGGCTATTCCATACGCTAAGCAATTCCACGGTCAGATCGTCGCGATGGAAAACAATCTCTTTGCTGGCCTCCAGCTGTTGTAAACGCGCCCCGGCTGGCGCTGCCATCAGTTTGTTCAGATAATCCAGCTCAAACAGGAAGCGGGCATTCTTCGGCTCCAGCGCGACCGCCTGAGACAGGTATTTCAGCGCTTTCTGCGCATCGTGCTGTTTGTTCCAGGCGTAAATCCCCAGCAGCCGATGCACCGGCGCGAAATTCGGTTCCTGCTCCAACGTAAACTGCCAGCAATTCACCGCCTCTTCATAACAACGTTTGCTGTACCAGAAACAACCCAGCAGATAGCGAGCGAAGGCGCAATCCGACAGCGTTTGCAGCATTTGCACTTCGTCGAGCGTGTTGGGAAAACGAACGCGGTTGTGCAAACAGTCGCGAGCCTGCGCAATAAACGGTTGCGGATCATCACTCAGCGATGCGCGCCACAGCATGGGCAGCGTCTCCTGGCTGTCGAGCAGCGTCAGCACCGCGCGGGCGGCCTCTTTTTGCCCACAAGAGACCAGCCAGCCCGCCAGCTCGCAGGCGTTGGTGCCACGGCGCCCGGTAATGGCGATAAGCGCCTCTTGCGTCGCCTCATCCTGACGGATAGCCCAGCACGCATAATGCAGGGTGTAACTCAGCGGGTACTCAATAAGCTGCTGTGAAATATACGCCAGCGCTTCGGTTGTGCGCCCGAGTCCGGCCAGAACCAATGCTTTCAGCCCCATCGCCAGATTATTGCTGCCATTAAAGCGCAAACTCAGATTCACTTTCTCCAGCGCATCGGCGTAATCATTCCGCTTCATGGCGATTCGCGCCAGCGACCAGAAAGCCGCGTCACGACAGTTGCCGCTCCAGCTGGCTTTGTAGTAGTGCTCACGGGCGAGGTCGTCCTTGCCCTGGCGTTCCAGCGCGGCGGCCAGCAGCATACTCGCCTCCCCATCACGCGGATTTTTATTGAGCTTATGCGCCCGCTGTAAGGCGGACTGCGCACAGCGCTCTGCCTGCGCCCAGTCCGCACGATTCAGCGCCAGCGTGCCCAGCGCGACATTGTTGCGATAGTCATGCGGGTCCACGTCCAGCGCTCGCTGGTAATACTCTTCTGCATAGCGGCTGGCATGGTTGTACTGCTCCAGATGCTGACCAATAAAATAGAGCTCATCAGTACAGGACAGCGCCTCTGGTAGTTCGGGCGCGCAGGCCGCTTTCGGCAACGGCAAGTCCTCCGCGATATGCTCCTCATACGCCAGCAGCGTGACGCCATCACGACGGGCAACGGTCATTTTCACCCGCGCGTGGCCCGCGTCAGAAAGATCGGCGCGCCAGCTTTGACCGGGTTCCAGCGTGAGTGTTTTTTCAAAGAACGGTTGCCCCTGGGCACAAAGCGTTACCTGAACGTCATGTAGCGGCGCAACGGCATAAACGCCGGATGAAAGCTGGTTCCCTTCTCGCTCAAGGCGCAGCGCAAGCTGCGTACTGGCATTTTGCACCATGCCCAGTTCACTGTAGGGCAGGAAATTCTGCACGAAGACTTTCTCTTCATACGGCGCAAGCCAGGTAAAATCAGGCTGGTTGTCGGTGAAGACCCCGGTCATGAGTTCAATGTACGGGCCGTTGTCATCGGTCAGGTTGCGATCCCAGGCCACGCCAAAATCACCGTATCCCCACGTCCACTGTTTTTTACCCGGCGAAATATGGTGGTCGGCCACATGCAGCAGTCCCCCTCGTTCGCCATGATGCCAGGCGCCGACAAAATCATAATCTGACTTTTCAGCCATATAAGAGGTCGGCACCGGTACATTTTTATAACGCGAGATATCCACGCCGGCGGAGTAGTCCACTTTGTAATAAGTGCCCGTCGCGATCGGAAAGGCGGAGACATCCCGTTTACCGTGGTCATATACGGCAGTAACGTCCGGCGGGAAGACGCTCTGGTGGTCGTCTCCGCCTTTCACCGCCGGGTTCGCCCACCACAAAAAATGGCGCGGCGTAGCGTTGCCGTTAAAGACTTTTCCGGTGATTTCAATTAATGCCCGATCGGGGTACAGCGTAAATCCGGTCATCACCTGCAAGCCGCGCATAGGTTCCACTTCCCCCATCCACACGGTTTGTTCTCCGTGTTCGCCCTGCTGACAGGTAAAATCCACCGGCATAAATGTGGTTGGACGGTGATGCTGCGGCCAGTTAAATTCAATCCCACCAGAGATCCACGGCCCCAGCAGCCCGACCAGCGCGGGTTTCACCACTTCGTTGTAGTAAACAAAATCACGCTGCTGCACTTTGTCATACGCGCGATGAATACGTCCGCCCAGCTCCGGCAACAGCATGATGCGAATAAAATCATTCTCCATCCAGACTGCCTGATACTCGCGCATTTCACGTTCACCGGTCAGCGTATCGATGACGCCATAAGGATAAACCGCGCCTGAAGACCCCTGATAAACCCGCTTTTCCAGGAACATCGGGTTCGGATCTTCTTCGCCGGTTGTCCACGTAGGGAGTGAGAGTGTTTCCTGCCAGACCTTAACTGAACCGTACATGTCATTCTCCACTAAACAAACAAAAGTAAAATTTCACCTTGCTGCTATTCTGGGGCAGATAACTGGCGTTAAAATACGCAATGCTCACGCAATATAGTTAAGGTAGTTAAGTGTATGCAGCGTACAGGGTTCAATAACGCCCGGGTCAGGCAAGCCAACAAGCAGATCTTTCTGTCGCACCTGTGGCGTGAAAAACAGCTCAGTAAATCCCGGCTGGCGCAGCTCAGCGGCCTGTCGATTCCGGCGGTCAGCAATATTCTGGAGGTGTTGATCGATGAGGGAAGAATTTGCCATTCCCGGGAGACGTTAAGCCAACGAGGGCTGAGTAGCGGCAGCTATCATCTGCCCGAACAGGGAGACTGGACGCTGTGCATGAACGTGACGCCCACCAGCATCACCAGCCAGCTGGCAGATGCGCGTCTGGTCGCCGTGGGCGACTGGCGCCATGCGGAGATCAATGCCGGTTCGCCAAAAGCCTTGCTGACCGCGCTTGCCGCGCACTGGCGGGAATATCGTCAGCGCTATCCCGACGTGACCATCAATCTGGCATTAGGCGTTCACGGTCAGGTCGATCCCATTACCGGGGCGTCAAAAACCATGCCGCAGGCACCGTGGAAAACCCCGGTTGAGATTAAATATCTGCTGGAGGAGATGCTCGGCGTACAGGTGCGGTTAGACAATGACTGCGTGATGCTGGCGCTGGCGGAGAAGTGGCAAAACCCGGCGGCAAACCGCGATTTCTGCGTCATTAACGTCGATTACGGGATTGGTTCCTCCTTCGTCATCAACGACAACATCTGGCGCGGCAGTTTGTATGGCAGCGGTCAGATCGGACATACCATCGTCAACCCGGACGGGGTAGCCTGTGATTGCGGCCGCTACGGCTGTCTGGAAACCGTGGCCTCGCTCAGCGCGCTTAAAAAACAGGCCCGACGGTGGATGAAAACGCAGCCCACGGCGGATTGCGACCCAGAAACTATCACCATCGATCAACTGATTACCGCCTGGCAACAGGGCGATGTCCGCATCCAGGCCTGGGTGGAACACGCCGCCAGCGCGATTGGCCTGAGTTTATATAACTTTCTGAATATCCTGAATATTAACCAAATCTGGATTTATGGCCGCAGTTGCGCCTTTGGCGAAAGCTGGCTGAATACGCTGGTGCAGCAAACGGGGTTTAATCCCTTTGATCATGGCGATAACCCGCAGGCAAGGTCCACCCGGATCGGCTTTGGCACACTCAGTCGTTCGCAACAGTTGATGGGGATCGGCTATCTGTACGTCGAATCACAGCTAAACGCGCTCTGAGTATAAGTCCGACACCCTGCGATGAAAGGAGACTCGCTTGTCGACCGAAAAACCACCGGCGTGGTATTAAAATTATTCATATAACCGGGTATCAAAGTCACGCCTGGATTCGCCCGCACGGCGTGACCCGGAAATAAAAAAGGCTTCCCGCAGGAAGCCTTTTTCACGATGCCAGGCGTATCGCTTACGCGTAAACAGGGAAGCGTGCGCAGATGTCCAGCACTTTGCCTTTGATGCGCTCGATAACCGCTTCATCGTTGATGTTGTCCAGCACATCGCACATCCAGCCAGCCAGCTCTTTGGCTTCTGCTTCTTTAAAGCCGCGACGCGTAATGGCCGGAGAACCGATACGGATACCGGAAGTAACAAACGGGCTCTTCGGATCGTTCGGCACGCTGTTTTTGTTAACGGTGATGTTGGCACGACCCAGCGCGGCGTCAGCTTCTTTACCGGTCAGGTTTTTGTCCACCAGATCCAGCAGGAACAGGTGGTTCTCCGTACCGCCGGAAACCACTTTGTAGCCACGGTTCAGGAACACTTCCACCATCGCTTTGGCGTTTTTGGCAACCTGCTGCTGGTAGACTTTGAACTCCGGTTCCATCGCTTCTTTCAGCGCCACCGCTTTACCGGCGATCACATGCATCAGCGGGCCACCCTGAGCACTAGGGAAAACGGCAGAGTTCAGTTTTTTGTACAACTCTTCGTCACCGCCTTTCGCCAGGATCAGGCCGCCGCGCGGACCCGCCAGGGTTTTGTGCGTGGTGGTGGTCACAACGTGAGCATGCGGAACCGGGTTCGGATAAACGTCTGCGGCGATAAGACCCGCGACGTGCGCCATATCAACAAACAGGTACGCGCCAATGCTGTCGGCAATTTCACGCATTTTTGCCCAGTCAACGACGCCGGAATAAGCAGAGAAGCCGCCGATGATCATCTTCGGTTTATGAGTCTGAGCCAGCTTCGCCATCTCTTCGTAGTCAATTTTACCGGACTCATCGATGCCGTAAGGCACGATGTTGTACAGTTTACCGGAGAAGTTTACCGGAGAACCGTGAGTCAGGTGGCCACCTTGCGCCAGGTTCATACCCAGAACGGTGTCGCCCGGTTGCAGCAGCGCAGTGTAGACCGCGAAGTTAGCCTGAGAACCAGAGTGCGGCTGGACGTTGGCGTAGTCTGCGCCAAACAGTTCTTTCGCGCGGTCAATCGCCAGTTGCTCAACGACATCCACATATTCGCAACCGCCGTAGTAGCGCTTGCCCGGATATCCTTCAGCGTATTTGTTGGTCAGCTGAGACCCCTGCGCCTGCATCACGCGCGGGCTGGTGTAGTTTTCGGAGGCGATCAGTTCGATGTGCTCTTCCTGACGTACTTTTTCCTGCTCCATAGCCTGCCACAGTTCGGCATCATAATCGGCAATGTTCATTTCACGCTTTAACATCCGCATCTCCTGACTCAGCTAACGATAAATTTTGGCCTAAAAAGGCAATCCCGTGGGACAACGGCCAACAGTATAACCGAATCATTCTGCGATAACAGGTCTTGACAAAGGATTTTACGCAAACGATTACCTTCATACTGTACAAGGCTTTGTCGAATGAAGACCTTACGAATTTCAACGGATTTCTTTTCAGGTTTGTGATGCAGATTTTTCACGTTGTAACGTTAAAAACGCAAAGTTACAAAGAACCATTTACAATACAGGGTTATTTTTTATAAGATGTATTTGACATACATCATTAAAGTCTCAGATAAAGGAAGACAGTATGCTTGACGCTCAAACCATCGCCACAGTAAAAGCCACCATTCCCCTGCTGGTTGAAACCGGTCCAAAACTGACCGCCCATTTCTACGATCGCATGTTTACCCACAACCCTGAACTCAAAGAAATTTTTAACATGAGTAACCAGCGAAATGGCGATCAACGTGAAGCGCTGTTTAACGCCATCGCGGCCTATGCCAGCAATATCGAAAACCTGCCTGCGCTGCTGCCTGCGGTAGAAAAAATCGCCCAGAAGCACACCAGTTTCCAGATCAAACCAGAACAGTACAACATCGTTGGTGGCCACCTGCTGGCAACGCTGGACGAAATGTTCAGCCCAGGCCAGGAAGTGCTGGATGCCTGGGGTAAAGCGTATGGCGTTCTGGCCAATGTCTTTATCAATCGCGAAGCGCAAATCTACAGCGAAAACGCCAGCAAGAATGGCGGCTGGGAAGGCACTCGTCCGTTCCGCATCGTCGCGAAAACGCCGCGCAGCGCCCTGATTACCAGCTTTGAATTTGAACCGGTCGATGGCGGCCCGGTCGCAGAATATCATCCGGGTCAATACCTGGGGGTCTGGCTGAAACCGGAAGGCTTCCCGCATCAGGAGATCCGTCAGTATTCCCTGACCCGCAAGCCGGATGGTAAAGGTTATCGCATCGCAGTTAAGCGTGAAGATGGCGGTCAGGTTTCCAGCTGGCTGCACAACCACGCAAGCGTCGGCGATATCGTCCACTTAGCCGCTCCGGCAGGTGATTTCTTCATGGATGTCGCAACGGACACGCCTGTTTCTCTGATTTCCGCAGGCGTAGGCCAGACTCCAATGCTGGCCATGCTGGATACGCTGACCAAAGCCAACCACACCGCGCAGGTGAACTGGTTCCACGCGGCGGAAAACGGCGACGTGCATGCGTTTGCAGATGAAGTGAGCGAGCTGGGTAAAACCCTGCCGCGCTTTACCGCACATACCTGGTATCGCGAACCGACAGAAGCCGATCGTGCGAATGGCGCGTTCGACAGCACAGGTCTGATGGATTTGAACAAACTGGAAAGTGCGATCAGCGATCCGGCAATGCAGTTTTATCTGTGCGGTCCGGTCGGCTTTATGCAGTTTGCTGCGAAGCAGCTGACAGGGCTGGGCGTGAAAAGCGAAAACATTCATTACGAATGCTTCGGCCCACATAAAGTGCTGTAATTAAGTCATGCCTGATGGCGCTGCGCTTATCAGGCCTACGGGATTTTGTAGGCCGGATAAAGTGTTTACACCGCCATCCGGCAAGCACGACGCGGCTTAAATTGCCGCGTCGTCTTCTTCGCCGGTACGAATACGAATCACGCGCGCAACGTCAAAGACGAAAATTTTACCGTCACCGATTTTCCCCGTCTGCGCGGTGCGAATAATGGTGTCAACGCAGGTATCCACGATATCGTCGGTCACCACGATTTCAATTTTCACCTTCGGCAGAAAATCCACCATATATTCCGCGCCACGGTACAGCTCGGTATGGCCTTTCTGACGCCCAAAGCCTTTCACTTCGGTAACCGTCATACCGGTAATGCCTACCTCAGCCAGCGCTTCACGGACGTCGTCCAGCTTGAAGGGTTTAATAATCGCATCAATCTTTTTCATGCTATTCCTTGAAAAGGTCGCCTGTCTTTTAATCTGATAAACGTAACATAATTCACGCTACTTTACGGCATGAAAACTACTCTTTGAAATCGTTTGCATCTAACTCATGGCGCGAGAGCAGCTTATAAAATTCCGTCCGGTTACGCCCTGCCATTCTCGCCGCATGGGTGACATTCCCTTTGGTGATTTGCAGCAGTTTACGCAAGTAGTTAAGCTCAAACTGATTACGCGCCTCAACAAACGTCGGCAGCGCCGTATTTTCGCCTTCCAGCGCCTGCTCCACCAGCGCGTCGCTGATGACCGGCGAGGAAGTTAACGCCACGCACTGCTCAATAACGTTCACCAACTGACGCACGTTTCCCGGCCAGCTTGCGGTCATCAGACGCTTCATCGCATCCGTTGAAAACGCCCGCACAAACGGTTTATGCCGCTCTGCTGACTGGCGCAGAAGATGATTCGCCAGCAGCGGAATATCTTCCGTACGCTCCGCCAGCGTCGGGATCTTCAGACTCACCACGTTCAGACGGTAATATAAGTCTTCGCGAAATTCACCCCGCGCCATCGCCTTAGGCAGATCGCGGTGCGTTGCGGAGATAATGCGCACATCAATATCGATATCGCGATTGCTGCCAAGCGGTCTGACTTTGCGCTCTTGCAGAACGCGCAGCAGCTTAACCTGTAACGGCGCGGGCATATCGCCGATTTCGTCAAGAAACAGCGTGCCGCCTTCCGCCGCCTGAAATAACCCTTCACGGTTGCTGACCGCGCCGGTAAACGCCCCGCGCGCGTGGCCAAACAGTTCGGACTCCAGTAGCTGTTCCGGCAGCGCGCCGCAGTTAATGGCGATGAAAGGTTTACTGCTGCGCGGGCTGGCGTTATGGATAGCCTGCGCGAAAATCTCTTTCCCGGTGCCGCTTTGCCCGTTAATCAGCACGCTGACATCCGATTGCGCCACCATCCGCGCCTGTTCCAGCAGGCGTATCATCAACGGACTGCGCGTAACGATTGATTCGCGCCAGCTGTCGTCCATTGCTGGCGCCGATTGTTCAAGCGCGTCATCAATGGCCTGATACAGCGCATCTTTATCGACCGGTTTGGTCAGAAAGCTAAACACGCCTTTTTGCGTCGCCGCCACCGCATCAGGAATGGAGCCGTGTGCGGTCAAAATGATGACGGGCATGCCAGGCTGGACTTTCTGGATTTCCGTGAACAGCTGCATGCCATCCATTTCATCCATCCGCAGATCGCTAATGACCAGATCCACTTTCTCGCGATTCAGTACGCGCAGCCCTTCCTGACCGCTTTCCGCCGTCACGACGCTGTAGCCTTCGCTGGTCAGGCGCATCCCCAGCAGTTTCAACAGCCCCGGATCATCGTCCACGAGCAGCAGATGTGCCGGTTTGCGGCTTATCATGGCGTTACCTCATCTTGTGGCAGTGTGGAAGATGCGCCGTCATCAGGCGCTGCGGGTTTGTCATTTCCGTGTGTCGCGTCAGGATTGTAGTTGCCTGCGGGTTTGCGCGTGGAGAGCTGGCGCTCAATATCAGTCAGATTCTCCAGCTTGCGCGTCGTGAGATCGAGCTGCGCCTGTAAGTGCTGATGCTGCTGACGCAACGTATCAAGCTCGCTATCCGACGCTTGCTGGAGTTTACTGTAACGCTGGCGCTCTTCGGCAAGCTGTAATTGTAGCGCCTGACCGTCGCGCCAGAGCTGATAAAGCGGGCGCACCTGAGCGGGAATTTGCGCGCTTAGCGCATCGAGGCGAGTGACCATATCGCGCCGTTCAAGGGGCGTAATTTTAGCATCCGCCAGCAGAATCCCGCGTTTGAACGTGTTCTGCCAGCTGCCATCTTCCAGCGCCCGCGCTTCATTGCGTGACTGAACGGGCAACAGGCGATCGGCACAATCAATCGCCCGCTGCCAGTAAAGCGGATTGTTATCCGTCGATGGTCCTTTGAGTAACCAGATATCCGAACAGTCGGTAGAGAGATAATCCGCCAGCTGATACGGTGGAATTTTTTCCTGCGACGCATCATTTACGACATGCTTCGCGGCATGTGGCGCGCACCCCATCAGCACCAGGCAAGGCACACTCGCTAACCATCCTCTTCGGGGAAATAATCGCTTCAGAACTCGAACAAAAACGTGTGGCATACTCACCAGGCTTAGCTTCATTTTTAGTGGTTTTTCGATGCAGATAGCAGCAGTTCTATACGAAAGCAAACTTCTTGCGCATTCTCATCGACCAGATACAGTTCCCCCTGCATACGACGGATGCAGTCCCTGGCGATACTTAACCCTAATCCGCTCCCCTTCACCGCACCTTTACGCTGATGGCTTCCCTGGAAAAAGGGTTCAAAAATCATGGCCCTTTCCGCTTCCGGGATCGGCGTGCCCGTATTGATCACATCAATGTGCGCCTTTGAACCATATACATTGCTGCGAATACAAATGTTACCGGATTCAGCGCCATAGTGCACCGCATTGGAATAAAGATTGTCCAGCACGCTCATTAATAGCATCGGCTCGGCCAGACAGCTGTCGATAGCCAGCCTGACCTCGGTATGCATCATTTTAGCGCGCGCAGGCAAACTGTGAGCGGAAACCACCATATCCACCAGCGGTTCAAGCTCCACGGTTTCCATCTCAATCGCGCTGTCTGCCAGTTTCCTGTTGTAATCAAGCAGTTGCTCAATCAACTTCTGTAAGTTGCGGCTGCTATCGTCCAGAATGCCGACGACCTCTTTTTGCTCCGGCGTCAACGGCCCCACGACCTGATCGGCCAGCAGCTCTGTCCCTTCGCGCATACTGGCCAGCGGCGTTTTCAGCTCATGCGACAGGTGACGTAAAAACTGATGCCGTTGGGATTCCAGCCAGGACAGACGTTCACTCAACCAGATAATGCGCTGCCCCACCGAACGCAGCTCGCGCGGCCCGGTAAACGACACGGTATTCCCCAGAGAGCGCCCTTCTCCCAGCCGGTTAATCATCCGTTCTATCCCTTTCACCGGCCCAATGATCATCCTTGTAAAAAGCAGTACCATCGCCAGACTGACCAGAAACAGCACCAGCGCCTGCCAGCCGAAGAATTGTCCGCGCTCTGCGATTTCCTGCTGTAACTGCTGCCCGCGCGAGAACACCACCGTGCGCGTTGCCTGCACCATTTCCGTATTGGCATTGGCAAAAGCCTCCAGCCGCGCGGCGGCGGTAGCGTCAGGGCCGCTATTTTTACACTGTAATTGTGCAAGACCGTTCAGATCATCGCGTAGCGCCTGGTAAAGTTTAGCGTCCGGCAATACTCCCGCATGTGCGTCCAGCATTTCGCTGTAGCGTTTTCGCTGGCTCTGATACACCTTCGCCAGCGTACGGTCGTCGAGCACGCAATATTGCCGGTAGCTGCGCTCCATCTCCAGCGCCACGTTGGTCATCGCTTCGCTGCGCCGGGCATCTATCAGCGTGGTGCGGTTAGTCTGCGCCGCCTGGGCGCTGAGCGCGTTGAGACTTTGCCAGGCCTGCCAGGCCAGTACCAACAAAGGCAACAGAATCAGCAGAAATGCCAGCATAACCAGTTGTCGCAAGGACCGGGGGAAAACAGACCAGCGCTTCAAGGCGTTACTCTCATCGGATAAGGATACAAGGATGCTAACCGAGGGGAACATCAGATACAACAAAGCCGGGATTAACCCGGCTTTGTTATGGAATAAGGCGGTGCCTAACTCGACGTTTCGCCCGGTGGTTGATAAAGCGACGCTATTATCAGAAGTTGGACGGCAGGCACCTTGTTGTGCGTCATTCGAAGTTTATGTAGCGCTTCCCGAAGGGGCTGACATAAGAAGGTGAATGAGCCACTGGTTACTATTATGCAGTAAGTGTGCCAATTTTAAAAACAAATAATTAACATTATGATTTTATTTGGTTTTATAGAGAAATCATCACCGTTACAAAACGAACAAAATTTCAGCAAGGTGTCGCCATTCAGAGACACCTAAAAACAAACCTTACGCCATCTTTGTAAATCAATGAGTTAAATGTCTCCTTTTGGCGACACAAACAATCTGCTGATGTCGGCATTTCCCGACACCTTTATGGTTGATGGCAGGGCAAAAAAAAGCTCCCTCACGGAAGCTTCCTTGCCGGATGGCGGCTTCGCCTTATCCGGCCTACGCGTATGTCCAGGCCCGATAGCGCTTTGCTTATCGGGCCATTTACGTGCGGATTAACCTAACTGCTTACGCGCATTGCGGAAAATACGCATCCACGGACTGTCTTCGCCCCAGTTTTCCGGGTGCCAGGAGTTGCTGACGGTGCGGAAGACGCGCTCCGGGTGCGGCATCATAATGGTGGCGCGACCGTTCTCCGTGGTAACGGCGGTGATGCCGTTTGGCGATCCGTTCGGGTTGGCCGGGTAGTTTTCCGTAACCTTACCGAAGTTATCGACATAACGCAGCGCAACCAGACCTTTGCTTTCCAGCCCTGCCAGATGCGCATCGTCACGCACTTCAACGCGCCCTTCACCGTGGGACACCGCGACAGGCATCTGTGAGCCAACCATTCCCTGCAACAGCAGAGACGGGCTTTGGGTCACTTCCACCAAGCTGAAGCGCGCTTCAAAACGGTCAGAATGGTTACGCACAAAACGCGGCCACAGCTCGCTCCCTGGAATCAGTTCACGCAGGTTAGACATCATCTGGCAACCGTTACATACGCCAAGCGCCAGCGTCTGCGGGCGGTGGAAGAACGTTTCGAACTCGTCGCGTACGCGATTGTTGAACAGAATCGATTTCGCCCAGCCTTCACCCGCGCCCAGCACGTCACCGTAAGAGAAACCGCCACAGGCAACCAGCGCCTGGAAATTACCCAGCCCAATACGGCCAGCCAGCAGATCGCTCATATGCACATCAATCGCGTCAAAGCCCGCACGATGGAACGCCGCCGCCATCTCAACGTGGGAGTTCACGCCCTGTTCGCGCAGTACGGCAACCTTCGGACGCGCGCCGGTAGCAATATACGGCGCGGCGATATCTTCATTGATATCGAACGACAATTTCACGTTCAGACCCGGGTCGGCATCGTTGGTTTTTGCGTCATGTTCCTGATCGGCACATTCCGGGTTGTCGCGCAGGCGCTGCATCTGCCAGGTCGTTTCCGCCCACCAGGTACGAAGCGTGGTGCGGCTTTCGCTGAAGACAACCTGCCCATTGGATTCAATCACAAAACGGTCGCCGGAAACGGCCTGACCTAAATAGTGTACGCAGTCACTCAGACCATGCTTCGCCAGCAGCGCCTCGACCGCTTCGCGATCGGCCGCCCGCACCTGAATCACTGCGCCCAGCTCTTCGTTAAACAGCGCCGCCAGACGATCGTCGCCAGATGTTGCAATATCGACCTGGATGCCGCAGTGACCGGTAAAGGCCATCTCGGCAAGCGTGACCAGCAGGCCGCCGTCGGAACGGTCGTGATACGCCAGCAGTTTACGCTGCGCCACCAGCGCCTGAATCGCATCGTAGAAGCCTTTCAACTGCGCCACATCGCGCACGTCTGCCGGTTTGTCGCCCAGTTGACGATACACCTGCGCCAGCGCCGTTGCGCCCAGCGCGTTATGCCCCTGACCCAAATCGATCAGCAGCAGCGCGTTATCTTCGGTCGAGAGCTGCGGCGTGACGGTATGACGCACATCTTCCACGCGGGCAAACGCGGAAATCACCAGCGACAGCGGCGAGGTCATTTCGCGCTGCTCGTTGCCTTCCTGCCAGCGGGTTTTCATCGACATAGAGTCTTTGCCCACCGGAATCGTCAGGCCAAGCTGCGGGCAGAGTTCTTCGCCTACCGCTTTCACCGCGTCATACAGACCGGCATCTTCACCCGGATGACCGGCCGCCGCCATCCAGTTTGCGGACAGCTTGATGCGTTTGATATCACCAATCTGGGTCGCGGCGATGTTCGTCAGCGCTTCGCCAACGGCCAGACGGGCGGAAGCGGCAAAGTCCAGCAGCGCTACCGGCGCACGTTCACCGATAGACATCGCTTCGCCGTAGTAGCTGTCGAGGCTGGCGGTGGTCACCGCGCAGTTCGCCACCGGCACCTGCCACGGGCCGACCATCTGATCGCGCGCCACCATACCGGTCACGGTACGGTCGCCGATGGTCACCAGAAATGTTTTCTCCGCCACGGTCGGCAGATGCAGAACCCGTTTAACCGCGTCAGCGATCGTGATATCAGCACGATCCAGCGCATCGCCTTTCGCTGTCAGCGTCTGCACGTCGCGGGTCATTTTCGGCGTTTTACCCAGCAGCACGTCCAGCGGCAGATCGATCGGTTGATTATCGAAATGACTGTCGTTCAGGGACAGATGCTGTTCTTCGGTGGCCTCACCGATCACCGCATACGGCGCGCGCTCACGCTTGCACAACTCATCAAACAGCGGCAACTGGTCGGCGGCCACGGCCAGCACATAACGCTCCTGAGACTCGTTACACCAGATTTCCAGCGGGCTCATGCCCGGCTCATCGCTGAGGATATCGCGCAGCTCAAATTTACCGCCGCGCCCGCCGTCGCTCACCAGCTCCGGCATCGCGTTGGAGAGACCGCCTGCCCCGACGTCGTGAATAAACAGGATCGGGTTGGCATCGCCTAACTGCCAGCAGCGGTCGATCACTTCCTGGCAGCGACGTTCCATTTCCGGGTTATCACGCTGTACGGAGGCAAAATCGAGATCCGCATCCGACTGACCAGAAGCCATAGAGGACGCCGCCCCGCCCCCCAGACCAATGTTCATCGCCGGCCCTCCGAGCACGATCAGCTTCGCGCCAACGACGATCTCGCCTTTCTGTACGTGATCGGCGCGGATGTTGCCGATCCCGCCCGCCAGCATGATCGGCTTGTGGTAGCCGCGTAGCTCTTCGCCGTTGTGGCTGTTTACTTTTTCTTCGTAAGTACGGAAGTACCCGTTCAACGCCGGGCGACCAAATTCATTATTAAACGCCGCGCCGCCCAGCGGGCCTTCGGTCATAATGTCCAGCGCGGTAACGATACGCTCTGGTTTACCAAAATCTTCTTCCCACGGCTGCTCAAAACCCGGAATACGCAGGTTAGACACGGAGAAGCCCACCAGACCTGCTTTTGGCTTCGCGCCGCGTCCGGTTGCGCCTTCATCACGAATCTCACCACCGGAACCGGTCGCCGCGCCCGGCCACGGCGAGATTGCCGTCGGGTGGTTATGGGTTTCCACCTTCATCAGAATATGCGCAGGCTCCTGATGGAAGTCATAGCGACCGCTCTCGTGGTCAGCGAAGTAGCGTCCCACGTCAGAACCTTCCATCACCGCCGCGTTATCTTTATAGGCAGACAACACATGATCCGGCGTGGTTTCAAAGGTGTTTTTGATCATCTTAAACAGCGACTTCGGCTGCGGTTTCCCGTCGATAACCCAGTCAGCGTTAAAAATCTTATGGCGACAGTGTTCGGAGTTTGCCTGCGCGAACATATACAGTTCGATATCGTTCGGATTGCGCCCCAGTTTCGTGAAGGCGTCTTGCAGGTAATCAATTTCGTCATCCGCCAGCGCCAGACCCAGACGCAGGTTGGCGTCAGTCAGCGCCTGACGCCCTTCACCCAGCAGATCCACACTGGCAACCGGCGCAGGCTGGTGATGAACAAACAGTTTTTCCGCATCAGATAAAGAAGAGAACACGGTCTCCATCATCCGGTCGTGCAGTTCAGCGGCAATCGTCTGCCACTGTTCAGCCGTGAGCGTAGCGGCTTCAACGTAGTATGCAACGCCGCGCTCCAGGCGGCTTACCTGTTGCAGACCGCAGTTATGGGCGATATCAGTCGCTTTGGAAGACCAGGGGGAGATGGTGCCAGGACGCGGCGTGACCAGCAGCAGCTTTCCTTCAGGGGTATGGCTGCTTAAGCTCGGCCCATATTTCAGCAAACGTGCAAGTTGCGCGTGCTCATCCTCGTTTAAGGGGGCGCTCAGGTCAGCAAAATGGACATACTCAGCGTAAATATTGTGGACCTGAAGATTGGCCGCCTGAAAACGCGCCAGCAGTTTGTTAATACGGAATGCAGACAGTGCAGGCGAACCACGCAGAATTTCCATCATAAGTCTCTCGTCTTCGAAGCGCCTGAGGCGCTTTAAGTGTGCGCAAGGGGGGAAACGGGCGACATTATAAAGAATCTGACGCCCCGACGAAACCGTTTGCGTCGAAATAAAATCGCCGCCTTTTCTTATCATACGGTGCGGCCAATCATTCTAATTAGTTGCCAACTGGCGCATTGTTGCGCAAAATGCCGCACATTCATGATGATTTTAACCCACCAAAATGACATTAGCAGGCTGAGATTACGCACGATTCAGAGAATTAACTAATTGAAAAAATTAAAGATTAATTATCTGTTCATCGGCATATTGACTCTGCTGCTGGCAGCGGCCCTCTGGCCATCAATCCCCTGGTTCGGCAAAGCCGACAATCGTATCGCCGCGATCCAATCGCGGGGAGAGTTACGCGTCTCGACAATAGAGTCGCCGCTGACTTACGCCCGCATTAACGGAAAAAAGTACGGTCTGGATTACGAACTGGCGCAGCAGTTCGCCAGCTATCTTGGCGTAAAGCTGAAAATTACCGTACGCCAGAATATCAGCCAGCTATTTGACGATTTAGATAACGGCAACGCCGATCTGCTGGCGGCAGGACTGGTTTACAACAGCGAGCGCGTGAAGAATTATCAACCCGGCCCGACCTACTATTCCGTTTCGCAACAGCTGGTTTACCGGGTAGGACAATACCGGCCTCGCACGCTGGCCACGGTGAATGAAAGCCAGCTCTCTATCGCGCCTGGGCATGTCGTGGTGAATGACTTGCAGGCGCTGAAAGAGACAAAATTTCCCGATCTAAGCTGGAAAGTCGATGACAAAAAAGGGACAGCGGCGCTGCTCAGCGAAGTCATCAGCGGCAATCTGGACTATACCATTGCCGATTCTGTCGCGATCAGCCTGTTCCAGCGCGTACATCCTGAACTGGCCGTCGCGCTGGATGTCACCGATGAGCAGCCTGTCACCTGGTTTAGCCAACTGGACGATGACAACACGCTTTCCGCTGCGCTGCTCGATTTCTTCAACACTATTAATGAAGACGGCTCACTGGCGCGTATGGAAGAGAAGTATCTGGGGCACGGCGACGATTTTGATTATGTCGATACCCGCACCTTCCTGCGGGCCGTGGACGGCGTACTGCCCGATCTCCAGCCGTTGTTTGAAAAATACGCGCAGGAGATAGACTGGCGCCTGCTGGCCGCAATTTCCTATCAGGAGTCGCACTGGGACCCGCTGGCCACCTCCCCGACGGGCGTTCGCGGTCTGATGATGCTCACCAAAAACACCGCGCAAAGTCTGGGGCTGACGGACCGTACCGATGCGGAACAGAGCATCAGCGGCGGTGTGCGTTATATCCAGGATATGATGGGCAAAGTGCCTGAAACCGTGCCGGAAGAGGAGCGTATCTGGTTTGCGCTCGCCGCCTATAACATGGGCTATGCGCATATGCTTGACGCCCGTGCGTTGACGGTCAAAACCAGGGGCAACCCGGATAGCTGGGCCGATGTAAAACAACGGCTGCCGCTGCTCAGCCAGAAACAATATTACAGCAAGCTGACGTACGGCTATGCGCGCGGGCATGAAGCCTACGCTTATGTGGAAAATATTCGGAAGTATCAGATTAGCCTGGTCGGCTATCTGCAAGAAAAAGAGAAGCAGGCGGCAGAAGCGATAAAGCTGGCGCAGGATTACCCGGCAGTGTCTCCGGCCGAGTTTGACACGGAGACATTTCCTTTCTCTTCTTTCTTATCGCAGCCGTCATCGAACTACCTGTCACACTCTCCTTCTTTGCCGTTTTCACTGAAGAAGAAAGACGAAAACTAATCTCACAGGGCTGGACGCTTTCGCGCCCTGGCCGCCCTACAACGATTCTTGCGAAGATTTTTTTAGCGCTTTGATCTCCTGGCGACGCATGCGAAAGAAATCACTGAGCAGCGCTGCGCACTCATCGCGTAACACACCTTCGGTGATCTCTACGCGGTGGTTCATGCCCGGATGATGCAATACGTCCATCAGCGACCCTGCCGCGCCGGTTTTCGCGTCGCGAGCGCCAAATACCACCCGACCAATGCGGCTGTGTACCATTGCTCCCGCGCACATCACGCACGGCTCCAGCGTCACGTAAAGCGTGGTATCCAGCAAACGGTAGTTCTGAAGCACCAGCCCACCCTGACGTAGCGCCATGATTTCAGCGTGCGCAGTGGGATCATGATGACCTATCGGACGGTTCCAGCCTTCGCCAATGACGCGATTGTTATGCACCAATACCGCGCCAACCGGCACTTCACGCTCATCCCAGGCGCGTTTCGCCAGCGTCAACGCATGACGCATCCAGTATTCGTGGCTAAATTCAACATCAGACAAAGGAGACACTCCGGTAATAAAAGCGGGCGCATTATACATGGGCGCTATCGTTAACTCTATTCGAGTTGCTGGAGCTCCCCTCGCGGCGTGACGCGCCAGCGATGCTGGCAAAAATAGAGAAGCGGGTTATCCTGCTTACTGTCGCTGTAGCCGCTGTACAGACGTAACGGCGCACCAATCTGGCGTTCCAGTTGGGCGACCTTCTCGTGCCCCAGACAGCGCATAGTCAGCAGCCAGCCGCCGTAGCCACGCCGCATCTGGCTGGCGATCAGGTTCACGCGCGGCAGCCAGAGCGTATCGAAATAGACCTGTTCCACCAGCGATTGCGGAGAGCCGGTAATCAGCCAGATATCAGCGTCAGAGCTTAACAGATAGGTCGTCAGGCGCTCCTGAACAACCGGAAACGCCGTGACGTTATCGCGAAACCAGCGAACGAAATCCGCCTGATGCGCCTTGAGCCGCGCTTCACTGTGACCGAAGGTACAACCCCATAACAGCAGGCTCATCGGCCAACGCGCCGCCCGACCTTTAATCAACAAGCCAATCCCGATAACCGGCAATAACGGCAGCACGAGCAACGCATTCAGCGGCTGGCGACGCAACAGATAACGCAGGAAACTGCCAAACATATCCTGCTGGTGCAACGTACCGTCCAAATCAAAAAATACGACACGACGCTCGTGATTAACCAAACCCTACTCCTCTGGATTGTTGAAGCCCAATAGCCGGGTCAACCGAAACCCGGCGATAATCGTTACCAGATAGACTAACAGATAGAACCTCAATTTTCCGGTAACGTTAGCGTTCTAACGCCGCCCGTAGAAATCCCTGGTGAGCGGACAATTTCGCCCTTGCGTCTTCGGCATTCAGCCCGGTAAGCGCCATCAGAATGGCCGGTTTAACCTCAAAATCTGTCTGCTTAAGCAGCGCTTCGGCCTCTTCACGCGTAATCCCGGTAGCCTCAACCACCATCCGGCACGCTCTGTCGACGAGCTTAACGTTGGTGGCTTTCATGTCCACCATCAGGTTCTGGTACACCTTGCCGAACTTCACCATCGCCCCGGTGGAGATCATATTGAGCACCAGTTTTTGCGCAGTACCGGATTTCAGTCGCGTCGAACCGGTTAGCGCCTCCGGCCCAACGACCGGCGAAATGGCGATGTCAGCCTCACGCGCGATGGGAGAATCGGGATTACAGGAGATAGCCACCGTGACGCAGCCCACCTGACGTGCGTATTTCAACCCGCCAATGACGTACGGCGTACGACCGGACGCCGCCAGCCCGACAACCAGATCCTGCGCGGTCACGTTAAGCGCCAGGAGATCGTCCTCCCCTAACTGCTGACTGTCTTCCGCGCCTTCCACCGCTTTCAGCAGCGCGCCGGGCCCGCCGGCAATCAGCCCGATCACCAGCCCGTGCGGTACGCCAAACGTTGGTGGGCATTCGGAGGCGTCCAGAACGCCAAGGCGTCCGCTGGTGCCTGCGCCCATATAAATAATGCGCCCTCCCGCCTTTAAGGCGTCGGCGGCGGCATCTACCGCGCGGGCAACGTCTGGCAGCGTCTCTTTTACTGCTTGCGCTACAAGCGTATCCTGTTGATTAAAACGATGAACCAGCTCAAGCGTAGGGAGTGCGTCAAGATCCATAGTCTGTGGATTGCGGGTTTCTGAAACTAACGAGCCGAGATTCATTTTTGTTCCTTAGGAATTTTTAATTCATAATAACTATAATAATGGAATATTATATTCTTTCGGGCGAGGGAAAATCTTTTTATGATCCCCGTCATGTTTTTCGCCAGGAGTCCTCATGAACTGTTTGATTCGTATACGTCAGCGTTATCCGGACCTCGCACAAAGCGATAAAAAGCTTGCTGATTATATTCTTGCTCAGCCGGATGATACACGGCATCTCAGCTCACAACAGCTTGCCGTTGAGGCGGGCGTCAGTCAGTCCAGCGTGGTGAAATTCGCGCAGAAACTGGGCTTTAAAGGCTTTCCGGCACTGAAGCTGGCGATCAGCGAAGCGCTGGCCAGCAATCCAAATCCTCACTCTATTCCGGTACATAATCAGATCCGGGGCGACGATCCGATGCGGCTTGTCGGCGAAAAATTGATCGAGGAAAATGTCGCCGCAATGCACGCAACGCTCGATGTTAACAGCGAAGAGAAATTGTTCGAAAGCGTCATGATGCTGCGCAATGCCCGGCGTGTTGTCATAACCGGTATTGGCACATCGGGCCTGGTGGCGCAGAACTTCGCCTGGAAGCTGATGAAGATAGGATTCAATGTCGTCGCCGAACACGATATGCATGCGCTGTTAGCCACCGTGCAGGCGCTGGCGCCGGACGATCTCCTGCTGGCTATCTCCTATAGCGGCGAGCGCAGAGAGTTGAATATGGCGGCGGATGAAACGTTGCGGGTGGGAGGAAAGGTTCTGGCGATCACCGGCTTTACACCGAATGCCCTGCAACAACGCGCCACTCGTTGCCTGTATACGATCGCCGAAGAGCAGGCCACGCGCAGCGCCGCAATCTCCTCTACGCATGCGCAGACGATGTTGACGGATTTGCTCTTTATGGCGCTGGTACAGCAGGATTTGGGGCGCGCGCCGGAGCGTATTCGCCACAGTGAGGCCCTGGTAAAAAAACTGGTCTGAGCAAAGAATGCGCGTATAATGCCCGCCCGGTTTGTGATGTTTTGAGAGTTTCCTGATGGCCCTGTTAATCACTAAAAAGTGTATCAATTGCGATATGTGCGAGCCTGAATGCCCGAATGAGGCGATTTCAATGGGCGACAGCATTTACGAGATTAACAGCGACAAGTGCACCGAATGCGTGGGCCATTACGAAACGCCGACCTGCCAGAAGGTGTGCCCGATCCCCAATACCATTCTCAAAGACCCGGCGCATGTCGAAACGGAAGAACAGCTGTGGGATAAGTTTGTTCTGATGCATCACGCGGATAAGCTGTAATTCTCCCTGATGGAATGACGCCAGGCCGGATGGCGGCGTAAACGCCTTATCCGGCCTACAAAGACCCGAATCTAGCTTTCGATGATCACCGTCGCACAGGCGTAATGACGTTCATCCGCTAATGTCACATGCATATGCGCCACGCCCAGCCTCTCCGCCAGTTTCAACGCCTCGCCCCACAAACGCAAACGCGGTTTACCCAGCTCATCGTTAAACACTTCAAACTGATTGAACGCCAGCCCGTTGCGAATGCCGGTGCCGAACGCTTTTGCCGCCGCCTCTTTTACCGCAAAACGCTTGGCGAGAAAACGCACCGGTTGCTGATGCGTCTCCCAGATAGCCCATTCGTTGTCGCTAAGCACGCGTCTTGCCAGGCGCTCTCCAGAACGGGAGATCACCGCCTCAATGCGGGCGATCTCCACAATATCCGTGCCTAACCCCAGAATCGCCATTAGCCGCGCGCTTCCAGCATCAGGCGTTTCATCTCGGCGACCGCCTCTTTCAGGCCGCTCATGACCGCCCGCCCAATAATGGCATGACCGATGTTCAGTTCATGCATTTCCGGCAGTGCGGCAATGGCCTGCACATTGTGATAGGTCAGGCCATGACCGGCGTTCACTTTCAGCCCCAGGCTTGCCGCAAACGTCGCCGCTTTGGCGATACGCGCCAGTTCCTGCGCTTGCTCAGCATCCGTTTTGGCATCCGCATAACAGCCAGTATGGATTTCAATGTACGGTGCGCCAACGTCCGCAGCGGCTTTAATCTGTTCTTCATCGGCATCAATGAACAGCGATACCAGAATGCCTGCATCTGCCAGCCGTTTGCAGGCATCACGCATTTTGTCACGCTGACCCGCGACGTCCAGCCCGCCTTCGGTGGTCACTTCCTGACGTTTTTCCGGCACCAGGCAGCAAAAATGCGGCTTCGTCTCAACGGCAATCGCCAGCATCTCTTCAGTCACCGCCATTTCCAGATTCATACGCGTATCCAGCGTCTGGCGCAAAATGCGTACATCACGGTCGGTAATATGGCGACGATCCTCGCGCAGGTGTACGGTTATACCATCCGCCCCCGCCTGCTCGGCGATAAACGCCGCCTGTACCGGGTCCGGGTAAGCAGTACCACGCGCATTACGTAAAGTGGCAATATGGTCAATGTTGACGCCTAACAGTAATTCAGCCATGACAATCCTCGTTAATCATTATTCGTATTTTCTGCCCGCCCTGGCCGTTTCGGCATAAACTGTCGAAACAGTTCCCGGCTTTTTAACGGCTTACCACCAAGATACGGCTTTAGCGCCATGCGGGTAAAGCGTTTCGCCGCGCGCAACGTATCAACATCAGGAAATTCTCGTGCATCCAGCGCTTTCAGATGCCGCCCGGTAAAGGTGCTGTTATCAATGACCACGCTGGCCATGAATCCCTTCTCTTCGCGATAGCGGTAGGTCATGGTGTCATCGACCGTCTCGCCGCTCCCTGCGCAATGCAGAAAATCCACGCCGTAGCCCAGATGCCCCAGCAGGGCGAGTTCGAAACGGCGAAGCGCAGGTTCGGGCGAACCGGTCGCGCCAGCCAGCGACTGAATACAGTTCAGGTAATCAAAAAAGAGTTCAGAGAAGCGCGTTTCGTATTCCAGAACGCGGGAAAGCAGTTCGTTGATGTACAAACCGCTATAAAGCGTGATACCGCTTAAGGGGAGCGCCAGAGAGACCGCTTCAGCGCTGCGTAAGGTTTTCACCTCGCCGCGCCCGCCAAAGCGGAGCAACAGTGGCGTAAAAGGTTGTAATGCGCCTTTCAGACTGGAACGTTTAGAGCGTGCGCCTTTGGCAACCAGACGCACGCGTCCCGACTCTTCCGTGAAGACGTCCAGCATCAGGCTGGTTTCGCTCCAGGGGCGACTATGCAGGACGAAAGCTCTCTGCCAGCCTTCCACGTAGTGCTAACTCAGAGGTCGTCTACATAACCGAGACTGCGCAGCGCACGCTCGTCATCGGCCCAGCCGGATTTCACTTTCACCCACAGTTCCAGGTGTACCGGCGCTTCGAACATTTCCTGCATGTCTTTTCGCGCTTCGATACCGATGGTCTTGATTTTGGCCCCTTTGTTGCCAATGACCATCTTCTTCTGCCCTTCGCGCTCAACGAGGATCAGGCCGTTAATATCGTAACCGCCGCGTTCGTTAGAAACGAAACGTTCAATCTCAACGGTTACGGAATACGGCAGTTCGGCACCGAGGAAACGCATCAGTTTTTCACGGATGATTTCAGACGCCATAAAGCGCTGTGAACGATCGGTGATGTAATCTTCCGGGAAGTGATGAGTCGCTTCCGGCAGGTGCTTACGCACGATACCAGCGATGGTATCCACGTTCATGCCAGTTTCCGCAGAAACAGGCACGATATCGAGGAAGTTCATCTGGCTTGCCAGGAATTGCAGGTGCGGCAGCAGATCGGCCTTTTCCTGTACGTTATCCACTTTGTTAACGGCCAGAATGACCGGCGCTTTACCGTCGCGCAGTTTATTCAGCACCATCTCGTCGTCCGGCGTCCAGCGGGTGCCTTCCACGACAAAAATGACCAGCTCAACGTCGCCAATCGAGCTGCTTGCCGCCTTGTTCATCAGGCGGTTGATGGCGCGTTTTTCTTCCATATGCAGCCCCGGCGTATCAACATAGATAGCCTGGTACGCCCCTTCGGTATGGATACCAACGATACGGTGACGCGTGGTCTGCGCTTTACGGGACGTGATCGAGATCTTCTGTCCGAGCAGCTTGTTCAACAGGGTGGATTTGCCTACGTTCGGACGTCCGACGATGGCAATAAATCCGCAATAGCTTTTATCTTCGCTCATTCCAGCTCCAGTTTTTTCAGTGCCTGTTCGGCGGCAGCCTGCTCCGCCTTACGACGGCTCGAACCCGTGCCAACCACCGGTTCACTCAGGCCGCTGACCTGGCAGTGGATAGTAAATTCCTGATCGTGTGCTTCGCCGCGCACCTGCACCACCAGATAAGACGGCAGCGGGAGATGACGACCCTGCAAATATTCCTGCAAACGCGTTTTCGGATCTTTTTGTTTATCGCCCGGGCTGATTTCATTCAGGCGCGTTTGATACCAGTTAAGGATCAACTTCTCGACGGTTTGGATATCGCTGTCGAGAAAAACGCCGCCGATTAACGCTTCTACGGTATCCGCCAGAATAGATTCACGACGGTAGCCGCCGCTTTTCAGTTCACCTGGCCCTAAACGTAAGCATTCACCCAGATCAAATTCACGGGCCAATTCCGCCAGCGTATTGCCGCGCACCAGCGTGGCGCGCATACGGCTCATATCACCTTCGTCCACACGCGGGAAGCGGTGATAAAGCGCGTTGGCGATAACAAAGCTCAAAATCGAGTCGCCTAAAAATTCTAAACGCTCATTGTGTTTACTGCTGGCGCTGCGGTGGGTTAATGCCTGCTGCAACAGCTCCTGATGAGTAAAAGTGTAGCCCAGCTTCCGTTGAAGCCGATTAATTACGATGGGGTTCATGCGATACCAATAAATGAATGCGTCAACAATTCAGCACACGAAACAGACCTGAGGAAACCAACGCTGTTTAGTGTGCCGTGGCAACCTGACGGCGCCAACCTAAAACTTCGGGGGAATATTCTATACACAACGACAGGGGATGTCGTTAGTCTGCGGAGATTTATCCAATAAATAATTCATGTTGTCGCCGCAATGACGACAACATGAACGATTATCAGAAATTAATGGATCCCACCAATACGGCTTAAGCGTACGCCGGTCGGCCATTCACCTTCCTGTTTGTCGAAACTCATCCAGATCGCGGTCGCTTTACCAACCAGATTCGCTTCCGGTACAAATCCCCAGTAACGGCTGTCCGCGCTGTTATCGCGGTTATCACCCATCATGAAGTATTGTCCTGGCGGTACGATCCAGGTCGCCAGTTGCTGCCCCGGCTGACGGTAATACATCCCCGCCTGATCCTGCGCGATCGGTACGGTCAGAATACGGTGGGTTACGTCTCCCAGCGTCTCTTTACGCTCCGCCAGACGAATGCCGTTATCTTTCGTTTCGTTTAACGGCACTTCGAAGAACCCACTGCTGGCTTCTCCCCCATTACGGCGGGCAAAGGTCTGCACGAAATCGCTGGGCTGAACGTCAGAGTAAGTCACCGGCAGCGCGTTTTCACACGCCTGACCGGAACGGCATCCTGGCTGTACAGTAACCTCTTTGGCTACCGGATCGTACGTCACTTTGTCACCCGGCAGGCCGACAGCGCGTTTAATGTAGTCCAGGCGCGGATCTTCCGGGTATTTAAAGACCACGATATCACCGCGTTTCGGATGACCCGTTTCAATCAACGTTTTCTGGTAAATCGGATCTTTAATTCCATAGGCGAATTTCTCCACCAGAATAAAGTCACCGATTAACAGCGTCGGCATCATCGAACCCGACGGGATCTGGAAAGGTTCATAGATAAATGAGCGCACCACCAGCACAATCGCCAGTACCGGAAAAACCGAAGCCCCTGTTTCCAGCCAGCCCGGCTTAGGCGCCACTTTTTTCAACGTGGCTTTATCCAGTGAATCACCCGCAGCGGCCTGTGCCGCTGCCTGACGTTCCCGACGTTTTGGCGCGAAGATAAATTTATCAACGCACCATAAAATGCCCGTCACCAGTGTGGCAATCACCAGAATCAGGGCAAACATATTCGCCATGCCAACTCCTTAGGATTATTTGCTGTCTTTACCGACATGCAGAATGGCGAGGAACGCTTCCTGAGGCAGTTCGACGTTACCGATCTGCTTCATTCGCTTCTTACCTTCTTTCTGTTTCTGTAGCAGCTTTTTCTTACGGCTGATATCACCGCCGTAACACTTGGCCAGAACGTTTTTACGCAACTGCTTCACGGTAGAACGCGCAATAATATGCGTGCCAATCGCTGCCTGAATCGCAATGTCGAACTGCTGACGAGGGATCAGCTCTTTCATCTTCTCCACCAGCTCACGACCACGGCTCTGCGAATTACCACGGTGAGTGATCAGCGCCAGCGCATCGACACGTTCGTTGTTGATCAGCACGTCGACGCGCACCATGTCGGACGCCTGGAAGCGCTTGAAGTTATAATCCAGCGACGCATAACCACGAGACGTTGATTTCAGGCGGTCGAAGAAATCGAGCACCACTTCCGCCATCGGGATTTCATAAGTCAGCGCCACCTGGTTACCGTGGTACACCATGTTGGTCTGGACGCCGCGCTTCTCGACACACAGCGTAATGACGTTGCCCAGGTATGCCTGAGGCAGCAGCATGTGACACTCGGCAATCGGCTCGCGCAGTTCATAGATGTTATTCAGCGGCGGCAGCTTGGACGGGCTATCGACATAGATAATCTCTTTCGCCGTAGTTTCCACTTCGTACACAACGGTCGGCGCGGTGGTGATCAGATCCAGATCGTATTCACGTTCCAGACGCTCCTGAATGATCTCCATGTGCAGCAGACCCAGGAAGCCACAGCGGAAGCCGAAGCCCAGCGCGGTTGAACTTTCCGGCTCGTAGAACAGAGAGGCATCGTTCAGGCTCAGCTTGCCGAGCGCATCCCTGAAGTTCTCATAGTCATCAGAACTCACCGGGAACAGACCGGCGTATACCTGCGGCTTCACTTTTTTGAAGCCCGGCAGCGCTTTCTCTGCCGGATTACGCGCCAGCGTTAATGTATCGCCAACCGGGGCGCCATGAATGTCTTTAATTGCGCAAACCAGCCAGCCTACCTCGCCGCACTTCAGTTTGGTACGGTCAATCTGCTTTGGCGTGAAGATCCCCAGACGGTCAGCGTTATAAACCTGCCCGGTGCTCATCACTTTGACTTTGTCGCCTTTACGCATGGTGCCGTTTTTAATACGCACCAGCGACACTACGCCGAGGTAGTTATCGAACCAGGAGTCGATAATCAGCGCTTGCAGCGGGCCTTCTGGATCGCCTTCCGGCGGCGGGATATCGCGCACCAGGCGTTCCAGCACATCCTGTACGCCTACGCCGGTTTTTGCCGAGCAGCGAACGGCATCGGTCGCATCAATGCCAACAATGTCTTCGATCTCTTCAGCCACACGCTCAGGATCGGCGGCTGGCAGGTCAATCTTGTTCAGAACCGGCACCACTTCGAGATCCATTTCCATCGCGGTATAGCAGTTCGCCAGCGTTTGCGCTTCGACGCCCTGCCCGGCGTCAACCACCAGCAGTGCGCCTTCACACGCCGCCAGTGAGCGGGAAACTTCATATGAGAAGTCAACGTGGCCTGGGGTGTCGATAAAGTTCAGGTGATAGGTTTCACCATCAGCCGCTTTGTAATCCAGCGTCACGCTTTGCGCTTTGATAGTAATACCGCGCTCACGCTCAAGATCCATTGAGTCGAGAACCTGCGCTTCCATTTCACGGTCAGACAGGCCACCGCAGATCTGGATAATGCGGTCAGACAGCGTCGATTTACCGTGGTCGATATGAGCAATGATCGAAAAGTTACGTATGTTCTTCATATAGAGTAATTATTGTGCCTTACGCCTGCCTGAGCAGGCTCTTAGAAGTCGCTGTTCTGAGCTTAACGTCTGTTTAACTGAAACGCCGCATTCTACACTACAACACTGAGGCGAGGAAATGTTCATACAGCAAGGATAGCGGGAACCGGAAACGGCATCGCTTTTCTGATGTAAAACGTCGTAAGGGAAGCATGACGCCCAATAGCGCGAGCTTATCGGGCATGGGAGGTCTGCTTATCGTTCCCAGGCCGGATCAGGCGAAGCCGCCATCCGGCAAAAATATCACGGGTTCGTTTCGGAAGATGGTGTTTCAACGCGAACCAGACCGGGAGGAAGAGCAACGTTAAGAATGACCGGCTGCCAGGCCTCGCGTTCAGCCAGTTTACGCGAGTAGCCGCGCGCAATCAGAAAACCCCCGACGCCGCCCAGCACCGCGCCGCTCAACGCGGCAATATCAGAACCAAACAGTACCTGGAACAACGCCGCGAAGATAAACAGCCCAACCAGCGGCGACAGGTAAACCAGCATTGCTGACCCCAGCAGGCTGCCTTCGGCAATGCCCAGTTCCACTTTTTGACCAGGCGCCAGCGGTTCGGCACTTGGCACCACAATGGTATGTGTGGTTTGCGGCCCGAGTTTATTCAGCACGCGACTGCCGCATCCGGCCCGTGAGGCGCAACTGCTGCACGATGCTTTGACGTCGCAGCTCACCAGTGCCTGGCCATTTTGCCAGGAGACAACGGTCGCCCACTCTTTAATCATTGTGCCGCCCCGAACTTAATATTGTCCGCAATGCGTTTCGCGGTTTGCGGCGGAAGTTCGCCGACAATCGTAATTTCAGCGTTTTCACGTACGCTGGTGCTGACCGTTCTGCGCCCGGTTCGCAGCATCTGATCGGTGCTGTTCTGCGTCGCGCGATTCACGTTCACAGAGAAACTGAACAGGCCGTCAGAATAGAGGCGTGACTCGATAGGCAGATTATCCATTGTAGGCAGCGGGCGTCGGCTGCTGGAGACTTCGCTAAACCCTTGCGGCAACCACGTCGGGCTCCAGTTAAACTTCGCCTTTTCCCCCACAGGAACAGAGAGCAATGGCGGCAAATTCGCTTTTGCCAGCATCTGCATGCTATTACCGACGTCCTGATTCACGGCGAAGGAAATCACGCGGAACTGCTCCAGCGTTTCACCATCCCGATCAAGGAGATCCACCCGCATCGGCAGCTTTGTTTCGGTATCCAGCCATACGATATAGCTGTAACGGGTGCCGTCGCGCGCGACAACACGAATGACTTCACACAGCCTGTCGGCAATGCGGGTGCGGCCTACGGAAATAAAGTCATACCAGGGAGAAAGACGTTTAAAGTCGGCATAGATAAGGGACGGCAGAGAATCGACAATATAGTCGCCGTTCAGGGTGAATGGTTCGAGCCCAGGTTCGAAGTAGCTGATTTCGTTACCACGCTGCACCACTTCCCGGCGCGGGCCATCCATTTGCAACAGTTGTGCAAGAGGACGATTGTCCAGGCGTGCATGTCGATAACGCAGAGACTCAACGCCTTGTTTATTGATGCTGACGAATGACAGCTCGTAATTCAGTGACTGGCTGGCCAGATTCATCTGCTGCAATAACGCCCCGGACGCAGTATTGGCCGAGGCGTTAACAGAGAAGAACAGGCTACCCGCCACAAGTGACATGGCAAACCAAAGTTGCTTCATTACTGCGATTGCGTTCCTAAAGTTTGAATTCCTGGCACCTGTACAGCGGCTTGCTGTGTTTGCGCCTGCTCAAACTGAAGCTGTTCGGAGTGCAGTCGGCGTTGCAGTTCGTAATCCTGCAACATGGCATTAATGCGACGACGCTGCTCCTGCACCTGCTGTTGCTGACCGCCGTTAGCCGTCGCGTCAGAAGGTACTCCCAGGCTCACCGGACTGGCTTTGCCCATCATCGGTAATGTATTGAATACCGGCGTTTCGGGCTGCTGGGACGTTTCAGATTGTCCATTATAGTGCTGGACGCCAACAATAACTGCAAGTGATACGCATGCAGCCACACCCATTTGAGTGAGCTGCGCCGCCCACGGACGCATTTTCTGCCAGAATGGCATTTTCTGCCACTGGTGCGGTGCGGGCTGGGCCTCAGGAATCAGCGGCGCCGTCTGGCGTACCGGCTCATTTTCGATGGCGGCCATTACGCGGGCGGAAATATCGAAATGGAGAACGTCAGCGGTATCACCCCGCATGGAATCGCGGATCAGGTGATAACTCTCCCATGTTTTTTGCATTTCCGGGTCGTGAGCCAGTTCTTCCAGCAGCTCACTGTCCAGCGTTTCGCCATCCATTAAAGCGGAAAGTTTTTCTTTCTGCATGCCTAATACCTTTTCCAGTATCCCGCTATCGTCAACGCCTGATAAGCGGTTGAACTTTATTATCAATAGCTTCCCGCGCACGGAAGATACGTGAACGCACCGTACCCACCGGACAATCCATGATAGCGGCTATCTCTTCATAGCTCAGGCCATCCAGCTCCCGCAAGGTTATTGCCATGCGTAAATCCTCGGGGAGGGACTCAATAGTTCGGAAAACTATCTGTCTCAGCTCTTCTGACAACATTAAGTTCTCAGGGTTCGAAATTTCTTTCAATGCGCCGCCACTTTCGAAGTTTTCTGCGTCAATCGCATCAACATCGCTGGAAGGCGGCCTGCGTCCCTGAGCAACCAGGTAATTCTTCGCCGTATTGACGGCAATACGGTACAACCAGGTATAAAAAGCGCTATCCCCCCGGAAAGAATCCAGCGCGCGATAGGCCTTAATAAATGACTCTTGCACCACATCGGGAACATCGCCCGACGGTACATAGCGGGAAACCAGGCTCGCCACTTTATGCTGGTAGCGCACTACCAGTAAGTTAAAGGCTTTCTGATCTCCCTTCTGGACCCGTTCAACCAGGACCTGGTCCGTTAACTGCTCGCTCATCCGAGGTAAAGTCTCCCCAAACCAAATTTCCACGCGCTCTCGAAACGCCACTCCATAAACTGCACTATGAGCAAGCAACAGCTTAGAGTGTCTCTTTTTCGTAAAGTTCCGTTACGCATCTGTTTTTGTTTGTCATGTTGTAGACAGATCATTATCTCTCATTATAAGTCTACAGAGTCTGAACAACGCACTATCTGTATAGAAATGCCCTTTTAGCCGCTTGAAGAGTAACCCAACAGCCACTTTATTTCATCACATAATCTGGCGCTAACGGCCTGCTTCGCAAAATATTTTCTTTGTTTTACTTCCCCTTGAATTTTCCTTTAATGTTTAGCCATTGCAACACATTCAAAAATAAAACGTGCTGTATCGCGCAGTATGGTGCTATGCTGCCCAAACACTGTTTAGTAAATTAAACAAACGCTATGACTACGACTCCTGAACTTTCCTGTGACGTGCTGATTATTGGCAGCGGTGCTGCCGGACTCTCTCTGGCGCTGCGCCTGGCTGAAAAACATCAGGTGATTGTCCTGAGTAAAGGCCCGGTGAGCGAAGGCTCAACGTTTTATGCTCAGGGCGGTATTGCCGCCGTTTTCGACGAGACGGACAGTATCGATTCGCATGTTGAAGATACGCTGATCGCCGGGGCCGGTATTTGCGATCGCCACGCGGTGGAGTTTGTTGCCAGCAATGCCCGCTCTTGCGTACAGTGGCTTATCGATCAGGGGGTATTATTTGACACCCAGGTGCAACCGAACGGGGAAGAGAGCTACCATCTGACCCGTGAAGGCGGCCATAGTCATCGCCGTATCCTGCATGCGGCTGACGCCACTGGTAAAGAAGTGGAAACCACCCTGGTCAGCAAGGCACAGAACCATCCGAATATTCGCGTACTGGAGCGGAGTAACGCCGTCGATCTGATCATCTCCGATAAAATCGGCCTGCCAGGAACACGCCGCGTCGTCGGTGCCTGGATCTGGAATCGGAATAAAGAGTCGGTCGAAACATGCCACGCGAAGTCAGTCGTTCTGGCGACAGGCGGGGCATCGAAAGTGTATCAGTACACCACCAACCCGGATATCTCTTCCGGCGACGGTATCGCAATGGCCTGGCGCGCCGGGTGCCGCGTCGCGAATCTTGAATTTAATCAGTTCCACCCTACCGCGCTGTACCATCCTCAGGCACGAAACTTTCTGCTGACGGAAGCGCTGCGTGGCGAAGGGGCGCATCTCAAGCGCCCGGACGGCACGCGCTTTATGCCTGATGTTGATGAGCGTGGCGAACTGGCTCCGCGCGATATCGTCGCCCGCGCCATTGACCACGAAATGAAGCGTCTCGGCGCAGACTGCATGTTCCTCGACATCAGCCATAAACCGGAAGCGTTTGTGCGTCAGCACTTCCCAATGATTTATGAAAAATTGCTGGGGTTGGGAATCGATCTGACTAAAGAGCCGGTTCCGGTCGTACCTGCCGCCCACTACACCTGCGGCGGCGTGATGGTCGACGATTTTGGCCGAACCGATGTGGACGGTCTGTATGCCATTGGCGAAGTAAGCTATACCGGCCTGCACGGCGCGAATCGCATGGCGTCCAATTCTCTGTTGGAGTGTCTGGTGTATGGCTGGTCAGCGGCAGAGGATATCGACAGACGTATGCCGTATGCCCGTAGCGTTAGTACGCTTCCGGCCTGGGATGAAAGTCGCGTTGAAAACCCGGATGAGCTGGTCGTGATCCAGCATAACTGGCATGAGCTACGTCTGTTTATGTGGGACTATGTCGGCATTGTGCGCACCACCAAACGTCTGGAGCGCGCCCTGCGACGCATTACGATGCTGCAACAGGAAATCGACGAATATTACGCTAACTTCCGCGTATCGAATAATCTGCTGGAGCTGCGCAACCTGGTGCAGGTCGCGGAACTGATTGTGCGCTGCGCGATGATGCGTAAAGAGAGCCGTGGCCTGCACTATACGCTGGATTACCCCGCATTGCTGCCGGAATCCGGCCCGTCGGTGCTTTCGCCGCTCAACGCTTACATGAACAAATAAAACGCCTGGGTCAGCGCCGTGTACCCTTCAGAGTAAAGCTGGTCTGGCCCACGAATCACCAGGCGATCGCTAAAGCATTCCCCCGTTCGCGGGGAAAATGCCAACAGTACCCGATGAGGCAATCGCGACTCCGTTTCGGCTACGTCGGTACGTAAACGCAAATGCCAGCCCATACTTAACGCCTGCTGCGTGAAGGTGTTGCCAGTCTGTTCCGGCAGCACCACGCAGAAGAATCCCTCTTCCGTAATACATTCAGCCGCGGTGGTAAGTAACGCTTCGTGATCGAGCGTGGTGGTATAACGCGCCTGCTCTCGCTGCGGCGTTGCGCATTCCACCCCTTGTTCATAATAAGGCGGGTTACTGATGATAAGATCAAAGCGCGCGGTCTGGCGCGGCACCCACTGCCGGACATCTTCCGTATGCACCGTTATCCGCTGCGGCCACGGTGAGTGGGCGATATTCTCCTGCGCCTGCGTCGCCGCTTCGCTGTCCAGCTCAACGGCATCAATGGTGACGCTTTCGTCGGTACGCTGCGCCAGCATCAGCGCCAACAGACCGCTGCCGGTACCAATATCGAGGATCCGCGTTACGCCTGCGACTGGTGCCCATGCTCCCAATAAAATACCATCAGTACCGACTTTCATCGCGCAGCGATCGTGCGCCACGAAAAACTGCTTAAAGGTAAATCCATTACGACGAAGTGTGGATGTAGACTGGGACATGAAAGAACAACCTTCCTGGAAAAACGGCAATAGCGTAGGGTGAAAACAATACCTGAGAAGCGATATCCATACAAACAGATGAAGATTGCAGCCGTAACGTCTATAATCAGCGCCCCACACAGAGGTAGAACATGACTGTAACGACTTTTTCCGAACTTGAACTCGATGAAAGCCTGCTGGATGCCCTCCAGGATAAAGGCTTTACTCGCCCGACCGCCATTCAGGCTGCCGCCATTCCGCCTGCGCTCGATGGGCGTGATGTACTCGGTTCTGCGCCGACAGGCACCGGTAAAACGGCGGCATACCTGCTGCCAGCGTTGCAGCACCTGCTCGACTTCCCGCGTAAAAAATCCGGTCCGCCGCGTATTCTGATCCTTACGCCGACCCGCGAACTGGCGATGCAGGTTGCCGATCACGCCCGTGAACTGGCGAAACACACCCATCTGGATATTGCGACAATCACCGGCGGCGTGGCTTATATGAACCATGCCGAGGTGTTCAGCGAGAACCAGGATATTGTGGTCGCCACCACGGGTCGCCTGCTGCAATATATTAAAGAAGAAAACTTTGACTGCCGCGCGGTTGAAACGCTGATTCTTGATGAAGCCGACCGTATGCTGGACATGGGCTTCGCCCAGGATATCGAGCATATCGCAGGTGAAACCCGCTGGCGCAAACAGACCATGCTGTTCTCCGCTACGCTGGAAGGCGGCGCGATTAACGATTTTGCTGAACGTCTGCTGGAAGATCCGGTCGAGGTCTCAGCGACCCCGTCTACCCGCGAACGCAAAAAGATTCATCAATGGTACTACCGTGCCGATGACATTCAGCACAAAACCGCTTTGCTGGTACACCTGTTAAAACAACCTGAAGCCACCCGTTCTATCGTCTTCGTGCGTAAACGTGAGCGTGTACATGAGCTGGCAGGCTGGCTGCGCGAAGCAGGCATCAATAACTGCTATCTCGAAGGCGAGATGGTACAGGGTAAGCGTAACGAAGCGATCAAACGTCTGACCGATGGCCGCGTGAACGTGCTGATCGCAACCGACGTCGCCGCTCGCGGGATTGATATCCCTGATGTAAGCCATGTTTTTAACTTCGATATGCCACGCAGCAGCGATACCTATCTGCACCGTATCGGCCGTACCGGACGTGCAGGGCGTAAAGGAACGGCGATTTCCCTGGTAGAAGCGCATGACCATCTGCTGCTGGGAAAAGTGGGTCGCTATATTGAAGAGACGCTGAAAGCACGCGTCATTGATGAATTGCGTCCAACCACTCGTGCGCCGAGCGAAAAACTGACCGGCAAGCCGTCCAAGAAAGTGCTGGCTAAACGTGCTGAGAAGAAAAAACAAGAAAAAGAGAAGCCGCGCGTGAAGAAACGTCACCGTGATACCAAAAACATTGGTAAACGCCGCAAGCCTGCTGGTACGGGTACGGACGCGCAGAAGCAGTCCAACGAAGAGTAAAAAAACGCCGGGGCTAACCCGGCGTTTTTATGTTATCAGTCAGCCTTACAGGCTTTCAGTAAAGGTACGAGCGATAACGTCGCGCTGCTGTTCCGGCGTCAGGGAGTTAAAACGCACGGCATAGCCAGAAACACGGATGGTCAGCTGCGGATATTTTTCCGGGTGCTTAACGGCATCTTCCAGCGTTTCGCGACGCAGAACGTTAACGTTCAGGTGCTGACCGCCTTCAACGCGAACTTCCGGTTTTACTTCCATCGGAATTTCACGGTATTCGATTTCACCCAGTTTGTTCACTGCAACCACTTCATCTTCGGCAAAACCAGCTTTCGCCGCGATGCAACGTGCTTCGCCTTTTTCGCTGTCCAGCAACCAGAAAGAATTCAGCAGGTCGTCGTTAGCGGCTTTAGTAATCTGGATACCTGTAATCATGTGATGCCTCCCCGGCAAAAGTGTTTGATTATGATCGGCCTGTTAGCGGCCAATTGGTAAAACCATTGTTGCTTGAGTGTATATATACCCCTCACACACCCTTGATTCTTTGATTTAAATCAACAAAAACCACACCACAAAGAGGGTGTTGCATGGAATTTATTGTTTTACATCAACTTACGCCATATCCACACATAAACTTTTTACATAAATTTTCAACTATCTTTAAGGGGTAGCCGGGTTTGTGACGCACGCGATTTTGCACCATAGAAAGAAGCAGTTAAGCTATGCAAATTGAAAAATTCGCAGGAGAGCGAGATGGCCACCGATTTAACCTGGCACGATGTGCTGGCAGATGAGAAGCAGCAGCCCTATTTTGTTAACACACTCCATACCGTTGCGGGCGAACGTCAGTCAGGAATGACAGTCTATCCTCCACAGAAGGATGTATTTAACGCGTTTCGCTTCACTGAACTCGGTAATGTCAAAGTGGTGATTCTGGGGCAAGACCCTTATCACGGCCCTGGGCAGGCGCATGGTCTGGCGTTTTCTGTTCGTCCGGGTATTGCCACACCGCCTTCTCTGCTGAACATGTATAAAGAACTGGAAACGTCCATACCGGGCTTTACCCGCCCGGCTCATGGGTATCTGGAGAGCTGGGCGCGTCAGGGGGTATTGTTATTAAATACCGTGCTGACCGTCCGCGCAGGCCAGGCGCATTCTCACGCCAGTCTGGGATGGGAAACCTTTACAGACAAAGTGATCAGCCTTGTTAACGAACATCGTGAAGGGGTCGTCTTTTTACTCTGGGGTTCGCACGCACAAAAGAAAGGGGCGATTATCGATCGCCAGCGCCATTACGTGTTGAGAGCGCCGCATCCGTCGCCGTTGTCGGCACATCGGGGATTCTTTGGCTGTAACCATTTTGTATTGGCGAATCAATGGCTGGAGCAGCACGGCGAGAAGCCGATTGACTGGATGCCGGTATTACCGGCAGAGAGCGAATAAGTTTTTGCTTTGCGCCGGGTGGCGGCTTCGCCTTACCCGGCCTACGAATCATTACCGCAGGCCCGGATAAGCGCAGCGCCATCAGGCGCTTACGCCGAGTACCCGGCCTACGAATCATTGCCGTAGGCCTGATAAGCGCAGCGCCATCAGGCACTTACACCTGATTATGCTTTATTCTGACGCCACCATTCGCCCAGCAATACGCCGGTTGCGACAGAGACGTTGAGGTTTTCAACATTTCCGGTGCCATCAATTTTCACGCACAGATCGCCAGGTTCACGCGCGGCTTCCGGCAGGGACTCCAGCTCACGCCCTAACACCAGCACCATTTTCGCTGGCAGCGCCGTACTAAACAACGGTTTGCCCTGATCGCTGGACGTGGTGACGATCGTATAACCCGCCTGACGGAAATCATCCAGCACATCCACAATGCTGTCGCCCGTGATCGGCTGAACATGCTCTGCGCCGCCTTCTGCCGTACGGATCGCCGCACCGGATTCAAGAAGCGCCGCGTCCTGTACCACCACGCCTTTTACGCCAAAGTGCGCACAGCTACGCATCATGCCGCCAAGGTTGTGCGGGTTAGCCACATCTTCCAGCGCCAGCACGCAATCCTGCGCGTCCGCCTGGCTTACCCACTGCTTAACGGTCGTACCGTTACGCTTTTTAATCAGGAAACAAACGCCGCCGTGGTGCTCAGTTCCAGAGGCTTTCGCCAGTTCAGCTTCATCCACAACGTGGTACGCTTTGCGGTTAGCCGCCATCCAGCGTAACGCTTCTTTAAAGCGAGGGGTCACGCTCTGAATGAACCATGCGCGGACAATCGCATCCGGGCGACTCTGGAACAGGGCCTGACAGGCGTTTTCGCCGTAGACACGGGTCTCTTCCGCACGCTGACGACGTAAAACTTCAGGGTCGATAAAACTTTTACCGCTGATTCCACCGTGATCGGCTTTCTCAGGCGTGTCATCGCCTGGCGCACGGGAAACGGTACGCCACGGTGAGTCTTCACGCTTACGATCGCGAATCTGACCGCTTCTTTCATCACGAGCATCGCGGGCGGGGCGACGGCCACCGTCAGTACGAGACTTTCCTGGACGACCTCCCCCTTTCCCGGTACGCGGGTTATGGGTGCGTTTATCAGAGTCATCATCACTGCGGACATACATCACTTTGACCTTGCCGCTTTTGTTCTTTAATTCATCGTTCATGCTTTTCTCCACCAGCGCTGCGCGAAGCGCGAAGATTACCCGATGTGCACCCGGTTAGCCATTATTTCATTTAAAAGCTAATGACTATTGTACTCATTGAATAAAACACATTGTTGTTTAAAACAGTCTCATCGATAATATGTAACATATTGGAAACATATCGGCGTGATTGCCGGAAAAGTCTACCCTACTCATCCAGAGGTTAGTTATGAATACCGTTTGTACCAGCTGCCAGGCAATCAACCGCATTCCCGATGATCGTATTCAGGATGCGGCAAAATGTGGACGCTGTGGTCACGACCTGTTCGATGGAGAGGTGATTAATGCGACCGGTGAAACGCTGGATAAGCTGCTGAAAGACGATCTCCCTGTGGTGGTCGATTTCTGGGCGCCGTGGTGCGGCCCATGCCGTAACTTTGCCCCGATTTTTGAAGATATCGCGGAAGAGCGCAGCGGTAAGGTGCGTTTTGTGAAAGTTAACACAGAAGCGGAACGTGAACTCAGCGCCCGTTTCGGTATCCGAAGCATCCCGACCATCATGATCTTTAAGAACGGCGAAGTCATCGACATGTTAAATGGCGCAGTTCCTAAAGCGCCATTTGACAGCTGGCTGAACGAATCGCTGTAATCTCCACGGGGCGCATCTTGTGCCCCGTTTTCACCTCTGCGACAATAGCGTTTTTCACTGTATTCTTCCATGACTGATAACGCTGTTCTCCAGTTACGCGCCGAACGCCTCGCACGCGCCACGCGTCCTTTTCTTGCCAGAGGAAACCGCATTCGTCGCTGTCAGCGCTGTCTGCTCCCGTTGAAACTCTGCCTGTGCGATACGCTCTCGCCTTCTCAGGCGACAAGCCGTTTTTGTCTGGTGATGTTTGATACCGAGCCAATGAAACCCAGCAATACGGGGCGTCTGATTGCCGATATTCTGCCGGATACAACGGCCTTTCAATGGTCGCGTACCGAACCGCCGCAGGCGCTGCTCGATCTGGTTAACAACCTGGATTATCAGCCGATGGTCGTATTCCCCGCCTCCTATGCCGGGGAAGAACGCGAGGTTATTTTCACGCCACCAGCCGGAAAACCACCGCTGTTTATCATGCTCGACGGCACCTGGCCGGAAGCGCGCAAAATGTTCCGTAAAAGCCCTTATCTCGATAACCTGCCGGTTATTTCCGTTGATTTATCGCGTCTTTCCGCCTACCACCTGCGAGAAGTTCATGCCGAAGGGCAGTATTGCACTGCCGAAGTGGCAATAGCGCTGCTGGATCTGGCGGGCGACACGGCCGCGGCAACCCATTTAGGCGATCACTTCTCACGCTTTAAAACGCGCTATCTGGCAGGAAAAACGCAACATCAGGGAAGCGTCACAACAGAAACAGCAGAAAGCGTTTAAAATCATTCGGTCACTTCTGCGTAAGGGAGACCGGCATGAGTCAGAGAGGACTGGAAGCACTACTGCGACCAAAGTCGATAGCGGTGCTAGGGGCGTCGATGAAGCCCAATCGCGCAGGTTACCTGATGATGCGTAACCTGCTGGCAGGAGGCTTTAATGGCCCGGTATTACCTGTAACGCCCGCATGGAAAGCCGTCTTAGGCGTCCTGGCCTGGCCCGACATCGCCAGTTTGCCTTTTACACCGGATCTCGCCGTTCTGTGCACCAACGCCAGCCGTAATATCGCGTTGCTGGAGGCGCTGGGGGAAAAAGGCTGTAAAACCTGCATTATTTTGTCGGCGCCCGCAGCGCAGCACGCTGAACTTCTGGCATGTGCCCAACGCTATAAAATGCGACTACTCGGCCCAAACAGCCTGGGTTTACTCGCCCCCTGGCAAGGGCTTAACGCCAGTTTTTCTCCGGTTCCGATCAAGCGTGGAAAACTCGCGTTTATTTCGCAATCCGCCGCCGTCTCCAATACGATTCTCGACTGGGCGCAACAGCGGGAGATGGGCTTTTCTTATTTTATCGCGCTTGGCGACAGTCTGGACATTGATGTTGATGAACTGCTGGATTATCTGGCGCGCGACAGTAAAACCAGCGCCATTTTGCTCTATCTCGAACATCTGAGCGACGCGCGGCGCTTTGTCTCCGCCGCCCGTAGCGCATCGCGAAATAAACCCATTCTGGTGATTAAAAGCGGTCGCAGCCCGGCGGCGCAACGTTTGTTAAATACCAGTGTCGGCATGGACCCGGCATGGGATGCCGCCATCCAGCGTGCGGGGCTTTTACGCGTGCAGGATACTCACGAACTCTTCTCGGCGGTCGAAACGCTGAGCCATATGCGGCCATTACGTGGCGACAGGTTGATGATCATCAGCAATGGCGCTGCGCCCGCCGCGCTGGCGCTGGATGAGCTGTGGTCGCGCAACGGCAAGCTCGCCACCCTGAGCGAAGAGACCCGCCTTAAGCTAAGCGAAGCGCTACCTGCTCACGTCGATATCGCCAACCCGCTGGATTTGCGTGATGATGCCAGCTGTGAACACTATGTCAAAACGCTGAATATCTTACTCGCCAGCCAGGATTTTGATGCGCTGATGGTGATCCACTCACCCAGCGCCGCCGCACCAGGCACCGAGAGCGCACACGCGCTCATTGAAGCGGTAAAACATCATCCCAGAGGGAAATTCGTCACCTTACTCACCAACTGGTGCGGCGAGTTTTCCTCTCAGGAAGCCCGCAAAATGTTCAGTGAAGCGGGATTACCTACCTATCGAACACCGGAAGGCACCATCACTGCCTTTATGCACATGGTGGAATACCGGCGTAACCAGAAGCAATTACGGGAAACCCCGGTGTTGCCGGGCAACCTGACCTCAGACACGGCTCAAGCGCATAACCTGTTACAGCAGGCGATTGCAGAGGGCGCAACATCGCTGGATACCCATGAAGTTCAGCCTATCTTGCAGGCGTATGGGTTACACACGCTCCCCACCTGGATTGCTGGCGACAGCGCGGAAGCAGTGCATATCGCCGAGCAAATTGGCTACCCGGTAGCGTTAAAACTGCGTTCGCCAGATATTCCGCATAAATCGGAAGTTCAGGGGGTAATGCTCTATCTGCGCACGGCAACGGAAGTTCAGCAAGCCGCGAATGCCATTTTCGATCGTGTAAAAATGGCCTGGCCTCAGGCGCGCATTCACGGTCTGTTAGTCCAGAGTATGGCGAACCGTGCCGGCGCGCAGGAACTTCGCGTCGTCGTCGAACACGACCCGGTCTTTGGGCCGCTGATTATGCTTGGCGAAGGCGGCGTAGAGTGGCGACCCGAAGAGCAGGCCGTCGTCGCGCTGCCGCCGTTAAACATGAATCTGGCGCGCTATTTGGTTATTCAGGGAATCAAAAGTAAAAAAATTCGTGGCCGGAGCGCGCTACGCCCGCTGGATATCACAGGGTTAAGCCAGCTGCTGGTACAGGTCTCGAACCTGATTGTCGATTGCCCGGAAATTCAGCGTCTGGATATCCATCCCCTGCTGGCTTCTGCTGGCGAGTTTACCGCGCTGGACGTCACGCTGGATATCGCCCCTTATGATGGCGACAACGAGAGCCGACTCGCTATTCGCCCCTATCCGCAGCAGCTTGAAGAGTGGGTTGAGATGAAAAACGGCGAACGTTGCCTGTTTCGCCCTATCCTGCCGGAAGATGAGCCTTATCTACAGCAGTTCATTTCTCAGGTGACAAAAGAGGATTTGTATTACCGTTATTTTAGCGAGATCAATGAATTTACTCATGAAGATTTAGCCAACATGACGCAGATCGACTACGATCGGGAAATGGCATTTGTTGCCGTGCGCCGTATTGATCAAACTGAAGAGATCCTCGGGGTAACGCGCGCGATCTCCGACCCGGATAACATTGATGCGGAATTTGCCGTGCTGGTTCGCTCAGATCTCAAAGGGTTAGGATTAGGCCGGCGATTAATGGAAAAATTGATTGCTTATACCCGAGATCACGGACTGAGACGCCTGAATGGCATTACGATGCCAAACAATCGCGGCATGGTGGCACTGGCCCGAAAGCTCGGGTTTGATGTTGATATCCAGCTCGAAGAGGGGATTGTTGGGCTGACGCTGAATCTGGCCCAATACGAGGAATCGTGAGTAAGGTACTGGAAATGTTGACCACTTTAACGGGTACTGGTGTTATCATTGCTCGCTTATGTCGTCTGCATAGCACAGAGGACCCTTCAATGAACAGAGAAGAAATGCACTGTGATGTTGTCAAAATTTAAGCGTAATAAACATCAACAACACCTTGCCCAACTACCTAAGATCTCTCAGCCAGTTGATGATGTAGATTTCTTTTATGCTCCCGCTAATTTCAGGGAGACTCTGCTGGAGAAGATAGCCAGCGCGACGCAGCGTATTTGCATTATTGCCCTGTATCTTGAACAGGATGACGGCGGCAAGGGCATACTCGACGCGCTCTATGAGGCTAAACGGCAGCGTCCTGAGCTGGATGTTCGGGTACTTGTCGACTGGCATCGCGCTCAGCGTGGACGTATTGGCGCAGCCGCGTCCAATACTAACGCTGACTGGTATTGCCGAATGGCGCAAGAAAACCCAGGCATCGATATTCCTGTCTACGGCGTGCCGATTAACACGCGTGAAGCGCTTGGCGTACTGCATTTTAAAGGCTTTATCATTGATGATAGCGTCCTTTACAGCGGCGCCAGCCTGAACGACGTCTATCTGCATCAGCATGATAAATATCGTTATGATCGTTACCAGTTGATTCGTAATGCAAAGATGGCCGACATCATGTATGAGTGGGTCACGCAGAATCTGCTTAACGGTCGCGGCGTAAATCGCCTGGACAGTGCCCAGCGTCCGAAAAGCCCGGAGATTAAAAACGACATTCGTTTGTATCGCCAGGAATTGCGCGATGCGTCATACCATTTCCAGGGCGATGCCGACAACGAGCAACTTTCCGTTACGCCACTGGTTGGGCTGGGAAAATCGAGCCTGCTGAACAAGACCATTTTCCATCTTATGCCCTGCGCAGAGCATAAGCTCACAATTTGCACACCTTATTTCAACTTGCCTGCGCTGCTGGTTCGCAACATCATCCAACTGCTGCGCGAAGGGAAAAAGGTTGAGATTATCGTGGGTGATAAAACCGCCAACGACTTTTATATCCCTGAGGATGAACCGTTTAAAATCATCGGCGCGCTTCCCTATCTCTACGAGATTAACCTACGTCGCTTCCTCAGCCGTTTACAGTATTACGTCAACACCGATCAGCTCGTAGTGCGTTTGTGGAAAGATGACGACAATACTTATCACCTGAAAGGAATGTGGGTTGATGATAAGTGGATGCTGCTCACCGGGAACAACCTTAACCCGCGAGCATGGCGTCTGGATCTGGAAAACGCAATTCTGATTCACGATCCAAAACAGGAACTTGCTCCCCAGAGAGAGAAAGAGCTGGAGCTTATCCGCACTCACACCACGGTTGTTAAGCATTACCGCGATCTACAAAGCATCGCTGACTATCCGGTCAAAGTCCGTAAGCTCATTCGCAGACTCCGTCGTATTCGAATCGACAGATTAATCAGCCGTATTCTGTAAATCAAAAAGCCCCGTCCCTGCGACGGGGTTTTTCCTGTGAGGGTCACGGTGCGTTTCCTTATACTTTTTGGCATGTTGTTGCTCTCAGGCTGTAGCCATATGTCCAATGACAGCTGGAGCGGGCAGGATAAAGCGCAACACTTCATTACATCAGCCATGCTTTCCGCCGCCGGGAATGAGTATGCCCGGCATCAGGGAATGAGCCACGATCGCAGTGCAACCGTTGGGCTGCTGTTCTCCATTAGTCTCGGTGCGTCAAAAGAGATGTGGGACAGCCGCCCCGGAGGGAGCGGCTGGAGCTGGAAAGATTTCGCCTGGGATGTCGCAGGCGCAACCACAGGTTACGCCGTCTGGCAAATGGCGCGGAACTAGAGACGTAACCCTTTTCCCTTGCGGTGCAGCATCAGCGACACCAAAAATGCCACGATAGCCATAATGGTCACATACCAGAAGAATGATGTCTCCATACCAACGGACTTCAGAGACAGCGCAACATATTCCGCAGAGCCGCCGAACAGCGCATTCGCCACCGCATAGGAAAGCCCTACCCCCAATGCCCGCACCTGGGCAGGAAACATTTCCGCCTTCAGGATCCCACTGATTGAGGTGTAGAAACTCACGATCAACAGGGCGCACATCACCAACCCAAAGGCTGCGTAAGGTGAAGTGACATTCTGTAATGCTGACAGAATAGGTACGGTAAATAGCGCAGCCAGAGCGCCAAAGCAGAGCATTGATGTCCGTCGGCCGATTTTATCTGAGAGAGCGCCAAACAGGGGTTGAATTATCATGTAGACAAACAGTGCTGCCGTCATGATTCCGCTGGCGACATTGGCATGCATACCGGCGGTATTCACCAGATACTTCTGCATATAGGTTGTGAAGGTATAGAAACACAGCGAACCCGCAGCGGTAAATCCCAGTACCATGATAAACGCTTTACGGTTACGCCATAGTCCTTTGAGCGATCCAGCCTCTTTCAGCGCGCGGGTTTCTTGTTTTGAGGTTTCATCCAACTGTCGACGCAACCAAAGCGCGACAACGGCCAGTACGGCACCCAATGCAAAAGGAATACGCCATCCCCATTCTCTGAGGGAAGATTCCTCCAGCGTTTGCTGCAAGATAACCACAACCAGCAGTGCCAGTAACTGACCACCGATCAGAGTGACATACTGGAACGATGCGTAAAAACCTTTGCGGCCTTCAACAGCCACCTCACTCATATAGGTCGCGCTGGTTCCGTATTCTCCTCCAACAGACAGCCCCTGAAACAGACGAGCCAACAGCAGAAGAGCCGGAGCCCAGGTGCCGATCGTGGCATACCCTGGCAGGCAGGCAATGACTAACGAGCCCATACACATCATGCAAACAGAGAGAAGCATTGATTTCTTACGACCATGCTTATCGGCAATCCGACCAAAAAGCCAGCCGCCAATGGGACGCATCAGGAAGCCTGCGGCGAAAACTCCGGCGGTCTGTAAAAGCTGAGTGGTGGTATTTCCCGAAGGAAAAAAGATGTGCGCAAAGTAGAGAGAGCAGAAGGAATAGACATAGAAATCAAACCACTCGACCAGATTCCCTGATGATGCCCCTACAATTGCCCATACGCGACGACGGGTGTCACTGCTTGCCAGCGACCCGTTTACAGTTACACTGCTTTCAGTCATTAGAAATATACTCCCGCCAAAGATCCACCCGAGCTCGTCGGTGCTTTTCACTGTCTTTTTTAGTGAATGAAATGTTATATAATTGTTATTATTTATTTTGTGACAGAGATCGATATTTTAGTTAGCAGGAAAACGATTTAGGAGTATACGGAGGGAATAGTCATCCGGCTGCCCCCGGGCGCATGAACGCAAAAAGGCCATCCCTCAGGATGGCCTCTTCACTTTAATTAATGCCTGGCAGTTCCCTACTCTCGCATGGGGAGACCCCACACTACCATCGGCGCTACGGCGTTTCACTTCTGAGTTCGGCATGGGGTCAGGTGGGACCACCGCGCTACGGCCGCCAGGCAAATTCTTTGTGCCCTTAAAACGAATCTTTTACCCTGATACTGCGTTGGCTGCGCTCGTAAACTCAGTCACATACCTGTGTATGCTCCTTCCTTTCCTTCGCTTGCCGCCTTGGCTCAGCGTAAAATCTTTCGTTTTCGCAAAATCTGTAATCAAAGCTGAAAATCGTCTCTCAAATCGCCAAAACATCTTCGGCGTTGTAAGGTTAAGCCTCACGGTTCATTAGTACCGGTTAGCTCAACGCATCGCTGCGCTTACACACCCGGCCTATCAACGTCGTCGTCTTCAACGTTCCTTCAGGACTCTCAAGGAGTCAGGGAGAACTCATCTCGGGGCAAGTTTCGTGCTTAGATGCTTTCAGCACTTATCTCTTCCGCATTTAGCTACCGGGCAGTGCCATTGGCATGACAACCCGAACACCAGTGATGCGTCCACTCCGGTCCTCTCGTACTAGGAGCAGCCCCCCTCAGTTCTCCAGCGCCCACGGCAGATAGGGACCGAACTGTCTCACGACGTTCTAAACCCAGCTCGCGTACCACTTTAAATGGCGAACAGCCATACCCTTGGGACCTACTTCAGCCCCAGGATGTGATGAGCCGACATCGAGGTGCCAAACACCGCCGTCGATATGAACTCTTGGGCGGTATCAGCCTGTTATCCCCGGAGTACCTTTTATCCGTTGAGCGATGGCCCTTCCATTCAGAACCACCGGATCACTATGACCTGCTTTCGCACCTGCTCGCGCCGTCACGCTCGCAGTCAAGCCAGCTTATGCCATTGCACTAACCTCCTGATGTCCGACCAGGATTAGCTGACCTTCGTGCTCCTCCGTTACTCTTTAGGAGGAGACCGCCCCAGTCAAACTACCCACCAGACACTGTCCGCAACCCGGATTACGGGCCCACGTTAGAACACCAGCCATTAAAGGGTGGTATTTCAAGGGCGGCTCCATGCAGACTGGCGTCCACACTTCAAAGCCTCCCACCTATCCTACACATCAAGGACCAGTGTTCAGTGTCAAGCTATAGTAAAGGTTCACGGGGTCTTTCCGTCTTGCCGCGGGTACACTGCATCTTCACAGCGAGTTCAATTTCACTGAGTCTCGGGTGGAGACAGCCTGGCCATCATTACGCCATTCGTGCAGGTCGGAACTTACCCGACAAGGAATTTCGCTACCTTAGGACCGTTATAGTTACGGCCGCCGTTTACCGGGGCTTCGATCAAGAGCTTCTCCCGAGGGATAACCCCATCAATTAACCTTCCGGCACCGGGCAGGCGTCACACCGTATACGTCCACTTTCGTGTTTGCACAGTGCTGTGTTTTTAATAAACAGTTGCAGCCAGCTGGTATCTTCGACTGATTTCAGCTCCATGGGTAAACCACTTCACCTACATATCAGCGTGCCTTCTCCCGAAGTTACGGCACCATTTTGCCTAGTTCCTTCACCCGAGTTCTCTCAAGCGCCTTGGTATTCTCTACCTGACCACCTGTGTCGGTTTGGGGTACGATTTCGTGTTACCTGATGCTTAGAGGCTTTTCCTGGAAGCAGGGCATTTGTCACTTCAGCACCGTAGTGCCTCGTCATCACGCCTCAGTGTTAAAGTGCACCGGATTTGCCTGGAGCACACACCTACACGCTTAAACCGGGACAACCGTCGCCCGGCCGACATAGCCTTCTCCGTCCCCCCTTCGCAGTAACACCAAGTACAGGAATATTAACCTGTTTCCCATCGACTACGCCTTTCGGCCTCGCCTTAGGGGTCGACTCACCCTGCCCCGATTAACGTTGGACAGGAACCCTTGGTCTTCCGGCGAGCGGGCTTTTCACCCGCTTTATCGTTACTTATGTCAGCATTCGCACTTCTGATACCTCCAGCATGCCTCACAGCACACCTTCAACGGCTTACAGAACGCTCCCCTACCCAACAACACATAGTGTCGCTGCCGCAGCTTCGGTGCATGGTTTAGCCCCGTTACATCTTCCGCGCAGGCCGACTCGACCAGTGAGCTATTACGCTTTCTTTAAATGATGGCTGCTTCTAAGCCAACATCCTGGCTGTCTGGGCCTTCCCACATCGTTTCCCACTTAACCATGACTTTGGGACCTTAGCTGGCGGTCTGGGTTGTTTCCCTCTTCACGACGGACGTTAGCACCCGCCGTGTGTCTCCCGTGATAACATTCTCCGGTATTCGCAGTTTGCATCGGGTTGGTAAGCCGGGATGGCCCCCTAGCCGAAACAGTGCTCTACCCCCGGAGATGAGTTCACGAGGCGCTACCTAAATAGCTTTCGGGGAGAACCAGCTATCTCCCGGTTTGATTGGCCTTTCACCCCCAGCCACAGGTCATCCGCTAATTTTTCAACATTAGTCGGTTCGGTCCTCCAGTTAGTGTTACCCAACCTTCAACCTGCCCATGGCTAGATCACCGGGTTTCGGGTCTATACCCTGCAACTTAACGCCCAGTTAAGACTCGGTTTCCCTTCGGCTCCCCTATTCGGTTAACCTTGCTACAGAATATAAGTCGCTGACCCATTATACAAAAGGTACGCAGTCACCCCATAAAGAGGCTCCCACTGCTTGTACGTACACGGTTTCAGGTTCTTTTTCACTCCCCTCGCCGGGGTTCTTTTCGCCTTTCCCTCACGGTACTGGTTCACTATCGGTCAGTCAGGAGTATTTAGCCTTGGAGGATGGTCCCCCCATATTCAGACAGGATACCACGTGTCCCGCCCTACTCATCGAGCTCACAGCCTGTGCGTTTTCGTGTACGGGACTTTCACCCTGTACCGTGCGACTTTCCAGACGCTTCCACTAACACACAAGCTGATTCAGGCTCTGGGCTCCTCCCCGTTCGCTCGCCGCTACTGGGGGAATCTCGGTTGATTTCTTTTCCTCGGGGTACTTAGATGTTTCAGTTCCCCCGGTTCGCCTCGTTAGCCTATGTATTCAGCTAACGATAGTGTGACGAATCACACTGGGTTTCCCCATTCGGACATCGCCGGGTCAAGGGTTCATATCACCTCGCCGGCGCTTTTCGCAGATTAGCACGTCCTTCATCGCCTCTGACTGCCAGGGCATCCACCGTGTACGCTTGGTCGCTTAACCTCACAACCCGAAGATGTTTCGTGAAACACTTCGTGTTGCGAAAATTTGAGAGACTCATACACACTTTACGTGTGTCGTTTCAATTTTCAGCTTGATCCAGATTTTTAAAGAGCAAATATCTCAAACGTCACCCGAAGATGAGTTTTGAGATATTAAGGCAGGTGACTTTCACTCACGAACCAGCAAGTGGCGTCCCCTAGGGGATTCGAACCCCTGTTACCGCCGTGAAAGGGCGGTGTCCTGGGCCTCTAGACGAAGGGGACACTGAAGTCTCAATCGCAAGACGCCTTGCTTCTTTCTTTTCATCAGACAATCTGTGTGGGCACTGCAAAGGCAGGTTCTTTCAGGTAAGGAGGTGATCCAACCGCAGGTTCCCCTACGGTTACCTTGTTACGACTTCACCCCAGTCATGAATCACAAAGTGGTAAGCGCCCTCCCGAAGGTTAAGCTACCTACTTCTTTTGCAACCCACTCCCATGGTGTGACGGGCGGTGTGTACAAGGCCCGGGAACGTATTCACCGTGGCATTCTGATCCACGATTACTAGCGATTCCGACTTCATGGAGTCGAGTTGCAGACTCCAATCCGGACTACGACATACTTTATGAGGTCCGCTTGCTCTCGCGAGGTCGCTTCTCTTTGTATATGCCATTGTAGCACGTGTGTAGCCCTGGTCGTAAGGGCCATGATGACTTGACGTCATCCCCACCTTCCTCCAGTTTATCACTGGCAGTCTCCTTTGAGTTCCCGGCCTAACCGCTGGCAACAAAGGATAAGGGTTGCGCTCGTTGCGGGACTTAACCCAACATTTCACAACACGAGCTGACGACAGCCATGCAGCACCTGTCTCACGGTTCCCGAAGGCACATTCTCATCTCTGAAAACTTCCGTGGATGTCAAGACCAGGTAAGGTTCTTCGCGTTGCATCGAATTAAACCACATGCTCCACCGCTTGTGCGGGCCCCCGTCAATTCATTTGAGTTTTAACCTTGCGGCCGTACTCCCCAGGCGGTCGACTTAACGCGTTAGCTCCGGAAGCCACGCCTCAAGGGCACAACCTCCAAGTCGACATCGTTTACGGCGTGGACTACCAGGGTATCTAATCCTGTTTGCTCCCCACGCTTTCGCACCTGAGCGTCAGTCTTCGTCCAGGGGGCCGCCTTCGCCACCGGTATTCCTCCAGATCTCTACGCATTTCACCGCTACACCTGGAATTCTACCCCCCTCTACGAGACTCAAGCCTGCCAGTATCAGATGCAGTTCCCAGGTTGAGCCCGGGGATTTCACATCTGACTTAACAGACCGCCTGCGTGCGCTTTACGCCCAGTAATTCCGATTAACGCTTGCACCCTCCGTATTACCGCGGCTGCTGGCACGGAGTTAGCCGGTGCTTCTTCTGCGGGTAACGTCAATTGCTGTGGTTATTAACCACAACACCTTCCTCCCCGCTGAAAGTACTTTACAACCCGAAGGCCTTCTTCATACACGCGGCATGGCTGCATCAGGCTTGCGCCCATTGTGCAATATTCCCCACTGCTGCCTCCCGTAGGAGTCTGGACCGTGTCTCAGTTCCAGTGTGGCTGGTCATCCTCTCAGACCAGCTAGGGATCGTCGCCTTGGTGAGCCGTTACCCCACCAACAAGCTAATCCCATCTGGGCACATCTGATGGCAAGAGGCCCGAAGGTCCCCCTCTTTGGTCTTGCGACGTTATGCGGTATTAGCTACCGTTTCCAGTAGTTATCCCCCTCCATCAGGCAGTTTCCCAGACATTACTCACCCGTCCGCCACTCGTCAGCAAAGCAGCAAGCTGCTTCCTGTTACCGTTCGACTTGCATGTGTTAGGCCTGCCGCCAGCGTTCAATCTGAGCCATGATCAAACTCTTCAATTTAAGTTTGATGCTCGTGAATTAAACTTCGTAATGAATTACGTGTTCACTCAGAGACTTGGTATTCATTTATTGTCCGAAGACATTAAGAATCCATGTCACTTTGAGTGCCCACACAGATTGTCTGATAAATTGTTAAAGAGCAGTTGCAACGCGGCTTTCAGCTCACCGTTGCGAGGTGACGTATAATACGTTTTCCTCATTCAGAGTCAAGTGCTTATTTTCACTTTTCTCTGCCGGCGTTCATCGCTGAACCCCGCTGACCCGGCGGCCTGTGTGCCGTTGTTCCGTGTCAGTGGAGGCGCATTATAGGGAGTTATTCCGGCCTGACAAGGGGAAATTTAAAATTATTTTCCGACTGCGTGTTTTTTATTCTTTACGTTTATTTTGCCAACGATTTGTTGGTTAATTGGGCGATGTCGCGGGCAAAATTCGCCACTTGTTCCCAGTCGGTATAGACCACTTCTTTACTCGTATCCGTTTCACCGCCAGACATCTTCATAATGAGCTTAATCATCAGACGGTCATACCAGCGGTAACGAGGGTAACGAAGCGCGCCTGCAATAACGGCGCAAAGATCGGGTCGCCACTGCGCACTCATCAGAAACTTGCGCGCGTAGCTGTTGGTCTGCGGTGTGCGCTTTTCAGGTTTACGCGCGACCAGGTTAACGGAATAAAACGCACTCGGCATCGCGTTCAGGCGCGTAGCGTGTTTCTTCACAAACTCCTGGAAAGCGGCATGGTAATGACCATAACGAATAGAGGCGCCAATCACCACGCGATCGTAACTTTGCCAGTCCAGCTCTTCAGTACGATGGAGATTAATCACATCCGCCCAGATCCCCAACTCCTTTAATTCCGAGGCCAGATAAGAAGCTATCTCGCGCGTTTGTCCGTCCCGGGTAGAAAAAAGAATCAATGTTTTCACGTGTTACTCCATTATTCACGCCAGAAGGTAGGGGTAAAAAGTACCAGCAAAGTAAAGACTTCAAGACGACCAAATAACATATTGGCGATCAGAATCCATTTCGCAACAGGGTTCATGCTGGCAAAGTTGTCCGCAACCACACCTAACCCTGGCCCCAGGTTGTTAAGGGTCGCCACAACGGAGGCAAACGCGGAAAAGTCATCCACGCCAGTCGCGATAATGGCCAGCATACTGACAATAAAGACTAAGGCATAAGCAGAAAAGAATCCCCATACCGCTTCGAGGATACGTTCCGGCAGCGCACGGTGCCCCAGTTTTATACTGTAAACCGCGTTCGGATGGACCAGACGCTTCAGTTCACGGTTCCCCTGTTTGAACAGCAGCAGAATGCGGATCACCTTCAGCCCGCCGCCCGTTGACCCCGCACAGCCGCCGATAAACGCAGAGCATAACAGCAGCACCGGCAGAAAGAGCGGCCAGCGGGCGATGCTGTCGGTGGTAAACCCGGCGGTTGTCGCCATTGATACGACCTGAAAGAACGCCTGGTTGAGCGTGGTCAGCGCCGAGTTATAGATATCGTGGAACCACAGCACCAGCGTACAGATCACCACCAGCGTCAACTGAACGCCAATGAACATGCGAAATTCAGGGTCACGCCAGTAAACTTTCAGGCTGCGCCCGCTTAATAAAGAGAAGTGCAGACCGTAGTTACAGCCAGAGATCAGCAAGAAGATAGCCATGATGCTGTTAATGGTCGGGCTATCGAAATAACCGACGCTGGCATCGTGCGTAGAGAAACCGCCAATGGCGATAGTAGAAAAACTGTGCCCAATGGCGTCAAACGCGGGCATTCCGGCGAACCATAGCGCCAGCGCGCAGGCCACCGTCAGTAACACATAAATCAGCCATAGCGTCTTTGCCGTTTCCGCAATACGCGGGCGCATTTTATTGTCTTTCAACGGCCCCGGCATTTCTGCGCGGTAGAGCTGCATCCCCCCGACGCCGAGGATAGGGAGAATCGCCACCGCCAGCACAATGATCCCCATCCCGCCAAACCATTGCAGCATCTGGCGGTAAAAGAGAATCGCGTGCGGTAAAGAGTCCAGCCCCACCAGCGTCGTCGCGCCCGTTGTCGTTAAGCCGGAGAATGATTCAAAAAAAGCATCGGTAATAGTGAGGTTCGGGCTTTCAGAGAAGATAAACGGCAACGCCCCCACGCTTCCCAGTACGGTCCAGAACAGCACCACAATGAGAAACCCTTCGCGGGATTTAAGCTCGCCTTTCTCCCGGCGGTTGGGCCACCACAGCAGAGAGCCGATCACCAGTGCGACAAAGAATGTCTGCGTGAATGCCCGCCCCGCCCCATCACGGTAGATCAACGCAACCAGTCCAGGGAGGATCATTGTTCCCGAAAATAAAATGACCAACAGTCCAACGATTCGGGTAATGGCGCGAAAATGCATCTCTGCCGCTTCCTTTGTTCTTCAAAATGAGGTGGGATTATTCTTCAATCGCTAACAATTGCAATGAACCACGGCTAAAATCCGCCAGCCTTGCTGAAAATTCATCCACATTTGCATAAGGAAGCGCCACCCTGAGCCGAACGAATGCCTGATAATCGCTGGTAACGATTTGACCGGCAAACTGCCCTAATAATGCTTCTATTCCGGCCAGTTGGCCGTACTCACACTGCAAAGTATATTCGGTTAACGGCGTCTTGCGCTGCGTCGTTAACTGACGCAACGCCTGATTCACGCCGCCGCCGTAGGCTTTTACCAGCCCACCGGTGCCGAGCAGAATACCGCCATAGTAACGCACCACGACAGCGGTGATCTCGCCAACGCCGCTGCCCATTAGCTGGGCAAGCATCGGTTTGCCCGCCGTTCCCGCCGGTTCGCCATCATCAGAAAATCCCAGCTGTTGTGAATCATCCGGCGCGCCCGCCACCCATGCCACGCAATGATGACGCGCATCTGGATGCGCCGCTCTGACAGCATCAACAAAGGCTTTCGCCGCTTCAACGCCGTCCGTGTGGGCGAGCAGCGTAATGAAGCGGCTTTTTTTGATCTCTTCCTCGACAGTGACCGGCGCCGCAGGGATTAACCAACTGTCCATCACGCCAGTTTCAAATCCCGCGTCATATTTTCAACACCGTTTTCGTGGATCACCACGTTGTCTTCAATACGAATGCCGCCGAACGGTTTCAGCGCTTCAATTTTCTGCCAGTTGAAATGCTTGCTGAATTGCCCCTCGCGCCACGGCGCCAACAGCGATTCGATAAAGTAGATCCCCGGCTCAATGGTCAACACCATGCGAGGTTGCAGCACGCGGGTGCAGCGCAGATAAGGGTATTTCGACGGCGCGGCCAGATGCGTCCCGGTATCGTCCTGCATAAAGCCTGCAACATCATGAACCTGAAGACCCAGTTGATGACCAATACCGTGCGGCATAAACGGCCCGGTGAGATTGTTCTCGACCATCGCTTCTTCGCTGATATCGGTGACAATCTGATGCTTACGCAGCAATTTCGCGATGCGTTGATGGAACTGAATGTGATAATCCACGTAGCTGACGCCCGCTTTCATGGTCGCAATCAGCGCCAGCTGTTCGTCATTCACATCTTTGATTAACTGAGCGTAATCGGTGTCATTGTTTGCCGCCCAGGTACGCGTCAGGTCTGCGGCATAACCGTTATATTCCGCCCCGGCATCCAGCAGGAAGCTGCGCATTTCAGACGGCGCGCGATGATCCAGTTTGGTGTAATGAAGAACCGAAGCGTGCTCGTTGAGCGCCACGATATTGCTATAAGGCACATCGGTGTCACGGTGGCCGGTCGCGGTCAGGTAAGCCAGGTTAATGTCGAACTCGCTCATACCGGAACGGAACGCTTCTTCTGCCGCGCGATGGCCGTTCACCGCCGTTTTCTGCGCTTCACGCATACAGGCCAGTTCGTAATCCGTTTTGTACGCACGGTAGTAATGCAGGTAATCGATCACCCCTTTCGGGTTGATGTTGCTGGCGGCGATATCCAGTTGCAGCGCACGCTCCGGCACCGGACCGATGTAACCGATATTACCGCGCGCGGCAGGGAGCTGGCTGCCAATACCGTCGGCTTTCGGCAGGGCAATCACCTCTACCTCTTCGGTCCAGAACGACGTGGGCAGCGGCTCAACGTTGTGCCAGTAATCCACCGGCAGGTAGAACCACAGTTTGGGTTTATTCACGCCATCGACCAGCAACCAGCAATTTGGAACCTGTGTGACCGGTACCCAGGCTTTAAACTGCGGGTTAACTTTAAACGGATAGGGATGGTCGTCGAGGAAGACGTTGATAAGCTCGCCGGAGTGAATAAGTAGCGCATCCAGCTTAAAACGCGCCAGTGCGTCACGCGTCCGTTCTTGTAAGGTAACGATATGATTTTTATAGAGTGCGGCCAGTGATTCCATTTTCTACCCTTCTGTTTTTTTGACCTCGAGTCTCCGCATCTTAGCACATCGCTCCGGGAGAGCGTGATTTCTGCCGAGCGTGATCGCATCGGCATTTTTTTAATCTCTCATTTGCATTTTTTTAACACAAAATACACACTCGTTTCATCTGGTATGACCAGATCACCTTGCGGATTCAGGAGACTGACATGCTTTACAAAGGCGACACCCTGTACCTCGACTGGCTGGAAGATGGCATCGCCGAACTGGTGTTCGATGCCCCAGGATCGGTCAATAAACTCGACACTGCGACCGTCGCCAGCCTCGGCCAGGCGCTGGACGTGCTGGAAAAGCAAACAGATTTAAAAGGGCTGCTGCTGCGCTCTAACAAAGCAGCCTTTATTGTCGGTGCTGATATCACCGAATTCCTTTCGCTGTTCCTTGTTCCTGAAGAACAGTTAAGCCAGTGGCTGCATTTTGCCAACAGCGTCTTTAATCGCCTCGAAGATTTACCGGTGCCAACGCTTTCCGCCATCAACGGCTATGCGCTGGGCGGCGGCTGCGAGTGCGTACTGGCGACCGATTATCGTCTGGTGACGCCGGATCTGCGCATTGGCCTGCCGGAAACGAAGCTGGGCATCATGCCGGGCTTTGGCGGTTCTGTCCGTATGCCGCGTATGCTGGGCGCTGACAGCGCGCTGGAAATTATTGCTGCCGGGAAAGACATTGGCGCTGAGCAGGCGCTGAAAATCGGCCTGGTCGACGGTGTCGTGAAACCGGAAAAACTGCTTGATGGCGCAATAGCGGTATTACGTCAGGCGATTGACGGCTCACTGGACTGGAAAGCCAAACGCCAGCCGAAGCTGGAACCGTTGAAGCTCAGTAAAATTGAAGCGGCGATGAGCTTTACCATCGCCAAAGGCATGGTGGCGCAGACGGCCGGGAAGCATTACCCCGCCCCGATGATCGCCGTGAAAACGATCGAAGCCGCCGCACGCTTTGGCCGTGAAGAAGCCCTGAATCTGGAAAATAAAAGCTTTGTCCCGCTGGCGCATACCAATGAAGCCCGCGCGCTGGTCGGTATCTTCCTCAACGATCAGTTCGTGAAAGGTAAAGCGAAAAAGCTGACCAAAGACGTTGAAACACCGAAGCAGGCAGCCGTACTGGGCGCAGGTATTATGGGCGGCGGTATCGCTTACCAGTCAGCCTGGAAAGGCGTGCCGGTGATCATGAAAGATATCAACGACAAATCCCTGACGCTGGGCATGACCGAAGCGGCGAAACTGCTGAATAAGCAGCTGGAACGCGGCAGGATCGACGGCCTGAAACTGGCGGGCGTGATTTCAACGATTCACCCAACGCTGAACTACGCCGGTTTTGATCGCGTTGATGTAGTGGTCGAAGCGGTAGTGGAAAACCCGAAAGTGAAGAAAGCGGTACTGGCGGAGACTGAAGACAACGTCCGCCCGGATACCGTGCTGGCGTCAAATACGTCCACCATTCCAATTAGTGAACTGGCAAGCGCGCTGAAGCGCCCGGAAAACTTCTGCGGCATGCACTTCTTTAACCCGGTACACCGGATGCCGCTGGTTGAAATCATTCGCGGCGAGAAAAGCTCGGATGAAACCATCGCTAAAGTCGTCGCCTGGGCCAGCAAAATGGGCAAAACGCCGATTGTGGTCAACGACTGCCCCGGCTTCTTTGTTAACCGCGTACTGTTCCCGTATTTCGCCGGTTTCAGCCAGCTACTGCGCGACGGCGCCGATTTCCGCAAAGTCGACAAAGTGATGGAGAAACAGTTTGGCTGGCCGATGGGCCCGGCTTATCTGCTGGATGTGGTCGGGATCGATACCGCGCATCATGCACAGGCAGTCATGGCGGCCGGTTTCCCACAGCGTATGCAGAAAGATTATCGTGATGCCATCGACGCGCTGTTTGACGCCAGCCGCTATGGTCAGAAAAACGGTCTGGGTTTCTGGCGCTATAAAGAAGACAGCAAAGGCAAGCCGAAGAAAGAAGAAGACGCAGCCGTGGACAGCCTGCTGGCAGAGGTCAGCCAGCCGAAACGCGACTTCAGCGACGAAGAGATTATCGCCCGCATGATGATTCCGATGGTCAACGAAGTGGTGCGCTGTCTGGAAGAAGGCATCATCGCCAGTCCGGCAGAAGCGGATATGGCGCTGGTTTACGGTCTGGGCTTCCCTCCGTTCCACGGCGGCGCGTTCCGCTGGCTGGATACGCTCGGCAGCGCAAAATATCTCGATATGGCGCAGCAGTATCAGCACCTCGGCCCACTCTATGAAGTGCCGGAAGGTCTGCGTAACAAAGCGCGCCATAACGAACCGTACTATCCCCCGGTTGAGCCAGCCCGCCCGGTTGGCGACCTGAAAACGGCTTAAGGAGTCACAATGGAACAGGTTGTCATTGTCGATGCAATTCGCACCCCGATGGGCCGTTCAAAGGGCGGCGCATTTCGTAACGTGCGGGCAGAAGATCTCTCCGCACACTTAATGCGCAGTCTGCTGGCGCGTAATCCCGCGCTGGAAGCAACCGCTATCGACGACATTTACTGGGGCTGCGTGCAACAGACGCTGGAGCAGGGTTTTAACATCGCCCGCAACGCCGCGCTACTGGCTGAAATCCCCCACTCCGTTCCGGCGGTCACCGTTAACCGTCTGTGTGGTTCCTCCATGCAGGCGCTGCACGATGCCGCTCGGATGATCATGACCGGTGACGCGCAGACGTGCCTGATTGGCGGCGTGGAGCATATGGGCCATGTGCCAATGAGTCATGGCGTCGATTTCCATCCCGGCCTGAGCCGCAACGTAGCCAAAGCCGCCGGGATGATGGGGCTGACGGCAGAAATGCTTTCCCGTATGCACGGCATCAGCCGTGAAATGCAGGATGCGTTTGCCGCACGTTCACACGCCCGCGCCTGGGCAGCCACGCAGTCCGGCGCGTTTAAAAACGAGATCATCCCGACCGGCGGTCATGACGCCGACGGCGTGCTAAAGCAGTTTAGCTACGACGAAGTCATCCGCCCGGAGACCACCGTCGAAGCGCTGTCGACTCTGCGCCCCGCGTTTGATCCGGTCAGCGGCACCGTGACCGCAGGCACTTCTTCCGCCCTCTCCGATGGCGCAGCCGCCATGCTGGTAATGAGCGAAAGCCGTGCGCGTGAACTGGGTCTGCAACCACGCGCCCGCATTCGTTCAATGGCGGTTGTCGGTTGCGATCCCTCAATTATGGGTTACGGCCCGGTTCCGGCGTCAAAACTGGCGCTGAAAAAAGCAGGGCTTGCCGCCAGCGACATCGATTTGTTTGAAATGAACGAAGCGTTCGCCGCGCAGATCCTGCCGTGTATAAAAGATCTGGGACTGATGGAGCAGATTGACGAGAAGATCAACCTCAACGGCGGCGCGATCGCACTGGGCCACCCGCTGGGTTGTTCCGGGGCGCGCATCAGCACCACGCTGTTGAATCTGATGGAGCGCAAAGACGCCCAGTTTGGCCTGGCGACGATGTGTATCGGATTAGGTCAGGGTATCGCGACAGTATTTGAGCGAGTTCAATCATAGAGCGTTATTTATTGCAGGCCGGGCAAGCGAAGCGCCCCCGGCGACCATGCCGGATGACGACGCTCAGGCGTCTTATCCGGCCTACAACGCAAATGCCACTCTATAACAATTTAGTTGCCGTTCTTCCCGCCTGTCAGGGGCGGGTTTTTTTATTGCTTAGATAAAGGCAAACGCATCGCCAAACAGGCGATCTTCCCGCGCGTTACGCTCATTGCAGAACAGGTCACGAGCGATTTTCGCCATCTCAAAACGACCGGCAATGTAGATATCATGCCCCGCCAGCGTACCGTGATCCTGCAATACCGCAGTTAATACCGTGCCCGTGCGGCCACGCCAGCCTTCTTCCGGTTGCTCAACCACCGGCTCAACGCGCAGATTCGGGTGTTGAACCGAAAGCGCCTCCAGCTCAGCGAGATCGTAGAGATGCTTCTCTTCACGTCCGCCCCAGTAGATCGTCACATCGCGATTCGGATTACGCGCAAGCGCCGTCAGCAAAATTGAACGGACATAGGAGAAACCCGTTCCCCCCGCAATCAGAATCAGCGGGCGTTCTTCATCATCACGCAGCCAGGCTTCGCCATGCGGAATATCGACGACAATTTCTCTGTCTTTCAGAATGCGATCCATCACCGCCATCGCATACAGATTAAGCTCCGAAGCGCCAATGTGCAGCTCAATGAATCCGTGCTCATCCGGCGTGGAGGCCATAGAGAACGGACGCTTATCCCTCTCATCCATTACGACCATCAGATACTGACCAGCGCGAAAGGAAAACGCCGCGTCTGGCACTAAACGAACGCGATATACGGTATCGGTGATAGCTTCTACCGAGGTCACTTTACAGCTTAAGGTTGTCATGCGCTCCCTCTGTCGGGTCTATAGGGCAAAACGATCGCGCCTCAGGCGCCTTTACCGTCGTTAAAGATGGCCAACTCATCCCAAATCGCGTCAATACGCGCAGTCACTTCAGGATCTTTCTTGATAGGGCGCCCCCACTCACGTTGGGTTTCGCCCGGCCATTTGTTTGTGGCATCCAGTCCCATTTTTGAACCTAGCCCGGAGATCGGCGAGGCAAAATCCAGATAATCAATGGGGGTGTTTTCTACCAGAACCGTATCCCGCGCCGGGTCCATACGGGTGGTGATCGCCCAAATCACATCATTCCAGTCGCGTGCGTTGACGTCGTCATCGCAGACGATAACAAATTTGGTATACATAAACTGGCGTAAAAATGACCAAACGCCCATCATGACGCGTTTCGCATGACCCGCGTACTGCTTTTTCATCGTTACAACGGCCAGTCGATAAGAACACCCTTCCGGCGGAAGATAGAAATCAACAATTTCCGGGAACTGCTTTTGCAAAATCGGGACGAAGACTTCATTCAACGCCACACCGAGCACAGCAGGTTCATCAGGCGGTCGGCCGGTATAAGTTGAGTGATAAATGGCGTCTTCACGCTGCGTGATGTGCGTAACGGTGAAAACCGGGAAGTTATCCACTTCATTGTAATAACCGGTGTGGTCGCCATACGGCCCTTCCGCCGCCATTTCGCCCGGTTCAATATAACCTTCCAGGACGATTTCCGCACTTGCAGGTACTTCAAGATCGCTGGAGAGACATTTAACCACTTCCGTCTTTGTGCCACGCAGCAGCCCTGCAAACGCGTATTCCGACAGTGTATCCGGTACGGGGGTCACTGCGCCGAGAATGGTGGCCGGATCGGCGCCCAGCGCCACGGCAATCGGGAAACGCTCGCCAGGATGCGCCGCGCACCACTCCTGGAAATCCAGCGCGCCGCCACGATGCGACAACCAACGCATGATCAACTTGTTTTTGCCGATCAGTTGCTGACGGTAGATCCCCAGATTTTGCCGCTCTTTGTGAGGGCCACGCGTCACGGTCAGCCCCCAGGTAATAAGCGGCGCGGCATCTTCCGGCCAGCAGGTCATGATGGGAATACGCTGTAAATCAACGTCGTCGCCAGAGAACACTTTCTGCTGGCACGGCGCGCCGCGTAGTCGTTTGGTCGGCATGTTCAGCACTTGCTTAAACTGCGGCAGCTTATCAAACAGGTCACGGAACCCTTTCGGCGGCTCCGGCTCTTTCAGAAACGCCAGCAGCTTGCCGACTTCGCGCAACGCGGTGACATCTTCCTGGCCCATACCCATTGCGACGCGTCTGGGCGTGCCAAACAGGTTGCACAACACCGGCATCGCATAGCCTTTGGGATTTTCAAACAACAGAGCTGGCCCGCCCGCACGCAGCGTACGGTCAGCAATTTCAGTCATTTCCAGATGAGGATCTACCGCAAGCGTAATGCGTTTGAGTTCACCCTGCTGTTCCAGCAGCGTCAGGAAGTCGCGTAAGTCGTGATATTTCATGGCGTCAGTTGTGGCCTCTTTGTAAGCGCCTCATTATACGGCGTTCATCATCGTGATGCTGTATTTTTGTTAAATTAGCGTGAACTCTGACGGTACAGGGGAGCCCGGGGGTTATCTACTCAATGAATTTCAGGTTGCGGCGAGGTAGCCAACAAAGAAGCAGCCTGAAATACAACGGGTATAATTAACTTAGCGCATGGCTTTTGTTATGCTTGCGCCCCGGACAAGCGGATAAGAGTTATTATGCAATCCTGGTATTTACTGTACTGCAAGCGCGGGCAACTTCAGCGTGCCCAGGAACACCTCGAAAGACAGGCGGTAAATTGCCTGACGCCGATGATCACGCTGGAAAAAATGGTGCGCGGCAAACGTACCGCCGTTAGCGAACCGCTCTTTCCTAACTATCTGTTTGTTGAATTCGACCCGGAAGTGATTCATACCACCACGATCAACGCCACACGCGGCGTCAGCCACTTCGTGCGGTTTGGCGCACACCCTGCCACCGTTCCGTCCAACGTGATTCATCAGCTTTCTGTCTACAAACCAGAAGGCGTTGTTGATCCCGAAACGCCCTACCCAGGGGACAGCGTGATTATCACTGAAGGCGCATTTGAAGGTCTGAAGGCGATTTTTACCGAACCGGATGGCGAAGCGCGCTCCATGCTGCTGCTTAACCTGCTAAATAAAGAGGTGAAGCAGAGCGTGAAAAACACCGCGTTTCGTAAAGTTTAAGCGCGCTTTAGAAGGCAATCCCAAACAGCGTTTTGACATTGGCATCCGTTGTGGCCGCCAGCCATTGCGGGTCTTCCCCGCGCCAGTGGGCAACGCGCGCAAGAATGTGCGCCAGATGCGCCGGTTCGTTACGCCGCGAAGCCGGTTTAGGCGTGAGATCGCGCGGCAACAGGTAGGGGGCGTCGGTCTCAATCAACAGTTTTTCCGCAGGGATGAAGGGCAGCAACTCACGCAATTCAAGACCGCGACGTTCATCGCAGACCCAACCCGTGATACCGATATAAAGCCCTCTGTCTATGCACTCCTGCATCTCCTCACGCGTACCGGTAAAGCAATGCAACACCGCGCCCGGGAGTTTATCCAGCCACGGCTCAAGCAGCGCCAGAAAACGCGCATGCGCATCCCGACAGTGCATAAAAACGGGCATCTGCAACTCAGCGGCAATGCGCAACTGCGCCTGGAATGCACGTTCCTGTTCTTGCGGCGTGGAAAAATTACGATTGAAGTCCAGACCACATTCGCCAATCGCCACCACATCCGGCTGTCTTGCCAGAGCGACGATCGCGTCTTCAGTTTCTGATTGCCACTGACTGCTGTCATGCGGATGTACGCCAGCCGTCGACCAGCAGCAGGCATAACGCTGCGCCAGTTTTTGCGCCTGCTGGCTTTCGTGCAGATTGGTTCCGGTCAGAAGCATACCCGACACCCCGGCCGCCAGCGCGCGCGTCACCACGTCATCGCGATCTTTCACAAATTGCGAACTGGTTAAATTAACGCCGATATCAAACATGCTTCCTCCCATATAACAACCGCCCTGACGGGCGGTTGCGTTTATTCTTCAGTTTTCCCGGCCTGCTCAGTCTCGGCCTCGTCATCTTCTTCTCGTGGACGTCGTTTACCGACATAGAAGCGAGAGAAGAACACGCCAACCTCAAACAGGCAGTACATCGGTATCGCCAGCAATGTTTGTGAGAAGACATCTGGCGGCGTCAGCAGCATCCCCACGACAAACGCGCCAACCACGACGTAAGGACGCTTCTTACGCAAGTCCTCAGGGGTAGTTACCCCCATCCAGCAGAGCAGGACAATCGCGACGGGCACCTCGAAAGAGACGCCGAATGCCATAAATAACGCCATCACAAAGCTGAGGTAACTGGCGATATCGGTAGAAACCTGTACGCCCTGCGGCGCGGTATTGGCAAGGAAACCAAACGCGAGCGGGAAGACCACAAAGTAGGCGAACGCCATACCGATATAGAACAGCAGCGAGCTGGACACCAGCAGCGGCACGACAAGACGACGTTCATGCTTATACAGCGCAGGGGCAATAAACGCCCATACCTGGTACAAAATCACGGGCGCAGACAGGATCAGCGACACCATGAAAGTCAGTTTGATAGGGGTGAAAAACGGCGAGGCCACGTCGGTGGCGATCATCGTCGCACCCTGCGGCATCTGTTCGATCAGCGGCGCGGCAACCATGTGATAAATGTCATTGGCGAAATAGACCAACGCCAGAAAAATCACAATAACCGCAATAATGCAGTTCAACAGACGCTTACGCAGTTCAATCAGATGCGTAATAAGAGGTTGGGTATCATCTACAGCCATGTTTACGATTTATCACTCGACGAGGGGGAGGATTCGACAACAGTCGCGGCGGATTTCTTTTCTGCGTCCATCTCGTTTACGGAAGCGGCTTCCGTCTGTTCAGGCTGCCCGGCATCAGCCGTTTCCGGTGTTTGCTCAGGAGAATTGGCCTGGGTTTCAGCGGCGGCAGGTGTAACCCCTTCATGCTGCGCTTCGTTATCCTTCACCACCGGATTATGGATGGTATGCGCTTCATCGCTCGCTTTTTCAGGATCGTTGGCGCTGTAGGAACGCTTCATCGACTCCGCGGCCTGACGAAGTTCATCCATCGAGGCTTTCAGTTCTGGAGTCAGGTTCTGGAGGCTCGCTTTTTCGACCTTCTTCAGACTGTCCTGAAACTCCTGGAGCTTCAGCTCCTGGGTCAGTTCATTCTGCACCGTGGTCGCAAGGGATCGCAACGCGCGTACCCAGCCCGCTACCGTTTTTACCGCTACCGGCAATCGTTGAGGCCCCAGAACGATGAGGCCGATCACGAACACCAACAGCAGTTCGCTAAAACCGATGTCAAACACGAATTATACCTGCTCTTTATCGTGACTTTTGGCGTCTTCTTTCTTCGCTTCGCCTTGCGCTTCACCTTGCTTATCAGCGATAGATTTAGCGGTAAAATCAGCGTCCTGACTGGTTTTATCCTGCTTCGCATCATCATCGCTCATCGCTTTTTTGAAGCCTTTAATGGACGCGCCAAGATCGGAACCGATGGAGCCGAGCTTTTTGGTGCCAAATAGCAGTACAACGATGACGGCAATGATCAACAACTGCCAAATACTGATACCACCCATACGAGTTCCTCTGTGATAGATGATGAATTATTAAGGTCGCATTATACACGACTTGCCTTGAGCGATGAAAAAATCAGCGAGTTTTACGCCAGCCAATCAGCCAGGCGACCAGGCCTCCGGCCATTAACCAGCAAGGCATCAGCCCCCATTCCGGGCGGCTGACAAGCAGGAATGTCCCACTTAACAACAACGTCGCGCCAATGCCCAGTAAATAGCGGGATTGTCCCTGACGCACATGATTCTCCTGAAGCTCGCGCGCAATCTTATCAACACTGTGCTGTAAATATTTGCCCTGGCGCAAACTGTCATACACCAGTTCAGGTATTTCTGGCATTTTTTCGACCCAGAACGGCGCTTTTTCCTTAAGTGCTCTGGTGAGCGCAGGAATGCCAACCTGATCTTTAATCCAGGATTCAAGAAACGGCTTCGCCGTTTTCCACAGATCCAACTGTGGATAGAGCTGGCGTCCAACCCCTTCAACATACAGCAATGTCTTTTGTAACAATACCAGCTGTGGCTGGACTTCCATGTTAAATCGACGCGCCGTATTGAAAAGGTTTAATAAAACGTGACCAAACGAGATTTCCGCCAGCGGTTTTTCGAAAATAGGCTCGCACACGGTGCGGATAGCAAACTCAAACTCTTCAACATTGGTATCCGGTGGCACCCACCCTGAATCCACATGCAGTTCCGCTACTTTGCGGTAGTCACGGTTAAAAAACGCGATGAAATTCTCCGCCAGATAGCGTTTATCCTCTTTGTTCAGCGACCCCACAATGCCGCAATCAATCCCAATGTATTTCGGATTTTCAGGATGCTCATAGCTGACGAAGATATTGCCAGGGTGCATATCCGCATGGAAAAAACTGTCGCGGAACACCTGGGTAAAGAAGACCTGTACGCCACGCTCAGCCAGCAGCTTCATGTTGGTGCCGTTCTTTTCCAGCGTCGCCACATCCGAAACGGGAATGCCGTAAATCCGCTCCATGACCATCATGTCCTGACTACAGTAGTCGGAATAGACTTCGGGAACATACAGCATGGGGCTGTTTTCGAAATTACGCCGTAGCTGGATGGCGTTTGCCGATTCACGCAGCAAATTCAGCTCATCGATCAGCGTTTTTTCATACTCGCGAACGACTTCGGTCGGGCGAAGGCGTCGTCCATCCGGCAGCAGGCGCGGCACCCAACGGGCAAGACGGTAGATCAGTTTTAAATCGGCTTTAATAACCGGCAGAATATCCGGGCGGATAACCTTAATCACCACCTCTTTACCGTTCGACTTCAGCCGCGCGGTATGTACCTGGGCAATCGACGCAGAGGCTAATGGCTGGATGTCAAAGTCATCAAACCACTCTTCAACAGGCAGGCCACCCATTGCTTCTTCAATTTGTGCTTTCGCCAGCGCGCCATCAAAAGGGGCGACTTTATCCTGCAATAGCGCAAGCTGATCGGCAATCTGAGGCGGGAAAAGGTCACGACGGGTGGAAAGCATTTGACCAAATTTGATCCACACCGGCCCCAGCTCCTGCAAAGCCAGCCTTAATCGTTCACCCAGCGGTTTGTCTTTATGCCGGTTCGGCATCCAGAATAATGAGTAACGCCATAACCGAAGCGGCAGCGTGATACGCATTTTGGGGATCAGCTCATCAAGGCCGTAACTTAAAAAGGTGCGAATGATGAAATAAAGGCGCCGTACTTCACCTGGCGTCATTTGGCCTCCAGTTTTTCCAGCCGTTTAGTCAGCGCGTCTACTGCACGCTCAACGGCTGCCGTTTCTTCTGCAAACCATGCCACTTCCAGCGGCCCAGGCGCCATACGCCACTCTTCAGTCATCGCCTCAGCGATATAACGCTGCTGACGCTGAATGTTATGACGTAAAAACTTAGCGCCGCCACGCAGGACTTTGCTGATCCCTTCCGCCGCGATATCGCCGGTATAAGGCGCTAAAAGCTCTGCGGGATCGAATTCCGCCAGATCGGCCAGCGCCACAAAATTCTGTACCACCTGAATATCGCCCTGAACCTCCAGCTCGCCGCTGCGAATAAGCGCGGTAAGCCGCTGGCGATCGCGCAATTCAGGCAACACGCTGGCATGTGTGATGACCGTGCAATCAGCCTCGCCTTCCCATGCCCCCAGCACATCGACCTGGCGTTCACTGAACACCAATACGAGCGGCGTCGAAAATCCTTTGAGCTCCACACGCAGCACCTTGTCCTGCAAACGCGCTCTGGCGGATTTCAGCGCCGGTGAACGGTACAGAAAGGTATTGAGCAGATTTTCGATTCCTGCGGTCACGAAGGGTGTAAAAGGCATCCCCGGTCTCCTGTCAGAACTTATAGCCACGATGCAGCGCAACAACGCCCGCCGTCAGGTTGTAGTAATCGACGCTTTCAAACCCGGCGTCCTGCATCATCGCTTTTAAGGTGTCCTGATCCGGATGCATACGGATAGATTCCGCCAGATAGCGGTAACTGTCCGCATCATTCGCCACGACTGAGCCAATACGCGGCAAAATGTGGAATGAATATGCGTCATACGCTTTGCTCAGCGGCTCGATAATTGGTTTAGAAAACTCAAGTACCAGCAAACGCCCGCCCGGTTTCAGTACACGGTACATGGAGCGCAGCGCTTTCTCTTTTTCCGTCACATTACGCAGACCAAACGAAATGGTGATGCAATCGAATGTGTTATCCGGGAAAGGTAGCGCTTCGGCGTTGGCCTGCACGTACTTAACATTGCCAATCACGCCAATGTTACGCAGCTTCTCGCGGCCCATTTTGAGCATCGAGTCATTGATATCCGCCAGGATAACGTTGCCGGTTTCGCCAACCAGACGCGAGAATTTGGCTGTCAGGTCGCCTGTACCGCCCGCCAGGTCAAGAACGGTCTGACCACGACGTACGCCGCTACAGTCGATGGTGAAGCGCTTCCACAAGCGGTGAATGCCAAATGACATCAAGTCATTCATGACATCGTACTTTGACGCCACAGAATGAAAAACGTGGGCCACCATGTCAGCTTTCTGCTCTTTAGCGACGGTCTGAAAGCCAAAGTGCGTCGTTTCTTGTGAATCTTCCACCATCTCAGTGCCTGCTCATCAATAAAATGTTCGAGAAGTGTAACAGATTGGGCCAATTTGCCCTACCCTTCAACCGGGCTCCGCTACCCCGAAGGAACTAGTGCGATTGCTGATTTACCCGCTCATCATCAGCACAAGGCGTATCCTGTTGATCTTCAGGAACCGCGCGTAAACGATACTCTTCATCCTGCGAGGTCGCACGTTCAACCAGATCTGGATTTATCTCGCGTTTGATTTCTACCCCCAGTTCACGAAAAGCCTCCGCCTGCGCCAGCACATTTCCACGCCCTGAGGAGAGTTTTTTCATGGCTTGCCGGTAGTTGTCCTGCGCTTTGTCCAGACTCTGGCCGATGGACGACATGTCATCGATAAATAAGCGCATCTTGTCGTAGAGTTTGCTGGCTCTGTCTGCGATGTGCTGCGCGTTACGGCTTTGATGCTCATAGCGCCATAAGTTGGCAATCGTACGCAACGCCACCAGCAACGTCGTCGGGCTGACCAGCATAATATTATTTTTAAGCGCTTCGGTAATCAGTTCGGGCTGTCTGTCCAGCGCCAGTAAAAACGCAGGCTCGACAGGAATGAACATCAGCACATAGTCGAGCGTGCGTAACCCCGGCAACTGCTGGTAATCCTTGCGCCCCAGCAAGCGAATATGGTTACGTACTGACGCGATGTGCTCCTGCAACGCGCTTTCGCGCGTGTACTCATCTTCAGCGTTAAAATAGCGCTCATAGGCAACCAGCGTCATTTTGGCGTCGATGACGACATCCTTCCCTTGCGGCAGACGCACAATGACATCCGGCTGCATACGCGAGCGGGCGTCATTTTCAATACTCACCTGGGTTTCATACTCATAACCTTCACGCAGACCCGAGGCTTCAAGTACGCGCGTCAGCACTACTTCTCCCCAGTTACCCTGGGTTTTATTATCGCCTTTCAACGCGCGCGTCAGGTTCACCGCTTCCTGCGTCATTTGCGCATTCAGCTGTTGTAGATTGCGGATCTCATGCGCCAGGGTGTGGCGTTCACGCGCCTCCTGACCAAAGCTGTCCTGCACCTGGCGACGGAAGCCATCCAGCTGTTCGCGAAGCGGCGTTAACAGGCTATTCAGACTCTGGCGGTTTTGCTCATCAACCCGGCGGTTGCTCTGCTCGAAGATGCGGTTGGCAAGGTTCTCAAACTGCTCGCTTAAGCGCTGTTCGCTGTTGATCATCTGGCGGATTTTATCTTCCGCATGCAGCTGAGTGGCCTCCAGCCGCGTGGTGACTTCACGCAGATCCGCTTCCAGCGAGGTGTTGATGTCCCGCAGATTGCGCAGTTCGTTATTGAGCAGTTCACACTCCTCGCGCCAGTGTTCGCTTAGCGCAACCTGCTGTCTTGCAGCGCTGAGCGACGCCACAATCTCTTCACGTTCCGCCAGCTGTTCGGCCTTATGCTGCGCCTGTTGATAACTGGCGATCAGCCAGCCTACCCCCACACCCGCCAGCGCCAACACGGCATACAAAATGATTGTGATATCCACCACGCCCCCTGCATCAAGGAATTACCCGCACAAAATAGAATTGTGCTGTATAAACGTCCAGTTTGAAAGGGTTTTCCTGCGAGGCGCTACGCAAAAAGAAAAGGCCGAACGCGTCGGCCTTTCGTGGGGAAGGGAAGAATTACAGCAGACGACGCGCTGCTTCCACGACAATTTTCACCGCATGGCTTTCGGTCTGTTTCATCGTTTCCGCATTCGGGATCTCTTGCTGAGTGCGGTTAACGATAACGCCCGCCACCATACCGGCACGCAGACCCTGGCTTGCGCACATGGTCAGCAGCGTGGCGGATTCCATTTCGTAGTTCATGACGCCCATCGATTGCCACTCTTCCATAGAACCTTTGAAACGACGAACGACGCGGCCAGAGAAGGTGTCGTAACGTTCCTGACCCGGATAGAAGGTGTCAGAAGAGGCGGTAACGCCAACGTGAGTGGTCGCGCCCACGGATTTCGCCGCTTCAACCAGCGCAGTCGTACATTCAAAATCGGCGACGGCCGGGAACTCCATCGGCGCAAAGTGCAGGCTCGCTCCGTCCAGACGTACAGACGCGGTTGTGACCAGCACATCGCCCACGTTGATATGCGGCTGAATAGCGCCAGTGGTGCCGATACGCAGGAAAGTACGAATACCCAGTTGCGCCAGTTCCTCTACCGCAATAGAGGTGGACGGGCCGCCAATACCGGTAGAGCAGACGATGATAGCTTTACCATCCAGCTCAGCACGCCAGGTGGTGAATTCGCGATGAGATGCCAGCTTAACCGGCTTTTCCATCAGCGCGGCGATCTTTTCCACACGCTCCGGGTCGCCAGGGACGATAGCCAGCGTAGCCCCTTGTAAATCATTTTTGGTGAGGCCGAGATGAAAAACATCAGACTTGGACATAAAAACTCCTCTGTGAATCGGGTTTGTCAGAAGAAGCAAAAAGACACTTTACCGAAGAGCTAAAAATAGTTTCGTGACGCTCATCACCATGAAGTAAATAAATTGCATTGAATTACCATAAAATAGTGATTTACATCACATAAACATATCAATACCGCGCACCATTGCACAAAAGATAGCCTGTTTCAGGCAATGTGATTTGTTGCATGCTGTCTATATTTAACATTGCGCTATTTCCTTAAGGGTACGGAGAATACCATGACAACGATACAACAATCTGGCTTTGCACCTGCTGCTTCCCCCCTTGCTACCACAACGGTTCACACCCCTGATGACGCCATTATCGCAGGCGTAACATCTATTCCTACTCAGGGTGATGAGATGCCCGCCTGGCACGCGCGGCCAAAAGTGAACGATGGCGCGTTACCCGTTGTCATTGTGGTGCAGGAGATCTTTGGCGTTCATGAACATATTCGCGACGTTTGCCGCCGCCTGGCGCTGGAAGGGTATCTGGCTATCGCACCAGAACTCTATTTCCGCGAAGGCGATCCGAATGATTTTGCCGATATCCCAACGCTGTTAAGCGGTCTGGTGGCCAAAGTACCGGACTCTCAGGTACTGGCGGATCTGGACCACGTCGCCAGTTGGGCCTCCCGCAACGGCGGCGATGTACATCGTCTGATGATAACCGGCTTTTGCTGGGGCGGGCGCATTACCTGGCTGTATGCAGCACACAATCCACAGTTAAAAGCCGCGGTAGCATGGTATGGAAAGCTGGTCGGGGACAAAACCCTGAACTCGCCCAGACACCCGGTGGATATCGCGACCGATCTGAACGCGCCGGTTCTGGGGCTGTATGGCGGGCAGGACACTGGCATTCCCGTGGATACCGTCGAAACCATGCGGCAGGCGCTGCGCGCAGCAAACGCCAAAGCGGAGATCGTCGTTTACCCGGATGCAGGGCATGCTTTTAATGCGGATTATCGTCCGAGCTATCACGAAGAGTCGGCGAAAGATGGCTGGCAAAGAATGCTTGAGTGGTTTGCGCAGTACGGCGGGAAGAAATAAACGTTAATTGCCCGGTGGCGGCTACGCCTTACCGGGCCTACAACAGTTGCGATTTCCTGTAACCCGGGTAAGCGCTAGCACTTCCCGAGCAGCGAATTATGCCTGACGCAGATTCTGCGCAGCTTTAACCATGTTCGCCAGCGCGGCGCGGGTTTCCGGCCAGCCGCGGGTTTTCAGGCCGCAGTCCGGGTTCACCCACAGACGTTCCGCCGGAATACGCTGAGCGGCTTTATTCAGCAGGGCTTCAATCCACTCGACGCTCGGTACGTTCGGCGAGTGAATGTCGTAGACGCCCGGCCCGATTTCGTTCGGGTATTCAAATTCTTCGAACGACTCCAGCAGCTCCATATCAGAGCGCGACGTTTCAATGGTAATCACGTCCGCATCCAGCGCCGCGATAGAATCCATGATGTCATTGAACTCGCAGTAACACATGTGGGTATGGATCTGGGTATCATCCTTCGCCACCGCAGCGTTGATACGGAAGGCTTCCACACCCCATTGCAAGTAAGCATCCCAGTCGCTGCGACGCAGCGGCAACCCTTCACGCAGTGCCGGTTCATCAATCTGAATGATGCCGATTCCCGCCGCTTCCAGATCGGCAACCTCATCACGCAGCGCCAGCGCAATCTGTTTAGCGATGGTTTCACGGCTCACATCTTCACGCGGGAATGACCAGCAGAGGATCGTCACCGGGCCGGTCAGCATCCCTTTCACCGGTTTATCAGTCAGGGACTGCGCGTATTTCGCCCACTCCACGGTGATCGGTTCCGGGCGGCTGACATCGCCAATGACGACCGGCGGTTTCACGCAGCGAGAGCCATAGCTCTGCACCCAGCCATTCTGGGTGAAAACAAAACCATCCAGATGCTCACCGAAGTACTCCACCATGTCGTTACGCTCGGCTTCACCGTGTACCAGTACGTCTAAACCTAAACGCTCCTGCTCAACGATCGCCTGTTTGATGTGTTCAGCGATGCCGGTACGGTAGTGATTCGCATCAAGGTTGCCCTTTTTGAAGTCCAGACGCAGGCCGCGGATTTCCGTCGTCTGCGGGAATGAGCCGATCGTGGTGGTCGGCCATGACGGCAGGTTAAAACGGTTACGCTGCGCCTGGGCACGTGCGGCATAAGGGCTGGCACGCTGGCTGTCCTGGGCGGTAATCGCCGCCAGACGTTTCTCCACCGCCGCGTTGTGCACGCGGGTGGAGTGGCGACGAGCCTGAATCGGCGCGCTCCACGCTTCAAGTTTTGCCGTGTCGCCGCTGTTCAGCGCATCGCGCAGCAGCGCCAGCTCACCGCATTTTTGCAGCGCGAAAGCAAACCAGCTCTTCACTTCCGCATCCAGACGGGTTTCGACGCTCAGGTCGATCGGGCTGTGCAGCAGAGAGCAGGACGAGGCCACCCACAGGTCGCGTTTGCCGACAATGTCCTTAATTTGCGCATATTTTTCCGTAAGATCGGCGCGCCAGACGTTGCGACCGTTAACCAGCCCCGCAGACAGCAGCCAGTCAGACGGCAAACGCTTGTGCAGTTCGGCAACGTCATCTTTACCGTGTACCAGATCAACGTGCAGACCCTGTACCGGCAGCGCGGCGATGGTATCCAGATTCGGCGTGACGCCTTCAAAATAGGTCGTCAGCAGCAGCTTCACCTGGCCTTGCAGCGCATCATACGCAGGCTTGTAAGCATCCAGCCATTCCTGCGGCAGTTCCAGCACCAGCGCAGGTTCATCAATCTGTACCCATTCAACGCCGCGTTTCGCCAGCTCGGTCAGTACCTGTTTGTAGACCGGCAGAATGTCGTTCAGCAGGCTCAGACGGTCGAACGACTCCCCCTTCACTTTACCCAGCCACAGGTAGGTTACCGGCCCCAGCAGTACCGGTTTCACCTTGTGACCCAGCGCCAGCGCTTCGTCCACTTCATCCAGAAGCTGAGTCCAGGTCAGTTTAAACTGCTGGCCCTTCACAAACTCCGGCACCATGTAGTGATAGTTGGTGTTAAACCATTTGGTCATTTCCGCCGCCGCAGCCGGTTCACCGGTCGGCGCGCGACCGCGGCCAATGCGGAACAGAGTGTCGATATCCACCGAGCCGTCGCTGTTCTGATGACGAGCCGGTACATTGCCCAGCAACAGGCTGGTGGTCAGAACATGGTCGTACCAGGCGAAATCGCCCACCGGCAGCAGGTCGATGCCCGCCTGCTTTTGTTGATCCCAGTGGCGCGCACGCAGTTCACGTCCAGTTGCCAGCAGGTCTTCACGGGTGGCGTTGCCCGCCCAGTAGCTCTCTTGCGCTTTTTTTAGCTCACGACGCAGGCCAACGCGAGGAAAACCGAGGGTGTGATTGCGGATTGTCATGTTTATTCCTCTCTTATTTCATTGAATCTGAATAAAAAACTCTAAATAGTTCGGCTTGCAGGAAGGCGGCAACGATGCGCATCCCCAGAAGCTTACTGAAGTAAGTGACTGGGGTAAGCGAGGAAGCCAACGCATCTGCAAGTCGAAATATGACGAGTTTTAGACGTCCAGATGTTTACACATCTATAATTGGCAGGTACTGTATATTCCTCAAGCGCAATTTACTCATGCCGAAGTGAAGGACTTTCATGATCGAGATTAAACACCTGAAAACGCTCCAGGCGTTGCGGAATAGCGGTTCGCTGGCGGCTGCGGCGGCTACGCTGCACCAGACCCAATCCGCCTTGTCTCACCAGTTCAGCGATCTGGAACAGCGCCTTGGCTTCCGGTTATTTGTCCGTAAGAGTCAGCCGCTGCGTTTTACGCCACAGGGGGAAATTCTCCTGCAACTGGCAAACCAGGTACTGCCGCAGATTAGCCGCGCCCTACAGGCCTGTAACGAACCACAGCAGACCCGATTACGCATTGCGATTGAATGTCATAGCTGTATTCAGTGGCTGACCCCGGCGCTGGAAAACTTCCACGCCAGGTGGCCGCAGGTTGAGATGGATTTCAAATCCGGCGTGACGTTTGATCCCCAGCCCGCGCTGCAACAGGGGGAGCTGGATCTGGTGATGACATCAGACATCCTGCCGCGCAGCGGGCTGCACTATTCGCCGATGTTCGATTTTGAAGTACGACTGGTGCTGGCGCCCGATCATCCGCTGGCCAGTAAGACGCAGATTACGCCGGAAGATTTAGCCAGCGAGACGCTGTTGATCTATCCGGTACAGCGCAGCCGACTGGATGTCTGGCGGCATTTCCTGCAACCCGCCGGCATCAGCCCGTCACTGAAAAACGTGGATAACACCCTGCTGCTGATTCAGATGGTCGCCGCCAGAATGGGCATTGCCGCCCTGCCACACTGGGTAGTGGAGAGTTTCGAACGCCAGGGGCTGGTCGTCACCAAAACCCTGGGCGACGGCTTATGGAGCCGCCTCTACGCTGCGGTGCGCGATGGCGAGCAGCGTCAGGCGGTGACTGAAGCGTTTATTCGCTCGGCGCGGAACCACGCATGCGACCATCTGCCGTTTGTACGGAGCGCGGAGCGACCCACTTCCGATGTACCCACAGGGAAGCCAGTATCACAAGCGCGCCTGTAATAAAACTCGGCCAGTGGGGCTGTTGATGCCAGATCGCCAGATTAACCAACAGTCCCGCAGGCACATGCATATTGTTCATGATGCCTAACGTACCGGCATCCACCTGGGTCGCGCCATAGTTCCACATGAAGTAGCCGATGCCCGACGCCGCCACGCCCAGGAAGATCAGAATGCTCCACTGTAGCGTCGTTTCCGGCATATTCTGCGCGTTCCCCAGCATAGACCAGGCGACAACGGCCACCAGAAACGCCCCAACGTAAAACCAGGCGAACGCGTTATGCTGCGGCATAGGCCGGGTTTCCATCAGACGCTTGTAGCCCACCATCCCGATGGCAAAACTGATATTGGAAAGCTGTACCAGTAGTAACCCCGTCCAGAAATGATCGGTAACCTGGTCGTAACGAATAATCCCAGCGCCGATGACCGCCAGCAACGCGCTGAAGGCATAACCCCAGCGCAGGCGACGCTTGCTCATCAAATCATAAATCAGCGTGATATAAAGCGGCGTGAGGACGGTAAACAGCAGCAGTTCGGAGACCGTCAGATAGAGATAGGCGCGGAAACTCAGCATATACATAATGCCAAGCTGCATCGCCCCCACCAGCATATACAGGCCAATGGTTTTTACGCTATGCCCACGGGTACGCAGAAATGGGAGAAACACCAGCGCTGCCAGCCCAACACGCACCAGCACCGCAAAATAGCTATCAACATGACCCGCGAGATACTCGCCGAACAGGCTAAAGGAGAAGGCCCACAGGATAGTGGTAATGATGAGTAGCGCCACAATGGATGTCTCTTTGAATAAAGGGCACCCATTGTAGCGGGGAGTTTAGTTGACAACTGGTCAACTAAAGAGCAATCGCATTACCGCAAAAAGAGCTTACGCAGATAATGCGGTACGGCATCGTCGGCATTGATGCCAATGATTTCCAGACCCGGATGCAGATCTTTCAGGCGCTGATGGGCATTGCCCATAATGCAGCCTTTCCCCGCCATCGAGAGCATTTCCGCGTCGTTCATGCCATCGCCAAACGCAATGCAATCCTGCAATTTGTAGCCCATCGCTTTCGAGACGGCTTCCAGCGCATGCCCTTTCGACACGCCTCCCGCCATCACTTCCAGACAGGTCAGCGTAGAGAAACTGACGTTCACGCGATCGCCCCAACGTGCGTTAATCGCCTGCTCCAGCGGCAGTAGTTTTTCATGCGCATCGCTGGTGAAGAACACTTTGCTGACCCCTTCAGGCTCCAGCATCGCCGGTTCGAACAGCGAATAGTGAAATACCGCTTCTTTGAAGAAACGCATTTCATCCGGGCGGTGGCGGTTCATAAACCACTCGTCATCGCGATAGACGTTAGTCACGATATCCGGGCTTGCATTCACTACGCCAAACAGATCGCTGGCGATGTCGCGGTCAAGGTTGTGGGTGAACACCAGGTTCCCGTCGGTGTCATGCACGCGCGCGCCGTTGGAGGTAATCATGTAAGACTTAATCTCAAGATTATCGCGGATTTGCCCCACATCGACGTGGTGACGGCCAGTCGCGAACACAAAATTCACGCCACAGGCGGTCAATAATTTCAGCGTCTCTTTCGCGTAAGGGGACAACGTGTGATCGGGAGAGAGCAGCGTACCATCTAAATCAGACGCAACAACCTGATACATAAGAAAATTAAACCTCAAGGCAAAGCGGTTTCCGCTGGATGAATTAGTTATGCCTGTCGAAAAATTCGACAATGGCGTTAAGCGCGACTGAGCGCATTGCGTCCTTTTCAAAAAGGATCTCATGGTACGCGCCTTTTATGACAAGCGGTCGCTCTCCCTCTACGGGATGGCCCGCTGCGGCGCGGATTTCACAAAAACGGTCATGCGCGCGGTTATCCACCACACGCTCTTCTTCAGCCTGAACGAGTAGCACAGGGGTTGCGTCATCACCCGCCCCCGCCAGAGCCTGCTCACCGGCCAGAATACCTTCACGCACCCAGTGGTAAGTCGGCCCCCCGACGCGCAGCCGGGGCTCATCGGCATAGAAACGTAAATTGCGCCGATAGCGCTGCCGACTGTGCGTTAGCACATTCATACTAAAAGGCAGCGCTCGCCAGCGCCCGGTGCCAATGGCATACCCTTCACGGATTCGCTGATGCCCCTCGGCCCAGTCAAGAATGTGGCGCACCATCCACTCCGGTAAGCGCATCACGATACCAAACATCGGCGCGCAAAGCGCGATGGCATCACACTGGACGGCGTTGCGTTGCAGGAACAGCGTGGCGATAGCGCCCCCCATAGAGTGCGCCAGAATATAGCGTTTCCGCCACGGCCCCGATTGCACTTCCTGCTGCCAGAATGCGGTTAAGTCATCGACATAATCGTTAAAATTGACCACATGACCACGGTGCGTATCCGACAGCAAACGCCCGGAGCGCCCTTGCCCACGGTGGTCGATGATGAGGACATCAAAACCAAGATGGAACAGGTCATACGCCAGTTCGGCATACTTTACGTAGCTTTCAATGCGACCTGGACAGATGACGATGACACGATCGTTTTTCTGTGCGTGAAAGCGGACAAAGTGTACGGGAACGTCGTCCACGCCCGTGAATTCTGCTTCTTCCCGCTGACGCCAGAAATCTGTCAGTGGCCCCATAGAAAAAGCAGCGAACGCGTTTTCTCTCGTTTCCCAGTCCTTTTGCTGCTGAAACATCGGGTATCCAGCCTCGTTTACCAGGTAAAAATCGTTTTCTTTATGATGCCTGACACAATACAGCGACAGTAGGGTATTGTGGCATAAAAACAGACAATCAGGGAGTTCCTCATGACCTTCGAATGGTGGTTCGCTTATCTGCTGACATCCATTATTTTGAGCCTTTCTCCCGGCTCCGGCGCCATCAATACCATGACCACGGCAATCAGCCACAGCTATCGCGGCGCAACGGCGTCTATTGCGGGTTTGCAGACCGGGCTTGGCATTCACATCGTACTGGTTGGCGTGGGCCTGGGGACGCTGTTTTCACGTTCCGTCGTCGCATTCGAAGTCCTGAAATGGGCGGGCGCCGCTTATCTGATCTGGCTGGGTATCCAGCAATGGCGTGCCGCAGGCGCTATCGATCTCAACACGCTGGCGCACGCGCAGTCCCGAAGCCGTCTGTTCAGGCGCGCGGTATTTGTAAACCTGACCAACCCAAAGAGCATTGTTTTTCTCGCCGCGCTATTTCCGCAGTTTATCAAGCCGCAGGAGCCGCAGCTGATGCAGTACGTCGTGCTCGGCATCACAACCATTGTCGTTGATATCATTGTGATGATCGGTTACGCGACGCTGGCGACACGTATCGCAGGCTGGATTAAAGGGCCGAAGCAAATGAAGGCGTTGAATAAGGTATTTGGTTCGCTGTTTATGCTGGTGGGTGCGCTGCTGGCGTCCGCAAGGCATGCCTGAGAAATTGCCGGATGGCGCTAACGCTTATCCGGCCTACGATAATTAACGCGAAATAATCAGGTGAATGCCGAAACCGGCAAACAACGCACCGGCAAAGCCGTCGATCCACTTCGCCAGACGCTGATAACCGCGACGCATTTTCGGTAGCGCGAACAGGCTGGCGACCACGGTAAACCAGGCCAGCGTTTCCACGATAATCAACGCGAAAATACCCCAGCGCGCGGCTACGCCGACGTTATCGCCAACGAACAGTGAAAAGACCGATCCGAAATAGATGATCGCTTTCGGGTTCGCCAGGTTCGTCAGCAAACCTTTCACAAAGCTACGACCGCTTTGCGCCAGTTCAATCTGCGGCGCAGGCGCGGCGACGTCCTGTTTTTTTAGCGCGCCACGCAACATCTGATAGCCCATCCAGCACAGGTACAAACCACCACCCACCATAATGATGGTATGCAGCCAGGCCATTTTCTCGATAATCAGATGCAGGCCGAGCAACGCAACGCCCGCCCAAACCATGACGCCGCAGGTAATACCCAGCACGCCCATCATCGCTTCCTTGCGTGAGCGGCTCACGGCGGTTTGAGAGACAAAGAAAAAGTCCGGTCCAGGACTCATTAACGCAACGATATGCACCATCGCTACGGTGAGAAATAGCATCAACATAAAAATGACTCGCGGGGGAATAGTTTACCGAGTCACCATCCTGGCACTTTTTTACCTGGCTGACTACTCTTCGTCGTCACCATCGACATGCGCGCGGATCAGCGCCATAAACTCTTTACCGAAACGCTCCAGCTTGCGCATGCCGACGCCGTTAACGCTCAGCATTTCACTCGGCGAAACCGGCATCTGTTCGGCCATTTCAATCAGCGTCGCATCGTTAAAGACGACATACGGCGGGATATTCTCTTCATCGGCAATGGCCTTACGCAATTTGCGCAGTTTGGCGAACAGTTTGCGATCGTAATTGCCGCCGAAAGATTTCTGCATCACTCGCGGCTTCAACGCGACGATACGCGGCACGGCAAGCTGCAACGGCACTTCGCCACGCAGCACCGGACGCGCCGCTTCGGTTAACTGCAACGCCGAATGTTGGGCAATATTCTGCGTAACCATACCCAGATGAATAAGCTGACGAATCACGCTGACCCAGTGCTCATGGCTCTGATCGCGACCAATGCCGTACACCGGCAATTTGTCATGAGCTAAATCGCGGATACGCTGATTGTTCGCGCCGCGCAATACTTCCACCACATAGCCCATACCAAAACGCTGATTAACGCGATAAATCGTCGACAGGGCTTTACGCGCATCCATCAGGCCGTCGTACTGTTTTGGCGGGTCGAGGCAAATATCGCAGTTGCCGCAGGGTTCCTGCCGCCCTTCGCCAAAGTAGTTCAGCAGCACCAGACGACGACAGGTCTGCGCTTCGGCAAACGCCCCCATCGCGTTCAGTTTATGCCGTTCAATATCCTGTAGCTGCCCGGCGGGTTTCTCCTCCAGACAGCGGCGCAGCCACGCCATATCAGCCGGATCGTAGAACAGCATCGCCTCTGCGGGCAGGCCGTCACGCCCGGCGCGGCCGGTTTCCTGATAGTAGGATTCAATGTTACGGGGAATATCGAAATGCACCACAAAACGCACGTTAGGTTTGTTAATGCCCATACCAAATGCGACGGTCGCCACGACGATTTGCAGATCGTCGCGCTGGAACTTCTCCTGCACATCGGCGCGCACGTTATTTTCAAGACCGGCATGATACGCCGCCGCGCTGATGCCGCGACTTTGCAGACGTGCGGCGGTGTCCTCCACCTTCGCCCGACTGTTACAGTAGATGATACCGGACTTGCCGCGCTGTTCCTGCACATAGCGCATCAGCTGATCGAGCGGCTTAAATTTCTCCATCAGCATGTAGCGGATGTTCGGACGGTCAAAGCTGCTGATCTGGATTAACGGATCGTTCAGCCCCAGCAGGCGAACAATATCCAGTCGGGTGGTGTCATCTGCGGTGGCGGTCAACGCCATAAACGGCAGGGAAGGAAAACGCTGGCGGAGCTGACCGAGCGCGGCGTATTCCGGGCGGAAGTCATGCCCCCACTGCGAGATACAGTGCGCTTCATCGACGGCCAGTAAGACCGGATTCCAGTGCGCCAGATGCTCAAGGAAGTTATCCAGCATCAGGCGCTCCGGCGCAATATACAGCAGGCGAACCTGCCCGGTTCGGCAACCGGCCATCACCTCATGCTGCTGTTCACGGCTCTGCGTCGAGTTCAGGCACGCCGCCGCCACGCCGTTTGCCAGCAACTGGTCGACCTGATCTTTCATCAGGGAGATAAGCGGCGAAACGACAACGGTGAGTCCGTTAAGCAGTAAGGCTGGAATCTGGTAACACAGGGATTTGCCGCCGCCGGTCGGCATGACAACCAGGCAATCACGACCCGAGACGACCGTCTCAATGATCTCTTCCTGGCCTGGGCGAAACTGTTGGTAGCCAAAGGTTTCCTGTAAAACCTGTTTAGCCCCCAATTCCAGATTCAACACTTCCGCCTGCGCCACATTAACCCCGTTTGCCTGAAATAAAAACAGGCGCTATTTTCAGCGCCTGCGAAAGAAACTGCAATGTTTTAAACACAATCATTGCGCAGATCAGAATATGTCATTCAGCATAACACCCACGCCGACACGCGTCTGATTAAAGTTATAGTCGATTAACGATTCGCCATAGCCACTGTATACCTGGGTATAGAGGCGCACATGTTTCGTCATCGGGTAACTTAACCCCACTTCCGCCCCGCCGTAACCGGTATTCCAGTTGTACTGGCCTTTAGCGCTCAGCACCGCATCTCCCAGGTGATAGCCGATTTTAAGCTGATAGTAGCCCATATATTTAGTGATATCGGGGTTATCGCCGGTGCCGCCAACGACGTACCACGGTTTCACTTCCATCAGCCAGTTACCGTTTTGCGCCATCAGACGCGTATACAGGCGGTTCCAGCTCCGCGAAGTCGGATCGGAACGCCCGTTGGAGTTATGGTTATACCCCATCTCCACATCGCGCAGCGTCCAGCCTGCAAAGTGGTAATCCGTGGCAAAGCCGAGGAACAACTGCGGTTCGTAGTTAGTCTCACGAAACGGCGAGGACTCTTCGCTGTTGGACAACTGCCACCAGGATTTCTGCGTGTACGACGCCCCCAACACCGAGTTTGGCCCAACAATCCCACGCCAGAACGGGAAGGCCAGGCTCAGCTGAAACTTCACTTCGTCTTTGCGCGCGTTTTCAGACCAGTTATAAGAGCTGATCGCTTCTTTGTTCAGATCGCTGGTATTGGTGTAGATCAGGTAGTTCGTATCATAAGGGTAAAGCGTGAAGGGATTATCATGCACCTGCAACATGTTTGCGATAATACTGCCCTGTACCGCAGGCGCGTCATGAATTTCTTTCACTGTCGCTTCCTGCGCATATACAGCCAATGGCAGCATTGCTGCTGGTAATAACCAACCCAAAATCGCCCGCATCGGTCGTGTTCTCCTGAACGCAATAAGTGTTGAATGGTATAATTATCTGCCAGCCATTCTACATACTTACTTAATCCCTGTTTAGTTATCCTCTCTTAAAGTAGAAAACAACAAATAAGAAGCATAATATCAACATTTCATTAACCAATGGAGTGTCTGGATCGTATGTCTTCCGTACTTACCGCTGAGCAGGCCCTGAAACTGGTGGGCGAGATGTTTGTTTACCATATGCCTTTTAACCGGGCATTAGGACTGGAGCTGGAACGCTATGAAAAGGAGTTTGCCCAACTGGCCTTTAACAATCAGCCGATGATGGTAGGCAACTGGGCGCAAAGTATTTTACACGGCGGAGTGATCGCCTCCGCGCTGGACGTCGCCGCCGGACTGGTGTGCGTGGGCAGCACGCTGACCCGCCATGAGACCATCAGCGAAGACGAGCTACGCCAGCGCATGTCGCGTATGGGAACTATCGATCTGCGCGTTGACTACCTGCGCCCGGGCAGAGGCAACCGCTTCACCGCCACCAGCAGCCTGTTGCGCGCGGGCAATAAAGTCGCTGTGGCGCGTGTGGAACTGCACAACGAAGAACAGCTTTACATTGCCAGTGCGACCGCAACTTATATGGTGGGATAAAAACAGGTAAACTGTTGTTACATTTCTGATATGAGTTTTCCCGATGGATGCTAAGCAAACGCGGCAGGGCGTGTTACTCGCTCTTGCCGCCTATTTTATTTGGGGCATCGCACCCGCGTACTTCAAACTGATTTACTACGTGCCCGCAGACGAGATCCTGACGCACCGCGTGATCTGGTCATTTTTCTTTATGATCGCGCTGATGAGCATCAGCCGCCAGTGGTCCGGCGTTAAAACGCTGCTGCAAACGCCGAAGAAAATTTTCATGCTGGCGCTGTCAGCCGTGCTGATCGGTGGAAACTGGCTGCTCTTTATCTGGGCGGTCAATAACCACCATATGCTGGAAGCCAGCCTCGGGTATTTTATTAACCCGCTGGTTAACATTCTGCTGGGAATGCTGTTCCTCGGCGAGCGCTTCCGTCGTATGCAGTGGCTGGCGGTGATTCTGGCGGCCTGCGGCGTACTGGTGCAGCTCTGGACCTTCGGCTCTCTGCCGATCATCGCTCTGGGGCTGGCGTTTAGCTTTGCGTTTTACGGCCTGGTACGTAAGAAGATTGCGGTTGAAGCACAAACGGGGATGCTGATCGAAACGCTGTGGCTATTGCCGGTCGCCGCGATTTATCTGTTTGGCATCGCGGATAGCCCAACCAGCCATATGGGGCAGAATCCGCTGTCGCTGAATCTGTTGCTGATTGCGGCAGGTATCGTCACCACGGTACCGCTGCTGTGCTTTACTGGGGCGGCGACGCGCCTGCGCCTCTCCACGCTGGGTTTTTTCCAGTACATTGGCCCAACCCTGATGTTCCTGCTGGCCGTGACGTTCTATGGAGAAATACCGGGCGCCGATAAGATGGTGACGTTCGCCTTTATTTGGGTGGCGCTGGCGATTTTTGTGATGGATGCGATTTATACACAAAGACGCAAAGTTCGAGGATAAAAGCGTGCCGGTGGCGCGTCGCTTATCCGGCCTACGGGATCGGTAGGCTCGGTAAGCGACGCGCCACCGGGCGCAATATTACAGCCAGTTCTTACGCTTGAAGTACAAATACGGCGCCAGACCCGCAAGGATCATAAAGATAATCGCGCCAGGGTAACCAAAGCTCCACTTCAGCTCCGGCATAAACTCAAAGTTCATCCCATAGCTGGACGCCACCAGCGTCGGCGGCAGGAATACCACGGATACCACCGAGAAGATCTTGATAATGCGGTTCTGCTCGATGTTGATGAAGCCCATCGCCGCCTGCATCAGGAAGTTCACCTTCTGGAACAGGGATTCGTTGTGCGGCAGCAGGGACTCGATATCGCGCAGGATCTCACGCGCCTGCTCCAGTTGCCCCCCCGGAAGACGCGCCTTGCGCACCAGGAAGTTAAGCGCGCGCTGGGTATCCATCAGACATAAGCGAACTTTCCAGCCGATATCTTCCAGTTCCGCCAGCGTGGAGAGCGCTTCGTCATATTCATCGCCCTGATGCCCTTCCATGATCACGCGGCTCAGCTCTTCCAGATCGCTATAGATGTTTTCAATTTCATCCGCCAGCTGTTCGATTTTGGTTTCAAACAGGTCGAGCAGTAATTCATAGGCATTGCCGTCCACCATCGCCTGGTTACGGGCGCGCATACGGTACAAGCGGAAAGCGGGCAGTTCGCGTTCACGCAGCGTAAACAGGCGGCCATCGCGAATGGTGAATGCCACCGTGGAGTTACCGGCGTGGTCTTCCGCATCTTCGAAAAAGAAAAAGGAGTGGATGTGCAGCCCGTCTTCGTCTTCAAAGAAACGCGCGGATGCTTCGATATCTTCCAGTTCAGGACGTGTCGCCAGGCTTTGGCCCAGCTCAGATTGTACGCGCAGTCGCTCGTCGTCGTCCGGTTCGACCAAATCGACCCATACGGCATCAATCAGGGTTTGTGACTCTTCGACTTCCAGCCGGGTCAGTCGATTATTTTCCAGTTGAAATGCGCTCAGCATGACCGGGACTCCCAATGCTTAAAAATATCGGACAGTTCGGGTGGGCACACAGAAACAAATTGGGTTTCAGACCATTAAACAGCCTGACTCAGCGCGACGGGAAAAAGAGAAGGTCGCTGACAACCGCTAAGGCTATCAGCAAAAAGGGATAGCCTTAGGAGTTGATCCTGAATGACAGGATAATGAGCCAGCATCTACTGGGTGTGTCCAAGGCGAATGTCCTCTTAGCGTAATCGTGCGCGCATGTTACGCCAGCAAAAATTTGACGTCAACACGCAACGAAACGCTGAAGAACAATTATTGCCCTTCAGCGTATAAGGCTAGCAGATTATTACAAAATAATGATATTTTTCTGAAAGTTACGCATTTTCGAATTGAACATAAGAAGCAACAAACCATTTAATGCCCTGCCCCTGAAACGCGATTTGCAACCGGGTATGTTCACCGCTGCCTTCCAGATTGACGATCGTGCCCTCACCGAATTTCGGGTGACGCACGCGCTGTCCCAGCTTGTACCCGGTGTCGTTTTCCGCCATCGGGGTTCCCATCCGCTGGTGACTCACCGGACGACTGACCGTGGCGCGCAGCCGCACTTCTTCCACACAGTCTTCCGGCAATTCGCCGATAAAGCGCGACGGGCGGTGGTAGACCTCTTTGCCATACAGACGGCGAGTTTCCGCATAGGTCAACGTCAGCTTCTGCATCGCGCGGGTTACGCCGACGTAGGCCAGGCGACGCTCTTCTTCAAGGCGCCCGCCTTCATCCAGCGACATCTGGCTGGGGAACATCCCCTCTTCCATGCCGACGATGAACACCTGCGGAAACTCCAGCCCTTTCGCCGAGTGCAAGGTCATCAGTTGAACCGCATCCTGCCACGTATCCGCCTGCCCTTCGCCCGCTTCCAGCGCGGCGTGAGAGAGAAACGCCTGCAACGGCATCAGGTCTTCATCTTCTTCGTTGTAGCTAAACTGGCGCGTCGCCGTCACCAGTTCTTCTAAGTTTTCAATACGCGTCTGGCCTTTCTCGCCTTTTTCCTGCTCGTACATCATGCGCAGACCCGAGTCTTTAATCACCCGATCGGTCTGAACATGCAGCGGCATATCTGCCGTCTCCTGCGCCAGCGCGTCAATTAGCTCGATAAAGCGTTGCAGGGCGCTTGCGGCGCGGCCAGCCAGCGCTTTCTCCTGCAACAGCTCGCGGCACGCCTGCCACAAGGTTAACTGACGGTCGCGCGAGGTCTGGCGCACAACGTCCAGCGTGCGATCGCCAATACCGCGCGTCGGGGTGTTCACCACGCGCTCAAACGCCGCATCATCATTACGATTGGCGATCAGGCGCAGATAGGAGAGCGCATCTTTAATTTCCTGACGTTCGAAGAAGCGCATACCGCCATAAATACGGTACGGCATACTGGCCTGCAACAGCGCCTCTTCCAGCACGCGCGACTGGGCGTTACTGCGATAAAGAATGGCGCACTGTTCCAGCGCCCCGCCGTTGTCCTGCCAGGTTTTGATGCGGTTAACGACAAAACGCGCTTCATCCAGCTCATTAAACGCGCAATAGAGTGAAATCGGTTCGCCATCAATGCCATCGGTCCACAGCTTTTTCCCCAGACGGCCATTGTTGTTTTCAATCAGGGTGTTCGCCGCGCTGAGGATGTTGCTGGTCGAGCGGTAATTCTGCTCCAGACGAATGGTTTCCGCGCCCGGGAAATCCTTGAGGAAACGCTGGATGTTCTCTACCTGCGCTCCACGCCAGCCGTAAATAGACTGGTCATCATCGCCGACGATCATCACTTTGCCGGTATCGCCTGCCAGCAGACGGATCCACGCGTACTGGATGTTGTTGGTATCCTGGAATTCGTCCACCAGGATATTGGTAAAACGTTCGCGGTAGTGCTGAAGGATATGCGGCTTGTTGAGCCACAGTTCATGCGCGCGCAGTAGCAGTTCGGCAAAGTCCACCAGCCCTGCGCGATCGCACGCTTCCTGATAGGCCTGGTAAACCTTCTGCCAGGTCTGCTCCACCGGGTTGCCGTAGCTCTGAATATGGTGCGGACGCAGCCCTTCGTCTTTCTGGCTGTTGATGTACCACATTGCCTGACGCGGCGGCCACTGCTTCTCGTCAAGGTTCATCGCTTTAATAAGGCGCTTGAGCAGGCGCAGCTGATCTTCGCTGTCGAGGATCTGGAAATCCTGCGGCAGGTTGGCGTCCATATGGTGCGCGCGCAGCAGACGGTGCGCCAGACCGTGGAAGGTGCCGACCCACATCCCGCCCTGCGTGGTTCCCATTAACTGACCGATACGGTGGCGCATTTCCGCCGCCGCCTTATTGGTGAAGGTAACGGCCATAATGGAATAGGGTGAATTATTCTCTACGCTCAACAGCCAGGCAATACGGTGCACCAGCACGCGAGTTTTGCCGCTCCCCGCTCCCGCCAGCACCAGCATGTTGCTACGTGGCGCAGCCACCGCTTCGCGCTGTTTATCATTAAGGCTTTCGAGCAGGTAAGAAACGTCCATTGGCACCGCCGCGTAAAAGTGTGTTGGGCGGATAAGCGCAGCGCCATCCGCCAAAAAGCTGGGTATATATACAATACTGCTGGTGATTATATCAGCGAGGTCAAAGATGCCAACCGTGAAATTTCGATATGCGGCAGTAAACGGCTGTCAGTGGTCTGCATCAGGTCGGCATTTTCCGGTTTGATCCAGCAGGCCTGCATTCCACAGCGGATCGCCCCGGCGACATCGGTCGTCAGATCGTCGCCGACGTGGAGGATCTCGCCGATCGGCATGTTAAGCTTCTCCGCCGCCAGAGAGTACATGTCGCTGAACGGTTTAGAGCGCCCGTCCGGGCCCGCGCGCAGCACAAATTCGAAGTAATCGCCCAGCCCAAACAGTTCCGGCTGCGCATTGCCGTTAGTAATGGCCACCAGCGGCCATTTTTTTGCAAGCCGCTTCAGCGTGTCATGCGTCACTTGCGGAACATCGATACGGCTGCGCCACTTTGCGAAATTGATCATCGCGGCGTTCGCCCCCGCCATTGCCTCTTCCGCCGACAGGCCCGCTTCCAGCATGGCGCGCTCCACGGCGCGATGACGCCATCGCGTCACATCATGATAAATTTCCGGCTCTGCTTCGCGTACCGCCTGACGCAGGCGATACAGGTCGGCATTCTGCAATGTACGCAGCGCAGGATGGTAGTTTTGCACAAAGGTGAGCGCTTCCTGCTCGGTGCGCAGGATAACCGGACGGTTATCATAAAGGGTGTCATCCAGATCGAACGTGAGTGCTGAGATGTGTCCCAAAGGCCGGTAAAAACGCATTATTTCCCCCGTTTGGCGCGTGGATGCGCCGCATCGTACACCGAGGCCAGGTGTTGAAAATCAAGATGAGTATAGATTTGCGTGGTGGACAGATTGGCATGGCCTAACAGCTCCTGCACGCCGCGCAGGTCGCCGCTCGACTCCAGCATATGGGTCGCGAACGAGTGACGCAGTTTATGCGGATGGACATGGCTATTCAGCCCTTGCTTAATGCCCCACTCCGCAAACCGTTTTTGTACATTGCGCGCGGAGATCCGTTTCCCGAGCTTTGAGAGAAACAGCGCATCGTCATCGCTGCCGAACAGGCCGCGCAGATCCAGCCAATGCTCAATCCACGCCACCGCATTGCGGCCAATGGGCAGACGCCGTTCTTTGCTGCCCTTCCCCATCACCCACACTTCGCCCGTATCGAGATCGAGGTGTTTGATGTCTAACCCCACCAGTTCAGACAAACGCAACCCCGCGCCATACATCACCTCCAGCATCGCCCGATCGCGCACGGCAAGCGGATCGTTGAGGTCGATATCCAGCAGGCGGTTGATATCATCCACGTCGATATTTTTCGGCAGGTGACGAGGCGCTTTCGGCGCAGAGACGCCTTTCGCCGGATTAGCGTTGAGTTCACCCTGGCTCACCAGCCAGTCAAAGAAACTGCGTAAAGCAGAGAGGCGCAACGCCAGGCTGGCGGGCCCTAACCCTTTACGGCGGCTGCGTACCGCGAAAGCGCGCACCATCGCAGCGTCACATTGTTGCCAGCTTTGCAGACCGGTTTCTCCGGCTAAAGCGATAATGGCATCAAGCTGACGCTGATAGTTCAGTAGCGTAATGGGGCTAAGTTGCCGTTCTACGCCCAGGTAACGCAAGAAGCGCGCAACGTCCTGAGAAAGCGATAATTCGGTCATACACGTTCAATCCAGCGCTCCAGCAGTTCCGGCAACATCAAGGCGATTTCTTGCAGTAACTGTGTCCCCTGCCCCTGCTGGTAATGATGCACATCGCGGCTACTGAAGAGTATGACCCCCAGATCGCCATCACGCCCCAGCATCGACATCGCCACCGAGCCAATCGCTTTGGCTTCAGGCAGCACCACCAGCAGTTCCGGGCCATTCAATGGGCCAAGATAGTGTTGCGCCTGCCCCAGACGCTGGATACGCAGCGGTTCAAAGGCCTGACGGCTTAACGCCAGATGGGTATGATTCGACGGCGCGCCGAGTCGCCAGCGATCGGGAAACAGCCGGATGGTCGCGCCCGCCAGCCCCAGCTCCCGCGCCCAGCGATGAAAACGCATCAGCATTTCATCCAGGCTACTGGCGGAAACCAGCCGTCCCTGCAAATGCAGCAGACGGTAGAACAGGCTTTCGTTGGCATTCGCCTGTTCCATTAGCAGCGTCATGTTCTCTTCAAGAACATGGATATGATTCCGGGCGCGGGCCATGTGCCACTCAACAAGCGACACCGTACCCCGCACGGGATGAGGAACGCGCATCGCCTCAACGGCGCGCGCATTACGGATAAAAAACTCAGGGTTACGCAGTAGATAATCGACGACCGCCCGGTCGTCCAGTTCCATCTGTGTTTCCTGTAGTTCTTCCCCTGGTTGCTTCATAGATGAATAAATCCGTCGTAGACATGTGCCGCCGGGCCAGTCATATACAACGGATGACCCGGGCCTTTCCAGGCGATATCAAGGCGACCGCCAGGTAATTCCACGCGTACTTCTTCTGCCAGCAAACCCTGCTGAATGCCCACCGCAACGGCGGCGCATGCGCCGCTGCCGCAGGCCTGAGTTTCTCCTGCCCCACGTTCATAAACGCGTAATCGGATATGCTCGCGCTTCACAACCTGCATAAACCCAATATTCGCTCGTTCTGGAAAACGCTCATGGCTTTCCAGAACCGGTCCCAGCGTTTCGACTGCCGCCGTGTCGATATTATCGACCTGAATCACGCAGTGCGGGTTCCCCATTGAAACCACGCCGCACAATATTGTCTGCTCGGCCGCTCGCATAATATAGGTCTTTTCCGCTTTGTTGGCGCGAAAAGGAACCTGCGCGGGTTCAAAGTTTGGCTCACCCATGTTCACCCGCACCAGTTCATCATCAGTGACACTCAGCACCATCCGGCCATTGGCCGTGCTGACGCGGATATCGCGCTTATTGGTCAGTCCTTTCAGACGCACAAATCGCGCAAAGCAGCGGGCGCCGTTACCGCACTGCGACACTTCGCTGCCATCGGCGTTGAAGATGCGGTAATGAAAATCCAGTTCAGGATCGTAAGGAGGCTCGACAACCAGAAGCTGGTCGAACCCCACGCCCAGATGCCTGTCTGACAGGCGGCGGATCAACTCCGGCGAGAAAAAGACATTCTGCGTTACCGCGTCGACGACCATAAAATCGTTGCCAAGGCCATGCATTTTAGAGAATTGCATCATTCACTCCATTTACGCGGGGACAGAAACGTACCGTCAATAGTTCACCTGAGAAGGGCCGTCTCCCGTAGCGCGATCGTTTTGATCGGGCGTCGTCGATTGGATTTGCGAATCAACCTCATGCGTCGGCGGCGGCGCGTTTTTGTCAGCAGGTGGAAAATAGAGCGGGCCTTTCAGACCGCAGCCGGTCAGGCTGAACAGAGTGAGAAGTACAGCGAGTGCCTGAAACACATTTTTCATTATGGATTGCCTGTAAGTTCATGCTTTCTGTTTTCTATCATCGCAGGAGGAGACGTAAAAGCAAGAGTTGGCTGAAAACTGCATCATGAATTCTTCCAGGTTATACTGCCGCCATCACGTAAAAAACGGGAAACAACAATGAACGACAGTGAATTTCATCGCCTCACAGATACCCTGTGGATGACCATTGAAGAACGTCTGGACGACTGGGACGGCGACAGCGATATCGACTGCGAAATCAACGGCGGCGTGCTAACCATTACCTTTGAAAACGGCAGCAAAATCATCATCAACCGTCAGGAGCCACTGCACCAGGTATGGCTGGCGACCAAACAGGGCGGCTACCATTTTGACCTGAAAGGCGACGAATGGATTTGCGATCGCAGCGGCGAAACCTTCTGGGATCTGCTGGAGCAGGCCGCGACACAACAGGCTGGAGAAGCGGTGAGCTTCCGCTAAGTTTTATTGCCGGATGGCGCTGCGCTTATCCGGCCTACGTATCTCGCGTCATTTGTAACACCGCCATCCGGCATCATGTTCACGAGAAATACTGCTGTAACAGCGGCGCGTCGTTGTCCTGGTTTGCCGGTGGCACGGCGCTGATGGGCTGGGTACGGAACGGAATGACCTGCTCGCGACCGTCGGTATTCACAATCTGGTAGAACTGCGGCAGGTTGAAGTTGATGAAGCTGGAGCCGTAGGTGAAGCGATCGTGCGACGACGAATAAAAGCGGCTCACGTCGCGTACCAGCTCTTCTTTGCTGCCTTCGCAGTGGTGATACACTTCCGCCCGGTTACTCTCGTCCAGAATATAAATATTAAAGCCTTTCTCATCGCCGGTTTCTTCAAAGAAGAACTGGATGATCCCTTCGCTGGCGAACCCATCCACCACCGACGGTAATTTCACATGGTTGGTCTCAACCTGAACGGAAAGTCCGTGAAGTTTGTTGTGCGAAATCGCGCCGTAAAACTCAATGGCGTTTTCCAGTTTCTGCACCGAAACATTCAGGCGCTCGAAGAACAGCCCCCAGGTTTGGCCCGAAACGCGCAGCGCTTTAAAACGTCCGGTTTCCTGGCGGGTGCTGGAGAGGCGCAGTTCAATGCACTCGGAGACCAGTTGCTGTACGCGGGTGCGGATCAGGCCGCGCAGATGCTGGCTATAGCAGAACACTTCCACGCTGTCCGGCGGCGCGGCATCCTGGTGCATTTTGCCGAGAATCGTTTTCAGCGCTTCAATCATCGCCTGTTCGCCGTTGAAGTGCAGGGTACGCACTTCGTTCCACGAGTTGCGATACAACAGGTCGACACTGCCGACCAGGCAGTTTTGCTCTTCGCCAAAGCTGAAGACATCCAGCTTACGGAAATCGAAATGCACCACCTGATTGCGGAACGCCGCCGTCGGGTCATATTCAAGGTTAACGATGATCGCCAGATGGCGAATTTCACACGGACTGTAGAGCGCTTTCGGCGTTGGCGCAGGCAAACGCAGCGGGAAATGGTGCGACACATCGGCCACCATCTCCTGCAACTTAGGCAGGTCCACAATGCCGTTGCCCTTAATAAACAGGTGGGTACGCGACGTCAGCAAACCGTTAAACCAGGCCCACGCCACCAGTTTGTTCAGGTAGCGGTTATATTCCAGCGGCTGATGGCTGATGATCGAATCCATGTTCGGCGCACGGTTGTAGAGATACCAGCCAGAACGGTTGGCCCGGCCCGGCGGCACATGGATAAAGGTCAGGTTCGGTTCGGAGAGATCCGGTGAAATCTGCGGGTTCACCAGCGTCACTTTGCCCGGCAGGGCTTCAAATGCGGCATACAGTTTACGCGTCAGCACGCCAATATCCTGCGGGCTGGCGCTAACGCTGAGATTGTTACGGCGGGCAAAACGGATCAGATTACGATAGCTCTGCATCATGGCGTCGAGCAGTTCGTTATGCGCTTCGCGTACCTGATCGATCTTCCAGTTCGCCCGGTTGTCGAGCATTGTCAGACGGGCGTCGTCCCATCCCCACTCGTTCACTAACTGACTTAACACTTCACGACGCCAGCCAACACAGGCGCGTTCGCGGCTCAGTTTCTCACACACTTTTAAGTAGAAACATCGACGGACTAAATCAAGACGCGTCGGATCTTCAATAGCCGTGAGGTATTCGGTCACGCGTTCCAGCATCATGCAATACGGGTCGAGACCAAACGAAACGATCTCGCCGTCATGCAGGCGCTGTTTAATGTCTTTCGCCAACAGGCGCGGATTGGGATATTCCCAGGAGTAGGCTTCCAGCAGCAGTGTTTTCAGCACCGCTTTGTACGGGGAATCGATACTCTTGTACAACTGCCAGAGGCTGGCGCCAAAGTACTCTTCGGCGGAGAGCGAGCTTAATCCGCCCAGGTCCAGCCATTCGTTTGGCGTGAGGACACCCTGCGCGTAAAGCGTCATGACGTAGTCGTCGTAATGCTCTTCTTCGTCGCACGGCACCATATTCCACAGAATACGCTTACCGGCCAGACGCACAGCGGTGCGATAAAATTCGTCGAGCAGCAGGATGTGCTGCGTCGAGCCGCAGTCTTCACCACCCAGACTGCCGCTTTCATTATGGCGGAAACGGTTTTCGTCGATCAGGAAGAAGCTGACTTCCACGCCCAGCGAAGCGGCCCAGCTTTCCAGCAGGCTGCATTTACGTTGCAGCAACTGGCGCTCTTCGCTATCAAGCCAGGACTGGTGGCAGACCCAGATATCCAGGTCAGAAGAACAGCTTTGCCCTACTGAAGATGTACTGCCCATTGAGTACACGCCGGTGATCGGCAGCTCGCCTTTCGGCGGGTCCTGCGGGGACATACCCCGGTACAGTTCAAGTTCATTCAGGTAGTGGCGTTGGGTTTCATCAGGCGTGTAAAAGCATATGCCCTTGGGAACGTTACCGTCGAGGTAACCCGGCATCAGCGGATTATGGTAGTGCAATAATGTCGGCAGCAGACTGTATACCTGCTGGAAGGCAGGGCCCATGGCAGCAAGCGCGCGATCCACACGCAATTGATTGATGGCATCCAGTCTCTGTTTCAAAGTCTCAATATAGAGGTACAAGACGTATCGCCTGATGTTGCTACCCGTCATGCGTCTGATTGCCATCGCGAGTGCGGACAACCAAACCATTCGGGATAAACCGTATGTCAAAAATAACCGTTACCTTTTTCATCCTTCTCCCCATTAAGGGGTAAAGACGAAAAAATGGTCTAAAACGTGATCAATTTAACACCTTGCTCATTGACCGTAAAGAAAGATGCACTACATACAAGTGTAGCACCGTTAGCTACGTGTAAATTCCTTAATACGGTCAGGCGGTTTCTCGTCATTATTCACTGCCAGTCGCGACGCCGCGCCTGATCCTCTTACTCACCTTTGACCGTAACACTGACATCCCACTTGTAAGGATGTTAGGATGGTCCACGGACGATAATGACGGTAACAAGCATGTTAGACAATGTTTTAAGAATTGCCACACGCCAAAGCCCCCTTGCGCTCTGGCAGGCACATTATGTCAAAGACGCGTTGATAGCACAGCATCCAGGGCTGGTCGTGGAACTGGTGCCGATGGTGACGCGCGGCGACGTGATTCTGGACACCCCTCTGGCAAAAGTGGGCGGTAAGGGCTTGTTTGTAAAAGAGCTGGAAGTCGCGCTGCTGGAAAAGCGCGCCGATATCGCCGTGCATTCGATGAAAGATGTGCCGGTAGAATTCCCGCAAGGGCTTGGCCTGGTCACGATTTGCGAACGCGAAGATCCACGCGATGCTTTCGTCTCGAACCAATACAACAATCTGGATGAACTGCCCGCAGGCAGCATCGTCGGCACATCAAGTTTGCGTCGCCAGTGCCAGTTGGCCGAGCGTCGCCCGGATCTCGTCATCCGCTCGCTGCGCGGCAACGTCGGCACACGCCTGAGCAAGCTCGATAACGGTGATTATGACGCAATTATCCTGGCGGTTGCCGGGTTAAAACGGTTAGGTCTGACGTCGCGTATTCGCACCGCGCTGCCTCCCGAAATCTCTCTCCCTGCCGTAGGGCAAGGCGCAGTGGGCATTGAATGCCGACTGGATGACGCACGTACTCAGGCGCTGTTAGCGCCGCTGAATCATGAAGAAACCGCGCTACGTGTAAAAGCCGAACGCGCCATGAACACCCGCCTGGAAGGGGGCTGTCAGGTGCCGATTGGCAGCTATGCTGAAATCATTGATGGTGAAGTCTGGCTGCGTGCGCTGGTTGGCGCGCCTGACGGTTCGCAGATGATTCGCGGAGAACGTCGTGGATTGCCGCAGGACGCCGCGCAAATGGGCATTTCCCTGGCGGAAGAGCTGCTGGCAAACGGCGCCCGCGCGATTCTGACCGAGGTTTATAACGGAGAAGCGCCCGCATGAGTATTCTGGTCACCCGCCCGTCTCCCTCCGGGGAAGAGTTAGTGAGCCGTCTGCGCACACTGGGGCAGGTGGCCTGGAGTTTTCCGCTTATTGAGTTTACGCCAGGCCGGGAACTGGCAACGCTTGCCGATCGCCTGGCGGCGCTCACGGACAACGATCTGGTGTTCGCCCTCTCGCAACACGCCGTCGCCTTTGCCCACGCCCAACTGCAACAGCAGGGGCTTGACTGGCCTGTGCAACCACGCTACTTCGCCATCGGGCGCACAACGGCGCTGGCGCTGCATACCGTTAGCGGATGCGATATTCGCTACCCTCTGGATCGGGAAATCAGCGAAGTCTTGCTACAATTACCTGAATTACAAAATATTGCGGGAAAACGAGCGCTTATTTTACGGGGCAACGGCGGGCGTGAACTGTTAGGCAAAACCCTCACAGAACGCGGCGCTGAAGTCACCTTTTGTGAATGTTATCAACGCAGTGCAAAACATTACGATGGCGCGGAAGAGGCGATGCGCTGGCACTCTCGCGGCGTGACGACGATTGTTGTCACCAGCGGCGAAATGCTGCAACAGCTCTGGTCGCTGATCCCGCAGTGGTATCGTGAGCACTGGTTACTACGCTGTCGGCTGCTGGTCGTCAGTGAGCGTCTGGCGCACCTCGCCCGGGAACTGGGCTGGCAAGATATTAAGGTCGCTGATAACGCCGACAACGATGCGCTACTGCGCGCATTACAATAACTCTCATAATGGGATGCCATAATGACGGAACAAGAAAAATCCTCCGCCGTGGTTGAAGAGACCAGGGAGGCCGTGGAAACCACGCCGCAGCCAGTCAATGCAGAAAAGAAGAGTAAGAACGGCGCCGCGCTGGTATTGAGTGCGGTGGCAATCGCCATTGCCCTGGCCGCGGGCGTCGGTCTGTATGGCTGGGGAAAGCAGCAGGCCGTTAAACAAACGGCCACCAGCGATGCGCTGGTTAACCAACTTACGGCGCTGCAAAAAGCCCAGGAAAGCCAAAAAGCGGAGCTGGAAGGCATTATCAAACAGCAGGCGACGCAACTGGATGATGCAAATCGCCAACAGGCCGCGCTGGCGAAACAGCTGGATGAAGTGCAACAGAAAGTCGCGACGATCTCCGGCAGCGACGCCAAAACCTGGCTGCTGGCGCAATCTGATTTTCTGGTCAAACTCGCCGGACGTAAATTGTGGAGCGATCAGGATGTCACCACCGCTGCGGCGCTGCTCAAAAGCGCGGATGCCAGCCTGGCGGACATGAACGACCCCAGTCTGATCGCCGCGCGCCGCGCCATTACCGATGATATTGCCAGCCTGTCGGCGGTGGCACAGGTGGACTACGACGGTATTATCCTCAAAGTGAACCAGCTCTCTAACCAGATTGATAACCTGCGTCTGGCCGATAACGACACCGACGATTCGCCAATGGACTCCGACAGCAGCGAGCTGTCCAGCTCGATCAGCGAATGGCGCGTTAATCTGCAAAAAAGCTGGCAGAACTTTATGGACAGCTTTATTACTATTCGCCGTCGTGATGACACCGCCGTCCCGCTGCTGGCGCCGAACCAGGACGTTTACTTACGTGAAAACATCCGCTCCCGCCTGTTAGTGGCGGCGCAAGCCGTGCCGCGTCATCAGGAAGAGACTTACCGTCAGGCGCTAGATAATGTCTCCACCTGGGTACGCGCGTACTACGACACCGACGACGCAACGACCAAAGCGTTCCTTGATGACGTGGATAAACTGAGTCAACAGAGCATCACGATGGACGTGCCGGAGACGTTACAGAGCCAGCCGATTCTTGAGAAACTGATGCAGACTCGCGTGCGTAACCTGCTGGCGCAACCGGCGGCGGCCACGACCGAAGCGGCTCAGGCCCCTGCTCCGCAGGCAGAAGCACCGGCAGCCGCGCCGCAAGGAGAATAATGATGCTGAAAGTATTATTGCTCTTTGTGTTGTTGATCGCCGGTATCGTCATAGGCCCAATGATCGCCGGTCATCAGGGCTATGTTCTGATCCAGACCGATAATTACAACATTGAGACCAGCGTAACGGGGCTGGTGATCATCCTGATCGTTATGATGGTCATTCTGTTCGCCATTGAGTGGCTGCTGCGACGCGTTTTCCGCACCGGCGCGCACACTCGCGGCTGGTTTGTCGGGCGTAAACGCCGCCGCGCACGTAAGCAGACCGAACAGGCGCTGCTTAAGCTGGCGGAAGGCGATTACCAGCAGGTTGAGAAGCTGATGGCGAAGAATGCCGATCACGCTGAACAGCCGGTGGTGAACTATCTGCTGGCCGCCGAAGCCGCGCAACAGCGTGGTGACGAAGCGCGCGCTAATCAGCATCTGGAACGTGCCGCTGAACTGGCGGGCAATGACACGATTCCGGTGGAGATCGCCCGCGTACGTCTGCAACTGGCGCGCAACGAGAACCATGCGGCGCGTCACGGCGTGGATAAATTATTGGAAGTTACCCCGCGTCATCCAGAAGTGCTGCGCCTGGCGGAACAGGCTTACATCCGCACCGGAGCATGGAGTTCGCTGCTGGACATCATCCCGTCAATGGCGAAGGCCAACGTCGGTGATGAAGAACATCGCGCCATGCTGGAACAACAGGCCTGGATTGGGCTGATGGATCAGGCGCGAGCCGATCAGGGCAGCGAAGGATTACGCGAATGGTGGAAGAACCAGAGCCGTAAAACTCGCCACCAGGTTCCGCTGCAAGTGGCAATGGCAGAGCATCTGATTGAGTGTGACGATCACGATATGGCGCAGCAGATCATCATCGACGGCCTGAAGCGCCAGTATGACGACCGCCTGGTTCTGCCGATCCCGCGCCTGAAAACCAACAACCCGGAGCAGCTGGAAAAAGTGCTGCGCCAGCAGATTAAAACCGTTGGCGATCGCCCGCTACTGTGGAGCACGCTGGGTCAGTCGTTGATGAAGCATGGCGAATGGCAGGAGGCAACGTTCGCCTTCCGCGCCGCGCTCAAGCAACGCCCTGACGCCTACGACTACGCCTGGCTCGCCGATGCGCTGGACCGGTTGCATCAGCCGGAAGAAGCGGCCACCATGCGCCGCGACGGTCTTATGTTGACCTTGCAGAACAATCCTCCGCAGTAATTCCCATTGCCCGGTGGCGCTACGCTTACCGGGCCTGCCAGGTCACCGTAGGCCGGATAAAGCGAAGCCGCCATCCGGCAGTTCTTTTCCGCTTCCCCATAAAAAAACGCCTGCTCAAATGAGCAGGCGTCAAAACAGGTCTGTATGACAACATAAATGGGTGCTTCACTCAACGTTATGTCCATGGTGTTTGATGAGGCGTAAGCGACATCTGTCTGTGGACGATAAGCACCGTAAACGGCTCTGCATCATTCCTGAGTTTATGAGGCACTAAGGCGAACATAAGAGATGGAATGAGCATCTACAGGGATATTATTGCACATTGCATGCCAGGATTGCACCGCCAAAAATAAGGATTCAGACTTTTTAACGTATCAGGCCATTCGCGGCTCTGCGGCGGTTTCTGCCAGCCTTCTTCGCCATAAAAATCCCCTCTTTGTCTCTGAACGGAGACAAATAACACGCAATACCAATAATTATTGATAAATCATGATGTTAGATGTCACCAGATAGCGACAACAGAAGCCTGGAATGTCTCAACATTGCGACAGCGATACAGGGGGATCGGGAAAGAAGAGGAAGAAGAGGTGAAAACAAAAAACCCCGCCGAAGCGGGGTTCAAAATTGGTCGGCGAGAGAGGATTCGAACCTCCGACCCACTGGTCCCAAACCAGTTGCGCTACCAAGCTGCGCTACTCGCCGATGTACTGCTTTTTTTGAATTTTTAGTTCAACTCTTTAAGTCGTGGTGCGAGGGGGGGGACTTGAACCCCCACGTCCGTAAGGACACTAACACCTGAAGCTAGCGCGTCTACCAATTCCGCCACCTTCGCATTTCACAACTTTTAATAATGGGGTGGCTAATGGGATTCGAACCCACGACAACTGGAATCACAATCCAGGGCTCTACCAACTGAGCTATAGCCACCACTGAAATCTTTTACGCGGTATTAAAACCACCGCAGCTCCAGCACCGGGTAAATGGTGCGCCCGACAGGATTCGAACCTGAGACCTCTGCCTCCGGAGGGCAGCGCTCTATCCAGCTGAGCTACGGGCGCTTAGCGCCGTTGCGGGGGTGGATAATACGGACTTCCCACCCCTCTGTCTAGTGCCTTTTTAAATAAAATGCGCGTTTGGTTACGCTTTGCGCGTTTTGCTGCTTATTCCCCCACCTTGTGGGCAGTTCCGGCGCGATTCAGGCCGAAAACCTTGTAGACGAGCGTGACGGCAAGCAGGAAGATGATGCCGACAAACAGCGACATACGGGTATCTTCATTCAAGTACATGCCAATTAAAACGCAAACCAGGAACGCCATCGTCAGATAATTCGCCCACGGGAACATAATAGAACGGAAAGGATGGCTGATCATCGCGTCTTTATGAGCACGACGGAAACGCAACTGGCTAATCAGGATCACGAACCACGGCACCATACCCGGCAATACGCTGGCGCTGTAGACATACACAAACACCCGCTGCGGGTTCGGAATAATGTAGTTCAGGCATGAACCAATCAGCAGAATCGCGATCGACAGCGCCACCCCGGCGACCGGTACACCATGACGGGAGACTTTCGCCATCGCCGCCGGAAGCTGGCGGTTTTTTGCCAGGGCATACAGCATACGTCCACAGCTATACATGCCGCTGTTACAGCCGGAAAGCGCGGCGGTCAGCACCACGAAGTTAATAATGCCCGCCGCAGCGGTAATCCCGATTTTGGCAAAAGTGAGTACAAACGGACTACCGTTACTGCCGATTTCGTTCCACGGGAAGATCGTCACGATAACGAAAATCGCCCCTACATAGAAAATCAGGATACGCCACAGTACCTTGCCTACCGCGCTGCGCAGCGTAACCTGCGGATTCTTCGCTTCACCCGCGGTAATGCCGATCAGCTCCACGCCCTGATAGGAGGCGACCACAATACACAACGCCGTCAGGAACCCTTTCCAGCCACCGGCAAAGAAGCCGCCGTGTTCCGTCAGGTTGCCAAAACCGATCGCCTGGCCGCCATTGCCAAAGCCAAAGAAAATCACCCCCAGTCCGACCACAATCATCACAATGATGGTGGTGACTTTGATCATCGCAAACCAGAACTCGATTTCGCCGTACAGACGGACGGCGGCCAGATTAGCCAGCGCCACCAGCCCAACGGCGATCAGGGCGGGTATCCATTGCGCCATGTCCGGGAACCAGAACTGCACGTATACCCCGATAGCGGTTATTTCCGATATCCCCACCGCCATCCACATAAACCAGTATGACCACGCGGTGAGATAGCCAAAGAAGGGGCTCATGTAACGGTGCGCATAAACGGCGAATGAGCCAGTAACCGGCTCCAGGAACAGCATTTCGCCCATTGAGCGCATGATGAAAAAGACGAACAGCCCGGCGACGATATACGCCAGCAGCACGGAGGGCCCCGCCCATTTCAGCGTACTGGCGGCGCCCATAAACAGCCCAACGCCAATCGTGCCCCCAAGGGCGATCAATTCGATATGACGAGCTTCCAGCCCACGCTGTAGCTCCGGTTTTTTCTCTGCCATAAATCCTCTTGTCGTGTTTGCACTCGTTCCGGCGTTGTTGCCGGTTATTGTTATGGGTACATCAAGCGATGCGAATGGTTTCTTAAATTTGGCAAAATGGCAAATGAAGCATTAAAAAAATGCATGTTTTGTGTAAAAAAGGAACAAAAATGTGGGAGGCGAGCAACGTATTAAGCAGAATGCGCTGCCCGTAAGAAAAGCAGCGTTCAGAGATTGCCGGTGTAATGCCAGCGGAGATAGCGCAACAGACGCAGCTGGCGGGTGATACGGCTCGGCTGAGACAGCAGGCGATACAGCCACTCCAGCCCCAGCGTCTGCCACATTTTGGGCGCGCGTTTCACATGACCGGTAAAGACATCGTAGGTGCCGCCCACCCCCATATATAAGGCCTGAGGATGAATCACCCGACAGTCGCGCATCAGGATTTCTTGTTTCGGCGATCCCATCGCCACGGTCACAATCTTCGCCCCGCTGGCATGGATGCGCTCAAACAGCGCCTGGCGCTGCTCAGGTTTAAAATAACCGTCCTGGCTACCGACAATATTGACGTTCCACTGCGCACGCAGTTTCGCTTCCGTCTGCGCCAGCACCTCCGGCTTACCGCCGACCAGAAAAACGGGCGTCCCTTCTTTACCAGCGCGCGCCATCAGTTCTTCCCAGAGATCGGCCCCGGCCACCCGTGAAACCTGCGCCTGGGGGAATTTCTTACGCACTGAGCGCACGACGCTAATGCCATCCGCATATTTAAACTCGGCGGCATCAATCAACGCCCTGACTTCCGGGTCATCTTCTGCGGTCAGCATTTTCTCAGCATTGATCGCCACCAGCGTACCCTGCTTCATTTGCCCATCGGCAAACAGGTAATTCAGCGCATGTTGCATATCGCGCCAGCCAATCAACTGCAATCCACGAAGTGAATAGAGCGGCGCTGTCGTGTTATCCGTCATTATTATCCTTCAACCTGAGTCTGCGGCTGCGGTTTCGCCCGTTGATGGACCAACCCGGCACAATCGAAAAGCCAGAACAAAAGTTTTGCCACCAGCAGGCAGGCACCAAAAATCACGAGGAAAAAGACCACTCGCGAGACAAAAGAATCCAGCCCTTCTCGCGCCAGAACAATCATATTGAAGATGGCGCCAAAGCAGAAACTGTGCAAAATCGCCGCCTTATAGCGATTCGTCTCGCGGTTGCCAAGCTCATACAGCCAGTCAAACCATTTGATAATCAGCCCAACCGCGACCGCCCCCAGAGGGATAAACAGCGCGCCGCCCATCACCACCAGCGAACCAATCAGCGTGGGGGAAATGGCGAGGCCTGAGTGGTTGTTCAGCACTTCCCAGGTAAAGTAGTTGGCTGAATTCAGCACAATGCCCGGACGCCCAGGCCACAGCCACGAAGGAATGAAGACATAAAAATCACGGACGATCGGCGCCAGTCCCTGGAAATCGATGTTGTCGTAGTTTTGCAACAGCAGCGCCAGGTTCTCCCACGGCGAAAAGGTATCACGGGTCAGATACAGGAAAGTGTAAAACGCCTCATCGCCGCTCACGTTCAGCCCATAGCGCTTCAGCGCCAGCCAGAACATCCCGACAATTCCCAGCACCCCCGCCGCCACCAGCATCCACAGCGAGATCCAGCCACGAATAATGCCGATAAACAGGAAGATGGCAAACGCGATGATGATGTTAGCGCGCGTGCCGCCAACAATCATGTAGGTCAGCAGGCCAAACGCAACGGTACTCACCAGGAAAAACAGCCACGCTTTACTGTCCTGGCGCAGGAAGTAGATCACCAGCATCGCCGGAATAAAGAAGTAGAAGAAGCGTTTCAATGCCACGCCGGAGACTTCGCTGGAGAAGATCTGGCTGTAAGAGTGCAGCCGGAACAGCAGGAACCCATTGTGCATAAAGAAGATGCCAACGCTCACCAGTGCAATCCCCATCAGCATGACCCAGGTAAGGTGAGTCTCCACCCGGTTCATGGTAAATAGCGGCTTGCGCGGCACATCCGTCACGCGTTTACGTAAGCGGGTTTTATAGGTCACGTAATAAACGGCATAAAAACACGCAGCGGACAATAACGCCTGCAACAGGATTTCCGGCGGCGCCACGCCGACGTCAAAGCGGAACACCAGCACGCTGGTCAACGGGAAGCCGAAGAAAAAGGTCAGCAAAAACAGCAATGAAAAGAATACGTTGAAGTTAAAGCGCACGCGGCGAAACTCAAACCAGGTCAACGTGGCGATAAACAGCGTAGAGAGCAGCCAGACGACCAGTAACCCGCTAAATTGCATCAGGCTCATGCGGCTTCTCCTGCGGCAATGCGTAACGCGTTATGCCACGGTTCAAGGTAATTTGGGCTAAAGAAGGTGATCCCGCTTTTATCCACGGACGCCAGCTGCCGCTGCGCCTCACGAACCACGCCCTCATTAAGCGCGTCCGTCGTGAACAACACGGGCAGATGCTGTTCCGCCATATCCTGCCAGAACGGGTTCTCACGGTTAAGCACGCACGGGACACCCGCCTGGATAAGCAGGCACAACGTGCCGATTCCCTGCTGACGGGCAAAGATGAAATACCCGAGGTCGCACTGGCGAAGCAGCGCCAGATAGGCATCGAATTCCAGTTTTTCGCTGAGGATGTGCAAATTTTCCGCACTGAACAGCGCCAGTCCCGCCTGACGGACTTCATCAATGTACGCGTCGTTATTGGCCGGATAGCCCATCGGCACGATCACATTTACCGTGTCGCCGAACTGCTGATACACCGCGCGTAACGCCGCAATATGTTCGTTACTGCGATCGCCGGAGTTACCCACCAGAACCGTCATTTTCCCTTCACGCGGACGATCGTTTGCCATGTTATTAAGCGAAGAGTCCATTCGCGTCGGGAAATAGAGCAGTTCACCACGCACGCGCGGGTGCTGACGGGCGAAATAGCTCAAATCGCCACGAGTAGCGAACACACAGCCCACTCGATTTTGCGCCATGCGACGAACGGGGTAAAACAGACGGAATTTCAGCCCACGGGAAACTTCATACAGATCCGCGCCCCAGATGTGCCAGTAAAACTGCTCAGGTTTGATTCCGCCACTTAGCAGCGCCAGCCACAGGCTGGTATTGAACTGACCGTGGAAGAAGAAACGTTGCTGGCGATTGGCTTTCGCTTTGGCGATGACCGCCTCAGCCAGCGTTTTTTTCCCGGCGTAGAAACTCAGCGACAGAGCCGGGCAGCTTTCCCTGAGCCCCGCATCCTGACCTGCAACCATAAACACGCGCGCATGCTCGCTTGTCGCGGCCAGCGCATCATTGAAAAACCGTAGCACGGTTTGATTATGGTGAGGGATATCCGATCCCAGTACGTGAATCAGTACAGTCATGCCCGCCTACGCCAGAGTAAAAACACGCCACAACAGAGAGAGAAATAGACCACATAGGTGGCCATATACGCCTGTGCCGCCCCCAGCGCGCCATGCGCGGGGATCAGCCAGTGAGCGAATGCCATCAACAAAATGAACTGGCTAATCTCAGCCAGAATATAAAACCGCAGCGACGCTTTTGCGATCACCAGATAGCCAAAAACGTACGCGCCCACTTTCAGCACATCGCCCACCAGTTGCCAGGCGAACAGATCGCGCATGGCGGTGAATTTGGCGGAAAAGAGCAGCCAGATGGCGAAATCACGCAGCAGCCAGACCGTAAAACTCGCCGCCGCCACCGCAGGCAGAACAAATTTCAGCGATTTCACCACTTCGCGCGTAATCGCCTGCTTTTCGGTCAGACGCGACAGCGTTGGCAATAAGTACACGCTAAACGAGGCGGTAATAAATTGTAGATAGGCATCGGAAATACTGCTTACGCCCTGCCAGATACCAACATCATCCCAGCTGTAATGCGCCGCCAGCAGGTTTCGCATCATCACATAAGCCACCGGTAGCGTGACGGACGTAATCAGCGCCATCAGCGTAAATTTGCTGAGCTGTCCGGCAAGCCCTTTATCCCACGACGGTTTCAGGTAGCTAAGCGGGATCGCGCCGCGTTTAATCAGCATAATCGCCGCCGGGATCACCACCAGCGCAGGCACCAGCGCCAGACCCAGCAGCGCACCTTCATAGCCGCCCAGACGGTAGCAGCCATAGTAGGCCACAACCCCCACCAGGCTCCCCACAATCAGCGACAGCGCATTCCCGGCAGCGTCACGAAACCCTTTCATCAGCGCCAGCAGCAGGTTCGCCCAAGCGATCCCCATCTGCACCAGCGCCACTAAACGCACCAGCCCCTGGTAGTGGCTATGCCCAAACAGCCCCTGGCTAATGGGGGCCGCCGCCAGCACGAAGACCAGCGCCAGTAGCGTGGAGAACCCCAGCACCATTGCGGATGAAGTGCCCACCACGTTACGCAACCGGGCAGGGTTATCATGATGCTGAGCAACATACTTCGTCACCCCGTTAAATATTCCGGCCCCGGCCAGCACGCCGAGCACGGTCACCATCTGGCGGAAGTTACCCGCCTGGCCGACGCCCGCAGGGCCAAACGACACCGCCAGCAGTTTTACGACCAGTAAGCCTGCGCCAATTTTCACCAGCGTACTGGCGGCCGTCCACAGGGACGCTTTCGCAAGCGACATATCAGGAGAAATAGTTCAGCAAGGTCGAAATCACCGTTCGCTGATTAACGGGAGACAGATTATAAAACAGCGGCAAGCGCAGCAGGCGCTCGCTCTCTTTGGTGGTGTACCGATCTTCGCCACGGAACTCGCCAAACTTGTCGCCTGCCGGACAATCATGTAGCGGGATGTAATGGAACACCGCCATGATTTCCGCCTCTTTCAGGAAGTTGATCAGCGCGCTGCGATCGGTAATATCCCGCAGTTTGATATAAAACATATGCGCGTTGTGCCTACAGTCGTCCGGGATAGAGGGCAGGTCAATACGTCCCGCACGCGCCAGCGGCGCCAGTGCGTCATAGTAGGTCTGCCACAGCGCCAGACGCTGTTGATTGATGCGTTCGGCCGCTTCCAGCTGCGCCCACAGATACGCCGCCTGGAGATCGGACATCAGATAGCTGGAGCCGATATCCCGCCAGGTGTATTTATCCACCTGTCCCCGGAAGAACTGGCTGCGATTGGTGCCTTTTTCACGGATGATTTCCGCCCGTTCAATCAGGGAACGGTCGTTAATCAGCGTCGCGCCGCCTTCACCACCTGCCGTGTAGTTTTTGGTTTCGTGAAAACTGAAGCAACCGATATGACCAATCGTCCCCAGCGCACGGCCTTTCCAGGTCGACATCACGCCCTGCGCGGCATCTTCCACCACAAACAGATTATGACGCTTCGCAATCGCCATAATGGTGTCCATTTCGCAAGCGACGCCCGCGTAATGCACCGGAACAATGACGCGCGTCTTGTCGGTAATCGCCGCTTCAATCAGCGTTTCATCAATGTTCATGGTATCCGGGCGGATATCGACGAAAATGATTTTCGCCCCGCGCAGCACAAAGGCGTTGGCGGTAGAAACGAAGGTGTAGCTTGGCATAATGACTTCATCGCCCGGCTGGATGTCCAGCAGCAATGCCGCCATTTCAAGTGACGCCGTACAGGATGGCGTCAGCAACACTTTAGCGCTGCCAAAACGTTGCTCCAGCCACTGCTGGCAACGGCGCGTAAAGCCGCCATCTCCGCAAAGCTTGCCGCTTCCCAGCGCTGACTGCATGTAATCGAGTTCGGTTCCCACCACCGGCGGCGCGTTAAATGGAATCATTTTGTCACCTGTATAACCAGTACGCGGTGCTTTCTACGTTGCCACCGCTCTGTATATAACGTTTAAGCGCGGCGGTGTTGCCCATCTGGGTCGCCACCCGCAATGTTGTCTTTCCGCGAGACTGCGCCCACGCGAGCGCTGCCTGCATTAATTCTGCTCCTGCGCCACGCCCGGCCAGCAGGCCGATGCGCGCATCGGTGTCGTTCAGTTCGCGCAGCGAGACAAACCCGCGAATATCGTTATTCGCCGCCCGGATAACCAGACACTGGTGATCGAAGGTGCCGCGCACGGCATTTTCAATCCACTGAGCATAAAAACGGGCGCTGGCGTCCGGCGCATACCACGGTGCGCGGAAACGGCTTTGCGCAAACGCGGCGGACGCCTGTTGACGTAACGCGGGAATATCGGCAATTTGTGCAATTTCCACGCCAGAAATACGTTCAACGCCAGCGACCGGCAGGCTGAAGTCGACTTCGCCTTCTACCAGCGAAAACCCCAACTGTTGCAGCGCATCTAATTCATCCGTGCGCGCAGCAGAAATTTTCGCCTGCACGCGCGACCAGGGTTGCAATGCCTCTGGCGTTAACACCGGCGCGGCAGGGTTCACGCGAACAATAGCGCTATTGACGCCAAAGAACGTATTTTCCCACGTTAATGGTTCAATACTGGCGCGGACGGGCACGGAGTAGCTCCAGTAAATATTGGCCGTAGCCGGTTTTCGCTAAAGAACTGGCGGCGCGTTTTACGCCCTCGTCATCCAGCCAGCCGTTGCGCCAGGCGATCTCTTCCAGACAGGCGATTTTGAAGCCCTGGCGTTTTTCAACCGTCTGCACAAACGTGCTCGCTTCAATCAGGCTGTCATGGGTGCCGGTATCCAGCCACGCAAAGCCGCGACCGAGCAACTCAACCGTCAGCTTGCCGTCATTAAGGTACATCTGATTAATGGACGTAATTTCCAGCTCACCGCGCTCGGAAGGCTTCACGCGCTTCGCGTACTCTACTACCTTGCTGTCGTAAAAATAGAGACCGGTCACCGCCCAGTTTGATTTCGGCTGTTTCGGCTTTTCTTCCAGCGAGACCGCGCGAAAATTGTCGTCGAACTCCACGACGCCAAAACGTTCCGGGTCCATAACCTGATAACCAAAAACGGTCGCCCCTTCGGTTCGCGCCGCCACATGACGCAATTTCGGGCTGAAACCCTGACCAAAGAAGATATTGTCGCCCAGTACAAGACAGGACGGCTCGCCGTTAAGGAATGTTTCACCAATGATAAAGGCCTGCGCCAGCCCATCCGGGCTGGGTTGTTCGGCATATTGCAACTCAATGCCAAACTCCGAACCATCGCCCAGCAGACGCTGAAAATAGTGCTTATCTTCCGGTGTGGTGATAATCAGGATTTCCCGGATACCCGCCAGCATCAGTACCGACAGCGGATAGTAGATCATCGGCTTGTCATAAATCGGCAGAAGCTGCTTTGACACGCCGCGCGTAATCGGATGCAGGCGGGTGCCAGAGCCGCCCGCCAGAATGATACCTTTCATGCGTTCCTCCTCCGGGTTTAGCCCTTCAGACCTAAACGTTCACCCTGATAGCTGCCATCCTGCACGGGCTTCCACCAGGCCTCATTCGCCAGATACCACTGCACGGTTTTCCGCATTCCGCTTTCAAAGGTTTCCTGCGGCGTCCAGCCAAGTTCACGCGCAATTTTCGCTGCGTCGATGGCATAGCGTAAATCATGGCCTGGACGGTCATCCACAAAAGCGATCAGGGAGCGATAATGCGCCACGCCCAGCGGTTTTTGTGGCGCAAGCTCTTCCAGCAGATCGCAAATCGTTTCCACAACCTCCAGATTCTTACGCTCATTATGGCCGCCAATGTTATATGTCTCCCCCACTTCGCCCGCCGTCAGCACGCGATACAGCGCCCTGGCGTGATCTTCAACGTACAGCCAGTCGCGGATCTGTTGTCCATTGCCATACACCGGCAGCGGTTTACCCGCCAGCGCGTTCAGGATCATCAATGGGATCAGCTTTTCCGGGAAGTGGTAAGGGCCGTAATTATTGGAACAGTTAGTGACCAGCGTCGGCAGACCATAGGTGCGCAACCACGCGCGCACCAGGTGATCGCTGCTGGCTTTCGAGGCGGAATAAGGACTGCTCGGCGCATACGGCGTGGTCTCAGTAAAGAAATCATCCGTGGAATGCAGATCGCCATACACCTCGTCAGTGGAGATATGGTGGAAACGAAACGCCGATTTTTTCTCATCATTGAGCGTCGCCCAGTAAGTCCGGGCCGCTTCCAGCAGCGTGTAGGTTCCCACGATATTGGTTTCAATAAACGCAGCCGGGCCGTCGATAGACCGATCAACGTGGCTTTCCGCCGCCAGATGCATCACGTAATCCGGCTGGTACTGCTGAAAAACGCGATCCAGCGATGCCCGATCGCAGATATCCACTCTCTCAAAGGCAAAGCGCTCATGCTGTGCAACTGGCGCCAGCGACATCAGGTTTCCGGCGTAGGTGAGCTTATCCACCACCACCACGGCGTCGGGGGTTTCATCAATGATGTGGCGTACAACGGCAGAGCCGATAAATCCCGCGCCGCCAGTGACCAGAATCCGTTTCATCAGCGCCAGACTCCTTTTGTATCCACAATGTAGCGTTGCCGCACGGCGTCGCCGTTAATCGCTTTAAACGGATGATGGTCAACCAGCATGACCAGCACATCCGCTTCCGCCAGCGCATTTTCCAGCGTGGCTAACGTGCAGCGACCTTCCAGTTTTTTCGGCAACTGATGAATATTAGGCTCTACCACCAGCGTTTCACCGGCATGCCATTGCGCAATCTCCTGCGCAATGCCCATCGCCGGGCTTTCACGCAGATCGTCAATATTCGGTTTAAACGCCAGACCAAAGCAGGCGATTTTGATGTCGCTGGCGCGCTTATTCGTTGCCGTCAGGCAATCCGCCACTGCGGCTTTCACCTGCGCCACCACCCAGTGTGGTTTACCGTCGTTCACTTCACGCGCGGTACGGATCAGCCGTGCCTGCTGCGGGTTTTGCGCCACAATAAACCACGGATCGACGGCGATGCAGTGGCCGCCCACGCCCGGCCCAGGCTGGAGAATATTCACGCGCGGATGACGATTCGCCAGACGAATCAGTTCCCAGACGTTAATCCCCTGATCGGCGCAAATCAGCGACAGCTCGTTCGCAAAGGCGATATTGACGTCACGGAAGCTGTTTTCCGTGAGCTTACACATTTCGGCGGTGCGGGAATTAGTCACCACACACTCGCCTTCAAGGAAAATCTTGTACAACTCGCTGGCACGCGCAGAACATACCGGCGTCATGCCGCCAATCACGCGGTCATTTTTGATAAGCTCCACCATGACCTGACCTGGCAATACGCGCTCCGGGCAGTAGGCAATGTTCACATCAGCCTGTTCCCCCGCCTGCTGCGGGAAAGTCAGATCCGGGCGCATTTCCGCCAGCCATGCGGCCATTTGTTCTGTCGCGCCCACCGGCGAGGTGGATTCGAGGATGACCAGCGCGCCTTTTTTCAGTACGGGAGCAATAGATTTCGCGGCCGCTTCGACATAAACCATATCGGGGTCGTGATCGCCCTTGAACGGCGTCGGCACGGCGATCAAGTACGCGTCGGCTGCTACCGGCGTTGTCGTTGCCCGGAGGAATCCGCCTTCAACCGCAGTTTTCACGACGCTATCCAGATCCGGCTCAACAATATGGATGGCTCCACGGTTGATGGTGTCCACCGCCTGCTGATTGATATCCACGCCAATAACGTGCTTTTGGCGAGAAGCAAAGGCCGCAGCCGTCGGCAACCCGATGTATCCCAGCCCAATAACAGAAATGGTCGTAAAACTCATAGCGATACCCGATTATTTTTTAACGCGTGTAAAATGCGGCCGCACGCCTGCCCGTCGCCATAAGGATTATGGGCGCGGCTCATGGTTTGATATTCATTTTCGTCGTGCAGCAAACGTGTAACTTCTTCCACAATACGGTGTGAATCGGTTCCCACCAGACGCACCGTGCCAGCGGTAACGGCTTCTGGCCGTTCCGTCATTTCGCGCATAACCAACACCGGTTTGCCTAATGACGGCGCCTCTTCCTGAATCCCGCCGGAATCGGTAAGGATCAGCCAGGCGTGGTTCATCAGCCAGACAAACGGCAGGTAATCCTGCGGCTCAATCAGTATCACATTTTCAACATGACCCAGGATGCGGTTAACCGGTTCGCTGACGTTGGGATTCAGGTGAACCGGATACACAATTTGTACATCCTGATTGGTAGCGGCTATCTCCGCCAGCGCATGACAGATTTGCTCAAACCCCCGGCCAAAGCTCTCACGGCGATGTCCGGTCACCAGGATCATTTTTTTATCGTCACACAGGAAAGGATACCGCTTTGCCAGTTCGGCGCGTAGCGTATCGCTGGCCAGTACACGATCGCGCACCCAGATCAGCGCATCAATCACGGTATTGCCGGTGACAAAGATGTGGTTATCAGGGATCTGTTCCCGCAGTAAATTCTGCCGTGAATTTTCCGTCGGCGCAAAATGGTACATCGCCAGGCGACCGGTCAAGGTGCGGTTCGCCTCTTCAGGCCAGGGGGAGTAGAGATCGCCGGTTCGCAGCCCGGCCTCTACATGACCGACAGGGATACGCTGGTAGAAAGCCGCCAGACTGGTGGCGAGAGTGGTTGTCGTATCGCCATGCACCAATACGACATCAGGTTTAAAATCGGCAAGAATCGGTTTTAATCCTTCCAGAATTCGACAGGTAATCTCTGTCAGCCCCTGACCCGGCTGCATAATATTGAGATCGTAGTCAGGCACAATAGAAAAGAGATTCAAAACCTGATCGAGCATCTCCCGATGCTGCGCAGTAACGCAGACTTTTGCCTCAAAATGAGGGTCCTTTGCCAGCGCATGAACCAGAGGCGCCATCTTGATGGCCTCCGGTCGCGTGCCAAATACAGTCAGTACTTTCACATCGATTCTCTTCGAATAGGCAGTGAGGGCCTAACCCCTCACTGCTGAGATGTTGCTAAATCGCGCGGCGGCGGGTTAATGCGACGCCAGCCCCGATCAGCGCCCCAACAATGCCCCACATAACCATCAGGAAAGCACGGCGCGGGCTATCGCGTTTTACCGGTTCTTCCGGCGTGCGCAAATAACGATAGGTCTGGAAACGCGGGTCCAACGTCGGCCCCACGTTCAGCGTGTTCAACATGGCCCGGTTTTGATCATAGTCCAGATCGAATGCCGGACCGACAGCCTGAAGGTTTTCAAGACGCGCTTGTAGCATAGGGCGGCCAAGCAAAAACAGCTCAGAGTCGGGTAATTCATCGGCAGGAACATCGGTAGCCGTACGAGAAATATTATGCTGTTCGGCAATTTTGAGCGCCTGTTCAATGCTATGAACACGACGAGAGAAAATGCTTTTCGCCACCTCTTCCTGGCGTTTAACCTGCGCTTTCATCTGGATAGTCCGCGCGGCCCATGCGCCTTTTAACTCATCATTCAGATGGCTCGCCGCACGCTGGCTGGCAAACGCCACATACTGGCGAAGCAGGTTGTTGGCATCGGGCGCCGTTTCCGCAATCAGCTTCACGCTATCATTGGTGTTGCGAGTGAAATCGCCTGGCGTGAACTGAATGTTATTGATCATTTCATCCAGCATCGCGGCATCGGCTTTGCTGTTGCCAACCATGCGCTGCTTGTAATAATCGGTCTGTAGCCAGAAATCGCGACGCGTATCCCAGGACGCCAGTTGCATGACGAACTCTTTATACGCTTCATCCATTACCGAAGGCTGATCGGCCGGCGCGAGGCTGGCTTTGATATCAAGGTTGCGCAAAAACTGCTGTTGGGAGTAATAGCCGCCCAGCATATTGACGGTGGGGCGGTCGGAAATCGCCGTTGCGCTCCACTCCTGACGGGCAAAAAACGTATACGCTAACGCAATAAGCGCAAAAGCCAGCCCTATTCCCACAATCCATAGCTTCCCAGCCCACAAGGTACGAAACAACCCACGAATATCCAGTTCATTTTCAGCGCTCACGGCGTGTGCCCCCGGTAATGGTTGTGTCATCGCATCCTCAATTTACTTGGTTATTGTTGGATTGTTATCACGGTTTCTGCGTAGTCTGCGCTTCACACGCTTAATAAATCTCGCCACCTTCCAGGCACGCTTAATGCAGTAACCGTAAAGGAAGAATGCTAGCAAAAAGAGCACCAACATGACCCATTCTGGAACAAAATGGGAATATTCTGCGGCAACGCCAATGGAAGCCAGAATCGCAGCGGCGAGCGTAATGAGAACAAATGCCTGTCGGGAAGTAAACCCTGCACGCATGATCAAATGATGAATATGCTGGCGATCGGGAGAAAAGGGGCTCATGCCCTTACGCAGGCGACGATACATAATCGCCACCATGTCCATCAATGGAATCGCAATAATCCACAGCGCAGTAACCGGGCTGATAGGATGCGTTTTACCCTGCGTGGTTTCCAGCAGGATCCAGATGACCGTGAAGCCAATCAGCGTACTGCCCGCATCGCCCATAAAGACTTTATAACGACGCCCCAGAACACCAAGGTTTAACATGATATAGGGCAGAATCGCGGCGATCATGGCGAAACACCATACCGCCAGACTCGTCTGCCCATCAAACCACAGAATCAGTCCCATTGCGGCAAATGAGACGCTGGACAGCCCGCCAAGTAAGCCATCAATACCATCAACCATATTGAAAGCATTGATCGCCGCCCAGACGGCAAAGAGCGTGAGGAAATAGCCAAAGGGGCCGAGCACCAATTCCCAGGGACCGAAAATATACCCCAGGCTACTGAGATGGAGTTTCCCTATCACCATCATGACAACAGCAATAGCGGCCTGTACCACAGCGCGAATTTTCACGCTAATGTCAAAACGATCATCCAATGCGCCGACCAAAACCAGCACACCAGCAGAAAAAAGGTATAACGATGCGTGCGGAATATAGTAATCCGAGAGAGCAAACATAAAGCTGATTCCTGCGAACACAGAAATCCCGCCAACCAAAGGAACCACCCCCTGGTGCCGTTTACGAAAATTGGGTTTATCCACTAAACCTATCTTGATGGCTACTTTTCGCGCAAGAAAAATAAAAATGGTTGTGAATAAAAAAATACTGATTAGCTCAGATAAAGCAGCGAGTAAATTCACAGTGTATGTGCTCTCAGCATATATCATTTCCTTAAAGTATAATGCGTTACGTCTGTCTCTAGAAGAGAGCATTCAGAACATTACACTTTCGACCACTCGTAGTTTATACAGCCCACAGCAATTCCACATAATGAATGTGATGATGACTTGTTTATTTGACTAACAGATCAGATAAATCGTAAAAGAAAAACGCCACGTAAAAACGTGGCGTTTTCGGTATCAGCCGGACTTACGAACGCTTCATCATGTCGAAGAAGTCGTCGTTGGTCTTGGTCATTGCCAGCTTGTTAATGAGGAATTCCATCGCGTCGATTTCACCCATCGGATGGATGATTTTGCGCAGGATCCACATTTTCTGTAGCTCTTCCTGAGTGGTGAGCAGCTCTTCTTTACGCGTACCGGAACGGTTGTAGTCGATAGCCGGGAAGACGCGTTTTTCAGCGATCTTACGGGAGAGGTGCAGCTCCATGTTACCGGTGCCTTTAAACTCTTCGTAGATCACTTCATCCATCTTAGAACCGGTGTCGATCAGCGCCGTTGCGATAATGGTCAGGCTGCCGCCCTCTTCCACGTTACGCGCCGCGCCGAAGAAACGCTTCGGACGGTGCAGGGCGTTGGCGTCCACACCACCGGTCAGGACTTTACCAGAAGCCGGCACCACGGTGTTGTAGGCGCGAGCCAGACGAGTGATGGAGTCGAGCAGAATGATGACGTCTTTTTTGTGTTCAACCAGACGCTTCGCCTTCTCGATTACCATTTCAGCAACCTGAACGTGACGGGATGCCGGTTCGTCGAAGGTGGAAGCAACCACTTCACCTTTTACCAGACGCTGCATTTCGGTTACTTCTTCTGGACGTTCGTCGATCAGCAGCACCATCAGTACGCAGTCAGGGTGGTTGTAAGCAATGCTCTGCGCGATGTTCTGCAACAGCATAGTTTTACCCGCTTTCGGCGGTGCGACGATCAGACCACGCTGACCACGGCCAATCGGGGAAGCCAAATCCAGTACGCGAGCCGTTAAATCTTCAGTAGAACCGTTACCACGTTCCATACGCAGACGTGAGTTCGCGTGCAGCGGCGTTAAGTTCTCAAAGAGGATTTTATTACGGGCGTTTTCAGGTTTGTCGTAGTTAACTTCGTTAACTTTCAACAGCGCAAAGTAACGTTCGCCTTCTTTTGGCGGGCGAATCTTACCAGAAATGGTGTCACCAGTGCGGAGGTTGAAACGGCGGATTTGGCTGGGAGAAACGTAGATGTCATCAGGACCGGCGAGGTAGGAGCTGTCTGCAGAGCGGAGGAAACCAAATCCATCCTGCAATATCTCCAGCACACCGTCACCAAAGATATCTTCGCCACTCTTTGCGTGCTGCTTCAGGATGGCAAAAATAATGTCCTGCTTGCGCATACGAGCCAGGTTTTCCAGCCCCATATTTTCGCCGAGAGTGATCAGCTCAGAAACCGGCGTATTCTTTAATTCGGTAAGATTCATAATGGTGTGAGTTCTTAAACTTGGGGTAAATCTCGAACTTAATGTTGTGAATGGTATGGCAGGATCATCCATGCCTGTTTACGGCCACCAACTCATGTCTGTTCGCTGTCTGGTCACAGGAAAGTACACAGAACTGAAACGACAAGACGGATTGAGTGACAAGCCAGGAATCTGTTCACTTCTCGCGCGAGAAAAAACGGGAAGCGTTGGAAAAAACAAGACTCAAACTTAATAAGGTATGTTTAATACGAAGTCAACACTAAGTTAGCACGACTCAAGCCGGGCGTCCAGTCATCCGAATAATTTAGAATGCTGGCCACCCGAACATGAAACTTCCGTCTTACGCCAGGTTGGCGTCGAGGAACTCTTTCAGCTGACCTTTGGACAGTGCGCCCACTTTGGTTGCTGCGACTTCACCGTTTTTGAACAACAGCAGGGTCGGGATGCCACGGATACCATACTTCGGCGCGGTGCCTGGGTTTTGGTCGATGTTCAGTTTAGCAACCGTCAATTTGCCCTGATATTCGTCAGCGATTTCATCCAGAATCGGGGCGATCATTTTGCACGGTCCGCACCACTCTGCCCAGAAATCAACGAGGATAGCCCCGTCCGCTTTGAGTACATCCGTGTCAAAACTGTCGTCAGTCAGGTGAATAATTTTATCGCTCATAATAACTCCACAGGAATAAGCCTGGTGTGTTGGTTTCGCCTTCATCAACGACGTGTTGATGTCGCATTAACCAACTAAAGGTTGACTTTATTTCACCGGATACGCTTTCGTAAAGCAATAGTAAGCTGATATTCTACCACACTATGAGCAAAACACATTTAACAGAACAGAAGTTTTCCGACTTCGCCCTGCACCCAAAGGTGATAGAAGCCCTTGAAAATAAAGGGTTTCATAATTGTACGCCCATTCAGGCATTGGCCCTCCCGCTAACACTGGCGGGTCGTGATGTCGCAGGGCAGGCGCAAACCGGAACCGGAAAAACGATGGCGTTCCTGACGTCTTCGTTTCATTATCTTCTCTCTCATCCCGCGATTGACGATCGCAAGGTGAACCAGCCGCGCGCCTTAATTATGGCGCCGACGCGTGAGTTGGCCGTGCAGATCCACGCCGATGCGGAACCGCTGGCGCAGACCACCGGCCTGAAATTAGGCCTGGCCTACGGCGGTGACGGCTACGACAAACAGCTGAAAGTGCTGGAAAGCGGCGTCGATATTCTGATCGGCACCACGGGTCGTCTGATCGACTACGCGAAACAAAACCACATTAACCTCGGCGCCATTCAGGTCGTCGTATTGGATGAAGCCGATCGCATGTACGATCTGGGCTTTATTAAAGACATCCGCTGGCTGTTCCGCCGCATGCCGCCGGCCAATCAGCGTCTGAACATGCTGTTCTCCGCAACCCTCTCTTACCGTGTTCGCGAACTGGCGTTCGAGCAGATGAACAACGCCGAATATGTTGAAGTGGAACCGGAACAAAAGACAGGCCACCGTATTAAAGAAGAGCTCTTCTACCCTTCTAACGAAGAGAAGATGCGTTTGCTGCAAACGCTGATCGAAGAAGAGTGGCCGGATCGCGCCATTGTTTTCGCCAATACCAAGCACCGCTGCGAAGACATCTGGGGGCATCTGGCAGCTGACGGTCATCGTGTCGGCCTGTTGACCGGCGACGTTGCGCAGAAAAAACGTCTGCGTATTCTCGACGAGTTTACCCGTGGCGATCTCGATATCCTCGTCGCAACCGACGTTGCCGCGCGCGGTCTGCACATTCCGGCCGTAACGCACGTCTTTAACTATGACCTGCCGGATGACTGCGAAGACTACGTTCACCGTATCGGACGTACGGGTCGCGCAGGAGCGAGCGGTCACTCTATCAGCCTGGCCTGTGAAGAGTACGCGCTGAACCTGCCTGCCATTGAGGCTTATATTGGTCACTCTATCCCGGTCAGCAAATATAACCCGGAAGCGCTGATGACCAATTTGCCGAAGCCGTTGCGCCTGACGCGCTCGCGCCCAGGCAATGGACCGCGTCGCACCGGCGCGCCGCGTAATCGTCGTCGTTCAGGTTAACGTAATATATGCTCACTTCCACTTCGCTGTATGCCGCAATTGATCTCGGTTCCAATAGTTTTCATATGCTGGTTGTACGCGAGGTGGCTGGAAGCATCCAGACGCTCACGCGAATTAAGCGCAAGGTGCGTCTGGCTGCGGGCCTGAACAGTGATAATTCGCTTTCCGCTGAAGCGATGGAGCGCGGCTGGCAATGTCTGCGCCTTTTCGCTGAACGCCTACAGGATATTCCTCAACCGCAAATCTGCGTCGTCGCCACGGCAACGCTGCGTCTCGCCGTCAATGCGGGCGAGTTTATCGCCAAAGCGCAGGAGATCCTCGGTTGTCCTGTCCAGGTCATTAGCGGCGAAGAAGAAGCGCGGCTGATTTATCAGGGTGTTGCCCATACCACCGGCGGCGCCGATCAGCGTCTGGTGGTCGATATTGGCGGCGCCAGCACCGAACTGGTCACCGGAACCGGCGCACAAACCACCTCTCTGTTTAGCCTGTCAATGGGCTGCGTCACCTGGCTTGAACGCTACTTTACCGATCGTAATCTGGCGCAAGAAAACTTCGATGAAGCGGAAAAAGCCGCGCGTGAAGTGCTACGTCCGGTCGCCGATGAGCTACGCAAGCATGGCTGGAAAGTCTGCGTAGGCGCGTCTGGCACCGTCCAGGCGTTGCAGGAAATCATGATGGCGCAGGGCATGGATGAGCGCATCACATTGGCGAAACTTCAACAGCTGAAGCAACGCGCAATTCATTGCGGCCGTCTGGAAGAGTTGGAAATTGAAGGGTTAACGCTGGAACGCGCGCTGGTATTCCCCAGCGGTCTGGCCATTCTGATCGCGATTTTCACCGAACTGGACATCCAGTGTATGACGCTTGCGGGCGGAGCGCTGCGCGAAGGGTTGGTGTATGGCATGCTGCATCTGGCGGTGGATCAGGATATTCGCAGCCGCACGCTGCGTAACATTCAGCGTCGGTTTATGGTCGATACCGAACAGGCGCATCGCGTAGCGGATCTGGCGGTAAACTTTCTCGATCAGGTGGAAGATAAGTGGCATCTTGAGCCGATCAGTCGCGAACTCCTGACCAGTGCCTGTCAGCTGCATGAAATCGGCCTGAGCGTTGATTTTAAACAGGCGCCGCAGCACGCGGCTTATCTGGTGCGTAATCTGGATTTACCGGGATTCACCCCCGCGCAAAAGAAGCTGTTAGCCACCCTGTTGTTAAATCAGACCAACCCGATCGACCTCTCTTCCCTCCACCAGCAGAATGCGGTGCCGCCGCGCGTCGCTGAACATCTTTGTCGCCTGTTGCGTCTGGCGATCATTTTTGCCAGCCGTCGCCGTGACGATCTGGTGCCACAGATTACGTTGCAGGCGCAGGATGAGAATCTGACGTTAACCTTGCCGCAAGGGTGGCTGGAGCATCACCCGCTGGGTAAAGAGTTGATCGATCAGGAAAGCCAGTGGCAAAGCTATGTCCACTGGCCTTTGGACGTTCATTAGATGCTGGCTGCCGGATGGCGCTTACGCTTATCCGGTCTGGAAAATACTTACTTTGCTTTTGCTTTCGCCATCATGGCGCGGATATTGGCTATGCTGGCCTGCCCTTTCTGCATCCGCTCCTCGGCCGTTACCACTTTACGCTCCTGCTCCCAGATAAGATCGTCCTGCGGCAGTTCCAGCAAAAAGCGGCTTGGTTCCGGGCGCACCAGTTCGCCGTACTGACGACGCTCTTTGCACAGCGTGAAGATCAGCTCTTTCTGCGCGCGGGTGATCCCCACATAGGCCAGACGGCGCTCCTCATCGATATTGTCTTCGTCAATGCTGCTCTGGTGCGGCAGGAATCCTTCTTCCATCCCCACCATAAACACGTACGGGAACTCCAGCCCTTTCGAGGCATGCAGCGTCATGAGCTGTACCTGATCCAACTCTTCTTCACTTTCACCACGCTCCATCATGTCGCGCAGCGTAAAGCGCGTCACCACCTGGGTGAGCGTCATGGGTTCGTCAAGTTCGTTACCTTCAAGCATTTCGGTCATCCAGCTAAACAGCTGGTTGACGTTCTTCATGCGCATTTCCGCCGCTTTTGGGCTCGGCGAGGTCTCATACAACCAGGATTCGTAATCAATACCGTGGATGAGATCGCGCACGGCGGCAATCGGTTCACGCTCCGACAGACGCTGAATTTCCCCCAGCCAATGGGTGAAGCGGGTCAGTGAATCATAGCCGCGCCCGGTCAGCGTCTGGTTCAGCCCCACATCAAAACTGGCGGTAAACAGACTCTTGTTGCGCGTCATCGCCCATTCGCCCAGCTTTTGCAGCGTGGCCGGGCCGATTTCTCGTTTTGGCGTATTCACAATCCGCAGGAAAGCGCTGTCATCATCCGGGTTGGTCAGTACGCGCAGATAGGCCAGCAGGTCTTTAATCTCCGGGCGGGAGAAGAACGACGTGCCGCCAGAAATTTTGTAGGGAATACGGTTCTGCATAAGGAATTTTTCAAACACCCGCGACTGGTGGTTCCCGCGATACAGAATGGCGTAATCTTTGTATTCAGTCTTATTCACAAAGTGATGGGCAATCAGCTCGCCGGTAACGCGTTCGGCCTCGTGCTCTTCATTGTTCGCGCTCAGCACCTTGAGTTCCGCGCCATAGCCCAGTTCAGAAAAGAGGCGCTTTTCAAAGACGTGAGGGTTATTGGCAATCAGGATATTCGCCGCTTTCAGAATGCGCCCGGAGGAACGATAGTTCTGCTCCAGCTTGATCACCTGTAGCGCCGGGAAATCCTTACTCAACAACACCAGGTTTTGCGGACGCGCGCCGCGCCAGGAGTAGATCGACTGGTCGTCATCACCCACCACCGTAAAGCGCGCGCGGCTTCCCACCAGCAGCTTCACCAGTTCATACTGACTGGTGTTGGTATCCTGGTATTCATCCACCAGCAGATAGCGAATCCTGTTCTGCCAGCGCTCGCGCACCTCTTCATTACGCTGTAGCAGCAGCGTCGGCAATAGAATCAGGTCGTCAAAATCGAGCACATTGCAGGCCTTCAGATGCGCATCGTACAGACCATAACAGTGAGCGAAGATGCGGTCGCGCTCCCCTTTTGCGCTTGCCGCCGCCTGAGCGGGCGTCATCAGATCGTTTTTCCAGTTAGAGATCGTCGAGATCAGCTGTTGCAAGATAACTTTGTCATCTTCAATCAGACCGTCAGTCAGCTCTTTCAGCAATGCGACCTGATCGGTATCGTCAAACAGCGAAAAGTTCGATTTCATCCCCAACGCCGCATATTCACGTTTGATGATATCCAGCCCCAGCGTATGGAAAGTGGAGATCATCAGCCCGCGCGCCTCTTTACGCCCCAGCGTTTGCCCGACACGCTCTTTCATTTCACGTGCCGCTTTATTGGTAAAGGTCACTGCCGCAATATGGCGCGCCTGATAGCCGCAACCACGAATCAGATGGGCGATTTTATTGGTAATAACGCGAGTCTTACCAGAACCCGCGCCCGCCAGCACCAGGCAGGGGCCGGTGACGAATTCGACAGCGTGTTGTTGGCCGGGGTTTAAACGCATGGGAATATTGCTCAATCTTCGAACGGGGGAAGGATTGTAGCAGAAAGCAGGGCCGAGGGAGTAACAGGCTGCCCTTTCAGACAGCCTGGAAAGCGTTAATCAGGAGGCGCTGGCAGCAAGCGGCGCATAGCCGTTGCGTTTTGCGCTCAGGATCCAGCTGTACGATCCCATAATCGCAATCGCCGTTAGCAGGACATACTCCAGCGACATCGCATAGACGCCCTGTACTGCGTAAATCACCACGCTAATGACGTCGATAAGCACCCACAGCAGCCAGTTTTCCACATATTTGCGAGTCATCAGCACCATCGCCGCGATCGACAGCACCAGCATGGTGGAATCCCAGAACGGGAACGCGTCCGGCTGTAGCTCTGGCATCGCCACCTGAACTCCTACCGTTTGCAGCATCCCGAGCATAATATGGGTCAGCATGGCGAACACCGGGTCGATAAACCGCGTCATCAGCAGGATGGCGACAATACACACACCGCTCAGCACCAGCGTTTGCTGGCGGGAGAGCCAGCGCACCTTCAGCGCCGCCTCTTGCGCCTCATTCTGACGGCTCCACGCATACCAGCCATAGATATTGGCGGCAAAGAAGAACACCTGAAGCAGCAGGCTGGCATATAGCTGAATCTGGAAAAAGATCGCAGCAAACAGGGTGACGTTAATCAGACCAAACAGGTAATTGATGATTTTTTCCCGGCTGGCGCACCAGATGCACAATAAACCAAAGACCGTGCCGATAGCCTCAATCCACGACAGCGCATACCCGCCTTCGCCGAGAGGAATGTTGACCATCACATTGTTAATACTGAAAAAGTCCATCATTGCTCTCCTTGCTGGCTATCGAAATAAATGACCTGTAGCGCCAGGGAAATCTGACGTTCTTCACCCCGCAGACACAGCGTTTCCTGTTGAACATAATCATTAATACTGCTGTCCAGACAGCCGTTGTGGGCAACGACCACGTTCAGCAACGACGCCGTACGCAGCCCACGTAGTGCGCCGACCACCATCAGCGCCGCCGTTTCCATATCCGCCCCGAGAATACCGCGCGCTGACCATTCCGCATCCAGTTCAGCTTCACGATCGGTATAAAAGCTGTCGTGGCTGCGCACCAGCCCGCAAATCGCAGGAATGTTCATCTGCTTCGCCTGCTGGATCAACGTGGCGATAAGCTGCGGGTCTGCGCAGGCCGGATAGCAGGCTGGCGCGTAGGTTTTGCTGGTGCCGTCATCGGCGACCGCACCGTTGGCGATAATCAGATCGCCCAGCGCCAGCGTATCCTGCAATGCCCCACAGCTACCGATGCGAATCAGCGTGTCCACGCCAATCTGCCGTAACTCTTCAATGGCAATGGCCGTTGATGGCCCGCCGATTCCCGTCGACAGCACCAGAATCTCAATCCCTTTATATGTGCCGCGCGCCGCCCGAAATTCCCGGTTTTGCCCCAGTATCTCAGGGTTATCAAGAAAGTGGGCGATCCTGTCCACCCGCTCAGGATCGCCGGGCAATAGCGCATACCGCGCACCGGTCATGCTATTGCTTAATCGAATATGGGGTTGCATCTTCTGTCTCCTTACTGTGCTGAGGGACTCAGATCTCCGCCTCCTGTTTCAGTTTTTCAGGGGCTAATAAGACGATCCGCTCACCGTCGGTATCAATAATTTTCAGCGATTTCAGATCGTGCAAAATACGGTTGATACTGCGCGTCGTCGCCGCAAATTCCTGACTGAGATTTTGTTTATCCAGCAAAATCGTGGTCGATTCATCATGTTGATATCGCTGCCATAATGCCTGGCAAACCCGTTGATACAGCGAGTACAAATTGTCGCTGCTGGCCTTTTTCGACAACTGATAATATTGCTGGCTGAAAAAGCGCAGCATCCGCTGGTTAAAATGGTTATCCAGCGCCAGCCAGCGATGAAAATCCGCCTGCGGCAGGCTTAACAACTGAACGCTACCAACCGCCATCACCGAACAGATGTAATGCCGCGACTCAAAAATCTCCAGCTCGCCCAGCATGTCGCCTTTGCGGTAATGTGCCTGCCGATAACGGCGCCCGTCTTCAGCTTCGTAAAAGACATCCACCTCACCGGAAACAATCAGCGAGAATTGCCGACAAATGTCGCCCTGACGGCAAATCAGCGCTCCGCGAGGTATTTCCTCAACGCGCCAGCGCTGCATGATGTCCAGCGGGCAATATTTGAGCAGCTCATACAGCTGCGGATCGCGTACGATTTGGGTTAGCCCTGTCAGCCAGTCGCCTGAAAATTCTGCGTTTTTCATTGAGCTCATGTTATCTCTCTCCTGAGATGGAAAGACAGGACGGCTGTCCTGTTGCAGAGGGAATATGTCTGATAAAAGTGTCGTTCATCTCCCGGTTCATTAAACCCGGTGGGACATCTGTCCTGCGATGGCGAAGAGTATATGTCCGACGCCCTAAGGAATGATAAAGTGGCGGGCAACCTTTGAGACATGAGAGCGAAATAATGGCGAAAACCGCAGCAGCACTGCATATCCTGGTAAAAGAAGAGAAGCTGGCGCTGGATCTTCTGGAACAAATCAAGAATGGCGCCGACTTTGGCAAACTGGCGAAAAAGCACTCTATCTGCCCGTCAGGCAAAAGAGGCGGTGACTTAGGTGAGTTTCGTCAGGGCCAGATGGTTCCGGCGTTCGACAAAGTGGTCTTCTCCTGCCCGGTGCTGGAACCAACCGGCCCACTGCACACCCAGTTCGGATACCACATCATTAAGGTGCTGTATCGCAACTAATAAAAAGCCCGGAGGTTCATACTCCGGGCTTTTTTGCCTGATGGCGCTTCGCTTATCAGGCCTACGAAATAATGGCTTTTTGTAGGTCGGGTAAGCGCTAGCGCCACCCGACAACCTGTTTAACCAGCGACCGCAATACGCTTCATATCGGTCATATAGCCACGCAGTTTCTGGCCCACTTTCTCAATAGCGTGGCCACGAATCGCTTCGTTCACATCACGCAGCTGTGCGTTGTCAACCGCGCCTTCAGCAATCGCTTTACCCAGATCGCCCGGTTGAATTTCAGTCATGAACGCTTTCAGCAACGGTACGCAAGCGTAAGAGAACAGGTAGTTGCCGTACTCGGCGGTATCAGAGATAACCACGTTCATTTCATACAGACGCTTACGGGCGATAGTGTTGGCGATCAGCGGCAGTTCGTGCAGTGACTCATAGTACGCAGACTCTTCGATGATGCCGGAATCCACCATGGTTTCGAATGCCAGCTCAACGCCCGCTTTCACCATCGCGATCATCAGTACGCCTTTATCGAAGTACTCCTGCTCACCGATTTTACCTTCATACTGCGGCGCAGTTTCGAATGCGGTTTTACCGGTCTCTTCACGCCAGGTCAGCAGTTTCTTATCGTCGTTCGCCCAGTCCGCCATCATACCGGAGGAGAATTCACCGGAGATGATGTCGTCCATGTGTTTCTGGAACAGCGGCGCCATGATGGTTTTCAGCTGTTCAGACAGCGCATAAGCACGCAGTTTTGCCGGATTGGACAGACGATCCATCATCAGCGTAATGCCGCCCTGCTTCAGCGCTTCGGTGATAGTTTCCCAGCCGTACTGAATCAGTTTTTCCGCATATGCCGGGTCGGTACCTTCTTCCACCAGCTTATCGAAGCACAGCAGAGAACCCGCTTGCAGCATACCGCACAGGATGGTCTGCTCGCCCATCAGGTCAGATTTCACTTCCGCCACGAAGGAGGACTCCAGCACACCCGCACGATGACCGCCAGTTGCCGCCGCCCATGCTTTGGCAATAGCCATCCCTTCGCCTTTCGGATCGTTTTCCGGGTGAACGGCGATCAGCGTCGGTACACCGAAACCACGTTTGTACTCTTCACGGACTTCAGTACCCGGGCACTTCGGCGCCACCATCACCACGGTGATGTCTTTGCGGATCTGCTCGCCCACTTCCACGATGTTGAAACCGTGGGAATAACCCAGCGCCGCGCCGTCTTTCATCAGCGGCTGTACGGAACGCACCACGTCGGAGTGCTGTTTGTCCGGCGTCAGGTTAACCACCAGATCAGCCTGCGGGATCAGCTCTTCGTAAGTCCCCACTTTGAAGCCGTTTTCGGTCGCTTTACGCCAGGAAGCACGTTTTTCGGCAATCGCCTCTTTACGCAGGGCGTAGGCGATATCCAGACCGGAGTCACGCATGTTCAGGCCCTGGTTCAGCCCCTGAGCGCCACAGCCGACGATGACCACTTTTTTACCCTGAAGGTAGCTCGCGCCATCGGCAAATTCATCGCGGCCCATAAAGCGACATTTACCCAGTTGCGCCAACTGCTGGCGCAGATTCAGTGTATTAAAGTAGTTAGCCATATCTGTAACTCCATGATGTTGTGTCGTGCTTATTGTTCGGTTCGCTTGCCGTGTCTTTGCAAGAGAGAATGAACTCACTATATGACAGGAAATTTATTGCGGAAATTGATATATTCACAACATCACATTGCAATTTCTGCAACGTAGACATCGGGAGTAAAGCCAGTGGATTTACGCGATCTGAAAACCTTCCTGCATCTGGCGGAAAGTCGCCATTTTGGCCGCAGCGCGCGGGCAATGCACGTTAGCCCTTCCACGCTCTCCCGGCAGATTCAACGCCTCGAAGAGGATCTCGGCCAGCCGCTGTTCATTCGCGATAACCGTACCGTCACGCTCACCGAAGCGGGAGAAGAGCTGCGAACGTTTGCCCAGCAAACGCTGTTGCAGTATCAGCAGTTACGCCACACCATCGACCAACAAGGCCCGTCGCTGTCGGGCGAGCTGCATATCTTCTGCTCGGTCACCGCCGCTTATAGCCATCTGCCGCCCATTCTTGACCGTTTCCGGGCGGAGCATCCCTCTGTGGAAATCAAACTCACCACCGGCGATGCCGCCGATGCGATGGAAAAAGTGGTGACGGGCGAGGCGGATCTGGCGATTGCCGGTAAACCGGAAACCCTGCCCGGCGCGGTCGCGTTTTCAATGCTGGAGAATCTGGCGGTGGTGCTGATAGCTCCCGCATTGCCTTGCCCGGTGCGAAATCAGGTCTCAGTGGATAAACCCGACTGGTCAACAGTGCCGTTTATCATGGCCGATCAAGGCCCAGTGCGTCGCCGTATTGAGCTGTGGTTCCGCCGTCAGAAAATCAGCAATCCGTCGATATACGCGACGGTCGGTGGACATGAAGCGATGGTGTCGATGGTCGCGCTCGGCTGCGGCGTGGCGCTGCTGCCGGAAGTGGTATTGGAAAATAGCCCTGAACCCGTGCGTAACCGCGTGATGATCCTGGAGCGCAGCGACGAGAAAACGCCGTTTGAGCTGGGCGTTTGCGCACAAAAAAAGCGGCTGCATGAGCCGCTTATTGATGCGTTCTGGAACATTCTGCCCAACCACTAGCCGGATGGCGGCGCAAGCGCCTTATCCGGCCTACGGCTCAAAAGAACGTAGACCTGATAAGCGCAGCGCCATCAGGCATTTTCCCGAACACCCTAACCCGCCAGGAAGAACCGGAACGCCGGGTTATCGCTTTCGTTGTGGCACTCATAGCCCAGCTCATTCAGCCGGGTTTCGAAATCAGGCTCGTTTTCGCCCAGTTCAAATGCCGCCAGCACACGACCATAGTCGGTGCCGTGGCTGCGATAGTGGAACAGCGAAATATTCCAGTGCGTTCCCAGCGTGTGCAGAAACTTCAGCAGCGCGCCGGGCGACTCTGGAAATTCGAAACTGTACAGACGTTCCTGCAACGGTTTCGATGGGCGTCCGCCAACCATATAGCGCACATGCAGTTTCGCCATTTCGTCGTCGGAGAGATCCACCACGCTGTAGCCGCCTTCATGCAGCAGCGCGAGAATCTCTTTGCGCTCTTCCAGTCCACGGCTCAGACGGACGCCGACAAAAATGCAGGCATCTTGAGCGTCGGCAAAACGGTAGTTAAATTCGGTAACGGAACGGCCGCCCAGCAGCTGACAAAACTTCAGGAAGCTGCCTTTCTCTTCCGGGATAGTCACCGCCAGCAGCGCTTCGCGCTGTTCACCCAGCTCGCAGCGTTCAGACACATAGCGCAGACCATGAAAGTTCACATTCGCGCCAGAAAGCACATGCGCCAGGCGTTCGCCGCGAATATTGTGTTGGGCGATGTATTTTTTCATCCCCGCCAGCGCCAGCGCACCGGAAGGTTCCGCCACCGCACGCACATCCTCGAACAGATCTTTCATCGCTGCGCAAATCGCATCGCTGTCGACGGTGATAATGTCGTCGAGATATTCCTGGCACAGACGGAAGGTTTCATCGCCGATACGTTTAACCGCCACGCCTTCGGCAAACAGCCCCACACGCGGGAGATCCACCGGATGACCGGCATCCAGCGCCGCTTTCAGGCAGGCCGAATCTTCCGCTTCAACGGCGATCACTTTGATTTGCGGCATCAGTTGTTTGATGAGCACCGCTACGCCTGCCGCCAGTCCACCACCGCCAACCGGCACGAATACGCGGTCGAGATGCGCATCCTGCTGGAGCAGTTCCAGCGCCAGCGTGCCCTGCCCGGCAATCACCATCGGATGATCGAACGGCGGAACCCAGGTGAAGCCCTGCTGTTGCGCCAGCTCGATAGCTTTTGCTTTCGCTTCATCAAAGTTCGCGCCGTGCAGCAGCACTTCCCCGCCAAACCCGCGCACCGCGTCCACTTTGATATCGGCGGTCGCCAGCGGCATCACAATCAATGCTTTCACACCCAAACGCGCGGAGGAGAACGCCACGCCCTGAGCATGGTTACCCGCCGATGCGGTGATAACGCCGTGGGCTTTTTGTTCTTCGGTGAGCCCCGCCATCATCGCGTAGGCTCCGCGCAGCTTGAAGCTGTGTACAGGCTGCCTGTCTTCACGCTTCACGAGAATAACGTTGTCGAGGCGCGAAGAAAGTTTTTCCATTTTTTGCAGCGGCGTCACCTGCGCTGCTTCATATACCGGCGCGCGGAGTACCGCACGCAGGTACTCCGCCCCTTCCGGGGCGGCTGACAGGGGTTGCGACTCGGCCATCATCAACCTCCCAGCTTCGATTTATCGCGTACCGCGCCTTTATCGGCGCTGGTCGCCAGGCTGGCATAAGCACGCAGCGCAAAGGAGACCGGACGCTGACGATCTTTCGGCGTCCAGGCTTTATCACCACGGGCTTCCTGCGCTTCGCGACGCGCGGCGATTTCCGCATCGCTCAGTTGCAGTTGAATACCACGGTTTGGAATATCAATAGCAATCATGTCGCCATCTTCGATGATGGCAATATTACCGCCGCTGGCCGCTTCCGGTGAGACGTGACCGATAGAGAGGCCAGACGTGCCGCCGGAGAAACGGCCATCGGTGATCAGCGCACAGGCTTTACCCAGCCCCATCGATTTCAGGAAGGTGGTCGGATAGAGCATTTCCTGCATACCAGGCCCACCCTTAGGCCCTTCGTAGCGAATAACCACCACATCACCGGCAACCACCTTACCGCCGAGGATCGCCTCAACCGCATCGTCCTGGCTTTCATAGACTTTCGCCGGGCCGGTAAATTTCAGGATGCTGTCATCCACGCCTGCGGTTTTTACGATACAGCCGTTTTCAGCAAAGTTACCGTAGAGCACAGCCAGACCGCCATCTTTGCTGTAGGCATGTTCCAGCGAGCGAATGCAGCCTTCGGCGCGGTCGGTATCCAGCGAATCCCAGCGGCAATCCTGCGAGAACGCCTGCGTCGTGCGGATACCCGCCGGGCCTGCACGGAACATCTGTTTTACCGCTTCATTCTGGCTGACCATAACGTCGTACTGCTCCAGCGTTTGCGGCAGCGTCAGACCCAGCACGTTTTTTACATCGCGATTCATCAGCCCGGCGCGATCCAGCTCGCCCAGAATACCCAGCACGCCGCCTGCGCGGTGGACGTCTTCCATGTGGTATTTCTGCGTACTTGGCGCGACTTTACACAACTGTGGAACCTTGCGGGAAAGCTTGTCGATATCACTCATGGTGAAGTCGATTTCCGCTTCCTGCGCCGCCGCCAGCAGGTGTAAAACGGTGTTGGTCGAACCGCCCATAGCGATATCCAGCGTCATGGCGTTTTCAAACGCCGCTTTACTGGCAATATTACGCGGCAGTGCGGAAGCGTCATCCTGCTCGTAGTAACGTTTAGTCAGCTCAACAATGCGCTTACCGGCATTGAGGAACAGCTGCTTGCGATCGGCGTGGGTTGCCAGCAACGAGCCGTTGCCCGGCTGCGACAGGCCCAGCGCTTCCGTCAGGCAGTTCATTGAGTTAGCGGTGAACATCCCGGAACACGACCCACAGGTCGGGCAGGCGGAGCGTTCGACCTGATTGCTCTGATCGTCAGAAACTTTCGGGTCCGCGCCCTGAATCATCGCATCAACCAGATCGAGCTTGATGATCTGATCGGAAAGTTTGGTTTTCCCGGCTTCCATCGGGCCGCCGGAGACAAAAATTACCGGAATGTTCAGGCGCAGCGAGGCCATCAGCATCCCTGGGGTGATTTTGTCGCAGTTGGAGATACAGACCATCGCATCCGCACAGTGGGCGTTCACCATGTACTCCACCGAGTCGGCGATCAGTTCGCGAGACGGCAGTGAATACAGCATGCCCCCGTGACCCATAGCGATGCCATCATCCACGGCAATGGTGTTGAACTCTTTGGCGACGCCGCCAGCGGCTTCAATCTGTTCGGCGACCAGTTTACCGAGATCGCGCAGGTGAACGTGACCCGGCACAAACTGGGTGAATGAGTTCACGACAGCGATGATCGGTTTGCCAAAATCGGCATCGGTCATCCCGGTGGCGCGCCACAGCGCGCGGGCACCCGCCATATTGCGACCATGTGTGGTTGTGGCGGAACGATACTTAGGCATGCGTAATTTACTCCCAGTGTCTGTCTGTTAAATGGGACGGTGCGTGCCGTCCCATTTATTTTTAATTTATGGATTTACCTGATCCAACCAGCCCCATTTATCTTCGGTTTCACCGGTGAAGAGGCCAAAGAATGCTTGCTGAATACGTTTAGTGACCGGACCGCAGCGGCCTTCGCCTACCTGGATACCGTCCACGCTGCGAACCGGTGTGATCTCTGCCGCAGTACCGGACATAAACACTTCGTCCGCCAGATACAGAGATTCGCGAGACAGCACCTGCTCACGCACTTCGATATCCAGCTCTTTCGCCAGCTTGATGATCGCATCACGGGTAATACCTGGCAGCGCGGAGGAGGTAAACGGCGGGGTAAACAACACGCCATCTTTCACTTCAAACAGGTTTTCGCCTGCGCCTTCGGAAATATAACCATTCACATCCAACGCGATACCTTCCTGGTAGCCATGACGACGCGCTTCACTCCCTACCAGCAGTGAAGAAAGGTAGTTACCGCCCGCTTTTGCCGCTGTCGGAATGGTATTTGGCGCTGCGCGGTTCCAGGAAGAAACCATCGCATCGATCCCCTGATCCAGCGCTTCTGCGCCCAGGTATGCGCCCCACGGGAACGCCGCGATGATGACGTCAGTGCTGTACCCCGGAGGCGGGTTAACGCCCATCCCCACATCGCCCACAAACACCAGCGGACGAATATATGCGCTGGTCAGGTTGTTTTTACGGATAACATCGCGGCAGGCTTCCATCAGCTCATCAACGCTCTGGGAGACGGGAAAACGATAGATTTTGGCTGAATCATGCAAACGCTGCATGTGTTCACGATGGCGGAACACCACTGGACCTTTGTGAGAGTCGTAGCAACGGATCCCTTCAAACACGGAAGTACCGTAGTGCAGTGCGTGGGACATCACATGAACCTTCGCATCTTCCCAACGAATCATCTCACCATTGAACCAGATGTAATCAGCTTTTTTCGTCGTCATTTTTCTTCCTTTTGCGCTCAGGCGCGGATTTGTTGTGATGTGGTTGTGCTCTGGCAGATAGCAACATGTGCAACATCTACCAGTTTACTTAACTGACTAAACAGTAAGTCGACCGACCGGGGGCTGGCAACGGTCAATTCGATATTTATATTTTGCGCATCGGTGGCGGCTTCCATATTCATGGAGCACACCTGAAAACCACGGTGGCGAACCACGCGTAAAACACGTTCTAACGTTTCCGGGTTGAAGCGAGCTGCCACATTGACCTGATGTTGCATCATGATAATTTCTCCAGCATTTCTGAGTTACTGGCGCCAGGCGGCACCAGGGGCCAGACATTCTCAAGTTCGTCGATTGAGACATGAAGCAGGTATGGCCCATCACTGTTCAGCATGGTGTCGAGCGCCGCTTCAACCTGGTCTTTACGGGTGATGTGTTGGCCAGGAATGCCGAAGGCGCTGGCTAACATGAGGAAATCGGGGTTATCGGTAAGGGTGGTTTCGCTATATCGTTCCTGGAAAAACAGTTGTTGCCATTGTCGAACCATGCCTAACCGCTGGTTATCGAGTAAGACAATCTTCAACGGCAACTGCTTGCGTTTTACGGTGCCCAACTCTTGTACATTCATCATGAAAGAGCCGTCACCGGAGATACAGATAACGGTATCATTCGGCCTCGCAACCTGCGCGCCAACCGCCGCAGGCAGGCCAAAACCCATCGTACCTAAGCCGCTGGAGGTGATGAAATTCTCCGGGCGAGTGTACGTCATATGCTGCGCAGACCACATCTGATGCTGGCCCACATCCGTTGTCACCACGCTGTCTGCGGGTTTACGTTCCGACAACTGTTTTAACAGCAGCGGCGCATAGATGGCTTCACCGGGATGATCGTAACGCCAGGCGTGCTCAGTACGCAGTTCAGCATTGTGCTGACGCCAGGCGTCAATATTTAACGGTTGCTGTAACGCGGGCAATAATGCGTTCAGATCGCCCTGCAACGCGACATGCGCCTGACGCAGTTTGTTCATTTCCGCCGGATCGATATCCATGTGTATCACGCTGGCGCTCGGCGCAAAGGTATTCAGCTTGCCCGTCACCCGGTCATCAAAACGTGCCCCTACGGCAATCAGCAGATCGCACTCCTGAACAGCGAAGTTTGCCGCTTTAGTGCCATGCATCCCCAACATACCGAGATAATACGGATAGTCGGCATCCACCGCGCCCAGGCCTTTTAACGTGCAGGTCACCGGCATTTGCGTCGCAGCGATAAATTCGCGCAGCGCGGGTACGGCCTGCGCCATGCCTACGCCGCCGCCCACGTACAGCATCGGTTTTTGCGCCTGCGCCATCATCCGACGCGCCTGCTCAACGTCCGCGTGCGGGAAAGCCGTTTCGTTTTCAACGGTGGTGAAATACGGCTCCAGTGAACCATTGGCTAACTGGATATCTTTGGGGATATCAACCAGAACAGGGCCAGGACGACCCGAGTTCGCAACCCGGAAAGCCTCAGCCATGATGCGCGGCAGCTCTTCCAGCGACTGCACGAGGAAGCTGTGCTTCGTACATGCCAACGACAGCCCCAGCACATCAACCTCCTGAAAAGCGTCCGTTCCGATGAACGGAGCGGAAACCTGACCCGTGATGGCCACAACCGGCACGGAATCTAACAGTGCGTCAGCCAGACCGGTGATCAAATTGGTAGCGCCAGGGCCGGACGTGGCGATACAGACGCCCGTTTTGCCCGTTGAACGCGCATAGCCGATTGCCGCCATCGCCGCACCCTGCTCGTGACGACACAACAGATGTTCCACGCCGCCGTCATACAACGCATCGTAAACCGGCATAATTGCGCCACCGGGATAACCAAAAACGGTTTCAACGCCCTGTGCTCGCAAAGCATGTACCACCCACTGTGCCCCATTCATAGCTACATCCCCGCCGTAAATCTGGAGAAACAGAATTTTATGCTATTAGTCATTATCTGCTCCTCGTTTATGTTTTTAAGGTCAAAAAAAAACCCCCGGACCTTTCGGTGCGGGGGTCTTAGTTCGTTAAGGCTTGATTTCTAAGCCTTTCCTCGTCCAAGTGCAGCCCCGCACGGTGGGATAATAATCACCACCACGCTAATCACGACCAGGCTAATCACTCGTAGAAGGGCTGTCATTTTTGTCTATTCTTGCATCTTGTTCGAAGGAATGCCTAAAGAGTTACCATAGCTTTCGCCAATAGCACAAGATATTTTTATTTTCATTTTTCTGACGCAGCTAACGGTTTAGCAAAAAATCATTGTTTTTTATACAAAAAACAGGAAATGAAAAATTTTCACTTTTTGCCTCATAAACAGCAGCAACCCCCATCTTTTTTTCGCATCTGTGATTTTTTGCGAGCACGCTTCCGAACAGCAAAGCATATTTTGAAAAGGCGATAAAATTACCGGAATACGCGCCGAAAGTTAACGATCGTGCAGGATATTCCTGGTTTTTAATGCAGCATAATTCTCTCAACGGGAGGAATTATGTCACTGTCGATTGTTCACACACGCGCCGCACTTGGCGTTAATGCGCCCCCAATAACCATCGAGGTGCATATCAGTAATGGCCTGCCGGGTTTAACAATGGTTGGGCTACCTGAAACGACGGTAAAGGAGGCCCGGGATCGGGTTCGCAGCGCAATCATCAATAGCGGGTATGAATTTCCGGCGAAGAAAATCACCATTAATCTGGCCCCGGCAGATTTACCCAAAGAGGGCGGAAGATATGATTTACCTATCGCAATTGCGCTTCTGGCGGCGTCAGAGCAACTTACAACAAATAAGCTTAATGAATATGAACTGGTGGGCGAACTGGCCCTTACAGGTGCGTTACGTGGCGTTCCAGGCGCGATATCCAGTGCAACCGAGGCAATTCGGGCAGGCAGACATATCATTGTTGCAAAAGAGAATGCAACAGAAGTTGGGCTAATCAGCGGAGAGGGATGCCTGATTGCAGATCATCTGCAAACGGTATGCGCATTTCTGGAAGGGAAACTGGATCTTGAGAAACCAGTCTCTACCGATTCTGACGCCTGTTTACTGCATGACGATCTCAGTGATGTTATCGGTCAGGAACAGGGGAAACGAGGCCTGGAAATCACGGCCGCAGGAGGGCACAACCTGCTGCTGATAGGCCCGCCAGGTACGGGAAAAACCATGCTGGCCAGCCGCATTAATGGGCTACTGCCATCATTAAGTGACAAAGAAGCGCTGGAAAGCGCGGCGATTCTCAGCCTGGTGAACGCCGATACGGTACAAAGGCAGTGGAAACGGCGTCCTTTCCGCTCACCTCATCACAGCGCATCATTAACGGCAATGGTGGGGGGAGGTTCAATACCCGCGCCAGGAGAAATATCGCTGGCGCACAACGGTATTTTGTTTCTGGATGAACTGCCTGAGTTTGAGCGACGCACGCTGGATGCGCTGCGTGAACCTATTGAGTCTGGTCAGATACACCTTTCGCGCACCCGGGCAAAGATCACCTATCCTGCGCGCTTCCAACTGATTGCAGCAATGAATCCCAGTCCGACCGGTCACTATCAGGGGAACCATAATCGCTGTAGCCCGGAACAGACGTTGCGCTACCTCAGCCGTTTATCCGGCCCCTTTCTCGATCGATTCGATCTCTCGCTCGAAATTCCCCTGCCACCACCCGGTATACTCAGTCAGGCAGCGGTTAAAGGCGAGGACAGCGCTACAGTGAAAGTACGGGTGATATCCGCACGGAAACGCCAGTACGAACGACAGGGGAAGCTAAACGCCCATCTGGACAGCCAGGGTATACGAAAATACTGCTCTCTACACAGTGATGATGCGCACTGGCTGGAGGAGACGCTGATACATCTGGGATTGTCTATACGAGCCTGGCAGCGCTTACTGAAGGTTGCCCGTACCATTGCCGATCTGGAACAAACGGAGAATATTACGCGCCTGCATTTGCAGGAGGCTGTGGGCTATCGGGCAATAGACAGACTACTGATTCATTTACAAAAACTACTGACGTAAAAAAAGGGCATTTCGCCCTTTTTTTATTAATCGTCAGATTCGGTGTAGTCTTCCGCACCTTCCATCTGCGGTTTACCGCCAGACAGAGTGTGGAAACGTTTTGGACGCTTAATACGCGTCATATATTTAGACCAGACGCGTTCTGCTTCTGTCACCGGCTCACGTTCGCCACGGCATACCGCGACAAACAGTCTCTCTTCTTCGGTTACTGGCTCACGTTTCCCCAGATCCAGCTCATTGAAGGCATAACCATGACGTTCAAGCAGTTGTGCCTCTTTGATGGTGAAATCACCATGACGAGAGAATCCGCGTGGATAATATTTGTTGTCGAAATATCGATTAGTCGTCGTAAAGCTTTCCGCCATCCTGCACGCTCCTAATTCTTTGGCCGAGCTATTTATGGCGCGGAGTATTAGTTACGCTTGACAGAGTGTAAAACAAAAGATTTAAATCATTACGACAAATAATTTTGTGGAGAGCGTTGTGGATACGGAATTGTTAAAAACTTTCCTGGAAGTTAGCCGGACACGCCACTTTGGACGAGCGGCAGAAGCGCTCTACCTGACCCAATCGGCGGTCAGTTTTCGGATAAGACAACTGGAAAATCAGCTTGGTGTGAACCTGTTCACCCGGCACAGAAACAATATCCGCTTAACCGCAGCAGGTGAAAAGCTACTACCCTATGCAGAAACGCTGATGAATACGTGGCAGGCGGCACGTAAGGAAGTGGCGCATACATCGCGGCATAATGAGTTTTCTATCGGTGCCAGCGCTTCTCTGTGGGAGTGCATGCTCAATGGCTGGCTGGCACGCTTATATCAGTCTCTGGAGCCGCAAGCCAGTCTGCAATTTGAAGCCAGGATCGCTCAACGCCAGTCGTTAGTAAAGCAACTCCATGAACGTCAGCTTGATCTGCTCATTACCACCGAAGCGCCAAAAATGGATGAGTTTAGCAGCCAATTGCTGGGACATTTCACACTCGCATTGTATTGCAGCAGCCCATCACAGATGAAAGATGAATTAAATTATCTGCGTCTTGAGTGGGGGCCTGATTTTCAACAGCATGAAGTGGGTTTGATTGCGAGCGATGAGGTTCCCGTTCTTACCACCAGTTCAGCTGAACTGGCGAGACAGCAACTGTCTGCTCTTAATGGATGCAGTTGGCTTCCTGTTGGCTGGGCCAAAGAAAAAGGCGGGCTTCATACCGTTGCCGACAGCGCTACGCTTTCACGCCCGTTATATGCAATATGGCTACAAAATAGCGATAAACATACGTTGATCCGCGATCTGTTAAAAACAAACGTCCTGGAAGATTAAAGGGACAGCAATGGCAAGGATGCCAGGAAAGGTGTTGAATGGATATGCCGGGGGCCGTTTTTCAGGCAAAAAAAATCCTTAGCAAATGCTAAGGATAATTTTCTGGCAGGGGCGGAGAGACTCGAACTCCCAACACCCGGTTTTGGAGACCGGTGCTCTACCAATTGAACTACGCCCCTAATTAGGGTGGCGGAACGGACGGGACTCGAACCCGCGACCCCCTGCGTGACAGGCAGGTATTCTAACCAACTGAACTACCGCTCCACCGAATTTTTCTACATCCACTGATTTCACATCAGCTTACTGCTTTATTTGATGCCTGGCAGTTCCCTACTCTCGCATGGGGAGACCCCACACTACCATCGGCGCTACGGCGTTTCACTTCTGAGTTCGGCATGGGGTCAGGTGGGACCACCGCGCTACGGCCGCCAGGCAAATTCTGTTCGTCTAATGCCTCTCGCATTAAACACTAATCTGTAATCAGGCTGAAAATCGTCTCTCAGTCCGCCAAAACACCTTCGGCGTTGTAAGGTTAAGCCTCACGGTTCATTAGTACCGGTTAGCTCAACGCATCGCTGCGCTTACACACCCGGCCTATCAACGTCGTCGTCTTCAACGTTCCTTCAGGACTCTCAAGGAGTCAGGGAGAACTCATCTCGGGGCAAGTTTCGTGCTTAGATGCTTTCAGCACTTATCTCTTCCGCATTTAGCTACCGGGCAGTGCCATTGGCATGACAACCCGAACACCAGTGATGCGTCCACTCCGGTCCTCTCGTACTAGGAGCAGCCCCCCTCAGTTCTCCAGCGCCCACGGCAGATAGGGACCGAACTGTCTCACGACGTTCTAAACCCAGCTCGCGTACCACTTTAAATGGCGAACAGCCATACCCTTGGGACCTACTTCAGCCCCAGGATGTGATGAGCCGACATCGAGGTGCCAAACACCGCCGTCGATATGAACTCTTGGGCGGTATCAGCCTGTTATCCCCGGAGTACCTTTTATCCGTTGAGCGATGGCCCTTCCATTCAGAACCACCGGATCACTATGACCTGCTTTCGCACCTGCTCGCGCCGTCACGCTCGCAGTCAAGCCAGCTTATGCCATTGCACTAACCTCCTGATGTCCGACCAGGATTAGCTGACCTTCGTGCTCCTCCGTTACTCTTTAGGAGGAGACCGCCCCAGTCAAACTACCCACCAGACACTGTCCGCAACCCGGATTACGGGCCCACGTTAGAACACCAGCCATTAAAGGGTGGTATTTCAAGGGCGGCTCCATGCAGACTGGCGTCCACACTTCAAAGCCTCCCACCTATCCTACACATCAAGGACCAGTGTTCAGTGTCAAGCTATAGTAAAGGTTCACGGGGTCTTTCCGTCTTGCCGCGGGTACACTGCATCTTCACAGCGAGTTCAATTTCACTGAGTCTCGGGTGGAGACAGCCTGGCCATCATTACGCCATTCGTGCAGGTCGGAACTTACCCGACAAGGAATTTCGCTACCTTAGGACCGTTATAGTTACGGCCGCCGTTTACCGGGGCTTCGATCAAGAGCTTCTCCGCGAGGATAACCCCATCAATTAACCTTCCGGCACCGGGCAGGCGTCACACCGTATACGTCCACTTTCGTGTTTGCACAGTGCTGTGTTTTTAATAAACAGTTGCAGCCAGCTGGTATCTTCGACTGATTTCAGCTCCATGGGTAAACCACTTCACCTACATATCAGCGTGCCTTCTCCCGAAGTTACGGCACCATTTTGCCTAGTTCCTTCACCCGAGTTCTCTCAAGCGCCTTGGTATTCTCTACCTGACCACCTGTGTCGGTTTGGGGTACGATTTCGTGTTACCTGATGCTTAGAGGCTTTTCCTGGAAGCAGGGCATTTGTCACTTCAGCACCGTAGTGCCTCGTCATCACGCCTCAGTGTTAAAGTGCACCGGATTTGCCTGGAGCACACACCTACACGCTTAAACCGGGACAACCGTCGCCCGGCCGACATAGCCTTCTCCGTCCCCCCTTCGCAGTAACACCAAGTACAGGAATATTAACCTGTTTCCCATCGACTACGCCTTTCGGCCTCGCCTTAGGGGTCGACTCACCCTGCCCCGATTAACGTTGGACAGGAACCCTTGGTCTTCCGGCGAGCGGGCTTTTCACCCGCTTTATCGTTACTTATGTCAGCATTCGCACTTCTGATACCTCCAGCATGCCTCACAGCACACCTTCAACGGCTTACAGAACGCTCCCCTACCCAACAACACATAGTGTCGCTGCCGCAGCTTCGGTGCATGGTTTAGCCCCGTTACATCTTCCGCGCAGGCCGACTCGACCAGTGAGCTATTACGCTTTCTTTAAATGATGGCTGCTTCTAAGCCAACATCCTGGCTGTCTGGGCCTTCCCACATCGTTTCCCACTTAACCATGACTTTGGGACCTTAGCTGGCGGTCTGGGTTGTTTCCCTCTTCACGACGGACGTTAGCACCCGCCGTGTGTCTCCCGTGATAACATTCTCCGGTATTCGCAGTTTGCATCGGGTTGGTAAGCCGGGATGGCCCCCTAGCCGAAACAGTGCTCTACCCCCGGAGATGAGTTCACGAGGCGCTACCTAAATAGCTTTCGGGGAGAACCAGCTATCTCCCGGTTTGATTGGCCTTTCACCCCCAGCCACAGGTCATCCGCTAATTTTTCAACATTAGTCGGTTCGGTCCTCCAGTTAGTGTTACCCAACCTTCAACCTGCCCATGGCTAGATCACCGGGTTTCGGGTCTATACCCTGCAACTTAACGCCCAGTTAAGACTCGGTTTCCCTTCGGCTCCCCTATTCGGTTAACCTTGCTACAGAATATAAGTCGCTGACCCATTATACAAAAGGTACGCAGTCACCCCATAAAGAGGCTCCCACTGCTTGTACGTACACGGTTTCAGGTTCTTTTTCACTCCCCTCGCCGGGGTTCTTTTCGCCTTTCCCTCACGGTACTGGTTCACTATCGGTCAGTCAGGAGTATTTAGCCTTGGAGGATGGTCCCCCCATATTCAGACAGGATACCACGTGTCCCGCCCTACTCATCGAGCTCACAGCCTGTGCGTTTTCGTGTACGGGACTTTCACCCTGTACCGTGCGACTTTCCAGACGCTTCCACTAACACACAAGCTGATTCAGGCTCTGGGCTCCTCCCCGTTCGCTCGCCGCTACTGGGGGAATCTCGGTTGATTTCTTTTCCTCGGGGTACTTAGATGTTTCAGTTCCCCCGGTTCGCCTCGTTAGCCTATGTATTCAGCTAACGATAGTGTGACGAATCACACTGGGTTTCCCCATTCGGACATCGCCGGGTCAAGGGTTCATATCACCTCGCCGGCGCTTTTCGCAGATTAGCACGTCCTTCATCGCCTCTGACTGCCAGGGCATCCACCGTGTACGCTTGGTCGCTTAACCTCACAACCCGAAGATGTTTCGTGAAACACTTCGTGTTGCGAAAATTTGAGAGACTCATACACACTTTACGTGTGTCGTTTCAATTTTCAGCTTGATCCAGATTTTTAAAGAGCAAATATCTCAAACGTCACCCGAAGATGAGTTTTGAGATATTAAGGCAGGTGACTTTCACTCACGAACCAGCAAGTGGCGTCCCCTAGGGGATTCGAACCCCTGTTACCGCCGTGAAAGGGCGGTGTCCTGGGCCTCTAGACGAAGGGGACACTGAAGTCTCAATCGCAAGACGCCTTGCTTCTTTCTTTTCATCAGACAATCTGTGTGGGCACTGCAAAGGCAGGTTCTTTCAGGTAAGGAGGTGATCCAACCGCAGGTTCCCCTACGGTTACCTTGTTACGACTTCACCCCAGTCATGAATCACAAAGTGGTAAGCGCCCTCCCGAAGGTTAAGCTACCTACTTCTTTTGCAACCCACTCCCATGGTGTGACGGGCGGTGTGTACAAGGCCCGGGAACGTATTCACCGTGGCATTCTGATCCACGATTACTAGCGATTCCGACTTCATGGAGTCGAGTTGCAGACTCCAATCCGGACTACGACATACTTTATGAGGTCCGCTTGCTCTCGCGAGGTCGCTTCTCTTTGTATATGCCATTGTAGCACGTGTGTAGCCCTGGTCGTAAGGGCCATGATGACTTGACGTCATCCCCACCTTCCTCCAGTTTATCACTGGCAGTCTCCTTTGAGTTCCCGGCCTAACCGCTGGCAACAAAGGATAAGGGTTGCGCTCGTTGCGGGACTTAACCCAACATTTCACAACACGAGCTGACGACAGCCATGCAGCACCTGTCTCACGGCTCCCGAAGGCACATTCTCATCTCTGAAAACTTCCGTGGATGTCAAGACCAGGTAAGGTTCTTCGCGTTGCATCGAATTAAACCACATGCTCCACCGCTTGTGCGGGCCCCCGTCAATTCATTTGAGTTTTAACCTTGCGGCCGTACTCCCCAGGCGGTCGACTTAACGCGTTAGCTCCGGAAGCCACGCCTCAAGGGCACAACCTCCAAGTCGACATCGTTTACGGCGTGGACTACCAGGGTATCTAATCCTGTTTGCTCCCCACGCTTTCGCACCTGAGCGTCAGTCTTCGTCCAGGGGGCCGCCTTCGCCACCGGTATTCCTCCAGATCTCTACGCATTTCACCGCTACACCTGGAATTCTACCCCCCTCTACGAGACTCAAGCCTGCCAGTATCAGATGCAGTTCCCAGGTTGAGCCCGGGGATTTCACATCTGACTTAACAGACCGCCTGCGTGCGCTTTACGCCCAGTAATTCCGATTAACGCTTGCACCCTCCGTATTACCGCGGCTGCTGGCACGGAGTTAGCCGGTGCTTCTTCTGCGGGTAACGTCAATTGCTGCGGTTATTAACCACAACACCTTCCTCCCCGCTGAAAGTACTTTACAACCCGAAGGCCTTCTTCATACACGCGGCATGGCTGCATCAGGCTTGCGCCCATTGTGCAATATTCCCCACTGCTGCCTCCCGTAGGAGTCTGGACCGTGTCTCAGTTCCAGTGTGGCTGGTCATCCTCTCAGACCAGCTAGGGATCGTCGCCTTGGTGAGCCGTTACCCCACCAACTAGCTAATCCCATCTGGGCACATCTGATGGCAAGAGGCCCGAAGGTCCCCCTCTTTGGTCTTGCGACGTTATGCGGTATTAGCTACCGTTTCCAGTAGTTATCCCCCTCCATCAGGCAGTTTCCCAGACATTACTCACCCGTCCGCCACTCGTCAGCAAAGCAGCAAGCTGCTTCCTGTTACCGTTCGACTTGCATGTGTTAGGCCTGCCGCCAGCGTTCAATCTGAGCCATGATCAAACTCTTCAATTTAAGTTTGATGCTCGTGAATTAAACTTCGTAATGAATTACGTGTTCACTCAGAGACTTGGTATTCATTTATTGTCCGAAGACATTAAGAATCCATGTCACTTTGAGTGCCCACACAGATTGTCTGATAAATTGTTAAAGAGCAGTGCCGCTTCGCTTTTTCTCAGCGGCGCGGGGTGTGCATAATACGCTTTCCCGCTTGAGAGTCAAGCATTTATTTTTGCTTTTCTCTGCCGGCGTTCATCGCTGAACCCCGCTGACCCGGCGGCCTGTGTGCCGTTGTTCCGTGTCAGTGGAGGCGCATTATAGGGAGTTATTCCGGCCTGACAAGGGGAAATTTAAAATTATTTTCCGACTGCTTTTTTTTTAAGCAAAACCACTATTAACATGCCATAAAATAAGCAATTTGCCGTTTTTACAACCTTAATCACACTTCCTGATGGCATACTAATGAATAAGAAAAGAGAAAGGACAAACATTTATGCCTTTAAGCGCACAACAGTTAGCTGCACAGAAAAATCTTTCCTACGTTCTGGCTGAGAAGCTGGCGCAGCGAATCTTAAAGGGTGAATACGCGCCCGGCACCATTCTTCCCGGAGAAATCGAACTGGGCGAGCAATTTGGCGTGAGTCGCACGGCGGTACGTGAGGCAGTGAAGACGCTAACAGCAAAAGGCATGGTGTTGCCCCGTCCTCGTATTGGTACGCGGGTTATGCCGCAGGCAAACTGGAACTTCCTCGATCAGGAACTGCTCACCTGGTGGATGACAGAAGAAAACTTCCATCAGGTTATTAATCATTTTCTGGTGATGCGTATCAGTCTCGAACCGCAGGCATGTTCACTGGCAGCGACGATCGGATCAGCGGAACAGAAAGCGCATCTGAATACCTTAATGGAAGAGATGGTGGCGTTGAAGAAGAACTTCAGACGCGAACGCTGGATTGAAGTCGATATGGCGTGGCATGAGCATATTTATGAAATGAGCGCGAATCCGTTCTTAATCTCTTTTGCCTCGCTGTTCCATTCGGTCTATCACACCTACTTCACCTCTATTACCTATAACGATGTGGTGAAGCTGGATTTACACCAGGCTATTGTAGATGCCATAGCCGACAGTGATGGCGATCGCGCCTTTAAAGCGTGCCAGGCATTGTTGATAGCGCCGAACGAACAACCGGACAAGTAACGGGATACCGAATGTCAGAGAAAAAAGCGCGCAGTATGGCCGGGTTGCCGTGGATAGCGGCTATGGCTTTTTTTATGCAGGCGCTGGATGCTACCATTCTTAATACCGCTCTACCCGCTATCGCGCACAGCCTCAACCGTTCTCCTCTTGCCATGCAGTCCGCTATTATCAGTTATACCCTGACGGTCGCGATGCTGATTCCGGTAAGCGGATGGCTGGCCGATCGCTTTGGCACCCGTCGCGTCTTTATTATTGCCGTCAGTCTGTTTACGCTCGGCTCGCTGGCATGCGCGCTTTCTGGCTCATTAGCTGAATTGGTTGTCTTCCGCGTGGTGCAGGGGATCGGCGGCGCAATGATGATGCCGGTCGCCCGTCTGGCATTATTACGCGCTTACCCCCGAAGTGAACTGCTTCCGGTTCTGAATTTCGTGACGATGCCAGGCCTGGTCGGCCCCATCCTCGGCCCGGTATTGGGGGGCATACTGGTGACATGGGCAAGCTGGCACTGGATCTTCCTGATTAATATTCCCATTGGCATTGTCGGTATCCTGTATGCCCGTAAGTACATGCCAAACTTCACCACGCCGCGACGCCGTTTCGACATGACCGGCTTCTTCCTCTTTGGTTTGAGTCTGGTGCTGTTCTCCAGCGGAATGGAGCTTTTCGGCGAGAAGATCGTCGCAACCTGGATAGCATTAACCATTATTCTGAGCAGTATCGTGCTGCTGCTGGCCTATATTCGCCATGCGCGTCGACACCCAACGCCGTTGATTTCACTTTCGCTGTTCAGAACGCGCACGTTCTCCGTTGGGATAGCAGGAAACCTCGCCACGCGTCTGGGAACGGGATGCGTTCCCTTCCTGATGCCGCTGATGATACAGGTAGGATTTGGATACCCGGCGCTGATAGCCGGCTGCATGATGGCCCCGACTGCGCTGGGTTCTATTCTGGCGAAATCAGCGGTCACTCAGGTGCTGCGCAAACTGGGGTACAAGACGACGCTGGTCGGCATTACGGTATTTATTGGCCTGATGATTGCGCAGTTCTCTTTGCAATCCCCCGCCATGCCGGTATGGATGTTGATTCTGCCGCTGTTTGTTCTGGGTATGGCGATGTCCACGCAGTTTACCGCCATGAACACCATCACCCTTGCGGACCTGACCGATGATAACGCCAGCAGCGGCAACAGTCTGCTGGCCGTCACGCAGCAGCTTTCCATCAGTTTAGGGGTAGCGATCAGCGCTGCCGTATTGCGTCTCTATGAAGGGATTGAGGGAACCAATACGGTTGAACAGTTCCACTATACCTTTATTACGATGGGCGCTATTACGGTGGTATCCGCGCTGATGTTCATGTTGCTGAAAGCCAAAGATGGCCGCAATCTGATCAAAGAACGGCACAAACCTAAACCGCCCCCCGCGCCATCAGAACAGGAGTAAGTTGCAAACGCTGCTGTTGTAGCGTGGGTTGTGCCATACGGTGAATCAACACGTCGATGGCCAACTCACCCAGTTCATCTTTCGGTTGATGAATCGTCGTCAGCGGCGGCGTCATGTAGCGCGCCAGTTCAATATCATCATAGCCAATCACCGCCATATCCTGCGGGATGCGCAACCCTACCTGATAAAGCGCCTGATACGCACCGACGGCCATTGCATCATTGCCGGCAAATACCGCCTGTGGGCGTTGTTTATGGGACAGCAGCATTTGCATGGTTTCAAATCCGCCGCCAAACTCGAAATCTCCTGTGATCTCATACCCTTCAGGAATTTCCAGCCCCGCGCGTTTCATGGCCTCCCGATACCCTTCCAGCCGCAAACGCGCGGGCGTTTTGTCCAGCGGGCCGGTAATGCAGGCTATTCGGGTAAAACCTTTATCAATCAGGTATTGCGTCGCTAAATCGCCGCCCAGAAGGGAGTTGTCCTGGATCAGATCGCAATCCCCTTCGTCATCAAAGGGCGACCAGTCCATCATCACGGTAGGAATAGAGGGATAACGCTGCATGATCTCCCGGGAGGGTTGATGCGTCTCCGTACAGAGCAGCAATAGGCCATCGACCCGCTTTTGCATCAACGTTTCCAGATTGCGGTTCATTCGCTGCTCATCGCCTTCGGTATTACACAATACCAGGCTGTAGCCCCGCTCAAAGCAGCTACGTTCAACGCCGCGCACCAGTTCTGAATAAAAAGGATTGGTACTGGCAGTGATCAGCATGCCGATTGTGCGGGTCTGATTTAATTTCAGGCTACGCGCCAACGCTGAAGGCGCGTAGTTTAACTCTTTAATCGCCGCTTCCACTTTCCCGGTGATAGCTTCACTGACAAAGCGATCTTTATTAATAACGTGCGAAACAGTTGAAGTGGAAACGCCCGCCAGACGGGCAACATCCTTCATTGTAGCCAAACGTTACCTCTGCTGACCTAAAAACGCCTCTATCTCTTCACGCCACGGAACAGAAGGTTGCGCACCTTTGCGTGTCACCGCAATCGCAGCAGCGGCATGGGCAAAGCGAATGGCCTCCGGCAGCGGCGTCTCTTCCAGTAAGGCGGTAACTAACGCACCATTAAAAGTATCCCCGGCGGCTATCGTATCAACGGCGTTCACTTTAAACCCCGGCACACGACGGCCTTCGCCCTTCACGCTGGCCCACACGCCGCGGCTGCCTAACGTAATCAGTACGGTATGAATGCCTTTATCATGCAGCACCTGCGCTGCTTTAGCGGCATCTTCATCACTTTCGACGCGAATTCCCGTGAGCTTTTCCGCTTCGGTTTCATTTGGCGTAATGATGTCCACCAGCGCCAGCAGCTCATCAGACAGTTCACGCGCCGGAGCCGGGTTAAGCGCAACGGTAGTGTTGTTCTGATGCGCAATTTTTGCCGCCGCCAGCACGCTTTCAATCGGCGACTCGAGTTGCATCAATAGCGCAGAAGCCCCGGCGATACGCTCGCGTTGCGCTTCCACCAGCGCTGGCGACAATGCGGCATTGGCGCCAGCATGAATGCCGATGACATTTTCCCCTTCGCCATTAACAAAAATCAGCGCGACTCCGGTAGATTCCCCGTTAATCACGCTGACCGGAACAATATCAATGTTATCGCTGGCTAACTGTTTACGCACGCTCTCGCCAATATCGTCATCGCCAGTACAGGCAATAAACGCGATATTTGCGCCGCTGCGCCCTGCGGCCACCGCCTGATTCGCGCCTTTACCGCCGAATGCCACCTGATATTGGGTGCCCGTTACGGTTTCGCCTGGCGCAGGAAAAGATTCGAGGTTGAGGATGTGATCGGCATTAATACTGCCAAGGACGACAAGGTTGCCTGCGGTTTTCATGTTCGGGATGTCCAGTAAAGTGCGCCACCGGGTTAGGGTGGCGCGTGCCCTGCTTTTCTTTTTACGCTTTCATCTTCAAACAACTCTCTGAGGATGGCGTATTTATGTCGCCATCAGACCGCGAACGGCCTGAGCCGTTATTACTGCTTGATGACAAGTTTCAGGTCAACCGGATATTTGGCCTGAACTTTCTCGCCTTTCAGTACTTTATCAGCGGTTTCAACGCCTTTAGCGCCAATCTGATCCGGCAACTGAGCGATCGTCGCAGCCAGTTTGCCATCATTTACCGCCTTCTCGCCATCCGGCGTACCATCAAATCCAACCACCATCACATCAGATTTACCTGCGGTTTGCAGAGCGCGCAGCGCACCCAGCGCCATTTCGTCGTTCTGTGCGAATACCGCCTGCACATCAGGATGCGCAGTCAGCAGGTTCTGCATGACGTTCAGACCTTTGGTGCGGTCAAAGTCAGCAGGCTGGCTGGCCAGTACATTAAATTTGTGTGCCGCAACGGCCTGCTGGAAGCCTTCGCCACGCTCACGCGCTGCGGATGTTCCGGCGATGCCTTGCAGTTCAATCACTTTCGCGCCTTCACCTGCTTTCTTCGCAATGTAATCACCGGCGATTTTGCCGCCCAGCACGTTATCGGAAGCAATGTGGCTGACAACGTCGCCTTTGGTTGCCTGGCGATCAAGGGTGATAACCGGAATCTTCGCCTGGTTAGCCATCTTAACCGCGTTGCCTACCGCGTCGGAATCGGTTGGGTTGATCAGCAGAATTTTAGTGCCGCGAACGGTTAAATCCTGAACGTTAGCCAGCTCTTTCGCCGGGTTGTTCTGGGAGTCCAGCACGACCAGGTTATAGCCCAGTTTATCCGCTTCTTTCTGCGCCCCCTCTTTCAGGGTGACAAAGAACGGGTTGTTGAGCGTGGAGATCACCAGAGCAATGGTGTCTTTCGCCATCGCATTCGCGCTCACGGTGGCGCTCAGCGCAACAGCAGAAACCAGGGTAGCCAGTTTTTTCATGTTCATATTTAAGATGTCCTGTAGTCGTTGTTACTGCTTTTTGTTGTCTACCAGTACCGCCAGCAAAATCACCACCGCTTTGACGATCATCTGGTAATAGGAGGAAACACCTAACAAATTCAAACCATTATTAAGGAAACCGAGAATCAATGCGCCGATCAATGTCCCAACAATGCGCCCTTTACCGCCCGCCAGGCTGGTGCCGCCTAACACAACCGCTGCGATGGCATCCAGCTCATAACCCGTACCCGCCGTTGGCTGCGCGGAGGAAAGACGAGCCACTTCGATGATGCCCGCCAGCGAGGCCAGCAGACCACAAAGCGAATAGACGATGATTTTGACTTTACTGACGCTGATACCCGACAGACGCGTTGCCGCTTCGTTGCCGCCCAGCGCATAGATATAGCGACCCAGGCGAGTATGATGCAGCATGTACCACGCCGCCAGGAAGACGATGCCCATAATCCAGACCGGCGTCGGAACGCCCAGCGGGCGGCCAATCCCGAACCAGCCGAAGAGATCGGCGTTATCCGTAAAGCCGGTATTCACCGGGCTTCCGTTGGTGTACACCATCGTGACGCCGCGCAGCAGAAGCATCATCACCAGCGTGGCGATAAACGCCTGCACGCGACCTTTTGCCACGATCACGCCGGTCACCGCGCCAATGGCGGCGCCTAACGCCAGCGCCGCCGCAACGGCCACCAGCGCATTCACTTCAATCCCTACAATTGAAGCGGCAACCGCGCCGGTAAGCGCCAGCAGGGAACCAACGGACAGATCGATGCCTGACGTCAGGATAACCAGCGTCATCCCAACGGCCATGATGGCGTTGACGGACGTTTGCTGGAGAATGTTAAACAGGTTATTAACGGTAAAAAAGTTGGGACTCATGGTAGAAACAATCGCGATCAGCACCAGCAGAGCGATGAGCGATTTCTGCTCCATCAGCCACGCTTTAGTGAAATAACGGCGACCAGAAACAGCCTGGATAGTCATCTTTTTTACTCCTGATTCACGCGATTAAGCTTGCCCACAGCGGCAGCCATTAACACTTCCTGGGTGGCCTGCTCGCGAGTGAATTCACCGCCGAGATGCCCTTCATGCATGACGATAATGCGATCGCTCATACCCAATACTTCTGGCATCTCAGATGAGACCAGAATGATGCTCAGACCATCGGCCTTAAACTGGTTGATAAGCTGATAAATTTCTTTTTTCGCGCCAACGTCCACACCGCGGGTTGGCTCATCGAGGATCAGCACTTTGGGGCGGGTCATCAGTCCACGCGCAATGGCGACTTTCTGCTGATTGCCGCCAGAGAGCAACCCGATAGCCTGCTCCATCGACGGCGTTTTCACATTGAACAGACGGATAAAGTCACTCACCGCCTGCTGTTCATCTTTATGTTTCAGGTTGCCGCCAGCGCGGCTGAAATAACGCAGCGCGGTGAGCGACATATTCTCTTTTACCGACATGCCGAGCACTAAGCCGTCGCGTTTACGGTCTTCAGAGATATAAACAATACCGTTAGCCAGGCCATCCTGCGGTGAACGGGTAATCACTTCATGCCCGTCGAGCGTGACGTAACCGCTGGTGCGCGGCAGCGCGCCGTACAGCACTTTCATCAGTTCCGTACGCCCGGCGCCCATCAAACCGGAGATCCCCAGAATTTCCCCTTTGCGCAGAGTAAAGGAGACATTATTAACGCCGGGACCGCACAGGTTATCGACTTTCAGGCGTACCTCGCCTGGCGCTTTATCCAGACGCGGGTACTGATCTTCAAGCTTACGTCCGACCATCATTTCAATCAGCGAATCTTCGGTCAGCGATGCCACTTCACGCTCGGCAATAAACTGCCCGTCGCGGAAAACCGTCACGTCATCGCAAATTTCGAAGATCTCTTTCATGCGGTGGGAGATATAGACAATGCCGCGCCCCTGCGATTTCAACTCGCGGATGACGCGGAACAGCGATTCCGTTTCGGTATCAGTGAGCGCATCCGTGGGTTCATCCATAATGATGACTCGGGATTCGAAGCTCAGTACCTTGGCGATTTCGACCATCTGCTGATCGCCGATAGAGAGTTCGCCCACCAGCCTGTCGCTTTTGAAGCGCAGGTTAAGTCTGGCAAGCAGAACATCCGCTTCGGCATACATCTTTTTCCAGTCGATTTTGCCAAAGCGATTTACAAACTCACGCCCCAGAAAGATATTCTCGGCAATCGTGAGCTGTGGGATCAGGTTCAGTTCCTGGTGAATGATGCCAATCCCGGCTTCCTGCGAGGATTTTGGGCCATTGAAGGTCGTTTCTTTACCCAGCCACAATAACGATCCCGCATCACGGGTATAGATACCGGTCAGGACTTTCATCATGGTGGATTTGCCCGCGCCATTTTCGCCCACCAGCGCCATTACGCGGCCTGGATAGACATTTAACGCGGCGCCAGATAGCGCTTTCACGCCCGGGAACGCTTTATCGATCCCTTTGAGTTGCAGTAATGCGTCCATGATGGCCTCAGAACGTGACGCCGGCACAGAGAATAACATTCGCATACGGGGAGCACTCCCCGCTGCGAATCACCGCCTGACTGTCTGCGGTTAGTTTTTTAAAATGTTCATGCGTGGTGTAACGAATTTCTATGGTGTTTCCCTGGTGTTGTTGCAGTTGCTCAATATGGCTGAGCAACGTTTCGTGGAGTTGCGGATTATGTTCTTTGATTTCCGTCGCGAGAATAGCCGCCTCAACCTGCATTTCACGGGTCACGACATCCAGTACCTGCATAAAAGAAGGTACGCCCTGGGTTAACGCCATATCGATACGCGTTGTACTGGATGGAACAGGTAAACCTGCGTCACACACTACCAGCGTATCAGTATGCCCCAGACGGGAGATGACCGATGAAATATCAGAATTAAGTACCGCGCCTTTCTTCATTTTCTTTCCCCACTAGCGAAACGTTTCGCTGGTAATAAGTTTACTCCCGGAAGTGAGCAGAAAACCATCATGACGTAACGGAATTGTGATCGGGGTCGAAACGTTTCGCTAAGTGAAATGCGACGGGGATAATTGCCCAGCGGCGCTGCGCCGCCCGGCACTTTAAAAGGCTTAAATCTCGACCTGCGTTCCCAGTTCGATAACCCGGTTCGGCGGGATTTCAAACTGATCCGGCGCACGCAGCGCATTACGCTGCAACAGCAGATAGAGCTTGCCGCGCAAACGCAAATACCACGGGCGTTTGCCGAGGATCAGCGATTCATGCGACATAAAGAAAGAGGTTTCCATCATCCGGCAACTCAGCCCTTCCAGCCCGCAGCGGTGGAACACTTCCTCAACGTTCGGCGTTTCGCGCCAACCGTAGCTGGCCACCACGCGCCAGAAGGTTGGCGACAGTTGCTCAATCTGCACCCGGCGAACATTGTGTACGTATGGCGCGTCTTCCGTGCGTAGCGTCAGCAGAATCACGCGTTCATGCAGCACCTTGTTATGCTTGAGGTTATGCAGCAACGCAAACGGAATGACGTTCAGCGCGCGGGACATATACACCGCCGTACCGGGGACGCGTACCGGAGGCGATTTCTCCAGCGAGGCGATCAGGGCTTCCAGGGAGTTACCGTGCTCATGCATACGACGCAGCAGACGGAAACGCTCGCTCTTCCAGGTCGTCATAATGATGAACATCACGATCCCCAGCGTCAGCGGCAACCAGCCGCCCGACAGCAGCTTGTCGAGGTTTGCCGAGAACAGCGGAACATCAACGCACAGGAACGCCACCAGGATCAGCGCGACAAAATACTTATTCCAGTGCCAGTTTTTACGCGCCACGGTGGTAGAAAGAATCGAGGTCAGCACCATCGTACCGGTAACGGCAATACCGTATGCCGCCGCCAGGTTGCTGGAACGCTCAAAGCTGACAATAACAATAACCACCGCAAAATAGAGCATCCAGTTCACGAACGGAATATAGATCTGCCCGGACTCCATTTCGGAGGTGTGGATAATGCGCATGGGCGATAAATATCCCAGCCGCACCGCCTGGCGCGTCAGCGAGAAGACACCGGAAATCACCGCCTGAGAGGCGATAACCGTCGCCAGCGCGGCAAGAATCAGCAGCGGGATCAGCGCCCACTCCGGCGCCAACAGGAAGAACGGGTTCTTAATCGCTTCCGGGTGTTTGAGCAGCAATGCGCCCTGACCAAAGTAGTTTAACGTTAATGAAGGAAGAACAACCGAGAACCAGGCCAGACGAATCGGCAGCTTGCCGAAATGCCCCATATCCGCATACAGCGCCTCAACCCCGGTAATCGAAAGCACCACGGCGCCCAGCGCAATAAACGACACCGTTTTGTACTCAAGGAAGAATTTCGCCGCCCACATGGGATTGAGGGCATGAAGCACATCCGGGTTAGCGATGATACTGCGCAGGCCGAGTCCGGCCAGAATCAAAAACCACGTCAGCATAATCGGCGCAAACAGCTTACCGACCATCCCCGTTCCGTGTTTCTGAATCATAAACAGCAGAGTAAGCACAATAATAGAAAGCGGGACGACCCAGGTATCCAGTTCCGGCGCCACAATTTCCAGACCTTCAATAGCCGACATGACTGAGATCGCGGGTGTAATCACCACTTCGCCGTAGAAGAAACTACCGCCAATTAACCCCATAATGACCAGCGTGGACGTCATTCTCGCCGACGTATTACGCCCGGCTAGCGACATTAAGGTCAGAATCCCGCCCTCGCCGGCGTTATCTGCGCGCATGACAAAAGTCAGATACTTGATGGAAACAACAAAGATCAGCAGCCAGAAAATCAGCGACAGAAAGCCAAATACGGCATCACGTTCAACACCAAAACCAAACTGACCGGACAAGCATTCACGAAGTGTATAAAGTGGGCTGGTACCAATATCACCATAGACAACCCCAATCGCTGCGAGAGTGATCGCAGACAATGATTGTTTATTATCAGTGCTCATAGACTCGTCTTTCGTTTATACATGGCATCTTTCAAACGACAAGGCTCCCGGGGATCCACTCCTTTGCCACCTTGATGCAGTTTGAATGATTTAGTGTATATATATGAAATGTGTGCGTAGTCCCTTGGCCCACAAAAAAGGCGCACAGTATGCACGATTAATCGCAAAATCGTACCCCTAATCGACGTCAGATTAACCTGGCGCAAAGAAAAAGAAACGATGCTTCAGTCTATTATTGCTTCGTGGCGAAACGTCTATACTCGCTGTTAACATGATACATCTGGCGGAAGGACGCCACCTTATTATGGCTCACCCACATTTATTAGCGGAAAGAATTTCCCGTCTGAGCAGCGCCCTGGAAAAGGGACTTTATGAACGTAGCCACGCCATTCGCCTTTGCCTGCTGGCAGCGTTGAGCGGTGAGAGCGTCTTTTTACTTGGCCCGCCAGGCATTGCCAAAAGCCTGATAGCCCGTCGTCTGAAGTTCGCCTTTCAGCACGCCCGCGCCTTTGAGTATCTGATGACGCGTTTCTCCACGCCCGAGGAGGTTTTTGGTCCTCTCTCCATTCAGGCGCTAAAAGATGAAGGTCGCTATGAGCGTCTGACCACGGGTTATCTTCCTGAAGCGGAAATCGTCTTTCTGGATGAGATCTGGAAAGCGGGCCCGGCAATCCTGAACACTCTGCTGACCGCCATTAACGAACGCCATTTCCGTAACGGCGCGCACGAAGAAAAAATTCCGATGCGCCTGCTGGTGGCGGCCTCAAACGAGCTTCCCGAAGCAGACAGCAGTCTGGAGGCGTTATACGACCGTATGCTCATTCGTCTGTGGCTGGATAAAGTACAGGATAAGGCGAATTTCCGCTCCATGCTGGTAAGCCAGCAGGACGAAAGCGACAACCCGGTGCCAGCCTCATTACAGGTGACTGATGAAGAGTATTATCAGTGGCAGAAGGATATTTCCGCCATTACGCTGCCCGATCATGTATTTGAACTGATTTTCACGCTGCGCCAGCAGCTTGATGCGCTGCCGGACGCTCCCTATGTCTCCGACCGTCGCTGGAAAAAAGCCATTCGTCTGTTACAGGCCAGCGCATTCTTTAGCGGACGCGACGCCGTAGCGCCAATCGATCTTATCCTGCTGAAAGATTGCCTGTGGTATGACGCGCAAAGCCTGAATCTGATGCAGCAACAGCTTGAAATATTGATGACCGGGCACGCCTGGCAGCAACAGGCAATGCTGACGCGCCTCGGCGGCATTGTGCAACGTCGCCTTCAGTTGCAACAGCAGCAAAGCGATAAAACAGCCTTTACCGTTGTTCGTCAGGGAGGAATGTTCAGCCGCCGTCCCCATTACGATCTGCCGCCAGAGGCGAGCGCGCCAGTGCTAACCTTGCTTTTGCAACAACCGCTTAAACTGCATGATATGGAAGTCATTCATATCGCTTTTGAACGCAGCGCCCTTGAGCAGTGGCTGGCAAAAGGCGGAGAGATCCGCGGCAAACTCAACGGGATCGGTTTTGCCCAGACGCTGAATATGGAAGTTGATAGCGCTCAGCATCTGGTGGTGCGCGACGTCAGCCTACAGGGCAGCCGTCTGGCGCTACCGGGCAGTTCAGAAGAGGGAATGCCCGGCGAAATCAAACAGCAGCTTGAGGCGCTGGACAGCGAATGGCACCAGCAGCACAGCCGGTTCAGCGAACAGCAAAAATGTCTGTTTATCCATAGCGACTGGTTAGGTCGTATTGAAGCCAGCCTACAGGATGTTGGTGCGCAGATCCGCCAGGCGCAGCAATGCTGACACTGGACACGCTGAATGTCATGCTGGCGGTCAGTGAAGAGGGGATTATCGAAGAGATTATCCTCACTTTGCTGGCCTCCCCGCAGTTGGCTATCTTCTTCGAGAAATTCCCCCGATTAAAGAGGGCCATTTCCGACGATCTTCCCCGCTGGCGCGAAGCGCTGCGCAGCCGTCTTAAAGACGCGCGCGTGCCGCCGGAACTCACGGAAGAGGTGATGTGCTATCAACAAAGCCAGCTTCTCGGAACAACGCAGTTTATTGTGCAATTGCCGCAGATATTAGCGTTGCTGCACCGGCTACATTCGCCCTATGCCGGGCAAGCCCAGCAACTGGTGGACAGTAACGCTACTTTTACGCCAGCGCTGCACACGCTTTTTCTGCAACGCTGGCGTTTAAGCCTGATCGTGCAAACCACGGCCTTAAATCACCAGTTGCTGGAAGAGGAGCGCGAGCAGTTGCTAAGTGAAGTGCAGGAACGCATGACGCTCAGTGGGCAACTGGAGCCGGTCCTGGCGGAAAATGACCATGCAGCCGGCCGCCTGTGGGACATGAGCGCAGGGCAGCTCAAACGCGGCGATTATCAGTTGATCGTAAAATATGGCGACTTCCTGGCAGAACAACCCGAACTGAAACGCCTGGCGGAACAGTTAGGCCGCTCCCGGGAAGCCAAATCGGTGCCGCGCAAAGATGCGCCGATGGAGACATTTCGTACGCTGGTGCGCGAACCGGCGACCGTTCCAGAACAGGTTGACGGTATTCAGCAAAGCGACGACATTCTGCGCCTGCTGCCGCCTGAGCTGGCAACGCTCGGCATTACCGAACTGGAATATGAATTCTACCGACGGCTGGTGGAAAAACAGCTACTCACGTACCGTCTGCACGGCGAAGCGTGGCGTGAGAAAGTGACTGAGCGCCCGGTCGTTCATCAGGATTTTGACGAACAGCCGCGCGGGCCATTCATTGTTTGCGTGGACACCTCCGGCTCAATGGGCGGATTTAACGAGCAGTGCGCGAAAGCCTTTTGCCTGGCGCTGATGCGCGTCGCGCTGGCGGATAACCGTCGCTGCTTCATCATGCTGTTTTCCACAGAGGTCGTGCGCTATGAACTGTCTGGTCCAGAAGGCATCGAGCAGGCCATCCGCTTTTTGAGCCAGCGCTTTCGCGGCGGCACGGATATCGCCAGCTGTTTTCGCGCCATCATTGAGCGGATGCAGGGGCGAGAATGGTTTGATGCGGATGCGGTAGTCATTTCAGATTTTATCGCCCAGCGCTTACCTGACGATGTTGTGAATAAAGTAGGGGAGTTACAGCGAGTACACCAGCACCGTTTTCATGCGGTGGCGATGTCGGCACATGGCAAACCCGGCATCATGCGCATTTTCGACCATATCTGGCGCTTTGATACCGGGATGCGAAGCCGCCTGCTACGACGCTGGCGGCGTTAAAGAATTACAGCAGGGAAGCGACGCTTTCACGAACCTGCGCAGGCCACACGCCACACTGAACCTGACCAATGTGCGGCAGTTGCAGTAGCAGCATCGTCAGGCGAGACTGACCAATACCGCCGCCGATCGTTTGCGGCATCTCGCCGCGCAGCAGCGCCTGGTGCCACTCCAGACTCAGGCGATCTTCATCTCCGGTCAGAGCAAGCTGGCGTTTCAGCGCATCGGCGTCGACACGGATCCCCATTGAGGAAAGCTCAAACGCATCTTCCAGTACCGGGTTCCAGACCAGGATATCGCCGTTCAGACCAGCATGACCCAGATCAGAAGCAGAACTCCAGTCATCATAATCCGGCGCACGCACGTCGTGGCGTTTACCGTCACTCAGCTTCCCGCCGATACCGACCAGGAAAACGGCGCCAAGCTCTTTCGCGATCGCGCGTTCGCGCCCTTTCGCATCCAGATCCGGGTAACGCGCCAGCAGCTCCTGGCTGTGAACAAAGTGGATCTGCTCCGGCAGGAACGGTGCCAGACCAAATTCTTTGCTTACCGCGGCTTCGGTTGCCTTAATGCCTTCCCAGATAGCCTCTACCGTGCTTTTCAGGGTGGCGAATTGACGCTCACCGTCGCCCATAACGCGTTCCCAGTCCCACTGGTCGACATAGACGGAGTGGAGCGGGGAGAGGCGGTCTTCGTCAGGGCGAAGGGCTTTCATGTGCGTGTACAGCCCTTCACCCGCGCTGAAGTCGTGTTGTCCCAGCGTCTGGCGTTTCCACTTTGCCAGTGAATGCACCACTTCAAACTGGGCATCCGGCAACGCTTTCACTTTTACCTGTACCGCTTTTTCACAGCCCGACAAGTTATCCTGCGTGCCATCTCCTACGCGGCTAAGGATCGGCGCCTGAACTTCAATCAGACCCAGACGCTCCTCCAGTTGACGAGAGAAGTGAGATTTCACGAAGCTAATTTGACGTTGTTTGGCGATGTAAGCGGTTTTCATTTTGTATACTCCTGCGTCCTGTTGCCTATGATTAAGCAACAGATTGAGGGTGATATTCAATAATCCACAAACAAAAAGCCGACTTCACTTTTGATTCGATAAAATAAGACGCTAAAATAGAGTGAATCACTAATCTACATAAGAAAAACCTATGGAAAATTATCAGATCGACAATCTGGATCGCGGCATCCTGGAAGCGTTAATGGCAAATGCGCGTACGGCATACGCTGAACTGGCCAAACAATTTAGCGTCAGCCCGGGGACGATTCACGTTCGCGTAGAAAAAATGAAGCAGGCGGGGATCATTACCGGCGCGCGGATTGACGTCAGTCCAAAACAGCTCGGATACGACGTCTGCTGCTTTATCGGCATTATTTTAAAAAGCGCGAAAGACTACCCATCCGCGCTGGCGAAGCTCGAAAGCCTGGACGAAGTGACCGAAGCGTATTATACCACCGGCCACTACAGCATCTTTATTAAGGTTATGTGTCGATCCATCGACGCCCTGCAACAGGTACTTATCAACAAGATCCAAACAATTGATGAAATTCAGTCCACCGAGACATTGATCTCCCTGCAAAACCCGATCATGCGTACTATCCGGCCGTGATCGGCTTTTTTAATCCCACATTTTTCCACAGGTAGATCCCAGCTCGCTCACAGCGTACAATAGCCCCTCTTTATAAGGATGGGCTCGTATGGCAGACATTACTCTTATCAGCGGCAGCACCCTTGGCGGTGCCGAATATGTTGCAGAACATCTGGCTGAAAAGCTGGAAGATGCAGGTTTTTCAACCGAAACCTTGCACGGTCCGCTATTAGAGGATCTGTCAGCGTCAGGAACCTGGCTGGTTATCAGTTCCACGCATGGCGCGGGCGATATCCCGGATAACCTTGCTCCTTTCTATGAAGCGCTTCAGTCGCAGAACCCCGATCTTTCTCAGGTTCGTTTCGGCGCCATCGGCATCGGAAGTCGTGAATATGACACATTCTGCGGCGCCATCGATAAAATAGAGGCCGCGCTCAAGACATCAGGCGCAAAACCGATCGGGGAAACCCTCAAGATCAACATCCTTGAACACGATATTCCTGAAGATCCGGCAGAGGTTTGGCTGGGATCCTGGATTAATTTACTCAAAATAGTGTAAAGATCGTGCGATCGAGTGTGGATAACTCTGGTAAGAAGCTTGGATCAACCAGTAGTTATCCAAAGAACAACCGGTGTTCAGTTTTTGAGTTGTGCATAACCCTTCATTCTGATCCCAGCTTATACGGGCCAGGATCACCGATCATTCACAGCTAATGATCCTCAACAACTTGTTGATCTTATTCAACGGATCCTGGTTATCCACAGACAATCGCGATCCTAATAAGAGATCACAATAAAACAGATCTCTAAATAAAAAGATCTTCTTTTTAATACCCAGGATCCCGGGACTTTCTCCAGCGGCTAAAGTTGAGTAGAATCCACGACCCGGGCTTCAATCCACTTTCACACCGCCGTATGCGAGGCAATTACCATGTTTTATCCGGATCCTTTTGACGTCATCATCATTGGCGGGGGTCATGCAGGCACTGAGGCCGCAATGGCCGCAGCGCGTATGGGGCAACAGACCCTGCTTTTGACACACAATATCGACACGCTGGGGCAAATGAGCTGCAACCCGGCCATTGGCGGTATTGGGAAGGGACACCTGGTAAAAGAAGTGGATGCGCTCGGCGGGCTGATGGCGAAAGCGATCGACCAGGCGGGTATCCAGTTTAGGATACTAAACGCAAGCAAAGGTCCGGCCGTTCGTGCGACTCGCGCACAGGCGGATCGCGTGCTATATCGCCAGGCGGTGCGTACTGCGCTGGAGAATCAGCCGAACCTGATGATCTTCCAGCAGGCGGTTGAAGATCTGATTGTTGAAAACGATCGCGTCGTGGGCGCAGTTACCCAGATGGGCCTGAAATTCCGGGCTAAAGCGGTGGTTCTCACCGTCGGGACTTTCCTTGACGGCAAAATTCATATTGGTCTGGATAACTACAGCAGCGGCCGTGCAGGCGATCCGCCATCCATTCCACTGTCTCGTCGCCTGCGTGAACTTCCGCTGCGCGTCAGCCGTCTGAAAACCGGTACGCCGCCGCGTATTGATGCGCGCACCATTGATTTTAGCGTACTGGCGCAGCAGCACGGCGATAACCCGATGCCTGTGTTCTCTTTCATGGGCAACGCGTCCCAGCATCCGCAGCAGGTGCCGTGCTACATCACGCATACCAACGAAAAAACCCATGATGTGATCCGCAACAACCTCGATCGCAGTCCGATGTATGCCGGTGTGATCGAAGGGATCGGCCCGCGTTACTGCCCGTCGATCGAAGATAAAGTCATGCGCTTTGCCGATCGCAACCAGCATCAGATCTTCCTTGAACCGGAAGGACTGACCTCTAACGAAATTTACCCGAACGGTATCTCCACCAGCCTGCCGTTCGATGTGCAGATGCAGATCGTCCGCTCAATGCAGGGGATGGAAAACGCGAAAATCGTGCGTCCTGGTTATGCCATTGAGTACGATTTCTTCGATCCGCGCGACCTGAAACCAACGCTGGAGAGCAAATTTATCCAGGGATTGTTCTTCGCTGGGCAAATCAACGGGACGACAGGTTACGAAGAAGCGGCCGCGCAAGGTTTGCTCGCCGGTCTGAACGCCGCCCGTCTGTCTGCGGACAAAGAAGGCTGGGCGCCTGCGCGTTCTCAGGCTTACCTCGGCGTGCTGGTGGACGATCTTTGCACGCTGGGCACCAAAGAACCGTACCGCATGTTTACCTCCCGCGCGGAATACCGCCTGATGTTGCGTGAAGATAACGCCGACCTGCGTCTGACCGAAATGGGCCGCGAGCTGGGTCTGGTGGATGATGAGCGCTGGGCGCGCTTCAACGAGAAGCTGGAGAATATCGAACGCGAACGTCAGCGTCTGAAATCCACCTGGGTAACGCCGTCGGCGGAATCGGCCGGCGAAGTGAACGCTCACCTGACTGCGCCGCTGTCGCGTGAAGCCAGCGGCGAAGATCTGCTGCGTCGCCCGGAAATGACCTACGCGCAGCTGACTTCGCTGACGCCGTTCGCTCCGGGTCTTGATGATGCGCAGGCCGCTGAGCAGGTTGAGATTCAGGTAAAATACGAAGGCTATATCGCCCGTCAGCAGGATGAGATCGAAAAACAGCTGCGTAACGAGAACACATTGCTGCCTGCAACGCTGGATTATCGCCAGGTTTCTGGTCTGTCGAATGAAGTTATCGCCAAGCTGAACGATCACAAACCGGTCTCTATCGGTCAGGCGTCGCGCATTTCCGGTGTTACACCCGCGGCGATTTCAATTTTGCTGGTGTGGCTGAAGAAACAGGGAATGCTGCGTCGCAGCGCTTGATAACACTAATTTGGCGGGGGCGCTTCGCTTGCCCGCCCTACAAATTTGTAGGCCCGATAAGCGAAAGCGCATCGGGCATTTGATTATTAACAGGTAACGACCGTGCTTAACAAACTCTCCCGTCTGCTGGATGAAGCAGGCATTTCGCTTACCGATCACCAGAAAAATCAGCTGATTGCGTATGTCGATATGCTGCACAAATGGAACAAAGCCTACAACCTGACGTCGGTGCGGGATCCTAACGAGATGCTGGTACGCCATATTCTGGACAGCATCGTTATGGCGCCGCACCTGCAAGGGGAGCGTTTTATTGACGTCGGTACGGGACCGGGGCTGCCGGGGATCCCGCTCTCCATTGTCCGTCCTGAATCGCATTTCACGCTGCTGGATAGCCTGGGCAAGCGGGTACGCTTTCTGCGCCAGGTTCAGCACGAACTCAAGCTGGAAAATATTACGCCAGTGCAGAGTCGCGTCGAAGAGTTCCCTTCTGAGCCGCCGTTTGATGGCGTGATCAGCCGTGCATTCGCTTCTCTCGATGACATGTTGAGCTGGTGTCGCCACCTGCCGGGGGAAAATGGCCGCTTTTATGCGTTAAAGGGTCAGTTGCCGGAAGAGGAAATCGCCTCGCTGCCTGCGGCGTTCAGTGTCGAGTCCGTGGTTAAACTGCGTGTCCCGCAGCTGGAAGGCGAACGTCATTTGGTGGTCATTAAGCCAAACAAAATTTAATTTTTATCAAAAAAAATAGAAAAAAAACGGGCGCTCGCGTGTTAACAATCGCGAGGTAACGAATAGTTATACCTTGTTACTGTTAACCATGAGTTCACCGTTTTGTATCATTGCTACAACGTAGCTCTTTTTATTAAAAAATGAATTAATCAACATTGAAAATATCAGGTTGCTAAAAATTGAACCTAAGAATCACTCAGGTATGTTGAATTTTTATTATAAATGTCAATGAATGGTTTTTAGGTTGTAACCGGGTGTTTTTTAAATAGTGAGTGATTTTAGGCTTAAATATCAGAAAGATGAAAAGGCATCATTTGCCAAGTAAATAAATACTGCCGGGGCGAATATGCTCAATATGTGATCCGAAGCACGCTTTATCACCAGTATTTACGCGCCATTTGCAGTTTTGCATGATCGTTCACAGTTTGATGAAAAGTGATAAATGTGCACCAGGGAAAAATATTTAAACATTTATTCACCTTTTAGCTACTTATTGTTTGAAATCACGAGGGCGCACCGTATAATTTGACCGCTTTTTGATGCTTGACTCTAAGCCTTAAAGAACGTTTTATACGACACGCGGCATACCTCGAAGGGAGCAGGAGTAAAAACGTGATGTCTGTGTCGCTCTTGAGTCGAAACGTTGCTCGTAAGCTTCTGTTCATTCAGCTTCTGGCGGTAATAGCAAGTGGATTGCTGTTTAGCCTCAAAGACCCCTTCTGGGGCGCTTCCGCCTTATGCGGAGGCCTGGCAGTGTTGCTGCCTAACATGTTGTTTATGATATTTGCCTGGCGTCACCAGGCGCATACACCTGCGAAAGGCCGCGTGGCTTGGTCATTCGCTTTCGGCGAAGCCTTCAAGGTGTTAGCTATGCTGGTTTTACTGGTGGTGGCGTTGGCGGTTTTTAAGGCGGTATTTTTGCCGCTGATCGTTACGTGGGTTTTGGTGCTGGTGGTTCAGATACTGGCGCCGGCTGTAATTAACAACAAAGGGTAAAAGGCATCATGGCTTCAGAAAATATGACGCCGCAGGATTACATAGGACACCATCTGAACAACCTTCAGTTGGACCTGCGTACATTCTCGCTGGTGGATCCGCATAACCCCCCAGCCACCTTCTGGACGCTCAATATTGACTCCATGTTCTTCTCGGTGGTGCTGGGTCTGTTGTTCCTGCTTATGTTCCGCAGCGTAGCCAAAAAGGCGACCAGCGGCGTACCAGGTAAATTTCAGACCGCGATTGAGCTGGTCATCGGCTTTGTGCATGGTAGCGTGAAAGACATGTACCATGGCAAAAGCAAGCTGATTGCGCCGCTGGCCCTGACGATCTTCGTCTGGGTATTCCTGATGAACCTGATGGACTTACTGCCTATCGATCTGCTGCCGTATATCGGCGAGCATATCTTCGGTCTGCCGGCACTGCGTGTCGTTCCGTCCGCTGACGTGAACATCACCCTGTCGATGGCGCTGGGCGTATTTATCCTCATTCTGTTCTACAGCATCAAAATGAAAGGCATCGGCGGCTTCACGAAAGAGTTGACGCTACAGCCGTTCAATCACTGGGCGTTCATCCCTGTCAACTTAATCCTTGAAGGGGTAAGTCTGCTGTCCAAACCGGTATCACTCGGTCTGCGACTGTTCGGCAACATGTATGCCGGTGAGCTGATTTTCATTCTGATTGCTGGTCTGTTGCCGTGGTGGTCACAGTGGATTCTGAATGTGCCGTGGGCCATTTTCCACATCCTGATCATTACGCTGCAAGCCTTCATCTTCATGGGTCTGACGATTGTCTATCTGTCGATGGCGTCTGAAGAGCATTAATTTTACCAACACTACTACGTTTTAACTGAAACAAACTGGAGACTGTCATGGAAAACCTGAATATGGATCTGCTGTACATGGCTGCCGCTGTGATGATGGGTCTGGCGGCAATCGGTGCTGCGATCGGTATCGGCATCCTCGGGGGTAAATTCCTGGAAGGCGCAGCGCGTCAACCTGATCTGATTCCTCTGCTGCGTACTCAGTTCTTTATCGTTATGGGTCTGGTGGATGCTATCCCGATGATCGCTGTAGGTCTGGGTCTGTACGTGATGTTCGCTGTCGCGTAGTAAGCGTTGCTTGAATTAAGAGCAATATCAGAACGTTAACTAGATAGAGGCATTGTGCTGTGAATCTTAACGCAACAATCCTCGGCCAGGCCATCGCGTTTGTCCTGTTCGTTCTGTTCTGCATGAAGTACGTATGGCCGCCGTTAATGGCTGCCATCGAAAAACGTCAAAAAGAAATTGCTGACGGTCTTGCTTCCGCAGAACGAGCACATAAGGACCTTGACCTTGCAAAGGCCAGCGCGACCGACCAGCTGAAAAAAGCGAAGGCGGAAGCTCAGGTAATCATTGAGCAGGCGAACAAACGTCGCGCTCAGATCCTGGATGAAGCCAAAACTGAAGCAGAGCAGGAACGTACTAAAATCGTGGCCCAGGCGCAGGCGGAAATTGACGCCGAGCGTAAACGTGCCCGTGAAGAGCTGCGTAAGCAAGTTGCTATCCTGGCTGTTGCTGGCGCCGAGAAGATCATCGAACGTTCCGTGGATGAAGCTGCTAACAGCGACATCGTGGACAAACTTGTCGCTGAACTGTAAGGAGGGAGGGGCTGATGTCTGAATTTGTTACGGTAGCTCGCCCCTACGCCAAAGCAGCTTTTGACTTTGCCGTCGAACACCAAAGTGTAGAGCGCTGGCAGGACATGCTGGCGTTTGCCGCCGAGGTAACCAAGAACGAACAAATGGCAGAGCTTCTCTCTGGCGCGCTGGCGCCGGAAACGCTCGCTGAGTCGTTTATCGCAGTCTGCGGTGAGCAGCTGGACGAAAACGGTCAGAACCTGATTCGGGTGATGGCTGAAAATAATCGTCTGAACGCGCTCCCGGATGTTCTGGAGCAGTTTATTCACCTGCGCGCCGCGAGTGAGTCCACCTCTGAAGTTGAGGTAACTTCCGCCACCGCATTGAGTGAAGAACAGCTTGCGAAAATTAGCGCTGCGATGGAAAAACGTCTGTCACGCAAAGTTAAGCTGAATTGCAAAATCGATAAGTCTGTAATGGCAGGCGTTATCATCCGAGCGGGTGATATGGTCATTGATGGCAGCGTACGCGGCCGTCTTGAACGCCTTGCAGACGTCTTGCAGTCTTAAGGGGACTGGAGCATGCAACTGAATTCCACCGAAATCAGCGAACTGATCAAGCAGCGCATTGCTCAGTTCAATGTTGTGAGTGAAGCTCACAACGAAGGTACTATTGTTTCTGTAAGTGACGGTGTTATCCGCATTCACGGCCTGGCCGATTGTATGCAGGGTGAAATGATCTCCCTGCCGGGTAACCGTTACGCTATCGCACTGAACCTGGAGCGCGACTCTGTAGGTGCGGTTGTGATGGGGCCGTACGCTGACCTTGCCGAAGGCATGAAGGTTAAATGTACTGGCCGTATCCTGGAAGTTCCGGTTGGCCGTGGCCTGCTGGGCCGTGTGGTTAACACCCTGGGCGCGCCAATCGACGGTAAAGGTCCGGTTGAGCACGACGGCTTCTCTGCTGTTGAAGCTATCGCGCCGGGCGTAATCGAACGTCAGTCCGTTGATCAGCCAGTTCAGACGGGTTATAAAGCCGTTGACTCCATGATCCCAATCGGTCGTGGTCAGCGTGAATTGATCATCGGTGACCGTCAGACCGGTAAAACCGCTCTGGCAATCGACGCCATCATCAACCAGCGTGATTCCGGCATCAAGTGCGTCTACGTGGCTATCGGCCAGAAAGCGTCCACCATCTCTAACGTGGTTCGTAAGCTGGAAGAACACGGCGCGCTGCAAAATACCATCGTTGTGGTTGCCACCGCATCTGAATCTGCCGCACTGCAATACCTGGCGCCGTATGCCGGTTGCGCAATGGGCGAATACTTCCGCGACCGCGGCGAAGATGCGCTGATCATCTACGATGACCTGTCCAAACAGGCTGTTGCTTATCGTCAGATCTCCCTGCTGCTCCGTCGTCCGCCAGGACGTGAAGCATTCCCGGGCGACGTATTCTACCTCCACTCTCGTCTGCTGGAGCGTGCTGCGCGTGTTAACGTTGAATACGTTGAAGCCTTCACTAAAGGTGAAGTGAAAGGGAAAACCGGTTCTCTGACTGCGCTGCCGATTATCGAAACCCAGGCGGGTGACGTTTCTGCGTTCGTTCCGACCAACGTAATTTCTATTACCGATGGTCAGATCTTCCTGGAAACCAACCTGTTTAACTCTGGTATTCGTCCTGCGGTTAACCCGGGTATCTCCGTATCCCGTGTTGGTGGTGCAGCGCAGACCAAGATCATGAAGAAACTGTCCGGTGGTATCCGTACCGCGCTGGCGCAGTATCGTGAACTGGCAGCGTTCTCCCAGTTTGCATCTGACCTTGACGATGCAACCCGTAAACAGCTTGACCACGGTCAGAAAGTGACTGAACTGCTGAAACAGAAACAGTATGCGCCGATGTCCGTTGCGCAGCAGTCTCTGGTTCTGTTCGCGGCAGAACGTGGTTATCTGGCGGATGTAGAACTGGCGAAAATCGGTAGCTTCGAAGCCGCTCTGCTGGCTTACGTCGACCGTGATCACGCTCCGTTGATGCAAGAGATCAACCAGTCCGGTGGCTATAACGACGAAATCGAAGGCAAGCTGAAAGGCATCCTCGATTCCTTCAAAGCAACCCAGTCCTGGTAACGTCTGGTGGCCTGCCTTAAGGCAGGCCGCAAGGCATTGAGGAGAAGCTCATGGCCGGCGCAAAAGAGATACGTAGTAAGATCGCAAGCGTCCAGAACACGCAAAAGATCACTAAAGCGATGGAGATGGTCGCCGCTTCCAAAATGCGTAAATCGCAGGATCGCATGGCGGCCAGCCGTCCTTATGCAGATACCATGCGCAAAGTGATTGGTCACCTTGCGAACGGTAATCTGGAATATAAGCACCCCTATCTGGAAGAACGCGACGTTAAGCGCGTGGGCTACCTGGTGGTGTCGACCGACCGTGGTCTGTGCGGTGGCTTGAACATTAACCTGTTCAAGAAACTGCTGGCGGATATGAAAGCATGGTCCGATAAAGGCGTTCAGTGCGACCTCGCAATGATCGGCTCTAAAGGCGTGTCTTTCTTTAGTTCCGTAGGTGGCAATGTTGTCGCCCAGGTGACGGGTATGGGGGATAACCCATCCCTGTCCGAACTGATCGGCCCGGTAAAAGTGATGTTGCAGGCCTATGATGAAGGCCGTCTGGACAAGCTTTACATTGTCAGCAACAAATTTATTAACACCATGTCTCAGGTTCCGACTATCACTCAGCTGCTGCCGTTACCGGCTTCAGAAGATGATGAACTGAAACGTAAAACCTGGGATTACCTGTACGAACCCGATCCGAAAGCGCTGCTGGATACCCTCCTGCGTCGCTATGTGGAATCTCAGGTTTATCAGGGCGTGGTAGAAAACCTGGCCAGCGAGCAGGCCGCACGTATGGTGTCGATGAAAGCCGCGACCGACAATGGCGGTAGCCTGATTAAAGAGTTGCAGTTGGTATACAACAAAGCTCGTCAGGCCAGCATTACTCAGGAACTCACCGAAATCGTCGGTGGTGCATCCGCGGTATAACCAGGTTAATTCGTAGAGGATTCAAGATGGCTACTGGAAAAATTGTCCAGGTAATCGGCGCCGTAGTTGACGTCGAGTTCCCTCAGGATGCCGTACCGCGCGTGTACGACGCCCTTGAGGTGCAGAATGGTAATGAACATCTGGTGCTGGAAGTTCAGCAGCAGCTCGGTGGCGGTATCGTACGTACCATCGCCATGGGTTCTTCCGACGGCCTGCGTCGTGGTCTGGATGTGAAAGACCTTGAGCACCCGATCGAAGTCCCGGTAGGTAAAGCAACGCTGGGTCGTATCATGAACGTACTGGGCGAACCAGTAGATATGAAAGGCGAGATCGGTGAAGAAGAGCGTTGGGCTATCCACCGTGCGGCACCGTCCTACGAAGAGTTGTCAAACTCTCAGGAACTGCTGGAAACCGGTATCAAAGTTATCGACCTGATGTGTCCGTTCGCGAAGGGCGGTAAAGTGGGTCTGTTCGGTGGTGCGGGTGTAGGTAAAACCGTAAACATGATGGAGCTGATCCGTAACATCGCGATCGAACACTCCGGTTACTCCGTGTTTGCGGGCGTAGGTGAACGTACTCGTGAGGGTAACGACTTCTACCACGAAATGACCGACTCCAACGTTATCGACAAAGTATCCCTAGTTTACGGCCAGATGAACGAGCCGCCGGGAAACCGTCTGCGCGTTGCGCTGACCGGCCTGACCATGGCGGAGAAATTCCGTGACGAAGGTCGTGACGTTCTGCTGTTCGTCGACAACATCTACCGTTACACCCTGGCCGGTACGGAAGTATCCGCACTGCTGGGTCGTATGCCTTCAGCGGTAGGTTACCAGCCGACCCTGGCGGAAGAGATGGGTGTTTTGCAGGAACGTATCACCTCCACCAAAACCGGTTCTATCACATCCGTACAGGCGGTATACGTACCTGCGGATGACTTGACTGACCCGTCTCCAGCCACCACCTTTGCGCACCTTGACGCAACCGTGGTACTGAGCCGTCAGATCGCGTCTCTGGGTATCTACCCGGCCGTTGACCCGCTGGATTCCACCAGCCGTCAGCTGGACCCGCTGGTTGTTGGTCAGGAGCACTACGACACCGCGCGTGGCGTACAGTCTATCCTGCAACGTTACCAGGAACTGAAAGACATCATCGCCATCCTGGGTATGGATGAACTGTCTGAAGAAGACAAACTGGTGGTAGCTCGCGCACGTAAGATTCAGCGCTTCCTGTCCCAGCCGTTCTTCGTGGCAGAAGTATTTACCGGTTCTCCGGGTAAATACGTCTCCCTGAAAGACACCATCCGTGGCTTTAAAGGCATCATGGAAGGCGAATACGATCACCTGCCGGAGCAGGCGTTCTACATGGTCGGTTCCATCGACGAAGCCGTGGAAAAAGCCAAAAAACTTTAACGCCTTAATCGGAGGGTGATATGGCAATGACTTACCACCTGGACGTCGTCAGCGCAGAGCAACAAATGTTCTCTGGTCTGGTCGAAAAAATCCAGGTAACGGGTAGTGAAGGTGAACTGGGTATTTACCCGGGCCACGCGCCGCTGCTCACCGCCATTAAGCCTGGTATGATCCGCATCGTTAAACAGTTCGGTCATGAAGAGTTTATCTACCTGTCTGGCGGCATTCTTGAAGTGCAGCCTGGCAGCGTGACCGTACTGGCTGATACCGCGATTCGCGGCCAGGATCTCGACGAAGCGCGAGCCCTGGAAGCGAAACGTAAGGCTGAAGAGCGCATTAAGAGCTCTCATGGTGACGTGGATTACGCTCAGGCATCTGCGGAACTGGCCAAAGCGATCGCCAAACTGCGCGTTATCGAGTTGACCAAAAAAGCGATGTAACACCGGCTTGAAAGCATCAAAACCAGTCTGAAATCAGGCTGGTTTTTTTTTGCCTGAATGTTATTCCGTGCTGTCTCATCTTTATTCATGGGTCAAAAAAATAGCAAAAACATTAACCTAAGCCTTTAATGAAAGGTAAGTCTGACTTTTCTGAAGACAAAAGGCAGGGCGATGAACGAAAATATCCCATTAACAAGCGGTGAAAACCCCGCGTTGAGCGTTTTCTCTTCTACCCATTTCACGATGAAAAAAATGTAGTATTTTCAATGTGAAACGGTATAAATTCGTTCTCAAATTACAGTCAGGACGCGTATGTTGAATAGTGCTATGAGCGTAGTGATCCTTGCCGCAGGCAAAGGCACGCGTATGTATTCCGATCTTCCTAAAGTGCTGCATACCCTTGCGGGAAAAGCGATGGTTCAGCATGTCATTGATGCCGCTAATGAATTAGGCGCATCTCAGGTGCATCTGGTCTATGGCCACGGCGGCGATCTGCTTAAAAACACCCTTAAAAATGACAACCTGAACTGGGTTTTGCAGGCAGAACAACTGGGGACGGGTCATGCGATGCAGCAGGCGGCGCCGTTCTTTAGCGATGACGAAGACATTTTAATGCTCTATGGCGATGTGCCGCTGATCTCTGTGGAAACCTTACAGCGTCTGCGTGACGCCAAACCGCAGGGCGGCATTGGTTTGTTAACCGTGAAGCTGGACGATCCGAGCGGTTACGGTCGTATTACGCGTGAGAACGGTAAAGTGACCGGCATCGTTGAGCATAAAGATGCCACCGACGAACAGCGTCAGATCCAGGAAATCAATACCGGTATCCTGATCGCTAATGGTGCGGACATGAAGCGCTGGCTGGCGAAACTGACCAACAATAATGCTCAGGGTGAATATTACATTACCGACATCATTGCGCTGGCGTATCAGGAAGGCCGCGAAATCGCTGCTGTACACCCGGATCGTTTAAGCGAAGTGGAAGGCGTAAACAACCGTCTGCAACTCTCTCGTCTGGAACGCGTTTATCAGTCCGAGCAGGCCGAAAAGCTGCTGCTGGCCGGTGTGATGCTGCGCGATCCCGCGCGTTTTGACCTGCGCGGCGCTCTCACCCACGGGCGCGATGTTGAAATTGATACTAACGTTATCATCAAAGGCAACGTCACGCTGGGTCACCGCGTGAAGATTGGCGCGGGTTGCGTTATTAAAAACAGTGTAATTGGCGATGACTGTGACATCAGCCCGTACAGCGTGGTGGAAGATGCGCACCTGGAAGCGGCCTGTACTATTGGTCCGTTTGCCCGTCTGCGCCCTGGCGCGGAACTGCGGGAAGGCGCTCATGTCGGCAACTTCGTTGAAATGAAAAAAGCGCGTCTGGGGAAAGGTTCGAAAGCGGGCCACCTGAGCTATCTGGGTGATGCGGAAATTGGCGACAACGTGAATATCGGCGCGGGCACCATTACCTGCAACTACGATGGCGCAAATAAATTCAAAACGATTATTGGCGATGATGTGTTTGTCGGTTCTGATACTCAGTTGGTGGCGCCGGTCACCGTGGGGAAAGGTGCGACCATCGCCGCCGGCACAACCGTTACCCGCGACGTTGCGGATAACGAACTGGTGTTAAGCCGCGTGCCGCAGGTGCATAAGCAGGGCTGGCAGCGTCCGGCGAAGAAGAAGTAAGTCTTTTTGCCGGATGGCGGCTTTGCCTTATCCGGCCTACGTTCGATGACGTTCTGTAGGCCGGATAAGCGTAAGCGCCATCCGGCAGATGAGGGATGAGGCGATAAAGATATATCGCTCGCCCAAAAGCAGTACCTATAAAAATAACCCCACTCTCTACAAGGCTCGGGGCGCCCGGAATACGGGTATTACCCAAAGTATTTCGCGCTGTGGCAAGGCGGCAAGCTTGGGAATCTACGGGAGCTTACTAAAGTAAGTGACCGTAGTGAGCAAGCGTAGCCAACGTAGCTACGGAGTGAAAGACGAAGGGAAAACAGGTTGACCGACAACGACAGGCATAATGCCAAAATCGGAATTAAATACTATGTGTGGAATTGTTGGCGCTATCGCGCAACGTGATGTAGCTGAAATCCTTCTCGAAGGTTTACGTCGTCTGGAATACCGTGGTTATGACTCTGCCGGTCTGGCCGTGGTTGATGCGGAAGGTCACATGACCCGTCTGCGTCGCCTTGGTAAAGTACAGATGCTGGCCCAGGCAGCGGAAGACCATCCTCTGTCTGGCGGCACCGGGATTGCTCACACCCGCTGGGCGACCCACGGCGAACCTTCGGAAGCAAACGCGCATCCGCATGTTTCTGACCACATTGTGGTGGTGCATAACGGCATCATCGAAAACCATGAACCACTGCGTGAAGAACTGAAAGCGCGTGGTTATACCTTCGTTTCTGAGACCGACACCGAAGTGATTGCTCACTTAGTGCACTGGGAGCTGGAACAGGGCGGGACGCTGCGTGAAGCGGTTATGCGTGCGATTCCGCAACTGCGCGGCGCGTACGGCACGGTAATCATGGATACCCGTCACCCGGATACGCTGCTGGCGGCGCGCTCTGGCAGCCCGCTGGTTATCGGTCTGGGTATGGGCGAAAACTTTATCGCTTCCGACCAGCTGGCACTGCTGCCGGTAACCCGTCGCTTCATCTTCCTGGAAGAAGGCGATATTGCGGAAGTGACCCGTCGTTCGGTCTCCATTTTCGATAAATCCGGCGCGGAAGTGAAACGTCAGGATATCGAATCCAGTCTGCAATATGATGCGGGCGATAAAGGTATTTACCGTCACTACATGCAGAAAGAGATCTACGAACAGCCGAATGCGATTAAAAATACGCTGACCGGGCGTATCAGCCACGGTGAAGTGGATTTAAGCGAGCTGGGGCCAAAAGCGAACGAACTGCTGTCTCAGGTTGAACATATTCAGATTATCGCCTGCGGCACGTCGTATAACTCCGGTATGGTCTCTCGCTACTGGTTTGAATCGCTGGCCGGTATTCCGTGCGACGTCGAAATCGCCTCTGAATTCCGCTATCGCAAATCTGCCGTACGTCGTAACAGCCTGATGATCACCCTGTCTCAGTCTGGCGAAACGGCGGATACCCTTGCCGGTCTGCGCCTGTCGAAAGAGCTGGGCTATCTGGGTTCTCTCGCCATCTGTAACGTTCCGGGTTCTTCCCTGGTGCGTGAATCCGATCTGGCGATGATGACCAACGCCGGGACGGAAATCGGCGTGGCCTCCACCAAAGCGTTTACCACTCAGCTGACCGTTCTGCTGATGCTGGTGGCGAAGCTGGCGCGTCTGAAAGGTCTGGATGCGTCTATCGAGCACGATATTGTTCACGGTTTGCAGGCGCTGCCGAGCCGTATCGAACAGATGCTGTCTCAGGACAAGCGTATCGAAGCGCTGGCGGAAGATTTCTCTGACAAACACCATGCCCTGTTCCTGGGCCGTGGCGATCAGTATCCGATCGCGCTGGAAGGCGCGCTGAAGCTGAAAGAGATCTCTTATATTCACGCAGAAGCGTATGCGGCAGGTGAGCTGAAACACGGCCCGCTGGCGCTGATCGACGCAGATATGCCGGTTATCGTGGTGGCGCCGAACAACGAATTGCTGGAAAAACTGAAATCCAACATCGAAGAAGTCCGCGCCCGTGGCGGCCAGTTGTACGTCTTCGCCGACCAGGATGCCGGTTTTGTCAGCAGCGACAACATGCACATCATTGAGATGCCGCATGTGGAAGAGGTGATTGCACCGATCTTCTACACCGTTCCGCTGCAACTGCTGGCGTATCACGTTGCGCTGATCAAAGGCACCGATGTGGACCAGCCGCGTAACCTGGCGAAATCAGTTACCGTTGAGTAATCGTGACGATGCCCTGCGAAAGCGGGGCATTTTTTTCTGCGCTGTTCTGTTTTTAATCAATTCTCCCGTCGTTTTAATGTGACAAACCGTCATCTTCAGCTACTGTTTTCAGTGTCATAAAAAGAAAATTTTCATGAAATCACATTGTCATGAAGTGAATTAACTGATTGTTTATAAATTGTTTTTTCTGTGATTTATTTCATCAGTTTCCGTTGTCATAAAACTGTCATATTTCGTACATTTAACTGTCACCTGTTTGTCCTATTTTGCTCATCGTAGCCACTTAACAATGATTTACGAAAATCTTGCAGGAGACATTATGAAAGTCATGCGTACCACTGTCGCAACTGTTGTCGCCGCGACCTTATCCATGAGCGCGTTCTCTGCTTTCGCAGCAGCGAGCCTGACAGGTGCAGGTGCAACTTTCCCTGCGCCGGTGTATGCCAAATGGGCTGATACCTATCAGAAAGAGACCGGTAGCAAAGTAAACTACCAGGGTATCGGCTCCTCCGGTGGTGTAAAACAAATTACGGCTAACACCGTTGATTTCGGTGCATCCGACGCTCCGTTGTCTGATGAAAAACTGGAGCAGGAAGGTCTGTTCCAGTTCCCGACCGTCATTGGCGGCGTAGTGCTGGCGGTGAATATCCCGGGTCTGAAGTCTGGCGAACTGGTGCTGGATGGGAAAACCCTGGGTGACATCTACCTGGGTAAAATTAAGAAGTGGGATGATGAAGCCATCACCAAACTGAATCCGGGTCTGAAACTGCCTTCTCAGAACATCGCCGTTGTGCGTCGTGCAGATGGTTCCGGCACTTCTTTCGTTTTCACCAGCTACCTGGCGAAAGTGAACGAAGAGTGGAAATCTAAAGTCGGCGCTGGCTCTACCGTTAACTGGCCGACCGGTCTGGGCGGTAAAGGTAACGACGGTATCGCCGCATTCGTACAGCGTCTGCCAGGCTCTATCGGCTATGTTGAATACGCTTATGCGAAGCAGAACAACCTGGCTTACACCAAATTGATTTCAGCGGATGGTAAACCCGTAAGCCCGACCGAAGAGAGCTTTGCTAACGCCGCGAAAGGCGCTGACTGGAGCACCTCTTTCGCTCAGGATCTGACGAACCAGCAAGGTGACGATGCGTGGCCAATCACTTCCACCACCTTCATCCTGGTCCACAAAGAGCAGAAGAAACCTGAGCAGGGCGCTGAAGTGCTGAAGTTCTTCGACTGGGCGTACAAAAATGGCGGCAAACAGGCGAATGACCTGGATTACGCCAGCCTGCCGGACAGCGTTGTTGAGCAGGTTCGTGCAGCATGGAAGACCAATGTGAAGGACAGCAGCGGTAAAGCGCTGTACTAATAGAATATCTTTAACGAACTGGCGGATGGCGCTACGCTTATCCGCCCTACAGTTCCGACTGTAGGCCCGATTTGTAGGCCGGATAAGCGTAGCGCCATCCGGCATGGGCAACTTCGTAAACGCGTTTAATGGAAAGAGTAATTTATGGCTGCAACCAAGCCTGCTTTTAACCCGCCGGGTAAAAAGGGTGACATGATATTCAGCGCGCTGGTAAAACTGGCTGCGCTGATTGTGCTATTGATGTTGGGTGGCATTATTGTCTCGCTGATTATCTCCTCCTGGCCAAGCATTGAGAAGTTTGGCTTCTCGTTCCTGTGGACTAAAGAGTGGGATGCGCCAAACGATATCTACGGCGCGCTGGTTCCCATTTATGGCACGCTGGTTACCTCGTTTATCGCTCTGCTGATCGCCGTTCCGGTGAGCTTCGGTATTGCCCTGTTTCTGACGGAACTGGCGCCGGGCTGGCTGCGTCGCCCGCTGGGCATCGCCATCGAACTGCTGGCGGCTATCCCCAGTATCGTCTACGGCATGTGGGGCCTGTTTATCTTCGCGCCGCTGTTTGCCACCTGGTTCCAGGAACCAGTCGGGAATATTCTTTCCAACATTCCGTTTGTTGGCGCACTGTTCTCCGGCCCGGCATTTGGTATCGGTATTCTGGCGGCGGGCGTCATTCTCGCCATTATGATCATTCCTTACATCGCGGCCGTTATGCGCGATGTCTTCGAACAAACCCCGGTGATGATGAAAGAGTCGGCCTACGGCATCGGCTGCACCACCTGGGAAGTTATCTGGCGTATCGTCCTTCCGTTCACCAAAAATGGGGTGATTGGCGGCGTTATGCTGGGACTGGGTCGTGCGCTGGGTGAAACCATGGCGGTGACCTTTATCATCGGTAACACCTACCAGCTCGACAGCGTTTCGCTGTACATGCCGGGCAACAGTATCACCTCTGCGCTGGCGAACGAATTTGCCGAAGCGGAGTCTGGTCTGCACGTTGCCGCGTTGATGGAACTGGGTCTGATTCTGTTTGTGATTACCTTCATTGTGCTGGCGATTTCTAAGCTGATGATTATGCGTCTGGCGAAGAATGAGGGGGCACGCTAATGGCTACGCTTGAAATGCAAACGACCGCAGAACTGGCGGAATCCCGCCGTAAAATGCAGGCTAAGCGCCGCACGAGAAACCGCATCGCATTGACGCTCTCAATGGCGACGATGGCGTTTGGGTTGTTCTGGCTCATCTGGATCCTGATGTCCACCATTACGCGTGGTTTCGACGGCATGTCGCTGGCGCTGTTTACTGAAATGACGCCGCCGCCGAATACCGCTGGCGGTGGTCTGGCGAACGCCCTGGCGGGGAGCGGACTGTTAATTTTGTGGGCGACGGTATTTGGTACGCCGCTTGGCATCATGGCGGGGATCTACCTGGCGGAATATGGCCGTAAATCCTGGCTTGCGGAAGTGATCCGTTTCATTAACGACATCCTGCTTTCCGCGCCGTCTATCGTGGTCGGTCTGTTTGTTTACACCATCGTGGTGGCGCAAATGGAGCACTTCTCCGGTTGGGCGGGCGTGATTGCGCTGGCGCTGCTACAGGTGCCTATCGTCATTCGTACCACAGAGAACATGCTGAAACTGGTGCCGGATAGCCTGCGTGAAGCGGCCTATGCGCTGGGGACGCCGAAATGGAAAATGATCTCGGCGATTACCCTGAAAGCCTCGATTTCCGGGATCATCACCGGCGTACTGCTGGCGGTTGCCCGTATTGCGGGTGAAACCGCGCCGCTGCTCTTTACTGCGCTTTCCAACCAGTTCTGGAGCACCGACATGATGCAGCCTATCGCTAACCTGCCGGTCACTATCTTTAAATTTGCGATGAGTCCGTTCGCGGAGTGGCAGCAACTGGCCTGGGCTGGGGTGTTGATCATTACCCTGTGCGTATTGTTGCTGAATATTCTGGCGCGCATCATTTTTGCGAAGAGTAAACACGGTTAATTTCAGGTGCCGGATGGCGGCGTAAACGCCTTATCTGGCCTACAGATGTGAACAGCGGTTAATTTTTTACGGCGCGGCCAACGGCGACGCCGAATGAGGAAGAGATTGAAATGAGTATGGTTGATACTGCTCCGGGTAAGATTCAGGTTCGTGATTTGAACTTCTACTACGGCAAATTCCATGCCCTGAAGGATATCAACCTGGATATCGCGAAGAACCAGGTCACGGCGTTTATTGGACCGTCTGGCTGTGGTAAATCCACACTGCTGCGTACCTTTAACAAAATGTATTCGTTGTATCCAGAGCAGCGCGCGGAAGGCGAGATCTTGTTGGATGGCGATAATATTCTCACCAACACCCAGGATATCGCTCTGCTGCGTGCCAAAGTGGGGATGGTGTTCCAGAAGCCGACGCCGTTCCCGATGTCTATCTATGACAACATCGCTTTTGGCGTGCGCCTGTTTGAGAAACTGTCTCGCGCCGATATGGACGAACGCGTTCAGTGGGCGTTGACCAAAGCCGCATTATGGAACGAAACCAAAGATAAATTGCACCAGAGCGGGTACTCTCTCTCGGGTGGTCAGCAGCAGCGTCTGTGCATTGCGCGTGGTATCGCCATTCGCCCGGAAGTTCTGCTGTTGGATGAGCCGTGTTCAGCGCTGGACCCGATTTCCACCGGGCGTATTGAAGAGCTGATCACTGAGCTGAAGCAGGACTACACCGTGGTGATCGTGACGCACAACATGCAGCAGGCTGCGCGTTGTTCCGACCACACGGCGTTTATGTATCTGGGCGAGTTGATTGAGTTCAGCAACACGGACGATCTGTTCACTAAGCCCGCTAAAAAGCAAACCGAAGATTATATTACTGGCCGCTACGGTTGATTTGGAGCTAACCATGGACAACCTAAACCTTAACAAACACATTTCCGGCCAGTTCAACGCAGAACTGGAAAGCATCCGCACCCAGGTGATGACCATGGGCGGCATGGTGGAGCAACAGCTTTCTGATGCGATCACCGCGATGCATAATCAGGATAGCGAACTGGCGAAGCGCGTTATTGACGGCGATAAGCACGTCAACATGATGGAAGTGGCGATCGATGAAGCGTGTGTGCGCATCATTGCCAAACGCCAGCCGACAGCGAGCGACCTGCGCCTGGTGATGGCGATCATCAAAACCATCGCTGAACTGGAGCGCATTGGCGACGTGGCGGACAAAATTTGTCGCACCGCGCTGGAGAAATTCTCCCACCAGCACCAGCCGCTGCTGGTGAGCCTGGAGTCGCTGGGGCGTCACACCGTACAGATGCTGCATGACGTGCTGGACGCGTTCGCGCGAATGGATATTGACGAAGCGGTGCGTATCTACCGTGAAGACAAGAAAGTTGACCAGGAATACGAAGGTATCGTGCGTCAACTGATGACCTACATGATGGAAGATTCGCGCACCATTCCAAGCGTGCTGACTGCGCTGTTCTGCGCACGCTCCATTGAGCGCATCGGCGACCGTTGCCAGAATATCTGCGAGTACATCTTCTACTTCGTGAAGGGACAGGATTTCCGCCACGTCGGCGGTGACGAGCTGGATAAACTGCTGGCAGGCAAAGATCCGAAGGAATAAGCGGCTTGTTGCGTTCGCCGGGATCCCCCGGCGTCGCTATTGTGGGCCGGATAAGGCGTTACGCCGCATCCGGCATTCTGCGCCATTCGCCTGATGGCGCTTTGCTTATCAGGCCTACAGTTTAATCGACGATATTCCAACCCCGCGCCTTCCACAATCCCGGCAACTGTGCCAGATCGGTAAACGTCGTTACTTTCGGATGATCGATCGGTTTGTTGTGCGGATCGGCGCAGAAGTAGAACACCTCCATTCCCGCATCGATTCCCGACCGGGCGCCGGCACTGGAATCATCCACCAGAATGCAATTCTCCACGTTAACATTCATGGCTTTTGCCGCGTGGAACATCAGAGCCGGATCGGGCTTCCAGCGTTGAATGTCATAGCCGCTGAACAATTTTTCTGGAAAATGATGCAACATGCCCAGCTTGCCCAGTGAATGCTGCATTTTGCTGACCGGGCCGTTAGAGACGACGCACATCGGCACCGTCATGCTGTCCAGCAGCGCATTTGCCCCTGCGATCACCTCCAGTTCTGAGTCGAACAGGCGTGCGACCTCGGCGCGGTAAACGGGTTCTAAATCCGCTTTTGCTAACGACACACCCTGCTCCTCGTTAATGATATCGATGATTTCGTAGAGTTTTACGCCTTTAAAGCGTTTGAACACCTCTTCGAGATCGAGCGTGATGCCGAATTCCTGGAACATCGCGACATACGCGCGGGAGCAAATGACTTCACTGTCGACCAGCGTACCGTCGCAGTCGAAAAATACCGCTTGAATCTGGGACATGCTTTCTTTTCTCGCTAGTTTAACGTTTTCGTAATGCCTTATTGTGCGACGCAATCGTTGCCGTATAAGCAAATTCAATGAAAAAAGTGTCTCACAACTGCCCTTATTGTCGCATTTTGGTATAGGATAGCGACGAATTTTCCCTCCTTGTTCGGAAATAGATAATGAGTCAACAACACACCACCCAGACTTCTGGTCAGGGTATGCTGGAACGCGTGTTTAAACTGCGCGAACATGGCACGACGGCACGAACCGAAGTGATCGCCGGTTTTACCACCTTCCTGACGATGGTTTACATCGTTTTTGTTAACCCGCAGATTCTTGGCGTTGCTGGCATGGACACCAGCGCCGTCTTCGTTACTACCTGTCTTATCGCGGCGTTCGGCAGCATTCTGATGGGGCTGTTTGCTAATTTACCGGTCGCGCTGGCGCCGGCTATGGGTCTGAACGCGTTTTTCGCCTTCGTGGTCGTTGGCGCGATGGGGCTGTCCTGGCAGGTTGGTATGGGCGCAATCTTCTGGGGAGCGATCGGCCTGCTGCTGCTGACCATCTTCCGCGTGCGTTACTGGATGATTGCTAACATTCCGGTCAGTCTGCGCGTGGGCATCACCAGCGGTATCGGCCTGTTTATCGGCATGATGGGGCTGAAAAACGCAGGCGTTATCGTCGCGAACCCGGAAACCCTGGTGAGCATCGGTAATCTGACCTCTCACAGCGTACTGCTCGGCGTGCTGGGCTTCTTCATCATCGCTATTCTGGCATCACGTAACATTCATGCCGCCGTGCTGGTCTCTATTATTGTAACGACGCTGCTCGGCTGGATGATGGGTGATGTGCATTACAACGGCATTGTCTCTGCGCCGCCAAGCGTTAGCTCTGTGATCGGGCATGTGGATCTGGCGGGCTCGTTTAACATTGGTCTGGCTGGCGTGATTTTCTCCTTCATGCTGGTGAACCTGTTCGACTCCTCCGGTACGCTGATTGGCGTTACCGACAAAGCCGGTCTGGCTGATGAGAAAGGTAAATTCCCGCGGATGAAGCAGGCGCTGTTTGTCGATAGCGTCTCTTCTGTGACCGGGGCGTTTATCGGAACCTCGTCGGTTACCGCCTATATCGAGTCCTCATCCGGCGTATCCGTCGGCGGGCGCACGGGCCTGACCGCCGTTGTTGTCGGTTTGCTGTTCCTGCTGGTTATCTTCCTGTCGCCGCTGGCGGGAATGGTGCCGGGTTATGCCGCTGCCGGGGCGCTGATCTATGTTGGCGTACTGATGACTTCCAGTCTGGCGCGCGTGAAATGGCAAGACCTTACCGAGTCTGTTCCGGCATTTATTACTGCTGTGATGATGCCGTTCAGCTTCTCGATTACCGAAGGTATCGCGCTGGGCTTTATCTCTTACTGTGTGATGAAAATCGGTACCGGACGTCTGCGTGAGCTGAGCCCTTGCGTGGTGGTTGTGGCGTTGTTGTTTGTGCTGAAGATTGTGTTTATCGACGCGCACTAATTGCCGCTGATACGGCGCTGCGCGAGGTGTCCTGGCCTGATAAGCGTAGCGCCATCAGGCAAATTTGATAGCCGGATGGCGGCCAAACGCCTTATCCGGCCTGCGGCCCTACGCGCGCGCTGTTATCACGCTTTAACGCGCTGAATGTAATCGCCAAACGCGGTTAGCTGGCCGGTAAGATGATCAATCGTGCTTTGATCAACCACTTCCCCGGTTTGCGGGTCAACTTTGTTCTGAATCACGCCGCCCATAAACTCCGGTTTGTTCATTACCATCGCATCAAGGAATACCAGAATCTGGCGCAGATGATACTGACAGCGAGCGCCGCCGATTGCCCCCATTGAGCTGGTCTGGATCAGCACCGGTTTCCCGGCTAACGGCTGTTCTGGCAGGCGGGACAGCCAGTCGATCGCGTTCTTCAGTCCGCCTGGCACCGAGTAGTTGTATTCCGGTGTGACGATGACGACGCCGTCCGCTTTACGGATTTGCTCCGCCAGCGCTTCAACGCTCGCCGGGAACCCCTCTTCCTGCTGCACGTCAGCGTCATACAGCGGAATATCGCCAATCGAAGGTAATGCGCTGACCTCCATGCCTGCCGGTGCAATTTTCGGCAGCGTGCGGGCGACCATACCGTTAAATGAACCTTTGCGCAGGCTCCCCAGTAACGTAACAACATTCAACGTTTCGGACATGATTACTCCTTTTCATCATGGCGGCCGGGACAGGGCCGAATCAGCTAAGTGTATAAGATGACTTTGCTGTGGATAATTGAGCGAATCGCATCAGGCGACCGGTGGGTTCATTCGCCCGGGTCTGGATATCGGCCAGGCTTTTCCATCCTTGCTTACTATCAAACTCCCAAACATTCAGTTTTTCAATGGCTGGCGTAACCGCCACCGACCAGACCAGAATATCTTCCGCGTCGCATATTGCCTCCACCTGCGTAACGTGGGCGCATTTCAGGCGGCCTGCGCCGGGAAGGAGCTGGAGTTCACGCGGATCGTCATTCAGTACGTCACCGGTTAGCTTTAGCACGCTCTGGCGTAAGGTGATCAGTTGCGCGCGGGCTTCGTTGGGATCGCTCTGATTGTTGATCCACAGATTTTCGTTGCTGGAGAACGCCGGACTCTCGGCTGAAAGTGGGCTATGGAAGCCTCGCATGGCTCGCTGTAATTCCATATCCAGACCGCATTCCCCCTCCGTTGTCAGCGCCACGCCCACCATATTCCCGGCATATGAGATGGAGAACGCGGGCAGATTTTTATCGCGAAAGACAGGCTTCCCTTTGGCCTGAATAGCAATTTCCGGCAGCTCGCTGGTTCCGTAGAGCATAAACATCAGTTCAGCGAGTAAGCCGCGTGAAGCCAAAAAACGTGTCCGGCGGTGAGCGGGAAGGTTTCTGGCTTCGATGTGGCATGGAGAAGGCAGACGGACTGAAATCAGGTGTCCCTCCGTAAGAATCCCTCTGGCAAAATGTGTCGCCATTTTTCGCTCCGTGATTAATGGTCCGTGATTATTACGAGAGTAACATTTACGTAGATTATGGACAGGTTTTACTGGTCAAAAGTTCGACAAAAACAGCGGCGCTTACGCGACTTTTACATTTCTGACGCGGTCGTGGTTAATTTACCGTCAGGAGAGGTGGCTATAGAGCGTTTTAATGGTCTCTTTTAACCAGATAATTTTAGGGTTATGGCTGTTACGTTTATGCCAAAGGAGGGTAAAAGGCACCATCAGTTTTTCTCGCTGGGCGGCGTCAAAAGGGAGAGGACGCGCGACCAACGGGAGCTGGTGGAGCTGGTTATAACGCTGGCAGTAGAGAGGCGCGGTCGCCAGCAGCGAGTGGTTCGGCTGGGCGGCCATAAACAGCGATTGTTCAAACCCCGGTAAACTTAAGGCGATGTTGCGTTTGCGGCCCATCTCCTGCAATACATCATCCAGCGCCCAGGTGTCGCTTTGCTCCCAGCAAATGCTGATATGCGGATAGCGTAAAAATGTTTCCAGATTCCACTCTTCTTGTAGCGCCGGGTGATCTTCCCGCAGCCAGACCCAGGGGAGGTCGCTGAACAGGACTTCAAAATCGATAGATAGCGGCAGCAGGCTGAGAAGCTCCCGCGAACGGGGATGGCTCTCCCTTCCGGTAAAGCCGAGATCCACCTCGCCGCGTGTGATGGCATCCAGCGAGTCGTAATCCCAGTTACGCACCTTGATTGTGGCCTGCGGATAGCGCTGATAAATCTGCTGCGACAGAGAATTGAACATGATCATTACCAGCGGCGACTCTGCCGCCAGTTCAAATTTCAGGCCGCGTGGCGATTCGTGATGCGGTTTATCAAGCAGCTGATTGCTCATCTGCATCCAGTCCGCCAGGCTTTGTTCCATATTGACCATCAGCGGCGTCGGCGTCAGCCCCAGCGGCGTGTTCACAAACAGCGGGTCATCAAACCATGTTCGCAGCTTTGACAGCGACTTACTCACCGCCGAGGGCGTGACGTTCATCCGCTTCGCCGCTTTGGTGACGCTGCGCTCCTGCATCAGAAGCTGCAAACATAACAACAGATTAAGATCGAGACTGGTGATGGATTTTTTCATAGTGCGCTGCGGGCTGTATGGTCATCAGTAACAGGATACAGACCATGCTACAGCCAATCAGAATCCCGATCAGCATATTCAGGGCGTTAAAGCCAATGACTGCCGCCAGCCATATCCACAGCGATGACCCGCAGACCTGTGCAATGCCGAGTACAGAGCTTGCGACGCCAGCACGCAGTGAGAATGGGCCTAATGCCTGGCTCATCGCCACGCCAAAGCCAACTGAAAACCCCGCGCAGATGAGCGTCAGGCCAAAGAGCGTGACGGCGTGAGAGGATGAGAGGCTGAGTACGATGCCCGCAGCCAGAAACAGCCCTTGCGACGTGAGCATCAGCGTGCGCGGTTTAAATACGCTCAGCGCAAAGGGCGTTGAGAACGACACTGCCATGCTGATGCCTGCCGTCAGCGCCATTGTGGTGGCGTATTCACCGCGATCAAAGCCCATCATTTCCATGAGCAACACTGGTGAGGTATTTACGAATGTGAGGATCACCGACACGCTCAACGTGGTGATCGCCAGACGGCTGAGGAAAAAGCGGTTGAGCAGCGACTCTGCGTTTTGCTGAGGGCGCGAGGTCGATGAGCATGTTGCCGGGCGTGTCTCTTTCAGGATAAACACCGAGAGCAGGCATACCGCGATACCCATCGCTATCATCGTGTAAAACAGACTTTGCCACGGGAATTTAAGCATAATCAAATGCCCTAACACTGGCGCTAATACCGGCACAATGCAGGTAATTCCGTTTAATAGCGATAACACTTTCGCCCGGCGGCGATCGTCCAGCGTGTCGCGCAAAATCGCAAACGCCACCACATAACAGCACCCCGCCCCGATGCCCTGAATAAAGCGTCCGGTCAGGAACAGCGACCCGTCCGTTGCTCGTGAGCAAAGCATAGAGGCGATGATGAATATCACCGCGCCCGCTATCGCCACCGGTTTGCGCCCTGACTGGTCTGCAACTTTACCCGCAAACAGCATTGCGGTGGCCATCCCGGCCAGGTATACCGAAAACGCGATGTGCAGCTGCGCCTCGCTGGCGTTCAGATCGGCGGCAATACGGGGTAAACCGACCAGATACATGTCGATACCGGCTGGGTAGAGTAAAACAAGGGCAAAACTACAGATTAGAAAGCGGGTCATAGCGTCCTCACAATAAGAGTGGCGCTAAGAATACGGGGAGCTTTTCTGTGACGCGAGTTGCCATTTGGACAACGGTGATTTCCTGTGAGGAAATTTATTATTGCCGGATGGCGGCTTTGCCTTATCCGGCCTACAGATTTAGTCGGCCCGGTAAACGTAGCGCCACCGGGCAAAACAACATCACTTGCCAATACAGAAGCTGGAGAAAATTCGGCCCAGCAGATCGTCGGAGGTAAACTCGCCGGTGATCTCACTCAGCGCCTGCTGCGCCAGACGCAGCTCCTCCGCCAGCAGTTCGCCTGCCCAGGCGCCAAGCAGCTGTGATTTGCCCTGCTGGAGATGTTCTGCGGCTTCTGCCAGCGCCTGAAGATGGCGACGGCGGGCAAGGAAGCCGCCTTCCATATTGGTGTCAAAGCCCATGCTTTGCTTGAGATGGTTACGCAATACGTCCACGCCTTCGCCGGTACGGGCGGAAAGACGGACAAGTGAGTGACCATTCACCTCGCTGATACCCAGCGTCTCGCCAGTGATGTCAGCTTTGTTGCGCACAACGGTGATCGGCAGTTTCGCCGGTAAACGGGCGATAAAGTCCGGCCAGATTTCCGCCGGATCAACGGCATCGGTGGTTGTGCCATCTACCATAAACAGCACGCGATCGGCCTGTTCTATCTCCTGCCAGGCGCGCTCAATCCCAATGCGTTCCACTTCATCGCTGGCATCGCGCAGACCGGCGGTATCGATGATGTGCAGCGGCATTCCGTCAATGTGAATATGCTCGCGCAGCACGTCGCGGGTGGTGCCAGCGATATCGGTGACAATGGCGGCCTCACGGCCCGCCAGGGCGTTCAGCAGGCTCGATTTCCCGGCGTTAGGGCGTCCGGCAATGACCACCTTCATCCCTTCACGCAGCAGGCTGCCCTGACGCGCTTCGGCGCGTACCGCATCGAGATCGGCGATCACGCCGTTGAGCTGGGCTTCAATTTTGCCGTCGGAGAGGAAGTCGATCTCCTCGTCCGGGAAGTCAATGGCTGCTTCCACATAGATGCGCAGGTGAGTGAGTGCTTCCACAAGATGATTCACACGCGCGGAAAATGCCCCCTGTAGCGAGTTTAGCGCCGAGCGTGCCGCCTGCTCGGAACTGGCGTCGATCAGGTCGGCAATCGCTTCTGCCTGGGCTAAGTCGAGCTTGTCATTGAGGAACGCGCGCTCGGAGAACTCGCCCGGTCTGGCAATGCGCAGGCCGGGGAGCGTCAGAATACGTTTTAACAGCAGGTCGAGAATGACCGGGCCGCCATGCCCTTGCAGTTCCAGCACGTCTTCACCAGTGAACGAGTTCGGGCCAGGAAACCACAGCGCGATCCCCTGATCCAGCGCCGTGCCATCGGCATCTTTAAACGGCAGGTAATCGGCGTAACGCGGTTTTGGTAGCTTGCCCAATACGGCTTCGGCCACCTCGCGCGCCTTGAGACCGGAAATGCGCAGGATACCGACGCCACCGCGTCCCGGTGGGGTAGCCTGGGCGACGATAGTGTCGTTATGGCTCATGATCTTCTCTTTTTTGCTAATAAAAAAGGCGGTCAATTGACCGCCCTGTCATCGCTGTTCTGATTGCCGGGTGGCGCTATGCTTACCCGGCTTACATGGAATCAGGAGCTTTTCTTCTCGCGGCTATGCAGGCCACGTTTCTCCAGACCACGGTAAATCAGCTGCTGCTGGATGATGGTTACCAGGTTGCTGACGATATAGTACAGCACCAGACCTGACGGGAACCACAGGAAGAATACCGTGAAGATGACCGGCATAAAGGTCATGATCTTCTGCTGCATCGGGTCGGTCACGGTGGTCGGAGACATCTTCTGGATGAAGAACATCGTCACACCCATCAGGATCGGCAGGATGTAGTACGGGTCCTGTGCGGACAAGTCATGGATCCACAGTGCGAACGGCGCATGACGCAGTTCAATGGAGCCCATCAGCATGTAGTACAACGCCAGGAAGATAGGCATCTGGATGATCAGCGGGAAGCAGCCGCCCAGCGGGTTAACCTTCTCAGCTTTGTACAGGGCCATCATTTCCTGGCTCTGACGCTGTTTGTCATCGCCCAGACGCTCGCGCATAGCCTGAATCTTCGGCTGTAGCATACGCATCTTCGCCATGGAGGTGTACTGCGCTTTCGTCAGCGGGTACATGATGCCACGAACGATAAAGGTGATAACGATGATGGAGAAGCCCCAGTTACCCAGGAAGCTATGAATCCATTTCAGCAGTTTGAACAGCGGCTGAGAGATGAACCACAGCCAACCGTAATCAACGGTCAGATCCAGGTGCGGTGCAACGGCCGCCATTTTATCCTGAATTTCCGGGCCAACCCACAGGGTGCTGGTCATTGCGCCAGTCTGACCCGGCTGTACCAGAACCGGCTGAGATTTATAGCCGATAGCGGCAATGCCGTTACCCAGATTAGCGGTATAGAAGTTATTGGTGCCGTCGTTACGCGGAATCCATGCCGTTGCGAAGTACTGCTGCAACATGGCGACCCAACCGCCGTTGGAGCTGACGTTCAGGTTTTCGTTATCGGCAATGGTGTCGAATTTGTATTTTTCGTACTTCTCATCCGGCGTAGAGTACGCCGCGCCACGGAAGGTATGCAGTGCAAAGTTGCTGCTACCGGTGTCGCGATGAGACGGCAGATTGATGGATTGCTTCAACTGACCAAAGGTGGAGATCTCCAGCGGTTTCTCACCGGCGTTCTGCACGCTGTAGTTGACGTTGACCGCATATTCACCGCGTTTGAGGACAAACGTTTTGGTGAAGGTGTTGCCAGCGGCGTCAGTCCAGGTCATCGGAACATGCAGTTCGTTCTGGCCATCCGCGAGGACAAACGTGTCGTTATCGACGCTGTACAGCGGACGCGGGCCGTTAGCCGGGTTATCCGGGCCATCACGACCGGTCAGGCCGCTTTGCGCCTGGTAGATAAACTGCGGAGTCGTTTCCAGCAACTGGAACGGTTCTTTAGAACCCAGCTCTTTCGGGTAAGTTGGCAGCAAGGCCTGCTCAACATCACCGCCACGGGTGTTGATGGTCAGATCAAGCACGTCGGTCTTAACCGTAATCAGTTTCCCCTGGCCACTGGCCGGTACGCCCTGGTCGGCGGCGCTACCCGCTGCGGTGGTCGTTGTCTGCGTGGTCTGTTGGGTCTGAGGCTGCGGATTTTTATCCTGCTCCCAGGCTTGCCAGATCATGAAAGACACGAACAGCAAAGCGATGACTAAAAGATTGCGTTGCGAATCCATCGTTAGTGTTCTCTGGTATCAAATGGTCCGGGCGGGACGGGATCGTCACCACCAGGGTGTAAAGGGTGGCATTTTAATACGCGTTTCACCGTCAACCAACTGCCTTTTATCACTCCAAACCTGCGCAATGCCTCAATTCCGTAGCTTGAGCAGGTTGGCGTGAAACGGCAATGCGGCCCAAGCAGCGGACTGATCAGGCGTTGATAGACCCGTATAAGGGCTATCAGGACCCGCGAGCCAGGCGACAGTGGCGGCGCCATAATTTTTCCAACGCTTCCGAGAGAGCACGGTTATCGAGGTCGGCAACCCCTTTTTTCGCCACCACCACGAAATCCATTGCAGGGAGTTCATGTTGACGCAGACGGAAGCTTTCACGCGTCAGACGTTTAATCCGATTGCGTTCATGCGCGCGTCGAACGTTTTTCTTGGCGACGGTTAGACCGATGCGGGGATGCCCCAGCGAATTCAGGCGGCCGAGAATGGTGATTTGCGGCGTGCCAGCCCGTTGTGGCTGCTGGAAGACAAATGTGAAATGACTGGGAGTTAACAAACGTAACTCCCTGGGAAATGCGAGCTTAACCACTCAGGGGTTAGCTTTTATTACTTGGAAACGGTCAGACGAGCGCGGCCTTTAGCACGACGACGTGCCAGAACCTGACGACCATTTTTAGTAGCCATACGAGCACGGAAGCCGTGAGAACGGTTGCGCTTCAGTACAGACGGTTGAAAAGTGCGTTTCATGGCGATTTCTACCTAAACTTGAATAAATTCACTGACTTTTGCGTATACCCGAACGATTATCGAACGACTTACGCCTCAGCGTGGGTGATTAAAGAGGCCGGATTGTAATAATTGTACACTCCAGAGTCAATTCTCTTTCCTTAAAACCCTGCGTTTTTCCGCACCTTTTCGCGCGAAAAACAAGCAGCGCTAACGCCGTACGATGGGCATTGTACAACGGGTGGAGGATTATACGGACTGCCGGGCAAAGCGCAAGGATCGCACGGGATCTTTATTAGATCGTTTATGCAGTATAGCGTCTTTACTCATTAATTTTTTCAATATGCGCGCGAAATCGTGCAGCACTTAGCCTGGATCGTTTACACTTACCCGGTTCTGGATCATCCTGTGGATAAATCGGGAAGAATCTGTGAGAAACAGAAGATCTCTTGCTCAGTTTAGGCTATGATCCGCGGTCCTGATCGTTTCAACGGATCCTGATCGGGTAAAATTGCAGATAGCAATTCGCACGTCACCCTTTTATGCACAGGGTCTTTTCGACGTGCGTCAACAATCATGAATGTTTCAGCCTTTGTCATTTATCGACTTTTGTTCGAGTGGAGTCCGCCGTGTCACTTTCGCTTTGGCAGCAGTGTCTTGCCCGATTGCAGGATGAGTTACCAGCCACAGAATTCAGTATGTGGATACGCCCGTTGCAGGCGGAACTGAGCGATAACACGCTGGCTTTGTATGCGCCAAACCGTTTTGTGCTCGATTGGGTAAGAGACAAGTACCTCAATAATATCAATGGACTGCTGAATAATTTCTGCGGAGCGGATGCCCCACAACTGCGTTTTGAGGTCGGGACGAAACCCGTCACTCAAACGCTCAAAACGCCGGTCAACAATGTTGTTGCACCTGCGCAGGTCGCTCAGGCGCAGCCACAGCGTGCGGTGCCAGCCGCGGCGCGCCCGGGCTGGGATAACGTGCCGGCTCCGGCAGAACCGACCTACCGCTCTAACGTCAACGTGAAACACACGTTTGATAACTTCGTCGAAGGTAAATCCAACCAACTGGCGCGCGCGGCGGCGCGTCAGGTGGCGGACAACCCCGGCGGCGCCTACAATCCCTTGTTCCTCTACGGCGGCACCGGTCTGGGTAAAACTCACCTGTTGCATGCGGTGGGCAACGGTATTATGGCGCGCAAACCGAATGCGAAAGTGGTGTATATGCACTCCGAGCGCTTTGTGCAGGACATGGTTAAAGCCTTGCAAAACAACGCGATCGAAGAGTTTAAACGCTACTACCGTTCCGTTGACGCACTGCTTATCGATGACATTCAATTCTTCGCCAATAAAGAACGATCCCAGGAAGAGTTTTTCCACACCTTTAACGCCCTGTTAGAAGGTAATCAGCAGATCATTTTGACGTCGGATCGTTATCCAAAAGAGATCAATGGCGTCGAAGATCGTCTGAAATCCCGCTTCGGTTGGGGGTTGACGGTGGCGATCGAACCGCCTGAGCTGGAAACCCGCGTGGCGATCCTGATGAAAAAAGCGGACGAAAATGATATTCGTTTGCCTGGCGAGGTGGCGTTCTTTATTGCCAAGCGACTACGCTCTAACGTGCGTGAGCTGGAAGGGGCGCTGAACCGCGTGATCGCTAACGCTAACTTTACCGGACGCGCTATCACTATCGACTTTGTGCGTGAAGCGCTGCGCGATCTGCTGGCGTTGCAGGAAAAACTGGTCACCATCGACAATATCCAGAAGACGGTGGCGGAGTATTACAAAATTAAAATCGCGGATCTGCTTTCCAAGCGTCGATCTCGCTCGGTAGCGCGCCCGCGTCAGATGGCTATGGCGCTGGCAAAGGAGCTCACCAACCACAGTCTGCCGGAAATTGGCGACGCGTTTGGTGGACGTGACCACACTACCGTACTTCATGCCTGCCGTAAGATTGAGCAGTTGCGTGAAGAAAGCCATGATATTAAAGAAGATTTCTCAAACTTAATCAGAACATTATCTTCGTGACGCTATGAAATTTACCGTTGAACGTGAACATTTATTAAAACCGCTTCAGCAGGTCAGTGGCCCGCTGGGCGGTCGTCCTACGCTGCCCATTCTCGGTAACCTGCTGTTGCAGGTGGCTGACGGTACGCTGTCGCTGACGGGCACCGATCTTGAAATGGAAATGGTGGCGCGCGTTGCGTTGATTCAACCTCATGAACCAGGCGCAACTACCGTCCCGGCGCGGAAATTCTTTGATATCTGCCGTGGCTTGCCGGAAGGGGCTGAAATTGCCGTCCAGCTGGAAGGCGATCGGATGCTGGTGCGCTCCGGGCGTAGCCGTTTCTCGCTTTCCACGCTGCCTGCCGCCGATTTCCCTAATCTGGATGACTGGCAGAGCGAAGTCGAATTCACCCTGCCGCAGGCAACGATGAAGCGCCTGATTGAAGCCACCCAGTTCTCAATGGCGCATCAGGACGTTCGTTACTACTTAAACGGCATGCTGTTTGAGACTGAAGGTGAAGAGTTGCGTACCGTCGCGACCGACGGTCACCGTCTGGCGGTCTGCTCTATGCCGGTCGGGCAATCTCTGCCTAACCATTCGGTGATTGTGCCGCGTAAAGGCGTGATTGAGCTGATGCGTATGCTCGACGGCGGCGAAACCCCGCTGCGCGTACAGATCGGCAGTAACAACATCCGTGCCCACGTCGGTGATTTTATCTTTACGTCCAAGCTGGTTGATGGTCGTTTCCCGGATTATCGCCGCGTATTGCCGAAGAACCCGGACAAAACGCTGGAAGCGGGTTGCGATATTCTCAAGCAGGCGTTTGCCCGCGCGGCGATTCTCTCCAACGAGAAATTCCGTGGCGTACGCCTGTATGTGAGCGAAAACCAACTCAAAATCACCGCCAACAACCCGGAACAGGAAGAAGCGGAAGAAATTCTGGACGTCACCTACGGCGGTACTGAGATGGAGATCGGTTTTAACGTCAGCTACGTGCTCGATGTGCTGAACGCGCTGAAATGTGAAACCGTGCGTATTCTGCTGACAGACTCCGTTTCCAGCGTACAGATTGAAGATGCGGCGTCTCAAAGTGCTGCGTATGTTGTGATGCCAATGAGACTGTAATGTCGCTCACCCGCCTGTTGATCCGCGACTTTCGCAATATTGAAAATGCGGATCTCGCTTTATCCCCCGGCTTTAACTTCCTGGTTGGCGCAAACGGTAGCGGCAAAACCAGCGTGCTGGAGGCCATCTATACGCTCGGCCACGGCCGGGCGTTTCGCAGTTTGCAGATTGGCCGCGTCATTCGTCACGAACAGGAGTCGTTTGTCCTCCACGGACGTTTGCAAGGGGAAGAGCGCGAAACCGCCATCGGCCTGACGAAAGACAAGCTAGGCGACAGCAAAGTGCGCATCGACGGCACCGACGGTCACAAAGTGGCGGAGCTGGCGCACCTGATGCCGATGCAGTTGATTACCCCTGAGGGGTTTACTTTACTCAACGGCGGCCCCAAATACAGAAGAGCGTTCCTTGACTGGGGATGCTTTCACAACGAAGTCGGTTTTTTTACCGCCTGGAGCAACCTGAAGCGGTTGCTCAAGCAGCGCAACGCGGCGCTGCGCCAGGTAAGCCGTTATGAACAATTGCGTCCGTGGGATAAGGAGTTGATTCCTCTCGCGGAACAAATCAGTACCTGGCGTGCTGAGTACAGTGCTGGTATTGCGCAGGATATGGCGGATACCTGCCAGCAATTTCTACCGGAGTTCTCCCTCACCTTCTCTTTTCAGCGCGGTTGGGAAAAAGAGACGGATTATGCCGAGGTGCTGGAGCGGAGCTTCGAACGCGATCGCATGTTGACCTACACTGCGCATGGCCCGCACAAAGCGGATTTCCGCATTCGTGCTGACGGTGCGCCGGTGGAAGATACCTTATCGCGTGGGCAGCTTAAACTGCTGATGTGCGCTTTACGACTGGCGCAAGGGGAGTTCCTCACCCGTGAAAGCGGGCGGCGGTGTCTCTACCTGATAGATGATTTTGCCTCTGAACTTGATGATGCGCGTCGCGGGCTGCTGGCCAGCCGCTTGAAAGCGACGCAATCACAGGTCTTTGTCAGCGCAATCAGCGCTGAACACGTTCTGGACATGTCGGACAAAAATTCGAAGATGTTCACCGTGGAAAAGGGTAAAATAACGGATTAACCCAAGATAAATTGAGCGAGAAACGTTGATGTCGAATTCTTATGACTCCTCCAGTATCAAAGTCCTGAAAGGGCTGGATGCGGTGCGTAAGCGCCCGGGTATGTATATCGGCGACACGGATGACGGCACCGGTCTGCACCACATGGTATTCGAGGTGGTAGATAACGCTATCGACGAAGCGCTCGCGGGTCACTGTAAAGACATTATCGTCACCATTCATGCCGATAACTCCGTATCCGTGCAGGATGACGGGCGTGGCATCCCGACCGGTATTCACCCGGAAGAGGGCGTTTCTGCTGCGGAAGTGATCATGACCGTGCTGCACGCGGGCGGTAAATTTGACGATAACTCCTATAAAGTGTCCGGCGGTCTGCACGGCGTGGGTGTTTCCGTGGTTAACGCCCTGTCCCAGAAACTGGAACTGGTTATCCAGCGCGATAACAAAATCCACCGTCAGATCTATGAGCATGGCGTACCGCAGGCGCCGCTGGCGGTGACTGGCGAAACTGATAAAACCGGTACGATGGTGCGTTTCTGGCCGAGCCTGGAAACCTTCACCAACGTCACCGAATTTGAATACGAAATTCTGGCTAAGCGTCTGCGTGAGCTGTCCTTCCTGAACTCCGGCGTCTCTATTCGTCTGAAAGACAAGCGCGACGGCAAAGAAGATCATTTCCACTACGAAGGCGGCATCAAAGCGTTTGTTGAGTACCTCAACAAGAACAAAACGCCGATCCACCCGAATATCTTCTACTTCTCCACCGAAAAAGACGGTATCGGCGTGGAAGTGGCATTGCAGTGGAACGACGGTTTCCAGGAAAACATCTACTGCTTTACCAACAACATTCCGCAGCGTGACGGCGGTACGCACCTTGCAGGCTTCCGTGCGGCGATGACCCGTACCCTGAACGCCTATATGGATAAAGAAGGCTACAGCAAGAAAGCCAAAGTCAGCGCCACCGGCGACGATGCGCGTGAAGGCCTGATTGCCGTGGTTTCCGTGAAGGTGCCGGACCCGAAATTCTCCTCCCAGACCAAAGATAAACTGGTCTCTTCCGAGGTGAAATCGGCGGTGGAACAGCAGATGAACGAGCTGCTGAGCGAATACCTGCTGGAAAACCCGTCCGACGCTAAAATCGTGGTCGGCAAAATTATCGATGCGGCGCGTGCGCGTGAAGCCGCGCGTCGTGCGCGTGAAATGACGCGTCGTAAAGGCGCGCTGGATCTGGCGGGTCTGCCGGGTAAACTGGCGGATTGTCAGGAACGCGACCCGGCGCTGTCTGAACTGTACCTTGTGGAAGGGGACTCCGCGGGCGGCTCTGCTAAACAGGGTCGTAACCGCAAGAACCAGGCGATTCTGCCGCTGAAGGGTAAAATCCTCAACGTGGAGAAAGCGCGCTTCGACAAGATGCTCTCTTCCCAGGAAGTGGCGACGCTGATCACCGCACTGGGCTGCGGCATCGGTCGTGACGAGTACAACCCGGATAAACTGCGCTATCACAGCATCATCATCATGACCGATGCGGACGTCGATGGCTCGCACATCCGTACGCTGCTGTTGACCTTCTTCTATCGTCAGATGCCGGAAATCGTCGAGCGCGGTCACGTCTACATTGCGCAGCCGCCGCTGTACAAAGTGAAGAAAGGCAAGCAGGAACAGTACATTAAAGACGATGAAGCGATGGATCAGTACCAGATCTCCATCGCTCTGGATGGCGCAACGCTGCACACCAATGCCAGCGCACCGGCACTGGCGGGCGAAGCGTTAGAAAAATTGGTTTCTGATTACAACGCGACGCAGAAAATGATTGGCCGCATGGAGCGTCGCTTCCCGAAAGCGCTGCTGAAAGAGCTGGTTTATCAGCCGACGCTGACGGAAGCCGATCTTAGCAACGAACAGGCTGTCACCCGTTGGGTGAACGCGCTGATTACCGAGCTGAACGAGAAAGAGCAGCACGGCAGCCAGTGGAAGTTTGACGTTCGCGAGAACGCCGAACAGCAGCAGTTCGAGCCGATTGTTCGCGTGCGTACCCACGGCGTGGATACCGACTATCCGCTGGATCACGAGTTTGTTACCGGCGGCGAATACCGTCGCATCTGCACGCTCGGCGAGAAGCTGCGCGGTCTGATCGAAGACGATGCGTTCATTGAACGCGGTGAGCGCCGTCAGCCGGTTGCGAGCTTCGAGCAGGCGCTGGAGTGGCTGGTGAAAGAGTCCCGTCGTGGCCTGGCGATTCAGCGCTATAAAGGTCTGGGCGAGATGAACCCGGATCAGCTGTGGGAAACCACGATGGACCCGGAAAGCCGTCGTATGCTGCGCGTCACCGTGAAAGATGCGATTGCCGCCGACCAGCTGTTCACTACGCTGATGGGCGATGCCGTTGAACCGCGTCGCGCCTTTATCGAAGAGAACGCCCTGAAAGCGGCAAACATCGATATCTAATCAGCTTGTAGGCCTCTCCTGTAGGCCTGATAAGCGAAGCGCCATCAGGCTGTTCGTCAGCCTTTGCCGGATGGCGGCTTAGGCCTTATCCGGCCTACAACCGATCTGCAAAAGGGGAATCCTGGTTCCCCTTTCTATCCCCCTTTTCGTTGCTGTTTTTTGAGCGGAATCGCGTTAGCATGAGGACGGACTCATTTAATCCGGGGAACTCATGGCTATCAAACTCATTGCTATCGATATGGATGGCACCCTTTTGCTGCCCGATCACACCATTTCACCTGCGGTAAAAACGGCGATTGCCGCCGCGCGCGCCCGTGGCGTTAACGTGGTGCTGACCACTGGCCGTCCGTATGCGGGTGTCCATAGCTATCTGAAAGAGCTTCACATGGAACAACCCGGCGACTACTGCATCACCTACAATGGCGCGCTGGTGCAGAAAGCGGGCGATGGCAGTACCGTTGCGCAAACGGCGCTGAGCTATGACGATTACCGCTTTCTGGAGAAGTTGTCCCGCGAAGTCGGCTCACACTTCCACGCGCTGGATCGCAACACGCTGTACACCGCAAACCGTGATATCAGCTACTACACCGTACATGAATCCTATGTCGCCACCATTCCGCTGGTGTTCTGTGAAGCGGAGAAAATGGACCCGGCAACGCAGTTCCTGAAAGTGATGATGATTGATGAACCCGTCATCCTTGATCAGGCCATTGCGCGTATTCCGGCGGAAGTAAAAGAGAAATATACCGTGTTAAAAAGTGCGCCGTACTTCCTCGAAATCCTGGATAAACGCGTCAATAAAGGCACTGGCGTGAAGTCGCTGGCCGATGCGCTGGGGATCAAGCCGGAAGAAATCATGGCGATTGGCGATCAGGAAAACGACATCGCGATGATCGAATATGCAGGCATGGGGGTGGCGATGGACAACGCGATTCCGTCGGTGAAAGAGGTGGCTAATTTTGTCACTAAATCCAACCTGGAAGACGGTGTGGCATACGCAATTGAGAAATTTGTGCTGAATTAAGTGGCTGGCCTGGATTAAGAGAAACCGCCATCCGGGAACCCGCTGACGCGGCGGACTACAGTACTTCGCTGGTTTGCCGTTCCCCCGGCCAGTTTGACGGGGGAACGGTCCGATCACGACTTATTCAAATCAATGCTCAGAATGCGTTCTTTAGCCCCTTCTACAAACACATCTGGATCCCAGTCGCGGTTAAAGCCTTCTTTGATGCCAATGTAAAGGGTATCCATGTCGTCCGATAACACCATCTGGTTTGGGTAGACTGGCATGTTAAATTCACGGGTGATGCTGTATTTGGTGGCATCCACTACGCTGATGGTGCCGCTGGTGAAGTTGGTGACATACAGTTCGTTATATTTCGGATTGTATTTCACCGCGTTAGCTCCGGCTCCTGTGTGCACATAGCCAAGCTGTTTACCGTCGCGTAAGTCAAAAATATAGAGTCCATCTTTTGTACCGGAGCGATCGTCATGGTCGAATACCACCACAAAGGCACGGTCAGAAGCGGAGTCCACCGCCAGGTTCTGCACACTTGTGATTTGTGGTCTCGGATCTTTCAACGGGATGGTACGCAGCAGCGTCTGATTTTTCGCATCAATTTCGTTGATGTAATCTCTTCCGCCAACGTAGATTTTCTGTGTTTTTTCATCCATCGTCAGACCATACGCTGTACCTTTGTAAGCATCCTTAACCTCGCCTTTTAAGGCAAGCGTCGTCCCGTCGAGCATTAACAGCTTATGCAGAGGCTTCATGCCCTCGGCCGTTTTCAGCATATTGCTATAACTCACAAACAGGGTATCGGAATCCTGGCTGTAAACCATATGGCGCAAATGCTCAAAACGCGAATCTGCAGCGTTTGCCGCTTTAAAACTTAACCTGTCGCTGGTTCTTACCAGTTTGCCGGTTGAGGTGTCAAACATACTGATACGCAGGGACGCTGACTGGGTGTGTCCGATATAGAGCTGATGTTTATCCTGATTTATCGCCAGCGAAAATGCCCGGTATGGCATCGTGTATTTATTTTCGACTTTCAGCGAATCTGAATTAAACGAATACAGATAGCCTTTATTGGCTTCACGATTTACACGATCGGTGACTGCTGCAAACACCTTTTTACTGGCATTATCAAACGCCAGTTCATAGACGCCTTCATCAGGGGACTGAAGGTAATTCGTTTTCAAGGCAAATCGCGAAAGTTCGCGTTCAGGTGGATCGATAGCCATGGCCATCGTGGGTAAAAATAGTGAAATTAACAGGTATAGCGGTGCTTTGGATAAAGTGAAAATATTCATTTTTCGTTCCTGCAATAAAATTGACATAAGAGAGAAAACGTACTGTCTGAACCTGGCGGAAATTGTCATCAGAAACGAATGTCCCCGCCAAATATCCATGTTCTGCCACGCGCGGAATTGGCTGGGTGGGTCTCGTCACCAAGACCTGGCATCATGTTGAGCTTATTCAGCGCCTCCGAATAATCTCTGTTCATCAGGTTTTGTACCGAAAGTTTCAGTGTCAGATTGCGGTTGTACTCGTAAGTACCATAGAGATCGATAATCGTTGGGATCTGCGGCAAATCCTGTTTGATTATTGCGCCGGTATGTTCGTCCTGCTCAAAATCAGGCGACAGGCGACGAGCTTTGCCTGTGTATTTTATGATAGTGCCCAGGGTCAACGCGTTATCGAAGAAGCGAACACCGGTATCCAGCGTCATGTATTTTCTGGGCAGTTCGGTCATATCCCCTGCGCCAAAGTAGGTGCTGGCGATGGAGGTTGGCTGGTCTGTTTGCTGCTGGCTGAAAGAGAGTCGGCCAAAAGCAAAACCTGCATCATAATCCATCTCCAGTTCGAAGCCCTTTGCGATAACGTCGCTTGCCGAGTTAACGTAGATGTACATATTGTCGCTGTATTCATCGCTCATGCCCTCCCAGTCATTGCCAATCACCTCAGCCATACTGCATTTACGACCTCCAGAACAAACCAGATAAGACTCGCTGTAGATGTAGTTCTGGATCCTGCTGCGGTACGCCAGAGCCTTAAAGCGCAGGGCATCCTGTTCGACCAGTAAATCTCTGGTATCAATGTTAAAACCCGCCTGCCAGGTTTCTGCACGTTCAGGCTTCAGGAATGGGTTCATGGATGCGCCTCCTGAATTAGAGAAGAACATCTCCTGGATGTTCGGGGCGCGCATGGATTTGCTGTAGCCAATGAACGGCTGAAGCCATGGTGTTACCTGAGCAGAAAGCTGAACTGAAGGGTTGAAGCCATCCTCCTTATCGTCAATATCGTAGCTACCCTGTGGCACGCAGATAACGCGTGAATCGCAGGCGGGCTTGTACCCTGTGATCCTGTTACGTGTGTAGTTGAGATTGAAATCTGCCTCCCAGATGCCGCGCGTAACCTTCAGCCCGGTATACAGCGCTGAAATATCCTGCTGGCCGGAGGGTGCGAACGGATTGTTCTCGATCGCTTCCTGATTCGCTTTCGGGTCGCCCGCCGCTGAGTGAATGGTTCGGTCATAGCGGGTACGCATCAGTTTGCTGCCCAGCATAAACTCCAGGTCATTGTCCGCGATAGTGAACCGGCTGGTATTGTTGATATCCAGCGCGTCAGAACGATTTTGCGCTGAGGTTTTGTAGAAAGTATACAGCGAGCCATCACGATACTTTTGATTACCGCGGCTGGTACTGGCCGTTACGTTAAAGTCAATTAATTCAGAAAAAGGGGTGTAATGATATTTAATGTAATAGTCGTCACTGGTTATATCACGACGTGTAAATTTATTTTCATAGGTTCGAGCGGAAAGTTCGAAGCTGTTAAATTCGTCTGGTCTGATATCCATTTTATACAGTTGGGATTTGGGGTTCTGCTTCATATATTTATCATAACCAAACTCTTTGCTGTTAATTCCAGAGCCATTTGAGAAATTAGAGTAAACAGAACTGCCGCTCACAGCGGCCATAACGCCAACGCTGCCTGTATCCGTAAAAGCGTCGGTTTTTCCACCGACGGCGATCATTCCGCTGCGCCCAAGCCCATTGCTGCCGACTGAGAAACGTGAACGAAGGCCATATGTATTACCGTTAAATATCACATCGTCAACGCCAATAGTACGCATGTTTGCACTACCGGCCAGGGCGTTGACTCCTGCCGGGCCACTGCTGTCGCCGCGCGTAACATCAACTGCTACCAGAAAATTAGGGTCGATAAGTACGCCAGCCATATTGTTGGTTGAGCCATGTGCAGTGGTACCGGAGGTTGAGGAGCCGTAAAAACTTTGGGTGATACCGTCCACCATAGTGTTTACGCGGCCAAATCCGCTCATGCCGCGAATATTCACACTTACTGCTCCCTGGCCTAGATCGATTTGGGTATAAGTACCGGGCATGCTGCGCAGCGTTGCGTCGAGTGATTGCAGGTTTTTGTCCGTTGTCCGGGAACTGGTCGCGCCTGTTTTCTCAAGAGCCTCCTGCTCACTGGTCGTCTTCCCGATAGAAACGTTGAGCGGGCTGAATTCTGCCGCTCCTTTTTTATCGGTACCTGTTTTTTCACTGATGGATTGTGCGTAAGCACCGCAGTTGAGCAATAATATGCCTGAGCCGATGGCCAGTTTAATAATGTTCATACATATCCTTAGAAGTATCGTAATAAATAAAAGATCCAGATCTTTGTTTATTTTTTTAATAAAACTTCTCTGACGTTTTCTTGATTTTTTCGACAGCAGTGAAGTCTGATAAAATGTTCAGCATAAAAATGAATATCAAATTTCAGTTAAACGAACCAGAGTCGCTAATTTTCCCTTAACTCCGTCAGATCAAAGGTAATCGGCATTTTTACTTTAAAGAAGCCTCCCTCTAATATTTCAGCTGGTGGTCTGGGAAGTGGTTGAGCGCGTTCTAAAACGGCAACAGCTTCGCGATCGAGAGAGAGGGTTCCTGAAGACGTTGCCAGAGAATTACTGACAACGGTGCCTTGTGCGTTAACGGTAAAAGTCACTATGGCTGTGCCGGTTCGTGCGCGTTTTCTGGCATCGCCTGGGTAACGTTTATAACGGTTAAGGTGGCCTTTCACTCTGCTTTCCCAGGATGCACCGGAATTGTCTCGCTTCGCTGAGTCGCTGTTGAAAGGCGCAGCAATACGGGATGATTCGACCGGGGCCTGAGGCGCGGCATTACTGGAAACGGCTGCGTGGCTGCTGTCGCTGGTTTGATCCTTTATCTTACGTGGCGGACGTGGCTTTTTCTTTTCCCCGTCGGATGCCTTTTTCTTCCTGGTTATTTCAATGGTCGCATCCCTGTCTTCAGTGACAGGACGCTGCTGCCTGTCCTCAGCCTGCTGCTTTTCTTCTGCCGCTGCGGATTCCTGCTGAGCGATTCCCACCGGAAGCGGAAGAGGAGAAGAAGGAGCCTCTATATTATCGGCCCATTGCAGCATTATCGCCGGGGCAGGAGGCGTGGCGGGCTGTACGTCGGAAAACCGCCAGACAAACGCAAGGAAAAGCAGTCCATGAAGCAGCAGTGAACAGATAAACCAGCCGCTCCATTTTGCCGGTCGTGGAAGGTAGAGAATATTCATCATCCATGGTTTACCGTTTTGCAGTGTCTGGCGTCACGAACCACACGTAGTCAGCATGATCTACGGTGATGTTCATCCCTTTTTCTGCGAGCATCAACACCACAGGCTGGGTGCCGGGGGCGAGATCTTCTATGTGTAACGGTACGCCGATACTTTTTGACGCGTGATAACCTCCTGCAATCAACAACGATGGAGCCGGGGCATCCAGAAGCTGGCGGGCCATGTAGCGATCCCGCTGTTGCTGAACAGAGAGCATTGACGCCAGTTGCTGGCCTTCAATGTTGCCTTCATGCATGGCTATGATGGTTTCGCGCAGAGCTTCTTGTACCGCAGGTGCTGTGGATTTTTTCCCTTCAGGAAATTCGTTTTTTTTGTACAGCGCCATTACCCGATCCCGGTCAATGTTGGCATTGAGCAGAGGGTAAGGCGCACGTAATGCCTGCATGACTATGTCGCCATACATCTCCCAGGGCCACCCTTTTTGCCAGTTAAGCAGTTCCTGAATACGGCCATCCCGGACCACGGGATCATCTTTCAGCCAGCGTTTAACCTGGTTAACGCGGGGCTGCTGGTCTGCCGTTAGCATCTCAAGCAGCACACTCCCCTGTGGTCGCCGGGTGGGCAGGTTTTGAATAAGCCAGAGCTCAATCTGATGATGTCCGGCATTATCGTGTTTTTCGCCAATAATAAGCTGCCGGGCAACGGCAAGCTCAGCCAAAAGCTCTTGTTTGGTAATGGTTTTATTGCTTTTTAAATCAACTATTTGCCCGTCAGAAACACAGGCTGTTTGTAATGGTTTATTCTGGTTTATTGATGCAGGCTGGCTACAGGAGCTCAGGCTCAGACTGGCTAACGCTATCAAAGAAGTCAGGATTATTTTTTTTCGCATATCTCTGCCTGGAAGAGGCCTTCACTGGCCATTTTATTGATGCAGACTGGTTTATAACAGGCAGGTATGTTAACAAACCATAATCGCGAATGAAACTCATTATCACCTGTATTATCATTAGCAGCATCCTGAATTCACTTTTTGTTGCCAACATTTTAGTTAAATATCGCAATAACATGACTGTTAGTAAGTTAATATTCTGAGTTTTTAAAAGCGGTAGCTACCCTCCCCAAATGGATCTCTCTTATATCCTGCTGGTCGGCGACGTTAAACGGGTAGGCTAATTTCTTCCAATGCTATACCCTGATGCGAAAACCGCGCATCAGGGTATCTCCATGAAACAAATCACTTTCGCTTCGCGTCATCATCAGCTTACGAATACCAACACCTGGACGGCGGACAGCCAGTGGCTGGTTTTTGATGTGCGTCCGTCAGGCGCCTCGTTTACCGGTGAGACGATTGAGCGCGTCAACGTACGGACTGGCGAGATTGAGGTCATTTATCGCGCTACGCAGGGCGCGCACGTTGGCGTGGTGACCGTTCATCCACAAGACGATCGCTATGTGTTCATTCATGGCCCGGAGAACCCGGACGAGACGTGGCATTATGATTTCCACCATCGTCGCGGCGTGATAGCGGCGCAAAACCGCGTGACGAATCTGGATGCAATGGACATCACCGTGCCGTATACGCCCGGCGCGCTGCGCGGCGGCAGCCATGTGCATGTATTCAGTCCGAACGGCGAGCGTGTCAGCTTCACCTATAACGACCATGTACTGCGTGAGCGCGATCCGGCGCTGGACTTGCGTAACGTCGGCGTTGCGGTGCCGTATGGCCCGGTTACGGTGGCGGTTCAGCATCCTCGGGAGTACAGCGGCAGCCACTGGTGCGTGTTAGTGAGCCAGACCACGCCGGCGCCACGGCCAGGCAGCGATGACATTAACCGCGCCTACGAAGAGGGTTGGGTAGGCGATCATGCGCTGGCGTTTATTGGCGATACCTTGTCGGCGAAGGGTGAAAAAGTGCCGGAGCTGTTTCTGGTGGCGTTGCCGCAGGATGAAAAAGGCTGGAAACAGGCAGGCGATATGCCGCTGACCGGAACAGAATCAACGCTGCCTGCGCCGCCTGCGGGCGTTGTTCAGCGCCGTCTGACCTTTACGCACGATCGCGTTTTCCCTGGGCTGGTAAACGTTCCGCGACATTGGGTGCGGAGTAACCCGCAAGCCACGGACATTGCGTTTTTGATGCGCGATGATCGCGGTATTGTTCAGCTCTGGCTGATCCCGGCGCAGGGGGGAGAGCCGCGCCAGCTTACGCATAACGCGACCGATATTCAGTCAGCGTTCAACTGGCACCCGTCAGGCCGGTGGTTGGGGTTTGTGCTGGAAAACCGCATTGCCTGCTGCGACGCGCAGAGCGGAGCAATCGCCTTTTTAACGGCGAGTCATGACAGCCCGCCTTCCGCGGACGCCGTTGTTTTTTCGCCGGATGGGGCGTTAATCGCGTGGATGGAAGAGGTTGACGGTTTCCGCCAGCTTTGGGTGACGGAAACCGAACGATAAATCAGTGAGCGGGCATTCTTGCCGGGGGGATAACGGCGTTGGTCATCTTCGTTTTCTCCTCGCTCTTTTCCACTCGCGACTTCACTGAGCTGTCTGTGCGGAAGAAGTCCCACGGCAAGAGTATCGTATCCATGACGGCGGTAAAGGGCATATCCAGGATTGCCAGCGATTTGGTGCCCCAGTTTGTATCACTGCTGCCGATCATTTCGGCGCTGGCGCGTGTGCCGGGGTAGGTCCCCTCTTTGCCGCCGGTATGTGACATTACGCTGGAGCAGCCACCCAGTAAAACCAATCCACTGCACATCATCAGCGTTAACAACACATTTTTTATCATGATTTATTCATCTGTTGATTATCGATGTTTGCATGATGAGTTATAGCGATCCGTCGCGAAAAATAACATCACCATCACGTCGCACTGTGGCGCTTATCGCACTTTAACAATGTGTGCTGTTCACCCAGTCTATGCGATAGACAACAAACTGCAAAAAAAGTCCCCTGCAAGCGCTTGAAAAGTTCATTTCCAGACCCATTTTTAGGGTGTAGGCAAATAAAGAGCACGCCTGATGGGTGTTCTGGCTACCTGACCTGTCCATGATGGAAGGTCAACTATTCTCGCTGATTTCAGGAGCTATTCATTATGCGTAACTTTGACTTATCCCCGCTGTACCGTTCTGCCATTGGTTTTGATCGTCTGTTTAACCTCTTAGAAAACAACCAGAGCCAGAGTAATGGCGGTTATCCTCCGTATAACGTCGAACTGGTGGATGAAAACCATTACCGCATTGCGATTGCCGTTGCAGGCTTTGCGGAAAGCGAACTGGAAATTACCGCTCAGGATAATCTGCTGGTGGTAAAAGGCGCTCACGCGGATGAGCAAAAAGAACGTACCTATCTCTACCAGGGCATCGCAGAGCGTAACTTTGAACGCAAATTCCAGTTAGCAGAGAACATTCATGTTCGCGGCGCTAACCTGGTGAACGGTCTGCTGTATATCGACCTGGAGCGCGTGATTCCAGAAGCGAACAAACCGCGCCGTATCGAAATTAACTGATTCAGTCAGGTCGCCGTCGGCGGCCTGTTATCCCCGTGCTCGCCGTCAGGGAGCATATGCGAATCTGAGGATTCGCTGGGTATTACTCGCTTCTTAGAAGGAGATTATTATCATGCGTAATTACGATTTATCCCCACTGCTGCGTCAATGGATCGGTTTTGACAAACTGGCCAACGCCCTGCAAAACACCGGTGAAAGCCAGAGCTTCCCGCCCTATAACATTGAAAAAAGTGATGACAACCACTACCGCATTACCCTCGCGTTAGCCGGTTTCCGTCAGGAAGATCTGGATATTCAACTGGAAGGCACGCGCCTGACCGTAAAAGGCACGCCAGCGCAGCCGGAAAAAGAAATCAAATGGTTGCATCAGGGGCTGGTGACACAGCCATTCAGTCTGAGTTTTACTCTGGCAGAAAATATGGAGGTTAGCGGCGCGACCTTCACCAATGGGTTATTGCACATTGATTTAACCCGCAACGAGCCGGAAACCATCGCTCCGCAGCGTATCGCCATTAGCGAACGTCCCGCATTAAATAGCTAATCCAGGACTACCTGTAGGCCGGATAAGGCGTAGCCGCCATCCGGCAAATCGCCCGGTGCGCTATGCTTACCGGGCCTACAAAGCGACGCCGAACCTGTAGGTCCGGCATCATGCTTTTCAACAAACCGCCCCGCCAGCAATGACGGGGCATTTTTGTGCTTTACCACCCATACATACCGCTTGTACTCTGCGAGAATCCATTTAATTAATAATGTTATTCACAGGGAAAAGAAGATGAGTGATATAGCATTGACGGTCAGCGTTCTGGCGTTGGTGGCGGTTGTCGGGTTGTGGATCGGCAATATCAAGGTGCGGGGTGTCGGTTTTGGCATTGGCGGCGTACTGTTCGGCGGGATTATCGTCGGCCACTTTGTCGATCAGGCCGGGATGACGCTGAGCAGTGACATGCTGCACTTTATCCAGGAATTCGGCCTGATACTCTTCGTTTACACCATTGGTATTCAGGTGGGGCCGGGGTTCTTTGCCTCTCTGCGCGTCTCAGGGTTGCGCCTTAATCTCTTTGCCATCCTGATTGTTATTATCGGTGGGCTGGTTACCGCCATTCTGCATAAAATCTTCGCTATCCCGCTACCGGTGGTGCTGGGGATTTTCTCCGGCGCGGTCACCAATACGCCAGCGCTGGGGGCCGGGCAGCAAATTCTGCGCGATCTGGGAACGCCAATGGAAGCGGTAGATCAGATGGGGATGAGCTATGCGATGGCCTATCCTTTCGGGATTTGCGGTATTTTGCTCACCATGTGGCTGATGCGGATGATTTTTCGCGTCAACGTGGAGGCGGAAGCGAAGCAGCATGAAGACACGCTTAGCAATGGACACTCGTTAATCCAGACCATGAATATCCGTGTTGAGAACCCGAATCTCAACAATATGGCGATCCAGGATGTGCCCATCCTGAACAGCGATAAAATCATCTGTTCGCGTCTGAAACGCGACGAGACGCTGATGGTGCCTTCACCGGGAACGATCATCCAGTCGGGCGACCTGCTGCATCTGGTGGGACAGCCCGTCGATCTGCATAACGCGCAGCTGGTCATTGGTCAGGAGGTGGACACTTCGCTCTCAACGCGAGGGACGGATTTGCGCGTTGAACGCGTCGTGGTCACTAACGAAAAGGTGCTCGGAAAACGCATTCGCGACCTCCATTTTAAAGAACGCTATGACGTGGTGATCTCCCGTCTGAACCGTGCGGGCGTAGAGCTGGTAGCCAGTAGCGACGCCAGCCTGCAATTTGGTGACATCCTCAATCTGGTTGGCCGTCCCTCTTCAATTGATGCAGTGGCCAATGTTGTGGGTAACGCCCAGCAAAAACTGCAACAGGTGCAGATGTTACCGGTGTTTATCGGTATTGGTCTGGGCGTGCTGTTGGGGTCGATTCCGTTGTTTGTCCCTGGATTCCCGGTAGCGTTAAAGCTGGGACTGGCGGGCGGGCCGCTGATCATGGCGCTGATTCTGGGACGTATCGGCAGCATCGGCAAGCTGTACTGGTTTATGCCGCCAAGCGCCAACCTGGCGCTGCGTGAGCTGGGGATCGTGCTGTTTCTCGCGGTGGTCGGGCTGAAATCTGGCGGTGACTTTATTGATACGTTGACTCAGGGTGATGGTCTGAGCTGGATTGGTTACGGCATCTTTATTACTGCCATTCCGCTGATTACCGTCGGTCTTCTGGCGCGTATCTTTGCCAAAATGAACTACCTGACGCTATGCGGGATGCTGGCGGGGTCAATGACCGATCCGCCTGCACTGGCGTTTGCTAACAACCTGCATGCCACCAGCGGCGCGGCGGCGCTCTCCTACGCCACTGTTTATCCACTGGTAATGTTCCTGCGGATTATCACCCCGCAACTGCTGGCGGTGCTTTTCTGGGGGTTAGGCTAGGTCAGGTTTGCATCCGGGTGGACGCGCCGTAAATGGTAGTCCACCTGGTATTCGCTGGCATTTCTGAACATGACCGAATAATTCAAAAATTCCCCGCTGTCGCTGTAAGAAAGCGATGTGATTCGCAGTAGCGGCGTTTGCTCGGGGACGTTCATTTGCGCGGAGAGCTGTTTATCGGCCAGTACAGGCGTCAGGCTTTCATAGTTGCCACTGATGGTGATGCCGCACTCTTTCTCAATATAATCAAATTTCGACCCTTCCAGGTGGATCAGCGAGAGGTTACGGAACAGCCTGACGGGCATATAGCTGTCCTCCAGCATCAGCGGTTTGCCATCCACATAGCGCACGCGGCGGGAAAAGTAGATACGTTCGTTGATCTGAATCCGCAACTGGCTGGCAATGGCGGGGGGCGCAGGCATCACTTCAAATACCAGCACCTGGCTGGTGACCTCTTTTCCCTGACGCCGCAGCACTTCCGCCAGTCCGGTCAGGTTGGTGGTTTCATGATGAACGTCTTTACGCGCCACGTATGTGCCGCTCCCGTGCCGCCGCACCACCAGTCCCCATCCCACCAGCATATCGACGGCTTTGCGGATGGTCATTCGTGACACAGCAAACTCTTCCGCCAGCTTTTTTTCACCAGGCAACGGGCTACCGATGTTGTAATCAGATGAGTTGAGCCGGATTCTTAGTCGTTCCGCTATCGATTTGTAGATCACTACCAGACCTCTTTTTCCCTTTAATTTCCGCGCTACGAACCTTTTGATGTCTAACTTTTATGTAAAAAGTAGACATCATTGACTGAATTAAAACCATGAATGCGATCACGAATCGAAGCGGCGCTTCATGTTCTCAGAATCGCAACTACCTATTCTCGTATCAGGCCAGCAATCACTACAAAAAAGGCCTCTCCCTACTGGTTGTTATATGAGGATGTAAAAATGCTCAGTCAAATACAACGCTTTGGCGGCGCTATGTTTACCCCGGTACTGCTGTTCCCGTTCGCCGGTATCGTCGTGGGTATCGCTATCATGCTGCGCAACCCGCTTTTTGTTGGCGAAGCGCTGACCGATCCCAACAGTTTATTTGCGCAAATCGTTCATATTATTGAAGAGGGCGGCTGGACGGTTTTCCGTAATATGCCGCTGATTTTCGCCGTCGGCTTGCCGATTGGCCTGGCTAAACAGGCGCAAGGCCGAGCTTGTCTGGCGGTGCTGGTCAGCTTCCTGACATGGAACTATTTCATTAATGCCATGGGCATGACCTGGGGTCATTTTTTCGGCGTGGACTTCAGCGTAGACCCGACGGCAGGCAGCGGTCTGACGATGATGGCCGGAATAAAAACGCTCGATACCAGCATTATCGGCGCCATTATGATTTCGGGCATCGTCACCGCGCTGCACAACCGCTATTTCGATAAGCCGTTGCCCGTGTTCCTCGGTATTTTTCAGGGCACGTCGTTTGTGGTGATTATCGCGTTCCTGGTGATGATCCCCTGCGCCTGGCTGACGCTGCTCGGCTGGCCAAAAGTGCAGATGGGCATTGAATCCCTACAGGCTTTCCTGCGTTCAGCGGGCGCGCTGGGCGTGTGGGTCTACACCTTCCTCGAACGTATTCTGATCCCGACAGGGCTGCATCACTTCGTCTATGGCCCCTTCATTTTTGGCCCGGCGGCGGTAGAAGGTGGCATTCAGGTTTACTGGGCGCAACACATGCAGGCGTTCAGCCAGAGCACGGAATCGCTGAAGACGTTATTCCCGGAAGGCGGTTTTGCCCTGCACGGTAACTCAAAAATCTTTGGCTCCGTCGGGATTGCGCTGGCGCTCTATTACACCGCATCGCCAGAAAACCGGGTGAAGGTCGCCGGTTTGCTGATCCCCGCCACGTTAACCGCTGTACTGGTGGGCATTACGGAACCGCTGGAATTCACTTTCCTGTTTATCTCTCCGCTGCTGTTTGCCGTACACGCGGTGCTGGCGGCCTCAATGGCGACGGTGATGTATATCTGCGGCGTGGTAGGAAATATGGGCGGCGGACTGCTGGATCAGTTCTTACCGCAAAACTGGATCCCGATGTTCCACAACCATGCCGGAATGATGTTTACCCAGATAGGCATCGGGCTGGCATTCACCGCCCTCTATTTTGTGGTTTTCCGCACCCTGATCCTGCGCTTCAACCTGAAAACGCCGGGTCGTGAAGAGAGTGAAATCAGACTCTACAGCAAAGCGGATTACAAGGCCGCGCGTGGACAGACAACGGCGCCCGCGCCGGACGCAAAACTTGGGCAGGCAGCCGGGTTCCTCCAGGCGCTGGGCGGCGCGGGCAATATCGAAAGCATTAATAACTGCGCCACGCGCTTACGTATTGCGCTCCACGATATGGCGCAGACCCAGAGTGATGACGTCTTTAAAGCACTGGGCGCGCACGGCGTGGTTCGCCGTGGCAATGGCATCCAGGTGATTGTCGGCCTGCATGTGCCCCAGGTGCGTGACCAGCTTGAAACGCTAATGAAATCCCCCTTATCGACCGAACAAATCCCCATGACGGAGGCAGTATCATGAAAAAATTCTCAGTGGTTATCGCAGGCGGCGGCAGCACATTTACGCCGGGCATCGTATTGATGTTGCTGGCAAACCAGGACCGTTTTCCGCTTCGCGCGCTGAAATTCTATGACAACGACGGCGCTCGCCAGGAAGTGATTGCCGAAGCGTGCAAAATCATCCTTAAAGAGCAGGCGCCGGAGATTGAGTTTAGTTACACCACCGATCCCGAAGCAGCGTTTACCGATGTTGATTTCGTGATGGCGCATATCCGCGTGGGCAAATACCCGATGCGGGAAAAAGACGAAAAAATCCCGCTGCGCCACGGCGTGTTAGGCCAGGAAACCTGTGGCCCGGGCGGGATTGCGTATGGGATGCGTTCTATTGGCGGCGTGCTGGAGCTGGTGGATTACATGGAGAAATACTCCCCGAACGCGTGGATGCTGAACTACTCCAACCCGGCGGCGATAGTGGCCGAGGCGACGCGCCGTCTGCGCCCGAACGCCAAAATCCTCAATATCTGTGATATGCCGATCGGCATTGAAGGGCGGATGGCGCAGATTGTCGGCCTGCAAGATCGTAAGCAAATGCGCGTGCGTTATTACGGGCTGAACCACTTTGGCTGGTGGACGTCGATTGAGGACTTGCAGGGTAACGACCTGATGCCGAAACTGCGGGAATACGTCGCGAAACACGGTTATGTTCCGCCATCTAACGATCCGCATACTGAAGCGAGCTGGAATGATACGTTCGCCAAAGCGAAGGATGTGCAGGCACTGGACCCGGACACCATGCCGAACACCTATCTGAAATACTATCTGTTCCCGGACTATGTGGTGCAGCACTCGAACCCGGCGCGCACGCGTGCTAATGAGGTGATGGATCACCGCGAAAAACAGGTATTTGGCTCCTGTCGCGCGATTATTGAAGCGGGCCACTCCTCCGCTGGCGAGCTGGAAATTGATGAACACGCGTCTTATATCGTCGATCTGGCAACGGCAATCGCCTTTAATACGCAGGAACGGATGCTGCTGATTGTGCCAAACAACGGGGCGATTCATAACTTTGATGATGAAGCGATGGTGGAGATCCCTTGCCTGGTGGGGCATAACGGGCCGGAGTCTCTGACGGTTGGCGATATTCCGCAGTTCCAGAAAGGGCTGATGAGCCAGCAGGTGGCCGTCGAGAAACTGGTGGTCGATGCCTGGGAGCATCGCTCCTATCAGCGTCTGTGGCAGGCGATTACGCTCTCCAAAACCGTGCCGAGCGCGTCTGTCGCCAAAGCGATTCTTGATGATCTGATTGAAGCCAACAAAGAATACTGGCCTGAACTGCACTAATCTTGTTGACCGGCATCCAGCGGGTGCCGGTCAGGATGTTTCAACACCGCCGACGGCGCGTAGCCAAATTTATGCTTAAATGCTTTGCTGAAATGAAATGAGTCAAAGAAGTTGAGCATATCCGCTACCTGACCCACCGTATTCCCTTCCTGTTTTAACAGCGATAATGCCAGTTCCAGCCGGGCGTCCAGATAATATTCTTTCGGTGTTTTCCCGGTATAGCGTAAAAACAGACGACGCAGCCAGGCTTCGCTACAGGGGATCGTGGCTGCCATATCCGCCACGCTCCAGCGGCGTTGCAGGCTGGCATGTAACGCTGCAATTAACTTTTCAACCTGTATGCGTTGTGGGTCTTTTTTCCCGTTTGAGTCAATAAGACAAATCCACTGATAAATAATTTTCGTGAGAAACGCGACGGCGAGATTATTTTTAATCGGTTCCGGGCGGGTAATTAATTGTGAAACTTCGGCCAGTTCCTGATTATAAACATCACCATTATAAATAATGCTTTGTTGTCGGATAGGAATATCCATAATACTGGTTGGGGTAAACTCCATCCAGTATTGCTCCCACAATAAACCTTCGCAATGGTAAGACTGTATATCGGTGGGTTTTAAAAAGATAATGCAGTTGCCGTTTAATGTAATTTGCTCACCGGCTTTCAGCAGGATTTTCCCGCACCCCTGTACGGTATAGACCGCGACCCACGAATTGGCGATTAGCGGCTTTTTCTTATCTCGCGGCCATATAACACGGTAATTTTCGTCAGCGTAGGTATGCCACAGCGAGATCAATGAAATTCCGCTGGAGATCACATTTTCATTAATCAACAGGGGAATATTGTACGTAGTTTCGTTTTTTACATGCGAACTTAGCAAGTTTCCATTCATTTTATTTTCTCGCCGGAGAATGATGCCCACAACCTGAACATAACAGAAAGTGAATGCTTCAGGGAGGCGATGTTTGTAATTAAGAAATCTGACTGCCTGACCCGGCATGCTTTACCTCGAGTTGACCCTACCGTTGCCGGGACATAATGAAAAACAAGGGCTATGAGATGAATACGCTACAAATTTTGAGCTTTGTTGGTTTTACGCTACTGGTGGCGGTTATCACCTGGTGGAAGTTACGAAAAGCGGATACCGGTTCGCAGCAGGGATATTTTCTGGCGGGACGTTCGTTAAAAGCGCCGGTTATTGCCGCCTCGCTGATGTTAACTAACCTCTCAACGGAACAACTGGTGGGATTAACCGGCCAGGCTTACCGCAGCGGTATGTCGGTAATGGCATGGGAAGTCATCTCCGCAATTCCGCTTATTTTTCTGGCGCTGATCTTTCTGCCACGCTATCTGCAACGCGGCATTGCAACGATCCCGGATTTTATTGAAGAGCGCTATGACAAAACTACCCGCATCATTATTGATTGCTGTTTTTTGATTGCGACGGGAATCTGTTTTTTACCCATCATTCTGTATTCCGGCGCGCTTGCCTTTAACAGCATGTTTCATGTCACTGAAACCTTTGGTATTTCACAACATACGGCGATCTGGCTGATGGCTGTCGTGCTGGGGATTAGCGGCATCCTGTATGCTGTCGTCGGCGGGATGCGGGCGATTGCTATTGCCGATGTGATTAACGGTATCGGTCTGGTGATTGGCGGCCTGATGGTGCCGCTGTTTGGTCTGATGGCGATGGGGAAAGGCAGTCTGAGCGAAGGTATTACGCGCTTAACCCAGGATCACAGCCAGATGCTGAACTCGATTGGCGGCAGCAACGACCCGGTGCCGATTGGCGCGGCGTTGACCGGGCTTATCCTGGTCAATACGTTCTACTGGTGCACCAACCAGGGGATCGTTCAGCGTACGCTGGCATCAAAAAGTTTATCGGAAGGGCAAAAAGGGGCGCTGCTTACGGCGGTGTTGAAGATGCTGGACCCGCTGATTCTGGTGCTGCCGGGCGTTATCGCTTTTCATCTCTTTCAGGATCTACCGAAAGCAGACATGGCCTATCCGGCGCTGGTGAACAAAGTGATGCCGCTGCCGCTGATTGGCTTTTTTAGCGCGGTACTGTTTGGCGCGATTATCAGCGCATTCTGCGGTTTTTTGAACAGTGCTTCGACCCTGTTTAGCCTCGGTATCTATCGCCGACTGATTAATGAACAGGCCAGCCCCGATAAACTGGTCACTGTTGGTCGTCGCTTTGGCTTTATTGTGGCCGTGATCTCCGTGCTGGTGGCGCCGTGGATCGCCTATGCGCCGCAAGGGCTCTACAGTTGGATGAAACAGCTCAACGGGATTTATAACGTGCCGTTGGTGACCATTGTTATTATGGGCTTCTTCTTCCCACGTATTCCGGCGCTGGCCGCGAAGGTCGCAATGGGACTCGGTATTGTCAGTTACATCACCATCAACTACCTGGTGAAATTTGATTTTCATTTCCTCTATGTGCTGGCCTGCACCTTCTGTATCAACGTCGTGGTGATGCTGCTCATTGGCGTGATTAAGCCGCGTGCAACGCCGTTTAAATTTCATGATGCGTTTGCGGTTGACATGAAACCGTGGAAAAACGTGAAGATCGCCGCTGTTGGCGTCCTGTTCGCGATGATTGGCGTCTATTCTGGTCTGGCGCAGTTCGGTGGCTATCAGACCCGGTGGCTGACCATTCTCAGCTACGCCATCACCGCTGCGGTGGTTGTTTACCTGATTTACAGCTCATGGCAGACGCGCCATTCCGCGCCTGTGGTTTATGTTTCTGACGCTAAGGATAAAGCATGACCCGTCCGAATTTTCTGTTCATTATGACCGATACACAGGCGACCAATATGGTGGGCTGCTATAGCGGTAAGCCGCTGAACACGCAGCATATTGACAGCCTGGCCGCGGAAGGGATTCGCTTTAACTCCGCGTATACCTGCTCGCCGGTGTGTACGCCAGCCCGCGCGGGGCTTTTTACCGGTATTTATGCCAATCAGTCCGGCCCGTGGACGAACAACGTCGCGCCGGGGAAGAACATCTCCACGATGGGGCGTTATTTTAAGGATGCAGGCTATCACACCTGTTATATCGGCAAATGGCACCTCGACGGGCACGATTACTTTGGCACCGGCGAGTGCCCGCCTGAGTGGGATGCCGACTACTGGTATGACGGCGCGAACTACCTTTCTGAACTGACGGAGAATGAAATCAGCCTGTGGCGTAACGGACTGAACAGTATTGAGGATTTGCAGACCAATAATATTGATGAGACCTTTACCTGGGCGTATCGCATCAGCAACCGGGCGGTTGATTTTCTCCATCAGCCAGCGAGAGATGACGAACCGTTCCTGATGGTGGTCTCTTATGATGAGCCGCATCATCCGTTTACCTGTCCGGTTGAGTATCTGGAGAAGTATCAGGATTTTTATTATGACCTGGGCGCGAAGGCGCAGGATTCGCTGAGCAATAAACCTGAGCACCATCGGCTATGGGCGCAGGCGATGCCGTCTCCGGTGGGCGATGATGGCTGTTATCATCATCCGCTCTACTTTGCTTGCAATGACTTTGTTGACGATCAGATTGGGCGGGTGATCAATGCGTTAACCCCGGAACAACGTGAGAATACCTGGGTGATTTATACCTCCGATCACGGTGAAATGATGGGGGCGCACAAACTCATCAGCAAAGGGGCGGCAATGTATGATGACATTACCCGCATCCCGCTGATTATGCGCCCGCCGCAGGGAGCGCCGCAGCAGATCGATACGCCGGTCAGCCATATTGACCTGCTGCCTACGATGATGGCGCTGGCGGGGATTGATAAGCCCGATATTCTTCCGGGTGAAAACATCCTGGCCGTTGAAGCGCCGCGCGGGGTGATGGTGGAGTTCAACCGCTATGAGATCGAGCATGACAGCTTTGGCGGCTTTATTCCGGTGCGCTGCTGGGTGACGGATAACTGGAAGCTGGTGCTGAACCTGTTTACCAGCGATGAGCTGTACGACAGGCGTAATGACCCGGATGAACTGCATAATCTGATTGCTGCGCCGGAATTTGCCGGTGTTCGCAGTCAGATGCACGACGCGCTGCTGGATTACATGGATAAAATCCGCGACCCGTTCCGTACGTACCAGTGGATCCTGCGTCCGTGGCGTAAAGATGCCCGGCCGCGCTGGATGGGGGCATTCCGCCCACGCCCACAAGACGGTTATTCTCCGGTGGTACGTGATTACGATACCGGTTTGCCCACGCAAGGCGTGAAAGTAGAAGAGAAAAAGCAGAAGTTTTGATGCGTTATGCCCGGTGGCGCTGCGCTTACCGGGCCTACAAAAAGCGCAACACCGTAGGCCGGATAAGGCGCTTACGCCGCCATCCGGCAATAATTTAAAGGAGCCGTCATGAAGATTTCCCGCCTCGGAGAAGCGCCGGATTACCGCTTCTCGCTGGCAAATGAGCGTACCTTTCTGGCGTGGATTCGCACCGCGCTGGGGTTTCTGGCGGCGGGCGTCGGGCTTGACCAACTCGCGCCGGACTTCGCCACGCCGGTGATTCGCGAACTGCTGGCGCTGCTGCTGTGTCTCTTTGCGGGCGGCCTGGCGATTTATGGCTATCTGCGCTGGCTACGCAACGAAAAAGCGATGCGTCTGAAAGAAGACCTGCCGTACACCCATAGCCTGATGATAATCAGCCTGATGCTGATGATTGTTGCGGTGATTGTCATGGCGCTGGTGCTGTATGCCGGATAGCCGCAAAGCCCGCCGTCAGGTTGATCCCGGTCTACAGCCGGAGCGCACGTCGCTGGCCTGGTTTCGTACCCTGTTAGGCTATGGCGCATTGATGGCGCTGGCGCTGAAACATAACTGGCATCAGGCGGGGTTTCTGTTCTGGGTTTCTATTGGCGTGCTGGCGATTGTCGCGCTCATCCTCTGGCGCTATACCCGCAGCCGTAACCTGATGGATGTGGCGCACAGTGATTTTTCCGAATCTCGCGCCGTGCGTGACAAATTTTTGATCTCTCTCGCGGTGTTGTCCCTCGCAATACTGTTTGCTGTAACGCATATTCGTCAACTTATCGTCTTTATTAGGGATGTTGCATGACAGGATGTCAGGTCATGGCTAAACCGGCCAGCTCACGTTGTAACCTTGATTGCCATTACTGTTTTTATATCGATAAACCCTCTCAACCCGTTATGGATAACGCGACCTTAGAGGCTTTTATTTGCCAGCATATTGCCGCGCAGCCGGTTGATGATGTGCTGTTTGCTTGGCAGGGCGGAGAGCCGACGCTGTGTGGACTCGATTTTTTTCACCGCGTGGTCGCGTTGCAAAAACGCTATGGAGAGGGGAAACGCATCCAGAATACCTTCCAGACTAACGGCATTTTACTCAGTGACGAGTGGTGCCGATTCTTACGCGATAATGGCTGGCTGGTCGGTATCTCACTGGATGGCCCCGCCGATTTACATGATGCTTACCGCGTTAGCCGTAGTGGAAAACCAACGCATCATAAGGTGGTGGAAGCGATAGCAAGGCTGGTTGCCCATCGCGTGGACTTCAACCTGCTGGTGGTGGTGAATCGGCTGAACAGCCAGCAGCCTGCGCGTATGTATCGCTATCTTCGCCAGCTTGGCACGCCTTTTCTTCAGTTCATTCCGCTGGTTGAACATGACGATAGCGACAAACTGACCGCTGATTCCGTGACGTCGGAAGACTGGGGGCATTTTCTCAACGATGTGTTTGATCTCTGGGTTCGGGAAGATATTGGGCGCGTTTTTGTGCAACTGTTTGATTCGATGCTGGGCGTGTGGAGCGGGCATCCGGCACAAATGTGCGCGCTTAGCGAAACCTGCGGTCATGCGTTCGCCCTGGAAGCAAACGGCGATCTCTATCAGTGCGATCACTATGTCTACCCGGCGTTCCGGCTGGGTAATATCCATCAAACGCCGCTACATATGCTGAATGCCAGCCCGCAGGCGAGTGAATTTGGACAGCAGAAAAAATCAACGCTGGGGGCGGATTGCCTGGACTGCGCCTTATTGCGATTCTGCAACGGTGATTGTCCAAAGCATCGGGATTTAAGCGGGAAAAGCGTGCTGTGCGGCGGGTATAAAGCGTTTATTAACCACACGTCGCCGCATATGCGCGTCATGCGGGATCTGATCAAACAGCATCGCTCACCGATGGAGCTGATGGCGATGCTGCGTTAAGGTCAGTGACGTTTAGCGCCCTTTCGCCAGGTACTGCGCCATCTCTTCTTCCGGCACCATACCGCCGCCGGTCGCCCACACCAGATGCGTGGCGTGATTAAGCTGCTCAGCGCTGAAGGCGTGCATCTGCTGGTAATCCGTCGAACGGCAAACACGCTGCGGCCCGGCCATTCCCGCCAGTGCGGAAGGCTCCAGGCGAATACCTTCTTCCTGCGCCAGCCAACCCAGCATGTCGTACATCGTCCGATCGTCGAGGGTGTACAGCCCGTCCAGCAGACGTTCCATTGCCCGCCCTACAAACCCGGATGCGCGCCCCACCGCCAGGCCGTCTGCCGCCGTCAGGTTATCGACGCCAATCTCCTGGACGGAAATGGCATCATGCAGACCGGTATACACGCCCAGTAACATGCACGGAGAGTGGGTTGGTTCGGCGAAGAAGCAGTGGACGTTGTCGCCAAATGCCAGTTTCAGACCAAAAGCCACGCCGCCAGGACCGCCGCCAACGCCGCACGGCAGGTAGACAAACAGCGGATGGTCGGCATCCACCACGCGCCCCTGCTGCGCAAACTGAGCCTTCAGGCGCTGCCCGGCCACCGCATAGCCCAAAAACAGCGTGCGGGAGTTTTCATCGTCAATAAAGAAACAGTTTGGATCGGACTGTGCCGCTTTGCGTCCTTGCTCAACCGCTACGCCGTAATCCTCTTCGTATTCCACTACCGTTACGCCGTGGCTGCGCAGTTTGGCTTTCTTCCAGGCGCGGGCGTCGGCGGACATATGCACCGTCACCTTAAAGCCGATACAGGCGCTCATAATGCCAATCGACAGCCCCAGATTACCGGTTGAACCCACGGCAATGCTGTACTGGCTGAAGAACTGCCTGAACTCCGGTGAAAGCATTACGCTGTAGTCATCTTCGGTCGTCAGCAGACCCGCCTCCAGCGCCAGTTTTTCCGCGTGGGCCAGCACTTCATAAATCCCGCCACGGGCTTTTATCGAGCCGGAAATCGGTAAGTGACTGTCTTTTTTCAGCAGAAGTTCGCCGCTGATTTTCTGTCCGTACTCTTTTTCCAGCCGTTGCTGCATTGCGGGGATGATCGCCAGTTCAGACTCAATAATCCCGCCGGTTGCGGCGGTTTCCGGGAAGGCTTTTGCCAGATACGGCGCGAAACGGGCCAGGCGGGCATGCGCATCCTGTACATCCTGCGCTGTCAGACCAACATAGGGTAAACCTTCCGCAAGAGAGGTGGTGCCTGGGTTAAACCAGGTCGTTTCTTTGAGGGCGATCAGATCCTCTACCAGAGGATACTGAGCGATAAGTGAAGTCATTTTAGCGTTTTCCATAATACGTCTCTTTGCGCTTAGATGATAAAGGAAAGCAGGAATGTGCCCGCCAGAGCAACAACCGACGCGATAAATGTCGCGGTTGTATAGTACTTAAATGTTTCATTCAGGGTGGCGCCGCAGTATTGCTTCACCAGCCAGAAGAGGGAGTCGGTCACGATCGTGCAGCCAATCGCGCCGGAACCGATGGCAATGGCGATGATCTCCGGGCTGACGTTGGGGTAGAGCGGCAGCATCGGCGCGACAATCGCCGTCGCGCCCATCATCGCGACCGTTGCGGAACCCACTGCGGCGTGCAGAATCAGCGCCACCAGCCAGGCCAGCAGAATCGGGTGCATGTGCATATTGGAGAGGATCACCGCCAGCGTATCCGCCAGACCGCTGCTTTTGAGGATAGCGTTGAACGCGCCGCCTGCACCGATAATCAGCAGGATGTTAGCAATCGAGCCAAAGCCGTTTTCGGTATGGGTCAGCAACGTACCCATACCGATATGCTGACGCAGGCCGAGAATGTAATAGGCCACGAAAACGGCGATAAACATTGCGGTGATCGGGTTGCCGATAAACTCCAGCAGCGTATACAGCGTGCCGCCCTGCGTCATATTCAGTTCGGCAACGGTTTTTACCAGCATCAGGCCAATCGGCAGCAGGACGGTAAACAGCGTCGCGCGTAAAGAAGGCAGCGTATTTTCATCGCGCACTTCGAGATCCGCAAACTCCGCCGGCACCGGCTTAAACGGCAGGCGGTTGCCGAGGAACTTCAGGAATAGCGGCCCGCCGACCAGCGACGCCACCAGCCCAACCAGCAAACCGTAGACGATAACGGAACCGATATCCGCACCCAGCTTATTCGCCACAAACAGCGCAGCCGGATGCGGCGGCACCACGCAATGCACCGCCATTAGCGCGGTACACAGCGGAATAGCCAGCTTCAGCAGCGACGTGTTGGTTTTCTTCGCTATCGAAAATGCCAGTGGGATGAGCAGCACCACACCCACTTCCACAAACAGCGTGATGCCGCAAATCAGCCCCACCAGCACCATGATCACGTCAGCGGAAAGCCAGCGGCAACGCTGGAGCGTCAGGCCGATCCGTTCTGCCGCGCCGGACACTTCCATCATTTTGCCGAGAATGGTTCCGAGACCGATGACGGCGGCGAGGAAGCCTAACGTGCCGCCAATACCGCTTTCAATCGCATTGACCATCTCCAGCGGCCCCATGCCCATCATCGCGCCCACAAAGAAACTGGCCAGCAGCAGTGCCAGAAACGGGTGGAATCTGAATTTCACGATGGTCAGCACGATTAGCACGATGCTTACCAGCAGCGTGCTCACAACCCAAATTTGAGAGTGCATATCTCACCTTACCCTGTGATTAACATAGGCGTATTGGACGAAAAAACGGCACTTGCTGACAAACGATATAAATTGCCCTTCGCATGAACCAGATTGAATCAAAAGGGTGATTTGCATCCAATAATGGTCTGTTTATGCGATATGGTTCACTTCGATTCATCTTTACGCTGATTTTCCAGGCGCATTTTTTTACACTGCAAAGCCAAAAAGAGGTCACAGAGGCGGCGATGGAACCCTTACGCGACGGCAGAAACCGTTTACTCAACGGCTGGCAATTATCAAAGCTGTACACCTTTGAAGTGGCGGCCAGGCATCAGTCTTTTGCGCTGGCGGCGGATGAGCTGTCGCTAAGTCCCAGCGCGGTCAGCCATCGAATCAATCAACTGGAAGAGGAGCTGGGGATTCAGCTCTTTGTCCGTTCGCACCGCAAAGTGGAACTCACCCATGAGGGCAAGCGGGTATTCTGGGCGTTGAAATCGTCGCTGGATACGCTGAATCAGGAAATCCTCGATATTAAAAATCAGGAGTTGTCAGGGACGCTGACCGTCTATTCGCGGCCTTCGATTGCTCAGTGCTGGTTGGTGCCTGCGCTGGGAGACTTTACTCGTCGCTATCCGTCCATCTCGCTGACCATGTTGACCGGTAATGACAACGTGAATCTCCAGCGGGCAGGGATTGATTTAGCGATCTATTTTGATGATGCGCCCTCGGCGCAGCTGACGCATCACTTCCTGATGGATGAGGCCATTCTGCCGGTGTGCAGCCCCGAATATGCCCGTCATCATGACTTAACGAATGCGCGGGTTAACCTGCGCCACTGTACGCTCCTGCATGACCGACAGGCATGGAGCAACGATTCCGGCACCGATGAATGGCACAGTTGGGCGCAGCATTTTGGCGTGAATCTGCCGACATCGTCGGGTATTGGCTTCGATCGTTCCGATTTAGCCGTTATTGCGGCAATGAACCATATCGGCGTGGCGATGGGGCGTAAACGGCTGGTGCAAAAGCGTCTTGATAGCGGCGAACTGATTGCGCCTTTCGGCGAGATGACGTTGAAATGCCACCAGCACTATTATGTAACCACGCTGCCTGGCAGACAGTGGCCGAAAATCGAGGCGTTTATCGGCTGGTTGCAGGAGCAGGCGACGTAGCGTTTGCCACGCGAAGATTTATTGCATGTAAAGCCAGAAAGCGTGCTAAATACGTGATATGACTCCTGATGATTTGCTTAAGGACAATCGTGTTAAAGCCGCTTGCTTCTCTCTTCCTGCTCGTCAGCGCCACGGTGTGCGCGGCTCAGCCGCCGTTGACCGCTTCGCGCTATGCGCAGCAGCTTGGTGTGGGGATGGACGTTGACTGGGCGCGCACCGAACGGGGTATCCGGGAGTTTGATCCTCTGGTGGTGCGTGATTTTCAGGCGAAGGGATTTAAGCATGTGCGCATACGCGTCGCGGGAGAGCCGACGGAAGCGCGACTCATCCACCTGCGAAAACTGGTGGAGGCGTGTGAGCAGTATGGCGTGATTCCGATCATTGCTTATCAGGCCGATGAGTATAAAAACGACCCCAGCCCCGGCAATGAACAAGAGGTGATCAACTGGTGGGTAGCCGTCGCGCACTATTTTGCGCAACGTTCGCCGCTGCTGGGGTTTGACCTGATTTATGAACCGGCGGAGAAACTCAACCACAGCCAGTCTTCCCTGAACCGGGTATATGACAAAACCATCCGCACCCTTCACGCGATTGACCCCCAACGCATGATTTTTGTCGCGCCTCGTCTGCGCGCCGCGCCGGAAGCGTTGTCGGCCCTAAAACTGCCCCCGCAAAGCCAGAATTACGTGCTGGCGGAGTGGCATATCTTTCCGTGGGGGCCATTGAAAAATAACGGTAAATACCCGTGGACGTCGGGCACGGCGGCGGAGAAAGCGGCGATTCGCGCGCGAATTAACGCCGCCGCGCGCTGGCAGCAAAAAACCGGCCATGCCAGTTGGGTTGGCGGCTGGGCGCCGGGCGAATCAATCAAAAATAGCCCTTCCGCTTCGCAGCTCGCGTTTGCCCGATTTATGGCGTGCGAGTTGCAAAGGGTGAATATTCCGTATGCGATTAACGCGGATACGCAGTTTTATGACGGGGAAGAAGGGGCGTGGCGCCCGGCGCTGGAGCCGCTCCTGACCACGATGATCTCGCCGGTATGTGAAAAGCCCGGCGGGAAACCGGGCCATCATTCGATTAAATCGTCTGCCCCTGATGCGGCACACGCGACGCCAGCGGCAGCCAGCACAGTAAAATCAGCAGCCCCATAAGCGTCATCAAAAAGCCGAGGCTACCCTGCCCGGTTTGCGGCAGCATCGCGGAGAGCCACGCCAGCACGCCGGAGCCGATGTTTTGCAGGCCGCCCACCAGCGCGCCAGCCGTTCCGGCGAGAAACGGGAAAGGTTCCATCGCGCCGCTGGTCGCCAGTGGGAACAGCATTCCGGCGCCGAAGAAGAACAGCGCGGCGGGGATCAGCAGCGTCCAGACGTTCATCACGCCAAACAGACCTGGGACCCACATCATGACGCCCGCCAACAGGCAACTGAATACCGACTGCCACATCAGCGTTGCGAAGCGCTTATTCGGGCGACCAGCAAACCACGCGCCGAAAAACGCCGCCGGAATTGGCAGAATAAACAGGATGCTCACCACCATGCTGCTCAGACCCAGCACCGCTCCCATCAGCACGCCGGAGCAGGCTTCAAAGACGGCGATTCCCGCCAGTCCGCCAATCAGCATCAGCAGATAACAGGTAAATGCGCCGTTGCCGAATAATGTTTTGTAGCTGGCGATCAGGCGGGTACGTGGTGCGCCTGCGGGGCGCGTCTCCGGCATCCAGCGTGCCATACTGAAGGTGACGCCTGCGCAGAGAACCAGCAGGAAAACGTAACAGGCGCGCCAGTTCCAGACGGTATCCAGCAGCCCGCCAATCAGCGGCGCCAGCAACGGACTCACCAGAATCCCCATATTCAGCAGGCTGTTAGCGTGGCGTAACTGCGTACCTTCATACAGATCGCGCGGCAGCGTACGCGCCATCACGCCGCCGACGCCGGTGCCCATGCCCTGTAACGCGCTGGCGGCAATCAATACCGTCAGGCTGTGGGTGGTAATCGCGACCAGCGTAGCCAGCATAAAAATGGACATCCCGACGAGGATCACCGGGCGGCGCCCTACCCGATCGGAAAGCGGGCCGTAAAACAGTTGTGATACGCCGTAGGTGAGCAGGTAAGCGGCCATGACGCTCTGTACTGCCCCTTCACGAACGTTCAGTTCACGCGCCATATCGGCAATGGCGGGGATATAAATGGTTTGCGCCATCTGCCCGACGGCCACCAGTAATACCAACATCAACAACAAATTGACGCTTCTCTGCCTTTTCATTTCGCTGATTACTTTTAAAAAAAGAAAAAAATAAGAATAAGGTGCTACGCATTCCCATAAATGCGAGTGGAATCTACCACACTAAAAAAAGAAGGCCATATTCACGGCGGGAATAGCGCGGGAGCCGAACGGCAGGATATGTAAACAAAAAGCGGCAACAATTGTTGCCGAGAGATTATTTTACCGCAGTTTGATGGTGCCCGGCGGCTCCCGTAGGCCGGATAAGGCGTAGCCGCCATCCGGCAATCAGGATAAACGCAGTAATATCGCCCCGGCGGCAATCCCGCCAGCCGCGACCAACCGTAGCCCGGCGACTTTCTCATTGAGCAGCAGCCAGGCAATCAGCGCGCCGAACAGAATGGATGTTTCACGCAGTGCGGCCACCACGGCCAGCGGCGCCTGAGTCATCGCCCACAGCGCCAGCCCATAGGAACCCATCGTGCCGATACCGCCAAAAATGCCTTTCTTCCAGTGCTGCGCCAGATAGCGCGAGGCTTCCCGCCGCCGGGCAATCATCGCCCAGCCAAGCAGACAGGTGCCGTTCAACAAGAAGGTCCACAGCGTATAACCCAGCGCGGTTTCTGACACCCGCACGCCCGTACCGTCCACCAGCGTATAGCCAGCGATAAAGCAGGCGTTGATCAGCGCCAGCGTGATACCCCGCCGGGAGCGGGCACGACCGTTACAGGCCATGCCGAGAATCGCCAGGCAAATTACCGCGATGCCGAGCCAGGCCATTGTGGAAAGGCTATCGCCAAGAAACAGGACGCTAATTATCGCCACCAGCAGCGGTGCGGTGCCGCGCATCAGGGGATAGGTCTGGCTCATATCCGAAACCTGATAGGTTTTGGCGACCAGCACGGTATAAACCACCTGTAAGGCGGTGGAGGCGGCTAAAAAAGGGATGCTGGCGGCGGGAAGGGGCGGGGCGAAGGGCAGACACGCCAGCGCCATCAACGCTGCGGAACCACTGACGCTGATTGCGGAGTAAAGTTTGTCATTTCCCGCCTTCACGATGGCGTTCCAGCTGGCATGCAGCAGCGCGGCGAACAGTAAAATGCAGAAAATGGAAAGGGTCATGGTTCAGGTATCGTCAGTGGTTGTCATAAAAACGTAACATATCGACGATGGACAAGCACCAGGCAGATGATGAAAGGGGAGCGGTTGCCCGCTCCCCTTCGGTGCGGCTTGAATCTGAATTACCGGAGGTATTTCAGAACGGCATCAAGCAGTTGCAGTGCAGCAACAATGAGTTTCAGGATAAGAATAGCGATATCCACGAGGCTCATACGCTCTCCTTCTGGTAAAAGGAGCACGGTGCTGACGTACCTCTCCGCCGCCTGTTGTCAGCACCTTTTGTTGACATAACACAGTGTGCTCACACGGGGGTTAAGGCGCTGACGGCACCACCCGTTTCAGCCAGGACTTTGTTGCGCCGGTTACGATGCGGCCCCCTATAACACATTGCGTACAGTGATATTATAGATAAATACTGTATGAATGAACAGTATTTTGTGGACGGATCGCGACTTCTGATCCATACTCAAATGCGTCAAAATTCGTGCCGAAATTGCGTGTTCTTCGCGGAACGCGTATACTTCTGATGTTGATATAACACAGTGTGCTTTGCGGCAACCAACCGCATAACGCTGATAAAAACCTCGCTCCGGCGGGGTTTTTTGTTTTGCAGGCCAGCGTCGGCATCTGGCAAAGCGTGATCGTCGACGCATTTTTGTGCAGATGAAAAATTTTCCGTTGTCATGCCTGAAAAGCTGTGCTTGTATAAAACCTGTTAATCCATAAACAGACAAGGTCCCTAATGAACCCTTCCATGCTGACTGCGACCCTACTAAAAACTGCGCAACCTGCCGCAGTGGTCGTCGTGCGTGTGGTGGTGGTCGTCGGCAATGCGCCGTAGGGACTGGAACAACACACGATTCCAAAACCCCGCCGGCGCAAACCGGGCGGGGTTTTTCGTTTAAGACACCTTCCCGGCAAGTCGGCCCAGAATAAAAGGACTGGAGCATGGCAAGTTCGGGCACAACATCAACATCCCCGCGTACGCGCTTTACGGGCGCAGAGTTTATCGTTCATTTTCTGGAACGTCAGGGCATTAAAATCGTCACTGGCATTCCGGGCGGTTCGATTCTCCCCGTTTACGACGCCTTAAGCCAAAGTACGCAAATTCGCCACATCCTGGCGCGCCATGAACAGGGGGCGGGGTTTATCGCTCAGGGGATGGCGCGAACCGACGGTAAACCCGCGGTATGTATGGCCTGTAGCGGGCCGGGCGCGACTAACCTGGTCACCGCCATTGCCGACGCGCGTCTCGACTCCATTCCGTTGGTATGCATCACCGGTCAGGTTCCGGCCTCGATGATCGGCACCGATGCGTTTCAGGAAGTCGACACCTACGGCATCTCTATCCCCATCACAAAACATAACTATCTGGTCAGAGATATCAATGAGTTGCCACAGGTAATGTGCGATGCGTTTCGCCTTGCCCAGTCCGGGCGCCCTGGGCCGGTGTGGATAGACATTCCTAAGGATATACAGACGGCGGTGTTTGACATTGAAGCGTTGCCTGCTCCGGCTGAAAAAATGGCGGCGCCGGAATTCAGCGCTGAGAGCATTCGTGATGCGGCGGCGATGATCAACGCCGCGAAGCGCCCGGTGCTGTATCTTGGCGGCGGCGTGATTAACGCGCCTGCGCGCGTGCGTGAACTGGCGGAAAAAGCCAGACTGCCCACCACTATGACTCTGATGGCGCTGGGCATACTGCCGAAGGCGCATCCGCTTTCTCTGGGGATGCTGGGCATGCATGGCGCGCGCAGCACAAACTATATTCTGCAAGAGGCGGATCTGCTGGTGGTTCTGGGGGCGCGTTTTGATGACCGGGCGATTGGCAAAACCGAACAGTTCTGTCCGAATGCCAAAATCATCCATGTGGATATCGATCGCGCGGAACTGGGTAAAATTAAACAACCGCACGTTGCCATTCAGGCTGATGTTGATGACGTTCTGGCGCAGTTGATTCCGCACATTGAGGCTCAGCCACGCGAAGAGTGGCATCAACTGGTGGCGGATTTGCAGCGCGAGTTCCCGTGCGCGATCCCTGAAGCCAGCGATCCGCTCAGCCATTACGGGCTGATTAATGCCGTTGCCGCCTGCGTGGATGACAGCGCGATTATCACGACCGACGTAGGCCAGCACCAGATGTGGGCCGCACAGGCTTATCCGCTCAACCGTCCACGTCAGTGGCTGACTTCCGGCGGGCTGGGGACGATGGGTTTTGGCTTGCCTGCGGCGATTGGCGCGGCGCTGGCGAACCCGGACAAGAAAGTGTTGTGCTTCTCCGGCGACGGCAGCCTGATGATGAATATTCAGGAGATGGCGACCGCCAGCGAAAACCAACTGGATGTAAAAATTATCCTGATGAATAACGAAGCGTTGGGGCTGGTGCATCAGCAACAAAGCCTGTTCTACAAGCAGGGCGTGTTTGCTGCCACCTATCCGGGGATGATCAACTTTATGCAGATTGCCGCTGGTTTTGGTCTGGAAACCTGTGATTTAAATAATGAAGCCGATCCGCAAGCGGCGCTGCGGGAAATCATCAGCCGCCCAGGACCGGCGCTGATCCATGTACGTATTGATGCAGACGAAAAAGTTTATCCGATGGTGCCGCCGGGTGCGGCCAATACTGAGATGGTGGGGGAATAAACCATGCAGAAACAATCACATGAGAACGTTATCCTGGAACTCACCGTCCGTAACCATCCTGGCGTCATGACGCACGTTTGTGGGCTGTTCGCCCGTCGCGCTTTCAACGTGGAAGGGATTCTTTGTCTACCCATCCAGAGCAGCGACCAGAGCCGCATCTGGCTACTGGTCAACGACGATCAGCGTCTGGAGCAGATGATTAGTCAGATCGATAAACTGGAAGATGTGGTGAAAGTGGCGCGCAATCAGTCCGATCCGTCAATGTTTAATAAAATCTCGGTTTTCTTTGAGTAATAATGGCTATCTGAACAAGGGGAAACCCTTGTTCAGGTTAATTATTTGAGAGTGTTATATAACTATAAGTAATATTTTCGGACGTGACGTGTCTTTATTATCCGGTTTATGAACTGTCTTATTTGCAGTATAGAAAGTATCTTTTCGGACAAAGTGACCAATACTCGCCTGAGCGTCTGGGGCGCTTCTTTACGATGTCATATTGCAATGATATTATGCGCCGGGTTGCTGTGATTCAGAGCGAATAACTAATGGAAATCGTTGAGCATCTTTTTATTGTTTGCTCCCCGCTTCAGCTCAGAATTGTTTCTAAGATTAAAGCGAGGTATAAACACGCACGTTTTCATATCATCTACCTTAAAACAAAGGTAGAGTTAAAATCCTATATATATGAAACGGTTAATAATGAATTCTCTTCTGGCTTAGTCGCCAGTATGGATTATGGCTTTATTAACATGCTGAAAATCAATCGCTTTCTTTCTCATAAAACAATCCATTATGTCTATATGGCGAATATCAGCCATCTTTCAGTGCAATACATTCTAAAAATGTTGTCTGATGACGTTAAGATTAGAACGTTTGATGATGGCATTCTGAGTATCAACTCCGCAGGCTATCTTGATAAACAAATAAAACTACGAAAAGGCCCCGGTCGTAAGTTGACGCGGATGTGGCTTGGTCAGCATTATAATATCAGGGATATCGCGAAAAGAAGTGAACTGCATTTCTCTATCGTAAAGCATAAAAGCAAAAGTAGAAATGTAGACTGCGATATTGTTTATATTGATGTTCTCTCAGAGGAGAAACAGCGCTTGCATACTGAGCGCAGTGCGCCTGTCTATGCCGGGGAGATCAATGTTTTTGTGGGCTCGAAATTTAAAGATATCCTTGATGTGAAAAATGATTCCAACCTTATTGCGTTGATTCATAAGATAGAGACGCTCGCAGCGCACTATCCTTCACTCCAGTACCTCAGGCACCCAAGAGAGTACAGCCAGCAGGTGTTTGGCATGACGGAAATTACGCTGAACGCCATTTCTGAAGATTATATTTGCCAGTTATCCTCGGCTTACCAGCGAGTGAATGTCTTTGGTTTTGCAAGCACTTGCCAGCTTAATGTGATGAAATTAGAGAATGTCTACATCACACTGCTAAAAACCACCCTGATCCGGCCCGATATTCGGGATTCCTTTGCGCTTTTTTCTGATAGCGACAAAGTGCGTATCTGCGACCTGGACAGTATGGAACCGTAACGGAGTCGTACGCCCGCCAGACGCATTGAATGCTGCTCACGGCTTGAACAGCCATGCGCTTATCGTTAAGGTAAGCGCTTTGTTGGATGGCCGGCCTACAACGGCTCCCGCCCGTAGGCCTGATAAGCGCAGCGCCATCAGGCACTTTCAAGTACCAGGACAGAACCATGATCACCATCGCCCTTATTGACGATCACCTTATCGTCCGCTCCGGCTTTGCGCAGCTGCTGGGGCTGGAACCTGATTTACAGGTTGTGGCCGAGTTTGGCTCGGGGCAGGAGGCGCTGGCGGGATTACCGGGGCGCGGCGTGCAGGTCTGCATCTGCGATATCTCCATGCCGGATATCTCCGGGCTGGAGTTATTAAGTCAGCTTCCTAAAGGGATGGCGACGATAATGCTGTCGGTACATGACAGTCCGGCGCTGGTGGAACAGGCGCTGAACGCCGGTGCGCGCGGCTTCCTTTCCAAGCGCTGTAGCCCTGACGAGCTGATTGCCGCGGTACACACGGTGGCGACGGGCGGCTGTTACCTGACGCCGGATATCGCCGTTAAACTGGCGGCCGGACGGCAGGACCCGCTGACCAGACGTGAACGCCAGGTGGCGGAAAAGCTGGCGCAGGGAATGGCGGTAAAAGAGATCGCCGCCGAGCTGGGGCTGTCGCCAAAAACGGTACACGTACATCGCGCCAATCTTCTGGAAAAACTGGGCGTCAGCAACGACGTTGAACTGGCGCGCCGCATGTTTGATGGCTGGTGATGAAAACCATCCTTTCCCGGTTAATTACCGTTATCGCCTGCTTTTTTATCTTCTCCGCCGCGTGGTTTTGCCTGTGGAGCATCAGCCTGCACCTGGTTGAGCGCCCGGAGCTGGCGGTACTGCTGTTCCCGTTCGGTTTACGCCTGGGGCTGATGTTGCAGTGTCCGCGCAGCTACTGGCCGGTATTGCTGGGCGCGGAATGGCTGCTGGTCTGGTGGCTGGCGCAGGAAGTGGCGCTGGCGCATCTACCGCTTTTGATGATCGGAGGCCTGTTGACGTTGCTGCCTGTGGCATTAATCTCCCGCTATCGCCATCAGCGCGACTGGCGCACCCTGCTGTTACAGGGCGCGGCCTTGACGGCGGCGGCATTGTTACAGTCTCTGCCCTGGTTAGGCCAGGGGGAAGAGACGTTAAACGCGCTGCTGCTGACGCTTACCGGCGGGTTGACGCTGGCGCCCATCTGTCTGGTGTTCTGGCATTACCTGACCAGCACCACCTGGTTACCGCTCGGCCCGGCGCTGGTCTCGCAGCCGGTGAACTGGCGCGGGCGGCATCTGGTCTGGTATCTGCTGCTGTTCACCGTCAGCCTGTGGCTACAGCTGGGTCTACCGGCTGAGCTGTCACGCTTTACGCCGTTCTGCCTTGCGCTGCCGATTATTGCGCTCGCCTGGCATTACGGCTGGCAAGGGGCGCTGATTGCGACGTTGATGAACGCCATCGCGCTGATTGCCAGCCAGACCTGGCACGATCATCCCGTTGATTTACTGCTTTCTCTGCTGGCGCAAAGCCTGACCGGGCTGCTGCTTGGCGCGGGGATTCAGCGCCTGCGCGAACTCAACCAGTCGCTGCAAAATGAACTGGCGCGTAACCATCGTCTGGCGGAACGCCTGCTGGAAACGGAAGAGAGCGTGCGGCGCGACGTAGCGCGGGAACTGCACGACGACATCGGTCAGACCATCACCGCCATTCGCACTCAGGCGGGAATTGTACAGCGGCTGGCGGCGGATAATGGCGGCGTAAAACAGAGCGGGGCGCACATTGAGCAACTGTCGCTGGGCGTGTATGACGCGGTGCGTCGCCTGCTGGGGCGCTTGCGTCCACGCCAGTTGGATGACCTGACGCTGGAACAGGCTATCCGTTCGCTGATGCGGGAAATGGAACTGGAAAGTCGCGGCATTATCAGCCATCTCGACTGGCGAATAGACGAGTCTGCGCTTAGCGAAAGTCAGCGGGTAACGCTGTTTCGCGTTTGTCAGGAAGGGCTGAACAACATTGTGAAACACGCTAATGCCAGCGCGGTTACGCTACAGGGCTGGCAGCAGGATGAGCGGCTGATGCTGGTGATTGAAGACGATGGCAGCGGCCTGCCGCCGGATTCCGGCCAGCAAGGCTTTGGTCTGACCGGGATGCGCGAGCGCGTGACGGCGCTTGGCGGCGTGCTGGCCATCTCCTGTACGCACGGCACGCGCGTTAGCGTGTCGTTGCCTCTGCGTTACGTTTAAGGAGCGGTGATGCTGACGTTTCTGAAAGCTCCGGCAAATGCGCCGTTGATAACCGATAAACACGAAGTCGATGCGCGTTACCGCTACTGGCGGCGACAGATCTTACTTACCATCTGGCTTGGCTACGCGCTGTTCTATTTCACCCGTAAAAGTTTTAATGCCGCCGTGCCGGAGATCCTCGTCAGCGGTGTGCTGACCCGCAGTGATATCGGCCTGCTGGCGACGCTGTTTTACATCACCTATGGCCTGTCGAAGTTTGTCTCTGGCATCGTCAGCGACCGTTCCAACGCCCGTTATTTTATGGGCATTGGGCTGATCGCCACCGGCGTGGTGAATATCCTGTTCGGTTTCTCCACGTCGCTGTGGGCCTTTGCATTACTGTGGGCGTTGAATGCCTTCTTCCAGGGCTGGGGAGCGCCGGTGTGCGCCCGTTTGCTGACGTCCTGGTACTCGCGTAATGAGCGTGGCGGGTGGTGGGCCATCTGGAATACCGCGCATAACGTCGGTGGGGCGCTGATTCCGATCGTCATGGCTGCTGCCGCTCTGCATTATGGCTGGCGCGCCGGGATGATGATTGCCGGAACGCTGGCGATTATCGTCGGCATTTTTCTCTGCTGGCGGCTGCGCGACAGGCCACAGGCTATCGGTTTGCCAGCGGTCGGGGACTGGCGGCATGATGAGCTGGAAATCGCTCAGCAGCAGGAGGGGGCGGGGCTGACCCGCAAAGAGATCCTGACCAAATACGTGCTGTTGAATCCCTATATCTGGCTGCTCTCGCTGTGCTATGTGTTGGTGTACGTGGTGCGCGCGGCGATCAACGACTGGGGCAACCTGTATATGTCGGAGACGCTGGGTGTCGATCTGGTCACCGCCAACACGGCGGTCACGATGTTCGAGCTGGGCGGGTTTATCGGCGCGCTGGTGGCGGGCTGGGGCTCAGATAAACTGTTCAACGGCAACCGTGGGCCAATGAACCTGATTTTCGCTGCCGGAATACTGCTCTCTGTCGGTTCGTTATGGCTGATGCCGTTCGCCAGTTACGTGATGCAGGCGGCGTGCTTCTTCACCACCGGCTTTTTTGTCTTTGGCCCGCAGATGCTGATCGGCATGGCGGCTGCGGAATGTTCGCACAAAGAGGCGGCGGGGGCGGCAACCGGTTTTGTCGGTCTGTTTGCCTATCTTGGCGCATCGCTCTCCGGCTGGCCGCTGGCGCAGGTGATGGAAACCTGGCACTGGACCGGGTTCTTTGTGGTGATTGCCATTGCGGCGGGCATTTCCGCCCTGCTGCTGCTGCCGTTTTTGAACGCGCAGGCGCCGCGCGAGGCCAGCATTACGTGACGGACTTCACCTTTTTACCCCGAGTGGGGCAAAACTAAGAAATTTTCCCGGTTTCGCCTGGACGCTGTCTCAGGCTGGTTGGGCGACTGATTTTTACAATGCCTGCAATAAAGCAGGCTTAAAAAATCAGGAGATACCCGTCCCATGCTGAACTTCTTAAACCAGGTGCGTAAGCCGACCCTGGATCTGCCGCTCGATGTACGGCGCAAAATGTGGTTCAAACCGTTCATGCAGTCCTATCTGGTGGTCTTTATCGGCTACCTGACCATGTACCTGATCCGCAAAAACTTCAACATCGCCCAGAACGACATGATCTCCACCTACGGGCTGAGCATGACGCAACTGGGGATGATTGGTCTGGGCTTCTCGATCACCTATGGCGTAGGCAAAACGCTGGTTTCCTACTATGCCGACGGCAAAAACACCAAGCAGTTCCTGCCGTTTATGCTGATTCTTTCCGCTATCTGTATGCTGGGCTTCAGCGCCAGCATGGGGAGTGGTTCCGTTAGCCTGTTCCTGATGATCGCCTTCTACGCGCTGAGCGGTTTCTTCCAGAGTACCGGCGGGTCGTGCAGTTACTCCACCATCACCAAATGGACGCCCCGTCGTAAGCGCGGCACCTTCCTCGGCTTCTGGAATATCTCCCACAACCTCGGCGGCGCTGGCGCGGCAGGCGTGGCGCTGTTCGGCGCGAACTACCTGTTCGACGGCCATGTGATCGGCATGTTTATCTTCCCGTCGATCATCGCGCTGATTGTGGGCTTCATCGGCCTGCGCTTTGGCAGCGACTCCCCGGAATCTTATGGTCTTGGTAAGGCGGAAGAGTTGTTCGGCGAAGAGATCAGCGAAGAGGACAAAGAGACCGAAGAAAATGAGATGACCAAGTGGCAGATCTTTGTGGAATACGTCCTGAAAAACAAAGTGATCTGGCTGCTGTGCTTCTCCAACATCTTCCTGTACGTGGTGCGTATTGGTATCGACCAGTGGTCTACCGTTTACGCATTCCAGGAACTGAAACTTTCTAAAGAAGTGGCGATTCAGGGCTTTACCCTGTTTGAAGTGGGCGCGCTGGTCGGCACGCTGCTGTGGGGCTGGCTGTCGGATCTGGCGAACGGTCGTCGTGCGCTGGTGGCCTGCGTTGCGCTGGCGCTGATTATCGCCACCCTCGGCGTTTACCAGCATGCCAGCAACCAGTACGTCTACCTGGCGTCCCTGTTCGCGCTCGGTTTCCTGGTGTTTGGCCCGCAGTTGCTGATCGGCGTGGCGGCAGTCGGCTTCGTCCCGAAAAAAGCGATCGGCGCGGCGGACGGCATTAAAGGCACCTTCGCTTACCTGATCGGCGACAGCTTCGCCAAGCTGGGGCTGGGGATGATTGCCGACGGTACGCCAGTCTTTGGTCTGACCGGCTGGGCGGGCACCTTCGCCGCGCTGGATGCCGCTGCCATTAGCTGCATCTGCCTGATGGCGATGGTCGCGGTGCTGGAAGAACGTAAAATTCGCCGTGAGAAAAAAATACAGCAACTGAAAGTCGCTTAAGTGTGTATTGGTAACGTTTTGCCCGGCCTGGCGCCGGGCTTTTTTATTGCTGCTTACAGGCGTTCCACGCCTCGATAAAGGCCTGGGCATTTTTTGCCGTCTGGTTTACGGTTTGTCCGGCGCGGTACAGATCGCTGCCTAATCCTGCGCCAATGCATCCTGCATTCAGATAGTCAGCCAGATTGTCGGGACGGATGCCACCGACGGCATAGAGTGGAATATGCGTCGGTAGAACGGCTTTTAATGCGCGGATGTATCCTGGCCCCAGTTCGCCTGCCGGGAAAATTTTTAATGCGCTGGCGCCGTGATGGATCGCGACAAACGCTTCGCTGGCGGTATGACAGCCGATACAGGTCGTCATTCCGGCATCTCGTGCCGCGTCAATAACTGACGGGTCGGTATTCGGCGTCAAAATAAACGAGCACTTGAATGCGGATAACAGGTTAACTTCGCTAACGGCGGTCACGGTTCCTGCGCCGATATGTATCGTCTGACCATAGTGTGCAACGGCTATGGCGATACTGGTTTGCCAGTCGGGGGAATTCAGCGGAATTTCTACGGTGGTAAAACCTGCTGTTGCGAGTACATCAATATGCGCCAGAACTTCATCGGGCGTTATACCTCGTAGTATTGCGACCAAAGGATTACGGATGTTCATGTAAAACACTCCTGATGCCGTTAATGAATGCTGTTTCACCGTTGAGGAGGCGACAGCGCTGGCCAAAAAGCTGGAATACGGTCTGGTAGCGGACGAGCAGCTCGTCGCTGCCTACCAGTACAATTTCTTCGTGTGCAGGGATTGCGTAATGTTGCAGCATTTGTGCGATTTCATGGCCGATCAGCAGACCGGATAAGGCATCAAAAAGCGCGTCCTGAGGAAGGATATGACTTAGTGTTCGTGCTCTGAGATCAAAGACGCCGCGAGAAAGGCAGTTTTCATGTTGACCACGTTTTGCGCCCGCTAAAAAAGCATCGACATTGTGCTGTTGTACCGTTGCGTGTTTTCCCACGATGGAGTGTCGGGTCAGCAGGTGGAAAAATTCGCCGGTCATGATGGTTTGAAAATCACGGACCGTATCGTTCTCCATGCGTACCCATTTACTGTGGGTGCCAGGGAAGGCATACCAGCTATTTTCTGATAACGCGCCAAGAAGCTGTGTTTCTTCACCGCGCATCACGTTACAGGTTTCAGATCCCGCTAACTGCAAACCAGGAATGATAAATACAGGGAGATGGCCCGCGTCATGAACTTGAGTGAGATGCTGCGACAGGGTTTGCAGGGAGACCGGACAGAGTAAATAGTGACTGTCTACCCAGCCAATATTGCTGCCAATCATGCCGCTCATGATAACCGTCGTATTATCTGCCAGAGTGTGTGGGCACTGTTCGAGCAATGTCAGCCAAATATCTTTGAACTGCCCTGCATGGTGATTGATCACCCCATCATGACTGGCGTGACGCCAGACACAGCTCCCCTTCTGGTAAACCCACAGGCGTAGGTTGCTGGAGCCCCAGTCGACGGCAATAAAGTTATCTGAATTGAACATACTTCGTTCCTGATGCCATAAAAAATGGCCCGCGAGCGGGCCGGAGACGGGTAATTACTTTTCAGCAATATCCATTTTTTTATCGAAGTTAATGAGCAGCGAGCAGATGAGGTAACCCACTGCGGCCAGCGCAAAGAACATCATCGCGGCATAGTAATTACCGGTAGATTGCACCAGGAAGCCGATAAAAATAGGCAAAATGGCAGCGAACAGGTTACTGGTAAAGTTCATGGTGCCACAGATAGTCCCTGCTACCGATTGTGCTCCCAGCAGACCCGGTATTGACCAGTAGACACTGGCCCAACGTAACGGGAAGAGCGCGATTGTCAGCAATGTAATCGCAATGGCTGGTGTTGAACTTTGGGCGCACAGAAAAATCCCTACCCCTGCGGTAGTGGCGGAAATTGCCAACATGGTATGCATAACGCGGCTGGTTTTTGCGCCTTTACTGCGCCATTTATCCATGATGTAACCGCCTGTGAGCTGACCAATAAAGCACAGCAGGAAGATCAGCGCCATCGCGCCACCCATCGACTTAATATCAAAGCCATAAGTGGCCTGGAAATAGAGTGGCAGCCAGGTCATCAGGCCATAGAAAACAAAGCTGTAGCATACCCATCCGCCGATCAACGCAAGCACATTGCGCTGCTTGAGGTAAGGTTTGATATCAGCGAGACGGTATTTTTTACTGTTGGTGGCTGGGCCGTTTGCCGCGGTGATATGGTCCAGTTCCGCCTGGTTAATACGTGGGTGTTCTGACGGATAAGTACGGATATACCACCATGCCAGTAAACCGACGAGCATCGTGCCAACCCCCGCGACAACAAACGCCATACGCCACGAGTCGAAAAAGGCAATCAACCCGGCGATGATGACCGCACCCAGCGCGGTTCCTAATGGCGCGCCGCCATCGAGCAACATTGAGCCGCGCCCACGCTCAGTTGGCGTTAACCATGTTCCCATTAATTTTGCGCCTGCGGGCATGATAGGGGATTCTGTGACGCCCAGACCAAGACGGGAAAGCGAAAGCGTGAAAATGGAGTGACATAAGGCGGCAACGGCCTGGAATGCTCCCCATAAGATGGTAGCCAGTGCGATAATATTTCTGGCTTTGAACTTATCTGCAATCACGCCGCTGGGAATTTGCATCAGTGCATAAGCCCAGAAGAAAGCGCTATGGATAACACCGACAACCCGGGTATCAGTAATGCCAAATTCATCGGTAATATAGGGCATGGCAATAGAAAGCGATGTGCGATCAATATAATTAATCGCACCCAACAAAAGCATAATAATAAATATTCGCCATCTTACTGTTGTAGCCTTTAATTTTTCTTCTTCAGTATTTACGTTAACAATAGACATAGGAACTCCTTGCCATGCTCATAGTGAGCATGGCGGTACGAGGTATTGTTATATTGTGGAGCGTTACATTATGGAGCCAATTGTCCAGGGGACAAATTCCTGACTACCATAGCCAAATTCTTCACTTTTTGTTTTTTTGCCGGATGCCATATCAAGGATCATTTGATAAATACGTTCACCGACTTCTGCGATCGTCTCTTCACCTTCGACAATGGTGCCGCAGTTAATGTCCATATCTTCCTGTTGGCGCAGCCAGAGCGCGTTGTTGGTAGCCAGTTTCAGGCTGGGCGTTGGTTTGGATCCAAATGCCGAACCCCGGCCAGTGGTGAAGCAAAGCAGATTCGCGCCGCCTGCGATTTGCCCGGTAACGGCAATAGGGTCATAGCCGGGGGTATCCATAAAGACGAACCCTTTTGCTGTAACTGGTTCTGCGTATTCATAAACCTCTGTCAGATTAGTGGTTCCGGCTTTGGCAATACCGCCGAGGGATTTCTCCAGAATCGTGGTAAGTCCGCCAACCTTATTACCTGCTGAAGGGTTGTTATTCATTTCGCTTCCGCTGCGACGACAGTAGTCTTCCCACCAGTGAATCCGCGCAATCAGTTTTTCGCCAACCTCGCGCGAGACAGCGCGGCGGGTCAATAAATGTTCTGCGCCATAAATTTCTGATGTTTCAGACAGAATGGCCGTGCCACCCTGCTGTACCAGCTTATCCACCGCATAGCCGAGCGCTGGATTGGCGGAAATACCGGAATAGCTGTCAGAGCCACCGCATTCCAGCGCCAGAATAATTTCCGAGGCGGGAATGGGTTCGCGGATGACCCGGTTCGCG